>NZ_JCAXEX010000009.1:0-50028 GCF_059758555.1 Solibacillus sp. GQ1 | reverse complement strand
TGTGTCAGTCGTTTGTGCGACTGTTTAAATTTTAACAGCGTTGTTTATGTTTGTCAACAACTTTATTAAAATTTGTTTTTTCGTTTGTGTTGTTTGCGTTTGTTTCGCAGCAACGTGATTAACTATACACCCCACACAAAGGATTATGCAACCCTTTATTTAAAGAAAAAATTTTCTGATTTTTGCTCTCTAACTTAAATTGAGTTTCTTCCTATTATATATAGAGTAAAGTTAATTTACTTGTCACCTGAAAATAAATTACTTTTCCTAAAGAAATAACTATTGAATAGCCAATCTCATTTTCCTGCTGATTGTTTTCATAGAATGTTTTTTGTAAAATGCAATGGCTTCTTCATTGAACTCCCATACATTTAACTCTACCTCATTCACGTTCATTTCTTTTGCCCACTTTAAACAAGCTTCAAATAATAGCGTTCCAATTCCTTTCCGTTTTTCTGACTGATCTATACCAAAATCATGAATGTATGCAAACCTCCTATGAACTAATGAAGGGAAATCCGGAGAAGCTTCTATACTGATGACAGCAAAGCCTATTATTTTATTTTCCTCCCGTGCTATTAATACGGTACTTTGCTCTTGCTCAAGCAATTCCAAATAATATTCTTCTGGCATAACACTCTCCACTTCACGGAACACCGTATTGTCCCCCTTTACATGATCGTCATGGCCTTGCCTTACTAAACGATTTACTTCTATATAGTGTTGTTCCTTTGCTTCTTCTATTTTAATAACCATTAACCTCTCCCCCTTTAATATTCAGTTCGATTCCCCAATTATATTTTCCTGCAAAAATAAAAAAACCAGCCAACAATAGTTGACTGGTGAATGATTTTACATTGAACCGACAGTACCTAAATAAATCAGGAAGAGTACTGCGAAAATATACATAATCGGGTTTACTTCTTTTGCTTTTCCTTTTAACACCATTGTTAATGGGTAGAACACGAAACCTACTGCAAGACCTGTTGCGATTGATGATGTTAACGGCATCATTAACATTGTGAAGAATGCTGGTACAGCTACTTCGAATTTATTCCACTCAATTTGTCCAAGTGAAGATACCATTAAAATACCTACGACAATTAATGCCGGTGCAGTAACTGCGTTTGTTACAACACTTAATACTGGTGATAAGAATAGCGCCAGCAAGAAACAGATACCTGTAATGATTGAAGCGAAACCTGTACGTGCGCCTGCTCCAACCCCTGCTGAAGATTCTACATAAGATGTTACTGTTGATGTACCAAAGATCGAACCTGAAATAGAAGCGATTGAATCTGAAATTAATGCTTTACCTGCACGAGGTAATTTATTATTTTTAACAAATCCTGCTTGGTTGGCAACAGCCATTAAAGTACCTGCGTTGTCAAAGAAGTCTACGAACAAGAATGATAAAATAACCGATATCATTGTGAGCGAATAGAACTCAGGATCAGTGAATGCTGAGAATAATTTACCGAAAGTAGGCTCTACACTTGGTGGTGCTGAAACAACTTGGGATGGTAAATCAACTAACCCAATGACCATACCTACGATTGCAGTAATAGCCATCGCAATAAATACGCCGGCCTTCATTCCACGCACTAAGAAAATTACTGTAAGAAGAATACCAAAAATCGCTAACAATACTTCAGCATCGTGTAAGTTACCTAAACCGACTACTGTTGCCTCACTCGCAACGATAATGCCCGCGTTTTTTAAACCGATGAACGAAACGAATAAGCCGATACCAGCACCAACAGCAATTTTAAGTTCCATTGGGATGGCGTTGATTAATTTTTCACGTAATCCTGTAACCGTTAATAATAAGAAGAATACACCTGATACAAATACTGCGGCCAAAGCGTGTTGCCAAGGGCTTCCGTTTGTTAATACAACCGTGTAAGCAAAGAATGCGTTTAAGCCCAGACCTGGCGCTAAAGCTAAAGGATATCTTGCGACAATCCCCATGATGAAACATCCAATTGCTGCTGAAACAGCTGTTGCCACAAATACTGCACCGTAATCCATGCGGAGTGCATCTGGTAAACCTTCAATATCAGATAGCGTTAAAATGCTAGGGTTTACTACTAAAATGTAAGCCATTGCCAAGAATGTTGTAAAGCCACCTAAAATCTCCCGGCGATAATTAGTTCCAAGTTTATCGAACTCGAAATACTTTTTCATAATGAAATTTTCCTCCGTGTTGTCGTCTTCAACATCTAAAGAACACTTAACCTTAAAAACAAAAAAGACATGCAAAGCATAAATGCCGCATGTCCACGATTTAAGGAAAATAAGTATATTACACTCCTATTATAGTAGTGATGTTACTTATTTATAAATCGTAGTCGAATCATTTACGGTGATTCGGTAGAAACTCACGGGCCTTATTCCCGACATTATACGACGACGTATTTAATTTACGTTTGTAATATATCATTTCATTTTTTGAATTACAAGCTATTTCCGAACATTTTTTATGAATTTTAATTCATAGTTCGTAAAAACATCCATAAATTAGTCATTTACTTCTTCTCTTGTGTCTATATTTGTTATTATTAAACTTGGAATACAAAAAAGTCTAATCAAAGTTTCACTATATTTATACTGAATTGGGGAATTCAAATTGAATGAAATTAAGGTAGTGGTAAAAGGAGTTCTTGTTAAAAATAATAAAATACTGATCGTGCAGCGCTCACAGATTGAAGAAGTTGGTGCTGGCACATGGGAGACTGTCGGAGGAAATCTGCATTTTGGCGAGTCATTTGAAATTGCACTGAAGAGGGAATTTTTAGAAGAAGTTGGATTGAATATCACTGTAAAGAATCAGTTGTTTTCAACAACATTCCACACGAGTAAAACGCGACAAATTGTCCTGCTCACTTTCTTATGCGATACAAAAGAGGAGCAAATTACTTTATCCAATGAACATCTACACTATTTATGGGCGACAAAAGATGAACTGCTCACATTGTTACCACAAGAGATTATCGCAGATTTCCACCAACATAACGTGCTCGATTTGTTAGCCTAATAATTATTTTATAGAAAGTTTATAGAGATGTTATATTGCTCCTTTATAGTAAAGTATAAACAAATAGAGGGGGGATTTTTTTGCAACAACAACGAAAATGGGCAATGCATTTAATTCGCTTTGCGGCTGTTTCAGGTTTTATCGGTGTATTCATCGGATCAATCATGAGCGGTAACATGAACTATGCTTTACGTCCAGTACACGCACACTTTGTATTGGTAGGTTGGTTATCGGTTTTTGCGTGGGGGATTTTCTATTATTCAGTACCTGTCCGGAAGCTGATTTTTGTTAAAATCCAAAGTATTTTAGGTATGATTGGTGCTTTTGGTTTATGTATAGGAATGTGGCTGCATTATTTAAACCCGTTAGATACAAATGAAACAATGAACATGGTGTTCTTCATTGTGGGTGGTAGTCTTTTATTAATCGCATTTTTCTTATTTATAATTGTGACATTTTTTGTACAAATAAATAAAAATAATAATAGCTAACAATCTAAAAACAAGTGTATTCACCTTTAATATGTTAAAATAATAAAAAGAAACACAGAATATTAAAGGAGGGGTTTGAATGCCCTATTGGTTACATAACACATTATTTGTACTTTTAATAATTGTTACTTTTGGATGTGTTACTAGTGGAATCGAGTGGAAAACTCGCGAAAAAGCCACTGTTGAAGAATAATTTAAACCTAAAACTACTTACTAGAATATAAACTAACATATAAAACAAGGAAGCCTGTGTAAAACAGGCTTCCTATTTTTTATGACTATTTTATAATCCGCGGTTTGTTCGTTTTAACGGATCATTATCCAAATGGTCCAAATCATTTAAATGATTTGTAGTATGGGTCGTATCCTTAACGTCCGCTTCTTCACGGCGAACCGTGTCAGAAACAGTTTCCGTATCAGTCACTTTTCGTTTGCCGACTACGATTTCCTCCGTAACGACATCTTTTTTCGTAACATCCACTTGTTCTTCTGTTACCGGGATATGGATTTTACCCCCTTCTTCATAGGCATGATTGATTCCGTCATGAAGTTTCCCATTTGCATTAAGTGTTGTATCCTCATTCACCGGACGTCTTTCTACATAGACTTCTTCATGCTCTACTGGCACTTCAATCGTTTGCTGCTCTTCGACTACATGTTTGTCGACTTGCACCTCACCTGTTTGCACACGTTTTTTATCTACTTGCAAGCGTTCTTCATGAAGCGCTAAACGTTCTTCATCCGTTTTTTCATAATCCCGCTCATAATGATTATTCACGCCATAATTTTTAGTACCTTCATCAAAATAAGTACCATAGTCTCTATCTACATACAATAAATATTTCCCTGCCTGTAGTTCATCATAATAACGGTTTCGTTCATCCTCAGAGATGCCCATTTGTGTAAAGTGTTGATCACGTACTAAATCTTCACCCATCATGAATGCTTTAAAGCGGTCCCACCAAGAACCTTCTTTATTATCAGTATCATAACCATCCGTGTTTGTGCTGTAACCTTTTGAGTTTCGGTACATAGATAGTTGATCATCACGATTAGATACGATGTACATATCTTCTTCACCATAGCCTTGTGTACGAAGGCGATCCATTTCTGCCTGTAATTCCGCTTCATTGTCATAAATACCATATAATTTGTTATCACGTGTTTCCATGTTTCATTCCTCCAGTTTTATTAAGTTAATTTTTTTATACCGACTGTCTATACTTGTTTGGCATACTATACAATACCTTTCCTCCTAAATAATAAACGTGAGGATAGTAAATTTAACATTCTGTAATAAAAATGAAAGAAAAAGATACACTGCTATGACAATAATTTATTATTAATAAGGGTAAGGCGAAATCAGAGCACAAAAAAACATAGAAAGATGTAACTCCTTCTACGTTTCCATACAACCTATTTATCGTTTTGTTGCTGTTTCTTTTCCAAGTACTGCGCACGCAATTTTTCAAGTTGTTGCTTTTTATCGAATTGGGCCGGCTTGTTTTTTTCATGATACTTCGTAACAGCTGCCTTACCTTTACTATCCAATTGATATTTTCCCATTTTGTTCACCTACTTTTCCTGTCTTCACAGAGAACCTATTCAATATATAATATACCTCATTTTACTGAAGTAAACCTTAAATTAATCTATTCACAATCTCATCATTCCAATTTCCACAAAATCAAAAACTCTCTTTTAGTTATTATTAAAATAACTAAAAGAGAGTAAATAGTTAAGCGTTATTCAGTACTATTCCCACTCGATCGTTGCTGGTGGCTTAGAAGTAATATCATACAGCACGCGGTTTACGTGTTTTACTTCGTTTACGATACGTACAGAAATCTTCTCCAATACATCGTATGGGATACGTGCCCAGTCAGATGTCATGCCGTCGATTGATGTTACACCGCGGATACCGATTGCGTAGTCGTACGTACGGCCATCGCCCATTACACCTACTGAACGGATGTCAGGTAATACAGCGAAGTATTGCCAAATGTCACGTTCAAGACCAGCTTTTTTGATTTCTTCGCGCAGAATGTAGTCTGCTTCACGAACGATTTCCAGTTTTTCTTCTGTTACTTCACCAAGTACACGGATACCTAATCCAGGACCCGGGAAAGGCTGACGCCATACAACTTCTTCAGGTAAACCTAATTCAAGACCTAAAGCGCGTACTTCATCTTTGAATAGTGTATTTAACGGTTCGATTAATTCAAACTTCATATCTTCCGGTAACCCGCCAACATTGTGGTGTGATTTAATTGTTTGGGCAGTTGCTGTACCAGACTCAATAATATCTGTGTAAAGCGTACCTTGCGCTAAGAAATCCATATCTTTTAGCTTTGATGATTCTTCATCAAATACGTAGATGAACTCGTTACCGATAATTTTACGTTTTTGCTCAGGGTCAGAAACACCGGCAAGTTTATTCATGAAACGTTCACGAGCATCAATTTTGATCAGTTTCATATCGAAATCTTCTGTGAAAGTTTTCATAACTTGCTCAACTTCGCCTTTACGGTTTAAGTTGTGGTCCACGAACATACAAGTTAATTGGTCACCGATTGCTTTGTGGATTAACACTGCTACTACAGATGAATCAACGCCGCCTGATAATGCACAAAGTACTTGCTTGTCACCAACTTGCTCACGGATTTTCGCAATTTCGATTTCAATGAAGTTTGCCATAGACCAGTCGCCTTTTGCTTCACAAACATTGAATACGAAGTTTTTCAGTAAGTCATTGCCGTATACAGAGTGGCGTACTTCCGGGTGGAATTGTACTGCATAAAATTTACGAGAAGTATCAGCCATTGCCGCAATCGAACATGCCGGGCTTGTCGCAATTACTTCAAAACCTTCTGGCACTGCTGTTACATGGTCACCATGGCTCATCCATACAACTTGATCTTTTGGTAATTCCGCAAATAATTTATTATCCGAAGTAATGTTAATTTCAGCTTTCCCGTATTCACGAGTTGCCGCGCCTTCCACTTTACCGCCATGTGTGTGGGCCATTAACTGCATGCCATAACAAATACCTAAAATCGGTAAACCTAATTCAAAAATCGCTGGATCTACATGGAATGCCGATTCATCATATACAGAGTTTGGGCCACCTGAGAATACGATACCTACTGCATTCATTTCTTTAATTTCTTCAGCAGTAATCGTATGTGGATGTAATTCCGAGAATACACCGAATTCACGAATACGACGCGTGATTAATTGGTTGAACTGACTACCGAAATCAAGAACGACAATCTTTTCTTGCTCTTTTAACAAAGGAGTTGACACTATTTCCACCTCTTCTAATTTTTTGCGGCCTATATTAAGAAAAAAAACGCGTAAGAAAATAATTTCTACGCGTTCATATTTCATCTCTTCTTCAAGTGGGTATAACTATGCCTTATAAGGATATAGTGAGACCCACCGTCATAGATAAGTTATTTAGGGTAACTTAGTAGAAACATCTGGACCATATTACCAGACTTATATGAAGGCACAATACTATTTATTTTTCTAAATTTTACTCTTTCGTCGCATTAAAATCAACCACTCGTACGATTGATTAAATATTCCCAAATTTCTTTCATTTCAGCCGTGTTCATTTGATCGGTCTTTTTCGCATAAATAAGACGCTCATAAAACGCCGTCAACTCACTCATTTTTGTCGTATCCAACTGTCGATCGACACGTATTGCAAACTGTTGCAACGTTTCATCTTGCCCTCGTTTTAAATGAATGCGCTCCAGTTGTTTCAACAATACAAAGTAAGCTTCTTCAAATGTTGCCGCTTTTTCTAATTTTGAACGATTCATTTGGACAGCAAGTTTCGGTTGCCACTTTCCGCGTTTTCTCCATGCAATAATTAACCCGATCACAACAAGTGCCAGTAACCCGTACAACACCCATTTATATTTTGACCAGTCTATTCCACTTGTACCGTTAGTTGATTGCTTAGTTGTATCTTGCTCTTCCAACTCCGGCTTTGGTGCTTCCGGTTCTTCCATTTCAGGTAACTGCTCTTCTTCCGGAGCTTCGAAATCAACGTCATAGTTAATATTCATCGGATTGCTGAACCCAATTGTCGGTTCAAACGGCATCCAGCCAATACCGTCAATATACGCTTCAACCCATGAGTGGGCATCATTATTCGTCACCTGATACGTAAACGTACCGTCTTGTGCACCGATCCGTTCTCCGCTTGAAAAACCTTTTACCCAACGCGCCTGAATCCCTATTGAGCGCAACATGACAACCATTGAAGTAGAGAAGTTATCACAATAGCCAAGTCTTGTTTCAAATAAAAATTGGTCTACATAATCTTGGTCCGCTGAAGGTACTTGTACATTTTTCGTATCATATTGAAAACCACTACGCGCAAAATAACCTTCAATAGCCCGCGCCTTGTCATATACACTGTCATACATTTCCGTAATTTCATGCGCTAAATCAGTTACACGCTGCGGTAAATTAGCCGGAAGCTGTAAATAGCGCGGGTTACTTTCAGTTGAAGATAATGTTTCCTTCAGAGCTACATAACTATATTCCGGCTGCTGGAAGGTCATTTCATATGATGCAGGCGCTATAACATCACTATTGATAAGCGGCAAAATTTTCTCATTGCCTGTATTATACTGCAACCCGGTATGCATCCCGTTTAAATCATAAGAAGTAACTCCATAGGCCTGTAACAGAAACAAATATTCTTCACTTATAGCCTGTACTTCCACCGATTGGGGGTCTTCGTTTCCAGGTTCGATTGAAAGCGACAGTGGATCTGATAACAGGAGCGTGTACTGTACAGACTCATCACTCGATTGTTCCCAACCTTTAGACGTATAAACATCCTTTGTTTCCACACGCCAATATTGACGGATCGGTGTTTTTATTTCATAGATAATCGTATTGTCACCTGCAAACGGTCCGCCCAGTTGCTCATCATTTTCCCCATAACCAACTGTTGCAACTGACTGACTCCCATTACCTCCAATACCCGCTATACTTTTTACATACGGCACCGGATCCGACCATTGAGGCTCTGCTTTCGGCATAAGTGTTGCAACAATACCTGCCATCATGACAAAAATAATAATCGGAGTTGCATACTTCAAGTAGTTCATCCAGTCTTTTTGCATTTCCGCTGCCTGCATAAGCCGTTTTATAAACAGCAAAGATGTAAGCACAAGACCTAGCAGCATTACTTTTATTATTGCCGTTGTGCCATCGTATTCCGTAAAGGTATCGAGTGTCCCGATGAAAAATACTGTAAGCACCAGGAAATAATAAATGCTATAGCGCACACTTACCCAATGCTGAATTAAATAAATCAGCATCCAAATTAATATGAAAAACAGGCTTGTCCTGAATGGGTCACTTACATAAATCCACTCTCCCGCAAGCAGTATATCCAAATTATATTTCAGTTCTTCTGATAAAAATTGCATCGTCGTCAATGCCTCATCTTTATACACACTGACAATAAACCACGTAATATAAGCTAATTTAACGAGCCAGTTAATAATAAAAGGCAGTGAATAGATACCTAGAATTAAACAAATTCCTATGAATAATACAAATTGCGTAAAGTAGCCGGTGTTCGTCAACTCCATAACCGGCACTAGCCATTCTCGTAAAATCAGAAAAACAACAAAATAAAAAATCGCGAGTTCTACTTTTTCGGCTGTGCTGCGTCTCATGCGTGCTTCACCTCCGAATACGTTCGCTGGATTTCGTCCATCCCAATATAATGCACTTCATTATTTTGGCTTATATGTGGAACCGGATCTTTTTGGTCACTTACAACAAAGCATATAATTTTGCGGGCATATTTCGTTCCGGCATTCAGTACTTCTTGCAAATCCGGAGTCATTTCACCCGTTATTATGACAACAATAGAGCGGCTCATCATTTTCTGTTCTTCAAATAACAGACGTTCGACACCAAACTGAGCATCCGGTTCAACTGTCGCCAAATGCTGCAGCACCTTTTCATATTGTTTGCCTGTTTTAATTATAGGCGTAAAATAACGGTCAACTCCAACACTTAACAGTGAAACATCGCCCTGTTTTTTTACAATTTTATTTATATAAGACGCTGTGTAATCGACAACATTATCGAAGTTCTTCTGTACTGCACGATCGATTAGCACAAAGGTATTTTGCGATTTTTGATCTTCAAATTCTTTCGTGCGCAGTTCACCATTTTTCGCAAATGATTTCCAGTGAATCCAGGAAAAGCGGTCACCGGGTACATATTCGCGAACCCCTGTCGCAACCGTTGTATCCTTGATTAAAGAATAGCGGGACTGGCTTGTCCCATGGTCATATTGCATTCCAATCGGCAATAAATTGACGTCGGATACTTTCGGATATACTAAAAATAGCTGCGGGTGATTTATTACAACATTCCGTATTGTCCATCCAAAAAAGTCCGTACATGTAAACAGCAATCCTCTAAAATGATGCTCCCCGCGTTTTAACTCTTTCAATTCATAAGTCCACTTAAACTCGCGTTTCCACCCAACTAAAAATAGTTTCGTTACATTTCCATTCGGTTTTTCAAAATGTTGTTCCCTCATCGGCAGTTCTCGGACCATCATGAAAACAAACGGAAACCAGCTCGTATTCCGAAATGTTACGGTAACTTGTACATTGCTCCCACTTTCAATTCGTTCCTTCGATAAAGTACGGGATATTTCTTTAAAACGAATCGGAATAATCGCCAGTAAAATTGAATAGACCAAAAACGGTAGAATCGTGAAGAAAACAAACCAGCTTACAAAGCCCCCTTGGAACATTGCATAACAATACGTAATAATGAGCAACGAAACAACGGTAATTAAACGCCCGCCATGCTTCAGAAACTGCTTAATTCCCTTCATTACGGTATATACCTTTTCACAGGAACATGGACATAACGCAGAACACTTTCAATCACTCGTTCTTCCGTAATTCCTTCATAGCGTGTTTCTGGTTTTAAAATAATTCGGTGGCCGAACACGAATTTCGCTAAATATTGAATATCATCGGGGATGACATAATCTCTCCCCTTCATAAAGGCATAGCTTTGCGCGGCACGCATTAATGCGATGGAGGCACGGGGACTTACACCTAAATACACATTTTCATGATGACGTGTATGCTGTGCGATCGACACGATATATTCTTTAATATTATTTTCTACATGTACTTGTTTTACTTGTTCTCTTAAATCGTTCAGCTGTTCAATTGTTAATACCGGGAAAAGGTCATCAATCGGAACAGACCTTTCGGCACGATTCAGCACTTCGATTTCCTCTTCTTTTGTCGGATAGCCCATTTTTATTTTCAGTAAAAAACGGTCAAGTTGCGCTTCCGGAAGCGGGTATGTCCCTTCATATTCAATCGGGTTTTGTGTTGCCATTACAAAAAACGGTTTCGGCAATTGAATTGTTTCACCGTCTACCGTAATTGACCCCTCTTCCATACTTTCCAACAAAGCGGCCTGTGTTTTTGGTGAAGTACGGTTTATTTCATCCGCTAATACAATATTGCCGACAATCGGCCCCGGACGGAATTCAAACTGCAATGTTTTCGGATTATATATAGAAACACCTATTACATCAGATGGTAGTAAATCCGGTGTAAATTGAATACGTTTAAAGCTTGCGCCTAAAGACTTTGAAAGCGCACGTACCATCATCGTTTTCCCAACGCCCGGCACGTCTTCCAGTAATACATGCCCTCCTGCTAATAGTGAAACAATACTTAGCTCGGCAATCTCTCTTTTACCTATCATCACTTTTTCAATATTCCTGATTATTCCTTCGATCTGCTCATTCATAATAGTCCTCCCACTTGAAATCGTTGCTTCTTTGGCATGTAGTTTAAGCATAACGAAAACAAAATGCGAGCACAACTAGTTTCCCTTTAAAATGGAAAATCACCCCACTTCATCAAAAAGAAGTAAGGTGATTTATCATGTTCTAATGTGTATTATTGTTTCCAGAAATCATCGAAAATTGTAATCGGCATATGACGTTTATGCATCGAGCGCAAGTAATGCCCTTCAAGCTTCTCACGTGCCTGCTCGGGTATTTCCTTGCCTTCTAAATAATCATCAATTTGCTCGTACGTAACACCAAGTGCTACTTCATCCGGCAACGCAGGTCGGTTTTCCTCTAGATCTGCAGTCGGAATTTTTTCATATAAATGTACAGGACAGTTTAAATGTTTTAAAATGGCACGACCTTGGCGTTTATTTAAACGGAAAATCGGCATTAAATCCGTGCCACCATCACCATACTTTGTATAAAAGCCCGTTACTGCTTCTGCACCATGATCCGTGCCAAGTACGACACCATCATTCGATGCTGCAATCGAATATTGAACTTTCATTCGTTCACGTGCTTTTTCATTTCCTTTTGCAAAATCACTCAACGTAATTCCTGCTTCCAAAAGCGCATTTACACTTGCATCCACAGCATTTTTAATATTAACTGTATACACTTCTGTAGGCTGAATGAAATCGAGTGCATCTTGGCAATCTTTTTCATCGAATTGTTTGCCATAAGGTAATCTTACCGCCCAGAACGAGTAAACGGATGACCCCGCTTCTTCATTTAGTTCATCAACAGCCATTTGTGCTAGCTTACCCGTTAACGTTGAATCTTGGCCACCGCTAATACCGAGCACAAATCCTTTTAAGAAAGGATGATGTTTTGCGTATTCCTTTAAAAAATCAATAGACTTACGGATTTCCTGTTCTACATCGATTGTTGGCTGTACTTTTAACTCTTCAATAATTTGTTTTTGCAACATAGACAATGTCCTCACTCCTTATCGTTCTTCGAGTTCTGTTACCATATCGCGCACTTCTTGGATATTGCGCATTTTATTATCCCAACATTTTTGACTTAAATCGACTGGATATTCCTCGGGATTTAACGAACGTTTATATTCATCCCAAAGTAAATCCAAGTTGTTGAACGCATATTGACGGATTTCCATTAATGTTGGATTTTCATAAACAACTTCACCTTTATCAATCACTTTTCGGTGTAATTCCTTCGCCTCAAAGTTCGTTACGAATTTTGAGATAAATGTATGCACCGGATGGAACATTTTAATTCGTTCTTCAGCAGCAGGATTTTCATCAGCCATCGCAATGTAGTCCCCTTCTGATTTCCCGCTTTTTTTATTAATAATCCGGTAGACTCTTTTTAAACCAGGTGTCGTTACCTTTTCAGCATTAGCTGAAATTTTAATCGTATCTTCCATTTCACCATGATCATTTTCGATGGAAACCATTTTATAGACAGCACCTAGAGCAGGCTGGTCATATGCAGTAATGAGTTTTGTACCAATTCCCCACATGTCCACTCGGGCACCTTGCGCTTTTAAGTTTAAGATCGTATATTCATCCAAGTCATTTGAAACGATAATTTTCGCATCAGGGAAACCTGCTTCATCAAGCATTCGGCGTGATTCCTTTGAAAGAAAGGCAATATCTCCGCTGTCTAAACGAATTCCGATAAAGTTAATTTTATCGCCAAGTTCTTTTGCTACTTGGATCGCCGTCGGAACACCTGACTTTAATGTATTGTACGTATCAACTAAAAACACACAGTCTTTATGACGCTTGGCATAGGAATGGAATGCATCATAATCGTTTTTATATGCTTGAACTAATGCATGTGCATGTGTACCCGATACAGGAATATTAAACAGCTTCCCTGCTCGTACATTTGAAGTAGATTCAAAACCGCCGATTACTGCGGCACGAGCTCCCCAAACAGCTGCATCCATCTCTTGCGCGCGGCGTGTACCGAACTCCATTGCAATTTCTTTCTGAACAACTTGTTTGATACGGCTCGCTTTTGTCGCAATCAGCGTTTGGTAGTTTACGATATTCAATAGCGCTGTTTCAATCAGCTGTGCTTCCACTAGCGGCGCTTCAATTCGCACAATCGGTTCGTTTGCAAAAACAAGTTCACCTTCCTCCATCGAATACACGGAACCTGTAAAACGAATCGTTTTTAAGTATTCGATAAAATCTTCTTTATAATGAAGTTCATCTCGTAAATATGCGATATCCGTTTCACTGAATCGAAAGTCTTTTAAATAATTCAGCATGCGCTCCAAACCAGCAAAAATTGCATAGCCGTTCCCGAACGGCAATTGTCTGAAATACAACTCAAATATAGCTTTTCGGTTATGCATTCCGTCTGCCCAATAGCTTTCCGCCATATTAATTTGATATAAATCGGTATGCAAAGCAAAACTATCATCTACATACTTATCGTTCATCGTAAGTTCCCTTCTTCCAAAACATAATTTAGTCATAGTATACACCATCTTCAATTAATTCGAAGTATGAAGATTATTTCTTCCATGTGACCTACTTTTACATGGCAGTTTATTTTGCTGTGCTGGTTATATAGTTTTCCCCAATTGACTAAATAAAAAACGTTTCGAAACTTCAGTCGGGCAATCAACTTCCGGATTTCAACCATCCAACAAACCTTATCCCACCTTCCTTTTTTTGACATCATCTCACAATGCGATTAAACCAATCGAAAATTCATGTTAATTTTCCTAACATTAGTTATTGATTTATCCGAAAATTCAATTTATCATGTTAGATAACATAACACAAGGAGTTGTTGAGCATGAAAAAAATTGAAGCGATTATTCGACCTGAGGTGTTTGCACAAGTTCGAGAGGGGTTAGCTCTTGAAGGAATTGATGGATTAAGTATTTCCGAGATTGCCGGAGCTGGGCGACAAGAGGGAAAAATCGGATTGTTCCGCGGAAACTCTTTCTCAATGGAATTTTCGCAAAAGCTCAAGCTCGAGATGGTTGTTGACAACGCAAAAGTTCAACCGATTATTGATGTATTATTGCGTGAAGCTTCTACAGGTGAAGTTGGTGACGGTAAGATCTTTATCTATCCTGTAGAGCAGGCAATTCGTATACGCACAAAAGAGCTTGGCTCAATTGCAATTGACTAAAAAAGTGTACCTAAAAGGAGGAGTTTTTAATGACGAATGAAGCATTGGAATTATCGATTAACTTAGTTTGGGTAATGCTTGGGGCGTTTTTCGTATTCTTCATGCATGCGGGATTCGCGATGGTGGAAGCAGGGTTTACACGCTCTAAAAATGCCGTCAATATTTTAATGAAAAACATTTTAACAATTTCAATCGGGGGTCTTGTCTATTTCGCAGTCGGATATGCCATTATGTTCGGTGAAAGCTCCGGCGGATTGATCGGCACTTCCGGTTTTGCATTAAGCGGTGTAGATGATATCGCATTTTTCGTATTCCAGGCAATGTTTGCTGCAACATGTGCAACGATCATTTCAGGTGCTGTTGCTGAACGTACAAATATTATGGCCTATATCGCCTTGGTCATTATCATGACAGCAATTATTTATCCAGTTGTCGGGCATTGGGTATGGCAAGGTGATGGCTGGTTAACTTCTTTAGGCTTCGTCGATTTTGCCGGCTCAACTGTTGTACATTTAACTGGTGCTGTTGGAGCTCTAGTAGTTGCAGCAATCGTCGGTCCTCGTGTCGGGAAGTATGCTAAAGGTGTTGTAAACGTTATTCCCGGTCACTCCATTCCACTTGGCGCATTAGGTGTTTTCATCCTTTGGTTAGGTTGGTATGGCTTTAATGGTGCATCAACATTGGCAGCAGATCCAGCATTAGTTCCTGGCGTTATTGCAAATACTTTCTTATCTGCATCTGCTGGTGTAATTGCTACTGCATTTTATACACGTCTTCGTTATGGCTTTATTGATGGTTCTTTAACACTAAACGGTGCTTTAGCTGGTTTAGTAAGTATTACTGCCGGTGCTGCTAACTTAAGCATTGTCGGATCTATTATTGCAGGTGCTGTTGGTGGCGTTGTGTTAGTAGAAGCGGTCCGCTTTATTGAACATAAACTAAAAGTGGATGATCCGGTTGGTGCTGTTGCTGTACATGGTGTAGCTGGTATTTGGGGTACGTTAGCAGTCGGATTATTTGATACTGCTGGTGGCGGTCTATTTTACGGCGGAGGTGCTGAATTACTAGGCGTGCAGGCATTAGGTGTTGTCGCAGTAATTGCGTGGACTGCGAGTACTGTTGCCATTGCAACATATATTATTAAAGTATTTATTCCTCTACGTGTTACACACGAAGAAGAAGTCCAAGGTTTGGATATTGCAGAACATGGCGCATACGCTTATGAAATGCAGGAAACTTTTAAAGGTCTTACAAAATCAAATGACAGTTTTGCCCAACGTCTAACGAACTTAGGAAGAGTTCCTACTCCTTCTAACTTACAAGATAGCGGGTCTAAAACTAAAACAGGGTTCCCGAATTCTTTAAGCTCTACCAAGAGCTAAAAGCGAAATGTGTGCCCCCTTCCCCCACACATTTTCGAACCATTCTTTCAATAAATTATAAACTCAACAAGGAGCTGTTCTGAAAGTTTTTTCAGACAGCTCCTTGTTATTTTGCTTTCTTTACTCATTAGGATTATCCTAATATATAGAAATTGATAGTGAAGGAGCAACATATGATAGAAAAGGTATTCACTTTAACAATGTAGCGTTTAACCGCATGCAGAAGATTAAAACGGGTATTAATTAAGGCAGCTGTTCGTAATCTACGAAAATAGCGCTATGGTATAATTTTAAGAAAATGACGAATTTTAAGGAGATGTTTTTATGGCATTACGTGATTTTTTCATTTCATTATCTGAAAACCAAACTCTTACTAATGCAGCGCAGCAATACGGTTTAAAATTGGGTGCACAAAGCGTTGTTGCAGGGACAACTATCGAAGAAGTAATCGAAAGTATTCGTAAATTAAACGAGCAAGGGATTTCTTGCACTGTTGATAACTTAGGCGAATACGTTACTGATGAGTCAGAAGCAACACAAGCGAAAGAAGAAATCTTAGCTATGATCGAAGCCATTCAGGTTGAAGAATTGGATGCACACATTTCCTTGAAACCTTCACAGCTAGGGTTGGATATCGACATTGACCTCTGCTACGACAATTTATATGAAATTGTGGAACGTGCCCATGAATACGGCATTTTCGTCAATTTTGACATGGAAGATTATAAGCGACTTCAGCCTTCATTCGATATTGTGGAGGAACTTGCAAAATCGTTCAATAATGTAGGAACAGTCATTCAAGCATACTTCCACCGCGCAAAAGACGATATTGAAAACTTTAAGGATTTCCGTCTACGGGTTGTAAAGGGTGCCTATAAAGAATCGGAAGAAGTAGCTTACCAGGATAAACTTGATATTGATATCAACTTTATCGAGCTGATTGAATATCATTTAGCGCACGGACATTTTACATCGATTGCCACACATGACCACAATATTATTAAGCATGTGAAGTATTACATTGAGCAATATGATATTCCGAAAGAAAAATTTGAGTTCCAAATGCTTTACGGGTTCCGTAAAGACTTGCAGCTGGAACTTGCACGCGAAGGCTATCAAGTATGTGTATATGTACCATATGGCAAGGACTGGTACGGCTATTTCATGCGTCGCTTAGCAGAACGTCCACAAAACATCAGTCTCGTCACTAAACAAGTGTTCAATAAAAAGACAAACACTTTACTGGCAGTAGCAGCGGGAGCATACCTTCTCGGGCGATTAACGAAAAAGAAATAAAGGGCTTACCTCAATCAGAAACCCCCTCATTTTGTTCACAGACAAAATAAGGGGGTTTATTTAGTACTTAAATTAGTTTGAGGCTCAATTACATCTTCTTTTTATTCCAGCCTTTTTCTTTGAAGCGTGCGATTGCTTCAATTCGATTACCTACACCAAGTTTATCAAGTATGACAGAAATGTAGTTTCGTACTGTACCTGCCGATAAATAAAGTTCTGCGGCAATTTCCTTTGTCGTTTTCCCTTCCGCAACAAGTTCCAGCACTTGGCTTTCCCGTTCTGTGAGCGGGTTTTCACTATCATCTTCATATACAAAATCCACTAGCTCCGGTGCGTAAATGCGACGCCCATCCATAATGATCCGAATGGAATTGACAAGCTCCTCAATCGGACTGTCCTTCAATAAATAGCCGCGCACTCCCGCTTTTCTAGCACGTTCAAAATAACCTGGTCGCGCGAACGTCGTTAAAATAATGATTTTACATTCGCTTCCCCTTAACGCTTCGGCAGCATCCAGCCCAGTTTTGATCGGCATTTCTATATCCATAATACAAATATCCGGATTTAATTCTGTTACCATTTCAATTGCTTCTTCACCGTTTTTTGCAAGGCCGACTACTTCCATATCCTCTTCCATGCTGAGCAATGATTTCATCGCCCCAAGCAGCATTCCTTGATCTTCAGCAATTACAATTCGAATCATTTCACGTTCTCTCCCTTTTGATGCGTGATCGCCAACGGTATTTTCAGCACGACCGTCGTCCCTTCATCGCTCTCTATTTCAAGTGAACCATTGATAAATTCAATACGCTCCTGCATCCCTTTTAAGCCATTTCCACCGAGTAATGTATTGGAGTATTCAAAGCCAACCCCATTATCCTGAATCGTCATTTTGAATTCATCATCACTTTGATAAAAGCTAATACGGCAAATCGTCGCTTTACTATGTTTGACGATATTTGTAACTGCTTCCTTCAAGCACATACTAATAACATTTTCCGCTAAAATCGGCATTTTGATTTCACTTTTATCTCCATTTAACCGCAGTTTAATCTGTGCAGCTTTTAATATTTGTTCCACACGATAGAGCTCTTCTTCCACCCTTACTGCGCGCATGTCGGCTACAAGCTCACGTACTTCTTTTAGCGCGACGCTCGCAGTTTGGCGAATATCCTTTATTTCTATAATGGCTTGTTCCGGACTTTTCTCAACCAGTCGTGCTGCCAAGTCACTTTTTAAACCAATCATGGAAAGTTTTTGACCAAGTGTATCGTGTAAGTCGCGTGCAATACGCTGACGTTCTTCAATAACCGTCAATTCTGAAATACGTTCCCGCGCTGTTTCCAGCTCACCCTCCAGGTTTTCCCGTCGCGTTCTTGAAAAGAGCGTAAACGGCAACAGCACAACACCCAGCACATTAATAATAATAAATGGTGTTTGCGATAAAAATAAGTCAAGGAAGATGAAGTAACCCCCGACAATCGAAAGAACGGTAAAGCCTATATGTAAGCCATACATAATATAAAACCCAACTGGCTGTTTAATATTACCGATGAAAAACGCGGTAAACAATGCCAAATATACGTAGCCAAATACAAGTGTCATTGCGATATTCAGCAACATTTGAAAGCTGATCCACATATACTTCAGTCCAGGTCTAGCACTGAATGAAAAATAATGACACAAGAAATAACTAAAAATTAAAGTGATCCCTAAAATAATCTGCCATAATGTGAACGATTGTATAATGAAGAAAAATGGCATAATACAAAAGATTATCCATATATAAATACTCAACATCGGACTTTTCGGGATGATACTATACCATGTTTGCATAATTGCCTCGATTCTCTTTTTACCTATATTCTATAATAAAACAGGTACCTCAAGCTATAAATTGAGGTACCTTAATTTTTGTATAAAGTTAGTTCGCAACAGTTCGGTTACGCGATCTCTCAAGTTCTGCCGCTTCTTTAAATGTAATAAAGCGGTAATTGTCGGCATCGTATAATTTGTAGCGAATTGATTCTAAGCTTGTCTTTAATGTAATCGTCGTTGCCTGTTGAAGCGGCTTGATTGACTCATGTGCATCTTCCAGCTTATAGTTCGGTACACGCGGTGACAAATGGTGTACGTGGTGGAATCCGATATTTCCTGTAATCCATTGCAGTACTTTCGGTAATTTGTAGTATGAGCTTCCTTCTACTGCAGCTTTTACATAATCCCACTCCGAATCAACTTCAAAGTATGAATCTTCGTAAGTATGCTGAATATAGAACAGCCAAATCCCTAATGAACCTGCAATAAACAATGTTAAACCATGTACTAATAAGAATGTTGACCAACCAAATATTAAAATAAGGGTTGTACAAATAACTAATAATGCGATGTTATTGAAATACGTGTTTAAGCGCTCTTTACGCTTTGCATCTTTACGATTGAAACGATTCAGTATAAGTACCATAAATAGTGGTCCTAAACCGAACAGGACAATCGGGTTACGATATAAACGATAACCTAAACGACCTAATTTTGACTTTTCAAGGTATTCATCAACTGTCAGCATATCGATATCGCCAATCCCGCGCTTATCCAAGTTTGAACTTGTCGCGTGGTGAATCGTATGCTCGCGTTTCCACTTTTCATAAGGGAACGATGTCACAATACCTGTAATATTTCCGATAATGGCATTCGCCTTTTTGCTTTTGAAGAATGAACCGTGTGTACAGTCATGGAAAATAATAAATGCACGAATAACAAATCCTGAAGCAAGGATACTACATAATGCCGTATACCAAGGAGAGTACTGGAGCAATACATAACCTGCTCCCCAAATTAATACAAGTGGTACAAGCGTATTTAATATTTGTTGAATACTAAGTCGCGTTTCTGATTTTGCAAACGGCGCAACATCTTTTCTCAGCTGCTTTGTTTTATCTGCATGTGTGCTTACCATGTGTCGATCCCTCTTTTCACAAAATTATTAACCTCATCATATAAAAAGAACGAACATGATAAAACGCTCAAACATCATATATTTTTTATGACAGATGTCATATGACCTGGTAACAACTCGAGTACCCTTTAACTTTCCCGGGGATTTTCCGGACCATCCAGATCTAATTGATAAAACACTAAATCCAGCCATTTCCCGAATTTATAACCGGCATTGCGGATTGTTCCGCTATATAAAAAACCGAATTTCTCATGTATTTTAATACTGGCGATGTTTTCTTTATCGATACATCCAACCATTGTCTTTATACCTTTTGTATTTGCTTCCTCTATAATTGCGTGCATCAGTTTACTGGCAATCCCTTTTTTATAATGATTTTTATGCACGTATACTGAATGTTCTACTGTATAAAGGTTTGCTGGATAATCACGGAAACTTCCATACGTTGCATAACCCGCTACTTCACCATCTTCATCAAATACGAATAGCGGATAACCTGAAGCCTGTTTTTGTTCAAACCATCTTAAGCGGTCTTCCAATGTTTGTTCCTTGTACATGTAAATCGCTGTGGAGTTTAGGATATTATCATTAAATATTTCCAAAATCGTCGGTATATCTTCTTTTGTTGCGCGTCGAATCATCATCTTTTCCTCCTAAAGGTTGCAAAACCGCCTTACCTTAAATAAGGTAAAGCGGTATTTTTGAATCAATTATACATTAAAATAGCGTGCATCCGGGTGAGCAAACACAATCGCCGATACACTTGCTTCCGGCTCCATCATAAAGCCTTCCGTTAAATGTACGCCAATTTTTTCCGGTTTCAATAGAGAGAACAGTTTTTCCTGGTCTTCCAAATTTGGACATGCAGGATAGCCAAAGCTAAATCGTTGTCCTTGGTATTTCGCTGCAAATCGGTCACGCATCGTAAAGTCCGTTGCATCCGGGAAGCCCCATTGATCACGGATTTCCTGGTGAATACGCTCCGCAAAGCCTTCCGCAAGTTCAAGTGCAGTTGCTTGTAATGCATGGCTCTCCAAGAACTTGCCTGCTTGTTTCAGTTCTTTTGCTTTTTCGCTTACCCCTTTACCCGCCGTTACGACCATTAATGCAATATAGTCCATTTCACCACTATCAACCGGCTTTAAATAATCCGATAAACATAAATATGGTGCAGCTTGCTGGCGCGGGAATGTAAAGCGTTTAATTTCCGTTTTTGCATCTTTCGGACTGTACACGACAACATCATCACCATCGGATTGTGCAGGGAAGAATTGATACATTCCTGAAGCACTCAATCCACCGCTTGTTAAATAACCATTCACTAAATCGTTTAATAAAATTGCGCGGTCATCCTGATCTGCAAGCAATTGCTCCAAGTTTCCTTTAAGCCCTAAATGATGCCCGATCAATGTACGCATATTCACATACGGGTGTAAATGCGCTACCGAATAATCCGGCTTAATATGCGGCACTAGATCTTTCGGCTTCCAAACAGCGGTATCTCCCACTGTTCGAACCGGCTTTTCTAGTACTGCCACTGCCGGACGTGCTGCACGCTTCGCATCCGATTCCACACGTTTTTCTCTTGCATCACGCAATTCTTCTATTAATACATCACGCTCATTTGTATTCATTAAACGATTCGCCTGTTCCAATCCTTGCATTGCATCTTTTGAATAGATTACCGGTCCATCATACTGATCGGCAATTTTCGTCTCAGTAAAGCGACGTGACAATGCCGCGCCTCCTACTAATATCGGAATATCAATACCGGCTTCTTTAAAGTCTTGTGCCGTAATGACCATTTGCTGAGCCGATTTTACAAGTAAACCTGACAAGCCGATAAAGTCGGGTTTTTCTCTTCGAATTGTTTCAATCAGCTGTGCAGGTGTTACTTTAATCCCTAAATCTACAACACGATAGCCGTTATTGCTTAAAATAATGTCTACCAGGTTTTTCCCGATATCATGGACATCGCCTTTTACCGTCGCCAATACCATTGTTCCTTTATTGGCGCTCGTATCACCCTTTTCCATAAACTGCTCTAAATGAGCTACAGCCGCTTTCATGACACCGGCACTTTGTAGCACTTCCGCTACAATCAACTGGTTTTCGTTAAACAGCTTGCCGACTTCCGCCATCCCTGCCATTAATGGTCCGTTAATAATATCAAGCGGTGTATCGAACTTTTCAAGAGCTGCATTTAAATCTTCAATTAACCCTTCCTTCGTACCTTCCAATATGTAATACGCAAGGCGTTCTTCCACTGTCGCCGGCAATTCTTTCACAACTGCATCCTTCTTTTTATCACGGTAAAAGTCAGTAAATACAGCGAGTGTTTCATCATTTGTATTGAAGATTAAATCGTTCGCCAGCTTGATTTCTTCTTCAGGAATCGATGCATAGCGCTCCAGTTTTTCAGTATTTACAATCGCATAGTCCAGGCCTGCCTGTGTACAGTGATATAAATACACCGCATTCAATACTTCACGCCCAACTGGCGGTAAGCCGAACGAAACATTACTTACACCGAGCACCGTTAAGCAGCCAGGTAAATGTTCTTTAATGAGGCGAATTCCTTCGATTGTTTCCTCAGCGGCACCAATATATTGCTCGTCACCTGTACCTACCGGGAACATTAACGGGTCAAAGATAATGTCTTCTGCTGACATGCCCCATTTTTCTGTTAAGAGCTTATAAGAACGCTTCGCAACTTCAAGCTTTTGCTCACGTGTAATAGCCATTCCAGTTTCATCAATCGTACCGACAACAAGCGAAGCCCCATATTTTTTCACAAGTGGCATAACAGCATCGAAACGCTCTTCTCCATCTTCCAAGTTAATCGAGTTAATAATGGCCTTCCCTTGTGAAAACTTCAGTGCGACTTCCATTACTTTTTCATCTGTAGAGTCAATAACTAGCGGCACTTTAACTTTTTTCACAACTTCCTGCATGAAGTTTTTCATATCTTCTACTTCATCACGGTCAGGGTTTGCTAAACAAATATCGATGACATGTGCCCCGTTTTTAACTTGTGCACGCGCAATTTCCGCAGCTTCTTCAAATTTGCCGTCAACAATCAGGTTTTTGAATTTACGAGAGCCGATAACATTCGTACGCTCCCCGATAAATAACGGACGCATAGATTCGTCGTATTGCAATGGCTCGATACCTGATACGACATGTCCGTGTGTTACATCTTTCGGCTCACGCGGTTTATAGCCATCTACAGCTTCACGGATCGCCGCGATATGTGCTGGCGTTGTACCACAGCAGCCGCCGACGATGTTTAACCAGCCTTTTTCTGCGAAGCCTTGCAGTTTTTTCGATAATGAATCCGGCGTTTCATGGTAGCAGCCTTCCTCGTCCGGTAAACCGGCATTCGGATAACAGCTAATATAGCCGTTCGAAAGCTCCGCCAATGAACGGATATGATCGGTCATAAATTCCGGACCTGTCGCACAGTTCAGTCCGACAGACAATGGTTTAATATGCTCGATTGAAATATAAAATGCTTCGATTGATTGCCCGGCAAGCGTTGTTCCCATTGGCTCAATTGTCCCTGAAATCATGACAGGCAGCTCTTTGCCGAGTTCTTTAAATGCACGGTGAATGGCAATCGTTCCCGCTTTAACATTGAGCATATCCTGGGAGGTCTCCATTAAAAGCAAATCCGCTCCCGCTTCGATTAGTGCTTTTGCCTGGATATAAAAGTTTTCTTCCAGCTCTTCAAATGTTATACCGCCTGTTACCGACAATGTTTTTGTCGTAGGGCCGATTGCACCTGCGACAAAGCGCGGCCATTCCGGTGTCGAAAACTCCTTCGCTGCTTCTAGTGCAATTTCAACCGCCTGCTTATTAATTTCTACCGCTTTGTCCCCTAGGTCATACTCATCCAGAACAAGCGGTGTTCCGCCAAACGTATTTGTACAAATAATATCAGCGCCTGCAGCTAAATATTCACGGTGAATTTTGCCTAAAACATCGGGTCTCGTAAGTACCAGGTTTTCATTACAACCGTCTAAGTCTTCCCCGCCAAAATCTTCATATGTTAGGTTTTCTGCCTGAAGCATCGTCCCCATGGCACCATCAATGATAAGTATTCTTTTTTGTAATTGCTCATGAATTGGGTGATTATACATTCGACTGAACTCCTTTACTTTCCACATCATATTGTTTTACATAGTCCATTAATTCCAGCGTCATATCATAGCGTAAAAACGGTGTAATTAAATAAATACCATTAAAATATTTGCATGCCGTATCGAGCAGCTCTTTCGCAATTGCGATTCCTTCTGCTGCCGATGCTTCCTTGTCGTCCCCGCAGGCAGCCATACGCGCAAGTACTTCATCGGACAATTTAATGCCCGGTACTTCATGATGTAAAAATTCCGCGCTGCGTGATGAAGTAAGTGGCATAATCCCGATATAAATCGGTGTTTCCAAATTCTTAGTCGCCTCATAGATTTCGATAATCTTTTCTTTCGTATAAACCGGCTGTGAAATAAAGTAATCTGCACCATGCTCGATTTTCTTCTCTAAACGGGCAACAGCACGATCCAACACACGGACATTCGGATTAAAAGCAGCGGCCACCGAGAAATTCGCCTGTTTACGGAGTGACTTCCCAGTAAAAGAACCACCTTTATTTAACTGCTTAATTAAGGAAATGAGCTCCATTGACGAAACATCATATACGCTCGTCGCTCCCGGGAAATCCCCCACTTTTGTCGGGTCCCCTGTTACGACCAGAATATCATGAAGCTCCAACGCATCAAGTCCCATTAAATGTGACTGAAGCCCAATTAAATTTCGGTCACGGCACGTTAAATGCGGCAATGAACGAATTCCGTGCTCTTTTAAAATAGCGGCCATCGCGATATTGCTGATGCGCGGCGAAGCAAGTGAGTTATCAGCCATCATAATGACATCGGCTCCCGCTTTTGCCAGCTGTTTTGCCCCTTCGACAAACCCATCGATTTCCAGGTGACGCGGTGTATCCAGCTCAACAATAACAGAGCGTTCACGTTTTGCTTTTTCGTGGAGCGGCTCTTGTTTACGTGGCTCCGGAATACGGACGAATTGTGTAGACCTGTGTTTTTCTTCCTTCGTTTCGATTGGCTGCATATTCGCCAAACGTTTTTTTACGGCTGCAATATGCTTCGGTGTCGTCCCGCAGCACCCGCCAATTAAACGGACTCCTTGGTTTACAAGTTCAACGGCTGCACGTGCGAAATAGTCGGTTTCCGATTCATAGACAACACGACCATCTTCAATATCTAATAATGATGCATTTGGGTAAGCCGATAGAAAGGCCTTATTCGGTAAATTGACTCCTTCAAATGCCTGAATCGTATGGAAAGGACCTAATCGGCAGTTACTCCCAACAATATCCGCACCTAGTCTTTCTAAATCCTGAAGTGCTTCATTTAAAGACATTAAATTTTGAAGGACACCCGGCTCCTGCATTGTCACTTGGGCAATGATCGGTAAATCAGTCATAGAACGTAATAGATGGACACAATGCGATAATTCTTCAAAATCGTAATACGTTTCCAGTAAGAATCCATCTGGTTCACCAGCTAGTAATACTTCCGCTTGTTCTTGGAACGCAGTTAAAATTTCGTCTAATGTCGCATCACTTTTTCGGATTCCACGAATACCACCGATTGTCGCCAGCACATATTGTCCATCCAGGGAAGCAGCACGCTTTGCAATTTTTAACGCAGCTTCATTAAACTCCTTAACACGATTTTCATAGCCATAACGTGCAAGCTTAATTCGGTTGGCTCCGTATGTATTTGTCTGAATAATATCTGCACCCGCCGCAATATATTCACTATGAATTTTTTCTATAATATCAGGACGTGCAATATTCATCTCTTCATGACAATAATCCAATCCATATGAATAAAGAAGTGTTCCGATTGCCCCGTCTGCTGTTAAAACCCGTGTTTGTAATTCTTCAAGTAAACCCATTGCCTTCACTCCATCATTTACAGTATTTTCAGTATATTAACGATACAAAAAAGCCTTCTTTCATTAAATAAAAGAAGGCATAATAGTTATCAACTTAATCCCTTCTCATCTTCTGGCATTTGCCACTGGATTTAGCACCTGACTTAACGTTGGTTGCTGAAGTTTCATCGGGCCAGTCCCTCTACTTCTCTTGATAAGAAAATAATATGAATTTTTAAAATAATTAAATGAATCATAACGTTATCTAATACTTCCGTCAATACCCTTTAGCCGAATGAAGTATTTCTTTACATAATTCGACTAATAATTTGTTCAGCTGTTTTTTTTCCATTTAAAATACAGGCACCGATTCCTACTCCGAAATAGGCACATCCCGCTAATAGAACATTCGGGTAATCATTTGCCAGCTGCTGTATAACTTCCGATAATGCTTCATTATGCGCCAAATCATAGCGGGGCATTTGGTCAACCCACTTTGTTACATTGACGACTGTCGGCTCCGCTTCAACACCTAAGCTAACACGTATATCTTCCAATGCAACTTTCGTAAGTTCTTCATCAGACATAACAGCCAACTCTTCATAACGCGGATTAATATTTTTATAAAACAGGCGAACAAGTAAATTACCTTCCGCCGATGTATGTTTCCATTTACGGCTCGTCCATGTTGACGCATTGCAAACTAAATCACTATTATGCGAAACTATAAAGCCTGTACCATCTGCCGGTAAAATATCATCCGGTACATCAAAGCCCAAATACATCGTTAAAGCAGATGCCGTCGTGAACTTTTTCAACTGTTCTTCCAGTGAGTCATCCTGTATGACATGACGTACTGTTTCATTTGGAACAGCCAATACAACAACATCCGATAAAATTATTTCTTCTTCCAGCACGACTTCATATTGCTCTTCTTTTTTACGGATTTGCTTTGTTACTGTATTTTTCATGAATTCAACTTCCGGCAGCTGTTCCTCTAAGCGATCGATCAATGCCGATAAACCTGAGCGGAAAGAAATAAACTTCTTATTCGCAGCTTTTTCAAATTGCTCTCGATGTGCTTCGAATCCTTTAATAATCGATCCGTATTTGTTTTTATAGTCCACTAAATAAGGCAATGTGGATGCCAGGCTTAATTGATATAAGTCGCCTGAATAAACACCCGCTAATACAGGGGCAATTTGCTTGCGGACAATTTCTTCCCCTAAAAAATACTCCAAAAACGTACCGATCGAGCTTTCTTTTGTAAATTTAGTATTCGGGATTTCTAAATCTTGAAGTGCTCTCTTCTTTCCTTCTTCAGAAATTAACGTACTCGACATGAGTGATTCCACACTCATCGGAATACCGAATGTCGATCCTGCCGGAATTGCATGGAGCTCATTATTCGTATGAATGTAAGAAATTCCTGTTTCGTTATAGACAAGCTCTGATTCAAAATCAAGCTCTTTTACAAGCTCTAAAACCCCTGGATGGCGAGCTACAATTGAGTCAGCCCCCGTTTCCATAATAAAACCTTTATCCTTTTCGGAATGAATTTTCCCGCCTAAATATGCGTTCTTTTCAATCAGTATTAACCGTGCTTCCACATTTTGCTCATGCATTTTATTTTTCAAATAATGCATCGTACATAGCCCGGTAATCCCGCCACCTACAACTACTACTGTTTTCATATCCATTCTCTCCTATTTCGTTCGCTTCTCTTTTATAAGTATAAACTTTTTTATGCGAAATATGGTCAGTGGGGTATTACAATTTATAGAACCACATAAGAAAAACCATCCTACCAAAAAACTATGTTAGGATGGCCTCTTAATTTATTTATAAGATAGTTGCTTTGTTAGGGAAATAATTTCTGCTTCCAAAGACGTGGAGCGTTTATCAAAATAACGTATACGTTCACTACTGCGATTTTCTAAATGTTTATTTAGATCTAACATATTCACTGCATCGCTCGCAAACAGTTTTAAAGTACGAACACCAGACTCAATTTTCCGAACTTCTTTACCATATATAAGTGCGGTATTATCTGCTGTTTTACCCTTCTTCAATTCCAAAATATTAGTATTGATAAGCTCATCAATCTGATTGTAACGTTTGATTTGTTTATCCGTCATCATTTGGATTTTTTGCTTGTATTTAACAACATCTTTATGATCTAATCCTGTTTGGACATAACTTTTTAAATATTCAACGATTGTACATAGCGTCGTCAGATTCTCTCTCTGTTCTAATAGCATTTGTTGTAGTTTTTGAATACTATCCTCATTGTGTTCAGAAGAGAATTGATGGACTGCAAACATAAACATGGAAATTCCCCCTTCTTAATACTTTCCCCTTATAATATATTTCCTATTTCTCACTAAAATTAAACCTATTTTTCCCCATGAAATGGGTCTAAATTATGACAGGGAAATAGGAAATTAAAACTTTTATTGTCTCTATCACATTATTATTCATATATATCGTTATTTAGAACTATTAGCTTTTCCCGCCACTTGGATGCTTCAGCTGCATCCGTCATCTCATAGTAGCTTAAAACTTTTTTTGTCGCTTCTAAATCACCAAGTAAACTTGCCTTTTTATAGTAATGGGTTGCTTTTTCGTTATCTTGGGTTACACCATAACCATATTCATAGCAGTAGCCGATATTAAATGTTGCATCGACATGAAACTGTTCACTCGCTTTTAAAAACCATTCCAACGCTTTTTCGTTATCTTGCTGTTGCCCTAGTTCTCCTGAAAAATAAATCATACCAATGCGATACATTGCCTCGACATCTTGCTGTTCTGCACTGCGAGAATAATAGGCAAAGGCCTGTGATTCATCACATTCGGTTCCCAATCCTTGTTCATACATCATTCCGAGTGTAAACATCGCTTCAGCGACACCTAATTGCGCAGCTTTCTTGAACCATCTGAGCGCTTGTTGTTCGTCAACTGTTGTTCCTTCACCGTTCAAATACATATCTGCTAAATTATTCATTGCAGCACGGTGACCTAATTGTGCAGCACTTTTGTAGAGTAAGAACGCCTGATGCTCGCTGCCTTTTTCACCAAGACCCTCAAAATAACAGTTTCCTAGTTCATACATAGCTTCACTATTTTGCCGCTTACTTGCCTTATCTAGCAAGTCGTACATTTCGTCATATTGTCCATATTCTTTATATAACAATGCGATATTAACAATTGCCTGCTCGTCCCCATAAATTGCCGATTCAAATCGTTCAAGCCACTTTTTCTCATGCTCGATTTCATGTTGTTTCAGCCAGGTTTTAAATTGATTGTGCTCCATATTATTCACTCTTCTCTTTGCTGAAAATAATCCAGTAAGTATTGTTTAAATTCGGATACTGCTGGAGGCAAATAACGATTTTTCGCCCATGAAACACAGACTGAGCGATAGCAGGGCGGATCTAACTTCAAACGTTTTACTTTATAATGATCAAGCCCTTTAATATTCGGTATTACGGATATACCCATTCCCGCACCGACAAATCCTGCTACTGTATGCATTTCTTCAGCAGCGAATGTTGTGTTTAACACAATGCCCCGCTCTAAAAAAAGCTCATCCACTAATTGACGGAGCGAATTCCCCTTTTTAATCGCAATAAATGGTTCATTCTTTACTTCCTCAAATTTGACAGCATCTTGCTGTGCTAATCGATGTGTTGTCGGGACAATAACAAACAGCTCTTCCACAAATAATTCTTCTGTTTCTATTTCAATTACTTTTGATTCTATTTTTTGCGATAGGCACAAATCGATGGCTCCTTCTTCAAGCCGCTTTAATAGGCTTAATGAAGTCGCCTGTGTCAAAGAAAATTGCATATTCGGAAATGCCTCACTTGTTGAAGCAATCAGTTCCGGCACAATCTCCATACCGAGTGTATGAATAAAGCCAAATGATACTTCTCCAGAACCCGGTTTGATAATATCTTCAAATTCTTCTTTAATACGATCGTATTCATCCAAAATGACATTGACACTTTGCAAGAAAAGCTCGCCAAAACGGTTCAGATAGATGGATCTTCCTTCGCGGTTAAAAAGTGGTACTCCCAAATTTTGTTCAATGTTCGCGATGGACTTACTTAACGCCGGTTGGGAAATCGCTAAAACTTCTGCCGCACGTGTCATATGTTGCATTGTAGCAACGGTTTTGAAATATTGAAGCTGTTCAATCTCCATTTTACATACCTCACATCATTCATAACTTTTTTGCATCGAAACAATAAAAATAATAAATTGTACTTATATATTAATACCTTTATAATAGTCGATAACAAGAGCTTTTCATAACAAAATTATTTTAAAATTTCAAGCATTTTTTTGAAGATATATAAAATTGACATAAAAAAAGGGGTCTAATTGACAATGAAACTCATCGCGCCGAAACCTTTTACAATTGAATCCGGGAAACGTGCTGTTTTATTACTGCATGGCTTTACCGGCAATACAAATGATGTAAAACGTTTAGGAAAATATTTAGCGGATCGTAACTATACAGTACATGCACCATTATATAAAGGCCATGGTGGTGGCCCTGACTTATTAATTCAATCACAACCCGCTGAATGGTGGGACAGTGTTATAGAAGGCTATGATGAATTGCGTAATCGTGGCTATGATGAAATTGCGGTAGCAGGTGTTTCTCTCGGCGGCATATTCTCTTTAAAGCTTGGTGAAGAACGTCCGACAAAAGCGATTGTTACAATGTCTGCTCCAGCAACAGCAAAATCAACAGATAGTTTACAAAATCGTATTATTGACTATGCTATTAACTATAAAAAGTTATCAGGCACTTATGATGAGACAGTTGATAGCCGTAATAAAATTGCTGAACTTGTAAAAATGCCTTCATTAAACTATTTACAAAATATGATTAACGAAACAAGTGAAAAACTTAATGTTATCCAAACACCAGTCCACATTTTACGTGGCTTGGAAGATGATGAATATTATTGTGAAAGTGCCGACTTAATTTATAGTTCAGTAAATTCACGAATTAAATCAGTTAAAACTTTCATTAATTCCGGACATATATTAACATTAGGTAAAGAACGTGAATTAGTGTTTGAAGAAATTTACCGTTTCTTTGAAGGGTTAAAGTGGAAAGAATAATCGTTAGCCCACTTTAGCTTATACATGACATTGTGTCCCCTTGCAAAAATCCCCGTTTTTGCAATGATATAGACGAGTTTGCTTTTGTTTACTCGTCAGCAAAAAACGAGCGTTAAATGGATCCCCGTCCATTTAACGCTTGTTTTTTTATTTTTCATTTATTGCTAGCACTAAAATTTTCGCCACTTGAGCACGTGTTACATTGCCTTTAGGTGAAAATGTTGTAGCACTTGTTCCCTGTACTACGCCCGTATCATATAAAAATGTAATTGCTAACTGTGCTTCACGATCATAGTTCGCAATATCATGGAAAGGTGCCTGTTTTGCAGGTATATATTGCTGACCTGCTTGAACAGTTGAAAGACGCATTAGGATCAATGCTAACTGTGAACGTGTAATTTTACCTTGTGGATTAAAATACCCGTTATTTTCTTTTATTAAGCCAGCTTCATATGCAGCGGCAATTCCATTTTGAGTTTGCTGTGCATAATGACTAATATCTTTAAAAGGGGCTTTGTTTGTTGCAGTTAATCCAAAGGCCCGTGAAATGACAGATATTACTTGAGCACGCGTCATGTTGGCATTCGGCTGGAATGTACCATCCTCATACCCATTCATAATACCTTTTGCATAGGCAACATCAATATAATCTTTACCCCAATGGTTTTGAATATCAGTAAATGGCACTTTAACAATCTCGCCTTCCGTAGGATCTTCTTCTGACTCTTTCATCAAGGCATTCAAATAATCATTCATCATCGCATCTGCTACAACTTGATAACCCGCTTCACTTAAATGAATATTTTTAGGGTTCGGTAAATACGTTTTTGCATCCGTAGCGATCTGTGCAGCTACTTCAGTAAATATGCCACCATTATTTTCTACAATACTCTTCATTGAATTATTCAAAGTCGTTACTAGCATGCTTAACTGTTTTTGAACTGCCGGATCTTCGATATATGGAAACGGATTGTAAAGACCCATCACAATCATATCAACTTCGGGATTAATTTTATAAATGCTGTCGAAAATCTTTTTATAATTCACTGATACATCCTGAATGCTCTTAATAACACCTGCAGTATCAAAGCTAAATTCACCGGATTCAGAGCGATTTACATTTTTCAAAATATCATTTGCTCCTACACTCAATGTAATTAGGTCTGCCTGTTGTATTGCATCCTTGATTGCTACTGTCTTTTGCGAAACACCATTTAAATCGTATATAGGCTTAGTTACGTTTTCTTCAATACCCTTTAACACATCGACTGTTGTAAATCCTGGATAAGAAAACCCTTTATTGAATATAACTTCACTTTTCTGCTCTTGATAATTTTTAGCAAGTAAGTCTGCATAACCAAAACCAATCTCACCGTTTTCATTCATTCCCGCTGCCAGCGAGTCACCAAGTGCTACATAATAAAGCGACTTACTTTCATCTTCTGCCTGCACTATATTTGTTAATGGTAAAACGAGTTGTAAAACCAGTACTAATGTCAGTAATACCGAAAATTTCTTCATCCAATTCCCCCTTATTTTGGAACCCTTCCATATTATAATTTATGAGTTATTAAAATACAAAATATTATTAAAACAAAGAGGTTATGCCTGAAATACTACTTTCACATATATTAGAAGATCAACTTTTGGAGGATAGAAAATGATTTCAATTAGCTTATGTATGATTGTCAAAAATGAAGAAGCCGTGATTGCCCGCTGCTTAGATTCGGTAAAAGATTTAGTGGACGAGATTAATATTGTGGATACGGGATCTACAGACAATACAAAAGAAATTGTACAACAATACACAAATCGAGTGTTTGATTTTAATTGGATTGACAACTTTGCCGCAGCACGGAATTTTTCATTCCAGCAAGCAACGAAAGATTATATTCTTTGGCTGGATGCAGATGACACTCTTACCATTGAAGAACATGCAAAGTTTAAATCACTAAAAAATACTCTCGATCCTGAAACCGATGTCGTCTCAATGAATTATTATTTAAGTTTTAATGATGATGGAAATATAGCTTCTTTAATAAGAAGAAACCGCTTAGTAAAACGCGAAAAAAACTTTCAGTGGATTGGGGCTGTACATGAATATTTAGAAGTTTACGGAACAATTTTAGACAGTGACATTGGGATTAGTCACCTCCCCCTTTCCCACGATACACATCGCAATATTGAAATTTATAAGAAGTTGATCCGTGATGGAAAGGAATTATCACCTCGCGATATTTATTATTATGCAAATGAACTTAAAGACCACCAGATTTATGAAGAAGCCATTTACTATTATGAGCAGTTTTTAACTACAAATTTAGGTTGGGTCGAGGACTGTATTCAAGCTTGTTATAAACTCTCTGATTGTTATGCAGCTATTAAAGATGATGAAAATAAAATCACTTCTGTTTTGAGAAGTTTTGAGTACGATATCCCCAGACCTGAAGCATGCTGTCGATTAGGCTTTCACTTTATGGAACAATCCAAAAACAAAGCAGCGATCTATTGGTATAAGCAAGCGTTAACAGTAAAAATCCCGCCTAATTCCCCTTTTAAAAATAACACCTATACTACATGGCTCCCTCATCTACAATTATGCGTCCTCTATGACCGGTTACAGCAATACGAGTTAGCATATTTCCACAATGAAAAAGCAAGAAGTTTCAAACCAAATGATGAAAGAATACTGTTTAACCAAAAGTACTTTAATAAGATTTTAAAAAATAACCATTCCTTAGAACCTTAAAATGGAGTTGTCTTATTTAAATTTTTTAAGAATCTGCATTTTAAAATATTGCTGTCTTCAATTTTACTGTTCTAATATAAACCTCTTTTACAAAAGTTATTTCCGGTTTTTATAGTTCATTGTCATAACTACTATATATATTTTCGAATATATTATTTTGAAATAATATTTTTAATAATAACTACCTATGTAAAGGAGGCATTATATGGAATTCGACATAAGGAAATACAACCAAGGCTATTTAAATTGTTGCGGGGCTTATCATAAATGTTCTCCATACTGTGGGCGTAATACAGGTATAACCGGTCCTACTGGTCCTCCCGGTCCTGTTGGTCCCACTGGGCCTACTGGCGCTACTGGTCCTGCTGGTGGCCCTACTGGCGACATCGGGCCTACTGGGGCTACCGGGGAAATCGGACCTGCCGGAGCAACGGGGGCTACTGGCTACACTGGACCTACCGGATCTACTGGGCCAACAGGGCCGACTGGCGATACCGGACCTGCCGGAGTAACCGGGGCTATTGGTGATACTGGACCTACTGGTTCTACAGGGGCTACCGGAGCAACTGGAGCAACCGGCGCTACTGGCGATACCGGACCTACTGGAACAACTGGCGCTACTGGGGATACAGGACCTACTGGGACGACTGGTGCTACTGGTGGTACTGGTGGTACTGGACCTACTGGAACAACCGGTGCTACTGGCGATACGGGGCCTACCGGAGCCACTGGTTCTACAGGGGCTACTGGCGACATCGGACCAACAGGGGCAACCGGCGACATCGGGCCAACAGGTGCTACCGGACCTACTGGAACAACGGGCACTTCTGGCGACATCGGGCCTACCGGAGCAACGGGTGCTACTGGTGACATCGGACCTGCCGGAGTAACTGGTGATACTGGACCTACTGGACCTACTGGACCTACTGGACCTACTGGAGCTACTGGCGACACTGGACCTACCGGAGCTACGGGGGCTACTGGGGAGATCGGGCCTACCGGAGCCACTGGTGCCACTGGCGACATCGGGCCTACTGGAGCAACCGGCGCTACTGGCGACACCGGGCCTACTGGAGCAACCGGCGCTACTGGCGACACCGGTCCCACTGGAGCAACGGGGGCTACTGGCGACATCGGACCAGTTGGAGTAACTGGTTCTACCGGGGCTACCGGGCCTTCTGGCGATATCGGGCCTACCGGAGCAACGGGTGCTACTGGCGACATCGGGCCTACCGGAGCAACGGGTGCCACTGGCGAGATCGGACCCACTGGGGCAACCGGCTCTACTGGCGCTACCGGTCCTACTGGAACAACCGGCACTACTGGCGGCACTGGGCCTACCGGAGCTACCGGCGCTACTGGCGCTACCGGACCTGCCGGAGCAACAGGTGCTACTGGAGAGATTGGGACTACCGGAGCAACGGGTGCTACCGGTGAAATCGGGCCAACAGGTGCTATCGGACCTTCTGGAACAACCGGCGCTACTGGCGACACTGGACCTTCTGGAGCTACAGGAGCAACTGGTTCTACCGGGGCTACCGGGCCTTCTGGCGATATCGGACCTACCGGAGCAACGGGGGCTACTGGCGACATCGGACCTGTCGGAGCAACGGGGGCCACTGGCGATACCGGACCTGCTGGGGCGACGGGCGCTACGGGCGACATCGGACCTGCCGGAGTTACTGGGGCAACCGGCGCTACGGGGGCTACTGGGGAGATCGGGCCTACCGGAGACACTGGTGCCACTGGCGACATCGGGCCTACTGGAACAACCGGCGCTACTGGAGAGATTGGACCTGCCGGAGTAACGGGTGCTACCGGCGAAATCGGGCCAACAGGGGCTACCGGTCCTACTGGAACAACCGGCACTACTGGCGGCACTGGGCCTACCGGAGCAACGGGTGCTACTGGCGAGATCGGACCTGCCGGAGTAACCGGCGCTACTGGTGACATTGGACCTGCCGGAGTAACGGGTGCTACCGGCGAAATCGGACCAACAGGGGCTACCGGTCCTACTGGAACAACCGGCTCTACTGGCGACACTGGGCCTACCGGAGCAACGGGCGCTACCGGCGACATCGGACCTGCCGGAGCAACTGGTGCTACTGGTGATACCGGACCTACTGGAGCAACGGGGGCTACTGGCGACATCGGACCTGTCGGAGCAACGGGGGCCACTGGCGATACCGGACCTGCTGGCGACACTGGACCTACTGGAGCTACTGGTTCTACGGGGGCTACCGGTGATACTGGGCCTACCGGAGCAACTGGTTCTACAGGGGCTACCGGACCTGCCGGAATAACCGGGGCTACTGGCGACATCGGACCAACAGGGGCTACCGGCGCTACTGGCGACATCGGGCCTACCGGAGCAACGGGCGCTACTGGCGACATCGGGCCTACCGGAGCAACGGGCGCTACTGGCGACACTGGACCTACCGGAGTAACCGGGGCTACTGGCGAGATTGGGCCTACCGGAGCAACCGGTCCTACTGGAACAACTGGCGCTACTGGTGACATTGGGCCTACTGGAGCAACCGGTCCTACTGGCGATACCGGTCCTACTGGAACAATCGGAGCTACTGGTGCCACTGGTGACATCGGGCCTACTGGTGACATCGGGCCTACTGGAGCAACCGGCGCTACTGGCGACACCGGTCCCACTGGAGCAACGGGGACTACTGGCAACATCGGACCTACCGGAGTAACTGGTTCTACGGGGGCTACCGGGCCTACCGGAGCAACAGGCGCTACTGGCGATATCGGACCTACCGGAGTAACCGGCGCTACTGGAGAGATCGGGCCTACTGGGGCTACCGGCGCTACTGGCGACACTGGACCTACCGGAGCAACCGGACCTACTGGTGAGATCGGGCCTACTGGAGCAACTGGTTCTACAGGGGCTACTGGCGAGATTGGGCCTACCGGAGCAACGGGGGCTACCGGCGAAATCGGGCCAACAGGTGCTTCCGGACCTACTGGAACAACTGGTGCTACTGGCGACACTGGGCCTACCGGTGCAACCGGCGCTACTGGCGCTACCGGACTTACTGGATCAACTGGTTCTACGGGGGCTACTGGGCCAACTGGAATTACCGGTGCTACTGGCAGTACCGGACCTACTGGGCCAACTGGGATTACTGGTCCCACTGGCAGTACCGGTCCTACTGGCGGTACTGGACCTACTGGGCCAACAGGTCCTGTATTCACAGAAGGGTTTTCAGCTTTCAGGAATAATTTAACAGTTAGTGGATCTACCACAATCAACAACTGGAGCGTTGCAGCACCATATTTCACAACACGGCATTTAACCCTACTACTGGCATATTTACTGTTCCTGCAACAGGAAGGTATGTATTTGAGGCCACAATTAACTACTCCACTACTGCTGCAGTTAGCCTTTCTATAGGAGCTGGGATTAATCCTGCATTTGAAATTAGAAGAAACACTTCTTCTAATATAATTAGCGGTCTGTTCCCGATTTTAAATATAGCTGTAACATTATTAACTTTAAGAGCTATATTAGGAAGTGGAACCGTGACATTGACGGGGGAAGCACAGTTAACTGCCGGGGATACTATTGATTTGCATTATCAATCTGGCGGTTTATCATTAACTCTTAATTTAGGAGGAACAGGCGCTTCATCTACTGGTATTGTATGGTCCTGTCACCGAATTTCTTAGAGGCTGAATAGACATTTTATACAGAGAAATTAAAATGCCACTTCCCAAGAAAACTTGAGAAGTGGCATTTTTTTGTCTTCATTTTTACAATTACTAGTTTAACTAGTAATTACATCATTCCTGGCATACCCATGCCGCCCATGTCCGGCATACCGCTGCCTGCTGGTTCTGGGATGTCTGCAACTACTGCTTCTGTTGTTAAGAACAGTGAAGCTACTGAAGCTGCATTTTGTAATGCTGAACGTGTTACTTTTGCTGGGTCAACTACACCCGCTTCAACCATGTTTACCCACTCGCCTGTTGCCGCATTGAAACCAATGCCTACTTCTTCGCGTTTTAAACGGTCAACGATAATTGAACCTTCTAAACCAGCGTTTTCAGCAATTTGACGAACTGGCTCTTCTAATGCACGTAAAATAATGCGTACACCAGTTGCTACATCGCCTTCTACTTGATCCAATACTTTTTCAACTGCCGCGTATACATTTAGAAGTGCTGTACCACCACCTGATACGATACCTTCTTCTACTGCTGCACGAGTTGAGTTCAATGCGTCTTCAATACGTAATTTGCGCTCTTTTAATTCTGTTTCTGTTGCAGCACCAACTTTAATAACTGCAACACCACCAGCTAATTTAGCTAAGCGCTCTTGTAATTTTTCTTTATCGAATTCTGATGCTGTTTCAGCAAGTTGTGCACGGATTTGGTTAACGCGACCAGCTACTGCATCTGTGTTACCAGCACCCTCAACAATTGTTGTGTTATCTTTTGATACGATAACTTTAGCAGCACGACCTAAAGATGATAAATCAGCTGATTTTAAATCCAAACCAAGATCTTGTGTAATTACTTGACCACCAGTTAATACAGCAATATCTTCTAACATTGCTTTACGACGGTCACCGAAGCCTGGAGCTTTAACTGCTACTGCGTTGAAAGTACCACGTAGTTTATTTACTACCAAAGTTGCAAGTGCTTCACCTTCAACATCTTCAGCAATAATTAAAATTGGACGACCTTGTTGAACGACTTGCTCTAATACCGGTAAAATCTCCTGAATGTTTGAGATTTTTTTGTCAGTAATTAAAATGAATGGGTTGTCAAGTACCGCTTCCATTTTATCTGTATCAGTAACCATGTAGTGTGATGCATAACCACGGTCAAACTGCATACCTTCTACAACATCTAATTCGGTTGTAAAGCCTTTTGATTCTTCAATTGTAATAACGCCGTCGTTTCCTACGCGCTCCATCGCATCTGCAATGTATTGACCGATTTCTTCATCTGATGAAGAGATTGCTGCTACCTGTGCAATTGATTCTTTGTTTTCTACCGGGCGAGCAATAGTTTGTAACTCTGTTAATGCTGCTGCTACTGCTTTATCCATACCTTTACGAATACCAACAGGGTTTGCACCAGCTGTTACGTTTTTAAGTCCTTCGCGAATCATTGCTTGCGCTAGAACTGTAGCTGTTGTTGTACCGTCACCCGCGATTTCATTTGTTTTAGAAGCTACTTCTGCTACTAATTTTGCACCCATATTTTCATATGCGTTTTCTAATTCAATTTCTTTTGCGATTGATACACCGTCATTTGTAATAAGTGGAGAACCGAATTTTTTCTCTAAAACAACGTTACGCCCTTTAGGTCCTAAAGTTACTTTTACAGCGTTAGCTAATTTATCTACACCAGCTGCCATTAATGAACGTGCTTCTTCTGAAAACTTAATATCTTTTGACATAATTCATTTTCCTCCTAAAATTTACGATCTATTTTTTAATTTATTGTTTATGAAGATGTGCAGCTAGCAAAGATTAATATGTATAACTAGCTGCAGTTTTCTTTTGATTTTGTAATTATCCGACAATTGCAAGTACATCGCTCTCACGTAGGATTAAATATTCTACGCCGTCGTACTTAACTTCCGTACCAGAGAATTTAGAGAAGATAATTTCGTCGCCTTCTTTTACGTCAAGCTCAAGACGAGTGCCGTTGTCAAGAACACGACCTGTACCTACTGCCACAACTTTACCTGTTTGTGGTTTTTCTTTTGCTGAGTCGGGTAAAACAATACCAAATGCTGTTTTTTCCTCTACCTCAACAAGTTCGATAATGATGCGATCTCCTAATGGTCTTAACAATAGAAACAACCTCCTAAAAAATTTTCTATTTTTAGCACTCTCGTTTGTCGAGTGCTAACACATTTATTAGTTTAAAGAATTCCATATTTTTTTGCAAGTATGTGCACCAAAAAAATTTTGATTTATTGGCAAATTCCTCTACAATAATGTTTAATGTATAACTGTGGGGCATTCATAAGAGCCCATAGTAAATTCTATAATAGAAGATACAGCATTCCTCATGCGTTTTGGGATGTGTAATTCTACTAGTCTTTAAGAGAAAGAAGGTTTTTCATTCGTGACTTCCCGTTCATCAGATAAGTTCAAAACGCAGAAGACCGCATTTTATGTGTTACTAACTTATATCATCTGTCAGTTATCAGTCTTATTACTTATATTCATTCCCGGCTTAAAAGATTCCCTTTTACAATTATTTTCTGGTATATCTGAGCAGGATAAACTTATAAAATTATCTGCTTGGTGGTCAACTATATCATTTGCGGTTGCCTTTATTGTGAGTTTTATATTAATCTCCCGCAATAAGCAATTCTGGGAAGTGTTTAAAGGAGAAAAAGCATCAATTGGAGCTTCTATCGGTTGGGGGATCATCGGTTTTTTCCTAGTCTTTTTAGGGCAGACAATCGGCGCCTACATCGAGCTCGCACTTGGAATTGATATGGGCTCTGAAAATACGGAAGCAATTATGGGGGTCACAAAGGTAGCACCGATTATGATCCTTGCTACTGTCTTTTTAGGACCGATTTTGGAAGAGCTTGTATTCCGCCGTGTTATTTTCGGATCGATTATTCAAAACTATAATTTCTGGATTGCGAGCATAATTAGTGCAATTGTATTCGCTGCGATCCATATGGATTTTACGCACATTTTATTGTATACAATATGCGGTATGATCTTCGCATTTTTATACCATAAAACAAAGCGTCTTCTCACACCGATTATCGCCCATATTCTATTGAATGGTTTCGTCACATTTATCCAAATGAATGCCGATAAGTTTCAAATATAACTTTTGCCCGCTATATAGAATAGCGGGTTTTTTATATTCCCCCATATATAGAAAATAAAAAAACGCTACCTCGTTCGATAGCGTTACGTTAACTATTATTCATCTGTTCCATTTGCCTACGCTGCATTTCAAGTAGCTCCTCTACTTGCAGTTCACGTTCACGTTCTTCTTCTGCTAATATGCGTTCTTTTTCAGCCACTTCATATTTTCGATAACCGAGACGTGCAATGACAATACTCAGTTCATATAAAACAAATAGCGGAATCGCAATAATGATATTCGATACTAAATCAGGCGGTGCCAGCAATACCGAAATTACGATCAATACAAAATAGGCATATTTTCGAAATTTCACCATAAGCTTCGGGCTGATGATTCCGAGACGAGAAAGAAACAGTGTAACAACAGGCAATTGAAATAGCACCGCAAAGGGTACAATTAACTTAATTAGAAATGAGAAGAATTCATTAATACCGATTGTTTGCGTAATGTTCAAATCATTGGATAAATCCGTCATAAAGCGCATTATAAATGGAAATAACACAAAATAAGCAAAGGCTATTCCCCCTATACACAGTACAAAAGCATACGGAATATATTTCAATGTTGCCTTACGTTCTGCCTCATGCAAACCAGGTGTTATAAACGCCCATAGCTGGTAAAGCAATAATGGAGATACAATAACGGCAGCTACAATAAATGTAACTTGTAAATAAACGGTTAAAGGATCTGCCGGACTAAATGCGTTCATTGAAAAACTGGCAGCTAGATCACTGCGTTGAATGTATCGAATAAGTGGTTTCGCCGTATAGAAACCGATGAAAAGAGCCATCACGAAGAAAATCGCTACGAAAAATAGGCGTTTTCTAAGCTCTTCCATATGTTCAACTACGGTTAATTCTCTTGAATTCATAGCAAGACATCCTTATTTTACTTTACTTCGTTTTTTTCGTTCTCTTTATGTTCAATCACTTTTTTCTTTGTATCGAAATCGTCATCGTCATCCGTCAAGCCTTTAGTAGCGCTACGGAATTCACGTAAAGTTGTCCCCATCGCACGACCTAATGATGGCAATTTTTTGGGTCCGAATATTAACAAAGCAATCAGTCCAATGATAATCAGGCTCACAGGTGTAATCGCGTTTAGATGTACTATCACTATAGCCACCTCCTCTATTATTATGTATATTTTACATTAATTAACTAGAATATGCTATTTATAGTAATGAACATTTTATTACTTACCTGAGTTTCGCACTAAATACGTAAGAGCCTGTAGTTCTACCGATAGATCAATGTTCATCACTTTAATCGTATCGGGAACAGATAATCGTACTGGTGTGAAATTTAATATACCTTTTGCATTTATTTTAACGAGTCGGTCTGTCATCATTTGTGCTGAGCGGGATGAAACCGTTAATATTGCTAACTCCGCGCCAAATTCCTCATACATTTCCTCCAAACGATCTGGATGGAATACTGGAATATCACTGATCGTCGTTCCTTCCATCGGTGCCTTCGTATCAAATGCAACAACGATACGCGTGTTATGATTTTTTTGGAAGTTATATTTTAGTAAGCCATTTCCCAGATTCCCGACCCCTATTAATGCAACATTCATCACCTCGTCCTGGTCCAGAGTTTGACGGAAAAATTCGAGTAAATACTGGACATCATATCCATATCCCTTTTTACCAAGTGCTCCAAAATAAGAAAAGTCACGTCGAATCGTAGCCGAATCTATTTTCATCGCATCACTTAATTCCTGTGAAGAAATACGCTTTTTACCTTCAGTTGCGAAGTTTTTTAAAAATCGATAATAAAGAGGAAGTCTTTTTGTTGTTGCTTGTGGAATTTTTACTTCTTGTTTCACACATTCTCCTCCTATGTACATTTGGAAATCTTTTTCAAATAATGCCCCGTATAACCTGTCGAGGATGACCAACATGATTTAATCACATAGTTGTCGCCAAGCGATATGACACGCTTAACATGAACTCCACTCTTTGTGCAGAAGCAAGTTAATCTTACTAAACAAGGAGCGACAAGTAAAGTATCCATCGTTGCGTACAATGTTCCCATCCATTAAACTAAATAGGAGAAACTGAGGTGTAAACATGATTGTCTTACAAGTAAATCAATTATATAAATCCTTTATTACAGATGAAATATTAAGCGGTGTAAAATTAGAAGTACAGCACCGTGATCGTGTGGCATTAGTAGGACGAAACGGTGCCGGCAAGTCCACGTTATTAAAAATAATTGCCGGACAAATGAGCTATGACTCTGGTGAAATTATTATTCCAAAAGATATCCAAGTCGGCTATTTAGAGCAGCATGCAGGCATTGACTCTGAACTTTCGATTTGGGACGAAATGATGACAATTTTCGTAAACCTGCAAAATCAGGAGAAAACGTTGCGTCAACTTGAACAGCAAATGGCCGATCCTGCAATATATGAAGATAGCGAACAGTATGCACGCATTATGGCGGAATATGATCAGTTGCAGCATGACTTTAAAGATGCAGGCGGTTACCAGTATGAAGCCGATACCCGCTCTGTTTTACATGGGATGCAATTTTTCCCTGAAGATTATCAAAAGCCGATTCGCTCTCTATCCGGCGGACAACGGACACGCCTAGCCCTCGCTAAGCTTCTTTTGTCAAAGCCTGACCTCCTTATTTTAGATGAGCCGACCAACCATCTGGATATTGAAACACTTTCCTGGCTGGAAGGCTATTTAAAAGGTTATGATGGCGCGATTTTAATTGTTTCGCATGACCGTTATTTCTTAGATCAGGTCGTGTCGATTGTTTACGAAGTGTCTCGTACAAAAGTGTCGAAGTATGTAGGGAACTATAGTGCCTATTTAGATGAAAAGGCGAAAAACTATGAACGTGATTTAAAAATGTATGAGCGTCAGATGGATGAAAAGGCCAAACTCGAAACGTTTATCCAAAAAAACCTTGCCCGAGCTTCAACTACAAAGATGGCCCAGTCGCGTCGTAAAGTGCTGGAGAAGACAAGTTGGATGGAATCTCCTGATGGCGATGAAAAGAGTGCCAACTTCGGCTTTACAATTGAGCGCCAAAGCGGAAATGACGTGCTGTCGGTGGATAATTTAACAATCGGTTTTACGGACAAGGCTATTTCCCAAAATATTGGGATGCGCGTCTTTAGAGAAGATCGTATTGCACTTGTCGGTCCAAACGGTGTGGGGAAATCTACCTTATTGAAAACAATCGTTCAAGATATCGAGGCACTGGCCGGGGATATCCGTTACGGTACGAATGTTCAAATCGGCTATTATGATCAGGAGCAGGCGAAGCTTCATTCAAATAAATCTGTACTTAGTGAGCTTTGGGATGAATGGCCATTACTGAATGAAAAGGATATCCGCAACATTTTAGGTCGCTTCCTATTTAGTGGAGATGATGTATCAAAAACAGTAAACTCCCTATCAGGTGGAGAAAAGGCGCGACTTGCACTTGCTAAATTAATGATGCAAAAATCAAATTTCCTAGTACTTGATGAGCCGACAAACCATTTAGACTTGGACAGTAAAGAAATACTGGAAAATGCCTTAATTGATTATCCCGGTACACTGCTATTCGTTTCGCATGACCGCTATTTTATCAATCGTATCGCTACTAAAGTCGTTGAACTCTCAGGCACAGGTTCTTTCGAATATTTAGGTGACTATGATTACTATGTGGAAAAGAAAGAGGAGCTTGAAGAATTAGCTGCAATGAAAGCCGCAGCAATTGAAAAAAATTCAGCTGAATCGACTGTTCAAACAAAGACCACATCGATGATTGATAAGGATGCGAAAAAAAGAGAACGTCAAATTCGTCGTGCAATTGAAGATATTGAAAAGCAAATGGGCGCTTTAGATGAGAAAATTGCCATCTTTGAAGAACAACTTTGTGATCCTGACATATATTCGGATCATGAAAAAACATTAACAATTCAATCTGAACTGAATGATGTTAAAGAACAGCATGAAGTATTTGAAATGGAATGGCTTGAACTAAACGAAGAGCTTGAACAGCTATAATTTATGGAGTGTCCATCAACATATGGACACTCCTTTTTTATATGTACACGAAAAGTCTTTTTCTACAGAAACATATTTATTGTATTGTTATTGTATAATACTAAACCTTTCTATCACCCTGTCTACATAATAATCATATATATAGGTCAATACGCCAAATTTCTACAAATTTCTCCACAATTTTATTCACAATATAAATCTAGTAATATCAACATATCAACATAGTTTTCCACATTATCCACATTTAAAATCTAAGTTATACACATTGCTGTGTGAAAAAGACACTACTATATATAGATAAGTCACATGTTACCCACAAGTTATACACAGTTTGTGTATAAGTACGCATGTTCGCAAGTTTTTTTGTGGGTATTTAACTTTATCTGTGGATAATTTTCAGAAAAGTTGAACAGTCAATAAAAACTTGTTATAAATGAGATTTATCCATCATAAATTACTAGATTCGACTTTTTTATATTATTGAAAGAAAACAAATTAAGAAAAAATTATTTTCTATACAAAAAAAGCATGAGAAAAGGATGTACTGCTACATCTTTTCACCATGCTTATATACCCTATTTCCAGCTCAAGAGCTCCATCCCAGGTCGCCCATTCATAGCTAAATTACCACGAACCCCTGCTTCATACATTTCATATGCAGCTGCACCAATCATTGCAGCATTATCTGTACATAATTTTAAAGGCGGTACATAAAATGGAATACCTTCTTCTTTAAACGCAAGTTCCAACGCTGTACGTAGTCCTTTATTGGCTGATACACCGCCAGCTGCAATTACTTGTTTTACCTGAAATTCACGAGCTGCTCGTACTGTCTTACCTGTCAATACTTCTACTACACTGTCTTGGAAGCCTTTTGCAACATTTTCGGGAATAATTTCTTCACCGCGCTGATCCAAATTATGTTTATAATTAATCACTGCAGATTTCAAGCCGCTGAAGCTAAAGTCGTATGAATCTTCCTCCAACCATACACGCGGGAAAGGAACGGCTTCTGTCGCTTCATGTGCAAGTCGGTCAATATGAGGACCACCCGGATATGGCATATTCAATACGCGCGCTACTTTGTCATATGCTTCACCTGCAGCATCATCACGTGTTTCACCGATAACTTCAAATGAACCATGTTCACGCATTAGGACAAGCTCTGTATGTCCACCTGAAACAACGAGTGCCAACAGTGGAAATTCCATTGGCTGTACTAGATTATTTGCATAAATATGCCCGGCAATATGATGTGTCCCGATTAATGGCAAACCGTGTACAAAAGCGAAAGCCTTAGCCGCATTAATACCGATTAACAAAGCACCCACTAGTCCTGGTCCTTCAGTTACGGCAACAGCTGTTAATTCTTTCGGTTCCATATTTGCCTGCTTTAATGCTTCTTCTAAAACAATTGTCATTTGTTCAACATGGTGACGTGATGCGATTTCCGGGACAACCCCGCCGAAACGCTTATGGCTTTCAATTTGTGATGATACAACATTCGAAATAATCTCTGTGCCATTTTTAATAATGGCTGCTGCTGTTTCGTCACAGCTAGTTTCAATTGCTAATATATAGTTATCCATTATAAATTCACCCACATTACTAACGCATCTTCCTGGTTATCCGTATAGTAGCCTTTACGAAGTCCTCCATCTTGGAAACCAAGTTTGCGATATAAATTTTGTGCAACAGTATTTGTTACACGTACTTCTAAGCTCATGACGTCCATATTTGCTTCTTTTGCTACTCGCATCGCTTCACGCATAAGTGTCTCACCAATGCCTTGACCACGTACAGATTGTACAACCGCTACGTTTGTAATCTGTGCTGCATCAATAACAAGCCAAATTCCACAGAAACCGATAATTTCGCCGTTCTCGTCTTCCGCCACTAAATAATGGGCATATTGGTTTTCGGTCATTTCGTAATAAAACGAATCCAATGTCCATGGTGTAGGAAATGTTGCAAGCTCAATTTTATGAACAGCCTTAACATCATCTATTGTCATTCTGCGATACTGTACCATTAAAGTTGCTCCTTTTTCTGTTCCTTTATCCAATTCGCTTCGGCTTCTGCAATACGGCGATATTGGGGAACAAAAGCATGGACTGCCTCAACTGTCGGTAATGGCATTTGTTGTGCTAAAGCAATTAGTTCGGATGCACGCGGTAAATTCATTGTATATGGCGCACGGATAGCGGAATCACCTAATACTTGCTGAATTTTTTCCATGTATAAATCGACATCTGTTCCGACAAACAATATTGGTCTTTCTAATTGCTGAAGCTTCTGTAATAACCCGTCGATATGATCATGATAATCTTCAACAATCGGCTCCATAGTATCTGATTCATAAACACCGGCATATACATTTTGACGACGGGCATCGATTAATGAACAAATTGCAAAGTTTGCAACACGGGCATTTGCAGCCAGTGCTTTCAAGCTTGATACGCCAACCAATGGCTTTTGCAATGACCAGGCCAAAGTTTTGGCAATAGTGACACCAATACGGACTCCTGTATAAGAGCCGGGACCTTCTGAAACGGCAATCGCGTCAATTTGTGCCGGTTTTAAGCCTGCTCTGTTTATAACTTCTTCAATTGCCGGCATTGCACCAACTGAATGTGTCAATTTTATATTTTGCACGACTTCTGCAATTACTTTAGTATCTTGTACTATGGCGACAGAAAGCGGTGCATTTGCTGTCTCTATTCCTAACCAAATCATTTTAATAACTCCTCACAAAGACGAACATACTTTTCGCCTATCGGTTTCAATACAAATTTGCGTTTCGTTTCATCGATGCGTGTAATTTCAATTGCTAAACGCTCTTCAGGTAAATCTTCCTGTATAAGATGTGCCCATTCCACAACTGTTACAGCATCTCCATAAAAAATTTCTTCCCAGCCTAAATCTTCATCGCTATCTTCCAGACGATATACATCCAGGTGATTAAGCGGAATACGTCCTATATATTGCTTCATAATCGTAAATGTTGGACTATTGACCGTTCTTTTTACGCCAAGCCCTTTTGCAAAGCTCTGTGTAAATGTCGTTTTGCCAGCACCTAAATCACCTTCAAGGGTAATCGTATACTGTGGCTCGACTAAGTCTGCCAGTCTCATCGCAAGCGCTTGCGTTTCTTCCAGCGTATTTACATCTTTTTCAAATATCATTTGATTGCTTCCTTCCACAAAAAAATCCATTATCTCTAGTTTACTTGAACTGAAGCAATTGTTCAAAATGTATCACTTTTAGATTGGTTCTTACTCAACTACGTTAATATAAAGTAGCTGTGAAAAAAAGAAAAACACTCATCTTTTCTAAGAAAAAGTGAATGTTTTCGGACTTCCCTTTATTTGATTTTCATTCTCGAGATTGTTTAGGCTATTGGAGAAATACTATGAGCATCCCCATGCTTAACCACATTTTTTGCCGATCCTAACGCTTTGACTTACCTTTACGTTCCACAACTTCTTTTTTAACCAATACATCATTCTCAAATTTTAAGCGATATCCTTTCGTCAGCAGAATTTCGTCGTTCCATTCATAAGTACCGTTTTCTACTTCCTGACCGGCCCCTCCTGAAATGCGGACTACTTCTAAATAAGACATCCCTTCTTTTACTTCTTCATATTCTTCTTCATTCATGTATTTTTGCCAAACATATGTATTACTTTCCTCTATCTCTAAAACTTCATCCTGACAAGCTGTTATTAGCATTGTCAGCAACATAACGAGACAAATAGACAGGAAGACATAAAAAGCCTTTTTATTCATTCGTATCCCCCCTCAATATCCTTATGAAACCATTCCCTAAATTAAACGGTTCAAACATTACCAAGAGGAAAAGGAGAATACGAACGTATTCGCATCCTCCCTATTTAAATAAGCTTAAATTTTTATATTCTTTAATAATCTTTACTGCCTTATATACCCGGAATCCAACCTGGTCTTGACAGGATCTTCTCCATTAAAGGACCAGGAATTACAGTATCAATTTTTTCATCATAAGCTGTTACAACGTTTTCCTCATTGTATACCTTTTCCACCCAATGCGGCTCAATTAACAGAGCACGACCAAGTGCTACTAAATCTGCACCTAACTGTAATGCTTGTTCTGCTTCTTCACGAGTATAAATTGATCCGACACCAATTAACGGTTTACGTCCATTTAATAAGCTGTGAATTACAGAAATACGGTTTTGTTGACCGTTTTCATAACGATGTGTTTCGGATTTGAAATCTCCAAGTGAAATATGCAAATATGTTAGCGCTGTTTTCGCTAATTCATCTACTAATTTGACTGTATCATCCATTGTAATACCATCTTCTTCAGGCTCTTCCGGGCTGAAACGGTAACCGACGATAAACTTTTCATCTGCATATGTGTTTTTAACTTTAATTACTTCATTTACCACTTCCAATGGGAAACGCAATCTATTTTCAAATGTCCCGCCGTATTCATCTGTTCTTTTATTTGTAAAGGCAGAGAAATACTGTTGAATCAAATACGTATTTGCACCATGGATTTCAACGCCGTCAAAACCTGCTTCAATTGCTCTTCTTGTGGCTTCCGCATATGCTTTAACCATCTCTTTAGTTTCTTCAAGAGTTAATGCACGAGCTTCTTTTTTCTCAATTGTAACAGCAACACTCGCACTTACAACATCTCCATTTGGTACTAGATGTTGAAGTGATTGTCGACCGCCATGATGAATTTGTAAAACAGCTTTAGCACCGCCTTGTTGAATAGCCTGTGCAATTCTTCGCAAGCTTGGAATATAACGATCTTCATGTGCGGCAATTTGTCCTGGGAATGCTTTACCGTTTGCTGCAACATATGCGCATGCTGTAATGATCATTCCAGCTCCTTCAGCACGTTCTTTATAATATGTGATTTCCTCATCGGAAACTGTATCATCTTCATTTGCAGAGTAGGTTGTCATAGGTGCCATAACTAAACGATTTCGTAGTTCAACCTGTTCATTCAATTTAAATTTTTCAAAAAGTGCTTTCATTAAAATTCCTCCCTTTTGCTATGTATGTACTTTAACGAAACTGTATTTTATTTTCAAGTTAGAGGTCCTCTTTAATTTTAAATATTCATTTTAA
>NZ_JCAXEX010000008.1:0-53949 GCF_059758555.1 Solibacillus sp. GQ1 | reverse complement strand
TTTGTTTAAAAACTTTTATTATATATTATTCCAATGCTGGCAGTAACAATTGTAGTTCTTCAAGAAAAGTTGGTTGAGTGTGTAGGTAAAGGGCAATTACAACGACTAACAGCAAAAGATGTATTAATAGTTGAACGTTTGGAAAACAAAAACCTGGAAGCAGTGGCGTGTACAGTTGTTAAGGATAGTGATGAAAGTAGTAATTAAATTATCAATTTATAAGTAACCAATATCGGATTTATTATTAGCTAACAAATCAGTGTTAGCTAGTTTTTCATTTCTAATGCCAATGGTGGTCTGAAAGGTAGATGCGTCTTATAATAGAAGGACAATGAAAATGAGGTGAACATGGTGAACAATGATCGACCAATCGTTCAAGCATTAGAAAAGTTTGTTGGGGATGATCCACAATCTTTTCATGTGCCTGGGCATAAAAATGGGTTGCTTTCGAATTTGCCAAATGAAATTAAACAGGCATTAAAATATGATGTAACCGAACTGACTGGGCTGGATGATTTCCATCATCCAGAAGAAGCCATTCAACAGGCAGAGCAGCTCCTCGCATCTACATATGGGGCAAGTCGGAGTTTCTTTTTAGTGAATGGCTCAACAGTTGGAAACTTGGCAATGATCTATGCAACATGTGAAAAAGGAGATACAGTACTTGTTCAAAGAAATGCACATAAATCTATTTTTCATGCATTGGAACTTGTAGGAATAAATCCTGTATATGTTTCACCAAAGTGGGATATAAAAAGTCAGACAGCAAGTTGTATCGATTTGGAGACATTAGAGCAAGCGATAGAAAGCTATCCCCATGCGAAAGCGGCTATTTTTACGAATCCGACTTATTACGGGGTGACAGCAAATGATTTAGCGGAACAAATTGAATTGTGCCACGCATATAAGATTCCAGTTTTAGTTGATGAGGCACATGGTGCACATTTAACCGTTTCGGAGGAGCTGCCTCCTTCAGCATTGGAGCTAGGTGCAGATATTGTTGTCCAGTCAGCTCATAAAACATTACCCGCAATGACAATGGCTTCCTTTTTACATATGAAATCATCGTTAGTAAGCGAGCAGAAAGTAAACCGCTATTTACGTATGTTACAATCGAGTAGTCCATCGTATTTATTATTAGCTTCCCTTGACGATGCAAGAAGTTATGTGACGAACTATACGGAAACAGATTATGCATATTTTATAGAGAAACGCCAGCAATTTATTGAGTCTTTGACAATGGCAACGGACTTACAGGTTGTTGAAGTGAATGATTCATTAAAACTATTAGTCCGTGCTCCAGGTTATACAGGATTTCAATTAAAAGAAGCACTGGAAAAATTACATGTATATGTAGAGTTGGCAGATGCAAAGCAAGTGCTTTTAATTTTACCGTTATTAAAGCAGGAGGACTCTTATTCAACTACGGAGGATTTATGTAACCGTATTAAAGAGGCATATACACATTTAAAAAACTTCCCATGCATTGAAAATACAAATGAAATCGAAAGCTTCGAATCGATAACGATTACACAACCTGAGTATAGCTTTGAGGAAATAGAAAAGGCAGAGAAAGAATGGATTCCTTACATGCAAGCTGTTGGACGAATTTGTGCTACAACAATTATTCCGTATCCGCCTGGAATTCCATTACTTGTACAAGGTGAAAAAATTACGGGAGCGCAAATTAGTCAGTTGGAGGGGCTACTCGCTATCGGGGCACTGTTCCAAGGAGATCACCGATTACAGGAGAAATTAATACAAGTCATAATATAGATGCAGGGAGAATATAAAAATGCAAAGGAATTTATTTATTACGTTTGAAGGCGGGGAAGGTGCCGGAAAAACGAGTGTATTAAAAGCAATTGGTGAGCGTTTAAAAGAAAAACAGATTGAGGCATTACTTACACGTGAGCCGGGCGGGATTGAAATCGCCGAGAAAATTCGTGCGGTTATTTTAGACCCGGCCCATACAGAAATGCATGAGCGGACAGAGGCATTATTATATGCAGCAGCACGGGCACAGCATTTCTATGAAAAGATTACACCAGCATTGGAAGAAGGAAAGCATGTATTATGCGATCGGTTTATTGACTCGTCATTGGCATATCAGGGCTATGCACGAGAAATCGGAGTCAATGATGTACTTGCTATCAATGAATTTGCGATAGGAAAGCGACTTCCGGATGTAACGGTTTTCTTTAATATTGCACCTGAAAAAGGATTAGCCCGCATTCATGCGACGCGCAGTGATGAAATTAACCGATTAGATTCTGAAGGATTGGCATTTCATAAAAAAGTATATGAAGGGTACGAGGAAGCAATGAGACGATACCCTGAGCGCTTTAAAATGGTGAATGCCGACCAGCCTATCGAAATGGTGATAGAAGAGGTATGGGGGATTTTAAATCCGTTATTAGGGTAAAAGTAAATGAAGTGTACCTTTTATTTATGATATAATAGAGGAACCAATTCAATGAAGGGGTGAGTACGGATGAAGTTAGTAGTAGCAGTAGTGCAAGATCAAGATAGCAACCGCTTATCGAATGCATTAACAAAAAACAACTATCGTGCGACAAAGTTAGCGAGTACAGGTGGGTTTTTACGATCGGGGAATACGACATTTTTAATAGGTACGGATGATTCTTTAATTCCAAAGTTATTAGATATTATTCGTGAGAACTGTCGATCACGTGAGCAAATGGTTGCTCCTGTATCGCCAATGGGGGGTAACGCAGATTCTTACATCCCGTACCCTGTTGAAGTTGAAGTTGGAGGAGCGATTGTATTTGTATTACCAATCGAACAATTCCATCATTTTTAATTTCTTTCAACAGACTGAAAGAAATTGAAGCCCCTGTCGGTATTGGTAAATTTGCGCAGCCATCATTATTGCGTTTATAAATCCGAGTTCGGTAGTAAGTATAGTGGGGCGTTATTTCTTGGAGGCGAATGGTAATGAAGATTAATCAAGATCTCCGAACAAATTTAAATGCGAATCGCAATGATTTGCGTCCGGCAAATCAAAACGGCAATCGCTTTGGTGACATGATTGTAAAGCAAGAGTCCAAAATGCAGTCAGAGCAGCTCACAAGATTAATGGGTGATATTTCTACAGCGGGTGACCGAGTAGCAAGATCACGGAATCTACGTGAATTAGCACGCTTTAAAATGCTTGTGAAACGTTTTTTACAGGAAGCAGTAGATTATGGGCTTGAGACAAAGCAATCACATACATGGAACCGTTTTGGAGAAGGACGCCGCTTAAAAATTGTTGAAACAATTGATGAGCGTCTTGTCGAATTGGCAGAAGATATTTTAAATGAAGAAAAAGAGTCTATTGATTTATTGGCGAAAATTGGCGAGATTAAGGGACTTTTAATAAATCTGTATATGTAAAAAATGCCCGTGTCTTTGTTGTGCACTAGACACGGGCATTTTTCCAAGCAGAATATATATTGTTTGAATTGTACATAGGGGCATTCAAATAAATAGAAGCAGGAAATGAAAAAGGTGAGGGAATTGACACGAACTATTGAAGAGCTTACGAAGCTGCAACCTGTAGTGATGAAGCAACTACAAACAATTGTAGATAAAAATCGTTTAGCACATGCCTATATATTTGAAGGTGAAAAAGGTACGGGTAAACGAGATGTCGTCTCTTTTTTTATGAAACTTCTTCTTTGCGGAAATTTGTCAGAAAATGTTCCATGTGAAACATGTCGAAATTGCAGACGAGTCGATTCGGGAAATCATCCGAATATTTGGCAAGTAGAGCCTGAAGGACAATTTATTAAAATTGATCAAATAAGAGATTTAGTTGCTGAAATGAAGATGACAGGTGTTGAAGAAGGCAAAAAGATTTATGTGCTTCATCATGCAGATAAATTAAATATTGCGTCTGCTAATATGCTTTTAAAGTTTTTAGAAGAGCCGGACGGACAGGTCGTAGCGATTTTATTAACTGAGCAAATCCAATCTATCATTCCGACGATTCGTTCGCGTTGTCAGCATATTAAATTTGCTAAAGCGCCCCGTACGACGCTGATGGATCAGCTGGTAGAACAGGGAATTACAAATTCAATGGCATCGACAACAAGCATGGTGACAAATGATGTTGAAACAGCTATTGCACTTGCAAATGATGAGCAATTTGTACTTGCACGAAAAACAGTGTTAAAATTAGTAGAGATTGTTCATCAAAATGTTCATGAAGCACTATTATATATTCATGAAGAATGGCTTCCACTCTTCAAAGAAAAAGAAGATATGGAGCTAGCACTGGATTTGTTGCTGTTTGCGTACCGTGATATTGTAGCGATTAAAGCGAACCAGCAAGCAAAGTGCACGTATCCCGATATGTATCAACGATTTAATGAATTGGCACTCGTGTTGACATATGAAAAGCTGTCACGCCAAATGCAGTCTATTTTGCAGGCCCGCACAAATTTAAATCGTAATATGAATCGTACGTTATTGATGGAACAGCTTATGCTGAATCTTCAGGAGGGGTATACATTTGTATAATGTAGTCGGAGTTCGCTTTAAAAAAGCGGGTAAAATATATTATTTTGATCCAGCCGCTTATATTTTGGAAGTTGGCGAATATGTAATCGTAGAAACTGCACGGGGAATTGAATATGGCAAAGTCGTAGTACCAATGCGACAAGTCGGGGAGAATGACGTTGTTTTACCATTAAAACAAGTAGTTCGACCAGCCGATGAACGTGATCGTTTCCAGGTAGAAGAAAATACTATTGAGTCAAAACGTGCCTTTGAATTAGCGAATACGAAAATTGTTGAGCATTCGTTGGATATGAAGCTCGTTGACGTTGAATATACATTTGATCGCAATAAAATTATTTTTTATTTTACAGCAGAAGGACGTGTAGATTTCCGGGAATTAGTAAAGGATTTAGCTAGTGTATTCCGTACTCGAATCGAACTACGTCAAATTGGTGTTCGCGATGAAGCGAAGCTGCTTGGCGGAATTGGGCCATGTGGAAGAATGCTTTGCTGTTCGACATTTTTAGGTGATTTTGAGCCTGTGTCGATTAAAATGGCAAAGGACCAAAATTTATCGCTGAATCCGACAAAAATCTCCGGATTATGTGGACGTTTAATGTGTTGTCTAAAATACGAAAATGATGATTATGAAATTGCAAAAGAAGGTATGCCAGACATCGGTGATTTATCAATGACACCAGAAGGCGAAGGCAAAGTCGTCGGATTAAATGTATTAGAGCGACTCATCCAAGTATATTTGACGAAGCAGGAGCGTATGGTTGAATATACGCTTGAAGAGCTTATGCAATATGAGAAAAATCTGATATAGATAGAATTAATGGGGTGGCTTGAGTGAAGGACCGTAATTTTTTGGATACTGTTATGGAGTTCGAACAACAGCTTGAATCAATGCAACAGCAATTTAGCGCACTTAAGCAATTTGTTGCGCATATGATGGAGGAGCATCAGACGCTTCAAACAGAAAACCTTCACCTACGTACGCGCTTAGAAGAACTATTAGCGAATGAAGCAACTGCAAGTAAACGAGTAGAAGAGCTAAAAAAAGAACCAGTAGATATTGGCGAAGGGTACGATAATTTAGCAAGGCTTTATAATGAAGGTTTCCATGTATGTCACGTGCATTTTGGAAGCTCACGTAAAGGTGAAGATTGTTTGTTCTGTCTATCATTTTTAAATAAACAAAATGGTTAAAAACAAAAGGCTGAATCTGCTAAAGTAGATATCAGTCTTTTGTTTAGAAAAGGCTGATTAAAATAGCAGTTAAGTGGAGGATTTAATAGTGGAACAATGGTTGAAGGATGATGAGCGATTAGATTATTTACTGGCGGAAGATTTACGAATTATTCAAAGCCCATCCGTCTTTTCGTTCTCATTGGATGCAGTATTACTGGCGCGATTTGTACAAGTCCCGAAAAATAAAGGACATATTATTGATTTATGTTCAGGCAATGGGGTAATCCCACTCTTTATGAGTGCGCGGACAAATGCAAAAATTACTGGTGTAGAATTACAGCCGCGGTTGCATGATATGGCAACACGCAGTATTGCATACAATAACTTGGCACAACAGATCGACATGCAGCTTGGTGATGTAAAAGATGCACCTGGAACACTTGGTATTGAAAAATATGATGTTGTGACATGTAATCCTCCTTATTTTTTGGCACATGAGTTGAGCGAAAAAAATACGAGCGAGCATTATGCAATTGCTAGGCATGAGCTGTATTTAACGCTTGATGACGCAATCATAGCAACAAGCCGTCTGTTAAAACAAGGCGGAAAGGCGGCCTTTGTACACAGACCAGGAAGACTTTTGGATATTGTTAGTGCAATGCGAGCGAATCGGCTGGAGCCAAAGCGCATACAGTTTGTTTATCCAAAACGGGGGAAAGAAGCGAATACATTACTGATTGAAGCAATTAAAGACGGCAAGCCGGACTTAAAAGTATTGCCACCATTGTACGTATATGAGGATAATAATGAGTATACGCCAGAAGTGAGGGCACTTTTGTATGGAGAAGGAAACTAAACATTACTTTTATGTGCTAGAGTGTAGTGATGCTACACTATATGCAGGCTATACGAATAATTTAGAGAAGCGAATTGCAACACATAATGCAGGTAAAGGGGCAAAATATACACGAGCACGCGGACCAGTAACGTGTATTTATTATGAAACATTTGAAACAAAACAGCAGGCAATGTCTGCTGAATATGCATTTAAACAATTAAAGCGACCCCAAAAAATAAAGTATATAAGGAGTGCTGCAGATGAACTCACAAAAAAGTAGCCAGCATGAACAAGGGAGCTGTCTATACTTAGTAGCGACACCAATCGGCAATCTAGAAGACATGACGATGCGTGCATTGCGTATTTTAAAAGAAGTCGATATTATTGCTGCAGAAGATACACGTAATACGAAAAAGCTATGTAATTATTTCGATATTCAAACACCGCTTATTAGTTATCATGAGCATAATATTGAAGTAGGTGGCGAGAAACTGCTTGGCTATTTGCAAGAAGGAAAATCCATTGCATTAGTAAGTGATGCAGGTTTACCTTGTATTTCGGATCCTGGGGCTGATATTGTCGTAAAAGCAATTGCAGAAGGATTTGCTGTCGTACCAATCCCTGGAGCCAATGCCGCTTTAACTGCTCTAATTGCATCCGGTCTTTCTCCACAGCCATTTTATTTCTTCGGCTTTTTAAAACGAAGCAAAAAGGAACGCAGAGAACAGCTGGAAAAATTGTCGAAGCGAGAAGAGACGCTGATCTTTTATGAAGCACCACATCGTTTGAAGGAAACATTGAAAGACTTACAGCTCGTATTAGGTAACCGCAAAATTACACTGGCACGGGAATTAACGAAGAAATTTGAAGAGTTTTTGCGGGGTACAATAGAAGAAGCGATCATTTGGGCAAGTGAAAATGAAATTCGCGGTGAATTTTGTATCGTGCTGGAAGGCAATACTTCAGGTGAAATCGACGATGAAGAAGAAGCTTACTGGACAACCATGTCATTGGATGAGCATGTTACTTATATAATAGAAGAAACTCAAATATCTTCAAAAGAAGCCATTAAAGAAGTAGCCAAATTACGAAACATACCAAAACGTGATGTTTACCAGGCGTACCATCAATAAAAAAGCGTTGAAAAGTCAACATACTTTTCAACGCTTTTCATATTTGGTAAAATAATACTTTACTTTACATAAACTAGTGAACGCTTAACCGCTTCATTTGTTTAAATAAGTGATATTATTTTTTTAAGTTTTCTTGAATTTCTTTCACTAATGCTTCTGCACCTTCAGAAGACAAGATTAATTTACCGCCTACTAAACGCATGTTTTCATCAGAAACTTCACCAGTTACTGCACATGTCATGTTAGGCATGTATTTTTTTAAGATGATTTTGTCGTCATCCACATAGATTTCTAAAGCGTCTTTTTCAGCAATACCTAATGTACGGCGTAATTCGATTGGAATTACTACACGTCCTAATTCGTCTACTTTACGTACGATACCTGTTGATTTCATATTAATATTTCCTCCTAATATAAGAAAAGTTATTTAAATTCGTCAAAATTCGACATTCATCCTGATCTAGTTAAAATCATAACAATTAATACCATATACGTCAATAATTTAGCATTCAAATTTCCTTCGTTTAGGAAACTTTTTTGTCATATTTGTACTTTTTAAGGAAATTATAAAAAATATTTACCATAGAATATTTAGAATAGTCGAAAAGATTTAAGTAATTGCCAAGATTTAGTTTCGATTATTCGACAAAACTCAATTCCAATAAACTTTCATTGAAACAATTTTCGTACTTCGTTAGAATAAGACTTATACTTAACAAACAAATGGAGGCACTTTCGTGAGTGAACAACAAACATTCTATATAACAACCCCAATTTATTACCCGAGTGGAAAGTTCCATATCGGTACTGCATATACGACAGTTGCATCTGATGCAATAGCGCGATATAAGCGTCTAAAAGGATTTGATGTCCGTTTTTTAACAGGCATGGATGAGCACGGACAAAAAATTCAGGAAAAAGCACAAGAAGCTAATATGCATCCGCAAGATTATGTAAATGAAATTGCAGAAGGCGCCAAGAAATTATGGAATACTATGGATATTTCCTATAATGACTTTATTCAAACCACTGAATCACGTCATAAAGATTCTGTAGAGAAAATTTTCCAGAAGTTCTTAGACAACGGTGACATTTATAAAGGCGAGTATGAAGGACTTTATTGTGTGCCTTGTGAGTCTTATTATACTGAGACGCAATTAGTCGATGGAAAGTGCCCGGATTGTGGGCGAGATGTGCAAAAAGTGAAGGAAGAGTCATATTTCTTTAATATGAAGAAATACTCAGACCGCTTGCTTGCTTATTATGAAAATAATTTAGAGTTTATCGAGCCGGAATCTCGCAAAAATGAAATGATCAATAACTTCATTAAACCAGGTCTGGAAGATTTATCTGTTTCCCGTACATCATTCGACTGGGGAATAAAAGTACCAGGGAATCCGAAACATGTTATTTACGTATGGGTAGATGCATTATCGAACTATATTACTTCTTTAGGATATGGTTCTGACAATGAAGAACTATTCAATAAGTATTGGCCGGCAGATGTCCATGTAGTAGGGAAAGATATTGTTCGTTTCCATACAATTTATTGGCCGATTTTCTTAATGGCATTAGACTTACCATTACCAAAGAAAATTTTTGCACACGGTTTCATTATGATGAAAGACGGAAAAATGTCGAAATCTAAAGGTAATGTTGTGTATCCGGAAATGTTAATCGAACGATACGGTTTGGATGCAACACGTTATTTCCTATTGCGTGAGCTGCCATTTGGTCAAGATGGCGTATTTTCACCTGAATCATTCGTCGAGCGGACAAATTTCGATTTGGCAAACGATTTAGGAAACCTTTTAAACAGAACAGTTTCCATGATGAACAAGTATTTCGATGGGGTAATTCCTACTGAAAACTTGGAAGCGACACAATTTGATGCAGCATTAAAAGAACATGCTGAGAATGTACGTGTTAGATATGAAGAAAGTATGGAAAAAATGCAGTTTAGTGTCGTACTTTCTGAATTATGGTCATTAGTTTCACGTACGAATAAATATATCGATGAAACATCTCCTTGGGTACTGGCAAAAGAGGAAGCCGATAAAAATAAACTTGCTGCTGTTATGAATAATTTGGCAGAAAGCTTACGTCATATTGCAGTTATGATTCAGCCATTCATGACAAATGCGCCCAAACAAATTATCGATCAATTAGGTCTTGATGAAAAATTATTACAATGGGACACAATTGAAACATTCGGTAATGTTATTCCGAAAAACATAAAAGTGGCTGAAAAAGGAACACCAATCTTCCCGCGTCTTGATACAGAAGTGGAAGTAGCTTACATTCGTGAACAAATGCAAAGCTCTGTAAAAACAGTACAGGAAGAAGAAACGACACCTGTTGAAGCACCGGATACAGAAGAAATTACAATTGATGATTTCATGAAAGTAGATTTACGTGTTGCGACAGTATTGGCATGTGAACCAGTAGCAAAAGCCAAGAAATTATTAAAGCTGCAGGTTGATTTAGGTTATGAACAACGTCAAGTGGTATCAGGGATTGCAGAGCACTATAAACCGGAAGAACTTATCGGTAAAAGGGTAATTGTCGTTGCTAATTTAAAACCTGTTACATTACGCGGCGAATTATCTCAAGGAATGATTTTAGCAGGCTCACATGAGGGAGTTTTAACATTGGCTACTGTTGATCCCAAATTAGCAAATGGTGCACAAGTGAAGTAATTTGAAAAAAGTCTGTTGGAACCGAAAAGTTCAGCAGACTTTTTCATTACTTTATAAAAAACTATTTAAATATAATTTATATATGGTTGAAAAAGGATGTTTAGTGGTTTTTTGGCACTTCACCACCCAATTTTTAGCGATTATACAATAATAAATATGTATTTTGTAACCTATATGTAATAATACTGAAAACTAAGAAATATGATCTATGAGTACAATACACGATAGGAGAAATGAATATGAGCACATTTATAGATACACATGTCCATTTAAACGCAGATCAGTATGATGAAGATTTACAGGAAGTAATTGACCGTGCTATTGAAGCCAACGTAGAAAAGATGGTTGTCATCGGCTTTGACAAAAAAACGATAGAGCGTGCGATGCGACTAGTAGAGGATTACGATTTTATTTATGCAGTAATTGGTTGGCACCCGGTAGATGCAGTTGATTGTACAGACGAGTATTTAAACTGGATCGAAGAACTGGCAAAGCATCCTAAAGTTGTCGGAATCGGTGAGACAGGACTGGATTATTACTGGGATAAATCTCCGAAAGATGTCCAACAGTATTGGTTCCGTAAGCAGATCCAATTGGCAAAAAAACTCGAATTACCAATTATCATTCATAATCGCGATGCAACAGGCGATGTTGTGCGTATTCTACAAGAGGAAGACGCAGCAGCTGTTGGCGGGATTATGCATTGTTTTGGCGGTAGTGTTGAAACAGCTCGCGAATGCATAAACATGAATTTCATGATTAGTCTTGGAGGACCGGTAACATTTAAAAATGCACGTCAGCCAAAAGAAGTCGCGGCAGAAATTCCGCTGGAGCATTTGCTAATTGAAACAGATGCGCCGTATTTAGCCCCACATCCATTTCGAGGAAAACGAAATGAGCCGGCATTCGTTACATTGGTGGCAGAGGAGATTGCTCGTCTGAAAGAATTGCCTGTGGAAGAAGTTGCCAATAAAACAACGGAAAATGCAAAGCGCTTTTTTAAAATTTAATGCTAAATACATCAAAATAACGGTAGAAATTAATTACGGATTTTTACGTTAGGATTGTTTTTCAAAGTGCAAAAGGTTCATGATGATAAGACGCCTCCAATACTAGTTGCAGTACGAGTTCAAGCAAAATGCCCAATTTTTGATAAATTCTTTTTTATTGACAGTAAGAAAACTAGTACGTATAATCCAACTTTGTATTAAGGAGGCGTTATTTTCATGTCAAATCAATCCATGAAAAGCCAGTTCTTAGGATCATTGAGGAGTAAGCAAACAGGGGTCCGAATTCTTTCTGTAGTCCTGTTTGTATCTGTAATTGCATTTGTTCTATACCACGGAACTAAAACTCCCGTTACGTTAACAGCTGACGGTGAGACCACAAAAATTTATACACACGCAACTACGGTTGATGAGCTATTGACAGCTCAAAATATAGATTATACAAAATATGATAAAGTATCACCCTCACTGAGTACCAGTATTGATAGTGGAATGTCAATAGAATGGGAACAGGCAAAAGAAGTAGTAATTTCAGTTGATGGAAATCAGTCTAAAGTTTGGACAACTGAAAATGTAGTGAAGAACATTTTGGAAGAAGCAAATATTGAAGTAACAGAGCATGATCTTGTATCACAAAGCTTAGATACAGAAGTAGGAGCCGATAACAAAATCGATATTCAAAAAGCGTTTCAGTTAACGCTTGTCGATGGCAAAAAAGAGAGACAAGTATGGTCCACTTCGACTACGGTCGCTAACTTTTTAAAACAACAAGAGGTTCAATTAGGTGAATCGGATCGTGTCGAGAGAGGTTTGGAGGAAGTTATCGCTCCAAATGATAAAATCGCAGTTGTTCGCGTAGAAAAGGTTACCGATGTAGTGGAAGAATCAGTAGATTTCGCAATTGAAAAGAAAAATGATTCTTCTTTATTAAAGGGCAAAGAAAAGGTTGTTTCAGAAGGTGAAAAAGGTAAGGTAGAACGTACATACTCTATTGTTAAAGAGAATGGTAAAGTCGTTTCGAAAAAACTTGCTTCTGAAAAAGTAGTTAAAAAACCAAAAACAAAAGTTGTATCTGTAGGGACAAAAGTTGTCACTGCAAATGTTTCCCGATCTAGTGAACCAAGTTCAGGGAAAGAATTTTATGTAACAGCAACAGCATATACACCAAATTGTGCAGGCTGCTCAGGTATTTCGGCAGCAGGTCTTAACCTGCGCGCAAATCCGGATATGAAGGTCATTGCAGTAGACCCTAAAATTATTCCTTTAGGAACAAAAGTATGGGTTGAAGGCTACGGGAATGCTGTAGCTGCTGATACAGGCGGTGCAATAAAAGGTAAAAAAATCGATGTCTTAGTACCGACAACGTCCAAAGCAAAAAACTGGGGGCGCAAAAAGGTACGTATTAAAGTACTGAACTAAATTTTATCGCCATTCATTAAATTCCCTTTATACTGAAAGAGTAGCGGCAAGTACAGAAAACATTTACCTTTTTAGTTGGGTGATGAATGCTTGTTTTGTTCGTTTCAGCTGTGTTTCAAACGCTCGCTGAATGAAGAGGAGCTCCTTGGTGGATGTCATAGAACTTTTTAAAGGGACCCAGCCTTCATTTGTCCTATGTTGTGGCAAATGCTGACTTACCCACATTATGTATGCCTAAAAAAGCCTGGATGCAATTACACCGAGGTGTAATTGATTATTCAGTTGTATGATATTAAATTAACATTCCAAAATGTATATCGGCTTTCTCGCTTTTTGACTGATGGCGAGGGAGCTTTTTTCATTGAAGTTAGCACAGCGGTAACAAAGTGCAATCTATGGTAAAATAGCGAAAGACTAAGTTAGAAATGAGGAACGTTTCTTGGATATACAAGAGATTATTGTTGTTGAAGGAAAAGACGATACAACAGCGATTAAGCGTGCGACAGGAGCAGATACTATAGAAACAAACGGTTCTGCAATTTCAGATGAAGTCCTGCGCCGTATTGAGCATGCCCAGAAAAAAAGAGGCGTCATTGTATTTACGGACCCTGATTACCCTGGCCGTCGTATTCGCGCGATTATAGAAGAGCGGATACCAGGTGTGAAGCATGCGTTTTTAGCAAAGGCGAAAACAATTGCCAAAAACGGCAAAGGTTTAGGGATTGAACACGCAAACGATGAGGATATCCGTGAAGCATTAAGCAATGTGTATACATTGGCAGATTCTCAAATTGAGGAAAGAATTACACTGGAAGATTTAATGATAGCCAAACTGATAGGACACCCGCAATCAAAAAAACGTCGGGATCAGTTAGGGGAAATTTTAAATATAGGAATGACAAATGGTAAACAGCTTCATAAACGATTGATGATGTTTCAAATAACAATCGAGCAGTTTGCAGAAGCAATTTCGCAATTAGATCAGGAGGATACGCATGCATAAAGACATTGCTACACCGGTACGTACAAAAGAAATTTTAGAAAAATACGGATTTTCATTTAAAAAGAGCTTAGGGCAAAACTTTTTAATCGACCCGAATATTTTACGTAATATCGTCAGTCACGCTAATTTAACGGAAAATAGTGGAGCGATTGAAGTTGGACCTGGGATTGGTGCATTGACAGAGCATTTAGCCCGCGAGGCAAAAAAAGTCGTATCGTTTGAAATTGATCAAAGGCTTTTACCTGTACTCGAGGATACATTAAGCCCTTATGACAATGTAAAGATAGTCCATTCGGATATTTTAAAGGCCGATGTTGCACAAGTAATCGAAGAAGAAATGCCAGGTATTGATGATATTATGGTCGTGGCTAATTTACCTTACTATGTGACAACACCAATCTTAATGAAGCTTTTAAATGATCGTTTACCGATTCGCGGCTTTGTCGTGATGATGCAGAAGGAAGTAGCGGATCGTATTACCGCAAAACCGGGTACGAAGGCATATGGCTCTTTATCAATTGCAATTCAGTATTACGTAACAGCGGAAATCGCGATGGTTGTGCCAAAAACGGTATTTATGCCACAGCCAAATGTAGATTCGGCAGTAATTCGTTTAATTAAACATGAAAATCCTCCAGTGAAAGTAATTGACGAGGACTTCTTATTTGAAGTATCCCGTGCTTCGTTTGCACAACGTCGTAAAACAATTTTAAATAATTTACAAAATGGACTTGTTAATGGTAAGCAAAATAAAGAGCTTATCCTTCAAGCATTAGAAGAAGCCGGAATTGAACCATCACGTCGTGGTGAAACATTGTCAATCCAAGAATTTGGAAAATTAGCGGACTGCTTATATCCTAACTTTTGTGTAAGACAATAAAATGAATTTCACATTAAAAAATTTTAAGAAATCTTAAGAAAAAAGTTGACGACTTTGTATCACGGTGATAAAATATTATATTTTATTGACATTTTAATTGCATCATGGTATACTATTTTATAGTGAGGTGTATGCAAAAATGCCAAAAACGTTAGCAGACATTAAAAAATCATTGGATAGTCATTTGGGTAAACGTTTGCAATTAAAAGCAAATGGTGGTCGCAAGAAAACAATTGAATGTGAAGGCGTCTTAAGTGACACTTACCATGCAGTGTTCGTTATTGAACTAAAGCAGGAAGATAATGCGTGCAAGCGCGTGTCTTACAGTTACACAGATATACTTACCGAAGCAGTAGAGATTACTTTTTTAGATGATGCTGTAGCTACCATCAAATAGTTTTTCTAGTACTTATTTTAATATTTTTAAAAAAGCGCTCATTTAAAGTGAGTGTTTTTTTCTTTTTTGCACATGCTAAAAGCGTCAACGAAAAGGAGGTTTTTTGCATGGCAAGACAAAAAATCATGTCGAGTCGTCTAAAGGAAGAGATTGCAAAAGAACTTGGATTTTACGACGTAGTTCAACGTGAGGGTTGGGGCGGTATTAAAGCCCGTGATGCAGGAAACATGGTAAGACGCGCGGTTGAAATGGCTCAGGAAAACTTAGCTAAACAATCGCAGAACAACCAAAAGTAAGTTGACACAAAGATGGCACCATCGTAGGTTCTCGCTTACGGTGGTGTTATTTTGATTGCAGGAAAGCGATTTTCTTAATACTTAGAATGTCTTACTACTGAATTGTCTGGCATGCATTTTTTTACGATAATTTGCGAAGAAAAGTGAATGTTTTCGTGCATAATACAAGGCTTCCGTATGGTAAAATAGGGGCAATAGAATTTTAATCGCGTATTACATATTATGCGTGCCTTATACAGTAGGAGGAATTTTCAATGTTATACGTAAAAGCACCCGCAAAAATTAACTTAACACTTGATGTGCTTTATAAACGTCCGGATCATTATCATGAAGTGGAAATGATTATGACAACGGTCGATTTGGCCGATCGAATTGGACTGGAATCACGAGCAGACGGTCAAATTAAAATTATTTCGACAGATAATTTTGTCCCGGATGATCAGCGGAATTTTGCTTACCAGGCAGCAGAGCTTTTAAAAAATACATACGGTATTAAAGAAGGCGTAACCATTTCAATTGAGAAGCAAATTCCTATAGCTGCGGGTCTAGCGGGTGGAAGCAGCGATGCAGCGGCTACATTGCGCGGTTTAAATGAGCTTTGGGATCTAAATTTAACGTTGGACGAGCTTGCGGAGCATGGAGCGGAAATCGGTTCTGACGTATCATTCTGCGTCTATGGCGGTACAGCTTTGGCAACAGGGCGCGGGGAAAAGATTAAAGAACTATCCGCACCTCCAACTTGCTGGGTCGTTTTGGCCAAGCCGAAAATTGGCGTATCGACTGCGGATGTATACGGTGGACTGAATATTGAAGGACTACAGCATCCAAACACGAAAGAAATGATTAAGGCAATTGAAACGGATGATTATGAGCTAATGTGCCATTCACTTGGAAATGTTTTGGAAACTGTAACATTTGAGCTTCATCCTGAAGTTATAACAATTAAAGAACAAATGCAGCGCTTTGGTGCCGATGCGGTACTAATGAGCGGCAGTGGTCCGACAGTATTTGGGCTAGTGGAAAATGAAGCACGTGTCAGCCGTATTTATAATGGATTACGTGGTTTTTGTGAGGAAGTTTATGTAGTACGTATGTTGGGGGAACGAAATCCACTTGCATAAATACGTATAATTATGGTAATTTGACTATTAAATATTCGTATTTTATTAATTAATGTTTAGGAGAGGGTCGCATGAAATGGAAGCGCAGTGAACGCCTTGTGGATATGACTTATTATCTACTTGAGCATCCACATCAGTTGATCCCGCTAACTTATTTTTCTGAGCTTTACAGTTCTGCAAAGTCTTCAATCAGTGAAGATTTAACAATTGTAAAGGAAACATTCGAAGAAAAAGGAATTGGGCTTTTAATTACCGTACCTGGTGCAGCGGGCGGTGTTAAATATATCCCTAAAATGGCGGAACAAGAAGTTCGTGATATAATTGGGGAATTTATGGGGGAACTTTGTCAATCCGATCGCTTATTACCTGGCGGCTATTTATTTATGACGGACCTTTTAGGAAATCCGGAATTGATGAATCGCGTTGGTAAAGTATTTGCGAGCGTGTTTGCAGATCGTCAAATTGATGTCATTATGACCGTAGCGACAAAGGGAATTTCAATTGCACATGCGATTGCAAGACATTTAAATGTCCCGGTTGTTGTTGTACGTCGTGACAGCAAAGTGACTGAAGGTTCAACGGTGAGTATTAATTATGTATCAGGATCATCTCGTCGTATTCAAACGATGGTTTTATCAAAACGTAGTATGAAAAGTGGGCAGCGTGTATTAATTACCGACGATTTCATGAAAGTCGGAGGCACGATGAATGGTATGAAGAACTTACTGGAAGAATTCGAATGTGAGTTGGCAGGTATCGCTGTATTAGTAGAAGCACAGCATGCTGATGTTACATTAGTAGATGATTACTATTCTTTAGTAAAACTACAGGAAGTAAGTGAGAAAGATCGCACAATTGCATTAAGTGAAGGTAATTTTTTTCAAAAGGAGAGAAATTAAAATGAAAACAGTTTCAACAACAAATGCACCAGCAGCAATCGGTCCATATGCACAAGGTATTGTAGTAAATAACATGTTTTATTCTTCTGGCCAAATTCCACTGACAGCTTCAGGGGAACTTGTAGAAGGGGATATCGAAGTACAGACAAACCAAGTATTCGAAAACTTAAAAGCTGTTTTAGCAGCAGCCGGTTCTTCTTTAAACCAAGTTGTTAAAACAACAGTATTTATGAAAGATATGAATGATTTCGCTATAATGAATGAAGTGTATGCTAGTCATTTTGGTGAGCACAAGCCAGCTCGTTCGGCAGTAGAAGTTGCACGTTTACCAAAAGATGTAAAAGTTGAAATTGAAGTAATTGCCTTAGTAAAATAATAATTTCTTAGTTCTAATTTTGAATAAACTTGTTTATAGCTTAAATCCACGGCTTTCTAATTATAGAAAAGACGTGGATTTTTTTTGCTAAAAAAATATTTTGACTCTATTTACAGCAGTTATTAAGAAAAATCTCATAAATAAGTAGAATATTTAGTTTATTTTAATAATTATAAAAATTGTAGATAGAAAAAAATTACATTATATTGTATTCTATTGATAAATGATGTATTTTTAGAAATTTACTGGATGATAGAAGGATTATATTCTTTCATCCCGAATACTAAAGATTACGCATCAAACTACAGGGGGTATAAATAATGGAAGTAACTGACGTAAGACTACGACGTGTTCAAACAGAAGGACGTATGCGTGCAATTGCCTCAATTACGCTAGATGATGAATTTGTCATCCATGATATTCGTGTAATTGATGGAAATACTGGTTTATTTGTAGCTATGCCTAGCAAAAGAACACCAGATGGCGAATTCCGCGATATTGCACATCCGATTAATTCGAATACGCGCAATAAAATTCAAGAAATCGTTTTGGAAGCTTTCCATGCATCTGCTGAGGAAAATACAGAGGAAACCTTGGAGCTTGAAGAAGTGAATGTTTAATATTAATTAGGGTCACTCATATGAGGGGGCTCTTTTTTTTATGAATTATTTTCTACGCAGAAATGTTCTATAACAGAAAAGTAAAAAGAACAATAAGGTCGAAAATATACTGATTATTTACTTTTTAACGTAAAATTTTGCTGAATTAGTACACAAAAGAAAATGTGTCAAACTATTATAGATATTTTAAATTCAAACATTTGTCAAGTCTGAATACCTTGAAAAGATTATGAAATTGCTTTATAGTCATAAGAGAAAAAGAGCTAAAATGGAGGACTTGTAATATGACGAATATTTTTGCGGTCGTGCTAGCGGCTGGTCAAGGTACACGAATGAAGTCCAAATTATATAAAGTGCTTCACCCAGTATGCGGAAAGCCAATGGTGGAACATGTAATCGATCATATCAGTTCATTAAATGTTGAGCGTGTCGTAACTGTTGTAGGACATGGTGCAGAGCTGGTAAAAGAAACACTTGGAAATAAGAGTGAGTATGTTTTACAAGAAGAACAACTAGGTACAGCGCATGCAGTTCAGCAAGCTGAGCCGATTTTAAGCGGTCTTAGCGGAACTACACTTGTCGTATGTGGTGATACTCCTTTAATTCGCCCTGAAACAATGCAGGCACTGCTTGATCAACATGTATCTCAAAATGCAAAAGCAACTATTTTGACAGCGGTTACAGATGACCCGACTGGCTATGGTCGTATTTTACGTAACGAACATGGACAAGTGTCGCAAATTGTTGAACAAAAAGATGCTACATCTGAACAGCAGCTTGTGAAAGAAATTAATACAGGCACATACTGCTTTGATAATGAAGCATTGTTTGAAGCACTTAAGCTCGTTAAAAATGAAAATGCACAAGGTGAATTCTATTTACCGGATGTTATTGAAATTTTACAAAAGCAAGGTGAAACAGTTGCAGCATATGTAACAGAAAACTTTGATGAAACGCTAGGCGTAAATGACCGCTTTGCACTGTCTCAAGCAGAGGAGCTTATGCGTGCACGTATTAACGAACGTCATATGCGCAACGGTGTAACGATTATTAATCCGATTTCTACACATATTAGTGCAGACGCAGTAATCGGAAGTGATACGGTTCTTTTACCTGGAGTGATCATTGAAGGAAAAACGGTTATTGGTGAAGATTGTAAAATTGGTCCGAATAGTCATATTGTGGACAGTCAAATTGGTAGTGCAACAACGATTCATAGTTCAGTTGTGCTAAACAGCCAAGTCGGCAACGAAACAGCAGTAGGTCCGTTTGCACATTTACGTCCGGAATCTTCATTAGGAAACCATGTGAAAATTGGTAATTTCGTTGAAGTGAAGAAGAGTACGTTAGGTGATGATACGAAAGTGTCTCATTTAAGCTATATTGGCGATGCAGAAGTCGGCAGTAACGTAAATATTGGCTGCGGTTCAATTACTGTTAACTATGACGGTAAAAACAAATATAAAACAACTATTGAAGACGATGTATTCATTGGATGTAATTCGAACTTAGTTGCTCCGGTAACATTGAAAAAAGGTTCTTTCATTGCTGCAGGATCAACAATTACTAAAGAAGTTCCGGAAGATGCATTGGCGATTGCACGTGCTCGTCAGGAAAATAAATTAGGCTATGTGAGTAAATTAAATTCAAAATAAAATTAACTAAAATACAGGAGGCCATCATGCCGTATCAATACGCTGACTCAAAATTAAAAATCTTCTCATTAAATTCTAACAATCCACTTGCCAAAGAGATTGCCGATGAAATGGGTCTAGAACTAGGGAAATCATCTGTTAAACACTTCAGTGATGGAGAAGTCCAAATTAGCATTGAAGAAAGTATTCGAGGAATGGATGTATTTATCGTTCAATCTACTTCTGCACCTGTTAACGAGCATTTAATGGAACTTTTAATTATGATTGATGCTGTTAAACGTGCTTCTGCTCGTACAGTAAACGTTGTTATGCCTTACTATGGCTATGCACGTCAAGACCGTAAAGCAAAAGCGCGTGAACCAATCACTGCTAAATTAGTAGCAAACTTACTTGAAACTGCCGGTGCAACTCGTGTAATTGTATTGGATCTACACGCACCTCAAATTCAAGGTTTCTTTGATATTTTAATCGACCATTTAGTGGCTGTACCGCTACTTGCCGAACATTTCGGAACAAAAGGATTTAATGAAGAGGAATTAGTTATTGTTTCTCCAGACCATGGTGGTGTAACACGTGCGCGTAAATTGGCAGAGCGCTTAAAAGCTCCGATTGCTATTATTGATAAGCGTCGTCCAAAACCAAACGTGGCAGAAGTAATGAACATTGTTGGTAATGTAGATGGTAAAGTATGTATTTTAATCGATGATATTATCGATACGGCCGGTACGATTACGATTGGTGCAGAGGCATTAATTAAGAGCGGTGCTAAAGAAGTTTACGCATGTTGTTCACACCCTGTATTATCAGGTCCAGCAATTGAGCGTATTGAAAATTCTCCAATTAAAGAATTAGTTGTAACAAACACAATTCAATTATCTGAAGAAAAACTTTCTCCAAAAATTCAGCAATTATCAGTTGCGAAATTAATGGCAGATGCAATCTCTCGTATTTATGAAAATAAATCTGTTAGTACGTTATTCGACTAATCAATAGCAAAACAGCTTGGGAATTTTATTTCCTAGGCTGTTTTTTTATTTCATAGTAGCTTTATATGCAAATATTTGCAAAAAATCTGACAATTTATTATGTTTAGGGTGGACAAAGATAGGGTAAATGTATCTTTGTATAATTATTTAAGGGGGACGATGGAATATGACTACAGTATTACAAGCAACGAAGCGAGAAACTGGGAAACGTTCGTTATTAACCCAACTTAGAAAAGAAGGCCAACTGGCAGGTGTGCTGTATGGCTATGAAACTGAAACAACACCAATTTCGTTGGATTATAGAGACACTGCTAAAGCAGTTCAAACATATGGTTCAACAAGCGTGTTTAAAATTGAAGTAGGCGGGAAAAGAGTAAATGCAGTACTTACTGATATCCAGCGTGATGCACTAAAAGGACATGTGAAGCACGTTGACTTCCTTGCTATCAATATGAAAGAAGAACTCGAAGTGGATGTTCCAATCGCATTTATCGGAACTTCAGTTGGTGTAAAAGAAGGTGGAGTAATTACTCAACCTAACCATACATTGAAAATTAAAGTGAAGCCAAGTGAAATTCCAGACACAATTGAAATCGATGTATCCGAATTAGCAGTTGGTGAATCGTTATCTGTGGGTAATGTTCGTGATCAATTTACAGCCTTTACAATTGTAGATAATGATGACTATACATTAGCAACGGTAACACCGCCAGCAGCACCAGTTGAAGATGTTGATGCAGATGCAGATAATGTAACAGCCGATGATCTTGATGCAACGGGAGAAAAATTATCGCCTGAAAAACCAGGTAGAGAAAATTAAGCAATTGGACAGGCCGCTCTATTATATAGAGCGGTTTTTTAATGTAAAAAAATACTTCGACATACGAAAGAAAATAAGTATAATAATATGGAGATGAGTAAATATTAAGAAAAATTAGAGGACTTTATGAGAACACATAATGAAAAAATGAGTATTTACCATGGGATGGCATCTGCTGTTGCACAAAATACTTCAAACAGCTACATTCCGATTTTTGCAATGACGATTCTTGGTGCGACAAATTATCAGGTCGGGTTGATCAGTTCTTTGCCACCTTTAATTACATTGCTAATGACGTTGCCGGCTGCCATTTTACTAAACCGTGCATTCGAACAAAAAAGGCTCGTTGCTTTCTCCGTATTGGCAGCACGCTTTGTTTTCCTGCTAATTGCCTTTATTAGTTATGTACCAGGCAGTTTTGGTTCATGGTTGCTGCTTGGCCTGATTGCTGCGATGAGTGTACCGAATACGATGGCTAATATGGGCTGGCAGTCTTTTATCGGCAATATTATTGAGGAAACGCGTCGAGCGCAGTTTTTCAGTGACCGTAATCGCTTGCTGACAGTTGTAGGCCTATTTGTTACATTAACGATTGGCATTGTTATGAAAGACATGACCGCTAATCGGATAGCTTATCAAATACTATTTATGTTTACGTTCGTTGTCGGGGTTGTTGAACTGTATTTTTTATTAAAGCATGATGAACCGGCACGTGAACTGAATGTAGAAAAGAAACGTGCAATGGATTGGTCAATTTTTAAAAACAATAAATATGTCCTGTTTTTAATTGTTGCGCTCGTTTTTAACTTTGGCTGGCAAATGGCATGGGGTGTTTTTAATATTTATAATGTTCGTTATGCAGAAGCAACAATCTTCTGGATTAGTATGTTCAATGTGGCAAATATGATTGCCCAAATTATTTCGTTTTCTCTTTGGCGTAAATGGTCGCAAAAATATGGCAATATGAGTGTATTCGTCTGGGTTGCTTTTGGTATGTCGACAGCACCATTACTGATGGTTTTATCGACTAACCTGTATTATTTAGTCGCGATGTCCTTTCTTTCCGGTTTGTTTGTTTCAGGAACGGTTTTAATATTATTTAATTTATTGCTGGAAAATTCACCGCAGGAAGTCCGTACATATTGTATTACAACTTATAATGTGCTGCTGGCAGTCATCGCATTTTCTTCTCCACAGATCGGAATTTGGCTGCTCGAAACATACTCGATGGAAACAGCGATGTATTTATCGACAGCAGTTCGCTTTTTCGCAGCAGTAGGCTTCTTAGTGCTCTTCATTGTAAGGAAAATGCGCGAGAAATCATTGGCACAATACTAGAGGACGATACATACTTTTCAGGAGCATATATGATAAAATAAAGGCGATTAGAGAAAAAGGATGCGATTACTAGTGAAATTAATTATTGGTTTAGGAAATCCGGGAAAACCATATGAACATACACGCCATAATATAGGTTTTGATGTGATTGATGAATTAGCCAATCGGTGGAACGCACCATTAAATCAAACTAAATTTAATGGTATGTATGCAACGGTTCATCGTCCTGAAGGAAAAGTCATTTTATTGAAGCCGCTAACATATATGAACTTATCAGGAGAATGTGTTAGACCTCTAATGGATTATTTTGATATAGAAATTGAAGATATTATTGTTATTTATGATGATTTAGATCTGGAAACGGGTAAGTTAAGATTACGCGGCAAAGGAAGTGCTGGTGGACATAACGGGATTAAGTCATTAATTCAGCACTTAGGGACACAGGAATTTAACCGAATTCGTGTCGGAGTTAGCCGCCCGCCGGCAGGTATGAAAGTGGCGGATTACGTATTGGCCAAATTTTCAAAAGAGGATCAGCCAATTGTAAAAGAAGCTGTCGAAAAGAGCTGTGATGCTGTGGAGACAGCTTTAACAAAGCCGTTTTTAGAAGTGATGAACAAATTTAACGGCGCATAAATTAATCAAAATATGGTTAGACTTTAATATACATAAGTGTTTAAAGGAGGCCATGGGAGATGCCTGTACGCTACCGCTGTAGACATTGTGAGGTAGAGATTGGTACTTTGCCTTTCGATGCAGAAGAAACGGTTCAAAAGCTTCATTTGTTTGAAATAGGTGAAATCGATGAATTTATTAAAAAAAATGAGCGGGGAGAAACGACCGTTTACAGCATTTGTGAACATTGTGAAGATTCATTGCGTCAGTTTCCCGATTACTATGCGTTAAAAAGATGGTTACAGTAGAGGAGTTGCTTTGGTCGCATAAACTGCGCCAAGGCTTTTTCCATTTCCGTTTTCATTTATCGAAAAAGAGAAGGGGGACTAGACGTGGATACGATTCATCAAATATTTAAAAAAGATAAACAGATTGATAATATGATAGAGCAAATTCAAAAGAATCAAGCAAACGATCACCTTATTACGGGGTTAACGGGAAGTGCAAGACCCGCATTGATTCATACAATCTATCAAGAGACAAATAAATCGATTTATATCGTGTCCTCAAACCTATTGCAGGCGCAAAAGTTAGTAGATGATTTGACTGCATTAGTTGGTGAAGGGCATGTTCATTATTACCCTGCTGAGGAGTTTATCGCAGCCAATATGACGACTTCTTCCCATGAGCTGCGTGCACAGCGTATTGCTACATTAGGGCGTTTAGTCAATCAGGAACGCGGAATCTATATTATTCCGGTTGCAGGTATGCGCAGTATGCTAAGCTCACCTCAAAAATGGCTTGGATACGAACTTTACACTTCTTTAGGCCAAGATGTCCACATCAATATTTGGTTAGATAAGCTTGTCGAAATGGGCTATACGAGAAGTGAAATGGTTACAACACCAGGTGAGTTTGCGATGCGCGGCGGAATTTTGGATATTTATCCGCCATATGCACAAGATCCGATTCGTATTGAGTTATTTGATACGGAAGTGGATTCGATTCGTACCTTTTCCGCCGATAATCAGCGTTCAATTGAAAAATTAAATGAAATTAAAATTTTCCCTGCCACAGAGCTTCTTTTAACGAAAGAAGAGCGTATAAAACTTGCAGAACGCCTGGAAGTGTCATTGGCAGCTAGTTTAAAAAAGGTGCGCAAAAAGGAAACCCAGGAATTGCTCATGCAAAATATTCAACATGATATTGAGCTGCTGCGTCTTGGTCATCTGCCGGATCATATTGCAAAATATGGCTCGCTTTTATTTGAACAGCCGTTTTTTTTAGGTGATTACTTTAAAGAGGATGGTCTTGTTTTATTTGATGAATTGGGCCGTATCCAGGAAGTGATGGAAGCCTGGGAACGTGAAGAAAATGAATGGTTTATTTCATTGATTGAAGGGGGCAAAATGCTTCACGATGTAAAGCCATCCCATTCATTAAAAGAAGTGCTTTCAATGCTGAAACAGCAGAAAATGTATTTCGCATTATTCACAAGAACATTTGCAGGCATTACTCTTAAAAAGACAATCAACATTTCCTGTAAACCGATGCAGCAGTTCCACGGACAAATTGCTTTACTGCAAAATGAAATTGAACGTTGGTCAAATGAAAAGTTCGTCGTGTTATTTACGGCCAATTCTGAAAGCCGGATAAAGGCGATGCAAAATTTACTGGATGATTATCATATTGCTTCAACAATCGGTTATGCTGATGAACCAGGTATTTATTTAGTCAATACGGCATTGTCGTCAGGTTTTGAGCTGCCGTTACAGAAAATAGCGGTTGTTACGGATGATGAGCTTTTTAAACAACAGGCGAAGAAAAAATCACGGCCACAGCAGATGACAAATGCTGAGCGAATAAAGTCATATACCGAAATTAAATCAGGCGATTATGTTGTACACGTACATCATGGTATCGGGAAATATATTGGCATCGAAACACTTGTTGTGAATGGTACGCATCAAGATTATTTGCATGTACGCTACCGTGAGGACGATAAGTTATATGTACCTGTAGATCAAATCGAACTGATTCAGCGTTATGTGCCATCAGGTGAAAAAGAACCGAAACTTCATAAACTCGGCGGCACGGAGTGGAAGAAAACACATAAGAAAGTTTCGAATGCAGTACAGGATATTGCGGACGATCTAATCAAACTTTATGCAAAGCGCGAAGCGGAAAAAGGTTATGCCTTTTCTCCTGATTCCGATGAGCAACGAAGCTTTGAGGCTGCTTTCCCATACGAGGAGACAGAAGATCAGTTACGCACAATCGCTGAAGTGAAAATAGATATGGAACGGGAACGTCCAATGGATCGACTTGTTTGCGGGGATGTAGGATACGGAAAAACAGAAGTTGCCATTCGAGCTGCATTTAAAGCTATTTTAGATGGCAAGCAAGTGGCCTTCTTAGTGCCGACTACCATTTTGGCGCAACAGCACTATGAAACGATCTCGAAGCGATTTGAAGACTATGCAATCAATGTAGGACTGCTTAGTCGTTTCCGCACGAAAAAGCAGCAGACAGACACGTTAAAAGGCCTAAAAGAAGGTACAGTTGATATGGTGATAGGTACACACCGTATTCTATCGAAGGATGTAGTATATCAAGATTTAGGCCTGCTTATCGTCGATGAGGAGCAGCGTTTTGGTGTAACACATAAAGAGAAGATTAAGCAGCTCCGGACTAATGTCGATGTACTGACGTTAACCGCAACACCAATTCCGCGTACACTGCACATGTCAATGGTAGGAGTGCGTGACCTGTCGGTTATCGAAACACCGCCACAAAACCGCTTCCCTGTCCAAACGTATGTAATGGAACATAACGGAGCGCTTGTACGTGAAGCGATTGAACGTGAAATGGCGCGCGGTGGACAAGTGTTTTATTTATATAATCGAGTAGAGGATATTACAAGAAGAGTAGAAGAAATTCAGATGCTTGTTCCAGATGCACGAGTTGCCTTTGCGCATGGCAAAATGACAGAGGCAAAGCTTGAATCGGTTATTTTATCGTTTATAGAAGGTGAGTATGATGTACTTGTCACAACAACGATTATCGAAACAGGTGTAGATATTCCAAATGTAAATACTTTAATTGTTCATGATGCGGATCGTATGGGTCTTTCCCAGCTGTATCAGTTGCGAGGACGTGTAGGGCGTTCGAATCGTATTGCCTACGCGTATTTTATGTATGAACGTGATAAAGTTCTTACTGAAGTGGCCGAGCAGCGTTTGCAGGCAGTAAAAGAATTTACGGAATTAGGATCAGGCTTCAAAATTGCGATGCGTGACTTATCGATTCGTGGTGCCGGGAATTTACTTGGTGCTCAGCAGCATGGCTTTATCGATTCAATCGGTTTTGATTTGTATTCACAAATGCTGGAAGAAGCAGTTGAAGAACGTCGTACCGGTGTGAAGAGAGAAGAGAAGCAAGATGTAGAGATTATGCTGCATATTGATGCTTACATTCCAGACGCGTATATTCCGGATGGCTACCAGAAAATCCAGATGTATAAACGGATTAAGGCGATGGAACGCATCGAGGATTATTTGGAAATTATCGATGAACTGCAAGACCGTTTTGGAGATTTACCGGTTGAAACAGAGCGTCTGATGCGCGTGGCCCGTATGAAAGTTTGGGCGAAAGAGGCAGATGTGCTTTCAATAAAAGAAAAGCAGCAGGTTGTATCTATTATTCTTTCAGAAGAAGGAACAGCCAATACAAACGGTGCGCAAATCGTTGAGCAATCAATGGAGTTTGGTCGTGCGGTCGGTTTTGGAATGGAAGGAACACAGCTAGTAATTACAGTAGATTACAATAAGTGCGGGAAACACCTGCCATTTGATGTAGTAGAAAAAATGATGCAAATTATTGCGTCTGCAAAAAAAAATTCATAAAAAAAGAGAGGGAATATTAAAAGTTTGCTGCTTTTAACATTTCCTCTCTTTTCGTTTGGATACAGAGAATGAATTATAAGAAAGTTTGTTGCACACTATAATGTACTCCGTTCGAATAATTTAAGCGTTGAAGCAATTCTTCGCGGTTACGGTGTTCTTCGCGTATTTCTAATAACTGTTTTTCTCTTGTCGTGGAAGCAGAAACTAAATCACGCTGGCCATTAGGCTTTTCTAAGTAACGTTTAAAAATGCCGTTTTCAAATTTTGAAACAGCTGTAGACCGTTCCTTCGATAAATCCGGGTAATAGGCTAAATGTGTGCCTGCATAATATTGATGCTGGCGATATGCATCCGGTGTTGACGTAATACGATCGACTCTTACCATTACTGCACCTCCAAAAAGATTGTTTTATTTTGTCTATTGCCTTTTTCATAAAAACAAAACATAAAATGAAAGAAAACGTTGTAATTTCCTATAACAGATTTTAAAAAATAGGTACTTCATCATATTTGAATCAGCATATACGAAATATTATTTTATCCTTTTCGAACAATGCATAGTTTCATGTATTTCTTTCCATACTAGGAGCATCATGCTGTGAATTGATGGAAAGTGAGGGAACATGAACGATGAAAGCAACAGGAATAGTTCGCCGCATCGATGATTTAGGTCGTGTTGTTATCCCAAAAGAAATCAGAAGAACACTTCGCATCCGTGAAGGGGATCCCCTTGAAATTTATACGGACCGCGAAGGAGAAGTGATTTTAAAGAAGTATTCGCCAATTAATGACTTAGGCGAATTCGCACAACAATATGCGGAATCATTATTTGAAACATTAGGTACCCCGACATTAATAAGTGACCGAGATGAAGTAATAGCCGTTGCAGGCGTTTCGAAAAAAGATTATGTGGCGAGACGTTTAACAGTATTTGCAGAAGATATTATCAAAAACAGGTCACCTGTAAGTGAGAAGCTGGAGATGTCGATTGAACTTGTAGCAGGACAGTATGAACAAGTGAAATCGTATTGCATCGTACCGATAGTTTCGAATGGAGATCCGATTGGTGCTATTTATTTAATATCACGGGCCCATTTTATCGGTGAAGTCGAACAAAAAACTGCTGAAACAGCAGCCAACTTTTTAGCAAAGCAAATGGAAAACTAAAATCACTTCAAAACGTCCATATTAATGGGCGTTTTTTTAATTCCTCGCGTAAAATTAGCAAATGGTTTTCATGATATAATTAGTACATTGTATGAAATAGAGGAAGGAAATAGAATGACTTCGCAAAGTTATGGTATGAAAAATTATATGAAGGGCGCTCTTCTTCTGACAGTAGCGGCGCTATTAGTAAAAATATTAAGCGCCATCTACCGGGTTCCTTATCAAAACTTAGTAGGTGACCAAGGGTTTTATGTGTATCAGCAAGTGTACCCGTTTATCTCATTTTTTGTCGTATGGACATCAAGCGGATTTGCTGTTGCCATTTCCAAAATGCTCGCTGATATTGAAGGGCGTGGTGGTACATACGAAGAAAGACGATCTGTATCGCGCATTATTTTTTACTATTTAACAGCATTGGCCATTATCTTCTTCTGTCTGTTATTTTTTGGTGCGCAGCCTTTAGCTAATTTGATGGAAGATCCTCAGCTGGCAGGATTATTGCAAGTTGGCTCATTTATTACGTTATGTATGCCACTGCTTGCTGTTTTAAAGGGCAACTTCCAATCGGAAAGTAAAATGCAGCCCGTTGCCTATGCTCAAGTGTTCGAACAAATGATTCGGGTATCAATTATATTAGTCGGAACAATTGTGTTGCTGCAGTATACACAATCTGTTTACGCAGCAGGGAAAATGGCGATGCTCGGTACAGTTGTCGGGGAAATAGCAGGTATTGTTCTGCTGCTCTACTTTTTGAAACGGCAGTATCAGCCTTCAGGGGAAATAGTTCGTGTAAAAATTTGGCCGATTTTAAAAGAGGTCACATTATATAGTATCGCGATCAGTATGAGTGCGCTGCTATTATTATGCTTCCAGCTTGTAGATTCCTTTACGATATATAAAATGCTTGTCCAATCGGGAATGCCTACAGTAGAAGCGATGGAAGTGAAGGGGATTTATGACCGCGGGCAACCGCTTGTGCAGCTTGGAATCGTTATTGCTACATCTTTATCGCTGGCCATTGTGCCGCTTGTTGCATTAAAGGCAAATCAGCCTAATGGTCGCGGTGCAAAGCCGTTTATCCAATTAACTTTCCGGAGCTCCCTCATATTCGGAGTTGCTGCGGCACTCGGATTGATACTTGTTATGCCTTATGTGAATCAAATGCTGTTTAAGACGGATGCCTATTCAAATGTGTTGAAACTTTATTCGTTTCAAATTATTCCGTTATCGATTATTTTAACGTTTACAGCGATTTTACAGGGCTATAGCAAATTAAAGGGGCCTGCCGTTTTTTTAGGATTCGGAATCGTATTAAAATGTATAGGGAACATTATTTTAATCCCTCATTATGATGTGTTGGGCGCGGCAATAGCGAGTAATATCGGTCTGATTTTTACAGCTGCTGCACTTATAATTTATTTAAAAAAACTGACGGCGATCCGCCTGGCGAATCGTTCGTTTTATAGAAAACTGGCCATTGCCTGCCTTATCATGATCGTCGTCGTACAAGGTGCTGTATACAGCTTAAACAGCTTGTTTACCGGCTTGTTTAGTCGCTTTGATGCACTTATTTACAGCGGTGTGCTTGTCATGCTTGGCGCAGGGACTTTTATTACAGCAGTCGCAAAAATGCGTGTATTAACTGAAAAGGATTGGTTTTTAATCCCGCTCGGCAGGAGAATGGCTGCATATCAACTATTGTTAAATCGAAAGAAGTAGGTGTATAACTTGAATCAATTAACTGTTATTGGCTTAGGAGCAGCCGATTTTGAACAAATGCAAATGGGTGTTTATAAAAAAATTAAAGCAGCCAAAAAAATATATATCCGAACAGAGGACCATCCTGTCATCCAGGACTTAAAACTGGAAGGAATCGAGTTCACGAGCTTTGATGATGTGTATATTAAACATGGCTCGTTCGGTCCCGTTTATGAAGAAATTGCAATGCGTCTTATTGAGGCTGTAGCAAAAGAGGACATAACGTATGCTGTTCCGGGACATCCGCTCGTAGCAGAACAGACCATCCAGCACTTAATTGAAGCGGACCGCAACGGGCAGATCAAGCTTGTAATCGAGGGAGGGCAAAGCTTTTTAGACCCGATTTTCGGCGCTTTAAAAATTGATCCGATTGAAGGGTTTCAGCTATTGGACGGGACGAGCATGTCTATCCATGATATGAACATGCGCCAGCACATTTTGATTGCCCAAGTGTATGATTCGTTCAGTGCGTCAGAAGTAAAGCTCACATTAATGGAAAAATATCGTGATGACTACCCGGTAACAATTGTTACAGCAGCGGGGTCTATACAGGAGTCATTGCGTACTGTGCCGCTTTATGAGCTTGATCAGGCAGCAGAGATCAATAATTTAACGACGGTATATGTGCCGCCTGTTCAATCTGATGAGGAGGCCTTACGGGACTGGACAACATTCCGTCAAATCATTGCAACGTTGCGTGGCCCTGACGGCTGTCCTTGGGATCAGAAGCAAACGCATGAATCATTGAAAAAATACTTATTGGAAGAAGCACATGAGTTTTTAGCAGCGGTCGATGCCGAAGATGACTTTGCTATGGTTGAAGAGCTCGGCGATGTCCTTTTACAAGTGTTTTTACATGCTCAAATAGGGGAAGATAACGGGTATTTCACATTGGAAGAAGTGCTTGCATCGATCAGCGAAAAAATGATTCGCCGTCACCCGCATGTTTTTGGGAATGTGACTGCAGAAGATGCGGAAACTGTAGTAGCCAATTGGGAAGAAATTAAAAAGCAGGAAAAAGGCCATGTAGATGACGAACAATTATTAAAGAACGAATATAGTCCGTACTCATCACTTCAAACATCGTACAACTATCAGAAAAAAGCGGCGACAGTTGGTTTTGATTGGCCAAATGCTGACGATGCATGGGAGAAGTTTACGGAAGAATGGCAAGAATTCCGCGAAGAAATAACGCAAGGTAACGATATAAGCCGTACTGATGAATTCGGGGATGTATTATTCACACTTGTGAACATCGCACGCTTTTATAAAATTTCACCTGAAGAAGCGATGCTACATGCCAACGAAAAATTTGCACGTCGCTTTCATTTCGTTGAGCAAAGTGTAGCTAAGAGCGGCAAGAAGTTCAGTGATTTTACATTAGAGCAGCTGGATGCATTTTGGAATGAAGCAAAACAACTGGAAAAAGGGGAGTAATGGGATGCGCTTAGATAAATTTTTAAAAGTATCACGTTTAATTAAACGTCGAACATTAGCAAAGGAAGTAGCGGTGCAAGGCCGTATTACGATCAATGATAAAGTAGCAAAGGCAAGCAGTACCGTAAAAGTAGGCGATGAGCTGGCAATTCGTTTCGGTCAAAAAATTGTAACGGCACGTGTCGAAGAAATCCGCGAAAATGTGAAAAAAGAAGATGCATTAAAAATGTTCACGATAATAAAAGAAGAGCGTTTAGAGAAAGTTGAACCTGAATTTATTGATGATGAAGAATAAGAATAGGGCATGACCAACTTTTTGAGTCATGCTTCTTTCCGTTGGTGCATATAGTGTACAACTATAAGCTCAAAGGGGGACTTGCATTGACTATTCATCAAGAAAGCGCACGTTATACCATTTCGTCAGGAGATCACTTAGTAACGGTACGTAATCGTAAACGGATGGACATGACATCTGTTAAAAGTATCGAACGATTTGATCAGGAAGAATTTTATGTGAATACATCACAAGGGCATTTATTGATTCGTGGTGAGGAACTGCGTATTGTTCATTTAGATGTGGACAAGGGATTACTGACGTTAGAAGGGGAAGTGAAGCAATTCCAATACGATGAAAGCGAGAGTGGCTTATCGAAAAGTTTCCTTCATAAATTGTTTGGATGATGATGAGTGCGCAGCTTATAAGCATTCTTGTCATGTTTATAAGCGGAGTTGCTGTAGGTGCAATAATCGATTGTATCCGCATTAATGTAAATCGTATCCCTCTAAAAAATATTCGACGTATTACCTGGATTTTAGAATGGATAGTCTGGTTAATACTAGGGGTTACTACGTTTTATTTGTTATTTATAGTAAAAGGAGGGCAATGGCGGGTAGTTGATCCACTTGCCCAAATCGCCGGAATTGCAACTTATGAATTGCTGTTCCAAAAATTTATCCGCTTTGTTGGAAGAGTATGTATAAATTTATTTGTGAAGCCGGTTATTTTTATTGGACATGTAGTATTTAAACTGGTTAAAAATATTATAAAACTAGTAATAGGGATTGTATTATTTATTTGCCGTCCCTTTATTAAGTTTTTCAAGAAATATTTGTTAAAAAACTTTAAAACACAGCAGTGAACTCGTATAATGATAACAACTATTGATTGTGAGGGAGGAGACGGAAATGGGAAGAAGAAATGTGCAAGAAGAGCTACATAACCATAATGTCCAGTCGTTGAATAACGATTATGTCCGCTCAAATCCGCAAGCAAAAGCTCAAATTAAAGCAAAAATTGCTGTACGTCGTCGCAGAAGATTAGCAGTATTTTTCATTTTAGCAACTGTAGTAATAGCCGTATTAGTAAAAGCGAACATGGTCCAAAGTGATCGCCTCGCCGCGAAACAAGAAGCGAAAGCCGCGGTTGAAGAACGATTGGAAGAAGCGCTTCACAGACAAGAGCTATTGAATTTGCAGATTGCGAAGCTGGAAGATGATGAGTATATTGCGAAGCTGGCAAGAAAAGAATTTTTCCTTTCTGAAGAAGGCGAAATTATTTTCACAATACCGAATAAATCGGACAAAGAAAATAAAGACAAGCCTGAAGATGACAAATAATATTGTAAAACGCGTTATATAAAGAAAAATGTGACTTTGAAATTTAATAAAAAACCAGTCAGTATTGTAATTTCGTGATAAAATTTCTGGTATTAATTGCCTTTAGGTAGAGTGTCTTGTTGACACTCTTTTTATGTTAGCTATAATTAGAGAAGAAGCTATTGAACAAAAGTTTCATTATAATTGATAAATGGCTTTTCAATCGAAGAGTCTCTTAAAATTTAAGGAGGAGCATTTTTTTTATGTCAATTGAAGTAGGCAGCAAAGTACAAGGTAAAGTAACAGGAATCACAAATTTCGGTGCATTCGTTGAGCTTCCAGATGGGAAAACAGGTTTAGTTCACATTAGTGAAGTGGCAGATAACTACGTAAAAGATATTAACGAGCATCTTAAAGTAGGCGATGAAGTCGAAGTTAAAGTGATGAATGTTGAAGCGGATGGAAAGATTGGTCTTTCAATTCGTAAAGCAAAGCCTCAAGCTGAGCGACCAGAGCGTCCACAGCGTCCTCGTCGCGAAAACAACCGTTCTAACGATCGTAATGATCGTCAACCAAAAGAGAACTTTGAACAGAAGATGGCGCGTTTCTTAAAAGATAGCGATGAGCGTTTAACTACATTAAAGCGTGCAACTGAGTCTAAGCGCGGTGGCCGTGGAGCTCGCAGAGGATAATTTTGCTGGCTGTTTGAACGTAGAAAAAGTGTCAAATAGATAAAGCGATGGATTGTAAGTGCAAAACTTACAATCCATCGCTTTTTTTCGTAAAGAAGATATAGGGGTCCGTAATTAGATCATTCTTTTTCAGAGTTATGCTTGATGAGCACACGGATAAGGGTAACAAAGCAAAAAATGCCTCCAATTAAACCGATTGCAATCATAATTATTTGTAATGGGAGCGGCAAGTTTGTCAATATGACGCCTCCAACGACTAGAAGCATGCTAATACCGCAAAGAAAAGCTAAATATGTAAAGTTTTGCACCAAAGAAAACGCCTCCTCTTATTTAATAAGTATAATGTATAAGGGAGAGTGTGTGTCACGAAATTACAGAATACGAATAGAGACAAAAATAAAAGCCGCCTAGGAATACTAAGTTCCTAAACAGCTTTTGAGATGACCCGTACGGGATTCGAACCCGTGTTACCGCCGTGAAAGGGCGGTGTCTTAACCACTTGACCAACGGGCCTATAAATGGTGGCGGCAGAGGGAGTCGAACCCACGACCTTTCGGGTATGAACCGAGTGCTCTAGCCAACTGAGCTACACCGCCAAAATTAACAACAAAACTAATAATACATTGCAGTCTATTTAGTGTCAACACTATTTTTTTGTAATTTCCACTATCATAATACGCATAAAGTTACTTTGTATTATTTTTTGTAATTTCTACTAAAAAACGCGTAAAAACGCGCATATTACCGTAAAAAAACCGTCGAACAATTTTTTGACGCCAATCCTACAAACAGACAAATTTCACTTTTTCAGCTTTATATAATAGCGTTAAAAAGAAAAGGTGATAGTAAAAATGGTGACATTAAATAATCAAAATGAGTTTCAAACACTAAACATAAGCTTATTCTTATATAAAGAAAAATCGAGAATGATAATAGCGAGTGTTATAGCGTTTGCAGCTTTCTGTTTTGCACAGGCAGTTTTCTTTGAAGCTGTTACTCCGTTATTTTTACCTTTTTGGCTTGTTATTCGAACGAGATTTGTCTCATTTCAGAAGAGTGCTTTACTAGGGGGAATACTAGGAACGCTCTTTCTTGGCTTTGGACAAGCAGCTGTTGTTTTAGTGCAGCTTTTCTTCATGGAATGTCTCGTCCGGTTTAAGTTTATAAAAATATCCCCTTACTTTTTACTAGCCAGTACAATTATTGCTATTCAACTAGCATGGCAGATGATGCTTCATAGCGGTATGCCATCCGTCATGACATTATTTTATATCGTATATGAATGCTTTTTTGCGGTATCGATTTTGTTTTTTATGCGTATTTTGACATTGCCGAGTAAAGAAAATGGAAATATCGAGTGGACAAGAGAAAAAATAACGGCAATTATTGTCGTTTTGGCCGGTATGTTGATCGGCATGGAAAACTTAGCGCTTTTTTACTTTTCAATGGCGCTGATCGTTCTTCACTTCCTCATTTGCCTTGTAGCCTATGCCTCTACGGTTGGAGCTACGGTCATCTTTTCATTATCTCTTGGCTTTTTTATCGGCTTAGCAAACTTATCTTTCACAGGTATGATGATTTTATATGCTTGTACGGGGCTGGTCGCAGCTTTTGTACAAAATCAGGGACGTTATGTCGTTGCGCTCTTTAGTTTTCTGCCAAGTATCTTTTTCTTCTTTTATGATGCGACATTACCGATTGATAGTGTTTATTTTATATCGATGCTTACAGGGGCCATCATTTTTCTGCTTTTGCCGAAAAATATACTTGAGTATTGTAAAATGTACTATAAACAAACAACAGTCAGCATCATTCAAGTGAACCGTAATGAAGTGGTGGAAGTGCAGCTTAAGCAGTTTCAGCAATTTGTATCTTTTATGAAGGAGCTTGTGTTTGATCATTTCACACAAAATAAGACCAAAAGTAAGACAACTGCAGAACCGTTTCTAATTTGCTCCAGCTGTTTCAAATATGAAGAGTGCTGGGGGAGAAACGGGGAGATGGAAGGAATTATTGATTCGTGGAGATTAGCAAAAAGAAGTACGAAACCGGTTAGCTGGATTCGGGTAGAAGAGCAGCTGAAAGGGAAATGCATTAAATCTTCTAAATTGCTGGAAGAACTAGAGTCTGCTTTACACAAAGAGCATATGGAGAGACAGTTCTATCATGGCAAAAAAATGATTGCCTTACAGCTTCGGGATTTAAGCAGTCACTTTGAAAAGCTGTTAAACAGCCAGCGATTAGAAATCGGCACATCGGAAATGGATGGGGAGATGCAGCAATTTTTAAAAGAACATGATATTAACTGTTTGCATATTCAGTGGATAAAAAATGAAATAGGGAATCGAGAGTTCGTTTGTTATGTCGCAGATCATCGTGATGCACATGTCGTTATCCACCAACTAGAGCAGCAACTGTTTGAATTTTTGCATGAACCATTGAAAGGTGAACAGATTTACGAGCAGCACTCGCCTATTTTTTACCGTCAAATTAAGTTTACTTCAGCAATTCGTTATCAGTTGGAGTATGATATATATACGTATTCCCACGCAAATCATGCAATTTCCGGTGACTCTTACCGTGTGTTTCCGATTCATCCGGGACTTATGGCGATTATGCTGTCGGATGGAATGGGGACGAATGTGCGAGCAAATCGTGAAAGTGAACGCTTAATTCAAATGATGCAGGATTGCCTTACGTATAACATGGATCCTGAAACAGCGATGCACACAATGCATTATGTAATGTCGCTGAAAAACGATTCGGACATGTATGCAACAATGGATTTTGCACTTGTCGATTTACAGTTCGGCCATTTATGGTGTTGGAAAGCGGGAGGCATGACGACATATGTGTTAAGAGGGAATGATCTATTCAAAATAGAAAGTACAAGTGCCCCTATTGGTTTTCTACCTAATTTCGCAATTGATACGGAAATGACGCAATTATTGTCAGAGGATGTTATTTTAATGATTTCTGATGGATTATTTTCACCATCTGCGCAATGGGATGCACAGGAGCAATTATTTATCAGGCTGATTCGTCAAGGGCTGGAAAATGGCGCTTCCATCCAGGTTGTACTATTCGATGTAATGACGCAATTCAAACAAAGATACCCGATTGCAGACGATTGCACCGTAATGCTATTCCGTTTGCAGCATGTAATAAAACCGTGGCAAGTATTCAGACCAGCAATCACACATTGAAATGTAATATGAGGTGAGTAAATGCACACTTTAGAACATCAAGTATTAGCGTATATAAAAGAGCAGCAGCTTATTAAAAGTGGAGAAAAACTATTAATTGCTTGTTCAGGAGGCGTTGATTCAATGGCGCTTCTTTCTTTTTTTTATCATTTCCGAAACTATTTTCAAATTGAGCTCGCCGTGGCGCATGTTGACCATATGCTGCGCGGCGAACAATCTGCTCAAGACCTCCAATTTGTTGAGCAAGCATGTAATGACTGGGCGATACCTTTCTATAGCTGTGCGATACCCATTGCGGAAATCCACAAAAAAGAAGGCGGAAACATTCAGGCGATTTGCCGGAAGGAACGCTATCATTTCTTTGAAACCGTCATGCATACACATAAGTTTTCAAAATTAGTAACGGCACATCATGCGGACGATCAGCTCGAATCAATGTTAATGGCATTGACGAAAGCGAGTTCACTAAACGGATTGAAAGGTATTTTACCGTCACGTAAATTTCAACAATTTACCGTAATTCGTCCTTTTTTGATGGTTACAAAAGACGAAATTGGGGAATATTTACATAGTAAAGGTCATTTATACCGTGAAGATCCAAGCAATGCAAAGAATAACTATACCCGCAATCGTTTCCGTCACAATGTCGTCCCAGTCTTGAAGGAAGAAAACCCCCTTGTTTCCCGGCACGCAGTCCACATTGCACAGCAGCTTTTAGATGATGATTCGTATTTAATGGAGCTTGCAGAAGAGCGTTTTTCGAAGCTTTTTCAGAAAGTCGACAAAAATTGTTATAAAGTGAAGGTTTCGGAACTGCAAAAAGAGCCACTTGCTTTACAAAGAAGGCTCATTTTAATACTATTAAGTTATCTTTATAACGATTCAAATACGATTCAAAGCTACGCACTTTGTACGACGATTTTGACGTTATTCTCAACGTCGGATGGAAGTCGTACACTTGATTTACCGGAGAATTTTATTGCGCGTCAACAATACGATGAAGTTGTATTTGAATATAAGCAGCAGGACTTGCCGACATCAAATCAACAAATCGCTTTGAATGAGTGGTGTGTGCTTGGAACGATGCGCATATATATTGGGGAACTTGCACGATGTGATGAGGACTTACTGCAAAAGTATCCGCATCACTTTTTCACCGCATCAACTGTATCGTTTCCCTTATTCGTAAGGGCTCCCAAACAAGGGGATCGTATTTTGCTACAAGGTATGCCGCATCAGAAAAAAGTATCTCGCATTTTTATTGATGACAAGATTCCTTTAACAAAAAGAGCTAGCTGGCCATTGTTAGTCGATGCTAATGATGACCTTTTAGCGATAGTAGCTGTACGCGTTAACAATAAATTTTCTAATGTAAAGTCGGCATTGCATGAAATGGTGCTTCTTGTCGATAGCAATGAACGTCTTTAGAAAGTTTGAACAATAAAAGGAGGAATCTACTCATGATTCAAAATGACATCGAAAAAATTATGATTACAGAAGAACAAATCCAGGAACGTATTAAAGAGCTTGGCGCTCAATTGACAGAGGAATACAAAGACATGTTCCCATTAGCTGTCGGGGTGCTAAAAGGTGCAATGCCATTTATGACGGATCTGATGAAACGTTTCGATTCTTATGTCGAGCTGGACTTTATGGATGTTACTTCATATGGGAATGCAACTGTTTCATCTGGAGAAGTAAAAATTCTTAAAGACTTAAATACAAGTGTTGAAGGTCGCGATGTCATTATTATTGAAGACATTATCGACAGTGGTTTAACTTTAAGCTATTTAGTGGATTTATTTAAATACCGTAAAGCAAAATCGATTAAAATCGTAACGTTACTGGATAAGCCATCTGGTCGTAAAGTGGAATTGAATGCAGATGTTGTTGGCTTCGAAGTTCCGGACGGTTTTGTTGTAGGCTACGGTCTAGATTATGCAGAGAAATATCGTAACTTACCTTACATTGGAATTTTAAAACGTGAAGTATACTCATTCTAATATTTTTTAGATTGTACAAACCTTCAATTTTAAGGCAAGCATCCAGGACATAAGTAGTAAATGAGCGCATTTTGTCATAATTCGTTTTAACGTTTAAAATGTGCGGTGCTTTTTATTGTATGAAAATTTCAACGTATGTTAAGATTTTACTTATAGTTTTTCTGTAACGTTGTGAGGAGGCTGGGGATGAATCGAATATTTCGATACACCATATTTTATTTACTAATATTTCTCGTGATTATCGGGATTTTTGGAACATTTAATGGTGGAAAAAAGACAACTGAAAACCTTGATTACTATGCGTTTTTTGAGGCTTTAGAGAGCAATGAGATTGCTTCTATGGACATACAGCCTGAAAGAGGCGTGTATAAGATTGTAGGTCAGATGAGAGGCGCTGAAGAAGGCGAAACTTTCACAGTGAACGTTTTACAAAATGACCAAACTTCTGTAGACCGTATTTTGCAAGTTGAAGAACAAGTTGCAAACGGTGAATATCCAGGAGTGGAAATTTTAGAACAACCACAAACAAGTGGGTTCGTAACATTCCTTACGAGCATCATTCCATTTGTCATCATTATTATTTTATTCTTCTTCTTACTAAGCCAATCGCAAGGTGGCGGTAATAAGGTGATGAACTTCGGGAAGTCAAAAGCTAAGCTATTTGATGACACGAAGAAAAAAGTTCGTTTCAATGACGTGGCAGGTGCCGACGAAGAGAAACAAGAACTAGTTGAAGTAGTAGATTTCTTAAAAGATCACCGTAAATTCACTGATATCGGTGCACGTATTCCTAAAGGGATTCTATTAGTAGGTCCTCCAGGTACAGGTAAAACATTACTTGCACGTGCTGTTGCCGGTGAAGCGGGCGTACCATTCTTCTCGATTTCAGGTTCTGATTTCGTAGAGATGTTCGTCGGTGTCGGTGCATCTCGTGTTCGTGACTTATTTGAAAACGCTAAGAAAAATGCCCCATGTATCATTTTCATCGATGAGATTGATGCAGTAGGTCGTCAACGTGGTGCAGGTCTTGGTGGTGGACACGATGAGCGTGAGCAAACATTAAACCAATTACTAGTTGAAATGGATGGTTTCGGTGCAAACGAAGGTATTATTATCATCGCTGCAACAAACCGCCCGGATATTCTAGATAAAGCATTATTACGTCCTGGTCGTTTTGACCGTCAAATTACAGTTGGTCACCCAGACGTAAAAGGCCGTGAAGCAATCCTTAAAGTACATGCACGCAATAAGCCATTATCAGATACAGTTGATTTGGCAGCTGTTGCACAACGTACACCAGGATTCTCAGGTGCAGATTTAGAAAACTTGTTAAACGAAGCAGCACTAGTAGCAGCTCGTAAAAACAAAAAATCAATAAACATGGCTGATATTGATGAAGCTTCTGACCGCGTAATTGCCGGTCCTGCAAAAGCAAGCCGTGTATACTCTCCAAAAGAGAAAAAGCTTGTTGCATTCCATGAAGCTGGTCACGTAGTGGTCGGTCTTGAATTGGATGAAGCAGATACTGTTCATAAAGTAACGATTGTCCCTCGTGGTCAAGCTGGTGGTTATGCCATCATGTTACCGAAAGAAGAGCGTTTCTTCACAACGAAGCAAGAGTTACTTGACCGTATTGCCGGATTGCTTGGCGGACGTGTTGCGGAGGAAATCGTGCTTGGCGAAGTATCAACAGGTGCACATAATGACTTCCAGAAAGTAACGAGCATTGCACGTGCAATGGTAACAGAATACGGAATGAGCAATAGTCTTGGTGCTGTTCAATACGGTTCAAACCAAGGCGGTAACCCATTCTTAGGTCGTGACTTCGGTTCAGATCAAAACTATTCTGATACAGTAGCATATGAAATTGATAAAGAAGTTCAGCGTATCGTTGATGAGCAATATGCCCGTACGAAACGTATTTTAACAGAGCGTCGTGATTTACTAGATTTAATCGCAAATACGTTAATTGATAAAGAAACGTTAAATGCACAGCAAATCGAACATTTACGCGACCACGGTATATTACCTCCTGAAGAGGCGGTAGTAGAATCTGAGCTTCCAAAAGAACAAAAAGAAGCAACACCAACAATTGAAACTGCTGGTAATGTTTCGATCAACAAAGAAGTTCAAGGTGAAAAGAAATCACCAACAGTTGAAGATTTACCGAAAGACGTTTCAGATGATCGCCCGCAAGGCATCGATGAAGACCGTCCAAAATAATACAATGAAACTGACTATTTCCTGGGAAAAGGAGATAGTCAGTTTTTTTCTTCTTAATATATTTCCTTTTGACATAACAGAAGTTGATTAAAATAGAGGACGCAAACTCTAGCGGAAAGCGTCTGTCCGCTTGGCAAATCAACGGATGTTGTTGAAAGGGAAGGATTGCCGGCTAAAAATACTGAATACTGTATAGTAGATGGCCAAATATGGTATGATTTTTTTCAGTACAGGAAAAGTAGGTGCCACTTGTGAATTTAGTAATGAATGCAGGTAACTCCAATATCATTTTAGGAATTTATCATCAGGATAAACTTATCCATCATTGGCGGACAGAAACAAACATACGAAAAACTGAAGATGAATATGCGATGCAATTTAAGGCGTTTTTTGCTCATGAAGGCATTTCATTTGAACAAGTAAAAGGGATTATTATATCCTCAGTTGTGCCACCTATCATGTTTGCACTTGAATTAATGTGTAAAAAATATTTCAGTATCCAGCCTTTAATTGTAGGGCCTGGTGTAAAAACAGGCTTGAATATAAAGTATGAAAACCCGCGTGAAGTTGGGTCAGACCGTATCGTGAATGCGGTTGCCGCATTACAGCAATATAGCGGCAGGCCACTAATTATTATCGATTTTGGTACAGCGATTACGTATTGCTTTATTAATGAGCGAGGCGATTATTTAGGGGGAGCCATTGCACCTGGTATTGCTATATCAACAGAGGCGCTCTATACGCGTGCTGCCAAATTACCTCGCATAGAAATTGCCCATACATCGCAAGTTGTGGCAAAGAATACGGTAGCTGCTATGCAGGCGGGTGTTTTTTACGGTTTTTTAGGACAAGTAGAAGGCATCGTCAGTCGTATGAAAGCTCAAAGTAAAGAAGAGCCCCTCGTAATTGCAACTGGCGGGCTGGCTAAATTAATCGCTAATGAAACCCAGATGATTGATGTTGTCGATCCGTTTTTGACACTCAAGGGACTTGCGACGATTTATAAAAGAAATCAATAGAAAAGAGGAATTTCAACATGAAAGACTACTTAGTAAGAGGAATTGCATATGACGGACAAGTTCGTGCATTTGCAACAAATACAACTGAAACTGTAGGAGAAGCACAACGCCGCCATAATACATGGCCTGTAGTATCTGCTGCGCTTGGCCGTTCAATGACAGCATCTGTAATGATGGGTGCGATGTTAAAAGGGGACGACAAAATTACGGTAAAAATCGAAGGGAACGGTCCAATCGGTCCAATGGTTATCGATGCAGATGCCAAAGGAGATGTGCGTGGCTTCGTTACAAACCCACATGTTCACTTTGAATTAAATGAACAGGGGAAACTGGATGTACGTGCAGGTGTCGGTTCTCAGGGAGCACTTACAGTTGTTAAAGATTTAGGTTTACGTGATATGTTCTCAGGCCAAACACCGATTGTCTCAGGAGAAATCGCTGAAGACTTCACATACTACTTCGCTTCATCTGAACAGGTACCTTCTTCAGTAGGCTTAGGTGTATTAGTAAATCCGGATAATACAATTTTAGCTGCAGGTGGCTTTATCATTCAATTAATGCCTGGCTGTGATGAAGAAACGATCGAAGCAATTGAAAAACGTTTATCATCAATTGAGCCTGTATCAAAAATGATTGAAAAGGGATATTCACCAGAGCAAATTTTAGAGGCGGTATTAGGAGAAGGAAACGTTCAAATTCTTTCATCAATGCCTGTACAGTTCCAATGTCAATGTTCAAAAGAGCGTTTTGGTGCGGCAATTATCAGTTTAGGTGTCGGTGAGATTCAGGAAATGATTGACGAAGATGGTCAAGCAGAAGCACAATGTCACTTCTGTTTAGAAAAGTACCACTTCGATAAAAGTGAACTTGAAGGCTTTGTGAATGAAATCCAATCGTAATTTACACCAAACACCACAACCAACACAAAATAATTTACCGTACACACAACGACGCTTAAAAACAAAACCTACGTTGATGTTATTGTTACTATTGTTAATCGGAAATCTATTTTGGTTTGTGCTATGGTTACTCCCATCTGATGAAAAAACGTCAGAAAAAGAAGATGGCGGCGGCGAAAACATTGCTGCCGTCGAGGGAGATCCAATTACACGCCAACAATGGCTTGCTGAAATGGAAAACCGATATGGAAAAGAAACATTGCAGAGTTTAGTAAATGAAGCTGTTATGGAAAAAGCGGCGAAAAAATATAAACTCGATGTAAAAGAAGAAGAGATTGATTTAGAAATCGCCTTATTACGCTCGGCACAAGATTCAAATGATACAACTCTACATAGCTTATCTCCGGAGCAACTGCGTCAAAAAATGCGTGCTCAACTCATCCTCGATAAAGTATTAACAAATGATATTGTTGTAGAAGAGGATGAGGCTAAAAAATATTATGAAGACAATAAGTCGATTTATAATATTCCAACTACACACCGAACAAGTATGATTATCGTGAACTCAAAAGAGGACGCGGAACGAGTGGAAAAAGAGCTGAAGGACGGCTCTGATTTTGCGGTTCTGGCACGTGAACATTCATTGGATACAGCTTCGGCTAGTTTAGGCGGCGATATTGGCTTTATTTCATCAAGTCAATCGGCAGTCGATCCTGCAATTTTACCAGAAGTGGAAAAACTGAAGGAAGATGAAACTTCCAAACCATTTGTATTAAGCGATGGGCGCTATGCGATCGTCAAGGTTACAGAGAACATGGAAGGGCAGTCATTCAGCTTTGATGAAGTAGAAGGCCATGTAAAACGTCAGCTTGCTTTAGAACAGCTGCCACCTTCCATTACACCGGAAGCTTTCTGGGCAGAATTTAATGCCACATGGATTTACGGAGAATCCAAAAATTAACGCAGGATTTTAGACAGGCAAGGACAGAAGTTGAAGTTTTTAGTGAAAGAGAAACTTTTATTGAGAAACTGCTACTTTATAAAATTGATTGGAATGGAGGGGCCACGCCCGCGGAAAGCGTCCCCTGGAATGGAAATCAATTTTGCTGTCCCTGCCTTTTTATTAAGTAAACCTAAATAGTCAGAAATTTTCCAAAAATTTCGTTTCAATTAATTGACAAGTAGTATTAAAAATTGATAAGATACAAATTAAGTAAAACCTATTGAATTGGTAGGGATTTGGAGAGGAATGGATAAAATGAGTAAATTAGCAAATTCAGTGGCGGACTTAGTAGGTCGCACACCAATCGTAAAATTAAACAATGCAACAAGTGAAAATGAAGGTACAGTTTACGTAAAACTTGAATACTTTAACCCAGGTTCTTCAGTTAAAGACCGTTTAGCTTTAGCTATGGTTGAAGCGGCAGAAAAAGATGGCACATTAAAGCCAGGCGGCACAATCATTGAACCGACTTCTGGTAACACAGGTATCGGTTTAGCAATGATTGCAGCAGCTAAAGGCTATAAAGCAGTTTTAGTAATGCCTGAAACAATGTCATTAGAGCGTCGCAACCTTTTACGTGCTTATGGTGCTGACTTAGTATTAACACCAGGTCCAGAAGGTATGAAAGGTGCAATTGCAAAAGCAGAAGAATTATCTAAATCAGAAGGATACTTCTTGCCACAACAATTCAAAAACGAAGCAAACGCAGAAATTCACCGTTTAACAACAGGTCCTGAAATTGCGGAAGCATTCGAGCAAGAAGGCTTAAAATTAGATGCATTTGTTGCAGGTGTAGGTACTGGCGGTACAATTACTGGTGCAGGTGAAGTATTGAAAAATAAATTCCCTGAAATCGAAATCATCGCTGTTGAGCCTAAAGATTCTCCAATTCTTTCAGGTGGTAACCCTGGCCCACATAAAATTCAAGGTATTGGTGCAGGTTTCATTCCGGACGTATTAAACACAGAAGTATATGATTCTGTATTACCGGTTGAAAACGAAACAGCATTCGAATATGCACGTAAAGTAGCGCGCGAAGAAGGTATTTTAGCTGGTATTTCTTCAGGTGCAGCGATTTACGCAGCAATCGAAACTGCAAAACGTTTAGGTAAAGGCAAAAACGTATTAGCGATTATTCCCTCAAACGGTGAGCGCTACTTATCAACACCTTTATACCAATTTGAAGACTAATTAAAATTTATCTAAGAAATTATAAAAGCCATTTTGCGAGAACAACTCTCGTAGAATGGCTTTTTTCTTAGAAACTGCTAAGTTAAAAATGGATTTTTACAGCGTTATCGAGTTTAATTAAGAAAAAGGTAAAGCAGGTGTAAATTGATGCAACAACTAGAAACACATACTTTTTACATGACAAAAGATGAATTTTATTATAGTTTCCAAGAACAGACGGCAACGGAAAAACAGCGGACGTTTATGGAAAGCGGTCGTGGAGGGCATTATTCAATCGCCGCATGGCAGCCAATTGCAAAGGCAAAGTCAGTGGCACAAGGTCTTGAACTAACTTGGAAAAATGGAGAAACAGAGCTGAAAACAGGTGAAGCACTCGCGGAGCTGGAAAAAGTGATCGCCAAGTACAAGCTTGAAGCGAATCCGAAACTACCTGATTTCCAAGGTGGGGCAATTGGTTTTATTTCATATGATTATGCGCGCACGATAGAATTCCTTCCAAATGAGGCGGAAGATGACTTGCAAGTACCGGATCTTTATTTTTATTTATTTGATCATTGGGCAGTACATAATGTACAAACAGGTGAAGTGACATTGATGAAATTTGCTACTAGTGAAGTTGATTTACTTTCATGGCAAACGGATTGGCAACAGCATGCGGTAGCCGGATTGGAAAAGCGTCATTTTAATCAGGAAACAGCAAAAAATATGCAGCAGGATGAAGCGGAATTGCAAGTCTCCTTCAGTGGAGATGCATTTGAAGCTGCTATACATAAAATTCAGCACTATATTGGACAAGGTGATGTGTTCCAAGTGAACTTGTCTGTGCGTCAGGCGAAAAAGCTTTCGGCTGCACCGATTACGATGTATGAGGCAGTTCGTTCGTTTAATCCTTCGCCGTATATGGCTTATATTGAAAGTGAAGATTTTGCCGTTGTTAGTGGCTCTCCGGAATTGCTTGTGAAACGTAAAGGAAATGAGCTTTCAACAAGACCGATTGCTGGGACACGTCCGCGCGGAGCATCAGAGGAGCAGGATTTAGCGTTGGCCAATGAACTCATTGAACATGAAAAAGAGCGTGCAGAACATGTCATGCTAGTTGATTTGGAACGCAATGATTTAGGACGGGTGAGCAAATACGGGACGGTAGAAGTAAATGAGTTCATGGTGATTGAGCATTACTCACATGTAATGCATATTGTTTCGAATGTTCGAGGAGAAATTGCGCATGGAAAAACAAATGCGGATGTGATTCGGGCGATGTTCCCGGGTGGAACGATTACAGGGGCACCGAAAATCCGTACGATGGAAATTATTGAAGAGCTTGAGCCGGTACGCCGTGGTCTTTATACAGGATCGATCGGCTGGATTGGCTATACAGGCGATTTGGAATTAAATATCGTTATCCGTACAGCGTATATTCAAGATAGCATTGCATACATTCAGGCGGGCGCCGGAATAGTCATCGATTCGATTCCGGAAAACGAGTATATTGAATCAATGAATAAAGCGAAAGCAATGTGGCAGGCAAAAGCAATGGCAGAAGAGGTGAGCAAATGATTTTAATGATTGATAATTATGATTCGTTTACATACAACTTAGTGCAATACTTCGGTGAATTCGGTCATGAACTGGTCGTAAAGCGCAATGACGAAATTACGGTAGAAGAAATCGAAAAGCTCCGACCGATGATGCTTGTTATTTCACCAGGGCCTTGTACACCAAACGATGCGGGGGAAAGTCTTCGGATTATCGAACATTTCACAGGGAAGCTTCCGATTCTAGGTGTGTGCTTAGGTCATCAGGCAATTGCACAAGTGTTTGGCGGCGATGTAGTCCGTGCAGAGAGATTGATGCACGGGAAAACTTCACCTGTTCTTCATAATGGGGTTGGTCTGCATAATAAGAATGCGAACCCGTTTTTAGCAACGCGTTATCACTCGCTGATCGTAGAACCTACAACATTACCGGACTGTCTGGAAGTAACGGCTTGGACAGAGGAAGGCGAAATTATGGGTCTGCGTCATAAACAGTATCCGATTGAAGGAGTTCAATATCATCCTGAATCGATTATGACTGAAGACGGCAAGCAACTGTTACGAACATTTATTGAGACGTATTGTTAGGAGGGATGGGCGATGCTTTGTTGGATGAATGGCCAGTATATCGATGAACAGGACTTGAAAATTTCCCCGTTTGATCACGGTTTTTTATATGGTCTCGGTTTTTTTGAAACGTTTCGGACATATGAGGGCAAGGCTGTCTATTTGCATGAACATTTCAGCCGCCTGCTGGAAGCGTTAAAAGAGTACCGTATTCATTTTCCGTATACGCTACAGAACATAGAAGAGGTCATTGAAAAGCTCAATGCACAGGATGGCAAAGAAGGGTATTTTCGTTTAAATGTATCGGCTGGTGTGCATTCGATTGGACTTGCTCCGTCAGAATATAACGAACCAACCGTTATTCTGTTTCGTAAAGAACTGCCGAAAATGGTGCGCGGTACAGAAAAAGAGGCGGTCTGGCTGAAAACAGCACGTAATTCTCCTGAACAGCAGATCCGCTATAAAAGCCATCATTACGGCAATAATGTTCGAGCGCGGTTAGAATTGCCGAGTTTAGCGACACAAGAAGGTTTCTTTACGGATCAGGACGGTGTTGTAGCAGAAGGTATTACGTCAAATGTCTTTTGGATAAAAGATGGTATACTGTATACGCCTTCTACTAATTTAGGTATTTTACCGGGCATTACCCGAAAAATAGTCATTCAACTCGCTGACGAACTTCAAATCCCGGTCCGAGAAGGCCGCTTTATGGCATGGGAATTGGAACAGGCGGATGAATGTTTTATTACAACGGCTGTACAGGAGCTTGTACCGATTTCCCGTATTGGGAAGGTACAGTTTGCCGGCAGTGAAGGCAGACTTTATAAAAAGCTGCATCAAATATATTTACAAAAAATCAATACGCGTTTAGGAGACCGTCATGTTAGAAAACTATAAAGTACTCACATTAAATGGGATTGAGCTGGATTTCCGCAAAGAAACATTCGTGATGGGCATTTTAAATGTAACACCGGACTCATTTTCGGATGGCGGCAAGTTCAATTCGATAGAAAAAGCCGTTGCCCAGGCGAAAAAAATGGTGGCAGATGGAGCGAAAATTATCGATGTCGGCGGGGAATCAACACGCCCTGGTTATATACGAATTTCCGATGAGGAGGAAATTGCACGTGTCGTACCGGTAATTCGAGCGCTTTTAAAAGAAGTACCTGCGATTATTTCAATTGATACGTATAAATCAAATGTTGCGCGTGCCGCAATTGAAGCGGGTGCACATATTATTAATGACATTTGGGGCGCAAAGGCGGATCCGGAAATGGCAAGTGTCGCGGCAGAACTCGATGTACCGATTATATTAATGCATAACCGTCTGTCAGATCAGTACGATAACTACTTTGCTGAATATATGGCCGATATGCAGGAAAGTATTGCGATTGCAAAAGCAGCCGGAGTAAGAGACGAGCATATTTTCCTTGATCCGGGCATCGGTTTTGTGAAAAGCTTAAGTGAAAGCATTGAAACGATGCAACGCCTTGATGAACTTGTTGCATTAGGATATCCGGTATTGCTTGCGACATCGCGCAAGCGTATGATTGGGTCAATTTTAGAATTACCTGTAGAGGAACGAGTGGAAGGGACAGCCGCTACTTGTGCATTTGGTGTCCAAATGGGCTGCCATATGATGCGTGTTCATGATGTTAAAGAAGTGGCGCGTACAGTAAGAATGATGGATGCGCTTGTAGGGAAATTTGAAGTACAAGGTGAATTGGCACCGAGACATTAAGGAGTTTGCAATGGATTACATTCATTTAAAAGAAATGCAGTTTTTTGGTTATCACGGTGTATTACCGGAAGAGAACGTATTAGGGCAACGCTTTCGGGCTAATGTATCGCTTGCTGTGGACATGAAACGTGCAGGTGAGACGGATGAGCTGGATCATACGGTAAGTTATGTTGGCGTTTATGATATCTGTAAAGAAGTGATTGAAGGGAAGCCGTTTAAATTGATTGAAGCAGTTGCGGAAAAAGTTGCTTCAAGTATTTTAACGCAATATGAAGGTCAGATTTTTGGGTGCCGCGTCGAAATTATTAAGCCTGATCCTCCAATACCGGGACATTACAAAGAAGTCGCGGTCGAAATTACAAGAGGGCAATTCGTATGACGACAGCCTATTTATCGATTGGTACGAATATTGGTGAGCGTGAGCAAAACTTGCAAGACGCGGTAAAGCTGCTCATCGCACATGAAGCGATAACTGTAACAGCGATTTCTTCAATTTATGAAACGGCAGCAGTCGGTTTTACAGATCAGGCTGATTTTTTAAATATTGCCGTTGCTCTTGAGACGGAGCTTGATGCCCATAATCTTCTAGCGCAATGTCAAAAAATCGAAAATGATCTTGGCCGTGTTCGTGAATTCCGCTGGGGACCGCGAATAATCGATTTGGACATTTTGCTGTACGGTCAAAAACAATATGAAACAGAAGCCTTAACGATTCCACATCCTCGTATGTATGAGCGTGCATTCGTTCTTGTGCCGTTAGAAGAGATTATGACGCAAAATTATGATATGCTTGTAGGCGTGCAAAAATCGTTACATGCACTTGATATAGAGAAAGAAGGCGTCAATCTGTGGAAGAAAATCAATACGGTCGCAGAATTCGTGCCTTTCGAAAACTGAAACGAATTCAGCAAACCGAATTTGCAAAACATATTGGTATATCTGTAACAATTTTAGGGCGGATTGAACGAGGCGAGAAACAACCCTCTGAAGAACAGCTTCAAACAATTGCAGATGTATTACAAATAGATATAATCGAATTAAAAGGTGAATAACCTGGTGGAGGGAACAAAAAGGTGTCAAACATCGACCAAAAGCCTTTCCAAATAGGCGATATTATTATGGATAACCGTGTCGTTCTTGCTCCGATGGCTGGAATCTGCAACTCGGCTTTCCGATTAACGGTAAAAGAATTTGGTGCAGGGTTAGTCTATGCGGAAATGATCAGTGATAAAGCGTTGAATACCCGCAACAAAAAAACATTGGACATGCTTTATATCGATGAGCGAGAAAATCCGATGACACTGCAAATTTTCGGAGGAGACAAAGAAAATTTAGTAGAGGCGGCAAAATTTGTAGACAAACATACAACAGCCGACATTATCGATATCAACATGGGTTGTCCTGTAAACAAAATTATTAAATGTGAAGCTGGCGCAAAATGGCTTCTTGATCCGAACAAAATTTACGAAATGGTTTCAGCTGTTGTCGATGCAGTCGATAAGCCGGTTTCGGTAAAAATGCGTATCGGATGGGATGAAGAGCGTGTATTCGCTGTAGAAAATGCTCAAGCAGCAGAACGTGCAGGTGCAGCCGCGATTGCAATGCATGGTCGAACACGTGTGCAAATGTATGAAGGTAAGGCAAACTGGGATGTCTTAGCTGAAGTGAAAAAAAATATTAGCATCCCGTTTATCGCGAATGGGGACGTGGAAACACCGGAAGATGCAAAGCGCATTCTGGAACATACGAATGCAGACGCGGTTATGATTGGTCGTGCTGCTTTAGGAAATCCATGGATGATCTATCAAACGGTGAAATACTTGGAATCAGGTATTCAAATTCCAGAGCCTTCTATTCGTGAAAAGATGGACGTTTGTTTACTTCATTTTGAACGTTTAAAAGCACTTAAAGGTGAAAAAGTGGCGGTAAGAGAAATGCGTAAACATGCATCATGGTATTTAAAAGGAATTCGCGGAAACGGGAAAATCCGTAATGCCATTAATTTAACAGAGACTGAGCAAGATTTACGTATTCTTTTAAATAGTGTGGCAGATGAATACGAAGAAGAAGCGGTTATTGTATAAACAGTAATGAAAGGCATCAGCTGATGATGCCTTTTTGTTATGTAAAGGGAAATCACTTAACGGAATTGTCTGATATTTAAAATTAATTCGAAACAGGTGAATCACCCAAAGAAATACTGTACAATGGAAACATTATGGACTATTGTGCCGTTTTGGAGCGCAAAAACATTAAGGAGTGAAATACGTGTCAAATATCGAAGAATTAAACGACCAACTTTTGGTGAGACGCCAGAAGATGACAGATATTCGCGAAAACGGTATGGACCCATTCGGCAGCCGTTTTGAACGCACACATTTATCGAACGAAATTATTGCAGAAAATGAGCAATTTGATAAAGAGCAATTAGAAGAAAATCCACGTGAAGTTGTAATCGCTGGACGTATTATGACGAAGCGCGGTAAAGGTAAAGCTGGTTTTGCGCATATCCAGGACTTAGCTGGCCAAATCCAAATTTATGTACGTAAAGATGCAATCGGTGAAGAAGCATATGAATTATTCAACAAAGCAGATCTTGGGGATATCGTAGGGGTAAAAGGAAACGTATTCCGTACGCAAGTTGGAGAGTTATCTGTTAAAGCGACAGAGTTCACTTTCCTGACAAAAGCGTTACGTCCGTTACCTGATAAATTCCACGGCCTGACAGACGTAGAACAACGTTACCGTCAACGTTATGTAGACTTAATGACAAACGATGAATCAAAAACAACATTCATCCAACGTTCAAAAATTATCCGTGCAATCCGCAACTATTTAGATAACAATGGTTATTTGGAAGTTGAAACACCAATGTTGCATACAATTGCAGGTGGTGCGGCGGCTCGTCCGTTCATTACACACCACAATGCATTGGATATGGAATTATATATGCGTATCGCTATCGAGCTGCATTTAAAACGTTTAATTGTTGGCGGCTTGGAAAAAGTGTATGAAATCGGCCGTGTATTCCGTAACGAAGGTATTTCAACTCGTCACAATCCGGAATTCACAATGATTGAATTATACGAAGCGTATGCAGACTATAACGATATTATGGATTTAACAGAAAACCTTATTGCACATGTAGCTCAAGACGTTCTTGGTACAACATCTGTACAATATGGTGAAGATACAATTGAATTAGGTGTTGGCTGGAAACGCGTGCATATGGTAGATGCAGTTAAAGAAGCAACTGGTGTAGACTTCTGGGTACCGATGACTGTAGAAGAAGCACGCAAACATGCTGCTGAACACGGTGTGGAAATTAAAGATGCACATGAAGTAGGTCACATCATCAATGAATTCTTTGAGCAAAAAGTAGAAGAAACATTAGTACAACCTACTTTCGTAACAGGTCACCCAGTGGAAATTTCCCCATTAGCGAAGAAAAACCCTGAAGACCCACGCTTCACAGACCGTTTTGAGCTATTTATCGTTCGACGTGAGCATGCAAATGCCTTCACAGAATTAAATGATCCAATCGATCAACGTGAGCGTTTTGAAGCTCAAATGGCTGAGAAAGAAGCTGGAAATGACGAAGCACATGAAATGGATAATGATTTCATCGAAGCACTAGAATACGGTATGCCGCCAACTGGTGGTTTAGGTATCGGTATCGACCGTTTAGTAATGTTGCTAACGAACTCACCATCAATTCGTGATGTTTTATTATTCCCGACAATGCGCCATACAACGAAATAAGTTTATTTAGAGCCCTGCGTTATTCGCAGGGCTCTTTTCTTTATTATAGAAAGAAAAGTGTACTTATTTGTTCTGGTGAACAATAAGAGTGTGTTGGTGGTTAGAGTACTATAGAAGGATATAAGGAGATGAGGAAGCTATTAGGCGTACTTTTCTATATGTATTGAAAGGGAATTAAGTGAAGCTATATAGATTTTGATAAAAAGTATAATATTTTTTAAAATAACTATTGCAATATAGTTATAGGGGTGGTATATTATTTCTTGTCGCTAAAACGTGACGCAACAAATTACAAAGTTCTTTACTTTTCGACTTTAGAGTGGTAAAGTTTAAGAGTTACTGAATTTACAGTGAAATATGGGTTAAAAACTTTTTGAAAAAAAGTTGTTGACATTCATATCACATAAATGGTAAGATATAAAAGTTGTCACAACGACAACGCA
>NZ_JCAXEX010000007.1:0-91929 GCF_059758555.1 Solibacillus sp. GQ1 | reverse complement strand
TTTCTCGTTTGTTATCAGCTCGTTGCTGACGACTATTAGAATATTACACTCCTTTTGATAAACCGTCAACAGTTTTTAAAAACTTTTTTTCACTATTTTTTTTGTTATTAGTTTCTACTTATTTATATATCCTTTGAAAATTATTTTATATTTTATACTAAAAAAACAGATTCCAAGTACTATATAATAAATGTGAAAGGAGTGAGTAACCTATTATGCAACAAACTTTTATTAATTATGTGAAGAAAATGCAAAACTATTCAGAGGCGCTTTCCGTTATTTATTGGGATATGCGTACAGGGGCTCCCCGAAAAGGGTTGGAGCAACGTGCGGAAGTGATCGGAACATTGTCTGCAGAATTATTTGCTCTCCAAACGAGTGACGAACTGGGGAAAATACTGTCTGAGCTTCAAAATGAAAATTTGGACTTTGTGACACAGCGTCTTTATGAAGAAGTTAAGAAAGAATATGACGAGTCTAAAAAGATACCAGCTGAGGAATTTAAAGCTTACACGATTTTAAAAGCGAAATCGGAAGCAGCATGGGAAAAGGCAAAGGAAAAATCGGATTTCCAGATTTTCTTACCGTACTTAAAAGAAGTAATCGATTATCAGAAACGGTTTGTTCAGTACTGGGGTATTAAAAACGGTTCTGCCTATAATACACTATTGGATAAATATGAACCAAATATGACAACGGATAAGCTTGACGAGTTATTTGGTGAGCTGAAGGCTACAATCGTTCCTTTAGTAAAGGCAATCAGTGAATCTAAAAACAAACCGGACACTTCCCTATTATTTAAACGCTTCCCGAAAAGCGGACAACATGCAGCTTCACTGGAATTGCTGAAGCAGCTTGGCTACGACTTTGAAGCAGGTCGGTTAGATGAGACGGTTCATCCATTCATGATCGGTTTAAACAGCGGAGATATCCGGATTACAACAAAGTATGATGAAAATGATTTCCGTTCCGCTGTTTTTGGTACGATTCATGAATGTGGACATGCTTTATACGAGCAAAATATTGATGCCTCATTAAACGGCCTGCCATTATCTACAGGTGCTTCGATGGGAATTCATGAATCTCAATCTTTATTTTATGAAAACATTATCGGACGAAATGAAAGCTTCTGGAAACATCATTACGCTATTTTACAAAAGCATTCTCCTGAACAATTTGGGGACGTACCGGCAGAAGCATTTTTAAAGGCAATCAATTTCTCAGAGCCTTCGTTAATACGTATTGAGGCAGACGAGCTTACTTACCCGCTTCATATAATGATCCGCTATGAAATTGAGCGAGAGATTTTCAATGGAGACTTACAGGCCGAAGATTTGCCGCGCGTTTGGAATGAAAAATACGAAGAATATTTAGGGATACGTCCGCAAAATGATGCAGAAGGTGTACTGCAGGATATGCACTGGAGTGACGGCAGCTTTGGCTACTTCCCAAGCTATGCGCTAGGTTTCATGTATGCTGCGCAATGGAAATTTGCAATGGATCAGGACATTCCGAACTTCGATGAGCTTTGCGAACGGGGAGAATTAGCACCTATTAAAGATTGGCTAACGAATAAAGTCCATCAATTCGGTGCATTGAAGAAACCGAATGAGTTAATATTGGAAGGTACCGGAGAACCGCTTTCCGCAAAGTATTTGGCCGACTACTTACTGAATAAATATACGCAGCTTTATAATTTGTAGATTTTCAAGCAAGCCTTTCTTAAAAGGTTTGCTTTTTTTATTAAAACCCGCCGCTTTTAATATGCGACGGGTGACTACGGACTTATGAAATTATTTTTTGCAGCAGTTGATAACCTAATCCTTTAAACGCAATATCTAAAGCTGTAGCAATTACAATCGCCACTACAACTCCTATATATAACATCTTTTTCCCTTTCATAAATGCCTCCTGATTCTATGTTTGTTATGATTCCCTGTTCTTCGTACCGCTTTATTTAAGCTATATACGATTCTTCATTTTCTACGTGTCAATATTAGAACAATACACTGATTTTAACATAGGATTTATATATTTTCCCGCCTCATCAAAACTATTAATGATCTAAGGCAATCAAAGGAAAAGGCGTCTCCCCGGTAATAGGAAGACACCTAAATTTTTATTTTAATTTTTCAATAAAGTGCTTTAACAATCGTGCGGTTAAACCCCAAATTGTGTACTTTCCATATTCATAAAACCATTCTTCCATCCGGCTTGAACGCCATTCGTAATTTTCGCCGTTCGCAATTTTATCATACGGAAAATCAATCGGAGGCTTCGGTTCAACCGGAACATAATGCACATACGGCTCATGCGTCAGCAACCAGTTTAACGGGACTGTAAACAGTTCTTCGACTTCATCCTTATTAAATGTATTCAGTTCCGACTGCTCGATGATCCCGATGAACGGATAGACAACAAAAGCCGGTGATATAACAAATGGACTGAGATTGCCTATTAGTTCAATCGACTGTTGATCGATACCGAGCTCTTCATGTGTTTCACGAAGCGCTGCAGCGAGCGGCGATTCATCTGTCTCATCAATTTTTCCGCCCGGAAAGCTAATATCGCCAGGTTGTTTGCGCATTGTTAACGCACGCACCTCAAACAAAATATGCCACTCGCCCTGTTTTTTTACAAGCGGGATGAGCACGGCCGACCGAAAAGCAGTGTCTTCCCCTAAAAACAGAGGCTGCGGTTTTGCAAGCTGTCCTTTCAGATGATTTAAATCCATAACATTCTCCACCTTACTAAATAGTTATCTTTATCGTACCATGACCGCCTTGCATGGTGAAATGGAAATATGGAAGTAACACCTCTCACCCCTTTACTGCATACGATACAACAACACTATTAGAGAAAAGGATGACCAAATGAAATGGCTTAGAACCGCCCTTTTCGTTGGGCTTTTATTGTTGTTGGTCGGCTGTGGACAGAAGGATTTACAGGAAGTAAAAGTAGGCGAAGTAACCCGTTCTATTTTCTACGCTCCTCTTTATGCAGCGATTGAAGAAGGCTTTTTTGAAGATGAAGGTTTATCGATTCAACTGTCAACTATCCCTGGTGGAGACAAAACGATGACCGCGCTTTTATCGGATGGCATTGATATTGCCTTAATTGGAGCTGAAACGTCGGTTTATGTATCAGGGCAAAATCCGAACGATAAAGTAATTAACTTTGCACAGCTTACGCAAACAGACGGAACATTTTTAGTCGCGCGTGATCAGAATGTTGACTTTAGCTGGGATGGTTTAAAAGGCAGCACATTTTTAGGTCAGCGTGTTGGTGGAATGCCGCAAATGGCCGGCGAATTTGTGCTGAAAAAACAAGGGATTGATCCACAAAACGATTTAACTTTGATTCAAAATATCGACTTTGCTAATATTGCGAACGCCTTTGCTTCAGGTACAGGTGATTATGTACAACTTTTCGAACCGACTGCAAGTATTTTTGAACAGCAAGGTATCGGAAAAATCGTCGCTTCATTCGGCGAAGAGCTTGGCGCCATTCCATATACGGTATTTATGGCGAAAGAAAGTACATTCTCTGAAAAAGAAATGATGGATAGCTTTACGAAGGCCCTTTATAAAGCACAAAAGTGGGTTTACGAAGCATCGAGTGCTGACGTGGCAAAAGCGATTGCTCCTTACTTTGAAGATACAGACCAAAAAATTATTGAGCAGGTTGTGACGCGTTACCGTGATCAGGAGTCTTTTGCAAAAGATCCGATTATCGATGAAGAGGAATTCCAAAATCTACTTGATGTAATGACCGAAGCAGGCGTACTGGAGTTTGAGCCAGCATACAAAGATTTAGTAAACCGGTCATTTGCAGATGCGGTTGTGAAGTAAATGACTTATTTGGAAGTGAAAAATGTTACCCATCATTTCTTTAAAGAACAGCAAGTCTCAACAGCTCTTGAAGATGTAAATTTTACAGTTAATTCAGGAGAATTTGTCTCCTTTTTAGGTCCGAGCGGCTGTGGGAAATCCACACTGCTCTCTTTACTGGCAGGCTTATTGAAACCAACAACCGGTTCGATTGATTTTGCTGAATCGGATGTTGAAATCGGCTATATGCTTCAGCAGGATTTTTTGTTCCCATGGAAAACAATCGAAGACAATGTCGCACTTGGTTTGAAACTGTTAAAAAAAGAAGAAGATCACTCGATTGTTGATGAATTGCTCGAACAATTCGAATTGGCCCATACGAAAAAGCTTTATCCGCCGCAGCTTTCAGGGGGAATGCGCCAACGTATTGCGCTTGCCCGTACACTCGCCGTGAAGCCAACATTACTTTTGCTTGATGAACCGTTTTCTGCACTCGATTTCCGATCCAAACTATCACTTGAAAACTTTGTATCGGATACATTGAAACAATTTTCAACGACTACTATTTTAGTAACGCATGATATTAGCGAAGCCATCGCGATGAGTGATAAAGTATTTATCTTTAGCCCTCGTCCGGGGACTATCGTGAAAAGCTTCATCATTCCACAGGAAGTTCGTGAACTGACACCATTCGAAGCAAGAAATGCCCCTGCTTTCCAAGTACTATTCCAGGAAATATGGAAGGAGCTTGATTCGGATGAATATTGAACAGCTGCAGCAGCAATATAATGAGAAACGGCGACGTGAAAAACGCAAAATTTTCTCTTTCCAATTACTGCTCCTTGTCGGTCTTCTTCTATTTTGGGAAATTACGACACATTTCCGCATACTGGATCCGCTCATTTTCAGTAGTCCACGTGCGGTTGGGAGCCTTTTTATCACAAAAATAACGGACGGCACCTTATTCCCGCATATTGCGATTACATTGTTCGAAACCGTTGTTGGCTTTATATTAGGGACTCTTCTTGGGACATTGCTTGCGATTTCCTTATGGTCTTCCAAAACATTTGCCAATGTAATGGACCCCTATCTTGTCGTATTAAATGCAATGCCTAAAGTAGCGATCGGACCGATGATTCTCGTTGTTTTCGGACCGAATATGCTTGCAGTTCTAGTAATGGGTGTGCTCATTTCAGTTATTATTTCGACCATCGTTATTTTTTCAGCTTTTCAGCAAGTAAACGAAAACTATATTAAGGTAATGCAGCTTTTCCGGGCATCCAAATATGAAACATTCCGGCATGTTATTCTTCCTGCCTCTACCCCGACGATTATCTCTACTTTAAAGGTGAATGTCGGCTTGTCATGGGTTGGGGTTATTGTCGGAGAGTTTTTAGTATCATCAAGCGGCCTTGGTTATCTTATTATTTCCGGGTTCCAAGTGTTTAACTTTACGTTAGTATTCTTGGCGCTTCTCATCATTATTGTATTGGCAACGATTATGTATAAAGGCGTTGAACTGATTGAACGAAAGGTATTGGAAAAGCAGTGATTAGTGAGTTGAAGAAGTCTCCGGGGCAAATTGAAAAACATCCATTTTCCTCTGGGGGGAGAAAAGTGGATGTTTTTTTGCTTTTATATGGAGGGAGTGACGAAAACCTCTACTTGGAATTTATATTTTTTCCCTTGGCGGTTAACATACCCATACGAGGCACTAATTGATGTAGATTGAATTGGAAAATCCATTCGCACCACTGAATCAATTAGCTAAGAAGGTTGAGCTGATAGCCTTTCACAATGATTCCGTCATTCAATGGTTCCAAGTCGCGTTCTGGAACACGTTGGAAGCCCATACTTTCATAAAGAGCAGATGCTTTTGTCATGAATGAAGCTGTATGGAGTCCAATCTGTTCGGAACCTGTTGCTTTCGCTAATTCTAGGCAATGAACAACTAACGCCCGACCGATGCCTTTCCCCCTAATATCAGGATCTACAGAAAGCATGCGAATCTCTGGAAATTCCTGCACATCATCCGTCCAGTCATAGGCTTGAGTGGATGCAGGAAATAATACGATGCTGCCGACAATAGCTCCATCGGTTTCGGCCACGAAAATCTGGGCATTATTTTTAATGTCGTTATCCGAAAGCAGACTGGTTTTTAATACACCCCAGTGTTCTGGTGAAACGTGCTGTTCGTATTCCCCATATCCTTTTACACGCAATACACGCACTGCCTGAATTTCCTCTTGCTTCATTTCTCTAATTTTCATTTGTTCAAGCCCCTTTATATTGTTTCTCTCATTACTATACCAAAAGGAGAAATTCCTTTTGGAGCCTCCCGGTTGTAATTATATTTGGAAGCAGCGTATCAAAATACCATTTAACATATTCCAACTCTACGTTCCGTTTGTTGCGAATCGACTTCAATCCTTTTATGCTAAATACAGTAGGAGGGAAACGAATGGATAATGAAAAAATTGGCCAATTAATTTATACATTGCGTAAGGGAAAAGGGATGACACAAAAACAAGTAGCAGATGCACTGTTTTTATCAGACCGCACCATTTCAAAATGGGAAAGAGGGATCGGATGTCCTGACATTACACTTCTCCCTCAGCTCGCTGCCCTCTTCGATATTCCAATAGAAAATTTACTGACAGGTGAAATAAATCAAAACGATTTCGTAGGAGGTAATATGAAAAATTCAAGCTATTATGTATGTCCAAGCTGTTCGAATATCGGTTTAGCAACAGGAAATTTTACAGTTTCGTGCTGCGGACGGAAATTAGAGCCATTAACTGCTGTAAAAGCAACGGACGAACAAAAACTAAGTGTAGAAGAAATCGATATGCAATGGTCCATTTCTGCAGACCACCCAATGACGAAAGACCATTACGTATCATTTATCGCACTGGCAACAGGTGATCAGGTTCAATTGTATAAGCAGTTCCCTGAATGGGCTTTGCAGGCAACGATTCCTCGTAAAAAACACGGGAAACTAATTTGGTTTGACACTCGTGACGGATTATTTTATCAGTATATTTAATGCCTTAATAAACAGTCTCCAACTATTAGACAACAGCTAATAATTGAGACTGTTTTGTTTTTTATACTACCTCAATAATCGCCTTCAACCCTTCATCCAAAAACGGAATCCCCTCTTCCCTTCCTTCAAGCATAATCGAGAAAATGTAGTCTCTCCCGCTTTTTCCTGTTACATAGCCTGATAATGTATTCACTTCATGAATATAGCCTGTTTTAGCGAATATTCGCTGTTGCAGTTCCGGCTCTAAAAAGCGGTCTTTTAATGTTCCGCCTACTAGTCTGTTTATATTCCCTCCAACTGGAAGTGATTCGTAAAAGTTCTGGAAATACGGTTCTTTTTGCAGCACATACAACAGCTCGGATATACCATTTGAGTGCAGACGGTTATGATGTGATAAGCCCGAACCATCAGCAAATTGCCATGTCGCAAAATCAATTTGCTGCTTTTCCAAATAAGCGCGCACTACTTTTATGCCATGCACGTAATCGCCTATTCCATGCTTTTGTTTCCCCATCGTTTTCAGGAAAATATCGGCGATGCTGTTATTGCTTAGTTTCATAAAAATTGAAAACATCTCCGCGATTGAGCGAGACTTATGCGTGTGTATTAGTTTTGCATGGTTTGGCGTTATGCCGCTATCAATGCTTTCTTCCTGTTCAAAACGGATGCCTGCATCTTTGCATAGTTCTTTGAAAAACAGCAGCGTGTTTTTCGTAGGGTCCTGGTGGGACACCCAAACTTTCGCCGTTTCTCCTTCCGGTATTTCACCTGTAATCATAATTTGACTTGTATTATTAATGCGGTGGATTTCCAATGTGTTTTCAGCACTTTTGTCTACTGATTTTGCTTCATTAGAAAGTTGCATACCACTTAAATGCGGGATGACGTTAAAACTCGGCTTTTCTCCGACATTCCCTGCAGTTGCTTCCACAATAATTGTGCTCGCATCAAAATCGTCATTCGGTGACATCGTAATGGGCGAGATACGGGCCCCGTAATAATGGGTTTCCCCTTCATCATCAACACCCGGTGGCAATGTATCACCCGAGAAATATGTATCATCCCCGATTAGCTTACCCTTCACCTGATGGATGCCTTTTTCCCTTAAAACTTCCGCAAAATGCTTAAGTGTTGCTTCATTTATTGTCGGGTCACCGTAGCCTTTCACGTAAATATTCCCGTTTAACGTGTGGTCTTCAACATTTCCGTCGATATAAATTTCTGTCTTAAACCGGTAGTCCACTCCAAGCTCCGCGATTGCAGCAGCCCCCGTCAGGATTTTCATATTGGACGCAGGACGCATTAAACGATTCCCTCGGTATGTATAAAGAATCTCCCCAGATGTCCGGTCACGCAGCGTAAAAGTGGCCTTATCTCCCCCTAAAATTGTTTCCACTATTTCGTCCAATTTCGTAATTGCATCGCCATTTAAGTTCTTCTCTTGAATCTCCTCCATACTAGGCCCCCTAAATTGTTAGAATTTACTGTAAATTTATTCTAACAGAAATATTTAGTTACGGTTAGCAGGAATTGAAGCGGACGAGACTTTCTAATATAAATGAAATTGTTCTAATAAAAACAGCACACACATAAAAAACGCACTTCCAAAATGAAAGTGCGCTTTGAATCAGAAATTATTGAGCTGTATATCCACCATCAACAGTTAAGCTGTTGCCGGTCATGAATGAAGAATCGTCACTTGCCATAAATAATACTGCTTTTGCCATCTCTTCAGCTTGTCCAAGTCGTTTCATCGGTGTCATTGAAGCTAATGCCTGTTTGCTTTCTTCTGGAATAATTGGTGTGTCAATGAAGCCTGGGCATAATGAATTCACACGAATATTCTGCTCTGCATATTCAAGTGCAAGTGAGCGCGTTAAGTTAATTACGCCACCTTTTGCCGCATTGTAAGCTGCCGAACCAGGTGAACCAACCCATCCGTACATAGAAGCGGTGTTGATAATTGAACCTCCGCCAGATTTCAACATTTCACGAATTGCTTCACGGGCTACCAGGAAAACACCATCTAAGTCAACATTGACTGTGTTGCGCCACTCCGAATATTCCAGTTCATGTGAAGGGAAAACGCGGCCAATGCCTGCATTGTTAAATACTATGTCTACTTTGCCAAATGCTTCAATTGTCTGTTTGAATATATTTGCTACTTCTTCTTCACTTGTAATATTTGCTTTAACAAATAATGCGTCCGCGTTAAGCGCTTTCAATTCCGCTTCGAAAGCTTTACCCTTTTCTTCATTTAAATCAACTAGTACTACTTTAGCACCTTCAGAGACAAATAATTTTGCTGTAGCTGCACCAATACCTGATGCCCCACCTGTGATGACTGCTACTTTACCTTGTAATTTATCCATCTTTTATTCCTCCTAGTATATCGCTTCATTAAAAATGCACATATTTAAGTTAAATTAAACAAAATAACAGAAATAAGTGTCATTGTTCTACAATTTAATTTTAACAACTTCTATAAGTTCAACAATCATTAAAATATTGTAAAATGTATAATTAGTAGACACTTACTAATATTTTGTCTTTTTCAGATGGAGGAGTAACGATGGAAAATAACCAAATTGATACATCCAAGCGAAAAAATCGAACAAAAGAACATTTTAAATTAGCTTTAATTGAGCTTATTAAAAAGAAGGGTTACCATGCCATTACCGTAAAAGATATTGTCGATCAAGCATCATACAATCGCAGTACGTTTTATGTGCATTACCAGGATAAAATCCAACTGGCAGAAGAATTGCTTGAAACAATGCTTGCTGGATTAGAAGAATCGGCCGGAAAACCGTACACTCCTGGTCAAAAAATATATACGACAAAATTAAGTGCCCCATCTTTTAATATTATTTCTTACATATATGATAACCGGAATTTTTTTGAACTCATTAAATACGACGATACATTAGCAGGCTTCCATATAAGATTTCCTCAAACAATATTAAAAATTTACGGGGAACAGTTCATATTTCAAACACTCAATAATATCCCAGTAAACATGGATTACTTTAAAAGATATACGGCTTATGGATTTTACGGGCTTATACAAAATTGGATTAACAGCAATTTCAAAGAATCCAAAGAAGATTTTATCGAAGAAGTCATTGCTTTATCTCAAACACATATTTATTCACTGAAGTTTGTGGGGAAACAAAACAAATAAAACTATTATAACCATGTGTCTGGGGCAAAAAGAAAAACTAACCCCGTCACAAGGTTAGTTTAAAAATATATTATATGTAAGCCATAAAGCTTATCTGTTTCAGATCAACATCTTTTTCATCTTTTTATTTTTATACATTTTCTGATCGGCTTTATTAAGCAGTTGTCTCATTACGCCATATGAAGAAGGTGAATATTCATATCCAATTGAAATATGGATAGGCGAGAATGGTAAGGTGTTAGAAAATTCCCTCATTTTAGAGCATACATTTTCTATATATTGTTCAACTTCAAAGTTATCTTTATGCGGCATCAAAACTATGAATTCATCTCCGCCAACTCTTGCAACAATCATTTCTTCGTCTGCAAATTTTTTTAAGCAATCGGCTGCTGCAATAATTAACCGGTCTCCCATTTGATGGCCATATTCGTCATTAATTTCTTTCAAGTCATCTAAGTCTGCGACAATTACAGATATAGGGATTGCAATTTCATTAAATTCTTTCTTTTTCAATTGAAAATACTCTCTATTGTACAAACCTGTTAATCCATCATGAGTCGATTTGTATTCCAGCTGCTCCTGCAAAATATATTGACTATGTACGTTTCTGTACACGCCTTGCACTGCCATCACTTTCCCATCTTTGTAGACAGGTGTAGCATATTCTTCAAACCAAATGTATTCTCCTAAATGGTTTTTAAACCTTACTGTTATCGGTTTATCGAAATTAAGTGTTCCCAATTGTTTCTTCCTTAAAATATCGTGGTCATCAGGGTGAACAATATCAAAAATTATATCCGGATTATTTAAATGTTTTTCCAGCGAATTTGGCCCTAAATTACTGTCTATACTTGGGCTTAAATAAAGATATTTTAGTTTCGGGTAAACTTCACAGTAATATAACATATCCCGGATGCCTTCAGTCGTTTCAATCATTGGTTTAAATAAATTTATTTTTTGTTGCAACTTCGCCTTTTCATTGTGCAGACGTATACATAATACGATGAGGCAAATTAATATACCTCCTACAACAATACTCATAAAAATGACCCGCTTTCAATTTAACTCTCCAATAGCCCCAATAGTATTATTTTACTATAATTATAATTTGATTGTATATATTAAATTCCCTAATAACAAGTACTTTTTGGTATTTTTCTGAAGAGTAAAATCACTATATTTCACCGTTAAACACTACTCCCTAACACCTTAAATAATAAAAACCGTACTCCCATTAAAACGGTAAGTACGGCTCAAATTTTTTAACCAATCCAATCCTCTTTCGGAATATCATTCGCTTCTTTCTTGCTATAGTATCGCCCTTTTGTCGCCAACCCTAAAATGACAGTCAGAATTGCTGCCATAAGGGCTGCGAAAAAGGCGGCAGTATTTTGCAGGAAAGTGCCCATATATCCGAGCGCTGCAATTGTACCGATTATAGTTGGGACAATTAAAGCAATGACACCAACCGGATTCCATTTAAACAGGTTTTCCTGTCTGGATTCGTAATAGCGTGTGCCGATTTTCAGCCATTTTTTGAGCACGAGTGCTTCTGTTACGAGAACTGCTGCCCAGCTCATCAGTGCTACACCTTGGAATGTCATCGCAATTTGAAGATGATCGACAATACCACCAAGCATCAAGATCATCGCAATGACACCGCCTACTACTACCCAAAAACGGCGTCCTGGTGTAAAACCAAACATGTTTTCAAAAAAGTTCGAGAGGGAAAGTGAGCTGCTGTAAATATTCGTTATATTAATTCGAACCTGTGTCAGTACCGTGAATACGACACCACCGAGCCCTAATAATGTCACGATATAAACGCCGGGATTAGCTTCGGCGAATTTTACACCGAACCAAATGCCAAGGCCACCCATTACACCAAAACAGAAGATTTGCGGAATAAATCCGATTGCAATTGAACCGACTTTCAAATCTTTCGGTTTCAGGAATCGTGCATAATCCGAGGCAATTAAAGCCGTAAGTCCCATGATACCATGTTGCATTCCGATACATAACAGCAATGCCGTACCACCTATTTGAACACCCTCAGGCATATAGTTCCAGAAATTTCCGGAGTTAAGTGATGGGGTATTGAAAGCAATAACAATGGCCGTAATGAGGAAGAACCCAAAAATAGGCAATGACCACTTTTGAAGTTTGTCCAATTGTTTAATGCCAAACCAGTTTAACGGAATTACTAAGGAACCAAAGAATACAATTAAAAGCCAGATCGGAATCGCCGGGAAGAATGCATGAACTGCAGCGACTAGAATCATACCTTCAAATGCACAATACATAATAAAGTTTGATGCGTAAATTAATGAGGTTAATGAGGCTCCGATATAACCGAATCCTCCGCGGGATAATAAGTTGACGTTCATGCCGGACTTTGCCGATAAATAAACTATGATGCTTCCAAGAATACCAGCGACAATGATGGCATAACCAGCTGAGATGAGCGCATTGACCGCTCCGAATTGTAGTGCCATGACGCTCCCCATCTGGAAATAGAAGATGGCAGTTGCGATGCCAAACGTTATATTTGTGATACTTAACCAGCCCATTTTGCGCTCTTCACGCGGAACTCGGTCAAAAGTATAGTCACTAGTTGCTTCTTCTTGATATAAGTTTCGTTCTCTTAAATTTTGATCTGCAGTAATCTCAGATCTCATTCAATCAAATCCTTTCTGTACTTATACTTCTTTTGTTTCAAAGGAACTTTTATTAGAGGTGGATGGATCTTTTTAAGGGAAAGGGCGGTTACGGTAAATCATCTGCAATTGATCCCTTCAATTCAGAAACAAAAAAAGAAATGATTTTTTTACCGCGCAGACAGTCGTGAGCGTAAGTTAAATAGCTCCATTAAATATTTTAACATAATTTAACGCAATTATTTGCTTTCTCAGTCTAAGTCGTTCTTTAGTCCCGCAATAACTCCACCCTTTTCCAGATAATAAAAAAGCTCGAAAAACATAAAATTCCCTTGTTTTACGAGTACTTATTATAGCCAATATGACCATCTGTTTATTCTACCTATTCTTTTACACTTACCACAAAATGACTGTTTGGAGTTATTGGTTTCTAAGTTTATAGATGCATTTATAGCATCCCGGTAAGAGTATAATTTTCCTAACACAATATTATTCGTTATTGTTAGACTGCTAATGGTTCCGTCGTCTTTCCTATTCACCCAGCAATGCATAAAACTGATAGCCCATATACAGCGCCATTATCCAAATAATTATCGCCGATATTTTATTAAGATAATTTAAGAATTTTCCGTTACTGTCAATTTGTCCAATCTTTCTCCCGACAATGGCAAGTGACAGAAACCAAACCCATGATACTACTATGCAGGCTACTGTAAACATCCATTTGTCATAACCTGTATAAGCTAATGAACTTGTTCCGATTACCCCGGTTGTATCCAAAATAGCATGAGGATTAAGTAGCGACACGGATGCAGCAAATGTTATTTGGCGTCGAGCTGAAAATCCCTTTTGTTCCCGCTTTGCATTTATCGTAGGGTTGTCTTTCCATATCACCCATCCCATATACGCCAAGAAAAAGAATCCCGCTAAAAACAGTGTTATTTTCAACCATTCAAAACTAAAAACAATCACCGATACTCCCGCTACCGCCAAATAAATTAAAATCGTATCACAGATTCCTGCTGTTACTATTGCAGGCAATGCTTTCGTAAATTTCCGGTGTGTGGCACCTTGATTAAAAATAAATACGTTTTGAACACCTAATGGCAAAATTAAGCCAAATGCCAATAGGATTCCATGAATTAATGGTTGCACGCTTATTCCTCCTATTTCCATTATTTAAGAATAACGATGAAGGAACGATTTGTCTCCCCTTATTAAAGAGATTGAGGCATACTCCGTGATATCCATTTACGGAAGTGCCTAGCGTTTTTTACGAGTATCTTGACTTACCATTAATTGATAAATTAATGTAGTAAATAGAACATGATAGGCGATAAAGTTCGCCCTAAACCGCCTATAGACGAATGACTCCTGACAGTTTAGTGAACTGGCGGGAGTCTGTTTTATTTAAGGGAGGTTACTGAATTTGCAAATGATTTTAATAGGAATCGGCGGTGCAATTGGGGCGGTACTACGATATAGTGTCTCCCTGTTTTTTTTAACAAACGAGACAGCTGCCTTCCCTTTTGGGACTGTAGCAGTGAATTTGGCAGGCTGCTTTCTTTTAGGGATGCTCTCTTCCGGTCTTGAACTAAAAATTTCAGCAAACCCTGATTATTTATCAGCATTCAAAACCGGGTTAATCGGCTCATTTACGACTTTTTCCACGTTCAGTGTCGAAGTTATCCAGCTGCTGCTGCATCACTTTTATCTTTCCGCCATCCTTTATATTTTCATTAGTGCCATCTTCGGATTAATTTTTGTTGCGTTTGGCATGAAGATTGGAAAAAGCCTTTCGGAAAGGGAAGAACCAGTATGACGAATTTCTTGTTAGTGGCCGTTGGCGGATTTTTCGGAGCCATTTTACGCGCTTTTATTTCTAAGCGGCTCAATCATACAAACCGATTTGTTCACCTTGGCACTTTTACGGTAAATATGCTCGGCTCGTTTGCATTGGGATTTTTGGTTAATATGTATCTTAATACAAATGCAAACCTTATTTTGAGTATCGGATTTTTAGGAGCTTTGACTACATTCTCTACTTTCAAATTGGAAAGTCTGACACTTGTCCATGCAAAACAATGGAAGCAATTTGTACTCTATTCTTTACTCACATATATGGTCGGCCTATCCTTTGCTTTTGCCGGCTTTTGGGTGGCAAAATTATATTTATCCTAATGTTTTCGTCTCCTCTCTAATCAGCAACGGTCTTAACGTGCTATGTTTACAATCAAATGACACGGGTAAATTTACATTGTGCAACATTCAGATAAGGAGGATGATAGAAATGGTAAAACATATTGTGGGTTATTATGATACAGAAGCAGAGGCAATTGATGCAATTGAGGATTTAAAACGACAAGGTTACCGTACTGAAGATATTTCAGTTATCAGTAAAAGCCAATCGGATGTTGATACAATTTCCGATGAAACAGGTGCAAACGTTGCAGAAGGTGCAGCTACAGGCGCAGCTGCGGGCGGTGCATTAGGCGGAATTGGCGGCGTACTTGCAGGTCTTGGCGCATTGGTGATTCCAGGGATCGGTCCTATTGTCGGAGCAGGTCCAATTGTTGCCGGTATTACAGGCGCGGCAGCTGGTGCTGGTGTCGGTGGCTTGACGGGTGCTCTTATCGGAATGGGGATTCCAGAAGATGAAGCAAATCGTTACAACGAACAATTTGAATCTGGTAAAATTTTAATTATGGTAGACGAAAACTCACGTACAACACTTTTATAATAAAACTGTAGAAAGTCATTCTGAATTCATCAGGATGGCTTTCTTTTTTTGTTCCTACAGGAGGCAGGTTTCTCCCTTCCCTGTTTCCTCATGTTTACAAATATTCCTCCAGGGTAAATTTTAATATGTGAAAAGAGATTTGAGAGGATGAGAGAAATGGCAAAACATGTCGTAGGATATTATGATACAGAAGCAGAAGCAATTAAAGCCGTTGAAGAATTAAAGCAACAAGGATACAGTGCACAGGATATTTCAATCATCAGTAAAAACGTATCGGATGTAGATGCAATCTCCAATGAAACCGGCGCAAATGCCATGGAAGGCGCAATTACAGGTGTTGCTGCCGGCGGAACATTAGGCGGACTCGGCGGTGTTATCGTCGGACTTGGTGCACTTGCGATTCCAGGTATCGGACCTGTTGTTGCTGCCGGACCAATCGCTGCTGGGTTAACCGGATTAGCTACCGGTGTAATGGTCGGCGGAATCGTCGGTGCTTTAGTGGGGATGGGTATTCCGGAAGACGAGGCAGAGCGCTACAACGAACAATTTGAAGCCGGCAAGATTTTAATCATGGTGGCAGAAGATAAACGCGGCTCAGGCACCATTTTATAAATAAAAGAAATTTGGCCATCCTATGTATCGGGATGGCTTTCCTGCTTTTTTTAACAGCCCTTTATGATTCATTTTCCCTCTTGCCCAATCAGTAGGTTAGAGCTGAATTTCATGGTATATTATTGAAGTTGCACTATTAAGTGTTATTTTACAGATGGAGGTTTTACGATGCTCAAAAATTTGCAAGATACTACAACATTAAATAACGGTGTTAAAATGCCTTGGCTAGGAATCGGTACATATTTAGTTGAGGAAGGACCTGACCTGTTAAACGCTATCAAATTTGCGATTAAACACGGTTACCGCAGTATCGATACAGCTGCCGTTTATCAAAATGAAGAGGGCGTCGGCGAAGCAATCCGTGAAGCACTAAAAGAAACCGGCATTTCAAGAGAAGAATTATTCATCACTTCTAAAGTGTGGAATACAGATTTAGGCTATGAGGAAACACTTGCTGCCTACGAAACAAGCTTAAAGAAATTAGGTCTTGAATACTTGGACTTATACCTTATTCACTGGGCAGTTGTAGATAAATATAAAGATGCATGGCGTGCGATGGAAACACTTTATAAAGAAGGAAAAGTGAAAGCGATCGGCGTATGTAACTTCCAGGTTCATCATTTAGAAGATTTGATGAACGATGCGGAAATCAAACCGATGATCAACCAGGTGGAATACCACCCTCGCTTAGCTCAATCGGAAGTAAAAGCTTTCTGTGAAAACAACGACATTCAGTTCGAGGCATGGTCTCCGTTAATGCAGGCAAAATTATTGGACAACCCTCTATTAAACGAATTGGCTGCCAAATATAATAAAACTGTTTCTCAAGTCATTTTAAGATGGGATCTGCAAAACGGTGTTGTAACGATTCCAAAATCAACGAAAGAACATCGCATTGTAGAAAATGCCGATATTTTTGATTTTGAACTGACTTCTGAAGATATGGAACAGATTAATGGCCTTAACCAAGATTTACGTATCGGACCGGATCCTGATCACTTCAGCTTTTAATTAAACGCTTCATTCAGCAAGCTGTCCTCGTCTCTTATTACGAAGACAGCTTTTTTCACTTAAAAACACATACTTGAAATTTTTTTCGAAAACGAGTAAACTATCAAAGTGCTCATTTATCCAAGTTAATAGTAACTGTATAACCTCAAGAATATGGCTTGAGGGTCTCTACCAGGAACCATAAAATCCTGATTACAGAAAATGATCTTTTTCATTTTTTGTAATCAGGATTTTTTTATTTTCCAAAGAAAGGAAGTTAGACAAAATATGAATTTCAAAGTATTAATACTCGCATTATCAACGGTTGCTGTCGGGTTGGTCGAACTGATTGTTGGAGGGATTCTCCCAATCATTGCAACTGATATGAATATTTCAATAAGCACTGCCGGACAGCTGATTACCGTATTTGCCCTTATTTATGCAATCGCCGGTCCTGTGTTATTAGTTTTAACGAGCAAAGTTGAACGAAAAAAGTTATATCTTATTTCGTTGTTTATTTTCTTCATCAGTAATATCATGATGTATTTCAGTGTGACATTCACATTTATGATGGTTGCCCGTATTTTAAGTGCAATGAGTACTTCACTGATCACCGTGCTTTCGTTAATCCTCGCTGCAAAAGTTGTTTCACCGGCGCATCGTGCGAAGGCACTTGGTTTCATTTATATGGGAATTAGTTCTTCGCTCGTATTAGGTGTACCGCTTGGCATTTTAATTTCCGATTATTTCGGATGGCGTGTAATTTTCCTAGGCATTGCGATTTTATCAGTAGGCTCATTTATTCTCATTTCACTCTTTTTAGAGAAGGTTCCTGGGGAAATGACCATTCCACTTTCGCAACAATTAAAGGCAGTTGCCAGTTCCAAAATCGGCAGTGCCCATCTTGCAACAATGTTTATGCTGGCTGGACACTATACGATGTACGCGTACTTCACACCATTTTTGGAAACAGAACTAAGTCTGAATTCCAGCTGGATCAGTCTTTGCTATTTATTATTCGGGATTGCTGCAGTAAGCGGCGGCGCATTTGGCGGAACGCTTTCGGATAAAATCGGTGCACCTAAGAGTATTATTTTCGTTATTGTTTCATTTGCAGTCGTGTTATTCATACTGCCATTCACGACCTTCTCTCTTATCATCTTCATACCGATTATGATGATTTGGGGAGCGCTAAGCTGGAGTTTATCACCACCACAGCAAAGCTACTTGATTCAGACAGATCCTGCCACATCAGATATTCAGCAAAGCTTTAATAATTCGGCTTTACAGATCGGAATTTCGATGGGATCAGCGTTTGGCGGAATCGTAATCACTCAAACAGACACGATTTCACATGCAGCTTGGTATGGTGGCGCACTTGTACTAGTTGCGTTAGCATGTGCAGTCTTTTCTTTAACGAGAAAAACAAATGGTAGAGAAGAAAAAATTTCTACTTCGGCTGCCCATCATTCAAATATATAAGTTAAAAGCCCCATTCGTTTTATAATCGAATGGGGCTGCTTCTATTCTCGGTTATATTTATTATAGGTTTGTAAATCTGTAGATTGTTTCGTGATGATAAGGAATTCCTTTTTTTATAATAGAATTTGGTAAATGTTTATATTTCATGCTATTTGGAGCATTTTGTACCTCTAAACAAATACCTAAATAATTTTGTGCGGGCGCTTCCTTAAATGAGTAGCCACTGCCGATTTTACTGCCAGTATATACAACTAAAGCTTGTTCATCCGTTATGATTGTAAGTTTGCGGCCACTTTCTTCCTCCGATAATACAATTTGACTTTTTTCTAATAAAAACGGATGGTCTATACCTCCGCTCGCCAACTTAACTTGCGGAAAGTTACTCTCCATGACTTCCTTCAAATATTTCTTTTCATTAAAGTCAAATATTGTTCCAATTACATTTTCTATATTGCCCAGCGGTAACCCCTGCTCATCAATATAAAGCATTCCTCTACTGGAAAATTTCAATGTATGCCCTTCAATCGTACGCTTTAAGTTTCCGCTTAGATTAAAGTAACTATGATTTGTACAATTTAAAATCGTATCAGTATCGCTTATACCTTCATACGAAATAATTAGCTCGTTACTGGCTGTTAATGTATAGGTAATAGACATATTTAACTTTCCAGGAAAATCAACGGATTCAAAATTGAGAAAGTATCTTACATATTGTCCACGCGAGGAAACACCTGTTTCAAATTGCCATAGCTGATTGTGAAAGCCGTCATTTCCACCGTGCAGTAAATGGTGCCCTTCATTTGCCCTCGCTTGAAAAGAAACTCCATTGATTTCTAAAATAGCATCTTCAAGACGGCCTGCAATAGGTCCAATCGCCGCACCAAAAAACTGCGGATATTGTTTATATTTTTCTGCCGTATCAAATGAACAAACAACATTTTCAATTATTCCATTAGCATCAGGGGTAGCGATTGCCGTAATCGTACACCCTAATGTACAACTGCTTACATACATCCCATTCGTATTCGTTAAAATAACTTCATAAACGGGATGCTTGTTTATTTGACCAAAAGATCTAACTTCAATCATTGCAAACGTAATCAGCTAATACGATTTGTTGATTTGTGTCTACCGATTGCTGAATCGCGTGCAAAATCCCCACGTTTTTGCGTGAATAATTATGCTGTACTGTCAGTGCTCCATTAGTACGTACAGCATCGGAGAAGTATTCAACCTCTTGCTTGTATATATCTCCTCCGGTTTGTTCGATACGTTCTGTTGTTAAAGTATTGATAGTAATTTGTCCATTCCCGCTTAGACGGTCTGGTCTAAATGCATTTTTAACTTTTACCGTTCCCTTCGTCCCCACTATTTCATATTCATTTCGTTCTGTCATATCAAAACTACAATCGATCATTCCGTGGATTCCATTTTCCAGCTCGACTATTCCAAACGCAGAAATATCGACAGTAGTTTTTGAATCTGCAATCCTTTTAAATGAAAGTGACTTAACGTCATTTCCCAAAATGAGTTGCATTGCATGAACCGAATAACAACCAACATCCCAGATAGCACCCCCACCTTTTTCTGCGTTCATGCGAATGTCACCTTTACGATCTGTTAAATAAAATGAGTGACTTGATTTAAAAAGTTTTACTTCACCAATTTCTCCAGAATTAATAATTTCTTTTACTCGCATATGCTGTGGATGAAATTGGTACATGAACGCTTCCATAAACTGTACATTCTCTTCATTACAAACTGTAATCATTTCTTCTAAATCAGCTTTATTTAATGCAGCAGGTTTTTCACACAAAATGTGCTTTCCTGCCTTTGCTGCTTTAATGACCCACTCTTTATGTAAATCATTTGGGAGTGGAATATAAATTACTTCTACCTCATGATCATTTAATAATTCATCATAACTCTCGTAAGCTCTTTCGATTCCTAGTTTTTCAGCGATCGCATGTACCTTTGGACCACGGCTGGCAATTGCAATGACTTCCGCATTTTCAGCACGTTTTATAGCCGGAATCAGTTGCGTTTGCGCAATATTGGCTGTACTTAAAATACCCCATTTTACTTTGTTCATTATAAATTCCTCCCTAGCGAAATAGTTTTAATTGTTCATTTAACGCTTTTGTCTGAGTGTAAATCTGTTGATATACCGCATATAGCTGATTGTATATTTCAACATTCTCACGATTCGGTTCAAATTTCCCTTCTACTTGAACACAAGCCTGAACAGCTTCTTCAAAATCTGTGTATATATTCGCTCCTACCGCTGCAATCATACACGCACCGATACTTGGCCCTTGCTCATTTTTTAGTTTATACACCGTTACATTAAAAATATCGGCCTGCATTTGTAGCCAGACTGGACTTTTTGCGCCACCGCCGATAGAAACCATTTCGGTAATATCTTTGCCCGAGTTACGGAAAATCTCTAACGAATCACGCAGTGAAAAAACGATTCCCTCCATCACAGCCCGCGCAAAATGTTGCTTTGTATGTGATGCATCTATGCCAATATAGCTTCCACGAATCGTAGAATCTGCATAAGGTGTGCGTTCACCTACAATATACGGTGTAAATAATAACCCGTTACTTCCCGGAGTAATTGTATTAATCCCCGCAAACAATTCATCATAAGACTGCCCTTCCGCAAATCTCTCTTTAAACCAGCTAAGGGAGTGCCCCGCCGACAACGTAACCCCCATTGTGTAGTAAGCATCCTCTACAACATGGTTAAAATAGTGTACCTTTCCTTCAAAATCCTTTGTATTGGATTCCTCATATGATAATAGAACTCCCGATGTACCAATACTGACCATTGTTTTACCATCACCTGCAACACCAGAACCAATTGCCCCACAAGCATTATCCGCACCACCAGCATAAATCTTAGTTGCGGTCGTTAATCCTGTGCTTTTAGCAAATTCCACTGTCAATTGCCCCACTTCTGTTGCCGATGACACAAGCGGTGGACATATTGCTAAATTAATTCCCAGCACTGCAGCTATTTCCTGACTCCATTCGCTCTTTTCTATATCCAGTAATAATGTGCCTGCCGCATCGGAATAATCCATATGCAAATTTCCAGTCATCACAAAACGCACATAATCCTTAGGTAATAGAAAAGTTTTTATCGCTTTGAAAATTTCCGGTTCATATTCCTTTACCCATAGAATCTTTGGTAACGTAAAGCCTTCAAGAGCATTATTTTTAGTAATTCTCAGCAGGTCCTCCTGCCCAACTTGTTCAACAATTTGCTTACACTGCTCTGTTGTCCGCGTATCATTCCATAAGATTGCAGGTCGAAGAATATCATTATTTTCATCAAGTAGCACCAATCCATGCATTTGACCAGAATAACTAATCCCTACAATAGTAGAAACATCTCCTGTAAATCGTTTAACAATTTCCTGAATTGCCGCTTTAGTTCCAGTCACCCAATCATTTGGATTTTGCTCTGAGTAACTTGACTTTTCATGAACAAGCGGATAGCTCCTTGATGCTTCATCGACAATAGTTCCTTGCTCATTCATTAACAGTGCTTTTACTGCGCTTGTTCCTAGGTCAATCCCGATTACATACTTCATATTTCTGCCTCCACCCGTATACTGCATAAAAGGCTAGACCAAAAGTATAAATCTTTTGCTCTAGCCTCAAAAAGCTTCTTGACCACAATTATTCAGCTATAACATTTAAAATGTACTGATTTATAATCATTTTCAATTTTTCTGTGCGACCAGAGCTGTTTTTAACGTCCCCAAGCCCTAAAGCATATTCTTCCAACTGCTTGAAGCCGACAGTCCCATCAACAATTTGTTTGCCGATGCCTTCGTTATAACTGCTATAACGATTATCTACGAAGTTTTCCAACACACCATCTTCCAATAGCTTGTGGGCAACCTTCAGTCCGACAGCAAATGAGTCCATTCCCGCTATATGTGCATAAAACAAATCATCCTGCTCAAATGATCCACGGCGTACTTTTGCATCAAAGTTCAAACCGCCCTTTCCGAGGCCGCCATTTTTCAAAATTTCATACATTGCTAACGTGTTTGTGTAAAGGTCTGTAGGGAATTCATCCGTATCCCATCCAAGTAATGTATCGCCCTGGTTGGCATCCACTGAGCCCAGCATCCCGTTAATACGTGCTGTATGTAACTCATGCTCAAATGTATGCCCGGCTAATGTTGCATGGTTTGCTTCTATATTGAATTTGAACTTGTTTTCTAATCCGTACGTACGCAAGAAACCAATCCCTGTTGCTACATCGAAGTCATATTGGTGTTTTGTCGGCTCTTTTGGCTTTGGTTCAATCAAGAATTGACCTTCATAACCAATTTCTTTTGCATAATCTACCGCCATGTTCAAGAACTTACCAAGATTATCTTGTTCTAACTTCATATTTGTATTAAGCAGTGTTTCATAGCCTTCACGACCACCCCAGAAGACATAGTTTTCAGCGCCTAAACGCTTCGCTACTTCCAATCCCTTTTTCACTTTCGCAGCCGAATAGGCAAAAACATCTGCATTAGGTGAAGTCGCAGCACCGTGAACAAAGCGTGGGTTTGAAAACATATTGGCTGTATTCCATAGGAGCTTAGTTTTTGATGTAGCCATGTATTTTTCCATCATGTCTATAATTTCATCCAGGTTTTTATTCGTTTCCGCCAATGACTGGCCTTCCGGTGCAACGTCTACATCATGGAAGCAGAAAAATGGCACATTTAACTTTTCATAAAATTCAAATGAAGCTTCTAAACGTGCCTTTGCTAGGTCCATGCCGGAAAATTTGTCCCATGACCGCTCCATATTTCCTGCACCAAACGGATCTCCGCCATCATACGTAAATGTATGCCAATAGGCTACTCCAAAACGTAAAGTTTCCTCCATCGTTTTCCCGCCAACAACTTCCTCTGGATTGTAGTATTTAAATGCTAAATCACTTGTTGATTTTGGTCCTTCATACTTGATTGCTGAGATATTGCTGAAATATGACATATAATATTCCCCCGATTCATTTGTTTTTAGAAATGATGTCAACCCATACCGCCAAAATTAAAATCAAACCTTTTACGATATACTGCCAGTAAGCGCCGATATTCATCATCGACATTCCGTTATCAATACTTGCCATAATGAGTGCACCAATAATCGCACCAAAGATCTTCCCTTTACCGCCCATTAAAGATGTACCGCCAATTACGCAGGCTGCGATGGCATCCAATTCATAACTGTTCCCGGCAGATACTGTTGCTGCATTTAAACGTGCTGTTAATAACACACCTGCTACTCCAGCTAAAGCACCCATGCTGACGAATACATATAGCGTATTTCGTTTAATATTTATTCCCGATAATGCTGCTGCTTCCGGGTTGCCGCCTATTGCATAAATCCGGCGTCCAAATGCTGTTTTTGTTGTAATGAACATGAAAACAAGCGCAATTACCGCTACAATTAAAAACGGGATTGGAATACCTAAATAACGATTCAACATATACGTAATGACTACTAGAACAACAGAATAAACTGTCACTTTTCCATAATCGATTACAGAAGGCAATAATAATAAGCCCATTTCCTTACGCTTTCTACGACTATTTACCGTGAAAGCTATCATTAAAATAACGGCTATAGCAGCTATAATATAACCTGGTATAAATGGTAAGTAACTGTTTCCGATTTGTTTGAAACTTGGGTTTAATGATGAAATCGTTTGACCATCCGATAAACCGATTAGAACCCCTCGGAATATCAACATCCCGCCAAGCGTAACAATAAATGCGGGTACTGCTCGGTATGCGACCCACCATCCTTGCCATAACCCAATTAAACCTCCAATTATAATTGCTGCGAGTACAACAACCGGTGTACTCCATCCTTGCCAAACTTGCAGCATTGCGGCAATTCCACCTGTAACTCCTACAATCGAACCTACCGATAAATCAATGTGTCCTGCCACAATTACCAATGTCATTCCTACCGCAAGTACAGCTATGATCGACATTTGGGTAAATAAATTGGATATATTACGAGAAGATAAGAATTCCCCTCCAGTAAAAAATGTGAAAATAATAGCAATAAAAATTAAAGCAATAATTAAGGTATAGGATTGTAAATCGAATTTGAAGGATAATTTACTTTCTTTTTTGATTGTCTGTTCATTAATCACGTTTTTTCCCTCCAGTTGCACACATCATTACTTTTTCCTGTGTTGCTTCTTCTCTTGCAAATTCTCCCGTAATTTCTCCTTCACACATAACAAGAATTCGATCTGACATTCCTAAAACTTCAGGCAGCTCAGATGAAATTAGTACAATCCCTACACCTTGGTGGACAAGCTCATTCATAATTTTGTAAATTTCATATTTAGCACCAACATCAATCCCTCTAGTAGGCTCATCTAAGATTAATAGTTTTGGATTATTCATAATCCACTTACTCAAAACAACCTTTTGCTGGTTTCCTCCACTTAGCTTTCCTACCTCTATGTCTAGATTAGGTGCTTTTAATTTCATCTTGGTTGTAATCTCTTCTGCTGCTCTTACTTCAAGTGCTTGGCTAATCACATTTAGTTTCATCACCTTGTTTAATGCAATCAGTGTCGTATTTTTTGCGATATCCATTCCTAGTACTAGACCGTATCGCTTACGATCTTCCGATACATAAGCAAATCCCTCTTTAATAGCATCCGCTGGTGATTTAATTGTTACGGTTTTATCATTTAATTTGACCGTACCTTCTTTTTTACCAGGCATTCCGCCAAACAAGCTAATAAACAGCTCTGAGCGACCTGCTCCCATCAAGCCGGAAAATCCTACAATTTCACCCTTTTTAACATTGAAATTTATATTAGATACAACTTTTTTTCCCGATTTATTGTATGAAGTGTAGTTTTCTACATGTAATACATTTTCATCACTAATTTCATGCACCTCATAAGGGAATAACTCCGTCAGTTCACGCCCAACCATCTTTGTAATGATCATTTCCTCAGTGAGATACTCGATGGAGTTCGTTGAGATTGTCTGACCATCACGTAAAATTGTTACAGAATCAGCCAGCTCCATTACTTCTCCTAATTTGTGCGAAATGTATATGCATGTTACACCTTGTTTTCGAAGTTCATTTAACAATTTAATTAAAACAGCTACATCACTTTCTGTAAGAGCAGCTGTCGGCTCATCTAAGATTAGAATATCCGTTTCCTTCGTCAGAGCTTTTGCAATTTCCAGAAGTTGCTGCTTTCCTACCGTTAATTCGGATACCTTCATTTGTGGATCCAGATCTAAACCAACCTTTTCAAGTGCTACCTTCGACTTTTTATAAATTTCATTCCAATTAATAACGGCCGAGCGCATTAAATCATGTCCTAAAAATAAATTTTCAGCAATCGTCATTTCACCAACCAATGCCAGTTCCTGATAAATAATTGCCACTCCTGCATCTTGTGATTCTTTAATATTTTTGAAACTTGCTTCTTTGCCTTTGATTAAAATTTTCCCACTGTATGTGCCCGCCGGATAAACGCCGCTTAATACTTTCATCAAGGTCGATTTCCCTGCACCATTTTCACCACATAAGGCATGGATTTCACCTTTTCGGACTGAAAAAGTAACATTGTCCAGAGCCTTAACACTTGGAAACTCTTTTGTTATTCCTTTCATTTCTAAAACATATTCAGTCATGTTTCCACCACCATTCTCCATATCCTCATTTAAAAGAAAGGAGGGAAATTCTCCCCTCCTTTTGCTGTTATTTACGGACGGTCACTTTCCGGAACATTTTTATATACATCATCATAGCTATGGAATTCATCTTCAATAACTGTTGTCATAAGTTCATCTTTACCTACTGAAATTGGGTCCAGCTTAATGAATGGAACATCCATCTGGCCATTGTTTACAGAATCCGTAGCAGTAACTTCCTCACCTTTTGCTAATTGAACCGCTACTTCTGCACTCTTTTCAGCAATTGCTTTTATTGGCTTGTAAACGGTCATTGTCTGTAATCCCTCTGCAATACGCTGAACACCTGCCAGGTCAGCATCTTGCCCAGAAATTAATACTTTACCAGCTAATCCCTGAGCTTCTAACGCCTGAATTGCGCCACCAGCCGTATTATCGTTTGAAGCAACGACAACATCAATATTGTTTTTGTTTGCAGTTAATGCGTTTTCCATGATTTTTAATGCTTCATTTGCATCCCAGTCTTTCGCCCACTGATCGCCTACAATTGTAATATCACCTTTATCAACTAATGGCTGAATAATATTCATTTGCCCTTCACGGAACATTTTTGCGTTGTTATCCGTTGGAGATCCCCCCATTAAGAAGAAGTTTCCGTCAGGTTTTAAATTCACTAAATACTCCGCTTGCATCTCGCCCACACGTACGTTATCAAATGAAACATATGCACTGATATCTGCCCCGTTAATCAATCGGTCATATGCTAATACTGGAACGTCTTCTGCATTTGCCTGCTCCACAACAGTGGATAAAGAATCTGAATTAATCGCAATAATTACTAATGCATCTAAATCCTGAGACAGCATATTTTGTATTTGCGATAATTGCTTTGCTTCATCACCATTTGCAGACTGCACTACGACTTCTGCACCCATTTCTTCGGCCTTAGCTACGAAGAAATCACGGTCATGCTGCCAACGTTCTAATGTTAAGTCCGATACCGATAAACCAATCTTCAATTTATCGCCTGCTGAATCACTTGAATTTGCCTTGCCTGTATCTTTGCTTGAGTCGCCTGCATCCTGTCCACAAGCTACCAATAACATTGATATTACTAACAGAATTCCAAAAAGAAAGCCCTTACATTTACGCATGAACTACACCCCTTTAATATTTGTAATATTCTCAATTTAAAAATAGAATAACATGTTAATATTTGTTTGTCTATTGGATGAACAAAGTTTTTTTGTTATACTTTAATTAAAATTATCGATCGTTTTGTATTGGAGGGATTGTTACTTTGTCTTGGAATCAACAAATAGGGAAAAAATTTAATAAGCAGCAAATTTTAAATTATATTTTCTCTAAAAGGATTGTTTCTAGAGGAGAAATCATTGAAGAAATTGGGTTAAAAAAAGCAACTGTTGCAAATTTAGTAACAGAACTAATAGAGGACCGATTAATCGTAGAAGATGGCAAAGATTGTTCAACTGGAGGGAGAAGATCCCGGTTATTAAGGTTTAATGAAACAGCTGGTTTTGCACTTGGCATTGATATTGGCGTTAACTATTTATATGGTGCAGTCTTTAATCTAAAAGGGGAAATTGTTTTCGACCATTTCCAACTCGTACCATCAATTCAACTTGACGCGTATTTAAAAAGTATTTTGAGTTTAGTTGAATTACTCGTAAAAAATGTGCCCCCTAGCCCATTCTCAATCGTCGGATTAGGAGTTGCCGTTCCTGGTTCTGTTAATAAAGACGGCGTAATTATTATTGCACCTAATTTACGTTGGGGAGATTTTGATATCAGTGGATATTTGCGTGATCGCTTTGACTTCCCCATCTATATTTCAAATGAGGCAAATGCTGGTGCCTATGCAGAGTATATTTTCGAAAATAATAAAGAAACTTCAAATCTATTATATTTAAGTATAGGTATCGGATTAGGTGTTGGGATTATTATTGATCATAATATTTATATAGGTGTTAACGGCTATTCGGGCGAAAGTGGTCATACAATCATACATATGAATGGTCGTAAATGCACTTGCGGGCGCAACGGATGTTGGGAAGCATACGCCTCAGAATACGCTCTCATTCATGATGCGACTTATATGTTAAAAGAAAGAGAACTATCATTAGAGCAGCTAATTACCTTGGCTGAAGAGGGTCATGAAGATGTTATTCAATTATTTAAGGAAACCGGGTACTATATCGGTCTCGGGATTACTAATTTAATTCAAACATTTAACCCCGAAAAAATTATTATTGGTAATCGTATAGTAAAAGCGCAAAAATTTATTGAGCAATCTATATTAGATACAATTCACGCTAATACTATGCATTTTCAGCGGGATAACTACTCTGTGCAATTTTCGAAATTAAAGGATCGTGCAATTGCCCTCGGTGCTGCCTCTTTTATCATTGATCAATTTATTCAGCTACCATTTGATTAATCTCTACTTTCATAGGGAAAATATATTTAACTTATCTCGTATAGTTAAAAAATGTATATTATGTTATGATAAGCAAGCCTATAACACTCTCGAATAATAATATAATATTGGAGAAAACTAATGGAAAATCTTAATTTAATGCTTGAAAAAAATAGTCATTTGGAAAGCGATCGTCTTTTTTTACGCCCAATTTCAATTGAAGATACTGAAGATATGTATGAATATACAGCGGATGAAGAAACAACGAAATTCCTTTATCATGCACACAAAGATCTAGAACAAACGAAGAAAATGATTGAGAATTATTTTATGAAAGAACCTGCCGGGAAGTATGCGATCGTATTAAAAGAAAGCAATAAAATGATCGGTGCAATTGAATTCCGTGTTCATGAATGGAATAAAAGCGGCGAACTTGGCTTTACATTGAACCGCAGTTTCTGGGGAAAAGGCTATATATCAGAAGCCAGCAAAGTTGTACTGGATTTAGCCTTCAATACACTCGGCTTAGAACGAGTATTTGCGGAATCACACGTTCATAATGCGGCTTCCGCTAAAGTAATGCAGCGTTTAGGGATGACCCATGAAGGAACAATGCGAAAAAATCATATGATCAAAGGTACTCTCGTAGATAGTGTATATTACTCTATTTTAAAAGAGGAATTCCAACAGGCTTAACAAAAAAACTCGATCATTACAAATAAAGCCCTTCATTCTGTTTTCAGAATGAAGGGCTTTTTAAATTCAATCGGTTCTTAAAGTTGCATTATTATTAGAACGGATTTGTATTCATTAATGTTGCGTTTTTAATATACATGCGGTTGTTCAGCTTCAATTGCGCGATAATATAGTCTGCAATATCTTCAGGGTGCATATATTGATCTCTTTTTTCATCAGGCACTAGGTTCAGTGCATCAGCCAAATCTGTTGCGATTGTACTTGGCGCTAATGCTGTTACACGAATATTGTTGCGGCGCACTTCTGCTGCTAGCGACTCTGTTAAGCCGATGACACCGAATTTAGAAGCACTGTATGCACTTGATGTTGCCGCACCGTTTAAACCGTTTGTAGATGAAATATTAATAACATCACCTGCATTTTTTTCGATTAATTGCGGTACAATTGTGTGCGATACATAAAAAGTACCCATTACATTGATGTCGACAATTTCTTTAAACTCTGCAGGATCCATATCAACAAGCTTATCAAATTTCCCTACGCCCGCATTGTTAACTAAAATATCCGTTAAACCCAACTCTTCTTTTAGATGGGCAGCAGCCTTCTGTACTTGTTCTAAATTTGAAACATCCGCCACTGCATAGGCAGCTTTAACACCATGGCTTTCGATTTCTTTCGCCACGTTCTGTAGTGCTTCTTCTGAACGTGCAATAATTCCTACGTTCACACCCTCTTTTGCTAATGCTACCGCTACCGCTTTGCCAATTCCGCGTGCAGCACCTGTTACAACTGCGACTTTACCTTGTAATGACTGACTCAATATTATCGTCTCCTTTAAACATTATTTCAATAAAATTTTAACATAGCCTACTTCCATCCGTCATATTTCGTGTTCGGATGAGATAGAAAGTATTTTTAATCGTTGCGATCTGGTAAATCTAAAATATTTTCAATTCGCCCTCTGTTATAACGTTGCGTTAATATAAATGGTAGATTGGCGAAGAGTGCGTAGATAATATTAATCCAGCCTGCCCAAACAGGGTTCCAGAGGAAAAATAGTGGCGCAGGTAAAATAAGCAGCCAATGCGTCATTTCAGCCCTTTTTGTTTCAGCGGCAAAGACGATCAGATTTTCCCGCTTCGTACCATGTAAATGGCTTTTATTGTAACTTTTCTTTGCAATCGAAGAGCCATCAATTAAGTGCTTTTTCCATTTCTTCACTAAAAATAACCGATTCCAGATTTCCCCGTGCTCCTCCCACTTTGCAATACGGAAAAATACAACATTCTTCAGAAAAAAGCGTAAAGGAATGTTGAAACAGAGCGCTGAAATTGATAAGTGAAGAACGAACCATGCCACTATGTTAACAACGAGAAGCCAAATTGCATTAATAACTGTCATACCTCTCTCCTATTACACTTTGATTTTTCTGCCTCTCCACATGACCGAATGCAAAACATGCGTACGGTATAATGAGTACAAAAATACGGATGTAAAAAATAAAACAAAAAAAGGATAAATCAAGAAAACAACGAGATGAAAATCCCCTACTCTTTTCGCAAGCAAATACAAATGCGCACCGTATAATAAATAGACGACAATGCTGCTGAAGAACGCTACAGAAGATTCCGTTAAAAAGGCGATGAAGGGAGCCATTGCGACCATAATAACACCAAAAGTCCAAAGCTGTATGAGCAGCATGACAAATTTATGAGTGGATTGGGAAGCTGTCGCCAAATTTTTTGTCCAGCCTTCCATTAGTTGCTTCGGTCCCTCTTCATACATTCGCATATTTATAATCCCTTTTCCGGCATAATTGGTCACCGGTAAGTCTTTCGCTATAAAAACATCACTCAGCGCAAAGTCATCCATAATCGATTCTTCCGCAGCTTCATGGCCTCCCGTTGCAATGTAACTCTCATTATCACAAAGAATACATGGTCCAAATGATCCTGCCGTTGCAAACTTTTCTTTCCAAACAGTAAATACATTCATTCCTGTCAGCACAATAATATTAAATATTACCGATAAATTTTCATATCGTTTTACAATTTGGTGATATGGCTGAATTGATAATATCCCTTTTCCTTCTTGCTTGCTAAAGCTGTTTACAATGCGCTCAAGGCTGTCTTCAGCAGCAAGCTGAACATCCGCATCCAAAAAAAGGAGCCATTCTCCTCTTGCAGATTGTGCCCCATACGCACAAGCATTGGATTTACCCGGGCTCATCTCGCCTACTTGTTTACATATTAAAACCTTCGCTCCGTATGACGATGCAACTTCAGCAGTGTGATCCGAGGAACCATCATCGACTACAATTATTTCAAAACGCTTCCAACTTTGTTGCTGGAGTGATTTTAACAATGGCGGCAACCGAAGCGCTTCATTTCTGGCTGGTATGATGATCGACAATAAAGGTAATGGCGGATTCCCCTCTTTTGCTGGTGGTTTTCTTGTAGACCAAAACATCAGGACACCACATAATAAACCGAGTAAGGATAGTATTTGCACAACCAAATACAAAGTTTCCATTGATCATGTTCCTTCCATTTGCATTTGTCTTATAGCTAGTACTATTTACTTCTTCCTATCTTTTTCGATCAGTTTCTTCGCCACCTGTTGCCCGCTAAGCGTAACCATTGGCATACCGCCACCCGGATTAACAGTTCCCCCGACGAAATATAAATTATCATAGCGTTCACTTTGCTTCGGATGTTTAAATCCTTTATTTATTTTCTTATCGGATACAGTTCCGTAAATTGCCCCGCGGTCCGAAGAATACGTCCGTTCAATATCATGAGGTGTCCACATATCCTTTGTAACAATACTTTCTCTAAGATTGTCCAAACCCATATTTTCCAGCTTTATTAATACCTTTTCCGCAAACTCGGTATATTGCTGCCGAGCTAGAGGCTTATCTTGAAGGTGAGGAATATGTGGAAGGATTTTAAGGTTCTCATGACCCGGCAGTGCTTGTTTTGGATCTGTTTTATTCACGTTCACTAAATAAATGACAGGATCATCCGGAAGTTCATGCTTCTCAAAAATCAAATTCATTTGCTTTTTCATATTTTTAGCGAAAAAGAAATTATGATGGGCCAGTTGAGGGTAGCTATTTTTAACCCCTAAATGTAAGACAAGGCCCGAGCTTGCTGGCTCAAATTTTTCATCTAATTTATCGGTATAACTTTCTTTTTCCTCAGTTAATTGTTTATATGTTGGGATAACTTCCATATTGGAAACAAAATAATCAGCAGACAGTTTCGTCCCATCATCTGTATAGGCTGCCGTAATAGTTCGTTTGTTTTTATCCAATTTCACTATCTTTTTTCCAAGATGGAAGATTACACCAATATCTTCAGCTAACTTCACTAAAGCGTTTGCCAAATTGTGCATCCCACCAGGCACATACCAGATTCCCTGGGCGTGCTGCATGTAAATCATCATATTCAGAACTGCCGGCGCATGATAAGCGGAAGATCCAACATATTTTACAATATAACTCAGCATATCCCGGAATTGCGGGTTCTTAATTCTTTTATCAATCGCATCAAACATAGTCGATGATAAATCAAATTTCCTCAATGATTGAAACGCACCATGAAATTGGATCACTTCCTTTAGATTATCTAACCCTTGATTAAAATAACCTTGCTCCGTTATCTCGTATAATCCCTTGGAATAGTCCAGTAATTTATTGTATTGTTTAATATCTTTTTTCGTTAGAGATGGATTCAAGTTTTCCATATCGTGCAGATTTTCATATAAATCGATTGTATTACCTTCCGGGAAAAATGAGCGCCACTGATGGCTCAATCGCTGAATCTTCACATAATCACTCATTTGTTTTCCGCTTTGTTGAAATAAAGTTTCGAATATATGAGGCATCGTTAGGATCGATGGCCCTAAATCAAAACCGAAACCATCCTGCTCTAAACGGTTCAACTTTCCGCCGAGATGATTGTTCTGTTCATATATGTCAACATCATACCCTTTTTGCTGGAGTGAAATTGCTGCAGATAAACCGCCAAGCCCTCCGCCAATTACAACTACTTTTTTCTTACCTGACATAGTGTCTCCCCCTCTATTTGCCATTTATTTAAACTCTAATCTGCTCTAACCGTTCCCGGACAACAAAATTTCTTTTCGTTAAGCAGTCATATTGGTTTTCCCGAATCACATTTAAAATCAAGCGGTAAACATTTGCCGCCGTCATAAGCGGTACTTTACTATCGTTATCAAATTTCACAAGATGATTTGAAAATTCATCATATAAAGTTTCGGCTCGTACCGCCAAATGTTCCCAAAGAGTAATAAACGAGTCATCAATTATCTGTTGTTCCAGCTTTTCTTTACCATATCCGAAGCGTAACTGCTCCATTACCGGAAGATAAATGCGGTTCTTTTCATAAAAATCTTCGCCTATATCTCGTAAAATATTCGTAAGCTGCATCGCAATACCGAGTTTAACCGCAGTCTTTTTAAGATATTGATGATTTTCCGTTGCAATAATCGGAAGTAGCATCAAGCCGACAGAGCCAGCTACATAATAGCTATACTCTTCTAATTGTCGGAGTGTTTTTGGTGAGGAAAAATAAATATCCATCTCTTGTCCTGTCAATTGATCGTAGAAAGGCCGAATATCCATATCAAATGTATTAAATACATGCCGCAGCGCTCTCCATAATGGATGATTCCGTTCTTCATGGTGGCTGAAAAGATCGAGTTCATGGCGTAATTGATTTATAGCCGCGCTCTTAACCGCAATAATTGGATTTTCGTCCACACTATCGTCGGCTATTCTGCAAAAAGCGTAAATTGCATAGATAGCATATCTCTTTTTTGCCGGAAGTCCGGAAAATGCAAAATAAAAGCTTTTGGAATGCTTTTTAATAATATTTTCGCAGTATTTTAAATCCGAGTTCAATTGGTGCTGTATCATATCAATCTCCCCTTTTGTAAAATAGTTTAGTAGTCAAACTGAATCCCTTGATCATCTGATATGAGTTCCTGAGCAGCTATTTTCGCAGAAAGGAGAACGATTGGCACACCTGCACCTGGATGCGTACTACTGCCTGTAAAGTACAGGTTTTCACAATGGGTCGCTTTACTTTGCGGGCGCATATGATTACTCTGCCTCAACGTTGGCTGCAATCCGAATGTTGCGCCATTGTATGCATTAAACCGCTGTTTGAAATTCAATGGTGTTGTGTATGATTCCGAGACAATTTCTTCTTCCAGATTTTCAAACCCTTTTATTTTTTTCATTTCACGAATCAAATAATCACGGTAATATTGAATCGTTTCTTCATTCCATTCATACTTCGCTGTTGAAAGTTCGGATACCGGCAGCAGAACATAAATTGCTTCCTTCCCTTCCGGTGCCATCGACGGGTCAGCTTTTGACGGGATATGAATATAAAATGCGCCATCCTGAAGCTTTTCTCCAGAAAAAATATCATTTATATTTTTCTTCATCTCATTTTTGAAAACAAAATTATGCACTCCCTCTACTTGATCGTATTTGCGGTTAGTTCCTAAATAAAGGAGGAAGCAGGAGCAGGAATATTTCATCGCATCGATTTTCTCATCGGTATATTTCCCTTTCGCCTTTTTATCTTGAATGAGCTCTTTCATTGCATAAGGAAAGTCTGCGTTACACATAACGTAATCAGCCTCTTCCCTTCTGCCATTCACGTAAATTCCATTGGCATGGCCGTCCTCGATGGAAATTTTCTCGACGTCAGCATTGTAGTGGACCTTACCACCAAGTTCATAAAACAGTTTTTCCATCGATGTCGCCATTGTGTGCATGCCGCCTTTGATAAACCAAACTCCGTACAAAAATTCAATCATAGGAATAATCGAATACAGTGAAGGCCCGTTATATGGGGAGATGCCTATGTACAATGTTTGAAAACTAAGCATATTTTTAATTCGTTCATCTTTAATATATTTACCAATAAAATGATCGGCGCTGTCGAAGGTTTTTAATTTCAAAGTTTGTTTGATCATAAATGGATTGTAAAAGTCTTTAAATTTGCGGAAAGGCCGTTGGATAAAATAATTCTTTGCGACGATAAAACGTTTATATATTTCCTGTAAGTAATCCAAAAAACCTTGTGCATCATCAGGGTTTATACTTTCTAGTGTTTTCATCATTTCGGTTAAGTCGGACGAGCCTTTATACGGGCGATCCATCTCGTCTTTAAAATAGACTTGAAACATCGGATCGAGCTTCTCCATTGGTATGTAATCGTCAGGGTCCCGGCCGCATAATTCGAAAATCTCCCTGTATAATTCAGGCATCATCACAATAGTTGGCCCCAAATCAAATTTAAAACCATCCTTTTCAATACGATTCATTTTTCCTCCCGGCATTGCTTCCTTTTCAAACAGTTCCACTTCGTAACCCGCTTGCTGTAGACGAATTGCACTTGCCATCCCTGCTACACCAGCTCCAATAACAATGACTTTTTTTTTCATATTTGTGCTCCCCTAATTAATTATTAAAATGACATTTGCTTTTCCTCATATATGTAGATTGATAGCTTTTCGTCAAACGTTATACATTAATATTAATGTTGTATAACCTTTGGTGACAATGGGTTTTCAAGTTTTTTACTTTTTCTCTAAAACGTTTACCCTTTTTCCCTACTTTCAATCCTAATTAATAGGTAACTTTTTCGGATTTATTGTTCGAATTTTAAATTCCAATCCTTTTACAATCCCCATCAAATTTCATTAGCTTTGTATAATGTTTATAGAGGGCAATCCAGCATCACCCAAACAAAAAAGACACTAATTCAAATTGAATTGTGTCTCCGTTACTTATAGCTCTGTTATTTTAATCGTTCCACACCAAATTACTATTTAAGCTTCTGTACATGTAAAAACTATAGGCATTACATAACGCCGCTTATTACAGCGTTGCCTATATGCAATGTATTGTTTGAATATGTTCAATATTTACATACGTTCGTTTCTCTTTCGCTGTTTTCAGCTCCAGCATCTTGCCATTAATACTTTTTACTTTCCCTATATGATGAGTCTTCTCCCCCATATTTAACACAATCAGCTTATTTAATAGTATCGCCAGCTGCTTTTCGAAATTCGCTTCAAATCCCTCTTCTGCTTGTTTCCCGCTATATTCCGCCTCTGATAAACCATACGGCCGCTCATTAGGCGTATAAGGAATAATCCATTTTATATGGTTTATTGGAATATAGATCTTTTTATAAACAGGTGAAAAGAACACAAGATAATCATCCATTACTTCTAGAACCGTGCCATATAAGTACTTTTTATTGATAATGCATATTTCCTGATTAATTCCCTTTGCCTCTTTTAGGATACTCTCAAATGTTAAATTCTTTTTATTATCATCCAAAGGAATAATTGGGGAATCGGAAGGCCCTGCAAATTCAGTATCTGGTGTATCGGCTACAATATATTCAATATGGCTGACGGGGATATAAACAAAATTTTCGCCGTTAAATAATACAATAATGTCGCTGCCGCTATCGAAAATAATACCTTTGAAAAGCTGATCTCCTATTAAACTGACTGTGACATATTCTTTCTGTTCTCCTTGCCATATGTGATACAAATTGCTTCCTCCTATCTACTGAACAAACAACATAATCCATAAATATAAACTAAATAAACTGACAAACAATCCAATTGGAATGACAAGGAATGTTACTTTCAAATATTTCCGCCAAGTCATTTTCACACCATACTTTTTAAGTTCGAACATCCAAATTAATGTGGCAAGTGTACCGATTGGTGTTAATAGTGCCCCTATATCGCTTCCGATTACACTGGCAAGATATGCAATCTGTACAATTAGAGGATCCAGTCCCATATCGACAATTGCCATTGTACTGAACATGACAGCCGGTAAATTATTTACTAAATTTGAAAGCACAGTTGTAAGCATTCCCATAATAATTGTTGCCTGTAAAGCATCCTGAGCTATGAACTCTCTCAATGAAGATACAATGAAGTCATTTAAACCGACATTTTTGAGCCCATAAACAAGGACATACATATTAAAGGCAAATAGAAATATTTACCATGGTGTATTTCTTATCACATCTTTAATTCCAATGCGGATACGAATCCATCGATAAATAATGAGGATGGCAGCACCGAATAATCCGATAAATTCAAGCGAGATACCAAAAGGAGTGAGGGCAAAAAACGCAATTCGTGTTGTTATTATAATGAGTAAGCATACTTTGAACATCTTCCAGTCGATATCTTCCGGATTACCTGCCGGATCAAGAGGATGTGTATATAATTGAGTAGAATGGAGGTGTGCACGTTTAAAGGGAATCATGGTAGAAACTTTCGGTATATCCTTTTTGAAATATAAAAAAAGCAGCCAGGCGATAACAAAAATACCAATCATCGACGGGATAAACATCATGAGTACATAGTCATTTAAAGTGAGGCCAACAATTTTCAGTGCAATTAAGTTCGAAATATTACTAACTGCAATGGGGGCACTGGCAGCTGTAGCAATTAGAGCACCTGAAATTAAGTATGGATACATTTGATGCGGTTTAAATTTGAGTAGTTGGACTATACGAATGATGATTGGTGTAGTAATCAAAATACTGCCATCATTATTAAACAGCATTGTCATTAAAAAGCAGAGCAAATTTGTATAAATATAAAGCCTAATACCAGATCCTTTAGACCTGTTGACAATGTTGAATGCAATCCACTTGAAAAAGCCGATACTTTCCAAAACAATCGTCATCATAATGGTCGAAAGGATTGTAAGTGAAGGTCCACTGACGATGCCCATGATATCAAGAATGTCAGTCCACGATACAATACCCAGGATTAACACAATTGCTGCCCCGATAGTTGTTGGGACCGTTTCATTAACATTCATAGGTCTCCAAAGCATAAAGACAATCGTGAATGTAAAGATAATAAGCATCATGATGAACGAGCTATCCCACATTAATATCCGCCGCCTCATTACTAATAAATTTCGATCTTACTGGTTCATGTGCGAATTCTTTCTCTAGTTCCAGTACTGGTTCGACTCCCGGCCCGTTGACTATTCTTTGTTCAATTGGAGCTGAAATATATAATTTATAAAATAAACCTCCCACTATTGTGAAGTAGAGGATTATAAATAAAATGAGCACCATTTCACCTCCTTCTTTTGGAATTTTGGTGCGAATATTAGTCTAATGAGTTTTAAGTGGCTAAGTACTGTATTACTTTCTTCTGTTCCCTGAGGACTTTGTATTCGTACTGCTTTTTGCTTCTTGACTTTGAGCTTCTTGGCCTTCTTCTTGGCTCTCTTCTTTTACACCGAAGCTGATATTTCGAATATGGAACATTGAAAGCTGGATAACTTCTTCTTTAGAGAAAATCGTTACGTAATCGTCTTCTACCTCATTTAAAATTCCTTCAAGTGATTCCGGGCCTCCGCGGTTTACCTTTACCCAACTATGTCTAAAATTCGAAATGACGGACTTGAAATCTTCGCCTTGGTAGTAACCCATATTTTCATTTCCTTCGAACCCTTTGTCTAGACTGCCTTTAGCATGAAGTGTAATACTCTTTACATGTTGCATTTTATAGTAAACAACACCGTCATCTTTCGTGAATAGCACAAAATAATCCCCTTCTACTGCCAGCAACATTCCAACGCGTGACTCTGGACCACCTCTGTCGATTTTTACAACTTTCCCGACAAGCGAAAGCATTAAGTCTCTGTTCATGATGTTATACTCTTCCTATTTTTAGCTTACTGAAATAATATGAATTGAATTTTTTAATAAAGAGGTAAAGCGCCCACTGTTTTAAAACTTTACATTAACGGCATTTAACCCGAGCGTACTAAATTTTCTTTTAGTAATGAAGTAACTATGAGGTTTAACGGGCTGAGCCTTTGTACTACAGGGCTGTTTAATAAGCAGGCCCTTTCCGGAAATAGGGGGTGGCAATCTTAAATAAAGGTAGTTTTTGCTGTTATTTTAAAACCAAAAATAACAACAAACACCTAACTGTGATTACTTAAATAAATTTCACTCCAATATCCTTTTCATAATTTAATCGCTATATATATTATGAAAACGTTGTGAAGAAGGTTAAAAAGAGGCATTTTATAACGAAGAGCAAACAACTTTAAAAATCGGTGGGCTGTACTTAAAAATTAATACAAAATAAAAAACCAATCCCATGCAGCTTTCGCTTTGTGGGATTGGTTTGGAATTAGTATAATTAACAAGGAAAATATTGGTTAATCCTCAATAGGTTTTGGTGCGGGTGTAGTCACATTTGTTGGAATAACAACATGATCTGCAGTACCGTCTGAATTTTTCGCCTGAATTATATTACCAAAGTTATCAACAGTAAAGAAGTAGATTTTTTGTCCGCCACCAAATACATTTGTTGTATTGGAAGGTAATGTTAAATCCCAAATTCTGCTTCCGTCACGAGCTTCGTCCATAATATTTGTTCCGGCTATAGTCATACCTGTTATTTTTGTACCACGTTGTGCAGCTCTTCTTGCATCTTCAAAGGTTGGTGGAGTAGATGCATTACTATTCATTACTGCATAATAGAAGCGTTGTCCATTTTTAACTGGGATACTTGATTCTACTCTAATTTGAACAAAGTATTTTCCATAGTTCGTGACTTCTTTAATATTAACTGCAAGTGCTTCAGTCGGGTAAATATACTTACCAATCTTGGAAATATCGAATCGATTATGTCCTTTATAATCATATACATCAACCGAGTCATCCATTGTAACTGTTATTGTTTTATTAGCAGTTGTAACATCTTTTGCTTTAATTACTAAAGCAGATTGATTTGTTGTAGCTGGAGTTCCTTCAGTATAAGAAACAAAATCAAAATCAGCTTCTGATATACCGTCTCCTGTAATATTTAAAATTCCTTTCCAGTTGGAAGAATTTAAACTACTCTTATTAAAATTATTTACCGTATTTTGGCGCATTATTGTTTCATTGAATGTAATAGTAAATTTCAATTGATCAGCATCACTCGAATCTAACTTTTCTCTATAAATTAACGCCTCGTTCTCCGCTAAAACATACTCTTGATCGATCGGTTTAACCACATCATTTCGAGTAGAATCAATAATATGCGGTTTCACACCATCTGTATAAAAATTCTCAACAATTAGTTCGCCATTTGGTTGATCTGAAGAGGTTAACGGTTTGTCCTCATCTACTTTTCGAACAGTAAAGCTTCCGTATGCATCTTCCACACCGATTAAAAAATTGTATTCCATATGTGGGTCAAGGTTTTCAATTGTTACTGTAGGGTTTCCAACCTCATATTCTTTCGAAATATATTTTCCTGCTTTACTTCCAAAATCTTTAAAGTACTGCAAACGTGCAGCATTATTATAAGTATTAATATCATCAATAATATTTATATCTCTACGTACCGTATCTAGTTTGCCACTACCCGTATTGAAATAACTTTCTCCAGAAGAGTCTTTATTCCAAATATAATTGTTGTTATTTGGCGGCAAATCCTTCTTATATTTTGGAACTGCAGCAACATGAATTGTACCGCTTTCATCAGCATTAAATGTTATTAAAGCTGTTTTATTTTTATAACTATCATCACCTGTCACAGGTGGTTGAACTTTATAATTCGATGTTAAAGGTGGTTTCGTATCAGTAATTAATGTCTTTTGATCCCATACTGAGATTTTTCCTGAACGATCCTTCAGCAAAATATAAATGGCGTAATCTTTAAATTCACTAACTCCACTTGGTCTTGAAATAGGCGGTAACTTAATTTTACCTACTTCTGCCGGTCCTGAACCTTTAGCTAAATAATCATTTAAGCCGTTTGATTGAAATGCCCCTGTTACTGTTCCAGAATCAAACTCATCGACAAAATCGCGTGGTGTAATATTAGAATTTTTATCAAAATATCCCTTCTCTAATATCATGTAATAGTAAGTACCAGCTTTATTAGTCGTTACATCAATTAAAAATTTGTTGTCTGTTGGTGAAGCTTCAACTTTATCGATCTTTAATTTTGGCGCTAATGCGTCAGTATGGTTATAAACCGCATAGTTACGTGGCGGGTTTCCTCCTGGAGCTGTTAGTGCACTTTCAAATTCATTTTCCGCTAAGTCTTTTACTCCTGGCAATATCGTCGCACGAATTGTATCCCCATTTACTAACGCTGTAACAGATGGAATTTTAATACGAATACGTTTATTCAAGTAAACTACTTCACTTGGTTTGATTTCCTTTTGACCTGTAATGTTGACAATACCGGTTCCTGATAATACGTAGTTATTAACATTTTCAGCACTTGCTTTATCTAACTCTTCACTGACTGAAATGTAAAAATAACCTTCATTTGAATTAGATGAACTTGCAGGCATTAATTCTGAATTAATAACATACGGATAAGTCGTATCCGGTGCTTCTGTCTTCAACGTAATCTTCGGTGCAGGGTTGCGCATTTTATTGCCCGATTTATCAACCATCACCGCATAAATTTCATACTCTGTATTTGGCTTAATATCACCAATCGCCGGAGTTGCACCATATTTAGTTTCGGTAATGACGATATCATCAGGTTTTGTAATAGTCCCTTTTCCTGTATAGCGCTTCATAATTTCATCGACAGTCGGATCCGGCATCGTAACTGGAGACTTTTCACGAATATAATAGTAGTATTCGCCCGGCTCGGTAATTCCCTTAATGACAAATTGCACGCGCTTTCCGCCGTACATCGTTTTGCCTTTATCGAGGCGGAATGTCGGTGGTCGGTTATCGATTGTCGAGAATTCCTGCTCTTCCTTCTCCGAAACATTGTCCGCATCATCAATGACAATCGCATAAATCACATAGTCCGTCATCGTTTCCAGGCCGGATACCGTAAATTTCACAGGCTCGTCCATTACGAGGGGCCCATTTCCGTTGTATTTTGTACCACCTGTTTTAATCTCGCTGATTGTTGGCGCTTTTTCATTGGCCTTTTTAATGACATAGTAGTACGTTCCATCTTCATCGGCTGTTAATGTCACATCGGCTGTTGATCCGCCGGCTGCCACATCCAGTTGTGTAATGGTTGGAGACGTAACGTCAGTAACAATGGTATTTTCCACCGGATCACGATCAACCGCTTTTCCGTTTTCATCCTCTACATAGCCAATGTTCGGGTCATCCGTTTTATAATCGTCAAACACATCATTTACGGTTTTATTGTTCGGAATGATCGCTTTAGAAATATAGGCATGTGTGCCAAGATTCGTAAAGCCGTTGCTTGATGTAATGTAATAATAATCATATGTGCTGTCTGTATTCAGGTGCACATTTTTCAATGTGTTTTTATACACGTATTGAATATCATGAACGCCATAAATAGAAACATTGTAGTCCGTATCGATATACATCGCGTTCGGGCTTGCATACAGTTCCACATTTGCTACATTTCCTTGTACTGTCAGGCGGTCGATATCATAGTTAGCCTTTAAAAATGTACGGTCAGCAGTTACATACAATTGACGAATATCCGCGTTTTCAAAGTCCACGTACTTCTTAACGTTTGCCATACGTTCCGTGTATTTTTGCAGGTGCTCCGGTTTTGTCGGGTCCGGCTTGTTCTGTAAATTCTCATTTTCACTAGGGTTGAGGAAATCTTCATTTTTCGGATCTGTAGGTGTTCCCCAGTCGATAAACGATGCGAAGCTTCCTAAACTTGCAATACGTACATTTTCCAATGCGCCAAGCGAGCGTCGTGGTGCTTCCGCTACTTCCACACGTCCTGTAAAATTGGCATTTTTGAAGCGTAAATAACTGCCATGAATGACAAGTTCCCCTGCAAAAGAAGAATAGCCCCCATCAAGCGCCAGTAAACGTGAGGAAGTTCCGCTCGCATTGATCGTCAGCTTCGAAATGTTTTGAAGGGTCTTTCCTGAATAGCTTCCTTCAATGTAAGCACCTTTTAATACATTTTGATTTCCCGCATTAATAATACTGCGTAAATGGGATGCCACCGTGTACGCGACACCGTTTATGTATATTTGATTCCCTACAATATCCCCGACTGTATAAACAGGATTGCCGCGGTCCGCTTTTTCTGCACGCCAAATAAATGTCGCCATCTGCCCGCGTGTTACGGTATTAAAAGGATCAAATGAAACAGGTGTTTTTCCTTTTGTAACATTCAGATCGTAAAGTGTCTGTATGAAATACGCATTGGCATTTTTATTTGAAACGTCCTTGAAACCGTGATTAAGTTTTGTAGAAATGCCAAACTTGAAGCCAAGCGTTATAATTTTTGCCATTTGTCCGCGTGTAATCGGCTCTTTTGGTTTAAAGGTTTTATCTGAATAGCCATTAATGACACCCGCCTCTGCCAATGCGGCGATGTAACGGTAGTTCGGGTTATTCACCGTCACGTCTTTAAAGCCGGGGTTTTTTGGATTTGTTATATTTACATCAATCGTCAGTGCCAGCATTTTTGCGGCATCTTCACGAGTAATTGCTGCATTTGGTTTAAATGTACCGTTTGAATAGCCTGTTGCAATTTTACGGTTGGCTAAATCAATAATCGGTTCATAATAATCCGCATTTGGATTTAAATCACTGAAAGAATAGGCATTTGCCTGGTGGGGCATTGCGACTAGCACACCACTTGTCGCCAAAACCGTTGCAACCGCTGCCTTTGAAAGTTTTTGTGCTTTTTTCGAGTCCATGTTAGAAAATCCCTCCCTTTTGAAATGTCGTAACATGTTCAATCTAGTAAAAACTTCTGTTGTTTATATCGGCTAACGGTGCGCAAAACTGTATGAAATTTATGGAGTTTTTCATTTTAATTCTGGATTTTTAAATTTAAACAAAAAAAGGAACGACATTGCTCCGACCTTGAAAGTCATAAAGCAAAATCGTTCTATAAATAAATAGCCAACCATCCATACTTTACCCTAGCTAAAAACTTTCTAATCTTTAATAGGGTTTCTATACTTAGTTAATATTCACTAAAATTACATTTTATTCCTTTCTATGATTATTTTTTTCAAAAAATAGATAGCAAACTACGTCTGGTTGTTTTTCCTATATTTCTGCACAATTTGCTTATTTTCGCACTATAATTTTCAGAGTATTTAAAATATAATAGATATTAGAGAATTAGAAAATAAGGGGACTCTTTTTCTTATATTTATATTTTATTGAAAGTGTTGGCATATTCAGCTATTTTAAAGTTCTCATTTTGGGTTGGTTCTACTTTTCACTCAGAACTTTCCACTTTGTCATCAATACTTTCTACTTTCCGGCAAAGGGTTTCTACTTTCCACACTTAACATTCAATATTTCTTACAAAAACAACTGTTCAACACATAAGGGGGATGGGTATGACTATTTTAAATGGGTTAAAAGTTTTGGATTTTTCTTCTCTATTGCCTGGACCGCTTGCGTCCATGATGTTTGCGGATCTCGGGGCAGATGTGATTCATGTGGAGTCAGAGCGCCGTGTTGATTTAATGCGGATTATGCCGCCGTATGATGAGGACAAGGAATCTTACTTCCATCAGCATTTAAACCGTTCAAAAAAATCTTTGCAGCTAAATTTAAAGTCTGCGGAGAGCATTGAAATTATTAAAAAGCTTATACAAGATTACGACATTGTCATTGAAGGGTTCCGTCCTGGTGTGATGAAACGCCTAGGAATCGACTATGAAACATTGCGCGAATACAATCCGCGCCTCATTTACTGTGCAATTACAGGCTATGGGCAAACCGGACCGTATGCAACGCGGCCAGGCCATGATAATAACTACTTATCAATTGGCGGAGTGCTCAATCATTCCCGTTTAAAGGATAAAAAACCTGTGGCTATGGGCATTCAAATAGCGGATATTGCAGGCGGGACAATGCATGCTGCTATCGGAATTTTAGCGGCTGCTCTTCACCGTGAAAAAACCGGTGAAGGGAAATTTATCGATGTTTCGATGACCGATGCGATGTTTTCGATGAATGCTTTATATGGGACGCAATATCTCGGAAGCGGCCGTCCACCTCAGCCGGAAGAGGAAATTTTAAATGGTGGAACATTTTATGATTACTACCGGACGAAAGACGGTCGTTACTTTTCAGTCGGTAGCCTGGAGCCACAATTCCGCAAACTCCTATGTGAAGCGCTTGGCATTCCGGAACTGATCGACAGCACATTTAATGACTCCTACTATACACAGCAACGTTTTAAAGAAGCAGTTACTGATGCGTTTTGCTCGAAAACATTTGATCAATGGCTTGAAATTTTCAATGAAGATTTCCATGGATGTGTGGAGCCGGTTCTTACATTTGACGAAGCTTGCGAACACCCGCAAATCAAAGCACGGAATATGCTTGTAGATGTTCAGAAACCGGACGGATCCTCGCAGCGCCAAATTGGAACAGCCTTGAAAATAAGCGGTGTTGAACCGACTTACAAACATGTCGGGGCAAAAATAGGTGAACATACCGAGGAAATTTTAACTGCTTACGGCTATACAAAAGAGCAAATTGAACAGCTAACAAACGATGGCGTATTACAATAAAACAAAGGTGAAGCATGCATCGGCATTGCTTCACCTTTTCATTATTAGCATAGTACAACACGGCGCTCAATAAACTGGCGCAAATATTGGAAATGATGCGGTATGAGCAAATATTTCTTATAGACTGCCAATAGTTTCTCCACTAACAGGTCTTCTTCTGCCCAAAATAGTATTTTCAACAAATTGCAAATATGCTGTGATGTCATTTCTGCTATACAAAAATAATCGCTGTTTTTGTTTAAATATTGCTGTTGCCAAATAATGATCGATTCCCGGATATTTTGTGGCGAACCATCAACGAATAGTGCAATATCGCGTTGAACAGTTGCCTCGATCATATGCAGAATCATTTCCGTTTCATCGGCATGAAGGAGCTGAAATATGGCTGCACATGACGCAAGCTCATAATTTTTCAACAGCTCTATCCCAAGCTCAAACTGCTCTTCTTTAACAACACTATTAATCAGTTCATAAAAGACATGCTCCAAGTAGTTTTTCCGGTAATCTTTCACAAGTGTATCGGGCTGCGGGTTCATGCTGCTCAATACATCCGCATATTCAACAACAAGTTCAATCGCATGATTATTTATCCGCTCTTCCTCAATTAAATACATTCCTTGAAGTAAAATACTCCGATAATCTCTTTTATAAACCGCTTCCTGGAACAACATATAGCCAAGCAGTGTTTGCTCTTTCGTATTCAATGCAAACTTTCCGGTAGACCAATTTTCCAGTAATGCCTGAATGCATTTTCGAAGCTTTAGCATATGGCGTCGCCCGCTTGTAAAATGTGTGCGGACATTTAATAGGTGCAGCTGCTTTACTTCATCTGATTTAGGATTTTCATAATCAATCTTTTGTACGAGCTTATGGATGATTGTCGCAATCCGATTTGCCGTCAATTGTCCGGCTAGCAAAGCTTTAAAATCTTTCATTATATCAACAGGTCTCGTAATCTTCATTAAAGGGACCTGTAAAAACAGTGAATAAATCTTTTTTGCCCCAATTATGTTCCAGTACTTCTCATTTGTACTGTAAATTGGCTGCACCAAAAAAAGATTGTTCACTTTGTACACATAAATCTTCTTAAGCTCTGTTTGTATATGTGTTACTGGGACCGGCTTTGAGAAAACATATTCAATCAGCTGGTCAAATGCCACTTCCCCCTGTGTATGTAAAAATGAAAATAACACTTTTCTGTTTTGCTGCTTGGCAAAAAACTGCTCCATTTTTTCATTCACTGTATTCGTCTCATTAACTGAATTATTAATAAATAATTCTAATCTTCCCCAATAGTTTTTGATTAACTGAAAGCAAAACTTCTCTGCACGCTCCTGCTCCAACAAAAATTCATTGCTTTGTATAGGTGCGCCCCAAATCGCAGTTTGTTTTACAAATAGAAACTTTTCTTCCAAAGCTTGCTCTAGCTTTTCCCCTGTTTGTCCGTTCGTCTGTTGAAAGAGCTGCTCATCAAATGAAAGCAACAACGAAGATCCCTCCATTTTTCCCACCTTATTTCTATACAAAAATATACCAAAAAATAAATGTGTATGTAACATTTTTAATTTTTTAACTTTCATTCAAGCTGATTCAACAAAAAAAAGCATATCGTTTCATTTGCAGCAATTTGTATGAAATATTGCTTAAAACATACGTACTGACAATAGAAATCGATATGCATCATAACTATTCGTTATGCAAAATAGAGGTCACGATAATTTTTGATGGATTGGCCTGCACTGGTTTGCTTTTTGTTGCACGGTCATAAAAAACGAACAGCATCTTTCCTTCCAAATCTTTCTGATCCACGCGCTTTCCAGTCAAATCGACTATTTCTGTTTTTTCACTGACATGGAGTTTAAGCTTCAGCTGATCACAGTAAAGTTGCCGGTCAAATGCACCGACACATACTTCGCCATCTTTATCAAACTGATCAAAAATGATCAATAGTGGTGTTGTATGCGGCGGGGAAACCATCGGCAAAGGATTTCTGGAATCAATAAAGGCAATAATTTTCGCCTTAACAGGAATGGCAGATGCCCCAATTTGGTACCCGTCCTTTGTCATTAAAGGCGTTTTTGATGTAATTTGGAATATGACTTTCTTATTGCCGTCTTTTTCACTTATTGCTTCAATAATACCAATACCTGACTGAACGCTAATCGAGATGACAAGAGCTTCTATCTTCTTGATCAATGGCTGCATCGCTTCATCCCCTCTACTTTTCTAGTAATTTCCTATTTCCCGAAAAATAAAGAACAAAAACTTATCTAATTAACTATGATATTACTGCTTTTAACAATTGATCAACTGTATTCAGTCATATTGACGCTTAACTGTTTTAAACAGTCGTGCTTTTTTCAAAAGTGTTTTTGGCATTTGAACTGTAGCAGTCACAACACCCGGATGTCTTCCTATTTCAATTCCACCGGTAATGGTTGCACGGTTTCTCACTTCTTCCACTGTCAGTTCAAATAACTTTGCCGTGCGCTCGAGTGCATTTTCTGTAGCCACATTTAAGTTAATCCCTGTTCCTACAATCGATAACGGGAAACTTTCCTCAACCTGCTTCACACCAAATTCCTCTGCCAAATTACGAGCAATGCGCTTTTCTTCTTTCGTAAAAGGTTTTGCGGTATAAGGCAAATCTTCAACATTCGGCAGCAAGATAGGACCGTCCAAATTTACTTTTTTCAGTACACTTACCTGTAGCTGTACAATACCCGATACATCAGTCGTATGTCCGGCAATTTCACCATCGCCCTGCATTGCATGCATATCCCCTACATATACACCCCCACCAGGAACCTTTACAGGACAAATGACAACTGCCCCTTCGCGCACACGGTTGATATCCATATGTCCATCTGTACGGTGGATATTCAGCTCGTCTTCGGTCATTGTAAATTCATGTGGCGCTCCAATTAGAAATGTTCCGAAATCACCAGCATTATGAGAATCCGGCATCGCTTTTGACGGCGTTGTCCCAAGCTGTCCAACAAACGGACGCATTCTTGCTAGTACCCCGATCAGGTCACTCGGCGCGAATGAAGTAATCGGATTTTGAATCGAATTTTCCGGAGTTCTCATATAATTTTTGCTGTCTTGGGCAATCCGGCGAGCAGCTTCTTTTCCGACCGTCAATCCGACATTCCCTTTTGAATTAAATGCCATCGTATAGCCGTTGGAAATTTTAAATGGTGTTGTATCCGTCCCGCATGTCATACATTTTACCGACTCCTGACCGATTCCTTGTACAATTGTCGGCGGATGTAGCTTCCCGCACCCCGGACATTTCACCTTTACGAAAGGATCCCCGATAAAGCGTTCATTTTGTGCTTCGTCTGTTCCCGAAGAAGTCGCCATCGATGTAACTTGAATCGATTTAATTTGAATAACGATTGCATCCCCGACTTCCGCCCCTTCCACATATACGGGCTTTGTTACTTCGTGCCCCCCGCGAATCGTCGGTGTAATCATTGGGCCCCAACAACCAGGTGCTGTATTGGCAATGATTGTACCCCCATCTTTTAAAGGTCCTAACATTGGTGCATTCGGATTTAACACACCATCTGTAAATTCATTGACGAAAATTGTTTCGGCAGCCTGAATAACTGGTTTATCCCGGTATACCGACTCTCCTGTTAATTGTCCATTCACTGTTGTTAGTTCATTTACCATTAGAACCCCTCTTTTCCTTCAATTTTAAGTAAATTCAGTAAATTCAAAAGCTATCTTCATTATACAAACTTTTTACACTATAAGTTGGATTTGACTCCTTATAAAAGCAAAACTTTTATCTATCTTATATAATGTGAACAACTAGTAGATTATGCAAAAGTGGAATGGGAGGATGACTCTTTTATGAATCAAAATAAGACGGAAATCCTTTGGCGTGAGGAAAAATACAATGTGATGTTTTATAGCCAAAATCATTACAATGTAATTCGTCAGGCGATGAAAAATAAAGCCTCTTATGAAGAAATTTCAGCGCTGATCGAACAGGCATTAAGCTTAACACCAACAAAAGGTAGCATGCGCAATGCTTGCCAACATATGTGGGGTTATTTTAAAAAGGTTGCAACCGAAGAAGAGAAAAAACAGTATGAACAATTGATACAAACAACAAACTTCAGTGAACTATTAACCTTTTTAAAAGGACTGGCTGAGAAATACGAAGTAACGTATTTATTGGAAAGCTGGGTATTGAAGCGTTAAAAAAGAAAGAGAATCAATGAGGACAAAAAATCCCCTTAAATGTTTTAAGGGGATTACCATTTAATATTTATAGGACTGCCCGCCGTCGATTGGAATAACCGCTGCGTTAATGAAGTCCGCTTCGTTAGATAGCAGGAATGCTACTAAATAACCGACTTCTTCCGGCTTACCGAAACGTCTCATCGGATTTGGCTTTACAAACTCCTTGCCGACTTCCTCCCAGTTATCGCCACCCATTTGGCGCAGTGATCCTTCTACCATTGGCGTCATAATCGCACCCGGGGCAATTGCTTTAATCGAAATTCCGTATTGGCCGTATTCAATCGCCGAGTTACGCGTTAACCCGACAACACCATGTTTACTAGCCGCATAGCCTGACTGGTTTCCGACACCGCGGATTCCGCCAACCGAAGCTGTATTGACAATCGAGCCGTATCCTTGCTCCTTCATCACTTTCAGCACATATTTCATACCATAGAAGACACCGTTCAAATTGACGGATATAACTTTATGAAATTCCTCAATACCGTAATCTCCAGTTAAGTTTTGCTTCCCTTCAATTCCCGCATTGTTAAAGAAACCATCAATTTTGCTGAATTTCTCAACCGTTTGATTCACAAAATTTTCAACTTCACTTTCTGTAGCTACGTTTGCTGTCACTAACAATGTTTCAGCATTTGGTGCTACTTCAAGCACTTTTTTCTTCGTTTCATCCAGTCCTGCCTGATTTAAATCAACGAGTACAAGCTTTGCGCCTTCCTTTGCAAGCTGCAATGTGGCAGCTTGTCCTAATCCAGAACCTGCACCGGTAACAATTATAACTTTTCCTTCAAAACGATTCATGAGTTGTCCTCCTTTGTAATGAAAAGCTCACCATCAGCATACAGTATTTTCTGTTTGAGTAAAATTTATAGCCCCTAAAAAATTTATTATTTCGAAAACTCATAAATTATTTTAAAATAATATTAATCATAGAGGTTCTGCATCACAAAATAAGGCATGGACCCGATATCAATTCGGATCCATGCCTATTAAAATTCTTTTCCTAATTAAAAAGCTCAAATAGTAAGGCTGTTCGTTTATTGAATTCATCCAAATTGATAGCGGCATCTACTGCTTCACGAACTTTCCTTTCTTGTTCTGCGTATTTCGCTGCAAATTGTTTTGCATCTGCCATCGTCGCTTTGTACTTTTCTACGATTGCTTCTATATTCTTTTCCTCTACTTCTGTCGGATGACAATGCTGGGCAATATCGAAAATTTCATCACCAGGGCGATTTCCATCAGGGAAATACACGTGCGGCTCCGTACTGTCAAAAATACAGAATTTCAATTCAGGTATAATGACCATATCGATCGAATTGGAATCCAGTCCGCACCAAACGAGTTGTACATCAAAGCCTCTGCTTATCGCTTCATTGGCTAATTTCTTCATCATCGAAGATTTTCCTGTTCCGGGATACCCTTTAATAAATAATCTCTTTTCAAGGTTTTGCGTAATGCTTTGTACTGTGTCCTGCGCTCCTGTTGGGGTTAATGTTCCGAGTAAGCGATGTGTAAGCTGGCCGGATTTCTGCCGATTCGTTTCGCCAAACAGTTCGTTCGTCAACTCCGCAAACTGCTGATCCAACCCGCTCCATTCCATTTGCCTTCTCGTTTCCACTTCCCAGTCATCATGAATGTGAATAGCATTGGAAAGCTTGGCAAAGCACTGCTCATAGTAGGCTTGTTTCGATTCGTTTACCGAAGTCAAATTTTCACTCAATGCAATGTGTTGTTCATTCAAACAGTCATAAAGGGAAATGACATGATCCCGTACCCCTGGCAGTACCGGTTCTATTGACGGGTTTGTCGCTTGAACAATTAATATACGATGAGGGGCTTGAATATAAACTGCTTCGACCGTATTTTCAAATAAAGGATCATAGAAAAACTCAATGTGTGCACCTTTTTCATAGTAGTGCGACCCGATTTTCTGCAGCAACTCCGAAACTCTGAAACCGTGCGCTCCTTTTAGTAAATACACAGCTTGCGCTTCATCCATCAGCTCTTTATAAATATTTTTAATGCCCTGCCCTGTCATTGCCTGGCCGAAGAAATGTTTAATTGTCGTGCTAATAATGTCATCCTTCCATAACCTTGTTAACTTTATTTTTATGTTAACCAGCTAAAAAAGTTGCCATATACTGTTTTGTTCATTACATTTTCTATTTACGCCTTGGCAGATCCGAAAAACAGTTTACGAACCTGGATAATAACTAACGGCACTAACGATAATCCATAAATCATTAAATATTGGCTACTCGTCAAATCGGCTACCTCGAATAACCCGTTGATCAGGACAAAATTCAATATTGTAAACCCGAGTAAAAAGGCAATCCAAACTGCCAAATTCGAGAAAATTCCGATTTTAAAAATGGAATCTTCCGAACGGCAATTGAACCCATGCAGTAGTCTTGATAAACATAATGTTGCAAACGCCATTGTTGTCGCAACTGCTGTATCACCTGTCGATAAGCCTACTTGAAAGGCGATGATTGTGACTGCCGCAATAATTACTCCTTCAAATCCTACTTGGGATACGAATTTTTTATTTAGCAGTGACTCATTTATATTCCGCGGTTTTTCCTTCATCAGTTTCTTATTATGCGGTTCTAATCCAATCGCAATCGCTGGCAGGCTATCCGTCAATAAGTTGATAAACAATAGATGGATCGGCAGAAACGGAGCCGGTAATGCGAAAAGCGTTGCATATAAAACAACGAAGATCGCCCCTGCATTTCCGGATAACAGGAATTTAATCGCATTTTTTATATTGGCATAAATACTTCGTCCGTTGGAAATCGATTTGACGATTGTTAAAAAATTATCGTCGGTTAAAATCATTGCTGACGCATCTTTAGCCACTTCAGTTCCTGTTTTCCCCATTGCCACACCAATTTCAGCCTGTTTTAGTGCCGGGGCGTCATTTACCCCGTCCCCCGTCATTGCGACAACATGTCCTTTTTCTTGCCAAGCCTTTACAATACGGATTTTGTGCTCTGGAGATACACGAGCATAGACAGAGAAGCTTTCCACCTTATTTTTCAATTCCCGATCCGAAAGCTTTTCAATGTCCTTTCCTTCAATTGCTTCATCAGGACTTTTTAATATACCGAGCTGTTTCGCGATCGCGATTGCCGTAATTTTGTGGTCCCCTGTAATCATGACAGGTTTAATGCCCGCATCCATACAGTCTGCAACTGCCTGTGCCGATTCATCGCGCGGAGGGTCCATCATCGCGATTAGCCCGACAAATGTTAAGCCTTGCTCGTCCTTTTTACTTATATTAGAAGTAAAGACTTCTTTATACGTAATGGCAATTACCCGTAATCCGGCATTCGAAAATGCGGTATTCGCCTGATTAATCTTTTCTAGCTGCTCGTTCGTAATAATCGAACTGCTGCTTGAATCGACGCGACTAATACGGGGAAGAAGCTCGTCCACTGCCCCTTTAGTAATCATGACATTACGGTTCCCCATACGGTGAACAGTACTCATCAATTTTCGAGTGGAATCGAAAGGAATCTCTCCTACACGCGGATGAAGCCCGCGTATCAGTTGCTCACTCATTTCAAATTCATGTCCTAACTTTACAAGTGCAAGTTCTGTTGGATCTCCTATTGTTTTATCCCTTAGCATCATAGAATCATTGCAAAGAATCGCAAAATCAAGCAGTTTTTTATGACTCGGGTTGGTCGGCTCCAGCTCGTTGGAGGAGAAGAACTGCTCGCCCGTATAAACTTCCTGAACCGTCATTTTGTTTTGTGTCAGCGTCCCGGTTTTGTCTGTACAAATAATCGAAACACTTCCCAAACTTTCTACTGCCGGCAATTTACGGATAATCGCATTTTCCTTTGCCATATTTTGAGTCCCTACTGCCAGTACAATCGTTACAATCGAACTTAACGCTTCAGGAATTGCCGCGACCGCCAAGGAAACTGCAAACATAAAGGAATCAATCAGCTCACGCCCCCGAATAATATCCAAAGCAAAAATTACGATACAAATCAGGATAATTCCAATGGCAAGACGTTTTCCGAATTTATCAAGATTGATTTGCAAAGGTGTTTTTTTCTCTTTCGCATTGTCGATCAGCTTAGCAATTTTTCCGATTTCCGTATTCATACCGATTGAAGTAACTGCTACTGCCCCACGACCATTTGTCACAAAGCTGCCGGAGTACACCATGTTTTTTCTGTCTCCTAGTGCAAGCTCTGTTTCAACAATTGTATTGGCTACTTTATCGACCGCCAAAGATTCGCCTGTTAATGAACTTTCATTTATTTGCAAACTATGACTTTCGACTACTCGTCCATCCGCACTAATAGAATCGCCCGCTTCCAAAATGAGCAGATCCCCTACTATTACATTTCTAGATGGTATTTCAATAATTTCCCCGTTACGTTTAACTTTTGAAACGGGTGCCGCCATTTCCTTTAAACTGTTCAATGATTTTTCAGCTCGGGCATGCTGAACCGTTCCGAGAATGGCATTTAATATAATGACGATTAAAATGACAATGGAACTGTCCATATCTCCAAGGAAGATTGAAACAATTGCCGCAACAATTAAAATGAGCACTAAAAAATCCTGAAACTGCTCGAAGAAAACTTCGAAAATATTTTTCTGCTTTCCTTCTTTTAATTCGTTATAGCCATACTTTTTCTGGCGGCCGCGGACTTCGTAATCAGTTAATCCATACTGCGTCACATCTAACTTTTTCATTACTTCTTGTACAGATGCTTGGTAATATTCTGTTACTTTCATTTAAAGCCTCCTTCAAGTCATTTGATTGGTGCAAATAACTATTTTGAGCAATCCTATTTAAAATAGAAGAACTCTCCCAAAACACTGTATGATAGTTTTAGTATGAAAATGAAAACTTCCCAACAAAAATCTCATAAAACTTAGCTCTGTTTTATACAAAAAAAACGTTAATCTAAAAATTAAGATTAACGTTTAAAATGGGTTATTTATTTATAAACTAAAAAAACGCTATTTAAATGAGTCCCTTCTAGCTTTGGCTGCTTTTCTTTCTCTGATTTGTTCTTCCAATTGGGCAATGGCTGTTCTGCGACGTGCATTTTTTTCTTCAATATTTTCCAGTTCATCAGGAAGAGCAAACTCTTTACTAATTTCAGCCTCGTGTATATTTTCTTTTGTATTGTTAATCATTTTCCCTAAACTTATCGCATTTTCCGATCCTTTGTTGAAAACATCATGTCTGTCGTTTTTCATCATGATTCCTCCTTTTCGATGATAAATTTAGTTTGTTTTGCTTCACTTTATTTATTCCAACATAATATTTCTTTATTTCGTCACAGATGTCATATTATTGTTATACAAATACAATAAAAAATTTTTAAAAAGCACTAAAAACACCTTTAAACCCTTGATACGAAAGGTTTTGCTATATAATCAGCTATTTTACATGTTATTTACATATTCATTAAAATGGCGTTTTGCTAATAATTATGCGCTATAGTATGGATAAGTTCAAAACAAGTAGTGAGCCTTCATCATGATTCCACCTTTGCAGAAAGTCATAGCTGCTAGCATGAATGAACGCATAACTATACATAATTAATTTGAACAAATTTGACTAACCACCTCTTTGCCGATTACGTCACAGCGTAATTGTATCCAACGTTGGATATCCACCTGAGGTTTTAACTTCATTTAGCGAGTGTTTATAACACACACTTTAAACAAATATAAACACTTCCTCCAGCCATCTTGCAACCTTTTATATAGGTGGGAAGATGCTACTAAAAGAAGTTAAGCACCAAAAAGCTCCAGCTATTTCCCAATAGTAGCTGGAGCTTTTGATGTTTTATCTTTTTTTACCATAGCGTTTTGGTGCCTGCATAATCGCATCCCACACGCCGCTAAATGGCGGTGCATAAGCTAAATCCAAGTCCAACAGTTCCTCGAAGGTCATTTTATTGTAAAGCGCTGTCGCAAATACATCAATCCGTTTATCGACCCCGTGCTTTCCTACTATTTGGAGACCAACGAGCTTGCGGCTTTGCTGTTCGACAAGCATTCGAAGCTTCATCGGCTGGACATTCGGATAGTAGCTTGCAATATCATTCACTTCCATTACATACGCTTCTACAAGTGCATTTAAACGATCTGCAGCCTGATTATTTAATCCTGTCATGCCTATATGCAGATCAAAAAACTTTAAGATGGATGTTCCGACAATTCCAGCGAACTTCTGATTAAAGCCAGCAATATTCAACCCGGCAATTCGCCCCTGTTTGTTTGCTGTCGTCCCAAGCGGTAAATAATCGTCCTTCTGGTTTACACGGTTAAAATGAGATGCACAGTCCCCTGCCGAATACACATTAGCAATCGAAGTCTCCATTTTTTCATTGACGATAAGTGCTCCATTTTCCAGCTTGGCAAAACCTTGTGCAAAATGTGTATTTGGACGGACTCCTGTCGCGACGATGACAAGGTCTGTTTTATGCACACCACTGTTTGTCCGAACTGCCTCCACAAATTCTGTTCCTTCGTAGCCTATCGTATCTTCATTTAATAAAACTTCCACACCATTTTTGACTGCTTCCTCATAAATAATATCGGTCAGCTGCTCATCAAGAATCGACATTAATGTGCTTCCCCGTTGAATGAGACGCACATCCAGACCGCGCTCCCGTATTGTTTCAACAACTTCAAGACCAATATAACCTCCACCGATGACCGTAACGTGCTTCACATTCGGCAACTGTTCCATCAGTTCATTCATTTGTGGAATTGTTTTTACTGTATAAATCCCTTTTAAATGAGCATTTTCGATTTTCGGCATTGTTGGTGATGCTCCTGTTGCGATGAGCAGTTTATCGTATATAAATTCGAATGGCTCCTTGCTGTTTACATCAATACCACTCACTTTTTGGAGTTTTGTATCAACTGCTGTCACTTCATGGAAAATGCGTGCATCAATTCCGTATTTCGAGCGGAACTCCTCCACATCCCTTGCAATCAAATCTTCTGCATGAGGAACTTTTCCATTAATTACGTAGGGCAATCCGCATTGTCCATAAGAATAAACTTCGCCTTTTTCTAATACGACAACGTGGGCGGCCTTATTATTACGCACAATTTCCATTGCTGCACTCATACCTGCCGCGTCTCCGCCTATAATTACAACTTTCATATTTGATCCACTCCTCAATACACTTTTCTCTTTCTTAATAAAATGCTACCGAAAATTATTTCTATTAATAGCATACCATTACTATTGTTTCGTAATCCTATGTATTCCCAAAATATGTTACACTAACTATCAGAAAAATCCCATATTTCTTTCGTCCGGCATACACCGGACGAAAGAAATAAAGCCTCCGGCGGATGTCATGGATTCGATAAGGACATCTTTGCGCCGGGGCGCAAAGCCGAATCCAGACGCAATTACGCCAAGGCATAATTGATAAAAAAAGGAGAATCTTTAATGACTAAAACAACCATTGGCATTATCGGTACTGGTGTTGTCGGTGAACGCATTATTAACCAGGCACTGCAAAACGAACATTATGAAATTTCCGCAATATTTGATACGAATGAAGCACGTACAGCACAATTGGCGGCTAAATATAATGTACCCACAACGAATGATTTACAAGCGCTATTAAATTTAAAACCGGACTGGGTTTATATCGGCACACCACCTGTCAGCCATGCAACACTTGCTGCAGAAATTGCAAAGCACAAATTACATATTCTCTCGGAAAAACCGCTTGCCCATGATGCAGCAGACGGAGAAATAATGGTTCGTATCGCAAATGAATCCAATGTTCAAACAGCGATGCATTTTCCGTTAATGTACGGTTCGGCAGTCCATCAGCTGAAACAAGAGCTTGCAAAAGATATGGGTGACATTACCCGTATTGAACTGCATACGTATTTCCCTGAATGGCCGCGTAAATGGCAGCAAAATCCTTGGATTGCTTCACGTAAGCAAGGTGGCTTTATTCGGGAGATTTTCCCGCATTATTTGCAATTAACACACCATTTATTCGGTGATGTTGAAATTTTGGCGCATGAAACAGCTTACCCTGAAGATCAAGCACTTTGTGAAGTCGGGGTATCTGCTTTAGCGAAAACAGCAAACGGCATCCCGATGGTCATTAACGGGCTTGCAGGTATCGGACAGGAAGAGCGCATCGACTTTAAAATTTTCGGAACAGAAAAAGTTGTAACATTACGAAACTGGTCTAATGTCTACACAAGCAAAGCCCATGAGCCGGAAGTGGAGATTACCCTTGCCGAAGCCCCTGAAACAATGCTCGATGCATGTCGAAAAGTCCTTTTAGGCGAAGAAGCATTTGTCGTACCATTCGAGGAAGGCTTAAAAGTGCAGCGTTGGATTGATAAACTGTTAAAGTAATATGATTTCGAAGCTGTTTGGAAAGCCTAATCCCCCTTTCCAAACAGCTTTTTATTTCGGAATCTGAAATATTTAAATTGTAATGAACCTCCTTCTGTACTAAAATAGTCGTAATATTCGTTTTATTGGGCCATTAGATTCAAAGGGGGATTTTTTTTGGACTTTTTACATTATCCATTTCCAAGTAAGCGTAATACAGTCATCGCCAATCGTGGAATGGTCGCAACATCCCAGCCGCTCGCAGCACAGGCGGGACTGGATATTTTAAAAAAAGGCGGCAATGCAGTCGATGCAGCAATCGCGACAGCAGCAGCACTTACTGTTGTTGAGCCTACATCAAACGGAATCGGCGGGGATGCATTTGCCCTCGTCTGGATGAAAGATGAACTTTACGGGTTAAACGCTTCTGGTCCTTCTGCCAAGTCGATTTCCAAAGAAGCATTAACAGAGCGAGGATTAGATTATATACCGATGCATGGAGTTATCCCCGTTACTGTTCCAGGGGCACCATCAGCATGGGTAGCCTTATCAAAGCGATTTGGGAAATTGCCGTTAAGCGAAGTATTAGCCCCTGCCATCTCCTATGCAGAAGAAGGATATCCGATTTCCGTAACACTCGGACAATACTGGCAATCGGCTTATAAAAAGTATAAAAAGAATTTCACATCCGAAGAATTCCAACATTGGTTTGAAACATTTTCAATCGATGGACGGATGCCGGAAGTTGGCGAAGTATGGAACTCTCCAGCACACGGAGATACGTTGCGTAAAATCGCCAAAACAAATGGCGAGGCTTTCTACAAGGGCGAAATCGCAGATAAAATTGATGCCTTCATGAAAAAACATAACGGCTTTATTTCAAAGGAAGATTTGGCAAGCTATGAACCTGAATGGGTAAACCCGATTAAAGTGCATTACAAGGGCTATGACGTATGGGAAATTCCGCCGAATGGACAGGGTATTGTTGCACAGATGGCGCTGAACATTTATCAGCATGCCAAGTCAAAATGGCAGGATGCACAAACATTACATAATCAGATTGAAGCGATGAAGCTAGCATATACGGACGGTAAGGCGTTTGTCACAGAATCAAATGACATGCCGGTCGATGTCGATACACTTTTATCAAACACTTACGGAGAGTCACGCTTTGCTGAAATCAGTGAGACAGCAATTGATCCAAAACCTTTCGAGATTCCAAAAGGCGGTACGGTGTATTTGGCAACAGCTGATGCGGACGGCAATATGGTGTCGTATATCCAAAGTAACTATATGGGCTTCGGTTCAGGCATTGTCATTCCGGAAACAGGTATAGCGCTTCAAAACCGGGGCTATGATTTCTCACTGGATGAAACACATCCAAACTTCTTAAAGCCTGGAAAACGAACATTCAATACAATTATCCCAGGATTTTTGACAAAGGATGATGAAGCGGTCGGTCCATTTGGCGTAATGGGTGGCTATATGCAGCCTCAAGGGCATTTCCAGGTCGTTACATCCACAATCGACTTCGCACTCAACCCGCAAGCAGCACTTGATATGCCCAGATGGCAATGGATCGGTGAAAAGCGCGTCGAAGTCGAGCCGCACTTCCCTAGTTATTTAGTGCATGCATTGCAACGTAAAGGCCACGACATTCGAGTTGCAGTCGACGGCGGCAGTTTCGGACGCGGTCAAATTATATGGCGGGACCAGAAGACAGGCGTGCTGTATGGTGGAACAGAGCCACGTACAGATGGCGCAATTGCCGCTTGGTAAGTAGTTTTTACAACAAAACAGGAGTATCCCGTTGAAGTAATTTTGCGGGATACTCCTATTTATATTTTTTCATTTTTTACTATCTTAATGTATGATTAAACTGCAAAAACTGCAGTGGCAACAAGAGGTTGCTGCCTTACGCACCTATAACTATCTTTACTTTACCCGTACATTTCATCAATACTGAAAACAAGGAAGGGGATGACTCACATGATTTTTAGTGAACGATTAAAAAAAGAGCGAGAAAAAAGAGGTTGGTCACAAGCGGATCTTGCCGAAAAAATCCATGTTAGTCGCCAATCCGTTTCTAAATGGGAAACCGGGAAGAACTATCCGAGTATTGAAGTAATCATTGATTTGAGTGATTTGTTTGGCATCACAATTGATGAAATGTTGAGGAGTGATGGTGAATTGAAAGAAAAAGTAATTCGAGATAGTAAGAAATTGGCGTATCCAAAATGGAAAGCGTTCTTTGATAGCGTATTTTTATTAGGTGCATTTTTATTGGTTGCAAAACTGATTATTATGGGTTTAAATCATTTTGCTGGTATGGATGTTATTATTCCTGAAGGCTTACCAAAAATCCTATCAAACTTCTTGCCGCTAGCTTTAATGGTAATCGGCGGGATTGGTGCAGACCAGTTAAAAACAAAATATATTGAATAAAAAAAGGTAGCGCATTCGCTACCTTTTTTATACCGATTATTCAGCTTCTGTTTCACTTGAATCAGCATATAATTCCTCTTTGCAAAACTCCAATATCATCGCTTCTTCGTCTTCTTCCAATGCAAAATCCAAAAACTCATTATTAGATTTATCAATAATAAAATAGTTCACGATGCGTACATTGTCGTCAATTACCCCTACAATCACACGAATCTCTAATCCTGCAGCGGAATACAGTTCATCTTCCTCATCCACTTCTACATCTAATAAAAACTCATAACGCTTACCTTCAATAATCTTTGTCGGATCTAAAATTTCTTCTATTGAAAATTGCGTAATATTCATATTCATGCTCCTTCCGGGAAATGCTTCTATTTTATCATAAACGAAAATTGCCCCGCGTCAAATAACAATCATTATTTACACCGTGACAGCAACGTTTTCATATGACAAACTAGAAACTAAGGAGTGATGGACTTTGAAAAATCTATTTTATTACGAAGATGCAATGATAAAGGAATTTACGGCACAAGTTGTGAGAACAGGTAAAGACGACACAGGAAATTTCATTGTACTAAACAATACGGCGTTTTATCCTACTGGTGGCGGGCAACCCCACGATACGGGCTGGATTAATGAATTGGAAATTATCGATGTTGAGAAAATTGATGAGGAAATTCGTCATTATACGGCAGCCGATGTGTCGAATATTTCCGGGGAAATATCCGGGAAACTTCATTGGTCGCGCCGATTCGACCATATGCAACAACATGCGGGACAACATATTTTAACAGCAGCCTTTGTGGAATTATTCGATATGGCGACAGTGAGCTTCCACTTAGGGACAGAGCTTGTCACAATCGATTTAAATGTTGGCGAAGTATCGGAAGATCAGCTGGCAGTAGTGGAAAAACGGGCTAATGAAATTATTTGGGAAAACCGTCCTATTGAAACTAAGTGGGTGACAAAAGAAGAATTAGCACAATATAACTTACGGAAAGATGTAAAAGTCGACGAAGATATTCGTTTAGTTATTATCCCTGACTATGACTACAATGGCTGTGGTGGTACACATCCCACTTCTACCGGACAAGTAGGCTTATTGAAAATTTTAGCTACAGAGAAAATGAAGAAGCAGATTCGTGTACACTTCGTCTGCGGCAATCGCGTGTTACAGCAGCTGGCTATGCGTAAACAGGTTTTAAGCGATGTGGCACGCCAATTGAGCGCACCGGAAGATGAAGCTGCTGATGCGTTGCGTAAATTCGCGAAAACAGCAAAGCAAACAGAGAAGAATTTAACGGAAGCACAAGATGCCCTTCTTGAATTCGAAGCAAAAGAATTAGCAAACGAAACAGTTGCTGCAGCGACATTTGAAAACCGCTCGATTCAAAGCCTGCAGAAGCTGGCGCGTTTTATTACACAGCAAAATGGTGAGGCAATCGCACTGCTCGTTGCCAATAATGAAGACAAGCTACAATTTGTTGCGGCACGCGGCAGTGAGCAAACAAAATCGATGAAAGATATTTCTGCAACTGCTTTACCGCTCATTAATGGTAAAGGCGGCGGAAATGATGCACTTGTCCAAGGCGGCGGTGAAAAAACCATTTCAGCTGAAGCGCTGATTGAGGCAATGAAAGAAGCAGTTCGATAAAGTGAAACTTCAATCCGTGGGGGTTTTCCACCACGGATTGTTAGTTGAACCAATCGGGCTTTTACGGGTAGTTGATCTCCCGCCTATTTTTTTGCCCTGCCTAAACCTGGAGGTTGGAGTCTTACTACCCGTTAATGCGGGATAAATGAAAAAGAAGCTAATGATGGGTTGAGCCATTCATTAGCTTCTCTTATTTTATCCTGCACGCAGTCCATTCATCCCACGGCGAACATTTGTTATATCGGTATAACCTAGCTTTACGAGTTCCTTGCACGCTTTATTACTGCGCGCACCACTTTGGCAAATGACAACAACAGGACGATCTTTCGGCAAATCCCCTAAATACGTTCCAAGCGGACGATTAATAAACTGAGGAATATGGGCCTCTTTATATTCTTTTTCCGTCCGGACATCCACAAATACATATTTCTCGTCTTCCAGTAAAGGCTGCAGTTCTTTTGTAGTAATATATTTCACGCCTTTTTTCGGCATAAAACGCACAATCATTGCAATAATTCCCACCATTGCAAGTAGTGTAATAATCCCTTCCATTTGCATACTCCTAAAATCTATTTTCACTTATTTTACGATAATCTGCATAAGCTTACGAATATTTTGCGCTGTGATAACGGGAATTCCGCCCTTTATTGAAGGTCTGGAAATATATTAGAACTTTTTGCAGTTTATTAGAAAACCTGCAGCATATATTAGAAAACTACTAACTAGCTTTCCTTTTTCAACTCAACGACATAAATTTCAGGCAGATTAAAGACCCGGTAAGGAAACAGGCTGTTCCCCAAGCCCCGATTTACAATCATTTCCGTATCCTGCTGTTCATAAATACCTGCTGTGTATGTTGGCATGAAACCTTGAGTTGGCGCAAAAAGTCCGCCGATAAATGGCAGACGAATTTGACCACCATGTGCATGTCCTGTTAACACTAGGTCAATGTCCTTTTCAACATATGTTTCAAACACCTCAGGACGGTGCGACAGTAGCACTTTAAATGCATCTGGATTCATATTGTACAGTGCTTCATCGATCGACTGTCCCACTTCTTTCCCCATTAACGGGTCCTCAATACCCGCAATGACAATGTGCTCTCCGTTGCGCTCCAACTGTACCGCATCATTCGGTAACACATGGACACCCAGCTCATTTAAAGCCGCATAAATTTCATCTGTTAAATTCAATGCAACCTCGTGATTGCCAAGAACATAGTAAACATCCGCAATATCGACTAATTGGCGCACAGCCTGCAAGCTGTTTTCCAAGTCATAGCGGCGACTATCCACTAAGTCACCCGTTATGAAAATAGCATCCGGTTTGGTAGCCCGCACTTTTTCCACTAACCTTGACTGATTTTCCCCGAATGTCGCATCATGCAAATCGGTAACTTGGGTAATCCGGTAACCATCAAAGCTTTCCGGAACTTTCTCTGATTCATGTACATAATCGGTTGTTACAAGCCAATTATTATTTATATATAAAAATAGATAGACAACACCTATAAAAATGATTAATTTCAATAACTTTTTCAATTTATTCGCTCAATTCATTGTGAGTTTTAAGCAGCGACTAATACCACCCATCTTTATCAATAATATTGAACTGTTTCGGAACATTCAAGTGTAAAATCCGTTTACCAATTCTTGAGTGGATTATTATAGCTTTCGTACTTGAAAGTGTTCAGTAAATCTATTAATAAACTAAGCGGTATACAATCATTCACTCACACCTCCTTTTGAATATGCTTGATCAGCTCAATCAAATCTTCATCCATCACGCCTAAACGTTTTGCTTCTTCTACGATTTCCTTTGCCATCTTCGTCAATGTGTCACTTCGTCTTGTTGTTAAAATCCGATGTTTTGCATCCCCGATCACGAACATTCCAAGTCCTCTCTTTTTATATAAAATTTCTTTTTCTACTAAAATTGTCAGGCCTTTTCCTGCGGTTGCCGGATTAATATTAAAAATTTCAGCAAGCTGATACTGCGAATACACTTTTCCTTCCGGAAGCACCCGATCCGCCAATATCTCATTTTCAATCCATTCCGCTACTTGCATATAAATAGGCATTGTACTTTGTGTGTTAAAAATCAATGAGATTCTCCTTTCCAAGTTATCCAGTACATTAGTGTTGTAATGTACTATACAAAAAACGAGCTTATTTGTCAATAAATAAAGAAATATTATCCACATATACTATTTATCCACAAAGTTATACACATTAACGTTAATTATCCACAATTTAATCACGATTTTTCAACAGATTGTATTATACTTATCCACAAAGAATATTGTGGAATTCTATTTTAGAACAAGATTCCAAAAAAATATTCGAATATATTTTCATTTGTTCTAAAAATCGTCACATTTTTCTAAGTTAAACCTGCCCATTCTTATAAAAAAATGAATAATTTTAATTTCTCGTAATAATGCTTAGTTAAAAAATAAATAACTGTCCCTTTACCTATGATAAGTACCGAACTTTATCTACAAGTTATCCACATTGCTCTATTTTTTATCCACTAAAAAAAGCATTCTAAAAGCGACATGCCATCACTTTTAAAATGCTTTTCCATTCATTATTTAATTTCTTTCAATGTAGCTTCCACTTCTTCTTTTACTTGCAAATTTTCTTCGCCGAACAGGATTTCATTTAATGCATCGTCTCCAGAACCTTCAGCTAGCGGTACGCGTGAACGATATGCCGCGCGACATACTAAATGCCCGGAAACAGGGGCTGTAATAAATACGAAGATAATCCCTAAAATGAGGCGAATACTCACATAGCCATCATGGATCCAAAAGTAAATGAACCCGCCGAACAAACAAAGCAATACAGAGAGTGTCGCACTTTTCGTTGCTGCGTGTGAGCGTGTATACACATCTGGTAAACGTATCATGCCGAATGCGCTAATGACACTCACAATTGCACCAAACAAGATAAGAAGTGCCGCCATTAATTCAATCAGCTGATTTACGTTCAACAATGACACCTCTTTCTATATATTTCGAGAATGCGATCGTTCCGATAAATGCTAAAATACCCAATATTAAAATGGCTTCCAAAAATGCCTTTGTTTTTAAAACAATCGACACGATGGCGATCGCAGAAATTAAATTTACACCAATCGTATCAAGTGCGATTGCGCGGTCAGGTAATGACGGCCCTTTTATCACACGAAATAGGGATAGTCCGATTGCCACCATAAATAGAACAAGTGCCGCCTTTAGAATCAAATCGATCATTGTGTCACCTCCAAAATGGCACGTTCAAACTTGCCGATTGAACGGAGTACCGTTTCTTTCGATTCTTCTATATCCATCGCATGAATATAAAACGTGCTGTTATCTTCTGAGACTTCCATTACAACAGAACCCGGTGTCAATGTTAATAACAGGGCCAATGTCGTTACTTGGTAGTCCCCTCTTAATTCTGTTTCATAAGTAAAAATGCCCGGTGTAAAATTCATCTGTGGATCCAGCACTTGTTTTAATACAGAAATACTTGATGAAAGCAGCTCTCGAATAAATATGAGGATGAGCTTAATAATCTTTAGTACACGACGCAAGTAAAACTGTGTTCCGAAAAATCGGTGCATAGCATATAAAATCAATGTTCCGACTAAAAAGCCTGACATAAACGTCGTAAAGTCTGCAGTTGGATCATCCTTCAACAAAAACCATAGCGCCGCAATAAATAAATTAATAATAAATTGACCTAACATGTGCTCACCCTCCTTTACTTATTCGTATTTAAAATCGCATCAATGTATACGGAAGGGTTGGATAATGTGTAGGCTGCATCATTCACATAAACTGCCAGCCCTTCTGCGCCAACTCCTAAAGCAACGATACAAATCGTCAATAGCACAAACGATACCATCGCACCGCGTGGCATCCGAATCTTGTCCTCTTCATTAATCGATGTTTCTCCAAAAAATGAAGCAAGGAAAATACGCATTAATGAATAGAGTACGATGATACTCGAACCGAATGCTAGTGCCAATAAAATATACGCCTCTGCTTCAACAGCACCTTGGCCGATCAATACTTTTCCGATAAACCCGCTTAACGGCGGAATTCCGACAAGCGCACACATCATAATAAAGAACAGCCACCCAAATACCGGATAAATTCGAATTAACCCATTCATATTTTTCACGACAATTTCCCCTGTTAAAAGCACCATTGTTCCAATAAGTAAAAACAGCAGCGCCTTACCAAGCATATCGTGGATTAAATAATAAACCGCGCCTGCCATTGCTGACTCAGTTCCGATCGCAAGTGCCACCATTATAAAGCCAACACTAATGATGACGTTATACGTAGCAATTGTCCGAACATCGCGTCCGGCAAATGCACCCATACATCCCGCAATAATCGTCAGCCCTGCCATCACACCGATGGCCGTATGCGTAATTTCCGGCTGTAACGGGAACATAAGCGTGAACGTACGGAATAATGCATACATGCCGACTTTTGTTAATAGCGCAGCAAATAATGCCTGTACTGCTGTTGGAGGCACACTGTAAGAACCAGGCAGCCAAAAGAATAGCAGCAATCCTCCTTTTAAAGCAAAAACAATGAGGAAAACAAGTGCGACAACCGTTAATAACGGATCTTGACCGGCTTCTGCAACGCGCTGTGCAATATGTGCCATATTAAGCGTCTTTAACGTTCCATACATAAACGCCAGTGCAACGAGGAAAATCCAGGATGCGACAACATTAATGAGTACATACTTGATCGACTCGCGCAGCTGTATCTTTCCCCCGCCTAATGCAACTAATACATATGACGCCAGAAGCATTACTTCAAAACAAACGAATAAGTTGAAAATATCGCCTGTTAAAAACGAACCGTTTACACCTGCCAGTAAAAACAACACAAATGGATAAAAATACATTCTTTCATGACGCTCGCCAATTGTGGAAAAAGCATAAATTAAACAGATCGTTGTAACGATGCTTGCCGTTAAAACAAGCAGTACCGCGAATGAATCGGCGACAAATAAAATACCGAACGGCGGTGCCCAACCACTAAAGTCTATACGCATGATACCTTCTGTTTGAATAAGCTGTAGCAGGACAACAGAAGTCCCTATTACAAAAATCATTGTAATTAAACTTACAACCCGCTGAAGTTTAATATTATTATTTAAAAATACTAATAATGCGGCCGTTATTATCGGCACAATCATTGGTAAAACTATTATATTATTCATCTGATGACCCTCCAAGTTCCCCTAGATCATCGGTTCCGTTCATTAAATACATCCGATAAGCCAGCACAAGTAAAAATGCCGTAACAGCAAAGCTAATAACGATTGCTGTTAAGATCAATGCTTGTGGCAAAGCGTCGGTATATGGTGCGGCCGCTTGACCTAATAACGGCACACTCCCCTTCTTCAACCCGCCGACCGTCAATAACAATAGGTGAACGGCATGAGATAAAATGGCGGTGCCGACAATCACGCGTATGACACTACGAGAGAGGATTAAATAAGTAGCGACTGCGACTAGAATGCCGACAAGTACAATCATTAATGATTCCATACTATTCATCCTCACTTATATTTAAAATAATCGTTACGAGTGTACCGATAACCGTCAATGCGACACCTGCTTCAAAAATCGTAACAGTGGACAAATGCTTTTCTCCTATTAACGGGAGATTATAATAGCCATCCGTCTGCGTTAAAAATGGTACGTCAAAGAAAATCGAGGCAATGGCCGAGCCGGTCGCCAGCAATACACCGATTGCAGCAACTTTTTTAAAGTCGAACGGCATCCCCTTATGCACAGTTTCAATATCGTATGTCAAATATAACAGGACAATCCCCGAGCCAAGAACTAACCCGCCGATGAATCCTCCGCCTGGAGCATTATGTCCTGCAAAAAATAAATACATACCAAGCGTAAAGACGATGAAAACAACGCCTCGTACAACTGATTTTAAAATAACATCATTTACTTTCAACGTCTCCATCCCCCTTTTTCGCCTTAAGCTTAATAAGTGTGTAGACGCCTAGACCTGCAATGAAAAGTACAACTACTTCAAGCATCGTATCAAATGCACGGAAATCGCCTAATATCGTGTTGACGATATTTTTCCCGCCAGCCAGATCATACGAGTTCTCAAAGTATTTCGAGATTGGTTCAAAACGATCGTAATTCATTACAGCTAATCCGATCAGTGTCACAGTTGCACCGACCGCAACCGAAATTGTCACCTTCGCGAAACGCCAGCTTTTCGAAATATACTCATTTTTAAGCTTCGGTAGATATTTAAATGATAGTAAGAACAGTGCTGTTGTAACCGATTCAACGACAAGCTGCGTCAGCGCCAAATCAGGAGCTCTAAATACTACGAAGAAAAAGGCAACAGAATACCCGAGTACTCCATTCAACAGCACGACTGTAATACGCTGCTTTGCAAAAATAATCGCAATTGCAGCCGCAATCATAACGAATACAAGAACTAATTCATATGGCTCAATCACCGAGTCTTTCGAAGGATTCCAGCTGAATACGTCCGCATAAATCATATACCCTGCCAGTAGCGTTACAAAAAATACATAGATATAAACGAAATAATACGTTAAATTACCGTTCATATAACGGTTTGTTACACGTCCTGATACACTCTCACTTGAATTAATCACACGTTCATAAATCGCATTTAGCGTAAAGCTTTGCGGTATCCACAGATAGACAGGACGCCATTTTTTTAATGTACGGTATAAGAAAACCCCTACAACAATGACACCAAACGTCATAATAAGTTCCGTATTTATATAACCATGCCATGCTGCGATATGAGGCGTCATTTCCTCTACAGATGGGAACATTGGGTAAATGCTTGCCATCGCCGGACTTAAAATATAATGTCCCAAAACATTCGGGAATATAAAAATTCCAATCACGAAGGCAACTAAAATAAATGGTGAAATTAACATACCAAACGGCGCTTCATGTGGCGGCTTTTCCAGACGATCCGGCTGTATTTTCCCGAAGAATGTACGCATGACGATAATGACACAGTAAATAAACGTAAATACACTGGCCACCCAGGCGATAATCGGGAATAAAAGGCCGATGCTATCAAGTGAGAAAATATCAAGCTGTGTAATTTTTAATGTTGCTGCAAAGAACATTTCCTTACTTAAAAAGCCATTAAATGGTGGTAAACCTGCCATTGAGGCACTTCCGATTACTGCAATCGTAAATGTAAATGGCATTAACGCCATCAATCCGCCTAATCGGCGAATATCGCGTGTTCCTACTTCATGATCGACAATTCCGACCATCATAAAGAGCGCACCTTTAAATGTCGAGTGGTTGATTAAATGGAATAGTGCAGCAAATGTAGCCTGCGTATAAATAACCGATTGTGTTGAATAACCAAAATGCAGTGCTGCAGAACCAAGACCAAATAAAGACATTATCAGTCCAAGCTGACTAATTGTGGAATATGCCAGCAGTGCCTTTAAATCATACTGGCGAACCGCATTGAAGGAACCCCAGAATAATGTTAGAAGACCTACCCCGCTCACTGCCCAGAACCATACTTCATGCCCGCCGAAAATCGGTGTTGTACGAGCTACTAAGTAAATACCCGCTTTTACCATCGTTGCAGAGTGTAAATAGGCGGAAACAGGTGTCGGTGCTTCCATCGCATCCGGCAGCCAAATATGGAACGGGAACTGTGCTGACTTTGTAAACGCACCTAAAAGTACAAGACACATTGCCGGAACAAAATACACGCTCGATTGCACGACATCCAAATTCGCAATAATTTCGCGAATACTAAACGTTCCGGATGCAACATATAACATTAAAAAACCAGCGAGCATCGCAACACCACCAGAAACGGTAATGGTCATTGCTTTACGCGCACCTGCACGAGATGCTTTACGATGATGCCAAAATGCAATTAACAGGAATGACGATACGCTCGTTAATTCCCAAAATACATAAAGCACCATTAAGTTATCTGAAAAGACGACGCCTAACATCGCGCCCATAAATAATAGTAAATAGCAATAGAAATGGTGTAATGATTCTTTCGTTGATAAATAGAAAATTGAGTAAAGTATTACTAAACTGCCTACCCCAGTAATGAGTAAGCTGAAAATCATACTCAAGCCGTCTAAATAAGTAGTAATATTAATACCGAAAGAGGGGATCCACTCAAATGTCTTTATGAACATTTCACCATTGGCAATTCGAGGGATATATGTAGCTAAAAGCGAAAATAAAGCAACAGGGACAATTAATACGAACCAACCTAAATGTATATTCTTAAATCTCCTGTATATTAATGGGATTAATGCTGCAGCAAGAAACGGAAGCATAATCGAAAAAGCAATAAGCAAAAGCAATAACCTCCTAACCGAGTGAGCCAATAAAATATGTAAAGTTCGGCAATCGAACAATCACACTTGACTATCTATATAACTATCTTCATAATAATGTGGCATATGGGGAATATATTTTCAAACAAGGGTAATTTAATAAAAATTGGAAAAGCAAAAATATAACAAAAAATTTACTGAATATAAATATGCATCATAGAAATAAGTATACAATAATAATGGGTGCATTGCACTGTAATAGCCTTCGTTTTATCTCAATTATGCTTAATTTCTCAATATATATTCGGATTCAATTCATTATTATAGGATAAGAAAAAGAGGTGCGAACTAAAATGAAACATGTTAAAGGCCGATTAGACGAAAGTATTTTGGTTTGTGTATATTACGGACAAAATGGTGAGCGTTTAATTCGCCGAGGACACAAGCTTGCTACATTACTTGACTGCCCATTATATGTGTTGACTGTTGATTCAAAGCCACTTGATGCATTTGATGCAGAAAAATCCGGCTATATCGAACAGTGGAAAGAACTGACTGATGAATTGGAAGTAGAACAATTCATTATTAAGGATAATGAAAAACGCCCATTCCATAAAGTGATTACAGAAATCGCAATGGATTTTAATATCACGCAAATCATCGTAGGTCAGAGTGCTCAAAGCCGCTGGGAGGAAATCACAAAAGGTTCTTTCTTGAATGTTCTCTTAAAAGAAGTACCATTCGTTGATTTTCATATAGTATCGGTAAAGCGTCCTTCTGAGGATGAACTGATCGATGTTTACGAAAAAGGTGTACGTGCTTATATAATCCAGGAAAATGATTATTATAAAGTCGTGTTTACATGCCCTAAAATTATTGCTCTGGAAGGGATTTTCTTTAAGGAAATCGGGACAGACTTTGATAATGGTATATTCAAGTTTAATTATAACGGGAAACTTTTAGAGGCCGATATAACAGAAGGTACTGTTAACAACCCTGAAATTCTTCCTAAAGATCGCTTTACTTCATTAAAACCTTAATACAAAGCTGTTTCCAAGTTATTGGAACAGCTTTTTTTAGAATTTATAAAGCAGGAAGGATTTTTAAAATGAAATTTGAAGTACCAAAAACAAAAAAACTATATGAACAAATAGCCGCTATTATTGAACAGAAAATTATGATCGGGGAAATATCACCTGGTGATAAATTGGATTCCGTTGAACAGCTTGCAAAAAACTTTGAAGTTGGTCGCTCTGCAATTCGTGAAGCTTTAACTGCTCTTCAGGCACGTGGTATTATCGAAATCCGCCAAGGAGAAGGAACTTATATCCGCAAAGTAACGGCCCAGGATATTTCGTTAAATATTCCTACATACGTATCCTTTTCACAGCAGGATTTACAGCAAATATTTGAAGTACGAAAAATTTTGGAATTAGGATTAATCGAAAATGCTGCAAAACACAGAACAAATCGTCAGCTTGAACAATTAAAAGAAGCACTCAGTAAAATGAACCATGCTCTAATCGATCCTGAGACAAGCAGTAATGCCGATATGCAATTTCATGCAATCATTGCTGAAGCAGCGGACAACCCTTTACTAGTTTCAATGCTGCAAAGTGTTTCAAAGCCGATTGCACGCCAAATCCAGCATACTCGTTCCATTTTATCCACTACAGATCATGCTGCTTTATACAACTTACACGAAGAACATACCGCGATTTACAATGCTTTAGTGAATGCAGATGATATACAGGCTAAAAAGGCGATGGCAAAACATCTTGAAACCGTCGAATCATTACTTTTCAACCAATAATGTTTTAATACAATATTATTCTCTTTAAATACTAATTTCCCAAGTCATCAGATGACCTGTTGACTTAATTATCAGAAAGTTGTAAATTTAATGGAACAGGGGGGATTGGATGAATGTATCATTATTCGCTACATGTTTAGTCGATATGATTCAAAGTAATATCGGGAAAAACACGGTTGAGTTATTGGAGCGCTTAGGTTGTACAGTAAGTTTTCCAAAAGGCCAAACTTGTTGCGGTCAGCCGGCCTATAATAGCGGCTATGTAAAAGCTTCTAAAGAAACGATGAAAAACACAATTCGAGTTTTTGAAGATGCAGAAGTCATCGTCTGTCCATCAGGTTCTTGTGCATACATGCTGAAAGAATATGTTCATATTTTTAAAGATGAACCGCTTTGGCAGGAAAAGGCACAACGAATCGCAGACAAGACTTATGAACTGACACAATTTATTGTCGATGTACTTAAAATTGAGGATGTTGGAGCAAAACTGAACGGAACGGCTACTTATCACCCTTCCTGTCATATGACGCGCTTATTGAAAGTGCAGCAGGCTCCTCTCACATTGCTCCAGAATGTAGACGGTCTTGAACTGCTTGAAATGCCTCTAAAGGATAATTGCTGCGGTTTTGGCGGAACATTCTCTATTAAAATGGGACAGATCTCAGAACAGATGGTAGATGAAAAAATTGCTTCTGCCGAGCAAATTGCTGTCCATTATTTAATAGGAGCTGATGCCGGATGTCTCATGAACATCGGCGGACGGATTGACCGGAAAAACATTGAAATTAAAACAATGCATATCGCAGAAATATTGAATTGCCGCTAATAGAGAGGACGTGTTTCAAATGGCGATGAAAATCAGTCAGCAAAAATTTAAAGAACGTCTTTCGACCAACTTGGAAAATGATTTTATGCGCGGTGCGGTAGCAGGCGCTCAACATCGTTTTCAAACAAGACGGAGCGCTGCTGTTGATCCTTTAGATTGGGAAGAATGGCGCAATCATGGAGAAGAAATCCGGCAGCATGTATTGGAAAATCTTGATTACTATTTACATGAATTGAGTACAAACGTTGAAACGCGAGGCGGCCATGTGTTTTTTGCACAAACTGCAGAAGAAGCTACCGAATACATTTCAACAATTGCCCAACAGAAAAATGCAAAAAAGATAGTGAAAGCTAAATCGATGGTAACCGAAGAAATCAATTTAAACTCACACTTGGAACAACTGGGATGTGAAGTAATTGAAACCGATTTAGGCGAATATATTTTGCAGCTTGATGACCATGACCCCCCTTCACATATCGTGACGCCGGCACTTCATAAAAATAAAGATCAGATTCGGGAAGTATTTGAACAAAAAATTGGCTATACGGCTTCCTCCCAACCTGAAGAACTAGCACTGCATGCCCGCAAAGTTTTACGTGATCATTACTTAACGGCGGATATCGGTATTACAGGATGCAATTTTGCCGTTGCCGAAACGGGTTCTGTTTGTTTAGTAACTAATGAAGGAAATGCGGATTTAGTAACTGCATTACCTAAAACGCAAATTTCCGTCATGGGGATGGAACGTTTAGTACCAACATTTGAGGAAATGGAAGTACTTGTCGGCATGCTGACACGCAGCGCGGTTGGCCAGAAGTTGACAAGCTATATTACAGTGCTGACAGGCATCAAAGAAGCTCTCGAAGTCGATGGCCCCGAAGAATTCCATTTAGTCATTGTAGACAATGGACGTTCCTCGATTTTAGGTGGCGAATTCCAATCGATTTTACAATGTATTCGCTGTGCGGCATGTATTAATACATGCCCTGTTTACCGCCATGTCGGCGGACATACGTACGGATCTATTTACTCAGGTCCCATTGGTGCCGTGTTATCCCCCTTATTGGGTGGTTATGATGATTATAAAGAGCTTCCTTACGCTTCTACTTTATGTGGTGCATGCACGGATGTATGCCCAGTGAAAATTCCATTGCACCAATTGCTTCATAAGCATAGGGAAGTGATTGTGGAACGGGAAGGCCGTGCCCCGATCAGTGAAAGTTTGTTAATGCAGGCATTTGGAATGGGCACTTCTTCGCAATCAATCTACCAGTTGGGCACTAAAGTAGCTTCAACCGTTATGAAGCCGTTCACGAAAAACGAGAAAATTACAAATGGTCCCGGTCCTCTGAAAAACTGGACAGCGTATCGTGATTTTCCTTCCGTACAAAAAGAACGTTTCCGTGACTGGTTCGAACAGCATAATAAAGGAGGCAAATCTAAGTGATTCAAAATCGAGAATCCTTTTTACAAACTGTCGCTGCTCGTCTTGGCAGGTCCGCCCCTTCTTTAACAAAACCGGAACGAAACTGGAAGCACCTCCCTCAACACGAAGTATTGAAGGATGCTTCGATGGAAGAACTTATCGAAGTGTTGAGAGAACAATGCTTGAACATCCACACTACATTAAAAAAATGCACACAGCAGCAGTTGCCTGAAATATTAAATGAAACAATTGCAGAATACGGTGGTGGGCGTGTAATTTACAGCAATGATCCGCGTTTTAGAGTATTGAATGTGTTATCGGTTTTTGAACAATATGAACATTTAAAGTGGCAATCTGCAAACGGTAAGGAAAATATCGATTTTGCTGAACAGGCAAATGTCGGTGTCGTAATCAGCAACGTGACATTAGCGGAATCCGGCACAATTATGCTTCAAGCATCACCGGAAGTCGGCCGGACGCTTTCATTTTTACCTGAAAATTCTATTGCCATTATACCGAAAAGCAGCATCGTTCCCCGCATGACACAAGCTGCCCAGTTTTTACGAGAGCAGTCACATGTCTCGTCCTGTGTTAATTTCATTACAGGGCCAAGCAACTCCGCAGATATCGAAATGAACTTAGTCGTCGGCGTACACGGGCCGGTGAGAATGACGTATATTTTGGTGGAGGATTATTAAAAAAGAACTTCGGACATAAAAATCCGAAGTTCTTTTATTTTCCTATTCCCCTACTCGATCACGCGGCAGGAAAAATGCTACGAGCAACAATAATGTCAGTACCGATATAGCATTCATTGTGAAGTGTATTCCCATTTTGTCGATAAGGATTCCGATAACAACCGAGCCAATTGCTCCCATTCCAAATGCAACACCGACTGTTAAACCGGCCATTGTCCCGATTTTGGATGGGACAAGTTCCTGTGCATACACAACAGTCACTGTAAAGCTAACCATAATCAAGAGTCCGATAATAATAAGTAAAACCATTACAGCAGGCAAAGGAACAAACGGAAGTGCCAAGCAAAACGGAATCGGGGCGATCACCGAAAGCAATATAACATTTTTCCGACCGAAGCGATCTGATAATGGACCACCAAAAAATGTGCCTACAACCCCAACTGCCATGAATATAAAGATAAACAGCTGACCGCGCTCAATACTCATCCCATATTGTTCTGATAAATAAAAGACATAGAAACTTGTTATATTCGTAACGTAAAACGAACGAGCAAATATAATGAACAGCAGTACGATTAAAGCCATTCCAACCTGCTTTTTCGTTAAAGGAGGCAAGGATGAAATCAGCATTTTTTTAATTTTTGATCTCTTTTCCGCTTCGAGCTGACGTTTATACCACATCGATATTTTCGTTAATAAAAAGATTCCGATTGCTGTAAAAATAAGAATAACGGAAACGCCGTACATTCCGAAAGGCAAAATGATAAATGCGCTTAGTAATGGGGCTAATGCCTGTCCGCTATTGCCCCCTACCTGATATATGGACTGAGCCAAGCCTCGCTTATTACCTGCCGCCATAAACGACACGCGTGAGCCTTCTGGGTGGAAAATAGCTGAACCAAGTCCCAAGAATAGAACCGACACTAAAATCATCCAGTATTCGCCCGATAATATGAGCATTGTCAGCCCGATAAACGAGCTCACCATCCCAAGCGGCAATGCATACGGAAATGGCTTCTTATCTGTCATAAATCCGACGGCCGGCTGTAGAAGGCTGGCAACCATATTCAGGACAAACGAAATCATACCAAGCTGCGTAAACGTTAATCCTAAGTCCCTCTCCAATAATGGGAACATTGCCGGTATAACTGCCTGCATCGTATCATTAATTAAGTGACATACCCCTATCGAGACCATAATTGGGTAGACAGGGTTTGATTGTTTTACTGTTGTAGTCGACATTTTTTCACATTCTTTCTGCTATCAATACATTACTCATAATTTTTAATTCAGCAACTCGCTAATTTTATAAAAATACCCCTCAATTTTGCCTCTCGTATTGAATGCACTAAGGGTGCATAGATAATCGCATTTTATTCATACTACCCTTTATAAGGAGGGATTATCATAGAACTGAACCTTGGCGAAATGATTTTACGTGCAAGCTTTTCCTTTTTCGCGATATTAATACTCGCCCGCATCATCGGTAAAAAGCAAGTGAGTCAGCTCACTTTCTTCCATTATGTCACGGGGATCACTTTTGGTTCGATTGCTGCCGAAGTCTCGACTCAAGTGGAAACCCCTTTTTTAGACGGCATGGTTTCTTTAATCGTGTGGGCTGCATTAACAATTACCGTTAGTTATATTTCATTCAGATCTTCAAAAGCACGTATCCTTTTTGACGATAAACCGTCGATTGTCATTAATAACGGTGTCATATTAAATAATGAATTGAGAAAAGCACGGCTTCATCCGGACGAGCTCGCTATGCTGTTGCGTGAACAGAGCATTTTCTCATTTGATGAAGTACTATATGCCGTTTTTGAAACAAATGGAGAATTAAGTGTCCTGAAAAAGCCGCTTGCCCGGACTGCAACAAAAGAAGACGTATCAGTGTCTGCCCCTGCCCCGCAATACTTTCCTCTGGAATTGATTTCGGACGGGAAAATTATTCAGAAAAACTTAACGGAGCTTCAGCTTACTGAAGACTGGCTCAGAAAAAAATTAGCGAAGAAAAATATCCACGAGATCGATAATGTTTATTATGCGCAAATTTTAGAAAATGGATCACTTTATATTAGTATTAAAAATGCTAGTCCACCTTCATAACCATTTGAAAAGACATTTAATCTTCATTATATTACCAATTTTCTTGAAAGTTAATACAAAAAAGCAGAAATCAATTGTAAAACAACGATTTCTGCTTACTATTTATACTTTTAAATAACGAATATTGTTCTTGCTCATTTTAATGCCAAGCAGTACGATGACAAAAATTAAGATGAGGACAACTAATAAAGTATACCAATAATTTTCCATTAATACGCTATCTGTCAGAAGGCCTGTTCCGTATTGTGCAAGCTTCCAAGGTGTCACACTCCAAAAGCTGCCGATTAATGTATCAATAAGCAGACCGACTGGGATGAGAATAATTGTAATCGCAGCAGCGACCGATGTTTGGAAGGCTGCACTCATCGCAACAGTAAGCGCCATAACTAGCATCAGCCAAACACAATACGTACCGAGCATTGCTAAAAATTTTGATAAATCAACATTCCCGTAAAGCAGTACGGTATAATACATACTCCCCGCATATCCCGCCAATGCGCTGAGAATAGCAATCATGCTTGCAACAATCCATTTACTGAAAAACAAAGCAGTAAAAGACATTGGACGTACATAAAGAAGTGTCGCAGTACCATTCTGACGTTCACGGCTCACGGAACCGATAAAGGCAGTAATTAATACAAGCAGTCCAATCGATTGAAATTGCCCGGTTGATGCCATAAGCAGATCAGCAGGCTGAAGTTCAGGCATTGTCATCATAAATCCATCGGGCATATTGCCGACCGCCTGCAAAATATCTTCCATAAAGTAATTCATGAGCGGATCACTAATACCGAGCAATACAAAAACGAGCGGAATCCATAAAATTTTAAAGCTGCGAACACTTTCACGCCATTCTTTTAAAAGTAATGCTTTAAATTGCTGCATGCTTCCCCGCCACCTTCATAAAGATTTCTTCCAGGCTTGCCGTTTCCCTCTCAACTTTTACAACTTCATATGGTGATGCCGCCAACTGCTGAAGCAGCTGTTGCATCGATGGGCGTTCATCTACAATTTCCACATATGCTGCTATTCCGTTGGCTACAGCTCCTAATGTAGACTGACTCGCAAATTGCCGTGCTTCTTCCGCATTTGTGAACATTATTTTATAACGCGGTTCCTCAAACTTTTGCTTCACCTCTGTCAGTGATCCTTGCTCGACAAGTTGGCCGTCCCGTAAAAACAGCAGCTGATCGGTCATTTCCTCAGCATCGTTTAAAATATGCGTTGAGTACAAAATCGTCGTTTGCTGCTGTACTTCTTTCAATAAGTTCATCACTTCCCGACGTCCAACCGGATCTAGTGCCGATACCGGTTCATCCAGCAACAGGAGCTTTGGCTTATGAACTATTGCCTGGGCAATACCTAAGCGCTGTTTCATTCCTCCTGAAAACGTCTCGGTCTTTTTATTCATCGCATCCTGCAAACCTACAAATTCCAGCATCTTTTTGCATTCACTTTTTAATGAACGCTTCTCAAGACCGCTTAAGTTGGCTACCATCTCCATATATTCAAGTGCAGTCAGCCAAGAATAGTACTGGGGATATTGAGGTAAAAAGCCGATTGCACTGCGTATATCCTTTACATCCGGCATAATGATCTTGCCGCTTGTCGGCTCCAGTATATTAGAAAGCATCGAAAGTGCCGTCGTTTTCCCTGCGCCATTCGGACCGATCAGCGCTGTAGATGTATGCATCGGCAAAGTGAACGATAAATCATCCACTACTTTTTTCGCACCAAATTGCTTTGTGAGACCTTTCACTTCAATACAGATCATTGGCTTTTCCGTCCGAACAGAAAGTAGGCGATCGGTCCGAGTGTATTAACAAACAATGATACGAGGACCCATACCCATTTCGGGCCGCGCGTCTCATAACTACGTACAATATCCACTATGGCAACCGCCGCAAGCACAAACTGCAATACTAATAACGGCGCAATGAGTCCCCAAGGAATATTCGATAATAGATCCATTTTAAATCCCCCTTAAATTTTTAAATGATGTTTTAAATTGACGAGTAAACTTTTATAGCGCGTATCGTTTTGCACACTGGCCAACATCGGATTATCGGCAATACTTTCATAAATAGATTTTTTGATTGTTTCTTCATCACGCGGTGTTTGCGTGCTCAGCATAACTTCCTTTGCGATCCAGCCATCCAGCAAGTAGAAATAATCATCCCCTGTAATTTGAAATGGAAATTTGATTTGTGTACAAATTTTTACATAGCGCTCAATACAGCGAATTGCTTCTTCTATATTATTTTGTGTTGCATATCCGCTCGCTGCCTTTATATAAAACAGCAGTGTGTTGTGTATATTCAGTTTATCTAAATGAAAAGTGTCTATTATCGTTTCAATCCGGCTGACCGACTGTTCGAAATAAGATACATTTCCTATTTCCAATCCAAGTGCTTCATTCGCATTCGTAATCATATACAGCAAATGCTGGTACATGTTGACCTGGTGAATTTCTTTCGCCTTTTCTATATTGCCCAGCATCGTTTGTGCAGTAGCGATCAGCTGCTCAGTCCCAAGCTGAACTACAGCATCCTCCCCTAATAATTTAAGCACATGCTGAGGTTCCCCTTTTAAAATATACGTATATGCCTCCAGTAAATTCGCCTCGTTTTTCAGCCGGTAATTTCCGCTGAACTCCTTTACACGTTTACAGAGTTCCTGTATTTTGTCCGCAGCGGCTTCTTTATTCTGTGCAAGATTAAAGTAATTGACGTAAAGCTGTGCCATCTTCAGTAAAAACGGGAAGCAACTATAATATTCTTCAATAAGTTGATCAATTGCTGTATCCACTTCAGCAAATGGTTCCTTTGAAAAGCGCTGTGCTAATTCCGCATACATTTTTAAAATTCGTTCATTCGTCAATTGCGGCTCATAACCGAGCAGTGCATCAATTGAAATGTTGAAAAATGTGGCAAGTTTCGGCAACAATGCGATATCCGGATAGCTTTGCCCCTTTTCCCACTTTGAAACAGCTGCCCTTGATACTCCGACATGCCTTGCAATTTCCTCTTGTGTCACTTGCAATTGCTTGCGGTGCTCTGAAAAAATGGCCGCAAATTGAAAGTTGGTCATCCCCCTCACCTCTTATTCTTATTATAAAAGAACTTTGGCTGATTAATAGCGACTAATTCTTTCGAAATATAGATTTTGTCAACTAATGGTTTCGTTTGGCAGTGGTGGCTAGTATTGTGGAGGCAGGATGTTCTAATAAAATGGGGGGAAGTTCTAATATATTTTTATTTTTTCTAATAAAATCGCGTTTTTCTAATTTCTAATATAACCGATCATTGTTCTAATAAAAATTAAAACGCCCTTCATTCTCCTCTATTCATGTTTAAATGAAGACCTTGTCACTCGCAATTCCACCTCGTTTTCTAATAATACCGCCCGTTGTTCCAATAACCTCAACCCAAACCTGCGTACAATAAAAAAACTGCCTCCAAAATGTAAAAACACTTTGGAGACAGCTTGCTCTATATAAAGTTTATTTAATTAAATGCTTAATTTCCTCGAAGCTTGGCAGTGCCGTTAACGCACCTGCTTTAGTTGCGGCCATTGCGCCCAGCTTGTTGCCGAATGCGACACAGCTAATTAAATCTTCTGTTACTGTAGGTAAACCATTGAAATGAACATAACGGAGTACGCCTGCCATAAACGCATCGCCTGCACCTGTTGTATCTACCGGAACAACTCGTTCAACTGGAACATGTGTTACTTCACCGTTTAATACAGCATATGCTCCATCAGCTCCAACTGTAATCAGCACGATCGGTACTAACAGCTCATCCAACTTTTGAAGACCTTCTTCAATTGTTGTTGTTTCTGTAAGGAAGTATAATTCCTCATCAGTAAGCTTTAAAATATCTGCATCTTCAAAGAATGAAGTAATCGTCTCACGGCAGATTTCTTCGGATTCCCAACGAAGCGGACGGATATTCGCATCGATTGCGATAATTGCTCCTTTATCCTTGGCCATATCCACTGCGGCACGTGTTGTTTTTAATGCTGTTTCTTCAAACATCGTTCCTGAACAAACATTTAAAATCGAAGCACGTTTGAATGCTTCTTCCTGTAACTGCTCTGGTGTTACTTGTAAATTCGGCGTCTCATCGACATAATCTTTAAATACTCGTTCACATTTTTCAGTTAAATGAACATATACACCACTTACACGCTTCTTCGCATCAAATACAGCGAAATCAAGATTTACACCTTCTTTTGTAATCTCTTGACGGCAAAATTCCGACGTTTCGTCATCGCCTGTAATTGTAATAAGTGCTGACGGTGCCCCAATACGACTAATCCCTGCTGCAACATTGATTGTTGCGCCACCTAAATACTTCGTGAATGAAGTATTGGTCTGATCATTTGCAATATAATCAACGAATGCATCTCCATAAACTAAGATGAATTCTTTGTCTATTTGGCTCATTAATTGTCTAACCTCCGACGTTGTATGTTCTTACTAATTTACCATAGAAAAGATATATTTATAAAACTTTATACTATTCTGAAACTAATGCTTTCTTCGCGAATGAATTTATTTTCTGTTATACTTTGTTCGGTAAGGAGTTGATTGTAATGACCATTACCATTAGACAAGCAAATCGAAATGACGCGAAAGCTGTCGCACCTTTAATTTATGACGCAATTGGAGACATTGCAAACAATTTGACTGGTGAAGAGGAAGTTTCGCAGATTTTAGCTACTTTAGAACAGTATGTCACAGAAACGACAAATCGACACAGCTATTTGAATACATTTGTAGCGGAACAACAAGATGAAATAGTTGGGATTGTCGTACTTTATGATGGACGTCTAGGGTACAAGCTCGATCGCCAGCTTGAACAGCAACTGGCTAAAAAAGGAATACAGACTACATTGGACGTCGAAGCACATATGGATGAATATTACATCGATACCATTTGTGTCTCGAAGAAAGCGCGCGGACTTGGTATCGGCACGCTCCTTTTGCAATTTGCCGAACAAAAAGGCAAGGAGCTTGGCTTCGAAAAAATTTCTCTAAATGTGGAACTAGAGAAACATGATGCACGGCGCTTGTACGAAAAAATAGGCTATCGTACAATTGAACGCTGGACAATAATTAATGAGCCATTTCATCATATGGTGAAGTCGCTATAGAATAGGAAGAAACACTAAATGAAACAAAACTGGATTTACCCGCTATTAATCGTAATAGCGGCTAGTAGTTACGGAGTATTATCAACAATTGTAAAAGTTGCGATGCAGCACGGCTATACATCGTCAGAAGCCGTGACGAGCCAATATTTCGTTGGATTTTTACTCGCACTCGTGCTCTTTGTTGTAACACAACGCACATTACCGAAGCTTTCAAAGAAAGGTGCCATCACTTTACTTTTAGCCGGAATATGTACAGCGATTACGGGTATTGTTTACGGACACTCCCTAAATTATTTACCTGCATCATTGGCAGTTGTTATGCTGTTCCAATTCACATGGATTGGATTGTTCATGGACTGTTTCCTGAAAAGACGCCTGCCAACACGTATTGAATTAATTTCGTTAGTGTTTTTATTTATAGGTACGGTTTTTGCAGCCGGTGTAATTGATGTAGATTTATCGCAAATTGCTTGGCAAGGATGGGCACTAGGGTTACTCGCCGCCTTTACTTTTGCTGCCTTTATGCAATTTAACGCTCAGCCTGTTGAAGGAGTAACGACGATCGGACGTACATTTATTTTATCTGTTGTATCATTGATCATCGTTTGTATCTTTTTATCGCCTGAAATTGTATGGAACGGCCAATTGACAGGCGGTCTTTGGAAGTTTGGTCTGGCACTTGGGCTCTTCGGTATTATTTTGCCGATTTTACTATTTTCGATTGCCGCGCCAAAAGTCGGTGGTGCACTTGTACCAATTCTGAGTGCAATGGAGCTGCCTGTAGCAATTACAGTATCTGTTATTGTATTAAATGAAAATTTAACGCTTCTCCAAGTTTTCGGTATCGTACTTGTACTGTTTGGTATGGTATTGCCATCCTATTTTGCTTCAAAAAAAGTACGTGTTATCGATAAAAAACAGCAGCTGTCCTGATTTTAGGGCGGCTGTTTTTTTATATTTACCGTTCGTTTACTTTATTTATTTGAATTGATAAAATTTTCTAATAATTGTAGAATGAGATTATCAGGTAGTAGTTTCTATCATTTGATTGGAGGCCCATTCAACATGTTCTTTCAGAATTACCGCAATCTAATAAATGAAAAAGAAGGAATTTTATTTCCTTCCAATAGTTATCGTCAAATGGTTTTACAGCCCGCTTATGATGAGGCACGCAAGCATTTTTTGGATGCGATGCTTCAGATTCATATTGCCCATTTAAAGATGCTTGAAGAACAGGAATTGGTTACCCCAGAAAATGCACGTCGCATCGGTCAAGCTATTCAAAAAATTGATCTGGAATATTATAAAACCCGGGATTATAACCCGCAATTTGAAGATTTGTTTTTCCGCATTGAAAACAAGCTAATCGAACTCGGAGGCGACATTTCCGGAAATTTACATATTGGACGCAGTAGAAACGATATGGGAATCGCCATTTACCGCATGACATTACGTAAAAAGATGCTCACGCTCATGCAGGAACTTTTGAATTTACGTCAATCGCTAATCGCCTTTGCCGAAGAGCATGTAGAGACGATCATGATTGGCTATACACATACACAGCAGGCACAGCCGACAACGTTTGCCCATTATTTAAAGGCTGTCATTGACCAGCTCACTAGGGACTATAAACGAATGCAGGCAGCATACAATACCATTAACCGCAGTAGTATGGGCGCGGCGGCTTTGACAACTACAGGCTTCCCGATTAGCCGTGAACGAATGCAGGAATTACTTGCATTTGATGACTTAATCGAAAATGCTTGGGATGCCGTTGCTGGTGCCGACTATATCGCGGAAGCAGCTAGTATCGTTCAGCTAGCCGCACTAAATTTAGGGCGCACATCGCAGGACTTTTTACTATGGGCAACGCAGGAATTCAATGCTTTTAAGCTTGCCAGTCCTTATGTGCAGATCAGCTCCATCATGCCTCAAAAACGCAACCCTGTTTCAATCGAGCATACACGTTCGCTGCTTTCATCGGTTGTCGGTGATGCGGCAACAGTACTACAGATGGTCCACAATACACCATTTGGAGATATTGTCGATACGGAAGATGATATGCAACCTTATTTATGGCGGGCAATCGACCGGTTAGTCGGGATTTATAAGCTCTTTGCAGGTATGGTCCTCACGATGGATGTAAATAAGGAAAACTTACTGAAACGTGCGCAAAACAGCTTTGCCAACGTAACAGAGCTTGCCGATTCTCTCGTACGCTCCGAGGATATTTCATTCCGCCAGTCACACAAAATTGTCAGCCTTTGTGTACGAGAACTGATGGAAAATAATAAAGAATCGCTCGCAAGCCTGACATGGAACTTGGCCAACGAGAAATGCATAGAAGTTACAGGAAAGTCTCTTCAAATTAATGAGATTGCCTTTTACCAGGCGATCCAGCCGGAGTACTTCGTTAATATACGTACATTAAAGGGAGGGCCTGCGCCTGCAACAATGCGAAAATCGTTAAAACAGGCACAAGATGATACAGTCCATCTTGAAAGTTGGCTGAGAGAAAAAACAGAGACAATTTTAAAAGCCGAAAATCGATTGGAACAAATTTTAAAGGGGTGGACGGAACATGAGTAATCGTTATGTATTAGCCGTTGATGGTGGTGCATCAAAAACAGTAATGAGCATTCGTTCTACAGATGGGCGTGAACTATTTACCGCAACTTCTACAGGATCGAATTACCAGGCAGTAGGAATTGAACATGTCCAACATGTGTTTACCGGCCTGCTCAGGAGTGCAGCAGCCCATTTACCGAGTCTGTTTATTGATGTAGCGATCTTTGCGCTTTCCGGCATTGATACCGATCAGGACAGAAAGATTATCGAGGAAATTATTGTAGGAAGTATCGCCCGCTCCCCTTTCACATTCGGTCAAATTCTAATAGAAAATGATGTTGAAGCAACGTTAAAAGGACTCGGGAAGAACGATATTAGCCTGCTTATTTCAGGTACAGGGGCTATTTGCTATAGTCTGATGAATGACAAGATTAGCCGTGGTGGCGGCTGGGGACACCGGATTGGTGATGAAGGAAGCGGTTACTGGATCGGAAAACATATTGCGAAGGCGATATTCCGCGCTGCTGATGGACGCAACAAGCCGACCGTATTAACAGAGCTTGTTTTAGCAGGTCATCATGTTAACAGCACAGATGAATTATTTAATCTCATTTATTCAGCTGATTATACTAATGCCCGATTAGCCAGCTTCGGGTCCTATTTGCAACAGGCGGTTAAAATGGGCGATGCCGTTGCACAGAAAATCATGCAAAAGGCAGCGGATGAACTCGTTTTATTGGCAGCAACGACATTAAAAAATGCGGGTTATGCAAATAATGACCATACACTGTTTTTAAATGGAGGGATTTTAAAAAACAATCCCGGTCTGGTTGAAATAATAACTACACAGCTTCAAACAACACACCCGAATATAACGTTAAAGTTATGTGAAGAAAAGCCGATTGAAGCTATTTTTAATCGTGGCTTACGTGAATTAAACGGGGCCCATTCTGTAAAGTGAACATATAAAAATCCCCTTTAGCATCAATTGCCTAAAGGGGGGTCTATTTTTTATTGTACTACGTCTTCCTGACTTCCCAGCTTAGACTCGATTAAACCTTTTGCCTCATCCTTCATCTCATCTGTAATCGATAAATAAACTTTCCCCAGCGCCGTTAAAATGATAAACGCATCATCTGTTAACCCGACTAATGGAAGAAAATCGACAACTAAATCTAATGGTAAAATGAAGTACCCTAGCGCTCCTAAAACAATGAGTTTACTCGATTTAGGCATGTCCGGACTACGGAGGGCGACGTAAAGTGTGGCAGCTGCCTGCATCGCTTTATAGCCTAACCCACCACCGAATTTTTTTATTTTATGCAGAAACTTTTTATCTGAGTAATGTTGGTCTTGGCCTTCAATCATTTTTTCAAAGTTATATTGTTCGCTCATACGTATGCTCCTTTCCTTGCTATTACTTTATTGTTCCTCAAATATGCGACTTGTAATCCTATACGTTTTCGCAATAAGAAAAGATTCATTTCGTATTTTGCCTCTTATGTAGGAAATTTAACCAAAGTTGCTGAAATATTTTTGTCGGGTTCAACACTTCGTCATAGTAAATAATTGAATTTTTCCGGAGCTTTGCATGACCGATCGGCACTTCGTAGACAGGAACCTTTCGTCTTATCGCCTCAATCAGCATGTTCGTGTCATAGTGGTAAGACTCCCCTTTCACTTTACAAAGCCATGGCAGATGTCCTCTTGGAATGTAACGTAATCCTGTTTGGATGTCGAGCAAACGTTTCCGGATAAGCAGTTCAAACATCATCGAGTAGGCAAGATTTTGCAGTTTACTAATGAACGGGTAGTCTGAGTCTTTGAAATCACGAATGCCTAGTATAATCCCGTCCGAAAAGATTTTCGTACTCGATAACACTTGTTCCACATCCAATACCGAGTGCTGACCATGTGCTCCTACTGTAATAATTCCCTTTGCCTGCAATCGAGACTTTAAAATATACTCCATCCCTGTTTTAAGTGCGCGACCTTTCCCCAGGTTTTTGTCATGTGTTAATATTTCGCAACCTTCTTGCTGTAATTGTTCAAACAGACCGTTATATTTTTCCTCACTGCCATCGTTAATGACAATAATATTGGCAATCTGCAATGCACGCAGTTTCCTGACAAATTGCAGAAGGGCCGGTAAAGGGTTTAGCGCTGGAATCATAACAATGACTTGCTCCATTTTGCATGCTCCTTCATAGAGTATTTACGATAAATTATTTATTTGAACATTATTCATCCGCATTTAATACAGCGGGAATATATTTTCTATATATAAAAGGGGACGCTCAAATATTGCACCGTCCCCTTTTCGTAAATATTTCCCCGGTCATTGCCAGATAATTTTTAGCTTTGTACCGTTGCTGCTTCTATTTCTTGGTTAAATACGCTTTTTGCCTTTTCAATATCAACTTGCAGCTGTTGCTCTTGCAATGCTTCACCAATCACAACAATAGCCTGCTCCAGCATTTCCGCTGTTGTATTCCCCATATGTCCAATACGGAATGCTTTTCCTGCTAAGTGGGCTAAAGAACCCGCTACGATAATGCCGCGGTTCGCTAGACTTGCTCGGAACTTGCTATCTTCAATACCTTCAGGATATATAATACAGCTTAATGTCGGCGCAGCTACTTCTTCATTAGCCAGTGGTGTCATCCCGTAAGAACGCAGTGCCGCACGAATCGCTTTACCAAATGCGATATGACGCGCTTCACGTTTCTCCATACCTTCTTCTAATACAATATTCAGTGCAACATCATATGCGTAAATTAAGTTAACCGGAGGCGTCGCAAAGTACATTGCCGGGTTATCCATAATATTGCGCCAATTATGTATATCCGCATAATAGGCCGGCACTGTCCCGATTTGTTCTCGGGCAGCCAATGCCTGCTGACTGAAAGCTACAATCGCCAGCCCTGGTGGAATACCAATTGCCTTTTGTGATCCTGTTAACACAATATCAATTTTATAGTCTTCTTCACCGTAAGCTTTACTCATGTCCTCTTGCAATGCCGCTGTTGCGACAACACCATCGACAATGACAAGTGCACCAGATGCTTTAATAATCGGTACAAGTGTCTCTAAATCCGATACGACTCCAGTAGATGTATCGGCATGTGTAATTGTTACTGCCTTATAATTGTTAGCCTTCACTGCTTCCTCAACAAGCGTTGGGTCTACACGCTCACCCCATGTTGACTGCAGTACATCGACTTCAATTCCAAACGCCTTTGCAAGTGGTGTAAAACGGTCACCGAAGTAACCGTGACTAATAACAAGCAGACGTTCACCTTTTGCAATAGTATTTACTATTGCCATTTCCATTGCCAATGTTCCTGAACCTGCTACAACATATACTTCTCCATCTGTATTAAACAGCTTTTTCGTATTAGCCAGCGCATTTTTAAATGTCTCCACAAACCTAGGATCGGTATGGCCTCTCGTTTCACTTGCCAAGGCGTCATAAATCTCATCCATTACCGGTGTCGGTCCTGGTACTAATAACAATTCTTTATTTTTCATTTATATTACTCCCTTTTCTTAATAGTAAAAATATTCTATCTATATAATATTCTCTACACTTTATTAGAACTCCTTTATTTCTACAAAATAGAAAATGCCTTTTTAGCCCCATCCAAGCTAAAAAGACATTCATCTTTATAAAAACCCCTTAGTTTTCTTTATATGTTGGGAGGCATCCCATACTAAACCGCGTTCCAATTCGATTTAGCATTGTTCATAGTAGTCAAGCTGTTCAAGTTCAAGAAATTATTCCTCTTCCGCATCCTATGTTTCATTCAATAGTCGCTTCGGCATAACGTCTATTTACTAAGTGCACATTCCCCAATGTCACTTGAATCGGTAAGATAGAAGAAAAGGAATACGTTAATCCGAAGTAAGCAGTTCCCCGTTTATGAATCTATTCATAACACTGCCTAGTAAACTTCAACCTTATACAAATTGCTCTGTTTCAGTAGAGCCGGACATAGCAGTTGTCGAAGATGTACCACCTGAAATTGTTTGTGATACTTCATCAAAGTAACCAGTACCTACTTCACGCTGGTGACGAGTAGCAGTGTAACCTTTACTTTCAGCAGCAAACTCTGCCTGTTGTAGTTTAGAGTAAGCAGCCATACCATTGTCTTTGTAGTCATGTGCAAGCTCGAACATTGAGTAGTTTAAGCTGTGGAAACCTGCAAGTGTAATGAATTGGAACTTGTATCCAAGTTTACCTAACTCACGTTGGTACTCTGCAATCTCTTCATCTGATAACTTAGCTTTCCAGTTGAATGAAGGCGAGCAGTTATACGCTAACATTTTTCCTGGGAACTCAGCATGGATTGCAGCAGCAAACTCACGAGCTTCTTCCAATGACGGGTGAGAAGTCTCACACCAGATTAAGTCTGCATATGGTGCATAAGCTAAACCGCGTGCAATCGCTTGCTTAATACCTGGTTTAGTACGGTAGAATCCTTCTGGAGTACGTTCACCCGTTAAGAACTCTGCATCACGTGGGTCAATATCTGACGTTACCATATCAGCAGCATCTGCATCTGTACGTGCGATTAAAATTGTATCAACGCCAGCAACATCAGCAGCTAAACGTGCAGCAATTAAGTTACGTACAGCGTTTTGCGTTGGTAATAATACTTTCCCGCCTAAGTGACCGCATTTTTTCTCAGAAGCCAACTGGTCTTCTAAATGCACACCAGCAGCACCTGCTTCAATCATCCCTTTAACTAATTCGAATACGTTTAATGGACCACCGAAGCCTGCCTCCGCATCAGCTACAATCGGCGCAAACCAGTCGAAGCCATCATCACGGCCTTCTGCATGGTCGATTTGGTCAGCACGCTGAAGCGCCTGGTTAATACGTTTTACTACTGCTGGTACAGAGTTTGCCGGATATAAAGACTGGTCAGGATACATTTGACCAGAAAGGTTTGCATCAGCCGCTACTTGCCACCCCGATAAGTAGATTGCCTGTAAACCTGCCTTTACTTGCTGTACTGCCTGATTCCCCGTTAAAGCACCTAAAGCATTAATGAAAGGTGCATCATGTAATGACTTCCATAAACGAGCAGATCCTCGTTTTGCTAATGTTTGCTCCTGGATGAATGAACCTTGTAACTTTACAACCTCTTCTGCTGTATAGCCACGCTCAATTCCTTTCCAACGCGGGTTTTCCGCCCATTCCTTTTGTAAAGCTTCGATTCTTTCTTGACGAGTTGACATAATAAATTTCCACCTTCCCCATTGTGTATGGATATTCTGTTAGAAAAATTTGTAATTGACTGTTCCATAACAGAACATCTTGCTGTAATATAATGTATAACAGAATGTTTAACTTTTCATTATTTTCTGATAAATTAACTTTAATTTAGGATGAATGGGTATATTTGGAGGATGAATTGTCAATTAGGCAATAATACAGAAGGAGTGGATTTGCATTGTCATTACAAAATATTGAAGTCGAAAAGAGCATATTAAATCAGTATAAAACTATTTTAGAAGATTGGATTCCTCAAGATGCATCGATTGCAATAGCAGTAAACAATAGCTTTATTTATTTCAGTACAGGTCATCATCATTTTTCATTGAAAGTAGGTTCTGCTGTACCGAAAGACAGCATCGCTTACAAAGTACTTCAAACAAATCAAAAAGTTGATGCTGTTATGGAGAATACACTTTTTGAAATACCTTATTATGCGATTGGTTATCCAATTTTGGTGAACGGTGAACAAGGTGCCTTAGTTGTCGTCCTGCCCCCATTATTTAAAGTTAAGAGTTCAGATATGTATCAGTTTTTAACAGGGAAACAAATGGAAGATTGGGTACCGATTTCGATTGATGAAATTTCTCATATTGAAAGTCTGCAAAAACGGACATGGTTTTACTCCAAAGGAGAACAATACAAAACAGCCATTACACTTAAAGAGCTGCAGACTCGATTACCAAATAACTTTCTTCGCATTCATCGTTCTTATATTATAAATATTTGCTTTATAAAGAAAATCTCGAGGGATCTGACTTCTAATTTTATTGTTCAACTGAAGGATGGCGTAGAGTTACCAGTAAGTCAGTCCTATATCAATAACTTACGGGCCGTTCTGGAGTTTTAATAATAGAATGGGGAATCTTACAAAAGCTTTACTAATAAAAATTCTATAAAAGGAAAACAAAAAACCCACTGATTTCTCAGTGGGTTTTGCATGTGCGAAGCGACGTCCTACTCTCACAGGGGGAAGCCCCCAACTACCATCGGCGCTAAAGA
>NZ_JCAXEX010000006.1:0-147289 GCF_059758555.1 Solibacillus sp. GQ1 | reverse complement strand
CCTTAAGTGACAACTTTTATATCTTATAACATCTTCTTTTAGATGTCAACAGTTTTTTTAAATAAAAACTGGAGCGGGTGATCGGAATCGAACCGACAACATCAGCTTGGAAGGCTGAGGTTTTACCACTAAACTACACCCGCATTATATTATAGTAAATTATGGCGCGCCCGACAGGAGTCGAACCCATAACCTTCTGATCCGTAGTCAGACGCTCTATCCAATTGAGCTACGGGCGCCGGGAATTTTTGGTGCGGCCGAGAGGACTTGAACCTCCACGGGGTTGCCCCCACTAGGCCCTCAACCTAGCGCGTCTGCCATTCCGCCACGACCGCTTCATCCGACAATAATTATTATACATCTCTGAAATAATTTGTCAATATGAAAACTGGTGAGCCATGAAGGACTCGAACCTTCGACCCTCTGATTAAAAGTCAGATGCTCTACCAACTGAGCTAATGGCTCTAAATGGCTGGGGTACCTGGATTCGAACCAGGGCATGACGGAATCAAAATCCGTTGCCTTACCGCTTGGCTATACCCCAAAAAATGGCGGTCCCGACCGGGATCGAACCGGCGATCTCCTGCGTGACAGGCAGGCATGTTAACCGCTACACCACGGGACCATTAGTAAATCTTCATTATTAAAATATAAGTGGTGACCCGTACGGGATTCGAACCCGTGTTACCGCCGTGAAAGGGCGGTGTCTTAACCACTTGACCAACGGGCCAATATTGGCTCCGAAGGCAGGACTCGAACCTGCGACCTGCCGGTTAACAGCCGGATGCTCTACCAACTGAGCTACTTCGGAATAATTACTTCGTTGCGACATCATCTTGTCGACTTTTACTATTATAGAGAGCGATTTCCGTTTCGTCAACACTTTTCTTTTAAAAAAATAAAGAAAAAATCTCTTCCTATATATAGGGTAAAAAATTCGTTTTCTTAAAAAACAACATAAATACTGTATACCATTATTCACTTATTTTTAAACATCATTTCTAAAAATATTTTTCACTGTGGAGAAATTTAATTTTCCCTTTGCACATGCTGCAGCAATATTTTTTTACATCCATTTTTCTTTTTCTTTTATATATTTGTCCGCAATTCGTACAGCTATATATATGTATTGTCTTTTGCTTCGGCTTTTCTTTTGGCTGTTCCATTGTAGAACAAAAACGTGGCGCGCCTACTTTTTTCAATAGATTCCGAAAATCCGCATCACCATGCCTATAACCCATCCCTAAAATATGTAGATGATAATGGCAAAGTTCATGTAAAATAATACCCTTTAACTCCTCTATACCGAAATGATCATATAGTTTTTTATTAAGTTCGATATTGTGGCTATTTAACATATACCGACCGCCCGTCGTTTTCAAGCGACTATTAAAATAAGCCTTATGAATAAACGGTCGATTAAAAAAGTCGTTTGATAACTGTTCAACTAATTTTTGTGCCTGTTCGTCCGTCATATGCCAACCCCCTTAAATTAATAAAAAGCGCATATACAGCTATGCGCTTTTTATTATAATTGAAAATCTTGCTCTTTACACGCTAAGTTGATTTTCAGGAGTTAACATCGTTAAAGAAATACGACCTTTATTTGCTTCTACTTTTTCTACCCAAACCGTCACGATATCCCCTAAGGAAACAACATCTAATGGATGTTTAACACGACCTTTTTGCAATTTGGAAATATGGACAAGTCCATCCTGCTTTACTCCGATATCGACAAATGCCCCAAAATCAACGACATTTCGAACTGTCCCTTGCAGTTCCATTCCAACTTGCAAGTCATCCATTTGAAGTACATCTGTTTTCAATAACGGTTGTGGGAAAGCATCACGAGGGTCACGGGTGGGTTTCATTAATGTATCGACAATGTCTTTCAACGTAACTTCCCCTACTTCTAATGACTCACCTAGTGTTGCTAAATTTAACTTGCTAATCGCTTCTTCGGCTTTTGCCGTTCCGACATCCTTTTTCGTTAACCCTGCTGCCTCCAATACTGCTTCGGCTAATTTATAGCTTTCCGGATGGATTCCTGTAGCATCTAACCGATTTTTGGCATCTGCAATACGCAAGAAACCGACAGCCTGCTCGTAAGTTTTAGCACCTAATCGCGGGATTTTTTTCAGTTGTGCCCGTGATGTAAATTGGCCGTTTTCACTACGCATTGCCACAATATTTTCCGCAACCGTTTTTGAAAGTCCAGATACATATTGTAAAAGGGAGGCCGAAGCTGTATTTACATCTACCCCAACTTGGTTTACCGCTGTTTCTACAATAAACGTTAGTGATTCCGCGAGTTGCTTTTGTGAAACATCATGCTGATATTGCCCTACACCGACTGCTTTCGGATCAATTTTCACTAGCTCGGATAACGGGTCTTGTATACGACGGGCAATTGATACAGCACTTCGTTGTTCTACCTGTAAATCCGGAAACTCCGCTCGCGCAACTTCTGAAGCAGAATATACGGAGGCCCCTGCCTCGTTGACAATTACATATGCAATGTTTCCGTCTACTTCTTTCAGCAGTTCCGCAATAAACTGCTCTGTTTCACGGGAGGCTGTCCCGTTTCCAATCGCAATAATACTAATCGGATATTTCTTTAATAATGCCTTCACAGTTGCTTTTGCTTTTGACGGATCCGACGTAGTGTGGGGATATATAACGCCAACTTCAATCATCTTGCCCATTTCATCGACTACCGCTAATTTGCAGCCTGTTCTATACGCAGGGTCAACACCAAGAACCATTTTACCGCGCATTGGCGGCTGTAATAATAAGTTCCGTAGATTTTCCGAGAAAATATGAATCGCTTGTGTTTCTGCTTTTGATGAGAGTTCTGCTCGAAGCTCATTTTCAATAGACGGTTTAATTAACCGTTTATAGCTATCCGCAACTGCCATTTTCACTTCATTTACAGAAGGGCCAACAAAATTTCTTGGAATAAAATAATTTTCCATTAATGTTGTCGCTTTATCGATTGGAACTTCAATTGCTGCACGTATCACTTCTTCTTTTTCACCGCGGTTTACCGCCAGTATTCTGTGGGGTGCAATTCGATGAACGGGTTCTTCATATGAATAATACATTTCAAATACTTGTTTTTCATCTTTTTCCGCATTTTTTACCGTTGTTACAAGCTTCCCTTCACGCCAAGATAAGGTACGCAGCTTTTCACGAATTGCAGCATCATCGGCAAATCGTTCCGCTAAAATATCTCGTGCGCCAGCCAATGCATCTTCTATTCCAGTAACACCTTGTTCTTCGTTTATATAAGGCGACGCCATTTCTTCCAACGTACGCTTTTTAAGCTTTAACAGTTCTTCAGCTAACGGTTCCAAACCCCGTTCTTTGGCAATCGTTGCTTTTGTACGGCGCTTTTGTTTAAATGGTCGGTACAAGTCTTCTATGCGTTGAAGAACCGTTGATGCTTGGATAGCTGTTTGTAGTTCTTCCGTTAATTTACCTTGCTCATCAATTAAACGCAGCACTTCTTCCTTTCGTGTTTCGAGTTGTTGTATGTAATGGTAGCGGTCTTCCACTGCCTTTATTTGTACTTCATCAAGTGAACCTGTCATTTCTTTTCGGTAACGTGCGATAAAAGGTACTGTGTTACCTTCTTCCAGTAGTCCAATAACCGCTTGAGCTTGCTTTGGTTCCACTTTCGCGTCTTTCGCGATTATTTGTAACATTTTTTGTTGATCCATCATGCCACTCCTTTAAATTTCGAACTTTCTTTTAGTGTACCATTCCATTTGTATTGTTTCCCAAAAAAGCTTCGAATTTATGCATGAAAAAAGAGCCTACTAATTTATGCTAGTAGACTCTTAAACTTTATAATGAGACGCCGCCACTTGCTGTAATGGCGTCTTGTAATTTTTTAATTGCTTTACGTTGAATTCGCGAAACGTGCATTTGGGATATACCGAGTCTTTCTCCGGCTTCCTTTTGACTAAGCTGTTCCAAATAAGTTAATTGGATAATCTGTCGCTCACGTTCATTTAATACATTCATCGCATCTGCTACAATCATGCGGCGGTTTGTTACTTCATAGCCTGTGTCTTCTCGACCGACTACATCAAATAACGTTACCGTACTACCATCAGAATCCGATTCGATCGAATGGTCCATCGACAATGCCTGATAGCTTCGACCCATCTCCATCGCTTCCAGTACGTCCTCATCCTGTACTTCTAAATATGTTGCAATTTCGGTAATGGATGGGGAACGTTGTAGCGATGTCGTTAATGCTTCGACAGCCGCCTTGATTCTAGGTCCTAATTCTTTAATACGTCTTGGAACATGCACGTCCCAAGTTTTATCACGTAAAAAGCGTTTTATTTCTCCGACGATTGTCGGAACAGCAAACGCCTCAAAGCTTCTGCCAAAAGAAGGGTCAAATCGTCGGATCGCACCTAATAAGCCAAGCATCCCTACTTGTACAATATCATCATAATAAGATTTACCATGTGAATATTTGCGTGCAATCGACTCGACTAATTGCTGGTAATGGAGCACAAGATTTGTTTGTGAATCTTCACAGCCGCTCGCCTGATATTCTGCAATCCAATTTAGCACTTCTTCTTTTGATGTATTCTTAGGTAGTGATTCTTTCGACATTCCCTTTCACCTGCTCTCTCGAGACATACTTTGTCATGAAAACAGTGACGCCACCTTCGTTATTTAATTTCACTTCATCCATTAAAGTCTCCATTAAATAAATCCCTAATCCACCTTCACGTAATAATGCTACGTTTTCATTTTCATGATATGGACCAACTTTTGATTTGATCTCTTCAAAGTTAAAGCTTACACCGTAATCTGCGACCATTATTTCAATCTTGTCTTCAAATAATGCACAACCGATTACAACTTCGCCTTCCTCGTTTGCTTTATAAGCATGGTGAACAACATTTGTCACCGCTTCACTTGTAGCTATTTTTAAGTCTTCAATTTCATCATAAGTAAACCCAACTCGCATCGCTAATCCTGAAATTGTTAGCCGTATAACACTTACATATTGCGATTTGGCAGGCACTCGAATTTCAATATAGTCAAATGCTCTCATCATTTCAACTCCAATTCCTCATCAATCTCAATACTCATTAATTCACTTAATCCTGTAATTTCAAACAATCTTACTAAACGATTTGATAAATTCACTAATTTTAATGATGCATTTTCCTTCGTAACTTTTTTATAAAATGCTACAAATATTCCTAAACCCGTACTGTCCATATAATTTACTTTTGATAAATCCAATTCGATTTCTCGGCCTTCTACAATTTGAACAGTCTCTAGCTCTTCACGTAAAATCGGGGCTGTGTACGTATCGATTTCACCCTCGATATAACCTTTTAATACGTTTCCATCTTCTCTAAATTGAACATTAACATTCATTATTAGACACCTCCATTATAAGCCTAATTACTTTTCCCGAATCCGCGGGAGCTCAAACATAAATTTTTTTATTTTTTAAAAATAACAACCGTAAAATCATCTTCTAATTCAAAATCAGACATGTTTTTCAAATAGGCGTACATTTCCTCACACATTTCCTGCGCCGAAAGATGGCTACAACTTAATGCCAAATTCTTAATCACATCCCGAGGATCCAACTCTCCTTGCTTACGAAAATCCGTTACACCATCTGTAATCATAATGATAAAATCACTTTCTTCCAAACAGATGTCGTACTGCGGGTATGTCACTTCCGGCATAACACCTAATAGTAAACCTTTCGATTCCAAATCAAAGAAAGTTTTTTTACGAGCATTATAATATATAGCAGGCTCATGCCCAGCCGACCCATATGTAAATTTGCTTTCTTCAATATTGTATGTCCCGTAAAACATCGAGACAAACATACTATCATCAACACTTTTTTCGATAATACGATTTAACACTTCTAAAATGTAAGATGGATCTTTCGTTGCGTACTCAAGTGTATCAAGCCCATATTTGACCATAGACATACATAGGGCTGCTGGCACACCTTTTCCAACAACATCTGTCACAGCTACACTGACAACTGAATCATTGTTGTTTAAGAAGTGAACATAATCACCATTCATTTTGCGGATTGGTACAGATAGCATCCCAATATCAATCTGATCAAGCCTAGGTACTGTTGTTCTGAGAATCATATTCTGGATCTTTGTAGCGACATTCATCTCCATACGCAGTTCTTCTTGCTGTTCCAGTAAACTTTGATGCTCCTTTAAAGTTAAACCAAAGTGTACCATAATCTCAATTAAAAAATCATAGCTATGCGAAATATCTTCTGGTAGATCTGGATAAATTTGCTCTATCGCATACTTGTGGATATTGATGACTTCTTCTGGAGCTACTTTTTTTTGAATTAACTGTCGAATAAAGTTTTGTCCTATATATAAATTTCGCTCAGTTTGGTTTGCCAAAAAATCAGATAAGATTTTTTGATATTGTGTTTGCAGCTCTCTCAAATTTTACCACATCCTACTTTACCCATTTTTCGATAACTATCGTCGTCCCACTTCCTACTGTGGATTGGATGTCCATTGTATCCATTAGTCTTCTGACTCCCGGCAAGCCCGCTCCAAGGCCGCCAGAAGTTGAATAGCCGTCTTCCATCACTTTTTTCAAATTGCTTATTCCCGGTCCTTTATCTGCCGCTATTATGCGAAGGCCAACTTTCTCTTCATTACTAATACGCTCTATTGTCACTTCCCCGGCACGGGCATATAAATATATATTTCGAGCCAGTTCACTTATCGCCGTCGTAATTCGAGCTTGATCTACCGCGCCAAAGCCAATTGCTTTCGCCTCGTTACGTCCAAGTTGGCGTGCAGCTACAATATCCCATTCTGTCACAATCTCTACGGTAGATTTCGTATTCATCATAGTGCCCCCAATTTCCTACTTTTTCTTTCTATGGAGTTAACGTACAGTATCAGTTTTTTGAATTATTAATTTATATATTATACCATATGTTATCCTTGTAGTTTAGTTGGATATAAGTTTTCAGCCATATTTTTGCTATATTTATAATTTTAAGTAAAATATTATAATTTTGCATGATTACAGTTTACTATTCACCTAAAATTTACAGGGGACTTTGATTCATAATAATAAAAAACACCGAAACGGTTGTTTCGATGTTTTTTTATGTATTAAAATTTTACGAGTCCTAAACTAATATTTAGAGCAATATCTACTTCTTGCATTAGTTTTGCATCTAGCTGAGTAATACGATCTGTTAATCGTGATTTATCAATTGTACGCAATTGTTCAAGCAAAATTACCGAATCACGCTCAAAACCATACTTTTTTGCATCGATTTCAACATGTGTAGGCAACTTTGCTTTTTGAATTTGCGCAGTTATTGCAGCTATTATGACAGTTGGACTAAAGCGATTTCCAATATCATTTTGAATAATAAGAACGGGTCTAGTCCCGCCCTGTTCTGACCCTACCACCGGTGATAGGTCAGCAAAAAAAACGTCTCCACGTTTTACAATCAAATTGTCATCCCCCGCTTACGAGACGCTCCACCATATGTTCCGCTTCATACTCTGCATGCAAGCACTCACTGCAAATTGTCAGATTAATTTGCGACATTTCCACATAGCCCTTTATTAAAGCTTCCCGTATTTGATTTGGTTGCATATGCTTTGTATAATTTTGAGTCGCCAAATACGCCATCATATAACCATTCTCAGTATTACGCCCAAACGTTCTTTCGAATTGCGTTACTAGCTCATTTGGTATGTCAATTACTACTTCTTCTACTTCTGCTAATTCCTTCGCGTACAAAACAAGCACCTCCACCGAACATCCCATTTCCCATTCATTCTATCATTGATTGACTACAATGAAAAGACAGGAAAATTAAAAAACTGACAATTCTCGCAATAAAGGAATAAATATGGACACACTTGTTTTGTATATTTGAAGTTATTTACAGTAATATTACATCGATTTATTTATATACCCTAGGAACTCTGGCCGTTATTACACATGGCACTTCGTAATTGATTGTTTGGAGTTTATGAGCCCAATCATCTATTGTGATTTCCTCTTGCTGTTGGCAGCCTATCAGTACAACTTCTTCCCCAATATTATATGCTTCCGGAAGTAAAATCATACTTTGATCCATACAAATTCTGCCGACAATTTTCGCTCTTTTTCCTCCAACAAGCACTTCTTGGCCCGAAAGCTTACGAATCATACCATCTGCGTAGCCAATCGGTACTGTACCGATATAGCAGTCCTCTTCTGCTGTATATGTTGCACCATAGCCTACCGATTGACCAGCTTTCATTTTTTTAATATGTACAAGTTCTGTCTGTAGAGAAAATGCCGGCTTAATCGGAAAAGGCAATTTTGTACCTACATAACCTGAAGGCAGCAATCCGTACATGGAAATACCGAAACGTACCGCATCATAACGCAAAGAAGGATCTTTTACTAATGCGGTAGCTGTATTGGCAACATGAACAAGACGAGGCTTTTGTGGCAGTGCGCCTAAAAAGTCCTTGAATAGGGTAGCTTGATTGTCAAAGTACATTGAATCTTCTTCATCTGCAGTAGCAAAATGCGTAAAAATTCCATCCACTAAAAAATCATCTGAAGAATTAATCATTGTATATAATTCCAATAGTTCTTCTTTAGTAGATACACCGATACGCCCCATACCCGAATCAACTTTAATATGAAGTCTTAACTGATTCAGCAGCGGTGTATACTGCTGTGCTTCTTTCAGCCATTCTGTCGAAAAGGCAGTAAGGATAATATTTTCTGCTGATGCATACGGAATAAAAGCGTGCGGTGAAGCACCTAACACTAAAATATCGATATCCTTAAAATTCTCTCTAATATGTACTGCTTCGTCAGGTGTTGCGACAGCAAGCATTGTTGCACCGGCCTCAATTGCCGTTTTTGCAACTTCCACATCTCCATGACCATATGCATTTGCTTTTACGACAGCAATAACTTGGATATTCGGTCCTATATAATTTCGCAATGAAGTAATGTTATGTGTGATTGCTTGCAGATCAATTACTGCTTTTGTTGGTCTGTAATAAATTGGAGTATCCATTTCGATTTTTACCCTCTTTTTATAAGTTTAAACTTACTGTTATATATGTAATTTTCAGTCAACCATTTTTAAATCTGTATACGAAAGAAATCATCTTGCGCTAGTATGCGCAAGATGTCTCTTCTTAAATATAACCATAAAATATAAGTTAAAAACAAGTTTAGAAAGACATAATTATAATTTATTTTATACTACTTTCCTGCACACTTGCAGCTACTTCCAGTAATTCATCTTTTGTTAATTTCGTGGAAGCGATAAAGAAGGTCATGCCATCTTTGTCCCATTGAATTGAGTTGTCAGTAATAGCGCCTATTGTATACCCTAAATCCGCCGGGTCCCCGGATACAGGTAATATTGTTTCATCAGATTGGATCGGCTGCTGCATTAATGTAAATGGCTTTTCCCCTTCGAATGTCAAAATAACCCGTGTGTTTCCATCTTCCTGCACTTCAAACTCATCTGTCAGCTTAGTATGTGCCCAGTCAATTGTAGGGTAATATACACTAAATTCTGTGTCTGCGACTTCTGCTGATGCGGCTTTCTTTTCTTCTTTTTCAGTGAATTTCTCTACTGCATATTCTTCCGCAGTATGCTTCACACCTAATTTAATGTCGGCAAATGTAATCACAACTTGTTCTTGTAAAGATTCATCCATCACACTTACTTTTGTCGGAAGCATCGTTTTCTTATCAATTACAATTTGCTGTACCGGCAGTGCTGTTTGATCTACATTTCGTGTTGCTACTTCAAAAGTATAGCTCGCATCATCTTCAGTCATTACCGCTTTTGAATCTGACACCAAATCATCAGCCAATGCACCAATTATATACGCCTGACTGTTTTGCTTTGGCCATTCACTTTGGAACTTATGCGTTTTACGTAATGATGGCGTGACAACAAAGACACCTTCTTCATTTCGAACGATTAACTGCTGTTCTGACTCACCTTTTGGATTAACTGCCACTCGGTAAAAATCCGGTTTTGTGTGCCAAACTTTTACATCGTAAACACGTGGCTCTGCGCCTGTCCGAACTTCCATCGAAGCACTTAATTCATAACCTTTTGCGTCATTCCACTTCTTGTTAACATCCTCAATCACTTCATCCTTTGTAGCTTTTCCACACGCCGCCAAAAAGAGACAACAAACGACAACTACTAGCAGTCGGAGTTTCAAAGATTCACCCTTTCGATTATCTATTTCGATAAATTACTATATGAGCCAAGGTGTCCATGTATGTATTATTGCATTAAGATTACTTGGGCAGCTGCTGTTGTCCGGGTATGAGTAATGGAAATAAACCCGTTCACCCGTTCACCATCAAAGTATAATTCAGGTTTTCCTTGCTCCGTTTTTAAAATTTCTATTTGGTGGAGTTCACAGCCTTTACCGATTCCTGTGCCGTTTGCTTTTGAATAGGCTTCCTTTGCAGCAAAGCGACCTGCCAGAAACTCAACTTTGCGCATATCCGATAATGTATTAAAAATGGCAAGTTCCCTATCCGTTAAAATTCGTTGAGCAAATTTTGCTGAACGGCCTATCATTTTTTCAATTCGGTCCAATTCTACTAAATCTAAACCAATCCCTTTTATCATTTAATAGCTCTCCCTTTCTTTTAATCATTACTCCAATGTATAATGAATAAAAATACGTTTTATTTTGTATCGACATAATTGAGGTGGAACATGTTTATTCGTAGAGAAAATTTTAAACAGTACATTACGTTATATCCGGTCGTATCGTCAATTATAGCAATTAATTTAATTGTTTTCGTCCTAACATTATTACCGGGATTCGGCGAAGATTTGCTTTATGCCGGGATGAGCGTCAATGGACTCATTGCAGCCGGTGAATGGTGGCGTATTATTACGTCCATGTTTTTACATGCAGGTTTTATGCATGTTCTTTTTAATATGTTCTCTCTATTTTTATTTGGCCCGGAACTTGAGAAAATCGCCGGCAAAATGCGCTTTTTAACAATTTACTTTTTAGCCGGAATTTTTGGTGTTGCTGCTACTTACGCAACACAAGATGCCTATTATGCAAGCGTTGGTGCAAGTGGAGCACTGTACGGAATTTTCGGGGCGTTCGGGGCCCTTGTTTATTACACAAGACATTTATTCCCGCAGTTACGACAAATAATATTGCCATTAATAGTGATTAGTATTATTATGACATTTTTAACACCAAATATTAATATTGCTGCACATTTAGGCGGTTTGGTTACAGGCTTTATTTTAGGGGTTGTTTACTTTAACCCTAAAAATATGGGACGCTGGCGTAAACAGCCCATTAGACGGGTAAAATAAAAACAGGATTCGCGAAAAGTAAAAATTTTCGCGGACCCTGTTTTTTAATGTTCATACCAAGACAGTACGCTTTCGATTTCCTGTTGCTCCATATGACGCGCTGTCGCTGAAGCCCCGTGCATACCTGACATTACTACAATCTTAACAGACCCTATATCCCGTCGCTTCTGGAAATAGGTTTGACTACCTTGCGTAATTTGTACACGCTTTTTCAATGCATAAAATGTCACACGGCTTACAAGACGCGAGACAATCGTAATTTGCTGATCTTTCACCGTATACCCAGTCGTCTTAAATTGCCATCTTCCAAGTAGAATGATTGGAACGATTAGCAATATTGACAACAGTCCATATGGATAGAAAAAGTACGAAATAGCGCCGATTAACGGGACTAGCCATACAAAATCAATCCGGTAGAAAAAAGGCTGTGCTTTTTTTGGCGGCTGAACAAGTTGCGTAATTTGAAAATCATATTCAGGAAACAGTTCTGCCAAAGGTGCAAACAATTCTTTTTTTGCAATTAACGGAAATAAAATGATTTTCTTATCATTCTCTCCGCTAAATCCTCCACCAGCACTTTCTACCGCAACAGATGCTAAGCCAAGCATTTGCTGGAAAGGGTTTTCCGCCAGTTTAATTGCCTGCACCCGGTTTAACGGAATTGTCACACGCTTTTTTTCGATTAATCCTCGCGTAATAATCAGCCGGTCATGTTGCTTGCTGACCGTAAAGTTATAATAATTTAAAAACGTCAAGCCGACAGAGACTCCCCATGCCAGTATTAGCGCAAGCGCGATTAAAATCATGACCACGATAAAACCGTATTCCACTAAAAATGCCAATTCATCATAAATCAAATCAAACGGGATAAACTCCGCAAATTGTGAAAGGACAGCAAAAACTCCGGCAAGTACTACTCCCACACCGCTTGAAGTCGTCGCTAACAGTAACAGCTCCGGGATTTTCATTTTGTGTAAAACTACTGATGCCGGTTCTTGTTTTTCATCTTCAACCGTTTGCCCTAGTTCACTTTCAATCGGCAGTTTCTGTTTCGCTTTTTTCATTTGAATTTCCACTTCGTCTGCCGCAGCTTTTGTTACTGCTGTCAATTCCGCTTCCGGTTTACCATCTTTACTTCCCGCCGTTTCCACTTGTACTTGTACAAGCTTGAACAACCGGTGAAAAATACCTTCTTTATAATTCAAGTTTTGAATACGATCAAATGGAATGTAGCGTTTTTTCTTTATAAACAGACCGTATTCCACACGGAGTTCACTATCTTCAAACCAATATACAAATGTCCACCACTTAATCAAACTGCTCACTACCGTTACCGATAAAACGATTACTAAAATAAAGAGTGGAATCATTTCGCTGAAAAATGTTTCGCTTCGATAATCCAAATTAATATTAAAGCCGTTCGCCGCCACAATGATAATGATTGGGATAAGGAGATCTTTTAATGCTTTTACAACATTGATGATTGCCGTTACAGGATGAAGTTTATATTTCTCTTTAGACATCATCTTCCGCCACCCTTGCAAGTTCAGAGATTTTTGTCCTCAATTCATCAGCATCTTCAACTTTCAACATAGGAATCGTATGTACTGTTGCCGCCGATGAAATCGATATATTCGCTAACATGTATTTTTTTAATATCGGTCCCTGCTCTGTATCAACATGTTGAACACGTACCATCGGTATTAATGTCCGTTTTACGACAAACAGGCCACTTTGAATTTCAATTTCCTGTTCTCGTACTTCATAACGCCAAATTCCCCAACGGATGCTCGGGAATACGATAACTGAAAATGCAATGGATAACAATACGAGCGCGATGGCAATCCACATAATCCACTGTGGCCAATCAAATCGAACTGTTAAAAATACGATGCCGCCTGTTATAAGTGCGATAATAAAAGTTTGAATGATTCCATATAATCGCCACACTGTTTGCGCTTTTTTTGGTAACTGAAACTTTGGTTGTTCTCTCACTAGCCCTACACCTCTTTCTCTATACTATGCTATACGTATTAACAGCTTAAATGTTTCGTTCTGTTCTAACTAGGATGTTAAACTAATCCCCTTCCCTCATAGTATAGTTATTTAGTAAATTTGTTAAATAATTTATAAAAATTTTATTTCCCGGAAAATATATTTATATAAAATTCCCCATAAAAAAACACACCAACGAGAAAATCGTTGATGTGTTGAAATAGTATTAGTCTTCGCGACGTGGACGTGGACGACGATCACGAGAGCCTTCACGACGAGCACCGCCTTCACGACGACCTCCATCACGGCTTCCGCTACCAGAACGGCTTCCGCCTCCGCCACCTTCACGACGACGATCTCCTCCGCGACGGTCACCACCGCCACGGTTGCCACCACCACGGTTACGGTCATTACCGCCACGGCCGCGGCCTCCGCCACCTTGTGAACGGTCACGACGCATTGGTAATGGACGTTCTTCAGATAATGATACTGGTGTAGCATCAGGTTCTTTAGTAATTGATTTAAGAGCAGCTGCTACTAAGTCAAGCGCTTCATTATTTTCCAATAACTTAGCTGCTAACTCACGGTAAGTACCTAAATCATTATTTTGAACTAATTCCACCAATGATTGCATTGCATCTTCTTGTAAGCCTACTAATGCTTCTTCAGATGAAGGTGGACGTAAAGGAGTCATACGTTTTTTCGTAGTTTCTTCTACGATACGTAAGTAACCCATTTCACGAGGTGTTACGAAAGTTACTGCAACACCAGATTTACCTGCACGGCCTGTACGACCAATACGGTGAACGTATGATTCTGGATCTTGTGGAATGTCAAAGTTGTAAACATGCGTTACACCTGAAATATCTAATCCACGAGCTGCAACGTCTGTTGCGATTAAAATATCGATTTTACCTTCTTTAAACTGACGTAAAACAGAAATACGTTTCGCTTGAGATAAATCACCATGGATACCTTCTGCTAAGAAGCCACGTAAACCTAAAGCTTGGCTTAACTCATCAACACGGCGTTTCGTACGACCGAAGATAATTGCTAATTCTGGTTTTTGTGAATCCAATAGACGAGATAAAGCATCGAATTTTTCACGCTCTGTTGCTTTTACAAAGAACTGTTCAATGTTTTCCATTGTTAATTCTTTCGCTTTAATTTTTACGATTTCAGGATCTTTCATGAATGTCTCTGCAATTTTACGGATTGCTGGAGGCATTGTCGCTGAGAATAGTAATGTTTGGCGGTTTGATGGCACGTTTTCTAAAATCGCATTAATATCATCGATGAAGCCCATGTTTAACATTTCGTCCGCTTCGTCTAAAACTAAAGTTTGCACTTCGTCTAAACGTAATGTACGACGGTTAATATGGTCTTGAATACGACCCGGTGTACCCACAATAATTTGTGGTTTGTTTTTTAATGCGCGGATTTGACGGCCAATTTCTTGACCTCCGTATACTGATAATAATTTTACGCGCTTATCATAACCTAATTTATAAAGTTCTTCTGAAACTTGGATTGCTAATTCGCGAGTCGGAGCAATTACCAAAGCCTGGATATTTGGATTTTTTGGATCGATTTTCTCGATTAAAGGAATACCAAATGCAGCTGTTTTACCAGTACCTGTTTGTGCTTGACCTAAAACGTCACGGCCAGCCATTGCAAACGTTACTGTTCCTTCTTGGATTGGTGTTGCTTCTTCAAACCCCATACGCTTAATAGAACGTAATGTCGATTCACTAATGTTTAATTCTGAAAAATTTGTCAAACTCTTCATTCTCCTTTTTCCTGTATAAGTTGACAAATGGTTACATTTTCAGATGAAATGGCGGCAAATTTCGAGCCATTGTATGTGGAACGTTTCCGTTACTTAAAAATTCTCTCTGCTTCATATGCAGAGTCTCTTATATGAAAAGGAAAGCCCGGTCATTGCCGAGCGGTTCAATTCTACCGTTTCTAATTGGTTGTTACATTTGTAAAAAATAGAATAAAACCGTTTATCAAAAAAAAGCACTCTTCACCAATAAGTCTGAAGAGTCTTCGCACAAAATGTATCCATTGCTTTTATTAGTCTAACATGGGTTGTAACGGTATGCAATGATATTGCTTTGTATCAAAATAGTCAGATATTTATTACTCCAATAAAAATTGATACACTTGATCAAACCATTGCTCACAATCATCACTGTAACAAATATGATGTTTTCCACAATCTGAAATATACATTTGCTTTTGTTGCGACTGAATTTGTTCAAATAAAATCTGGGCGGTTGCACTTGGCACAATTCCATCCAGCTCCCCTTGTACAATAAAGGTAGGACACTGAATGTTTTTTATATAAGGCTCCGTTTTTTTAACGACCTTCATAAATTCAATCGTTGCAGTTAACGGGACATTTTTAAATTTAAATTTGTACCGTGCAAACAATTCGTTTTCTTCCAACTTTTTATGCACCATATCTTGGGCAATTGCTCGAACATCTTTTACTAACTGCGTAGGACTCACATACTTTGCTGCAGCACTTAGGAGTACCAACTTTTTTACTGGGTAACGTATAGATAAGTACATCGCAATGACACCACCCATTGAAAAACCGACGACTATGACTTCATCGACTTGCTTTTTCAACTGCCGATATGCGATTTCCGCTTCCATCATCCAATGCTCCGCTTTATAGCCTTTCATTGCCAAATGCTCTGCATCACCGTGACCGGAGAATGTCGGAATGCTTACGACCCAATCTATTCGTTGCTTTATATAATGCGCAAAAGGCTCTACTTCATACGGTCCGCCTGAAAATCCATGTAAAAATAGGACGCCGATTTTCATCCAATCACCTGCTTCCATTAAGCTGTTAGTATCTATAATAAGCGACATTTAGAGTCGAAAAAAGTTTTTGCGCTAAAAAAAACGAGCTAGCACTAGGCTAGCTCGATAGAATGGATAACTTTCTCCAACTGCATTCCACGAGAACCTTTTACTAACAGGATGGACTCGTTTGTTGCATGAGATTGAATTTTTTCGATAATCGGTGCGTACTCATTTTCGGAATACAGTAAATGCTCAGCATCAAATGTTTCTTGCAGTTTATTATAGAGCCACTTCATGCGCGGGCCATACAAGCAAACATAGCGTATTTCTTCAGGATGAATATGTGCGGCAATTCCTTCATGCATCTGCTTTTCATCGTTTCCAAGCTCCAGCATATCACCAAGTACAAGCCACTTTTCATTGCGGATTGTCGTTTGCTCGACAAATTGGATCGCTGCATGCATCGATGTTGGTGCAGCATTGTACGCATCGTTAATAAATAATAAATCACCTACCGGAACAAGCTGCATCCGCATATCAGTTAAAACTACTTTCTTTAATGCTACGCGGATTTGTTCGTCAGACAAACCTAATGCTTTACTTACCAGCATTGCACTTAATGTATTCTTCACTTGGTGCTCGCCTAAGACCGAAATGAAGAACTCCCCTTGGATTACTCCATCTACATGGAAACTGCTTCCTTGTGCTGTCGCTTCTATTTTGGAAGCCGCTAAACTCTGCGCTTGGCTAAAGCCAAATGGCTGTGTTTTTAACTGCGGTGTTTTTGCAACTAAGTTTTGAAGTAACGGTTCATCACCATCATAGAAAAGAATTCCTTCCTCAGATAATCCTTTTACAATTTCAAACTTCGCCTTCGCAATCCCTTCCCGTGATCCTAAATCTTGCATATGGGCTTCACCAATATTCGTAATAATGGCATAATGCGGTCGTGCAAGCTTCGTTAAAAATTCAATTTCACCGAAACCGCTCATTCCCATTTCCAATACGGAAACTTCTGTATCCTCATCAAGCTGTAAAATCGTAATTGGCAAACCAAGCTGATTATTAAAGTTCCCAATCGTTTTTTGTACTTTAAAGTATGGAGAAAGAGCTCCCGCCAAAATATCCTTTGAAGACGTTTTCCCGTTTGAGCCGGTAATCCCGATAAATGTCGCTTGATGCTCATTACGGTAACACTCTGCCATTTTTTGAAGTGCAAGCTCTGGGTCTTCCACGAAAATTAATGGCAAATGTTCCGGGGGATTTGGCTCATCGATCATCCATAAAGAAGCTGCCGCGCCTTTTTCAAATGCCTGCTCAACAAAACGGTGCCCATTTACGGCTTCTCCACGGAAAGGAATAAATAAATCCCCTTTAGCAATTGTCCGTGTATCAATGGAAATACCTGTGACAATCGTTTCAGGAAATGACTGATTTTCTATCGTTAACCATTCTGAAATTTGCTGTAAACTTTTTTTCACTTTTTATCCCACTCAATCTCTGTTGTATTGAAGCTGTTGTTTTTCTGTATAACGTTCCAGCGCAAAACCAATCAGCTCTTTAATAAGCTGTGGATACGTTACATCTGTATGCTGCCACAATAAAGGATACATGCTTACCGGTGTAAATCCGGGCATTGTATTTACTTCATTGATGAAGATCTCGTTGTTTTCAGTTACAAAGAAATCAGCGCGCACTAATCCAGCTCCGTCTATCGCTTTAAACGCTCTTTTCGCCATATCTACTAAGTTTGTATAAACATCGTTTTGCAATGGTGCAGGAATAATTAATGCTGTCGAGCCATCTTTATATTTTGAATCATAATCATAAAACTCAGTCATTGGCTTAATCTCACCTGCTACTGAAACGTTAGGTGTATCATTCCCTAACACAGCAAGCTCAATTTCTCGAGCCGTTACACCTTGTTCGATCACAATTTTGCGGTCATATTGCAGCGCAAATTGGACAGCTTTTTCTAGTTCCAGCGCATTCGTCGCTTTGCTAATTCCTACACTTGATCCTAAGTTAGCCGGTTTAACAAACATCGGATAGCCTAAAGACTGTTCGCATCTTTTGATCCAAGCTTCTTTCTCCCGTTCCCATTCACTTCGAATAAAATATTCATAAGGTAGTTGTGGCAATTTTGCCATTTCAAACAACTGCTTCATAACTACCTTATCCATGCCTGCCGCTGAACCAAGCACACCGTTACCTACATAAGGAATGTTCAGCACTTCCAAAAAGCCCTGTACAGTACCATCTTCACCGTTCGTGCCATGCAGTAAAGGGAAGATTACATCAAATGGGCTTTCCATATGTTTTGCAATAAATTGCGTAATATTATTTTCAGACTGGTCTGATGCCATTGTAAATTGCAATTGTTCAATCGTTTGAGCGGGTTCTGTTAACTGAGGTCCAACACGCCATTCACCCTTTAATGTTATAAAAATCGGGAAAACGTCAAACTCATTAAAATCCATTGCTTGTGTTACTGCCTTTGCAGTTGAGAGTGATACTTCATGCTCGGCTGACTTACCACCATATAATAAACCAATTCTTTTTTTCATTTTTTTGACCTCCAGTTTTCACTAACCTTATTTTATCACGAATACACTAAACGCTGAAATCGGATAAAAAACACCCACTGCCCTGTTCGCTGTGAGTGTCAACTAATTTGTATTAATTCATCATAGCCTTGTTTTAATATTTCATCTAAATCATCCCAAACTTCATCCGGATAATCATAATCACTCAGCACTCGGATTTCGACTGCATAATGGGAATTTGGCTTTTCTAGTTTATATAATGAAAGCAATGCACCTTCCTTAACAAAAGGCCGATATTGTCTTAATGTAGAAGGATCGATTGTCGGTGAGTTGTTTTTATTCTTTCTTCTCCAAAAGCTCCCAACACCTTCTTTATCTCTTATCATTCGATTAAATAGATTTGAAACAAGTAATTCAGAATCGCCTATAAAACGATAATATACTTTTGTCATTTTGTCAGTTACAGATGAGTAATAAGCAAAGCGATTTTGTAATTTGTTGAAAAATGGCGATGCAAGCGGTTCACGCTTATGACTTAAATACAAGAGCTCTGCCTGTTCAAGGGGAGTTAACGTATTAATGTTTTTCTCTGTCGTAAAATCTACCCAGCATAAATCTTTCTTTAAGTCGCTTTCCTTTTTGAGAAAATCGCGCATATCTTCATTTGTTACAAAATCGAATTGTGTATGCATATTAAAAGAGCCGTTGTCGTACGCGTGCTTTAATAACAGAACATTTTTTACGGGCTCGACCGAAACCATAAATTCCTTCAGTGTAAGACCACTATAAATAACAAAATGTTCGACATCGTTCATATGAATATATAAATGATGCATAAAATCTTCAGCAGATTTCATTTTCTTCGCCACGTTTTGCACGCCCCTTTAATATGAATAATATGATTATTATATGACTTCTCATTCAAATTTGAAACATTTTCTCACCTGTTTCGTCCAACTTTTAAATTAGTCTTACTAAAGTAATTTTTATAAGAATATGATAAAGTAAATAAAGCTTAAAACATTACAGCAATTTCCGCGAAAACTTTCCTATATCTGCAATTCTTTTACCGGGAAATGTTGTGCCCATATTAAGAACCTTCAATTTGTTGGTATCTTCTGGCCCTTTAACGGGTTAAATTTAATAATTTAAGGTGAATCGAATGGATACAAACAATTATAATTTTAATAAACGGTTCGACTGGCCGCTTACAATAATCTTAATTTTATTTTTAGGAGTAAGTTTACTTGCCATCGCTTCTGCCCAGACATCTGGGCAATACGGCCAAAACTACGTACCTAAACAAGTCTTAAACTATGCAATCTTTGCCTTTATCGTTGCATTTGTCATGTACTTTGACCCAGATCAATATAAAAAATTAGCATGGCCACTTTTTGGTTTTGGGATTTTGTTATTAATCGCACTTGTCATTATTCCAACTTCAACTGGCATAACAGTTGAGAGAAACGGGGCAAAAAGCTGGTTCCAAACACCAATTGGTAATATTCAGCCTGCCGAATTTATGAAAACATTTTATATTTTGGCCGCTGCCTATTTAATCAGTAAGCACAATGAAAATTACCAAATTAAAACGGTCAAAACCGATTTATTGCTACTCGGCAAAATTGCTTTAACTTTGGCAGTACCGCTTGGCTTCATTATGCTCCAGCCCGATTTAGGATCTTCTTTAGTATTTATCGCCATTACTGCTGCACTTGTAATCGTGGCAGGTGTAACTTGGAAAATTATTTTACCGTTATTCGGCGGGGCTTTCCTTGTAGGCGGATCGTTATTATGGATGGCCCTTTATATGCAGGATTTCCTTGAAAAGACATTTGGTTTCCAGCCATACCAATTCGCTCGTATTTACTCATGGCTTGATCCCTATTCGTATGCAACATCAGACGGCTATCATTTAATTACTTCTCTAAATGCGATTGGCTCCGGTGAGGTTTTCGGGAAAGGATTCCTGGCGCGTGAAGTATATGTGGCGGAAAACCATACAGACTTTATCTTTGCTGTAATTGGCGAAGAATGGGGTTTTATCGGCGCAAGCGCTGTTATTTGTCTATACTTCCTGTTAATCTATCACTTAACGAAAATGACATTATTATTAAAAGATCCGTTCTGTACTTATGTATGTGCAGGAATTATCGCCATGATTACATTCCATGTATTTGAAAACATCGGCATGACGATACAATTACTGCCAATTACCGGTATTCCGTTACCTTTCATTAGCTATGGAGGTAGTTCGATGATGGGGAATGCCTTAGCGATCGGTCTTGTCTATAGTATGAAGTTTCATTACCGAACATATATGTTTACAACAAATGATCCTGACGATGAATAAAACAAAAAGGACCCGTGCATTCCGCGGGTCCTTTTTCTATTGCTTCAGATGAAAATAAAGTATGAAAAACAGGGTTTCATCACACCTGATTTTCATTAATTTTGCGTTTGTGGAGTTTGTGTTGGTGGTGTTAAAACTTTTAAAAGCTCAAGACGAGATTTCGTAACTGTCGCCGTAACACCTAATTTTGATAAGTTTGTAACAATACGCTTTAAATCAATCTCTTTCGCCATTTGATTACACCTCAAACTTTCCTTTGTTAATATATATAACGATTTTTCATGTTAAAAGTTTCAAATTAATAAGGTCAGACCTTCTAATACTTCATATATTACCACGTAAAATCTTATTTTTCTTTCCTGTTTTGTGACAAATCTAAAACATAATTAAACTTAACCGTTTATTAACAATAATAAACCTGGATAAATTTATTTTAGAGAAAAAATTTTTTCTTGTAAATTTTATAATTACTTTTGAATTAGTTTACATAATCTTCTCAAATACATGTTATTTAATAATTTTATTTTTCGCGTGTAGTTAAATTGAATTGCATTATATTTCCCCACTACGTTTAACAAAAATTACAAGTGGAAATATTGAAAATATCATAACCATTTTTGTGAAGTAATTCCGATTAGGAATAAACAAATTTTCGTCCTTACGGGCCTTTTAGTTCATCATTTCAAATAGATGTTACTTCAGTAGGAGGAACTTCAAATGTCACATATAGAAAAAAATATTTATATCCCAAAAGAATTGATCCATTTTCATACAAGTTTAAGTCATTCTGCTGAACAAGTAGCAATTTTAAAACCGGTGAAACAACCTGCGTTTTTACACGAAAGTAAATTTGCCGGCCTTCCTTTTCTAACAAATAAAATGGAACACCCTAAAGACAATCAAAATCGCTATATGCTATTTTTGGCACAGCTTAACTTTGCGGAGATTCAGCTTGACCATCCATTTCCACAAGATGGTATATTGCAATTTTATATTCCACAACAATGTTATGAAAGGGAAAAATTACATTCGGAATGTCGTTATTTTAAAGTCCAATATATACCTGATCAAGTTCACTATAATGAATTTATTCATGATTTCACGTATTTAGAAGACGTAAACATCGGCAGTTTCCCGATTCAGCAGGAGATGAAGCTCATTCCAAAAACACAGTTTGAACCGGTTTCAGCAATGGATTACCGTTTAAATAATTATTTTAAACCTGAAATAATGGATGCACCCATTACATTGGATGACCGTTCATTTCAGGATGTATATTTGGAAAGTTATTTAGCGGCAGAACATAAAATTGGCGGCTATCCATATTTTATACATCAGGACTTCAGAAAAACGTCGCCCTATTTACAGCACTACGACACATTATTACTGCAAATCATTTCAAACGATGAGCAAAATATTATGTGGGGAGATAGTGGGATTATCAGCTTCTTCATTAACTCAAAAAAATTAGCACAATGTGATTTCTCGGATATTTACTTCCATGTTGAGGAATATTAAAACAGTAAGAAGCACTCGCTTGAAGTGTTTCTTTTTTTGTTTTGCTTCCATAGGCTATAATGAAAAGAAAGAAGGAAAGTAGGTGAATCTTTTGGGCGCAATTATTCAAAGTTCCATTCTGGTACCACTTATTATGTTTATAAATATTCTATTTGCCCTGACCGTCATCTTTCTTGAGCGCAAAAAGCCTTCATCGACTTGGGCATGGTTGCTCGTTCTTTTTTTCTTACCGTTTGTTGGATTTTTCCTCTATTTACTATTAGGAAGACAATTGAGAAGAAAGCACTTATTCCGGTGGGATGGCAGAAAAGATATCGGTATTGAACAACTGATTAGTTATCAGATTGAAGCAATTGAGAATAATGAACTGGAACTACGTGCAGAACATATTAAAAGTTATAATCATCTCATTTATATGAATTTAAAAACAAATAACGCTGTCCTGACACAGGATAACGATGTGAAGATTTTCGATGATGGCAGTGACAAGTTCGAAGCACTTATAAATGATATTCAACATGCGAAAAACCATATTCATATTCAATACTATATTTTCAAACTGGATAACTTGGGGCAACGCATTGTAAATGCTTTAATAAAAAAAGCGAAACAAGGTGTAAAAGTAAGAGTACTATTTGATGAAATGGGCTCGCGCGGAGTGCGGAAGCGGCATTTTAAAGACCTGATCGAAGCTGGCGGTGAAGTAGAAGTATTTTTCCCTTCGATTTTACCACTCATCAATCCACGCTTAAACTTTAGAAATCATAGAAAAATTTCCATAATAGACGGTCGTATCGGCTATATCGGAGGATTTAACGTTGGGGACGAATATTTAAGTTTATCGGATCGATTCGGCTACTGGCGCGATACACACTTACGTATTGAAGGAAGCGCAGTCCACCCCTTACAGACTCGCTTCATTTTGGACTGGAATCAAGCAAGTGCAAAAAATGATATTTGCTATGCAGAGCGTTATTTTCCGATTATCCCTCAAAAAGGAACGGCAGCTCTCCAAATTATTTCAAGTGGTCCTGACACAGAATGGGAAGTAATTAAAAACAACTATTTGCATTTAATTACGAATGCAAAAAAATACGTGTACATACAGTCCCCGTATTTCATTCCAGATGAATCTTTCTTTGACGCTATTCGAATCGCAGCCCTATCCGGCCTCGATGTGCGGATTATGATTCCAAATAAACCTGACCATATGTTTGTCTATTGGGCGACTTATTCATACGTAGGGCCACTCGTTGAAGCAGGTGCAAAAGTGTATCATTATGAGAAAGGCTTTATTCACGCCAAAATGATTGTTGTGGATGATGAAATTGCATCAGTCGGTACTGCAAACATTGATGTGCGGAGCTTTAGTTTAAACTTTGAAGTGAACGCCCTTCTTTATGACAGAGTATTGGCACACCGTCTTGCCGAGATATTCGAAAGTGATATATTAGACTGCTCAGAGCTCACATTTGAACTGTACAAAAATCGTTCCAGTTTTATTAAGTTCAAAGAATCCATTTCCCGTTTATTATCACCGATACTATAGGGAAATGAAATTGAGCTGAAAGTATATCAGGTGAATTGAAAGCCCTTTTTGCACACAATAAAAAACCAATTTTCTCTAGGGAGAAAATTGGTTTTTTTATTTATAAATCAGTTTATTATTGTATCCCTAAGTATTCTTCCAACGTTACGCCTGCTTCAAATACCTTTGTCGCAAGTTCGCCTTCCAAATAGCGGAAATGCCATGATTCATGCATGAATCCTGTAATTTCTTCTTTTCCTTTTGGATATCGTAAAATGAACCCGTACTTATGGGCATTTTGTGCCAACCACTGCCCTGCTTCAGTGTCGCCGAACTCATTTGTCAGCCACAAATCTTCACGACCCTTTTCCCCAATATCAAAAGCGAGTCCAGTTTGATGCTCGGAATACCCTGGTCTCGCACTATAGCGATCTGCCGCTTCCTTCCCATCTCGCTTCACATACCGATCGTAGAGTGTTTGTTGATATTCGTAAGAACGGAAACCACTAAAAGCAACGAGCTCTATTCCATTTTCCATCGCAGCTTTTGCCATCTTTTCAAAAGCGGCACGCGCCTTTGGATTTTCCCCTTTATTGTACGTAGCAGGAAGGGGGTTTTTCTTATTCGCAATTAAAACCCCTTTTACAAAAGTAGGTTCTGTTGCAGGCTTTTGGCCAACAATGTATCCATTTTCCAGCGCTACTTCTTCCGTAGCGGGTGGTGTTTCTTGAGCAGGTTGTTTAATTGGCTGCTCCCCGGAATTTGCCGAAGGATTTTCACCGTTTTGTTCTGAAGAAGCTAGATCATCAACATTTTCATCTTGTGGCTTCACCGGTTCTTCCGTTTCGTTTGTTTTATTTTGCGTCTCTTCATTTTCCAGTTCAGTTGGTTCAACAGATTGTTCTTCTGTAGCAGATTGTGCTACTTCAAATTTATAATAAATAGACCCTAAGATCGCGATTAAAATAACAATTGAAATGGATACAATCATTGCGATCGGACTTTTTCTGTTTGCTTTTCTGTTCATTCCATTTCGCCTTCTTTTTCTATTTTTATCCTGTGACAATAATAAATAAAACAATAATTGATAAAACCGCAAAAATCATCGACATCTTCTGCATCCATTTTGCTTCTTTTTCATGACCCTTTTCTTTAAAGGTACGTGAACGGAAAAAATTCGTAAACGTAAACATAATCGTCATAGCTAAAATGGCCGCTTCCATATTTTGTTTCACAATGAAAAATAATGCGGTTAAACTAGCTCCTGCAACTAAAACGAGTGAGATCGCTCTCTCATATTTTTTCATTTTTCTCTCCTTACATACTGATTGCATGTTCTCATTAAATGCAATCTATTTTCCAACCTTTGTTTAGTATAAAACTAGCTTAATTGATAATGCAATTTTGAAAATCTTAAAGGCACAAACTAGTTATAAAATAAAAAACTCTACATGTAATAATATATACCATGCAGAGTTTTCATATATTATTCTTTTTTTTCTGAAACTTTCAGCTGAACGAAGAATAAAGAATTTAAATTAACTAATCTGCCCTACATTCAAGGGATTATTATACGCACTATTAGGCTTGCAAGTATTAAATACTTTGGTACTCTACTTCAGGAATTTCAAATCGGAAAAACTCATGATGCAGTTCATCACGGAAATGTTTAGGTGTTACACCTGTGTATTTCTTGAAAATTCTAGTGAAATAACTCTGATTGCAGAAATGGAATTGATCTGAAATTGACGTAATACTTTTATTCGTATGGCGTAAATAATATTGAGATTCCTCTACACGGCGGACATTTAAATATTCAACTAAAGTGATACCTACATGCTCACGGAAAATACGCGATAAATGACTCGTACTAATATGGAAGTTTGCTGCAATACTTTCAACTGTTAAATCATTTTCCAGCTCATCATTTATGTACATAATTACTTTGTTTACTGTTTGGTGACGGAACGTAGGCTGCTTTCGGTCCGCAATAAAGTACACATAAAAATCGATTAAGTCATCTGCAAATTGCAGAAACTCGGCATCCTTCATCTTGTTTTCAATCATATCTGCACATGCTAAATTGAAGGCAAATGCTTTTTTAGAAGGGACTTGATTATCTAAAAGCTTACGCGCAACAATTGAGGATAACGTAACAAAATACGAGCGCACTACTTTAATGACCTGTTTTCCGAAGCGTGCGGATAATATGTCTATAATTTCGTGTAATGTCTTCTTTGCTTTTGCTACTTCTAAATGATAAACTTCAAAAATTAATCGAGATTCCAGAACAAAAAAATCTTCGATACCAGCATATTGATTGATATTGTCAATCTCTTGAAAATACCGTTTTGAAATTGTTTCCGAGATTGAATATTGATGTAGTTGCATAAGTTACCCCATCTTTCTTCAGAATGACCTTCTATTACTTATCAGAAAAACAAGCCTAATACAAATGTACAAGAAATTGTCATAATTCTGCAGATTGGTTATATTCCTTACATCTGCCAGACTGCATTTCATAATAAGTAATAACATTATATTAATCATAAGAAATTTCTATAGTAGAAATTCTTTTATTAAGCAAAGTAAATATTTATTCATTTTTATATTTATACTATTATAGTATGCATTGTTTTCCGCATATTAGTACATTTTATTAGTAACTATAGTGAATATTACCATATTACAAGTTTTGCTTTCAACCTAATTTTAACAATTAACCTAGGACAAAATTATTAGGTTACTTCCAATTATAGAAATAAAGGAATTTAAAAAATGCTTATTTCACCTAATCATACTCTTTTACCATAGTAATTTTCACGCTATTTTTTCATTATATTTTCCATAAAAAAATGCCCTTTTTAAATCCACAAAAAATATTTTTCATTTTAAAAAATCTTCCCAACCCAATTTCTTTAAATATGTAGTAAAATAGTTCATAATTGTATAAAATGCTTATAAAGAGGTGTTATAAAGTGGATCCAAGACAAATAGAAGAAATTATGGAAGTCATTAAAGAATTTTTCCCTGAGAATACATCAATTGCTATTTCAGATACAAATGAGTATTTATATTATCAGCCCAGCAAAAAAGTAGACTTAAAAATCAAACCAGGTGACCCGATTAAAGAAGGTTCAGCTGCATACAAAGCTTTAACGTATGGTCAAAAAATCAATTCATACATTGAATCGGATGTATTCGGAGTTCCTTATTACGGAATGAGTATTCCTCTCATTGAAGAAGGTGAAACAAAAGGTGCTATTACAGCTATCTTCCCTCAAAAACCTTCTCCATTTTTAACTAATTATATTACAGTAAAAATTGATGACTGCTGGTACCCAATTAAACACAATCAAGTAATTTATCTTGAGACACAATTGCGTAAAACATTTGTAAAAACGATGCACCGTGAAGGATATCACCGTTTGAACTTAAGTGACTTAGAGTTATTTTTAGCTCCTGATTCGTTCATCCGTTGCCACCGTTCTTATATTGTTAATATCGATTACATTGATGAAATCCAACCAGATTCACATTCAACTTTCCTATTAATTATGAAAGACGGCACACGTATTCCTGTAAGCCAACGCTATGCTAGCTACTTCCGCCGTTCTTTAGGATTCTAAAATCATTTAAAAGCGACTCGTACATACGAGTCGCTTTTTTACTTTCTGCCTCCTCCACCTGGCCTTTTGACCTATTCTTCCTTCCTTAATTGTGCATATTTGCTAAACGAGTAACTAGGTAACTTCACACGCAATCTACTTTTTATCTCTTTTTTACGTTAAATTTCTCTAATAATCAACTTTTAAGCGCTTTTATGTTGGGCGTGAAGTAAATGTGACAATTTGATGATAATATTAGCATAAATGCCGGTTTACTATCTGGTGAAAAACACAGAAAATTACAAAATTTTCTGTTTATCAAACGATTAAATAACTTATTAGGGGAGGATTTATTCATGGATCCACGAGTTGAGAAACGTTTAGGTTTAAAACAATTAGTAGATAAAGTTGTATCTGCTGAAGAAGCTGCTGCTTTAATCCAAGATGGCACAGTAGTAGGGATGTCAGGATTTACTCGCGCAGGTGATGCTAAAGTTGTACCAATGGCATTAGTAGAGCGCGCTAAAAACGAAAAATTTAAAATTGATGTATATACAGGGGCTTCATTAGGTCCTGAAGTTGATAACTACTTAGCTGCTGCTGGTGTTATTAACAAACGCGGTCCTTTCCAAGGGGATGCGGTAATGCGCGGTTTAGTAAACAAAGGCGAAATTTCTTATGTAGACGCACACCTTTCTCACAATGCTGAGTTAGTACGTCAAGGAATTATCGGTCCTATTAAACACTTAATTTTAGAAGCAGTTGCAATTACAGAAGACGGCTTAATTATCCCATCAAACTCTGTAGGTAACTCACCAATCTTCGCTGAATATGCTGAGAACATTATTATCGAATTAAATATCTCTCATCCAGAAGCATTGATCGGTATTCACGATATCTATGTTCCAGGTGAACAAGGTAAGCGTGACGCGATTCCAATGACAAATGCTGAGCAACGTATCGGTGAAATCGGTATTAAAGTAGATCCAGCTAAAATTAAAGCAATCGTTATCTCTGAAGAGCCAGACGCTCCTTCATTAATCGTTCCTCCAGATGAGGAAACACAAACAATGGCAAACATTTTATTAGACTTCTTCCGTTCTGAAATCAAAGCGGGTCGTTTAACAAATGAATTAATGCCATTACAATCAGGTGTAGGTTCTGTAGCAAACGCAGTATTAGACGGCTTTGCTGATGCAGAATTCGAAAACTTGGTAGTTGCTTCTGAAGTATTACAAGATGCAGTATTCAACTTAATTGATGCTGGTAAAGTACGCTTTGCTGCTGCAACTTCTATTACACTTACAGAAGAATTACAGAAAAAAGTTTACGGCAACTTAGAAAAGTATGCTGATAAAATTTGCTTACGTCCACAAGAAATCTCTAACCACCCAGAGCTTATCCGTCGTTTGGGCTTAATCTCAATCAACACTGCTCTTGAGTTGGATATTTATGGTAACGTAAACTCTACACACGTTTCAGGAACTAAAATGATGAACGGTATCGGCGGTTCTGGTGACTTCGCACGTAACGCTCGTCTTGGTATCTTCGTAACGAAATCATACGCAAAAGGCGGCGCGATTTCTTCAATCGTACCAATGGTTTCTCACGTAGACCACACTGAGCACGATGTAGACGTAATCGTAACTGAACAAGGTATCGCTGATTTACGCGGACTTGCTCCAAAAGAGCGCGTAAAATTAATCATCGAAAACTGTGCTCACCCAGATTTCAAAGATCAGTTATGGGATTACTATAACCGCGCTTACGAAGCAACTGGCGGCGCGCACACTCCTCATATCTTAGAGGAAGCTCTATCTTGGCACGTTAACCTTGCTAAAAACAAAACAATGAAAAAAGAAACAGCTAACGCTTAATCTTTATACATGTTAAAGGATTTGTCTGAAACGATTTAAAAACGTTTCAGACAAACCCTTTTTTTATCGTTTTGAAGTTTAATTCCTTATTCAAAGTGTTTTCTAGACATTACCAAGCCCCAACATCATAAAAAAAGGAGGCTAATTTCCCGCCTACCTTGTTTTTATAACACTCATCGGTTTGCTTATGCTCTTTTATCCTGTTCATGATTATAATAATCAGTTGTTGTTTGAGCGCCTTCTTCGACCATTTGGTTACCTTCTAACGTATGGTCTGCAACCTCTCCTGCTGTCACTGCAACATCTTCCAATGATTCTTCTTTGTAATCATCTTTTCCGACAGAAGCCGATTTCGCCATATTTGTATCTAAATCTCCTGTCGATGATGGATGCGCATTTTCGTTACTGTAACCAGCTGATTTGTCTTGTACTTTTTGCATCAAGCCCTGAACTCCACCGCTTTCATTTACTTTACCTTTTGCTTTATTAAAATAGTCCATTGCTTTATCACGGTTTTCCTTTTTACTTAAAAATGAAGCAGCACCTGCTAATAATCCTGCAACTACAACGCCTTTACCTTTTAATTTAGCCATAATAATATTACCTCCTAATTCCGAATTTATTTTACCTTTTCATATAAATTAATATACCCTGCGAAATTCTTTTAAAACATTGGCTGTTATAGGAGTAAAAACTACCTGAACTGGGTAAATATATATAAATAAGGGAAATAAAGGAGTGTTTAACATGTTCCAAAACAAAGAAATTACATATAAAGGTACGGAAATTCTTACTCTTCTCGGTGTTTCAGGAGTTGTTACTGCTTTGATTTTATTATTGGTAGGATTTTAAATAAACATGACAATAAATCAAAAGAAAATTATAATTCCATAATAAAACACGATTTTCTAAAAAATGAAAATCGTGTTTTTTGTATATTGCTATACTTTTACATCGTCATACGCGTCACTTTTTTGGAATGAAGAAACGACATATGAACAAATGGCATTCATTTTGTAATTGTTTTCTCGAGCGTAATCCGCAGCGGCATCTAAAAGCTTTTTAGCTACCCCTTGACCGCGTAACACATCAGATACATACGTATGATCCATATTCATGACCCCGTCACGTAAAACCCAAGTAATCTCAGCAACACGCTGACCGTTCAATTCGTATTCCAGAGCACCATAGTTGTTCCCTTTGTCTTTATAAATAAATTCCATATTTCTCCCTCCTTCTATACTTCACAATATACCATAATTTGAATTTTCAATAAAAATAAAAGCACCCGATTATGAGTGCTTTCATTGAATGACTATTTTATTTAAACCAAGATGAAATTGTATCGATTAAATTATTGAAGAAGTTTTTGACGCTTTGCCAAAATCCTTCATCCTCTAATATTGCACCGAACTTCTCATCGAACTTTGCAGTCAAATCTGAAAGCTGTGAAGATAATTTACTGAAGTCGATATTCAAATTACTGATTCGGTCCATTAAATCCACTAAAAGCTGACGGTCTGTTTCACTTAAATTGATTTGCAGTTTGTTCAACTGTTCTTCAACAATTTGCTGAACTTCTTCTTTTGTTGCCGGTTTATTTTCAGCAATTGCTTTCTTAATTTCTGTTAATAATTCCGAAACTTGTGCATCTGAAACCCCTGCCGATTCAGCAATTGATGTTGCAACAGATAATTCGTCATTCGCGACATCTGTACGCTCAATATCTAATGTCTCACCTGTTTTTGCTTCATATGCTTTATATATCCCAACTAATGCCGAGTGACCTGTTACCGGTTTAGGTGCTGCAATTTCCACAATCGCATCTTCAATACCTGCTGTTAACATGGCATTTGCATACATTTCCGATGTTACCTGTGTAATATTATCTGGTGTTACAATACTAATCGTAAGTCCCTTGCCTGCATCTTGACGTGTAATTTTAGCAGATGAAAACATGCGTGAACTTGGGTTACTATCTTTTATATATTTTGCTAAATCCTGTCCTGAAATTGTAATTTCATCTATTTCTGTTTCCTGATCCACACGCAAAGCAGTTTTTACTGTTTCTTTTTCATCAGCAGATAAATTACCTCCGTAAACAACGATTGGTACGCCGAGCTTTTCATTGATTGGATTTTTTTGTTCTGTAGTTGCCGCAGAAGCGCTCATTGGTAAAACAAAAGAAATCAATAACGCGAATGCTGCAATAACACCCATCCATTTTTGTCTCATTTATAAATCCCCCTTTACGAATGTATATGTTGTCCAATTCTACTATACATTCTCTAATTAATACGAATAAAAAAAGTAAAAGGTTTCATATACATTTCCCCTTTTACTTATAGTTGTATCTACACGATTTCTGTCCAGCCGTCTTTTTGCGTAATTTTGCGCGCTTTCATTAAAGTACCTAGTGCACGCTTAAACGAACCTTTACTCATCTTGAACATTTCAGAAATTTCCTCTGGCGTTGATTTATCGCCAAACGGCATTTTTCCGCCGACACTTTCCAAATATGCAAAGATTCTCTCAGCATCATCACCTAAACGCTCATGTTTTCGAGGTAAAAACGAGCCGTTTAACGAGCCATCTTCCTTCACATCAATAATGCGCACTTGCACTTCTTGTCCTAAACGCGGCTCAGCTTTCATTTCCGATTCGTGGACGAAAATACGATAAGGATTTTCAACCCCTAATAAAAACGATCCTACCGGTAATAGACGGTATGGTCGAGCTGTAATGTTTTTATTGAACATGTCTTCCGCTGCGCCTTCATACATGTCATTAACTTTTTCTTCTGTAATTAAACGACCGAATAAATCTCCGTTGCGATCTGTACGTAATGTAATATACAAATGATCTCCTGCTTCCGGCCATACATCTTCAATCACCGGCAAGTCTTCAGCACGTACTAATACTTCGCGGGATGTACCAATATCACAGAAGGCACCTTCTTTTGTTACTTTCAATACACGTGCCCAACCGTAATCCGCTTCTGTAATATGCGGAATGGCTGTCGTTGCCTGCAGGTCTCCACGGCGATCCGTATAAAGGAATACTTTTAAAACATCGCCTATCGCAATTGTTTCAGCTACATCTGATGCATTTAAGGGAATTTCCAACTCACCATTTGTTAAAATATAACGTGACCCTTGTTCTTCCAATACCGTTAATTCCACTACTTGTCCTGATTTTATTAATTGATTCATCATATTCTCCTTTTTCTTGTCAATCATTACATACTATGATTTGATTTCATTTCTTCCAGCTTCTTCGTCATTTGAGGCTGTTCTTCTAAAAGCTGTACAAGATCCGCAATGCGATCAATGGAATTCCAGCTCAAGTGATGTTCAATACCTTCAACGTCTTCATATATACGTTCTTCATCAACCCCTATTAAACGCAAAAATTGCTCCAGCAAATCATGTCGCTGAACAAGTCTCTTTCCTAACTTTTGCCCTTTTGGCGTTAATGTTAAGCCTCTATATTTTTCATATATTAAATAGCCGTCTTTATCTAATTTCTGCACCATTTTTGTAACGGAGGAAGGTAGAACAGATAAAGCTTCCGCAATATCGGACACACGTGCATACCCTTTATGTTCAATTAGTAGATAAATTTGTTCAATGTGGTCCTCCATGCTAGGTGTTGGCATAGCTGTTCCCTCTCTTTCCAATTGCTTCTTTCAGTTTACTACAATTTCACGCAAAAAGTTAACTGAAAACAGTAAACGCTTAAATTACATAGGCTCAGTTTCATAACAATTCGGCTATGGTTACACAGGAAGCAATTTAGTCAGCCATCTACGTGAATAGTGGCAATTTTAAAGTCTCCCTACGTTAAAAGGCATTAAAAGAAAAAGGCTATTGCAATTAGTATGCCCCTAATTGAATAACCTCTTCATTTTATCTTTTACAAAACTTGATCATGACTGCTTATATACATAATGAACGCATTGAAATCATTTCTTATGGATGCTTAGGATATTGTTTTACGATGTGAAGTGCATGGATAATTTGTTTATTGATTTCCTCAAGATATTCCGGGGTGCTCATTTGTTTAAATACAGCATCTCTCGTCTCATCCGATGTAACATAACGAGCAGGCAATACATTTAAAACAATTGCATTCACATCCATCTCACATTGTTCACAATGGCAAAATGTTTGATATTCAACGCCATGCAGCAGAAAACTAACAAGCCCTTTTACAATTTCTTCTGTTACATTTATTAATTTAATACCTGACATTGTCATCTTTCGCCCCATTTATAAAACCAGATTATCTTCTCTAATCATATAACGCCAAGTAATTTAACTCAAACATTTCGATTAGCATATGTGACTTTTTTACTTTAAATTAGTAATTTTCACCTCTGCATTTTAACTCATTTTATTAATATTTACTGCACTACTATTCTCCTTATATCAAAACTTAAACGTCAAAGTAACATTTAAATATAAAAAATCCCCCCTTTTTAAAAAGGGAGGACTGATTCAATTTTATCACTCAGCTTTTAATATCAATTCATAACCATGATCGATATCGCCATTGATTTTCGTTTTATGATAGCGCCCGTAAACCCAGTTTGAAGTCTGGTTGTCATACCATTTAGACTTCACATGTCCGCTCTGTCCTGGACCGACAATATGATATGCTGATTTTAAATTATCCAAGTCAGCTACAAAGCGCCACGATGCACCGTGATTTACATTTCCGTTGCCATCTTCAGAAGCTGCTTGCACGGTAACACTAGAACCGCCAACCGGTAGCTTTTCAGGGTTGACATAGTCCGCTAAAAAGTCCGATGCGCTTGCTAATGGATGATCAAATGTCAGCTGATTATAGCTGCCCCATTTCCATTTTGAAACAGACGTCCCAAATTTACCTTTAATCTTTGTTACAGCATCCTCGAATGCAGTATAAACAAATTTATCCAGTCCGCCTTCTTCTGTAATCCAGACACCCGGATTGCCTGCATATGCATCACGCAGCATTTGGTCTGTAATTTGCGATTTGCCAGGCATTAATTTGTAAACATCTTCCGGCATTGCATCTTGGAATAATGCTTTTTCCATATTTTCAATTAAGAAGTGGTACACAAGTGGTGCACCTTGATCTTTGTCATCATAATACTCCCATTCTTCCAGGAGAGTAATGACACTCTTATACTTGTCTTCTTTATCTTGAGCTTTAATCGTTTCAAGCAAGCCCGGTAAAAATTCTGCGGCATGCAAATTCTTTTTATCCATTTGCATACCTTTCATTTCTGCAACAGAAAGCTTTAATAATTCACCTGTTTCCTCATCATACATCGGTGTTTTAATCATTTCTACGATTCGCTCATATCGATAAGGCTGTGCCCAAAGATTTGAAATATGGTAAGGGTATTCATCACCTACAACTTGATTGTTCGCTGTTGCAATATAGCCTTCTTCCGGATTAATAACAGTTGGCAGCTCATCAAATGGGATATAGCTTTCCCAGCCGTATTCCGACGAATTACCTGGCACCGGTAATGAACCTGTACCTTGTTTACGGATTGGTACTAGACCATTTGCTTTGTAAGCAATTGTTCCATCAGTTGAAGCAAACACAAAGTTTTGTGCCGGTGCTTTAAAGTCCTCTAGCGCAACTTCAAACTCTTCCCAATTTGTCGCTTTATTGAAGCCTAATACTGCTTTTAATTCTTGTGTTGATTGCAGTGCTGTCCACTGCATAGAGAACTGCTCTTTCATTTTTGTATCTTTTAACATAATGTTAGAAATGATTGGACCATGGCGTGTTTCCACAACTTCAAAGTCCACCGTTTCACCGTCTTTTACTTTGATCGGCTCTTGTCGGACAGTTGCCTCTTCCCATTCACCGTCATATTCAAATTCATATGGGTTTTCAGGGTTTGGTTTTTCAATATATAAATCTTGTACATCCGGGTTCACATTCGTTACGCCCCATGCAATTTGTTCGTTATGCCCAAGAATAATTCCAGGGATCCCTGCAAAAATTACACCACTAACATTTTGTTCAGGTGATTCCAGATGCATTTGATACCATACAGATGGCGTGCTTAATCCTAGATGTGGATCATCTGCAAGTAATGGCTTACCCGATTTTGTCAGCTCGCCACTTACAACCCAGTTATTACTGCCGTTATGTTCTGACGGTAAGTAATCTGTCGGAATGGCACTTGCAATATCCGTTTCCAGATTTAAATTTGCTTCAATAATTGATTGAGCGTTTTCTGGGTACTCTACAAATAATTCTTCAGCTTGTTCTTGTGTATAGTTTTGCATTGCCCATGATCGGAAAGCTTGCTGATTCCAGTTTCCGCCTAAGTCATATGCCATATATTTACCAATTGTCAATGAATCAATCGGTGTCCAAGCTTCAGGCGTATACCCTAGTAGTTTGAATTCATATGAAAGTTTGCTCGTACCTTTTACTTCATCGATAAAAGCATTTACACCTTCCGCATACCATTCAAGAATTTGTTTTGACTGTGCATCATAATCATCCCATGATAACTCTGCAGCATGTCGTAAACTGAATGTACGGAAAAACTTATCTGTATTTACTGCAGATTCCCCTACCACTTCAGCTAACATACCACTTGCTTGGCGGCGCGCTAAATCCATTTGGAATAAACGATCCTGTGCCTGCACATAGCCTTGTGCACGGTAAAGATCCGCGTCAGACTTGGCCACAATGTGTGGAACCCCTACACCATCTCTCGTAACTTCAACATCATCATCTAAAATCGATACCGCGAGTTCACCTTCAATGACAGGTTTAGAATTTGCTACGTATAAGTGCAATCCTGCTACCGCTGCACCACCTACAATAATTAAAATCCCAACTGCCCAAATGACGATGTTTATAAATTTGCGCCCTTTTGACTTTTTCGCCTGTTGTGCCATAAATTCCACCTCTTTTTTTTCTGTTTTTACAAAGCTTTATTATGCTGTAAAAGTTCTGTTTCTATTAGTCTATTCATCTTACACCGTTTTTAATTTTAATACGATAGGGCAATGATCGCTACCTAAAATTTCTGAATGTATAGATGCTTCCTCTACTTTTTCAACAAGTCGGTCAGATATAATAAAATAATCGATGCGCCAGCCGATATTTCGCTCACGTACTTTGGCCATATAACTCCACCATGTAAAATGGTCGGTTAAGTCCGGATGGAAATGACGAAACGTATCCGTAAATCCACTTGAAAGTAATTCTGTCATCTTTCCGCGCTCTTCATATGTAAATCCGGAGTTCCCGATATTGGATTTCACATTTTTAATATCCAGTTCACTATGTGCAACATTTAAATCTCCACAATAAATGACGGGCTTTTTCGCATCAAGTTCCTTCAAATATAGTGTCATCCGGTCTTCCCATTGCAGCCGCTCTTCCAGACGAGTTAAATCTCTCTTAGCATTCGGTGTGTACGTGTTTACTAAATAAAAGTTTTCATACTCCAATGTAAGGATGCGGCCTTCATCTGCCGCAATTTCATTTTCAATTCCGTAGTACACTGCTAACGGTTCATGTTTCGTAAATACAGCTGTACCGGAGTAACCTTTTTTCACTGCTGAATGCCAATATTGATAATATCCTTCCAGTTGAAGATCAATCTGTCCTACCTGGCATTTCGTTTCCTGGATACAGAAAAAGTCCGCATCCATTTCACGGAAATAATCCAAAAATCCTTTATTTACACAAGCACGAATCCCGTTCACATTCCACGAAATAAATTTCATCTTTCTTACTCCTTTTATGTAATCTCATATTAATTATCATTAAAAAAAAAGAGAACTCGCGCTAAATTAGCACGAGTTGAAGTCATTTTATATCATCCAAGATTAGTCTTCACCGACGATTTTTACTTCCATTTCCAAGTCGATATCGTACTTCTCTTTTACAACACGCTGTACCATTTGAATTGTATCGATATAGTCCTTTGCCGTAGCATTGTTTTTATTGACGATAAATCCTGCATGCTTTGTAGAAACTTCTGCCCCTCCGACACCTTTACCTTGCAATTCACTATCCTGAATAAGCTTACCTGCAAAATAACCTGGTGGACGTTTGAATACACTGCCCGCCGAAGGGTATTCTAGCGGCTGCTTCGATTCACGCTGGAACGTTAAATCGGCAATCTTCTCATCTATTTGCTTTTGATCACCATGTGCTAACTGAAACGTAGCAGACAGTACGAAATAGCCTTTTTTTGCAATGATACTTTTCCGGTAAGAAAGCTCCAGTTGCTCGTTGTTCAGCTCAAGAAGCTCTCCTTTCGGTGTTAGTACTTTACAAGTTGTAACGATGTCTTTAACCTCACCACCGTAAGCCCCGGCATTCATTGCCATTGCTCCACCGATTGAACCTGGAATTCCGCATGCAAACTCAAAACCGGTTAAGCTCTGAGCTGCGACTTGCTTTGATACTTCTTTAATCAATGCGCCACTTTGCGCATAAACCGTATCACCTTCAATACGAATTTCGTCCAATAAAGCAAAATGCAGGACAATACCACGTACTCCACCATCACGTACGACCATATTGGAGCCGTTCCCCAGCATGAGTAGCGGTACATTATTTTCATATGCATACTTAACGACAGCTGCTGCTTGTTCTTCTGTATTCGGCAGCACTAAAATATCTGCCTTACCGCCAAGCTTTGTCATCGTATATTTTTTTAGTGTTTCATTTATTTTTATATTAGTTGAAGGGATCCATTGTGATAAATCATTTTCCCACTGTTGAATTGTCATAAAAAACATTTTCCTTTCCTGTAAAGCTGACGTACTTTTTAAGTATCTGTTTTTATAACGCTTTTTACAAGTAAAACAGCATGATTTATAACCAAGTTTTCGCCCATATTTCAATTTCTCTCACAGTTTGTTCAAGTGAATGCCCTTTATCCGTTAAATTATACTCAACACGAACCGGTACTTCTGAATACACTTTACGTTCAACAATACCTTCTTTTTCGAGTTCCTTTAAACGCTCTGACAGTAAGCGTCCACTAATCGGTAATGCTGATTCGATCGCATTGAAACGTTGAGGTCCTTCCAACAATTGATAAATAATTAAAGCTGTCCAGCGTTTCCCGACTAGCTCCATTGCTTTTGATAGACGCGGACATAGTGCTGATTCTTTCATTTTCTTCACCTCATATTCACTACTCTAAAACTAAATTTATTTAACTGCTACTTATTATATTACCACTTCTTATTAATTACAAAAAGTAAGTAGCTTACTACCAAGTGAATTTTACATTAATAAATGTGTTGTCCGATTAAAAAAAGAAGGGAGCCCACAACTTTGTGAGCAACCCTTCTCTACTATATGAATAATTTAATTAAGCTGTTACTTTTGCCAAATTTTGCACTGCAGCTTTTACTTTTTCTAAGCCTTCAGCAATAATCTGTTCAGCTCCAGCTGGATTTGATGCATGACCTTCGATAATAACTTCATCAATTTTTTCCATACCATATACGCCACCAATAACCGCATTAATATAGTTTACTGACATTTCTGATGCAGATGCTTGTGGTGTTGAGTAAATACCGCCACGTGCGTTTAATACGATATATTTTTTGTCAGTCATTAAGCTTACTAATTGACCTTGTTCATTGTATTTGAATGAATAGCCAGCGCCATAAGTATAATCGATGAATGATTGTAATGCTGCTGGAATTGTTAAGTTCCATAATGGGAATGCAAATACTACTACATCTGCAGCTGTTAAAGCTTCACGAGATTTGTTGAAAGCAGCTAAAGAACCTGCTTCGATTGCTGATAATTCTTCGCCTGCTTGTGCTTTACCGAAAGCGTTGAATAATTCTTGACCGAAATATGGCATATTTTCTTCAAATACGTCAAAAGTTGTTACGTTTAAACCTTCATTGTTCGCAACTTCAGCCATGAATGTTTCATACATTTTTGTTGATACGCCATCTGGGCGGTTATTTGCTTTTACTACTAATACGTTTGTCATTTTCATTTCTCCCTACTATTTTCAATATTATTTATTTTTAAATTATTATCTTGTTTTAAAGTATCTCAAATTCGAGGTACTTTTATATAATAAAAGAACAACCTAAAAAAATCAATTAGATTGCTCTCATACTTTAGTCTGAATTCCTATTTCGATTTTATATAAAAATATGAATCTAGGTAAAATTCCCTGTTTAACTCCTATTAACTCCAGTTAAATATCACAAGAATCATCGGTACATGCAGCACCGTCTACCCCTTGCATTTTCAAAGGTTTACGTAAACCAATTTCCTGTGCTGCCTTTTCAATCGTTTGTTCAAACACTTCCTGTGGCTGTGCACCTGAAATGCCGTACTTATTATCAATGACAAAGAAAGGTACACCACGTACACCAAGATTTTGAGCGACTGCAATATCTTGCTGCACCTGTTCCATATACTCATCGCTTTCAATAACTTGACGAGCTTTTTCTGCAGATAACCCGACTTCTTTTGCTAATGTCAGTAATACCTCAGTTTGTCCGATTGCTTCGCCTTCTAAAAAGTAAGCTTTTAAAACGCGCTCGGTAAACTCTTTTTCTTTTCCTTCTGTTTCAGCCCATTTTGCTAAACGGTGCGCTTTTACAGTGTTTGCACTTTTCATTTCATCAAAATTGTACTCAAGCCCTACTTCTTTGGCACGTGATGTAACATTTGCTGTCATCTTCTTCACTTCATCTAATGAAATCTGATATTTTCGTGACAGTTCTTCATATACAGAGCTTGTCGTATCAACTGGTGTGGAAGGATCCAATAAATAGCTTTTATAGGCTACTTCAATTGAATCTCCGTACCCAAGTTCATCTAATGCGATTTCTAATTGTTTCTTGCCAATATAGCAAAAAGGACATACATAGTCAGACCATACTTCGATTTTCATGCTAATCACTCTCCTTGTCTTGTATTGTAGCGAGCAACTATTCAAAAGTACAATGTTTGAAACTAGCCTCCCCCCACATAAAGGTCCGAGGAATTTTTATTATGTGACGTTAGCTGAATAAATTCTGGTCAATTACCCTATGCTGAAAAATAAAAAGGTGATATTTTGAAACAATCTCTCTGGCTTCCAACACATTCAGATTTTGCTGCCCCTACTCTGCAAGAATCGATTAACTGCGACATATGTATAATTGGAGGGGGAATCAGTGGTATTTATACTGCGTATTCACTGGCTAAAGAGGGGCTTAGTGTCGCGCTAATCGAAGCAATGCCTCAGTTTGCACAAGGAACAACAGGCTATTCTACAGGAAAATTGACAGTACAGCATAATCTCATTTACTCAAAACTCAATGAAGAAGACGGTAAAATTTACTACGAGGCGAATAAACAAGCTATTGAACAAGCTGTTTCCGAAAGTAGCACCAGCTTTTCTCGTGCTACTTCGTATGTTTATACAGCTACCCCTCAAGGAAAAGAGCAGCTTTTAAACGAGGCGGAAAGCTATAAAAAAATCGGTATTCCCTTTCTTGCAACAAAGGACATCGAGCTTTCGGTTCCTGTAGAACTTGCGCTCGGTATCAAAAATGAAGGTCAGATAAATCCTGTCGAGTTTACGAATACGTATGTTCATTTAGCTAGAAAACATGGGGCACAACTTTATTTAAATACGCGAGTGACTAAATTAGAAATGTCCAAAAATTGTCTTCATACAAGCAATGACCATACTGTTCAATATAAAAAGCTAATTTTATGTACACATTACCCGATTGAATCAATTCGACAACTTTATTCGATGAAACTGCAGATTAAACGGTCTTACCTAACAGCAACAAAATATTCACAGCTATTAGAAGGCCAATACTTAAGCGTTGATGCTCAAAGTCGTACAATCCGAACGGCACTTATCGATAATCAGCCCTACTTCATCTATGGCGGACAATCGCATACAGCTGGATCGACAAGCGATACAGACCCGTTTTATGAAACATTGCAGCATGAACTAACAACAGATTTTGAACTTCCGCCATATGAATACGGCTGGAGTGCACAGGATGTCATGACGGCAGACCAAATTCCTTATATCGGCCAGCTGTCACCGGGCGATGACAGTTTGTATATTGCAACAGGCTTTAATAAATGGGGGCTTTCTTCTTCACTTGTTGCAGGAACATTGCTTACAGATCTTATTAAAAGAATTGCAAACCCGGCAGCCGCTTTATTCTCACCGAATCGTTCAAATTTCGGGAAGACATTTTACTTCATGCTGCAAACGGGCGGGATGATTGGAAAAGAGCTTGTAAAAGGCTATATCGACAGACCGGATGCGCCTAAGTGTACACACCTTGGCTGTAAAACAAGATGGAATGTTGCAGATGATACATGGGATTGTCCATGTCATGGATCTCGCTACAACGCAAAAGGCGAAGTTATCGAAGGCCCTGCAGTCTATCCGTTAAAAATGAAAAAATCCGGTAACTCTTAAATGAGTTGCCGGATTTACTTTTTATTTTAAGTTTTCTGTTAAAACTGGAACGATTTGTTTTTTACGTGATACAACGCCTGGTAAGCTGATGCGACCATTAACAATTGTTGCACCAAACGCTTTTGCTGCTTCTTCGGCAACTTGTCCAGCCGCTACTGCTGTTGAATCATTGTTTAAAATATCTGTTACAACGAAGAAGAATAAATCTAGGCCATTATCCGCAATATTTTTGTTCAATAAGTTTTCAAGCTCTTCTTGGCGACCAAGAACGTCTTCAATATCCACTGCATTTACTTGGGCAACTGTCGCTTTATATTCACCAAATTCAAAGCCTTTTGCATCCAATGACAATAAATCTTCCAGTGACTTATCTGAAAGGTCCGCACCTGCTTTTAGCATAGCTAAACCATATTGTGCAGTATCAACATTTGCAATTGCTGCCAATTCTTCGCCAGCTTTCACATCTTGCTCTGTGCATGTTGGCGATTTGAATAATAATGTATCCGAAATAATAGCAGAAAGCATTAAACCTGCGATGTTAGCCGGAATTTCTACATTATTTTCTTTATATAATTTATTTAAGATTGTCGCTGTACAACCTACAGGCTCAGCACGGAAATATACTGGATCAGCTGTTACAAAATTCGCAATACGGTGATGATCGATTACTTCAGTGATTTGTACTTCTTCGATTCCATCTGCTGATTGCTGGAACTCATTATGGTCTACTAAAATTACTTGTGCTCCTTCATCTTTTACGTTAGCAATTAGACGTGGTGCTTCAAAGTTGAATTTTTCTAGTGCATACTTTGTTTCGTTATTTAATTCTCCAAGTCGAACTGCTTCTGCATCTACACCTAATTGTTGTTTTAAGTATGCATAAACAATTGCTGAAGTAATTGTATCTGTATCTGGATTTTTATGTCCGAAAACTAATGTTTTACTCATGAGTGAGCCTCCTATTAAATGCTTTTCGCTCTTCATTTTAACATAACGTAAAGAAAGTGAAAAACAGAAGATTCTTCAATATTACTTAGCAAAAAGGAAAACTGTAATGGCTATGAGTTAGCCTTTACAGTTTTAGCTGATTGCTATTAAATTCGGCGTATTGAGCGCGCCATTTGTCTTTTTATTATATTGCTCATATTGGTGTGGGTTTTGGCTTACCATTGATTCCACTAATATATGTAATAGAGAGAATATAGCAATTGTACATGTGGCTCCGGCTTCTTTTGTATTGGGAACAATAAGTACGGGGTTAGCCGGTTCTTGAGATGTAAGCTCTTTGTTGCGGATTGCGACAATTTTAACATTTTTTCTTTTAGCGATTTCTACTGTTGTTGCCATATCTTCATACTCTTCATCAAGCGATATAACGAAAAGCAATGAATCTTCATCCATATACGCAAGTTGTTGTGCAATTTTATCTGCCTCATGAGGAATAAAATGAACATGGTCACGTAACCTGTTGACATTGCTGTACATCCAAAAAGCAACTGGTGTCGATTGTCTGAAACCTAAAAAATGGATTTTCTTTGATGTATGTAACAATTGCACAACTTCTTCAACATCCTGTTCTTTTAACTGGTTGAATGTTTTAGATATATTGGCGATATCTTTTTTTACAATGTCCGCTCCAATGTGATTTCGGATTTTTTTAACAGGCATCGCTTGTTTAACTTCCGTTACTTCACCTTTATCCATTAAATATTCCTTCAGTTTATCTTGGAGCTCACTAAAACCTGCTAAATCCATTGAATAGCAAAATCTGATTACAGTCGATTCACTTACATCTGCTAACCTTCCTACTTCGGAGGCGGTATGTGTCCCCACTATATTCGGATTATCCATAACAAACTGAGCAACTTTTCGCTGCCCCTTAGAAAGACGAATATACTTCTTCTTAATATTTTCGCAAATAGTCAAATTCTCCATCTCCCTTTCTAATATTTTTTTAAAATAATATCTCACTTATTCATGTAACTTTACGAGCGCTAAATTCTTAATAATAAAAAATACATTAACATGAATAATAATAGAATTCAACGAGTTTTCTGAAAAAACTTTAGCCTACTAAAGAATATAAAAATTTGAATAGGAAATTGACATACTTTTGTAAAATTTATAATTTATAAATAAACTATTATTAAAAACCTGTTATGGACATTTATCTATTAGGTATTTTTTTACAGCTCACAAATGTAAAAAGGACTTGCGCTATTTTATTAGCACAAGTCCCTATTCATTATCAAAAAAAACATTTTAATACTAATAGTTTACAACTATAGTAATTCTGTTTGCTTTGTTTCTTTCCCTAAAAAAATAACAGACAATACTCCAATGACGATGGCCACACAGAAAATCGCGAAAATATAGCTAATATCATAGCCTTTTGTCAGGAGTGTCCCAACTAATAACGGACCGAAAATACCTCCAACACGACCTATTGCTGCCGCCATCCCCGCTCCCGTTCCACGTACAATTGCCGGATATTGCTCAGGTGTATACGCATATAAGGCACCCCATGCTCCTAAGTTAAAGAACGAAAGCAACATACCGGAAATCAACAATGTTTCGATCGTTTCTGCACCACCGAATATAAAGGCACTTGCTGCAGTCCCTAATAAATATGTAACTAATACAAATTTGCGCCCAAATTTCTCGATGAACCAAGCAGCTGTAAAATAACCCGGTAATTGGGCTAACGTCATGATTAATACATATTTAAAACTTGATATTAAATCAAATCCCTTGCCAACCATTACACTTGGTAACCATAAAAACATGCCATAGTAAGAAAATACAACTGCAAACCATAAAATCCAAAGCATTAGTGTAGAACGTGCATATTTTTTCTCCCATAACGTTGCGATATTTTGGAACACCGAACGTTTTTTCGACTCTTCTTTTACCCTGAACTGTGGTGAGTCCGGTAATTTCATTCTTATATAAATTGCATAAATTGCAGGGATTGCCGTAATTAATAGTGCAACTCGCCATCCTTCAATTGGCCAGAATTCAGCCGGTATAACGAAATAGGCAATAAGCGCGGCGATTAGCCAGCCTCCAGCCCAAAAACTTTCAAGTAAAACGACAACTCTTCCGCGTTCTTCAGCTTTTACACTTTCAGATACAAGCGTTGAAGCAACAGGTAATTCCCCGCCAAGCCCCATGCCGACAAAAAAGCGTAAAATTAAAAAGAGCGTCAAAGTTGTTGTAAATGCGGATAAACCACTAGCAACTGAGAATAGTATTAGTGTCCACATAAAGATTTGCTTACGTCCTACTTTATCTGCAAGTACACCAAAAAACAGCGCACCAACTGCCATACCAATTGAGTTTACACTTGCAATCCAACCCATTTGACTACTATTTAATCCCCAGTCAACTGCAAGCGCTGCAATGATAAAAGATAGTATTCCGACATCCATTGCATCGAACATCCATCCAACCCCAGCTATACGTAGAAGTTTATTACGTGATAGGGGCTTTTGTTCATTTGTTTTCACCGACATTACTTTTCCACCTTCCATGTGTCTTTACACTTGACTTAACAACATTACTATCATACATTTCTTTCTTAAAAGTGACAACATTTTTTTAACTTAACGAATTGTTCCGACAATTTAACAATTCCTATTGAAATAAGGGACACATAGGTATAAAATGTCTTGTATACAAAAACAAATGTTCACCTAGCGAGAACAGAAGGAGTTTATTATCTATGTGGAAAGGTCTTATCGAAGAATATAAACAGTACCTACCTGTTACTGAAAATACACCTGCTTTATCACTAAATGAAGGAAATACGCCACTAATTCCATTAGTAAATTTATCTAAAGAGCTTGGAATTGAGTTATACGGGAAAATTGAAGGTGCTAACCCAACAGGTTCGTTTAAAGACCGTGGTATGGTATTTGCTGTTGCAAAAGCAATTGAAGAAGGCTCTAAAGTTGTCATTTGTGCTTCTACAGGCAATACATCTGCGGCAGCTGCAGCATATGCGGCACGCGCCGGTATTCAGTCAATCGTTGTCATTCCTAAAGGCAAAGTAGCACTTGGTAAATTGGCACAAGCTTGCATGTACGGTGCGAAAATTATTGAAATTGACGGCAACTTTGATGATGCATTAAATATTGTGCGCAAAATCGGGGAAAATACTCCAATCGCACTTGTTAACTCTGTAAACCCATATCGTATTGAAGGCCAAAAAACAGCGGCGTTTGAAATTGTAGATCAACTTGGCCAAGCCCCAGACTACTTATGTATTCCTGTAGGAAACGCAGGGAATATTACAGCTTACTGGAAAGGCTTTAAAGAATATAATGAAGCAAAACAAAGCGGTCTTCCTAAAATGTACGGTTTTGAAGCAGAAGGTTCCGCTGCAATCGTGCAAGGAGCACCAATTGTAAATCCGGAAACTGTAGCAACAGCTATTCGTATCGGGAACCCAGCAAGCTGGAAGTTCGCTGAAACAGCTCGTGATGAATCAGGCGGTTTAATTGATTCAGTAACAGATGATGAAATTTTAGACGCTTATAAACTAATCGCCAACAAAGAAGGTATCTTTGTCGAACCTGGTTCAGCTGCTTCATTAGCTGGTGTCATCAAGTCAGTGAAAACCGGCGAAATCGCTGCAGGCAGTCGTGTTGTTACAGTCTTTACTGGTAACGGCTTAAAAGATCCGGATACAGCTATGAATGTTTCAACTGTAGACCTTGTCTCACTTCAAAATGATGAGCAGGAAATCCGTAATTATATCGAGGGCGTATTTAGTCTATGAGTAAAAAGTGGCAAATCAAAGTTCCTGGCAGTACAGCAAATTTAGGTCCTGGATTTGACTCCATTGGTCTTGGATTATCGCTCTATCTAACATTGGATGTCACATTACAAGATGAGTGGGAATTTGTGCATATTGGTGACAATGTGCCATCTGATACGTCAGTCGAATCGCATTTAATTTATACAATCGCACAGCAGGTAGCAAAGCAATATAATGCAACGCTGCCACCATGTAAAATTGAGATGACTAGTGAGCTTCCCCTTGCACGTGGTATCGGCAGCAGTGCGGCTGCAATTGTAGGTGCTATTGAATTAGCCGATATTTTAGGGGATTTAAAATTATCGCAACAGAATAAGCTGAACATTTCATCTCAAATTGAAGGCCATCCTGATAATGCAACAGCTTCGGTATTAGGGGGATTGACGATTTCTTCAATGGATGAAGCAGGAATTGTCGACACACTGCATATTCAGGAGATGGATGCGGCATTCGTAGTATTTATTCCGAATATTGAACTTAAAACAGCAGCATCACGCGGTGTTTTACCGGAAGAGCTGAAAAGAAGCTATGCAGTGCGTGCAAGTGCCAATGCGAATATGCTCGCTGCTTCCCTTATTGCAAAGGATTATGAGCGAATTGGACGATATATGGAAGCAGATCTTTTCCATGAGCCTTTCCGTGCAAACCTTATTCCCGCATATAATGAAATTCGCGAAGCTGCAAAAAAGGCTGGAGCGTATGGTACTGCATTAAGTGGTGCCGGTCCAACATTAATCTCGATGATTCCGCTCGCTTTATCCGAACAATTTGTCGAATCAATGCAGCAACAATTTCCGGACCATCAAGTCGTAGTGACAACCGCTTCACCATCCGGCTCAACTGTCACACTTATTAATAATAAAATGATAGATAAAACTCTTCGTTAAATGTTTAATGTACGTTATTCTCATAATAGAATAACGTACATTTTTTGTTTTTTTCTAATCTATTTTGTCTTTTATGCATAATTCCCCTTAAATTTGGGTATATTAATAAATCTACTGTTAGAAAGGGGTAATGTTTATGAAAATTGCAGTTATTGGAGCTGCAGGTAAGGCAGGAACTCATATTTTAAGAGAAGCCATCATGAGAAACTTTGATGTGACAGCGATCGTAAAAAATAAGGCAACAGTACAAGAAGAAAATATCAATATTATTGAAAGCGACCTGTTTAATTTAACAAAGGAACAAATTGCTCCTTTCGATATTTTAATTAATGCTTTTGCTCCGCTACCAGGGGAAGAACATTTACATGTTGATGCCGGTGAACATTTAATTTCCTTACTTGAAGGAACAGAGAAAAAATTGTTCGTGATTGGTAGTTCAGGCTGCCTTTTTGTTGATCGTGAAAAAACAGTTCGACTTATGGATCTTGAAGATTATCCTGAAGATCTGGCTATCGCGGCAAAGGCTCAATTGCAAAACCTACGTGATTTGGAAAGCTCTTCAATCCAATGGTCCTTTGCGATCCCATCGGCTATGTTCGATTCGGATGGACCACGTACCGGCCATTACATTAAAGGCGAAGAGAAGATTCTAGTAAACTCGCAATTTAACAGTTATATCAGTTATGCTGATTTTGCTGTCGCATTGCTTGATGAAATCGAAAAAAATGAATACCCTAATACAACATTTACTGTTGCATCTGAAAATGTAACAGCCGCATCTTAATAAAAAAGGGTTAAAGCTTCTATTCGGCTAATATGCACCGAAGCTTTAGTCTCAATACATGAAAAAGCCAGCATACTCCGTGAAGGAGATGCTGGCTTTTTCATGAAGTAATTAAAATTAAGTTAACATCACTAAGCTGATGGCCATAACTGCCATACCTGCTATTAATCCGTAAATAGAGGAATGAGCTTCATCATATTTTTTAGCAGCCGGCAACAGTTCATCAATCGAAATAAATACCATAATCCCTGCAACACCAGCAAAAACAATACCGAACAATGTATCTGTCATAAATTGCATTAGTACTAAGTAGGCAATAAGCGCACCGAACGGCTCTGACAAACCAGAGGCGAACGACCATTTAAATGCCTTCATACGCTTCCCTGTTGCATAAAAAATAGGAATGGCTACCGCAATACCTTCAGGGATATTATGAATTGCTACCGCAATTGCTATCGCAAATCCGACATTCGGATCTTGCAGTACCGCCATAAATGTCGCAATACCTTCAGGGAAGTTATGAATCGCGATTGCCAGCGCTGTAAATAATCCCATTTTCATCAGGCGGTCTGCTTCTACATCTTCATTCCCAATCAATTGTGCTTTTTGAACATCTTCTACAGACTTTACTTCATGCGGATTTTTCCCTTTCGGAATAAAGCGGTCAATTAAGGCAATTACGAGCATCCCTCCGAAAAAGCCGATGATGGTGTACCAATACCCTATTGTTTCCCCATGAACGTTTACTAATGCGTCTTTTGCTTTTACAAAAATCTCAACAAGTGATACATAAATCATAACACCTGCCGAAAAGCCTAATGCAACCGAAAGAAACTTCTTATTTGTGCGTGTTGTAAAAAATGCGATCAAACTACCAATACCAGTAGCAAGCCCTGCAAACAATGTTAAGCCTAACGCTAATAATACATTCTCATCCATACTATTCTCCTTCTTTATAATTCTTTTCTCATATTATACGCACGATGTTTCCTTTGTGCAACTTTTTTCAATCAGGAAACATCTTATGCCGCTAACCAAATCAAGTGTTAAAAAAGGGATTCCTAAATATCAGGAATCCCATAACTTCTATTTGTGCTTTTTAGACTCATACCATAATACGCATATGATAAACCAAGTATACCCGATACTCCACCCTGCTAAAACATCTGTTGCATAGTGACGACCTTCCGCTATACGTGATAAACCTATTAAAAAAATAAGTACTAGCATTATACCGTATGTAGTAAATTTCCACTTCTTGTTTTTCAGCCATTTCGAAATCAAATAGGCCAGCGTTAAAAAGAATAATACACTAATTTGCGCATGGCCGGAAGGAAAGCTAAACGACGAAAGCTGATCTTCAATTTCCGGACGTGGTCGTGCAAAAATACGCTTTAAAAGCTGGTTTAGACCATTTCCAACCCCAACTGTAAGCAACACAAAGAGCACACCGCGAAAATCTTTTCTAAAGATTGCTAAATACAGCAGCATAATAACAGTTGCGACTATAATAAACTTTGTTTCTCCTAAATGATGAAATAAGATAATAAAACTATTTCCAAATAATAATGAGCGGATTTTTATATCGAATGCCTCAAAGCTTGGTGTATCAAAATTTAGTGCAAGAATAATAAACATTACTAATGTAACAAGCGCAAAAATTGAAACTCTCTTTTTCAAAAAAACACCTACTTTCTTCAGTCAAACTGTTACTTTACTTACCCTATTATTATATGTAATATACGAAAAAATAAAAATCCACTTTGCAAAAAAACTCTGCAAAGTAGATTTCCCTTTAAACATCCATTATTCCACTACTGTGTAATTTCCGTGCTCCATCGAAATAACGAAGTCCGGTTTTGGTGGTTTACCACCATGCTCTTTGATTTTCGCTTTATGACCAGCAATATGCTCCGGACTTTTCTCCCAAGCTTTCCATGCATCCTCTGACTCCCAACGAATAATCATTACAACTTCCTCTTCGCCACGTCGAACATTTTTTACAAGCAGTTCACGACCAATGAAGCCTTCACGCTGTTCAAGCATTGATGGACCTTGACCCGTTTTTTTGCTAAAGCGCTCAATAATTTTATCAGCGTTGCCCTCTGTTACGATCCATTTGCGAATTTGTACGAACATTTTAGTTCCCCTCTCTTAAAAAAAAGGCATGCCTCTAGGTGAGAGACATGCCATATTTATTATCCTATTTTAATTCGTTTAAGATTTCATCTAATTTGTCTGCTTCAGTTGTTACACCGTTAGAAGAGAAGTACCAGTTTACGCCATCAAGGTAAACAATTTTGCCTTCTTTGTAAGCACGAGTTTTTTTGATGATATCGTTCTCGATGTCATCTTTGATTGTTTCAACATCAGATGCTGTACGGTCGATGATCAATAATACTTCTGGGTCTACAGAAAGAATTGATTCATATGAGAAGTCAGAACCGTGTGATGAAGCTTTGATGTCAGTAGTTGATGGTTTGAAACCAAAGTCATTGTACACATATGCGAAACGAGAATCTTCACCGTTATCGAAACCAGAGATCTTTTTGTCGTTGTACATTGCTACTAATGCGTTTTCATAACCAGCTGCTTTTTCTTTAACAGCATCAACTTTTTCTTGTAATGCTACTTTTAATTCTTCAGCTTTTTCTTGTTTGCCGAAGATTTCAGCAGCTAAATCAACTGTTTCAAATACGCCATCAACATAGTTTGAGTTATCAGAACCGATGAATACTACGTTTGGAGTAATTTCTTTTAATTCTTCATAGAATGTACCTTGACGACCTGAGATGAAAATTGCATCCGGATTAGCAGCTGCTACTTTTTCGAAGTCGATTTGTTTTAATGAACCAACATCAGTAACTGAATCAGTTAAATATTTTTCTTTTAAATGCTCAGGGAAGTTACCTTTACCGCCGTTTGCAGCGATACCAACGATACCTTCAACACCTAATGCATCAAGTGTATCTAAGAAACCGTAGTCAAATACTACGATGTTTTTTGGCATTTCTTCAAATGTTACATCTTCGAAAGTAAGAGACTTACCATCTTCTGTTTCACTGCCTGCTGATAATGGAGATACTGTCATTGGGAAAGCTGAAGCTTCTGTAGATGAAGTTGTTTCTTCTGTTTTAGCAGTTTCGTTCGCTTCATCCTTTATTGATGTTTCTTCATCAGAACCACATGCTGCTAACATTAATGTTAATGCTGCTGCCGTTAAAAATTTCCACTTTTTCATTATTACTTTTCCTCCTAGTATACCCTCAAGCGAGAGTGATAATCGTTTTCAATTAACTAACGTTAGTGTAAATCAACTGCCTATAGTTGTCAACGAATATTCTGAAACTAATATTCATTCTCAATTAAATTCATAAAATAAATGCATAAGCGAGCAAAACCTATGCATTTATCCTCATTTTTATTTAACTATGTGAATTAAAGTATACGCAAATACGACATCCATCTTGTTCTTGCACAGGAATATGCATATCATATACTTCTCGTAATGCTTCTGAGTTAATAATCTCATTTGTTGGGCCATCTTTTACAAGGCGACCATCTTTTAATGCAACGATGCGATCTGAATACACGGAAGCAAAGTTAATATCATGCAAAACAATTACTACTGTTTTGCCTAATTCATCAACAAGCTTGCGTAAAATTTTCATAATCTGAACAGAATGCTTCATATCTAAGTTGTTTAATGGCTCATCCAATAAAATATATTCCGTATCCTGAGCAATTACCATCGAGATAAAGGCACGCTGCTTTTGACCACCAGATAGTTCATCCAAAAACTTATGCTCCATATCACCTAATGTCATATATTCAATCGCACGGTCAATATGCTGTTCATCTTCCGGAGTCAAACGACCTTTTGAGTATGGATAACGACCAAATGATACAAGCTCACGAACTGTTAAACGCACATTTAAATGATTTGACTGACGTAAAATTGCAACACGTTTCGCAAAATCATTGGACTTCATTTTTTTAACATCACTTTGATCTAAAAATACTTCACCTGTATCTGCATCAAGCAATCGACTTACCATTGATAATAATGTTGATTTACCTGCTCCATTCGGTCCGATAAATGAAGTGATTGCTTTTGGCTGTATAGTTAATGAGACATCCTCAACGACCGGTTTTTTTCCAAAGCTTTTAGAAAGCCCTTTAATTTCAATCATCCTGCTTTCCTACTTTCCCTCAGTATTAGGTAAATAAAGTAAAGTCCACCGACAAAGTTAATAATAACGCTGATCGTTGTACTTAACTGGAATACATGCAGTACTAAGAACTGCCCACCGACAAGTGCAATAATACTAATTAAACTCGCACCCACTATTAAAACGGAATGCTTGTACGTAGCAAAAAACTGATAGGCTAAGTTTGAAACGATTAACCCTAAAAATGTAATCGGACCAACTAGCGCAGTAGATGTTGCAATTAAAACTGAAGATAAAATTAATACTTTCAATACTATTCTATCATAATTTACACCTAAGTTTATTGCATTCTCTCGACCTAGTGACATGACATCCAAATCACGCAATAATCGGTAACCGTATATAAATGAAGCCCCTAATATAATGACCGCAATGAGTAGCAGCTCTGTTTTCACATTCATGAAACTAGCAAACAAACGCGACTGTAAGCTTTCATATTCTACCGGGTCGATTATTACTTGTAAAAATGTTACAAAACTGCCGAGCAATGTCCCGATAATCATTCCGGCAAGTAAAAGCAGGAAGATCGGATGTTTATCTGCCCGGAACAAGAATCGATATAAAATCAGAGCGAAAATTACCATCGCCACAATTGATAAACCAAAGTTTAAATAACGACTTACTACAAAGATTGATGCAGAGCCTGCAAAGAAGAAAATAATCGTTTGCACTACTTCATACATCGAATCGACACCCATCATTGAAGGTGTCAGTAAACGGTTATGTGTAACCGTCTGGAATGTAACGGTCGCATAAGCAATCGCCGTACCAGTTATAATCATTGCCGCAATACGTTCTAATCGCTTTGGAAAGGCATAACTGAATCCGCCTTGAATATTGTAAAAAGCAAATAACGCTATACACACTAATGCGATAATTGCTAAGAAGATTAGCTTCGTACTATTTTTTCGCATATGCTTTCCCCCTAAACAACATTACTAAGAAGATCGCACTGCCGATTACCGCTACAGTTGTGTTTACTGGTATTTCAAACGGGTATACTATTAAACGACTTAAAATATCACACATTAATAGGAATGCTGCACCTAAGAAAATAGTATGTGGAATTGTTTTACGTAAATTGTCCCCCATATATAATGAAACCAAGTTCGGTACGATTAACCCGAGGAAAGGTATAATTCCTACCGTCAAGACAACTGTAGTGGATATAATCGCTACCAGTACTAAACCAAGATTCAATACGGTACGATAGCTTAAGCCAAGATTTTTGGCAAAATCTTCACCCATACCAGCCACTGTAAACTTATTGGCATATAAGTAAGCTAGGAAAATTGCAGGTACTGCTACATAAAGCAATTCATAGCGACCTGATACAACAAGCGTAAAGCTCCCTAAAAAGAATGTATCCACACTTTGTAACACATCTGCTTCATACGCAAGAAATGTTGAAATGGCACCAATAATATTTCCATACATAATCCCGATAAGGGGCACAAAAATAACGTCCTTGAATTTAATACTTTCAAGAAGACGCATGAAAACCATCATACCGATGAGTGCAAATGTAAAACTGAAGAGAATCTTCTCCATATATCCTACACTTGTGAAAAATATCATTGATACAACGATACCTAGCTTTGCCGCATCGAGCGTACCAGACGTTGTCGGCGATACGAATTTGTTACGGCTTAAGCTTTGCATAATTAATCCAGAAATACCCATCCCTGCCCCGGCAAGTATAATTGCCATTAATCGCGGTACTCGACTCATTAAGAAAATTTGCATTTTATCTGAATCCCAATCTAATAAATCAGATGGCTTAATGTCGATAGCTCCGATAAACAATGATAAAAAGGACAGGACGATGGTCGCTACTACGAGCATCCAAAGTCTCATTACATTCTCCCACTATTCTATATATATTTTAACTTTATTTATATTGCGTAAATTCTAAATGAAAATGAGAATCAACTCTTTCCCTACATCATTATATAATTGCTAATAATGAAAATCAAACAGACAATTTACATTAACTTGTATTAAAAGAGGAATATATTGAAAAATGTATTTTTAGAGCGATTCTTCGTTTTATATACAACATCCCGTATGTATTCTAATAGAAAAAAATTGAATAGAAAAAAGACCACAATTATTAAAATTGTGGCCTTACATTTACATGCGATATGTTTTTTTATTTATACTGTACTTATTTATTGCTTCGCGGTTTACATTATAGCCAAGCCCCTTTGTTTTTGGAACGGTAATGTATCCATCTGTAACGGTTACTTCCGGTTGAATAATATCTTCATGCCAATAGCGTTCAGAAGCAGCCGTATCCCCAGGCATTATAAAGTTTGCAAGACTTGTCAGTGCTACATTTTGCGCACGGCCAATACCCGCTTCCAGCATTCCCCCGCACCACACAGGAATATGGTGTTCCATACAGTAGTCATGGATACGCTTCGCCTCGCTAATACCGCCAACTCGCGCAATTTTAATATTTATCACCTGACAGCTTCCTAGTTGAATCGCTTTTCTCGTATCCTCTAAAGAAGTAATACTCTCATCCAAACAAATCGGTGTTTTTATCTGCTTTTGCAATATGGCATGATCGATAAGGTCGTCATGCGCTAATGGCTGCTCGATCATCATTAAATTAAATGCATCCAGCTCTTTTAATCGATCGATGTCATCCAATGTATACGCAGAGTTTGCATCTGCCATTAAAGGAATTGCCGGGAATGCTTGCCGTATTGTTCGGATCAGCTCAATATCTTTTCCCGGTTTGATTTTTACTTTAATACGCTTATAACCTTCATCCAAAAACTGCTGAATTGTATGGACCAGCTGTTCATCTGTAGGTTGTAAACCGATGCTGATTCCTACTTCAATTTTTTCCTGGACACCGCCAACAGCCGTTGCCAACGATCGGTTCGTCAATTGAGCATAAATATCCCACACCGCGCCTTCAATCGACGCTTTCGCCATGTTATTGCGTCGGATCGTACGGAATCGCTCATACACATCATCCGGATGCATTAATTCTTTCCCGAGTAATGAAGGGATCAAAAAATCCTCCAATACATGAAGTGAAGTTTTAAATGTTTCTTCTGTGTAGGAAGGCTCTTCAAATGCAACCCCCTCACCCCAGCCGACTACACCACTTTCATCCGTCGCTTCCACAACTATAAAACGCTTGTCTTGCATAGTCCCTAAGCTTGTCGTAAACGGAGTTTTCATTCGCATCACTAGCTCATGTATTGTCACTTCTACTAATTTCATCTTTATTGCTCCTAATAATATTTAGCTGCGACATCATTCACTGATAAATTAAAGAGCAAATAATGAACGCTTTACAAGTAAGTAATGGCTAATATTATCATTTATTTTGTGTAAATAAATTATTTTATAATTTTGATCAAACATTGCCTGTAAAATATTTCTCGTTTTATAGCGCCAATCTTCTGCCAACGCAACACTTTCCACTTTGATTTTCTGGAAATTCGTAGGGATAGGTAACAGATAGGCATCATGAATAAGCGCCTCTTCTTTATCAAACTTTTGCTCCGGATCCAATGTCGGAAGGCCTACCATATTCTCTTCCCAATTCACTACCGGCTTTGCTTCATCCAGTAATTCTTCCACTTTCGCATCCCAGCGCAAGTAATCATTATCAACAAGTTGCCACTCTACACAAAGACGATCTGTAGGCAATACCCGATTGAACGGGTCTTCCATTTCACCGTAGCAATTTTCTATATAAGTATCGCTATAACTACGCAACTTTGAAAAGTTCAAAAATCCGCTGCGCGCTTCAAGTGGATCAAACGTCCAGCGGCAAGTTCTGTAACCGCGCTCTATTGCGATATCCTTTAAGTAATTTTTAAGCAATTCTCCAACGCCTTGCTCACGATAATTACGCTTCACACCAATCATATGGGAATATAAGTATATATTCTCATCCATATATCCAGGGCAACTATAGTTAAAACCAATTATTTCATCATTTAAATATGCACCGAGTACAATCCCGCCATTGCGAATCGTCGCAATTGTTTGATGTACTGGAATGCTGCCGACAGCCCAAATTTCATGCTCTAGCTTTCGTGCCTCTTCAATTTGTTCAATTGTCGTTAATTCTTTAATCGTCACTGATTCTAACATAATTCTGCCTCCCCTATAGTTACTTTTCTTCATACTTAAAAACGCCTTGCTTTACTTAGTGTCTCTCCGCAATCATGCTTTGTCGCATGATTTTTGAAAAAGATGTGTAACCATCGGGAATGTTCTACATATATCGGTTACCCCGGTTATTTTCGACCAAATGTAGCGAAATTAACCCAAATGGGTCTCTTTCGGCAAAAGTTTTTGACAATCGCTGAAAGAAGTTCATGTGAAGAATCGATACTTCCTTACTGAAAGAATTTATAGCGCTTCTTTAAGTATCATCCCAATCCCATTATATACCACAGACTACCTTTTTAAGTAGTTAACTTTTATTATTCCTTATTGACCAAAAGAAAAAACCTTTATTTACAGAAATTCTGTAAATAAAGGTTTGATGATTATTAATTATTTAATACCGCGCATTGCTTTAGAGATGATTGGCGAAATCAGGAGGATAATAACACCTAATACAACCGATAAACCACCTAATACACCGAAGTAAGTTGTTTCAGATACGATTCCGTAAACTCGAACTAACTGTGCATTAATTGCTTGTGCAGCAGCTGATGCCAGGAACCATAACGCCATTGTTTGGCCTGCGAATGCAGCTGGTGCCAATTTCGTTGTAGCTGATAAACCAACTGGTGAAAGCAATAGCTCACCTAATACTAACAGGAAGATTGAGAATACAACCCAAAGTGGGTTTACTAACGTATCTTCTGGAGTTAAAACGATTGCTGCGATCATTACGAAGAATGAAATACCTGCAAAGAATAAAGATAAAGCAAATTTCTTCGGAGTTGATGGTCCGCGATCCGCTAATTTCGTCCACATAAGCGCAAACATTGGCGCTAGAACGATGATGAATAACGGGTTAAATGACTGGAACCATGCAGCCGGAATTTCAAAGCCCCATAAATTTAAGTTTGTACGAGTATCAATGAACGTTGCAATGACTGTTGAAGATTGTTCAGCAATTGCCCAGAACATTACCGCACAAATGAATAATGGGATATATGCTAATAGACGAGATTTTTCGTCTGCATTTGTTTTTGGACTACGATACATATAAATAATAAATAACGTAGGAATCATTACACCTAAGAATGTAATTAATAATGAGAAGTTTTCAATGCTTGCGTTACCTGTTTGGTAAGCTACAAAACCTAAAATTACAATAATTAAACCACCAATTGTGAAATTACGTGTTGTCGTTTTCTTCTCTTTATCTGAAAGTGGGTTAGGTGCTACAGAACCTGCTAAACCAAGGCTCTTTTGTGACATTAAGTAAACAACTAAACCGATGAACATACCTACTGCAGCGACACTGAATCCTGCATGGAAGCCCCAGTTTTTTTGGAATAAACCAACTAATAAAGGCGCCAGGAAACCACCCATGTTGATACCCATATAGAAAATAGAGAATCCTGAATCACGACGTGCATCATTTTCTGCATACAAGTCACCAACTACTGATGAAACATTTGGCTTTAATAAACCAGTACCAATGATGATAAAGAACATCGATAAGTATAATGCTGATACACCAAGCGGCAAGGCCAATAATATATGACCAATCATAATTAATATTCCGCCATAGAATATCGCTTTACGCATACCAGTAATACGGTCAGCGATCCACCCGCCGATAATACCTGACATGTAGATTAATGAACCGTAAATCGACATGATGATGTTAGCTTGCGTACGATCTAGTCCTAATCCACCATCCTTAACTGCATAGTACATGTAGAATAGTAGAATGGCACGCATACCATAATATGAAAAACGTTCCCAAAACTCTGTAAAGAATAGTGTAAACAACCCTTTAGGTTGACCGACAAAACCAGTTTGAGGAACGGACTTCACAATTTCTTCTTTTGAATACATTTGAAATCCTCCCGATTAATAAATATTCTGACAATAAACTCCGTCGTCTGTTGTCTGACATTTGAAATAATATACTTGAACACTTTAGCCTAATAGTTGATTAAAATCAACAAATAATCAAAATGTTATAATTTTATGTTTTTTCATTATTTTCAGATAAATAGAACAAATTACCACAACAGGATTTTTGTATTATAAAACAATTAATTCAGTAAAGAAATTATTTTGACTTTTCAACTAGATAAAGATTTAATAAAAAAAGCTAGAGTACGATGCAACCACAACGTACTTTAGCTTGTTATCTCCATTATTACTTTACCACATAAATTTCATACTTCTGATAATCCGCCTCTTTAAGTTCAAGCGTTAATAATGTACCCTCTTCTTCATATTCCGTTTCTAAAACAGTTGCCTGCTCATTTAAATAGGAAACAATTCCACCCTGATTGTATGGAATAAGCATTTTACATGTAACATAATTAGCAAAAATTTGTTGTTTGATTTGTTGAAGCAACTCTTCCAGTCCTACATCTTCCTTCGCAGAAAGCCAAATATTGTCCCCGCTAACTAACGGATATTCCACATCAGCCAAGTCGGATTTATTGTATACATATATAGTAGGAATATTTTCAACATCAATCGCTTTTAATGTTTCATTCGTTACTTCCATCATAAAGCGGTATTCTTCATTTGATACATCTACAACATGCAGCAGCAGGTCGGATTCTCGTGCTTCTTCCAATGTCGATCGGAATGCTTTTACTAAGTGATGTGGCAGTTTGCTAACAAAACCAACCGTATCAGTCAGTAAAAAGGATTTATTATCTTCCAGTTCAATATTACGGACTGAAGTTTCAAGTGTCGCGAACAACATATCCTTTTCAAACACTTGCTTTGTATCTTCTTGCCCCGCCTTCGCAAGTAACTGGTTCATAATCGTGGACTTTCCTGCATTTGTATAACCTACAATTGATACGACAGGTACTGCATTTTTACGGCGTTGCTTGCGCTGTGTTTCACGCTGTTCTTTAACGGATTCAAGTTCTTTCTTGATTTTCGAAATCTGATCTTCAATTTTACGACGGTCAAGTTCAAGTTTTGTTTCCCCTGCACCACGGTTTTTAAAGCCGCCGCCTGTTCCTCCCCCTTGACGGGATAGTGAAGCATGGAGCCCAACTAGACGCGGAAGCATATACTGTAATTGAGCGAGCTCTACTTGTAATTGCGCTTCACGTGTTTTTGCACGGCGGCTGAAAATATCTAAAATCAGCATTGTACGGTCAATTACTTTACATTGTAAATCACGCTCTAAATTACGGATTTGTGACGGTGAGAGTTCATCATTAAAAATAATAATGTTGGCATCTGTTTCATCAAAGAACGCCTTAATTTCTTCAATTTTCCCTGTACCTACATAATGTGAAGGTGTCACACGTTCTAGATTTTGCGTCACCATGCCTACAACTTCTACATCTAAAGCTTGTGCTAAATTTGCCAACTCTTCCATTGAGTAATCAAAATGCTCATCCTTTTGTAAATTGACGCCAACTAATACACCGCGTTCAATTAATACTTCAACATCTTTCAAATTTTTGCCTCCTTGCTACCATCTATAGTTTTTCCCCATCGTAACATACAATTCAAAAGCCTGTACAATGACAACATATAAGCGCATTATGATACTATAGGGAAACAATATTTTGAAAAAAGAAAAGGCGGTTTTTATGGAATTCGAACAAATGAAAGTGCGGCTTCATGCACTCATTTCTAATAAAACACTACTTCAAGCAACTATTAGCCAGCCACGTCAAAAATCCAGTGACTTAAAACGGGTCAAACTCAAGCCCGTAGAAATTCGCGGAGAATATATGATCCAACTGGAATATCAATATGAGCGCATTTTAAAGCATGAAAATATAACAGTTGAAGATTTAGCCACGAAGCTCGATGCTCTTTTTGAACAGTTCCGGCAAGTACATGCTGAGTTTCAGGAGCAGACTGTACAAGTGCAACTCTCGAAGAAAAATAAAGTGCTTTGGAAATCTGATCAAAATGCGACAACTAAACAAGTGAACTTATCCCATAACCGAAAAAAACAATATCTATTGGATGATTCCCGTATTCACCCGTTTTTAGTCCGTTTAGGAGTACAGTCAGAGGATGGGAAAATAAAGAAACAGAAATACGATAAGTTTAAACAAATCAATCGCTTTGTTGAGTTTATCGATGATTCTTTAGCCCATTTGCCGAAAGATAAAACTATTCAAATACTAGATTTCGGTTCTGGTAAGTCCTATTTAACATTCGCTTTGTATCATTACTTAAAAATTGAAAAGGGTCTTGATATACATGTCACAGGCCTTGACCTCAAAAAGGAAGTGATTGAGGAATGTAACCGGATTGCAGCAGATTTACAATATGAAGATCTACAGTTTTTAGTTGGGGATATTAATGACTTCAATGAAGAAACTTCTGTAGATATGGTCGTAACCCTTCATGCTTGTGATGTTGCGACAGATATGGCATTAGCCCGTGCTGTAAAATGGGGCGCAAAAGTTATTTTAAGTGTTCCTTGCTGTCAACATGAATTGAACCGTCAGCTGCAGGCACCTGCATTATCGATTATGACACAGCATGGCTTAGTGAAGGAGCGCTTTGCCGCATTGGCTACGGATTCAATTCGCGCTGAACTTTTATCACTTGTCGGCTATGATACTCAGTTATTGGAATTTATCGATATGGAAAATACTCCAAAGAATATTTTAATACGTGCTTATTTCACCGGGAAGAAGCCAACAAGTGAGCAGCGATTAAAATATAACGAATTTGTACGCTTTTTGAATGCGAAGCCATTTTTGGAAAATGAGCTACAAAATTTACTATAATACCAAAACAGTTTACTCGTTTAGTTGTATTTTTTCTATCTTTCGACTAAAAATAATTACTTATTCACCTTTTCCTTTTGTTACAGAATTGTAAAGATTGATAAGGTTAGAGTAAAATTTGTATAGATTTTTTTAAGTTTTTGTTATGATAATTGAGGTTAATTTTTAAAATTATTTTAATTATATATATCCAGGAGGCATTCCATGTTTAGTTCAAAGAAGCAAGATCCGTTTTTTTCAGCCTTATTGAAAATTGCTGAAAATATGCGTGAAGGTATCCATTATGCAAATGATTTCCGCATTGAAACGGTTGCAGACTTAAAGGAAATTAGCATTCGTATGAAGCAATACGAAACAGCAGGTGATAAATTAATTCATGAATTAATTGTCATGCTTAATAAATCATTTATGACGCCAATTGAGCGTGAAGATATTTTATCATTAGCAATTCGTATGGATGATGTGTTAGATGGTGCAGAAGGTACGATTGCACATTTCGAAATGTTTTCATTAACAGAAATCGATGAATCGATGCGCGATTTCCTAGCATATATTGCCAAATCTACTGATGAAATCGTTAAAGCGATGGAACTATTAAACAAAAAAGATCTTGTTGGGATGCGTCAACACGCAATTTTAATTAAAGATTATGAGCGTGAATGTGATGAAGTTTTACGTTCTTCTATTAAAAAGCTGTTTTTAAACGAAAAAGATCCTATTCGTCTAATTAAATTCAAAGATATTTATGAACAGTTAGAAGAAATTGCCGACTACTGTCAAACAGTTGCTAATACAATCGAAACAATTATTATGCGTAATGCGTAATTAATGAGGAGTCCTTTTAATGAATACACTACTTATCATTACTGTCCTAGTAGTCTTTTTTGCACTTGCATTTGACTTCATTAATGGTTTTCATGACACGGCAAATGCGATAGCAACATCCGTTTCAACACGTGCGCTACCTCCTCGAGTAGCGGTAGTCATGGCAGCGTTTATGAATTTCTTGGGTGCCATTACATTCGTAGGTGTTGCAAAGGCGATTGCGTCAGATATTGTTGACCCTTTTACATTATCTACACCTGATGCACCATTAATCGGTACTGTTGTTATTTTGGCCGCTCTATTATCAGCGATCACTTGGAACTTAGTCACTTGGTATTTTGGAATTCCATCAAGTTCGTCTCATACATTGATCGGTTCGATTGCAGGTGCTGCCATTGCAGCATCTGGAGTCGGGGTTTTAAACTATAGCGGATTCACAAAAATCATCATTGCTTTATTAGCATCACCAATCATTGCGATTTGTGCTGGTTATATAATGATGACAATAATGAAATTCATTTTTAAGAATATGAACCTATATAAAACAAATAAAGGTTTCCGTATTATGCAAATTTTCACTGCTGCCATTCAATCATTTACCCACGGGACAAACGATGCTCAAAAGGCGATGGGTATTATTACGATGGCACTGATTGCAGCGAATTTGCAAACAACGGATGATGTACAGGGTTGGGTACGTTTTGCCTGTGCTTTAGCAATGGGTCTTGGTACATCAATCGGCGGTTATAAAATCATTAAAACAGTTGGCGGCAAAATTATGAAAATCCGTCCTGTAAATGGTGCTGCTGCAGACCTTGCTTCCGCATCCATCATTTTCGGTGCAACATTAATTCACTTGCCTGTATCAACAACACATGTTATTTCTTCTGCAATTATGGGTGTTGGTTCAGCTCAAAATGTAAAAGGCGTAAACTGGGGTATGGCTCGTAAAATTGTCACAACATGGATTATTACAATGCCTATTTCTGCTGTAATGGCAGCGATTATTTATACAGTATTAAATCTATTCTTTTAGTAAAGAGGAGAGGTATGTTTCGAAATTTTTTTTCGGACAAACCTCCCTCTTTTCTTTTTTTCTATGAATCCATTACACTGTATTTATGGAAAAAGAAAGGCGGTAATTTATGAAACAGTTCGCAGCATTCATTACAAAATTTGCAAAACCGATCGTTCTACTATGGTGTGCAATTTTAGTTGTTCTAGCATTTTTTGCGCTTCAACTCCCTTCTAAACTGCAAGGGGATGGGTTTTTCTATGATGGCGACCACTCGTATGTAACGCACGAGTTATCGGATACATTCAATTTACCCGCAAAAACGATTTTTGTGCTGTTTGAAAATAAAACAGATGAGGAAATTTCGTCTGCCCTTGAAAGATTAGAAACAATTGAAGAAATTCAAACAATAACATCTCCTGTAGGTGTCGAAGAATTAAATAAAGACGGCTATGCCTATGGAATGCTGGAGTTTGATAATTCGGTAGATGATTACTTCCCTATTATTGACGAGTTGCGTGAAAAGCTCGGCGAAGTTAACGGTATTTCCATTACAGGTGAACCGGTTATTTCAAAGGATATTAATGTAGCAAGTCAAAATGATTTAATTAAAGCTGAAACGATTGGTCTTCCGATTGCTTTAATCGTTTTATTGTTAGCATTCGGTACGATTGTAGCTTCTTTACTGCCTATTTTAGTTGGCGGTGCCACGGTTGTCATCACACTTGGTCTATTGGCTCTTTTAGGCGATAGTGTGAACTTATCGATTTTCGTTTTAAATATCGTCCCAATGCTCGGGTTAGCTTTAAGTATTGATTTTGCTTTGCTGCTTATTAACCGTTACCGTGAAGAACGCAACACACAATCCATTGAGCAGTCAGTTCAAATTGCTATCCAAACAGCAGGACGATCGATTATCTTCTCAGCGCTTTGTGTCATGATTGGTCTTGGTGCAATGATCGTCATTGATGTGGAAATTTTCATGAACATCGCGCTTGGCGGATCAATTGTCGTGTTGCTGGCTGTCTTAACTGGTATTACACTTTTACCGGCAACATTGATGCTTCTTGGTGACCGTTTAAATAAAGGCCGTGTTTTCCGAATAAAAGCGACTGCCTCTCGTTGGCAGAAGTTCGCCGCCTTTGTCATGAAACGACCTGTCACAATTATTGTTGTGGCCATCATTCTGTTATGTGTTGCAATGGTGCCGATCAAAGATATCGAGTTAACGATCCCTTCTACGGAATCATTGCCGGAATCATATGAATCGCGCCAAACCTTTGATACGCTCGATGAACAGTTTGGGCTTGCCGATAATACACCGGTATTCCTTCTGGCAGAAAATGAAGATGCCGCTGCTTGGGATACGAAAGAAGGACGCGAAAAAATATTCGATATTCAGCAGCAGCTGTTGGATGACCCTCTTGTCGGTCGTGTAACATCAATGTTTACTGTAGCCAATATTGAGTCCGTTGAAATGTGGGAAATGGCGAACAGCAACCCACAAGCTCCCGGTGCACTGGATGAAGTGGCGGAAAACTTTATTCAGGAAGACAAAATGTATATGGTCGCTTATTTAAATGCTGAAGGTTCTTCATTTGAAGCTCAGGATTTTGTACGCGACTGGAGTGAAAAAGACTTAGGCGTCGATTTCGCTTTGTCCGGTCAAGCGAAATTCAATCAGGAAATCTTTGATGAGATTGCCGGCAAAGTACTTATTGCCATTGCGATTATAATTGTATCTACCTTCTTCATTTTAATGATTGCATTCCGTTCGATTTTAATTCCGTTGAAAGCAATCTTAATGAATATCCTTGGCTTAGGTGCGACATTCGGTATTCTTGTATACATTTTCCAATATGGCCATTTCGGTTTGGAAGCAACGACAATTGTATTGATTATTCCGGTGTTGACCTTCTGCTTAGTGTTCGGCTTAAGTATGGACTATGAAGTATTTTTAATTTCCCGTATTCAGGAAGAATATTTAAAAGGGGCAACTAATACGAAGGCAACGGTCGATGGACTTGTCTCGACAAGTAAAATCATTACATCGGCAGCGCTTATTATGATTGTCATTACAGGAGCATTCGCATTTACGGATGTCATGCCCGTGAAGCAAATTGGAGTCGGTATTGCGATCGCTATTGCTATTGACGCAACAGTCATCCGCCTGATGCTTGTCCCAAGCTTCATGAAACTGTTTGGCGACTGGAACTGGTGGCTACCGTTTAAGAAGAATAAGAGATAATGTTAATAAATAGTCGTCCGGCCTGTTGTAAGTGGGCTGGGCGGCTTTTTTTGTTTCTGTTGTTAGAACATTTGTCGGGGGAATTAGAAATTCCGTTGCTTTTATTAGAAGACTGGGTGAAACTGGTGACTTTTCTTTTATTTTTAGGTGCCGGCTAACCGGGTTTGAGTTTATTAGAACAATTGGTGAAGATATTAGAAGAAATAGTGTGGATATTAATACTACCGTAGCCTTTATTAGAAAACCAACACCACCGCCCCGCACCTCAAACAAAAAAATCCCCTCCGCCGCTATACCGACGAAAAGGATTTTAGAAATTGAAGCAATCTGCCTAACCTAAATACAGCTGCTCCTCAAACGGAAGCATAACTGAACTTACATTGCTCGACTCTTCACTTTTGTTCAACTCGATTTGTTTCGGGTCTTTAGGTTCCCACAACATGTAAAATGCTTGAATTGCAATGACAATCACAATGGATGCTACTAAAATTGTACCGACGATAATTTTGACCATTTTATTTCCGGACATTTCTTTCGATGAATTCTGTTGTGTCATTCTTCAATTCCCTCACTTATCTATTTTGAAAGTCGGAAACCTTCCTCACGTAAATAAGCGACAGCGTCTTCACGCGTACCGAAAGATTCCTCTAAATTTCCTTGATGGTAAATATTCCAAGAACGATCATTAAACTCCAGCTCTAGTTTTGTTCCTTCACGCGATGTCCATGTCTCTACAATCGGTAAAATCTCTTCTTCTTCCTCAGATAAATAGTTAATTGAGTCGCGCACTATTTCACGTAACGCTTCTTCACTATAGTCGCGAATATTAACAAGCCCGTTATCGCCAGCTTCTTTTTCATATTTCAATAAGTCGCCTACGAATACAAAGCCATTGCCGTTTGGATGCAACTTTTCTACAACAATCGATTTTTCGTAAAGACTTTCTTCAAAGTGGTAGTTCACACGTTTTAATGAAATTTCCTTTTTCGTCAACTGAGGAAATGATTCGATAATTTCTTGTTTTTGTTCAAATGTTAGCATTGTCTGCTCCTTTTAAATGTCTTTTCAATTAATAAGTATACCGTGTCCGGCGAAAATTAAAAAGCGAAGCATATGCTTATCACATATGCTCCGCAACTTAGCCATATAAACTAGGTTATATCGTCTTATTGGCAGTCTCTTTAATCTGTTTGCGTTCTTCATAAATATTTTGAACGATTACTTTAATGACACAGTACGTAGGAATCGCAATCAGAATTCCGATAAACCCGGCAATATTACCTGCTGCCAATACGATTGAAATGACTGTCAACGGGTGAATATCCAAAGATCTCCCCATAACATTTGGTGTGATTAAGTTACTTTCTACTTGCTGTGCGACAAGCGTTACAACACCAACCCAAATAACGTCAAACGGATTATTCAGAAGTGCTACAATCACTGCCGGTACAAGGGAAAGCCACGGACCGATAAACGGAATCATATTCATAAAAAATGCAAACAAAGCAAGTAATAATGAATATTCCAAACCAATGATTAAATAGCCAATATACATCATAATCGCGAGTAAAAAGCTGACCAATACTTGTCCTTGTACATAGCTTCTTAATACGTTATCAATTTCTTCTAATGTTTTTTTCACCCATGTGCGGCGTTCCCCGGAAAAGATACCATAAATCTGAGGAGCGAATTTTTCATGGTCTTTCAACATAAAAATAAAGAAAAATGGTGCTAATACTAATGTTAATGTGACGGTTACCGCCCCACTTAAGAAAGAAACAAGATATTTACTACTTGCGACAGCAATGTCTTGTATCGAATTGGTTACAGATGCTATAAACTCTTCTACTTGCGGAGGTAACATCGGAATATTTTCCTTATTATCTAAAATAAAATCAGCTGCTTCTTCAATATCCTTAGCGATTGTCGGTGCATTTTCAACAAGTCTGTTTACTTGGTTTGCAATTGGAGTACCAACCAAAATCAAAAAACTTGCGAATAAACCCGCAATTATAAGAACAATCGTTATTAAACTACCCCATCTCGGCATTCCCCGTTTTTCCAATATACGCTGTAACGGCTCTGAAATATAATAGAGCACCCCACCGAGTAATAACGGTACAAGTATTGTCGTAAAAATGATGATAATCGGATTAAATATCGAATGAATTTCAATAAAGTATTTAATAATTAATAATGTTAATAAAATACCTACGCCAACTTGGAACCACAGTTTTCTTGTCATCGGCTCACTCTCTTTCCCAAACTTTCTTTTACTTTATATTTTTACTATAACTATGTACGTTTTAGCATGCCATAAAGGTTCATAAAATACAAAAAATAAAAAAGGTTTCTTCCGCAAAGGAGTCTTTGCGGAACAAACCTCTTAACTTTTATAGCCTTTTATCGTCAATTGAATTTAAATAGTCTTCGATTGTACCTACAACCGACTCCACACAGCCTTCGTCAAATGGCGAGATTAAGCCCGCTTCTTCAACAAGTTTTGTGAAAGCAAATGACCCGCCTAGACTGCATAAATGCAGATAGTCTTTCCAAGCACCATCAAAGTCTTCGCGTGAACGTTTCCAAAACTGGAATGCACAAATTTGCGCTAACGTGTAGTCAATATAATAGAATGGGCTTGAATAAATATGACCTTGTCGTTGCCAGAAAGCTCCTGATTCTAAATAGTCATGACCGTCATAATCGCGATGCGGTAAATACTTCGCTTCGATTTCTTTCCATGCAGCATTGCGCTCTGCTGGTGTCATTTGTGGATTTTCATACACGACATGCTGGAATTCATCTACTGCTACACCGTATGGTAAGAATAGTAACCCGCTGCTTAAATGCGAGAATTTATACTTATCTGTTTGGTGCTTGAAGAATAGCTCCATCCAAGGCCATGTAAAGAATTCCATACTCATAGAATGAATTTCTGCTGATTCATATGTCGGCCATAAGTATTCCGGAATTCCAATATTTCGGCTTGAATACACTTGGAATGCATGTCCTGCCTCATGTGTCAGTACATCAATATCTCCGGATGTGCCGTTAAAGTTCGAGAAGATGTACGGTGATTCGTAGTCTTCGATAAACGTACAGTATCCGCCGCTTTCCTTACCTTTTTTCGCAACTAAATCCATCAGGTCATGCTCGATCATATAGTTGAAGAACTCGCCTGTTTCCTTAGATAGTTCTTCGTACATTTTTTTACCGTTATCGATAATCCATTGCGGGTCACCTTGAGGTACGGCATTTCCTGTTAAGAATGTTAAGCCTTCATCATAGAATTTAAAGTCTTCCACACCTATGCGTTCTGCTTGGCGCTCATACAGTTTTGTTGCAAGCGGTACGATACTTTCACGCACTTGCTCGCGGAATTTGGCAACCATCTCTGCATTGTAGTCAACACGGTTCATATTGACATAGCCAAGTTCTACATAGTTTTTGAAGCCTAATTTTATCGCAATTTCATGGCGAAGCTTCACTAAATCATCATAAATCTGATCGAACTTTTCTTTGTTTGAAGCATAGAAATCTGCACTCGCTTCACGTGCTGCTTTACGAACATCACGCTCTGTAGATTCTGCATATGGCCCAAGCTGTGCCAATGTCAAAGTTTTGCCATCAAATTCAATTTGAGCAGAAGCAACTAGCTTGCTGTATTCAGACGTCAATCTGTTTTCCTTTTGCATAAGCTCGATTACTGCAGGCGAGAAACCTTTTAATAAGTTCTCAGCTAATGCAAATAGTTGCGTACCCCATTTTTCTTCCAGTTGAGCACGGAATGGCGATTTTACTAGTTCAGTATAGTAATTAAATACAAGCTCATCTGCCATTGGGCTTACTTCATCGAAATGGTCACGCTCTTTTTGGTAATACTCATCGTTTGTATCAATTGATGCACGTACATAGACGATATTAGCCATTGTAGAAAATGTGTTGCGAATCGCATTTAATTTTTCAATAACTTCGCTTTGTTCATCTACAGTAGTTGCAGCTTTAAATTCCTCTAATAATGCTGCTGTCTGTTCTTTCATTTGTTCTAAATCCGGTCGTTTATAATCAAAGTCTTTAAATGTTACCAAACTCATTCACCCCATCTGTTCACTTCATTCGGAATTCGAAATTCCCTCTTTTATTATTTATGATTATGGCATAAATTGCAATTATTTTCAGAATATTTATCTAGCTTTATTTTAGGCTAATAGACATAAAAAATAAGCAGCCGAGAAAAGGTCTCAGCTGCTTATGCCAGTCATTATATTTTGAACTTATTCATTTCCAATACAACTTGTTGTGAATGGTTATCCAATTCTTCAACCGCTTTTGTTAAATCATCGACTACGAGTGTTTGTTCATCAGAAGCAAGAGCCAAATGTTTTGCATAGTCGGATGTATCATTTACTAAACGACTCATTTCTTCAGTCGAAGCTAAAATTTGTTCTGCACCTGCTGACATTTGCTCAACAACTGCTGAATCGTCCTGAATTCGATTATTGACATTCAATACAGAATTTAAAATTTGATCTAAGCGTTGACCAATTTCACCTACTGCCATCGTTCCTTCTTTAACATCTGTTGTTGTCATATCAATCTCAACTAGTAATCGATCCGTAATATGCGAGAATTTTTGGAGATGACCCGAAATTTCCTCCGCAGATGTACGGGACATTTCAGCCAGCTTCTTCACTTCATCAGCTACAACCGCAAATCCTTTTCCTGCCTCTCCGGCACGTGCTGCTTCAATTGCTGCATTAAGCGCCAGTAAATTCGTCTGATCCGAAATATTCGTAATGACTGTTACCATTTCTTTAATTGAGTGGAAGTTTTCTCCCATTTCTTTTACTAGCTTAGCCGTATTTTCTACCGATTTTTCTACCCCTTGAATCTGGCCAACTACCTTACCGGAACTTTGTGCACCATCTTCAACAAGGCTCGTCATATCGGAAGAAATCTCAGCAATCTCATTAAATGTATCGGCCAGTTTCTGAATGCCGATTGCCATTTCATTCATCGCAGCATTTACTTCATTATTGCTTACTTGCTGTAATGTCCCGCTGTGTGATATCGTGGCGATATTTTCCACCATTTTTTCATTTGATGTGTTCACACGTTCCGTAGATGTTTCGATTAGATCGACTACTTCTCCCAGCCCATCTGTACGTTCCTTCAATACTTGGAATGTGGCTGATAACTCGACAAGCGAGCTTTGGAAATTTTTTGCGAATGCTGTAATTTCATTATTCGTTTTAAAATTCAGCTTATCCAACATAGCCTGTGATTCAACAATATCACCTAAAGCTAGATTTTCTGCTGCTTTATTTAATGTTTGTAATGGCGATAACGCTCGACGGATATAAGTATAAATACCGATTAAAGCTACTATAAAAATAATAATGAAAATGAGCGCAATAATTGGGACAATCTCTTTTGCTACATTTTTTGTTAACGATGAAACATACGATGCATCGATATCAACACCTAAATAGGCAATCGTTTTCCCTGCATCATTTTTAATCGGAACAATACCGGTAATATATTCACCAAAATCACTGCTTAAAAGGTCTGATGCAAATTGGCCGTCTTCGATAACCCGCTCAATATGCTCGTACTTTGTAGAACCCGATGCGTCACCTAGCTTCCCGGCATTTTCAGTATCATCTGCCGGCATGCCATCAACTAAAAATGTAACTTCCCCATTTTCTTCTGGTACAAAATAGGTATAGGCATACATGACACCATTGTATTCACGTAATTCATTCAACTGTTCACGTAATGCCCAATATGTTGCATTTTCTTCTGGTTCTTCAATAAGCTGCTCATACTTTTGTACATCTATGTAATTTACAATATTACTAGCTACTTCTATCGTACGTTCCTTCACTGATGACTGAACTGAACGTGCTGAATTAAACTGAAGCATAATAACTGTTAATAGTAAAATAACGGCGAAAATAATGCCAATCATCAATATGATTCTACTACCTAATTTATCCATTCTTTTCATAGCCTATTTAATCTCCTAATATAATATTTAATTGTTAAATTTATTTTGAATTAAAGATTAATTAAAAGCAATGTCTTTTAATGAATACTATATGTTATTAATGAATAATAAGAAAATAGCACTATCAATTTCCCGTTAGTTTCCAGAATTGATGAAAGCACAAAAAAAGCCCAAAGAATCATCTTTGGGCTTACATTTTTTATTCTCCTAAATCAGCATTGTGGTACACGCGTTGCACGTCTTCCAAATCTTCCAATGCATCAATCATTTTTTCAAATTTCACTAAATCATCACCAGTTAAAGCAACATCTGTCATTGGCAGCATCGTTAACTCTGCTACAGTAAATTCTTCAATGCCTGCACCCTTAAATGCTTCTTGTGTAGCATGGAATTGTTCCGGCTCAACATAAACGATAATTGTGCCTTCTTCATCCATAATGTCACGCATATCTAAATCCGCTTCCATTAAAATTTCAAGAATCTCATCTTCTGATTTATCTTCAATTCCGAATACAGCTGTATTTTGGAACATATGCGCCGCTGAACCAGATACGCCCATGTTACCGCCATTCTTACCGAATGCTGCACGTACTTCAGAAGCTGTACGGTTTACGTTGTTTGTTAATGCATCAACGATTACCATTGTACCAGCGACACCGAAACCTTCATAGCGTAACTCATCGAATTGCTCATCGCCGCCACCTTTTGCTTTGTCGATTGCTTTTTCAATAATATGTTTTGGTACAGAATAAGTTTTTGCACGTTCTAAAACCGTTTTCAGTGCACGGTTAGATTCCGGGTTTGGTTCACCTGATTTTGCTGCTACGTAAATTTCACGACCGAATTTAGCGTAAATACGGCTATTTGCTGCGTCTTTCCCAGCCTTTTTATCTTTAATGTTATTCCACTTACGACCCATTTTGTTCACTCTCTTTCATACTCTATTAGTAACGTTATTTAAAAACGAAAAAATATATTTAACTTATTTATTATACATAAACTTGAAATAATTTTAAATTACTCTGCATAAAAAAATGTTAAAACCTATAGCATTTTTTCTATGCTATAGGTCACGTTTATAATTGGGAAGCCTCTAAGCTAAATGTATCCCCGCCTTGAAGTGTACCGGCATTATAGCCTTTTTTGAACCAGCGCATCCGCTGCTCGCTTGTACCATGTGTAAAGCTTTCCGGGACAACATATCCTTGCGCTTCCATCTGTAATGTATCGTCGCCAATGGCATTTGCTGCCGTTAACGCCTCTTCAAAGTCGCCTTCTTCCAAATAGCCCTTGTCCTGAACATGGTGTGCCCATACACCTGAATAATAATCCGCCTGAAGTTCCAGACGTTTCACGGCTTCATTGTACTTGGCTTGTGATACTTTTCCATTTAGCGCATGTACTTGTTCGGATGTGCCCAATAATGTTTGGACATGGTGACCAACTTCATGTGCAACTACATAAGCCATCGCAAAATCACCCGGTGCATCAAACCGGTTTCTTAATTCTTTATAGAAACTTAAGTCAATATATAGCTTATAATCTGCCGGACAGTAAAATGGTCCAACCGCAGCACTTTGCATCCCGCACCCAGAGCTTACACTATCCGTAAATAATACGAGCGTCGGGTTTTCGTAAGTCATCCCATTATCAGCAAACAATTGTTGCCATATATCTTCTGTATCCGCGAGTACTACAGAAACGAATTCCGCAAGTTCCTCTTCTTCAGCGGTCGGTTCATAGTTTTCAGAAGTTGCACCGTTTTGTGTAATGCTCTTTGATACTTCCGAAACAACATCCCCTGCATCTCCGCCATTAAGTAATGTGAAAATAATGGCAATAATTATCCCGACTCCGCCAAGACCTCCGCCGATTTTCCCGGCACTCATCCCCCGACGATCTTCCACATTACTGCTTTTTCGTCTTCCTTTCACATCCATAGCTATTCCCTCCATATGAATCTTTACATACTTTGCCATATAATTACCCTTAACTGTGCTTCTTATAACAGACAGTAGAAAATAACATTAGTTAACCAACCAAAGAATAATAAAAAACGAAGCGGATGATGCCCACTTCGCTTTTCCTTATAAATCCGCTTCAATTTTTTCCATCAATGCCTCGCAGCCTTCTAAACATAGGTCGTACGTTTCCTGGAAATCTCCCGTATACCAAGGATCGGGAACATCTTTTTGATGTGTCGTCAAATCAAGGAAACGGAACACTTTTGCATCTGCTTCTGCACGCAGCATTTCAATCGTATTTTTCACGTTGCTTTCATCCATACAGACAATATAGTCAAAGCTGTCTAAATCGGAAGTGCGTAACTGTCTTGCAAGCATACCGGTTGTCATAATTCCGTATTCCTGTAATTTCGCCGTTGTCCCTTTATGCGGGGGTTCCCCAATATGGTAATTGCTCGTGCCTGCTGAGTCGACTGTAATTTTATCCGTTAAACCGCGTTTAGCGATTAAATCACGCATAACAGCTTCTGCCATAGGAGAACGGCAAATATTGCCCAAACATACGAATAGTACTTGCTTCATCTCTTTTCCACTCCTAATAAAGAAGCCGCACGAAAGTTTCCGCGCAGCTTCTGTTATTTTACTTCTGGGTGCATTTCTTTCAAATGCTCTGTTAATCGGTTCAGCTCATCTTCCAAAAATTGAACGGATTGTTCACGGCCTTCTTTTCCTGCGCCAACCGTAAATGGCTTACCGTAAATTAAATAGCCTTTTTGACGTTTGAATACACCTTTCGCATCTTTCGGACCGATATAAGCAGCCGGCAAAATTTCTGACTTCGCCAACTGGGCAATCGTCACTGCACCGGCTTTTAATTCCGAGTTTTCCGAGCTTCTCGTTCCACTCGGGAAGATTCCGACTACTTTTCCTTCTTTGATAAGCTGACGAGGGATTTTAATAACACTTGGTCCCGGATTGTCACGATCCACCGGGAATGCATTCAATCTCGTAATTAGCCAGCCTAACCCTTTTACATCAAACAGTTGTTTCTTAGCCATAAAATGTACTTCTTTTGGCAGCATCGATATCCCCAGGTTCAAAATATCGATATAGCCATTATGAGTACAGGCAACGACAAAGCCGCCTTCTTTCGGTATATTTTCTTTTCCATATACCTTTGCCTTGGACCCGTTAACCCCTAATATTCCATATACAACTCTTGCAATAAATTTATACACGTTTCATTCCTACCTTATCGTTAATCTCACTTCATTTTAATTGAAAGTACTACCTTCATTCAATGACTACTGTTTTGCCGTAGTTCCCGCAATTTGCTCGATTAATGGAGGCAGCCACTCTTCAAGCTGACTGAACGAAAATCCTAATTGCTCTGCCTTGTCATTTTTCATATACCATGTGGCTGGAATGGCGTATGGTGAACGGATTTCCTCTGTCCCAAGCAATGCTATTTTAGAACGTTCGCCTGACTTTTCTTCAATAAGAGAAATGAAGTCTTTTAAAGAAATGACCCCATTTGCTGTCGCATTAATCGGTCCTTCCACAACATGATCATTACCTGCCCACTGTAAAAAAAGGGCAGCTTCTGTTGCCTGAATGAAGGACATTTCTGCATCCATATTTAAAAATCCGATTGGTTCCTTATTAATTATGCGCTCAATATGGAAATGCAAACGGCGCGTATAATCATCTTCTCCCATGACGATTGGGAAACGAACTGCAACTACAGGAAACTCGGCAAATTTATAAAATACCGCCTCTGCCAGACGCTTTCCTTCACCGTACGTAAATTCATGTGTATCCCCCATGATAATGCCATATGAAGTCGGATCGAAATCTTCTTCAGAATGCGGCTTGCCATCTGCTTCATATACAGCTAATGTAGATGTGAAAACAAGCTTGCCGATTTTCCCATTGAACAGATTGCACAGCTGTTTTGCTTCGTTTGGCGAATAACAAATATTATCATAAACAATATCAAATGTACGGTTTTCCAATGCTTTCTCAAAAGCTGCCGTATCTTTTCGATCCACTTTAATATGCTCTACTGCATCGCCAAATGGATTTTCCGACATTCCGCGCGTGACAATTGTTACTTCATGCTTTTGCTCCAATAAAAGTTCCACTAATTTACGGCCAAAAAACCGGGTCCCGCCTAATACTAAGATTTTCTTCATCTACGATCACTCCATTCCAATTAATAGATCTAAATCAATTGTAATTTCCTGTAATTGAATACTTTCTTTATCGTCAATATGCCAGCCCATCGGTGTCATTTCAAGTAGGTTTTGTACTAAATGGGATTCAAGCGGTACTGTATACGTAATTCTTTTTACTTCTGTATTTGCAAAGCTTGCTTTAAATCGCTCTACAGTTTGGGAATTTGTATAGCTTTCCTTTTCCGAATCTGCAAACGCCTGTTTACGCAGTTCTTTTAGGTAATTTTCCTGTGGCACGACTTTAATTACTTTACCGCCTCGCTTTAACAGACGTTTAAATTCATCGTAATTTGCTGGAGATAAGATATTTAAAATCGCATCAAAAGATTGCTCGTTGAACGGGCTATTCGCTAAATCACCGACACACCAAAGCTCTTCGGGATTATACTTTGCCGCTGCAATTATCCCTTCTTTTGAAATATCGATTCCTACACCAACTGGGCGATCAAGCTGTTGGCAAATACGATGTAAATGAGACCCCTCGCCACAACCTGTATCTAAAATTATCGGTTGATCTACAGTGATTTCCCGGGCAATTGCTGCTTGTAATCGATCATAGATACCTGCTTGAATGACAGTATGGCGAGAATCGAATAATTCTTTTCCATACATTGAGTGGACAGGACGGTTTAACATATAAACATAGCCTTGTTTTGCCACATCGAATGTATGATTTGATAGACAGCTCATTTTTCCTTCATTACTTATCTCTATTTCCTGTTTACAAATAGGACATGCAAAAAGTCGGCTATTGAATTGAAACTGCTGAATACTTAACGCTCGTTTTGATAATAGACCCATGATGGATCCTCCTTCATATGTGTTCGCTAGTATCGTACCATAAACTCATTCAAATAAAAAAAGGAAATAGTGGTCACTACTCCCTTCAAATACTTTCAATCTATAATAGTTGGCTCGTTGTCACAAATTCATAGCCTTCTTCTTTTAAATACAATATGACATCCTCTAATGCATCTGCGGATTGCTGGTGAATATCATGCATCAAAATAATGCCATTGTCCTTTGCTTGTGCCTTTAAATTTGCCAATGTCTTTTTAGGTGTTTTATGCTGCCAATCAAGTGTATCGATATTCCACAGCACTGGCGTTAAATCAATCGACTCCCGTACTTTTTCATCCAATGCTCCAAACGGTGGACGATACATCGTAGGCGTCTTTCCTGTTGCATTACAAATTGCCTCGTTTGCCCGGTCAATTTCTGCCTGCATTTGTTGTACGTTTAGCTTCGTTAAATTTTTGTGGCTCCACGTATGATTGGCAATTTCATGACCGAAAGCATCCGCTTTTTTCACGACATCTGGATACTTTGCAGCATTTTGACCGATTACAAAAAATGTTGCTTTCACTTCATACTTTTGCAAGGTCATTAAAATTTGATTGGTCACATTTTTATGGGGACCGTCATCGAACGTGAGAGCAATTCTTTTATGACTGGCCTGCTGTTCTGCCTGTTTTTGCTGCTGGTCACTTTCTTGTACAACATCGGCCTCCTTATTATCCAATATATTTTCAACCTTTATGTATGTTGTACAATTTCTGCCCGGTGACCCTCCGTCATTCATATAATACGGCATCATTTTATTTAAGCTGCCGGACGACTTGTTTATATAATCATTGGAAGCGGACGGCTCATTATAAGTAGCACTTACCGTGACCGTTTTATTACTTGCATAAGTTGGCGGTGTATCGACCCATAGACGGAATCCGACAACTGTTAATATTCCACATAATATGCTGAGCACGGTTATTTTTTTGCCCATTCTACTACCCTCCTTTCCTCTTATATTTATTAGACGTATGAAGAGAGCAAAAAGTTGATAAAAATTTGGATTTTTTTATAAATTTTCCACATAAAAAAGCAAAGTAGAAAAAACTACTCTGCTCTCTTCCTTATTAATTTGTGGCTGTGACAGTTTTTGAACGTATTGTCGGATTTTTACCATGCATAAAGGTTTCTAATGTTGAGTACAAGTTTTCAATTTCTGTATCTGATAAACGTTTCCCTTCAATTGTTGTAGCCCATTTTTTTAATTCCGCAATTTTCAGCACTTCAACATTGGAAGATTGAATTTCAATCTGCTGGAATGAACAATCGTTCGCAAAAACTACCATTGTTTCAAAAAGCATACCATCTACTTCCGGCAACTGGTCTTTTAATGTATGGATTAAACGTTTTGTTTCATGGATTGGATTATTAAATACTTGTTTTTGATTTTTATGTAATAACTCAATCCATTCGATGCTCTGTTCCCGTCCGTTAATCCAGCCTGATTTCTTTTTCATATTCATTACATAAATCCCTGATTCATGAAGTAAAAGAGCATCAATTGTTTGAACTTCATTGTGAACAGGAAGCTGTAGATTCACCATTACTTTTTTTGTACCTTGAACATGCTCCAGTTCCTTTATAAGCTGATAGGATGTTCGGACACTTTTGTTCATAAGGACGTCAAAATACGAATAGCCGGTCAATTGATAAAATGTTGTATTGTCATGACTATATAATTTAAATATAAAGTAACCTATAATCGCAATTAGAACGACCAGTATAAATAGGGTCATTGCGCTCACTCCTTGCCTGCATCATCGCATTTCATTTTATATAACACTAAATACCTTTACTAAATTCCTAAAGGCTGTTGGGTGATGGCTTTATTACTGTTTATAACCGGTAAAAGCTGAGCCAGCTTTTGTATTTCATAAGTTGGGTGAATTGTTGATGGTACTGCATTCAACGGGTTAAGCCAGCATGTATCGATTCCGGCATTTGCACCGCCGATAATATCTGCACTGTAGGAATCCCCAATAATCATCGCCTTGTTCGGATCGAAATTCGGAATCCGTTCAAACACATAATCAAAAAATGGCTTCATCGGTTTTTGATAGCCAGTATTTTCCGAAACGAAAACTTGCTTAAAATAAGGTGCCAACCCTGTTACTTGGAGGCGTTTTATCTGTGTCTCCGCCAATCCATTCGATGTAATGTACAGTTCATAGTCAGGTGCCAATGTTCGAATCAGCTCCAATGCACCTTCAACAAACACTTTACTTTCTGCTAAATAGCCACGGTATTCAGCGTCCAACACCCTGCCATCCACTTCAACGCCAAAATGCTTGAATGTCTTTCCGAATCGGGTTTCCATTAAAAAGTCACGAGTAATCAACCCTTCCTCAAGCGAGCGCCATAAACCGGTATTAATCTCTCGGTAAACAGCTTCGATTTGAGGTGTTAATGGTAGCTGATGTGCTTCAAATAATTTCGGCAAAGCTAATCTTTCTGCAGCTTTAAAATCCAGTAATGTATCATCTAAGTCAAAAAATAAAAATTGATAATCCTTCATTTGTGTACTCCGTTTCCATTATACTAATATATTACCTTATCATAATCGAATCATAATTTTAACTATTTACACTACTCTTGATTTTCGATAGCATGAGTGTATTGCTCTATGTGAAGAAAGAAGGGTTCTTTTATGGGATTTGAGTTAGACCCACAACTAGTTATTATTTTAATTTGTTTTGGTTTTTTAGCAGCATTTATCGATTCTGTTGTGGGAGGCGGTGGCCTTATTTCACTGCCTGCATTAATGTTTGCAGGGCTAAGTCCCTCTGCAGCTGTTGCAACAAACAAACTCGCCGGGACAATGGGATCCTTAACGAGTACTATTACCTTTTATCGGTCTGGAAAACTGGATATTAAATCTGTCATGAAGTATTTCCCATGGGTTTTTATTAGCTCGATGATCGGGGCTTGGATTGTCCATTTACTTGATCCAAACTTATTGAAACCTTTAATGCTGATTATGCTGGCAGCTGTAGCTGTCTATACAATTTTCAAAAAAGATTGGGGCAGTATTTCGGCGGTCAAATCACTTTCAACGAAAAAGTATATTTTATTTTTCTTAGTGATTTCACTGATTGGTTTTTATGATGGATTTTTAGGCCCTGGTACTGGGTCATTCCTGATTTTTGCATTTCTGATGGTCGGCTATGATTTTTTAAAGGCAGCCGGTAATGCAAAACTCCTTAACTTTGGGAGTAATATCGGGGCGCTTTTAATGTTTATCTATTTAGGGCAGATTAATTATACATACGGTTTGATAATGGGGGCCGCTCAAATTGTCGGAGCGATTGTCGGTTCACGGTTTGCAATTAAGCGTGGAAGCGGCTATGTGCGTGTCCTTTTCATCATCGTCACAATTACATTACTTGCAAAAAATAGCTATGATTTCTTCCTGAAATAAATTTACTGGATGTCCAACGTATACTTGGGCATCTTTTTCATTTAAAAAGCCCCGAAATATATTCGGGGCTGAGTTCTTATTGCATTTCTTTTGTAGGTCCCATTACTGGAGGCACTGCTAAGCCTGCTTGGCGAAGTAATACTGTCATTTGGCCAATATGATGTGTTTGGTGTGAGATTACTTTGCTGAGTAATTCTCCGCGCTTCATCATTCCTCCAAAAGCAGGTACTTCTTCTAAAAGCTGTTCCTCTGTTAATGCTGCCGCTTCTTTTTTATACGCTTCGCGCACCATTTCATACTTCTCTATAATTCCAGCCATTGTTTCTGGCTGTGGCATATCAGGACCTGGGCCCGGAATTTGCAATCCCGCAAAATGGCCGAATGCGCCTGCTACACTCACTAAATGCCATGATAACCATCCTAATGAATTGTGCTCATCTACGATGGCAATATGCATTTTGTCATCCGGAATAGCTTGCATTACTTTCAATGCACCCTTTGATGAAATCGCCCAATCTTTTACAAAATCTTCAGCTACACGATACATAAATAATTCCCCTTTACTACGATTTGTTTTTATCATACCGAATAAGATGGCATTGCGCTATCAATCAACCGTTAAGAATTTTGATTACGATAAAAAATCTAGCACGATGCTCCATATTTCTACTTTTTCATCAAAGGTTTTAATATTCTTCCCTGGAATCGGACTTGTTGATGGCATCTTTTTGTACGCTCGACCGTCCAATACTTCGAGACCTATATGTCTTTTAAAAACATCGAAGCTTTTCCCGCCATTAAATAGGACAAGCTGTATTTGCGGGTATTTTTTAAAAAGCTCTGAAAAGTTATTCGGTACCTCATTTTTTATTGTTGCATCAAGGCTGCCTTCGCGTTCACAGCTTTCAATTGAATCCCATAGCCCTATACGATGTTTACGAAGAAGTGCAATTCTTTCGTTATAGTCTTCCGGAATATCGGTTGCTAGAAGCTTTCCTATAATCGGCCAAAAATGATTCCGTCGGTTGCCGTAGTATTGCTGTTTTTCCAGTGACTGCTTTCCTGGCATTGAGCCAAGAATAAGCACTTTTGTTTTTCCATCCACAATCGGAGGTAATATATTTTGGATTAGCTCCATCACAACTCCCACCATTCTTTACAATTATTTTAATGATAAAAGAACCACATAAAAGTATGCGGTTCTTTCACTCTACTATTCATTTTTATATACAATTGTTCCATCAACAACGGTCAATAATGCATTCGCCTGTAGAATTTCTTCAGCGCTACAGTTCATTAAATCCGTATCGAGTATTGTAAAATCCGCATCATATCCTTTTCGGATATAGCCACGTTCGTCTTCTTTACAAATTGCCTCGGCACTTCCAACCGTGTACATTTTCACTGCCTCATAACGGGAAACCTTTTGCTCACGGTTATAACCTTCATGTGTATCTTTTGGCTTCTTTCGCTCGACTGCCGCATAGATTGTTTCAAATGGACTCATCGCTTCAATCGGCGCATCGGTACCTGCCGCACATATGAATCCCTCATCTATAAACGTTTTCCAAGCATAATGATGACCGGCACGGTTTTCACCAAGCTTCTCCGTTACCCATGGATAGTCTGATGTAACAAAGGCCGGCTGCAAATCCAATATAACCTGCAGCTTCTTCATTCGGGAAAGCTGTTCTTCTGATACGACGCAGCAATGGATCAGGCGATCACGCTTCCCGTCAGCTACAGGATATTTTTCTAGATACTGAAGCACCTGTTCCATTGCACCATCACCGATTATATGAATGGCTACCGCTTCATTATATTTTCGCGCTAACTGAATGAGTGCTTCCATTTGAGCATCCGTATGAATGAGCATCCCTTTATTATGTTCATCATTTGCATAGGGAGCCAATAGTGCTGCAGTAGATCCGCCTAATGACCCATCTGCGAAAATTTTCATCGCACCTTGTTCGATATATGGCTCATTAAATTGCGCATTATTCTTGATCATTTCCTCAAATACTGCATGATGACGTAATAAATTGACGCGGAAATGCTTCCGTTCACCAACAACGCGATGATAGGCAGTTAATGGATTCATATAATGACCATAATAACTCATTTCTTCAGTATGTCCGCCAGTTAAACCATAGGATTGCATATGTTCAATAGCCAGCTGCAAGGACTGCGCCAAGCTTTCAATATAGCTTTCCCCCTCTTGTTTTAATAGTGAAGATACTAGATTCGTTGCCTGTTCGTACAACAATCCGTTTAGCTCACCGTTTTCATGACGACCAATCTTTCCGCCTGCTGGATCTTCAGTATTTATTGTAACCCCCGCCAAATGGAGTGCAGATGAATTAACTAAAGCAACATGGTGACACACACGGTTAAGGAACAAAGGGGTATTCGTGACAGCATCTAATTCTTCTTTTGTTGGAATACGGCCATCTGTAAATTGATTTTCATTCCAACCCTCCCCAATGAGCCACTGCCCATCCTGAAGTTGGTCTGCCGCATTTTTAACCAGCTGTACAAGCTCTACCCCACTTGTTGCTACTGTCAAATCAAGACGCATCAACTTTTCACCGTGTCCAATCATATGGAGATGACTATCTACAAAGCCAGGGTACATAACTGCGCCCTGCAAGTCGATAACTTCATCTGCATCTACTAGTAAATCGTCGAAAGCCCCTGTCTCCACGATTTTACCATCATGTACAAGCACTGCCTGCACGGTCGCACCTTCTTGTTCCATCGTATATATCGTGCCATTAGTCCATAGTTGCTTCATCTTCAGCTATCCCCCGTCTACATATCAAAATCTTGTCGTTTATATGGTAGTCCTATATTCATATGATCTAGCACTGGTTCATCCGATCCTTTATAAAGAAACGTTATATCCTGCAATTCAGGTAAGTTCTCAAAATAAGAACGCGCTAACGTTTCAACAAACATATTGGCACCTGCAGACCCTTGAATTGTATAAATATCATCACCTAAATTAAGCAATAAGCTTTTATCTTCGTTTTCCATCGTATAATCCAGCAGCTCTACATCATGTTCATTTACTTTTGAGTAAATAAACGGTACTAGTTCTTCTTCACCGCTATCATAATTTTCATCAAATGGAACGGTATTTTCAGCATTTTCATCTGATTTATATAATGTAATCTTTTCCTCTTTCACTTCAGAGCTACCCTGTGTCACATTATCTGAATTATTTCCCGGGACATTATTTACATCATCACTCGTCTCTTTTGTCCCGCATGCTGCGAGCACAAGCGTAAATAGCATGACTAGTAACAATTTCTTCATCGTTGCCTCACTCCTTTTGATGTATTACTTTCAAGATACAGAATAAACAAACAATTTTCAAACTTCCGGCGGCTTTTTTCCGCGGACCTTTTATACCGAAAAATGACTAGGCCTATTAAATTATAAGAAAACCAATAAATTACAACACTGAAAATAAAATGTTTTCAAAAAATATTGACAACAATAATTGCCTCCACTAATATTAAGGAACACTAAATAAATTAAAACGAGGAAAGGAGTTAAGGGATATGAACACATCAATTGTGAATGTACACATTTCAACAGCGACAATTTCATATTGCCCTAACCTGAACTTTTGTTTTAATTTTGCACGTACATGTAAATAAAAGGCACAGGTGTGGATTCCCCTGTGCCCTTTTTCGTTTTGACACCTTTTCGAAAAATCGGAATAGGTGTCTTTTTTGTTTACATTGTGCCGACGTTTAAATACGCCTTAAGAAATGTATCGTGCATTTTAGTGTAACAAAATTTTAGGAGGGCCTTATATGACTATCTTTTTGCAACGAAAACTATTAAAAATGGATCGATATGATGACGGGTAGCAACACAATCAACATTGAAGAAAGAGGGTATATGTAATGTTTAATGTATTTGTGAAATTAAAATGGTTTTTAAAAATGTATCGTAAGCAGTATACAATTGCGATTGTACTCCTTATGCTGGCGAGCTTTATCGAAGTTTTGCCTCCATGGATTTTAGGGGAAGCCATTGATGACATGACAAATGGAGATATGGATCAGATGCAGCTGATGAAGTATGTAGGCTTCGTTATTGGCGCTGCCATCGTGAGCTATGCTTTAAACTTCATATGGCAATATCAGTTATTTGGAGGTTCCATTACGCTTGACCGTATTTTGCGAAAAAAACTGATGCATCAATTTTTAAAGATGACCCCGACGTTTTATGAAAAAAACCGTACTGGTGACTTAATGGCCAAAGCTACAAACGATTTAAATGCAGTTACATTAACTGCCGGCTTCGGTATTATGACCCTCATTGATTCGACGGTTTATATGGCGCTGATTATTTTAGCAATGGGCTTTTTCATCTCTTGGAAGCTGACATTTTTTGCGATGCTCCCAATTCCAATCATGGCTATAATCATTCAATATTTAGGGAAAATTGTTCATGAACGCTATATGACAGCACAGGATGCATTCGGTGAGATGAATGACAATGTTCTGGAATCTGTTGCGGGAACTCGTGTAATCCGCGCATATGTTCAAGAAAAGAAGGATGAAGAACGCTTCTCGGAAATGAGCGAGAACATTTTTGCTAAAAACATGCGCGTCGCTTATATTAACGGACTCTTTATGCCAATTACGAAAATTGGAACTGGTATTTGTTATGTCATCGCATTAGGTTACGGTGCTGTTCTTGTTTCAAATTCTGAACTAACGGTCGGCCAGCTCGTTTCATTTAACGTATATTTAGGGTTGGCAATTTGGCCAATGTTTGCAATTGGCGAGCTTATTAACGTCATGCAGCAAGGAAGTGCTTCGCTAGACCGTGTACAGGATACATTGGAATATGAAGCGGATGTACAAAATCCTCCTTCACCAATGACGCATCATGTACCGAATTCTATCGGGTTTTCTGAGTTTACATTCCAGTACCCTCTATCTCAGGTGAAAAACTTGCAGCAAATTTCACTGAACCTGAAAAAAGGGCAAACTCTTGGTATTGTCGGGAAAACAGGTGCAGGTAAGACAACATTTATTCGTCAGCTGTTGCGAGAATATCCGTTAGGCAATGGGCAAATTGCCATTAATGATACGGACTTGGCACAAATGACAAAAGAACAAATATTGGACTGGATCGGCTATGTGCCACAGGACCATGTACTATTTTCCCGTACAATTCGTGAAAACATTTTATTCGGAAAAGAAAATGCTACGAACGGTGAAATCGAAGAAGCCATTCGACTGGCAGACTTTGAAAAGGATTTATCAAATTTACCGCTTGGCATTGAAACACTTGTCGGTGAAAAAGGCGTATCTTTATCAGGTGGCCAAAAACAACGTGTATCAATTGCACGTGCATTGATTAAAGATCCGGAAATTTTAATTTTGGACGATTCTTTATCTGCTGTCGATGCGAAAACAGAATCAAAAATTATTGAAAATATACAAACAGAGCGCGCTGGAAAAACGACGATTATTTCAACTCACCGCCTGTCAGGTATTCAGCACGCGGATGAAATAATCGTGCTGGATGATGGTTATATCGTTGAACGAGGTACACATGAAGAGCTCCTACGCTTAGGTGGTTGGTACAAAGAGCAATTTGACCGCCAGCAGCTTGAGGAGGTGGAGCAATGAGTACATCTAAACGACTGTACCTGTATGCTTTAAAATTTAAAAAACCGATTTTAATCGGGTTAGCTTTATTAACAATTGCGGTCGCAACTGATATTGCAGGACCGTTCATCGCAAAATATATTATCGACCATTACATGGAACCAGGGAATCTGCAAGTTGAACCAATCGCAATACTGCTGTCGATCTTCTTCTTGTTATCTGTGCTGACTGCTGTGTTCCGTTATTTAATGTTCATCTTTTTACAACGCGGTGCAAACTTTGTTATTCAGCAGTTACGAAAAGATGTATTCGGACATATTCAAAAGCTGCCAATTGAATACTTCGATAACTTGCCGGCCGGTAAAGTCGTTGCCCGTGTCACAAATGATACAGAGGCAATACGCAATCTGTATGTAACTGTACTTTCGCAATTTGCGAACAGCTTTATTACCATTGCAGGGGTATATATAGCTTTATTTATTTTAAATTGGAAAATGGCACTTTTCGCTCTATTACTCATTCCGATTGTTTATATTTGGATGATTTTATATCGAAAATTCGCTTCACAGTACAACCATATTATTCGAACAAAAATTGCGGATATTAATGCAATGATCAATGAATCAATTAATGGGATGACGATTATTCAGGCATTCCGTCGTGAAGAACAGATGAAGCAGGAATTCGACGAGATGAATGATGAACATTACAAATACAATCGTAAGCTTTTATTGCTGGACTCCGCGACATCACATAACCTTGTCAATATTTTACGTCTTGGAATGTTTGCCGTTTTCGTTTATTACTTCGGCACCCAATCCATGACATTACCTGAAGCTGTAACAGCCGGTACGCTATATGCGTTTGTTGATTATATTACGCGCCTGTTCAATCCGATTACGAACTTAGTCAACCAGTTCTCCCAGCTTGAACGATCTCTTGTAGCAGGGTCACGTGTATTTGAACTGCTCGATCAGCAAGGGGAATCTGTAAGTACAGAACGAATTGAACGTTATAAAGGGAATGTTGTGTTCGATCATGTATCATTCGCCTATAAAAATGATGAATATGTATTGAAAAATATTCACTTTGAAGCAAAAGAAGGCGAAACAATTGCACTTGTCGGCCATACAGGATCGGGGAAAAGTTCGATTATGAATTTACTATTCCGCTTCTATGATCCGCAAAAAGGCCGTATTATCATTGACGGGAAAGATATTACGAAGCTTCCGCGCCAAGCGATTCGTGAGCATATGGGAATCGTATTGCAGGATCCGTATTTGTTCACTGGAACGATTGCTTCGAATGTTAGCCTCAATGATAAGCGAATTTCAAGAGAAACCGTTGAAAAAGCGCTTGAAGCAGTCGGAGGTGAACGTGTTTTATCAAAATTCGAAAAAGGAATTGATGAGCCTGTAATCGAAAAAGGAAGTACCCTTTCATCCGGTCAGCGCCAGTTAATTTCGTTTGCGCGTGCGCTTGCATTTGATCCGGCTATCCTTATTTTGGATGAGGCGACATCAAATATTGACTCGGAAACAGAGGAAATTATCCAACATGCAATGGATGTACTGAAAAAAGGTCGTACAACGTTTATTATTGCCCACCGACTTTCCACTATTAAAAATGCAGATAAAATTTTAGTATTGGATCGTGGTGAAATTGTTGAACAAGGCAGCCATGATGAACTTGTTGCACTTGGCGGCAAGTATGAACTCATGTATCGCCTGCAATCCGGTTCATTAACTTCTTAAAAAAAGAAGCGTATAGCCCCTTTCATCAAGGAGCTATACGCTTTTTGCTATTCTTTAAGCTTTTTGTTCGGCCAGTATGACCATTTACCAAACACCGTAATTAGAGCCGGTACGAGTAATGGACGTACGACAAATGTATCAAGCAGTACCCCTACCGCTGTTACGATACCGAATTGTACTAATAGCTGGATTGGTAATGTCGCTAATACAAGGAATGTACCTGCTAAAATGAGTCCAGCAGATGTAATAACCGCACCTGTTGAAGCAATACCATTTGAAATGGCCTGCTTATGCGCAATACCACGCTTACGGTTTTTCCATATATCAGAAATCATGAAAATATTATAGTCGTTACCTAATGCGATAATAAATACAAAACTGTACAGTGGAATCGCACTAGCCATCGCTTCATGTCCTAAACCGTAATGGATAATCAACCAACCTGCACCTAAAGCAGAGAAGAAAGATATTACTACCGTTACCATTAATTGAATCGATGTGATTAAAGCACGTAAGTATGCTAATAATACGATGAAAATAATAATAATCATGACAGGTTGAATAATATTTTCATCGCCCGACTGAACGACTTTTGTATCTAGTTGAGAGCTCGTTTCGCCCCCGATCCAGAATTGGCCGTCTTCCAGATTGTTATCCGCAAGAATTCCTTTAACATCGTCCTTCATTTGTTCAACATCGTTCATCGCTTCATTCGAGTATGGATTTTTATCCAAATCAATTTCATAAAGTTGGATGTTGTTATTTGTTTCACCTGTACGCATTTCTTTTACGACACCGACATACGGGAGTCTTAACAGTTGTTCTGTAATATCCAGATCAGTATCTTCACTGTCTACTAACAACTGAACCGGTGCCAATTCACCTGGTGTAAAGTTTTCTTCAATGATTTTAAATCCTTCACGCGAAGGCATATCTTCAGGGAATGAGGAAATTAAATCGTAATTGTATTTAATATTTGTGGAAGTGAATGCTAAACCAATTAAAATTGCTCCTGCAACAATTATGACAAGCCATGGTTTCGAAGTAACAAATTCACCGACCGCGCGCATATAACGGTGATTAGGTTTACGTTGTTTATATGGTTTGTTTTTCTTTTCAGCATTTGCTTTTTCAGCTTCCTCTGTACGAGGAACAAACGGCCAAAACGCTGCGCGTCCTAAAATACCAAGAACAGCCGGAAGTAATGTTACTACTGCAAAACCTGTAATTAATACACCAAAGCTGAACGGAACAGCAAAACGCTGGAATGCGCCGTAATCCGCCAATGCCAATGTCGCTAAACCGATTACTACTGTTAAGCCACTCATTACAATTGCGCCTGTTGATTCACGAACAGCCGATGCCAATGCTGTAAATTTATTATCTTCAGTCAGCAGTATATCTCGGTAACGTGTAATTAAGAATAAACAATAGTCCGTACCTGCACCAAACAATAATACAATCATAATCGCTACCGCTTGTGCATCTTTAGCGATCCATCCGTTTTCAGCCATCACGCCCAATAATGGACTTACAACTAAATACGCTACCCCTACAACAATTAACGGGATAATCGCTAAAATTGGTGAACGGTAAATGACTAATAAGATGACTAAAATGATAATTACAGTGGCAACCATTAGTTGTACATCAGCTGCTTTGAAAAGATCTGTCGCATCAATCGAGATACCAACGGGTCCGGAGAATCGAGCATGAAGCCCTTCATCATCTAAATTAGTATCATATGGATTTTCGCCAAATTGTTTTTCTGTACGTTCTTTAATAATCGCTAAATTTTCTTTTAGAACATCTGAATTTTTTTCTGTTGAGAAGAAAACAGGTGTGACAAGTGCTGCACCGTTCTCAGAAAGTGACCCCATCAATGCTTGAACGGGAAGATCATGGAATGGCGGGATTGTTTCCTGCCCATCTAACGGTTCATCTGCCAGTTGTTTGTATAACCCTTTAATATTTGTCAAATCTTCTTCTGTAAGACCTGATTCGTTATACCAAGTAATTAATAGCGGAATCCCACTATCAGAAGAAAACTCTTCCTCCATAATTTTTCCCGCTTGAATTGATGTATAAGTATCAGGGATTTCATCGCCCACAAAGTTTTCAACACTATTAATTTGCGGGAAGATAAGTGCAAATAAAACAGCAAACATAATCCATAAAGCCAAAACGATCCAACGTGTTTTCTTACCCCCCATTACACTTCCCCATTTTTCCAATGGATGTTTAGACATCACATAACCTCCTCTTATTTTCCTCTTCCAAATATTACAAAGTAATTATGCTTTTTAATAATACCCCTTACTCCATATTATACAAACATTGTACAACACACGAAAAACATTTGACAAGTACTTTCTTTTTCGGTTGAATAGAGTTTAACAAGGATTCCTTTTAGGAGGTGGTAAAATATGACTAAAAAAACTTACTCGATACAACAAGTATCCAACTTAACGAATCTTTCTAAACAACTGATCCGAAAATGGGAAGATCGTTATCAAATCATTCAACCTGATAGATTAGACAATGGATACCGCGTATATACGGAAGATGAAGTTCAAACGTTAATGCAGCTGAAACAATATATAAATAGCGGTATGACGATTAAACAAGCGGTAGATCACTATATCAAAAATAAGGATGTACCAGAAGCTGATCCTGTATCGTTTTTCCACAAGGCACTAATTCAAGCCGGCACCGAAGCAAACGAGCATGAAATTCTGCATTTGCTCGAACAGGCTCACCATAAATTCGGTGTAGAGAAGCTGATACGGGACATTGTCGTTCCCTTCCTTCATGAAGTTGGACAGCTTTGGTGCGAAAAAGCATGGGGTGAATACCAAGAAGCAATAAGCAGTCAAACAGTACGTGACTTTTTAAGCCACCTTCGTCGACATTTTTATGTTCCGGACGATGCGCCACTAGCATTAGGGAGCTGTCTACCTGGAGAGAGACATGAAATTCCAATGCAAATTCTGCTTATCCAATGTATGTTGCGGGGTTACCGCACACTAATGCTCGGCCCTTCACCGGCTCCAACAGCAATTCAATCCGCTATCGCATTAAAGAAGCCTGCCATTGTACTGCTGACAGGATCTACCGAGATTGCTTACAATGAATTTGCCCAGTCCATTCATACACTTGAAAAATTGGCACAAGTTCACGAGCATATTTCTTTTTATATCGGTGGCGCAGGAACAGAACTTTTTTATGAACAATTCCAGTTAAAAGCATTAAAATTGGCAAGAACAATTGATGATATCCTTCCTCCCGCCAACCTTTAGCAATGTTCCATACCAAGCTCGCTGTATTTCTGTTTACAGCGAGCTTTTTGCTCACTTTTCCGAAAAGAAAAATTGACCACTTTGCCTAATTTGCAAAATGGTCAATCCTTTTGTAATTACTATTATTTAAAATTTATGCGTCTTTCGTTTCGTCCGGCTGGTTTTTACGCTCACTACCGGAAGTAGTCTTCGTGTTCGCACGATATTTCTCATCTTTTACTTGGTCATTCAATTCTTCCATCGGAATTGGATCCACAAATTTCATTTCCTCATCTATATCGAAAATGCTTTCCTTTTCGGTATTCAATAAATCCGGATTGTCGAGCTTTTTATGCTTTATTTTATCGTCTTTCATTTATAAAAGCCTCCTTTTCGAATAGTCTCTTATCTATTACCCGAAAATAGAGATGATTACACTTTTAGTTTTAAGCAAAACCCTTTTTTAACTTTTAAAATTTACGTTTTTCTCGGCCATCGCATGTTTTAATGTAGGCAAGGAAGAAGGTCCAATCCCATGTAATTGTAAAATTTCTTTTTCCGTATATTCAGCAAGGTGCTCCAACTCTGTAATGCCTGCGTTTATTAATGCATTACGCGCAGGTGAGGATAAACGAGATAAGAATCCTTCTGATGGTTTATTCGCCTGCTCACATTTAGGGCAAGTTCCACAATCTGTACTTTTATAATACCGGTGACCCATTGGACAAATACGCAATGTCCGTTCCCTTTCCACCATTCACATCAACTCCTGTTTCAGTTAAATTCTTATCTAATCACCATTATTCTACCCTTAAAAAAAAATCCGTTGCACGATTTTACGTACAACGGATTTTATATTATGCTTCTACAAATTCACGTGAATCAACATTACGGATCATATAGTCAAATGCCCCTAAAGCAGCTGTTGCCCCAGAGCCCATTGAAATAACAATTTGCTTGTAAACCGTATCTGTGCAATCGCCTGCAGCAAAGATCCCCGGAACATTAGTTGCACCGTGCTTATCAATAATAATTTCACCATGCGCATTCATCTCTACTGCGCCTTCAAGGAACTCTGTATTTGGCAATAAACCAATTTGAACGAATACACCTTGTAATTCGATATGCTTTTCTTCACCTGTAACAACGTCTTTATACGTTAAACCATTTACTTTATCAGTTCCTGTAATTTCAGTAGTTGAAGCATTTGTAATAACTGTAACGTTTTTTAGACTGCGAACGCGTTCTTGAAGCACTTTATCCGCCTTCAACTCACTGTTACGTTGTAGTAACGTAACATGATTTACAATACCCGCTAAGTCGATTGCCGCTTCTACACCTGAGTTACCGCCACCGATTACCGCAACATCTTTCCCTTTGAAAATCGGACCATCACAATGAGGGCAATACGCAACGCCTTTATTTTTAAATTCTTCCTCACCAGGCACCTCAAGTTGACGATAACGAGCCCCTGTAGAAAGGATAACTGTTTTCCCTTTTAATACCGCTCCATTTTCTAACGTCACTTCAATTAGATCTTTTTTCTCGATTTTTGCTGCACGTTGTGATTTCATCACATCGATGTCATAGTCCAATACATGTGCTTCCAAGCTCGAAACAAATGCAGGGCCTTCTGTAGCCTTTGTCCCAATAATATTTTCAATTGATAACGTATCGTTAACCTGACCACCGAAGCGTTCTGCTACGATACCTGTACGAATTCCTTTACGTGCTGAATAAATAGCAGCCGCAGAACCTGCAGGACCGCCACCCACTACTAATACATCAAAAGCTTCTTTATCTGCAAATTCTGAGCCGTCCGATACTTCACCCAACTTCGTTAAAATATCTTCCAACTCCATACGACCGCCGCCGAAGTTTTCGCCGTTTAAATATACAGTAGGCACCGCCATAATGTCTCGATCTTTAATTTCAGTCTGGAATGCTCCACCTTCAATCATTGTGTTCGAGATGTTCGGATTTAACACTGCCATAATGTTTAGTGCCTGCACAACATCCGGACAGTTATGACAAGTTAAACTCACGTACGTTTCAAATTTCAATGGATGCTTTATCGCCTGAATGCGTTTTACAACAGCTGCATCGATTTTTGGTGCACGGCCTGAAACTTGTAATAGTGCTAAAACTAATGATGTAAATTCATGACCAAGTGGTAATCCAGCAAAAGTAATACCAGATTCACTTTCGTCTATTTTATTGATACTGAAACTTGGTGTACGTTCTAATAATGCATGTTGCACCGTAATACGAGGAGACATCTTTTCCAACTCTTCAACTAAATTGAGCATTTCTTGCGATGTTTTGTCATCACTAACACTCACTTTAATTAGTAAATCACCTTCCAGCATTGATAAATACTGCTTTAATTGCGCTTTAATCTGATTATCTAACACTGCACAAGCTGCTGTATGAATACCACTTATTGTTCCCTCCCGAAAAATAAGTGGATTATTCTCTCTCAAATACAGCAAGCCTCTCACCTCTTTCCAATTAATTTTAAAGATAGAGAGCTTACCTTTCTTTCTCCAGTTAAAAACAGAGCGACAAAACCAAGCCATAACGGTTGTTTTTGTCGCTTACTTGTTTGTTATTTACTACTCAGATTAGATTTTACCTACTAGATCTAAGCTTGGCGTTAACGTTTCGCCGCCTTCTTCCCATTTAGCTGGGCAAACTTCACCTGGATTGTTACGTACATATTGAGCTGCTTTAATTTTGTTTACTAAAATTGAAGCGTCACGGCCGATACCGCCAGCATTAATTTCTAATGCTTGTACAACACCATCTGGATCGATGATGAATGTACCGCGCTCTGCTAAACCATCTTCTTCGTTTAACACGTCAAACGCCTTAGAAATTGTATGAGATGGGTCACCAATCATGATGTACTCAATTTTACCGATTGCTTCAGAAGTATCATGCCATGCTTTATGTGTGAAGTGTGTATCCGTAGATACTGAGTAAACTTCTACGCCTAAAGATTTTAAAGTAGCATATTCGTTTTGTAAGTCTTCTAACTCAGTTGGGCAAACGAATGTGAAGTCTGCTGGGTAGAAGCATACTACTGACCATTGTCCTTTGAAGTTTTCTGAAGTTACGTCGATGAATTCACCTTTTTGGAATGCTTTCGCAGCGAATGGTGCGATTTCTTTACCGATTAATGCCATTTTAAAATTCCTCCTATATAAATATCAATGAAATAATTATTATAAAATAATTATTATTACCATCTAAAATTATCTTATATTAGTTATATTTCGTCAACCTTCTACAACTTAAATTCCGTGAATTCTTCTATATAAATCACAAATTCACGTCACATAAGAACAAGAAAGGAATTTCTACGCAACAAAATAGTACTTAAAAACAAAATCATGTCTTTAAAGCGTTATTTCTGTATATTCACCTCACTCAATTATAGTTATTAAATTTATAATATTATCCTCTCCAGCTACAACCTGCAGCAAGCACTCTTTATAATAGTCGCCATTCTCGTTTAACGTATCCTTAATACAATAAACGAGAAAACGGACCAATCTACTCTCAGTATTCCCTTCCAAATAAAAAAAGTCGATGCAGAAAGCTTTCACTTTCTGCATCAACCTTTCTTTAACTAGTTGGTAAACGATAGGACAGCATTTTTATACTTAGCTAAAAATGCGGCAGCCTCGCTTTTAGTTGTGTATTCGAACATACGAATGTCATTAGGATTATTGAACACTGTTACTACCCACATATTTTACCGCTCCCTTTCCATTCTTTATTTTGTATATGATAATATTGCGTTTTTATATTTTTCTAATTTTGAAGTCGCTTCAATTTTCGTCGTATATTCGAATATACGAATATCGTTTATATCATTAAATACTGTTACTACCCACATGTTTCATTTCTCCTTTTTTATAACACTGTATTATAAATAGTCGATTCTCCCGTGACAGTTGTAGATTGTTATATAACACACTTGCTGTTTTCTATTTTACTCTATTTTAATTAAAAAGAAACCTCCTAACCCCTATTTTCACAATACGTTCATAATTTATCTGATTTCTTTGAACACTTTGTGAAAGTCCTGAAATTCATGTTTTAAATAAAAAAGAGAAGAATAGAAGATAAGCTAGCAAGTTCTGTTCTAGTACAGAATAATAACGCTTACATAAGAAATTACGTTTATATTTATTTCTTTTTTTATGTAACAAAAAAGGGATGTACAGAAAATTTGTACATCCCTTTTCCTATTATGCTTTTCGCTGAATAATACCCATTGCGGTATTGGTCCAACGTTCTACCTCAGCTTGTAGATACGGATCATTGTTTGCTTTCTTCATAGCCTTCACAGTCGCATCGTGTGACACATCGCTCACTTGGTCCAATACTTCACCTGTATGTTTGACGGATTGAATGACAGACTGGACAGATTCTTTTTTATATTCAATATCTGCCATCATACGATTGACTGTTGTTGTTAATTTCGTTGTTTCGGTTTGAATAGGATTCAGCTGTTTTTTAATTCCTTCAGCATGTGCCAACAGCAGTGTAACAACTCTTTTTATTGGTCCAATTACAACAATAATACAGACGATTAACAGAACTACAGCAATTCCCAATATAACGAGGGCTGCTATTAACCACGGATTCATAAAATATGCCTCCTTATTAAAATTCCTTTATTCCTTACATATACCCAACTTACTCCTAACAATACACTAAATATTTTGTCATGTAAGTTAAAAAGAAACGGAAAATTTTTATTTTATTCATGCCCTTTTATAAATAACGTCTTGCACCTGAGTAGTTCTTTTTATAAACACCATTGTTCATTGATTCGATTTTCACTTTCGATGCGTAGTGTGGTGCATGCAACATTTTGCCGTCACCGATATAAAGGCCAACATGGTACACTTTCCCCTTGCCGCCATTATACGCAAAGAATACAAGGTCCCCAGGCTTTAAATTTTTCTTCGCAACAGCTTTACCACCTGTTGCCTGATAGAATGAATCCCTCGGAATCATGATGCCGTGTGTGCGGAATACCGCATATAAAATACCCGAACAGTCATAGCCCCAGGCAGAGGTTCCTGCCCAAAGATATGGTAAGCCCAAATAACGCTTCGCTTCGTTAATGATTGTATTAGCTGTCGGTTTTGGAACATCGCTATAGGATGCATAAGATTTTGCCGCACTTTTCTTTAGTAGTTTAACCCCGTCACCCGGTGTTTCTACATAATAGTACTTTGAAGTCTCATCAATTACCGGCAAAATTGTTGCATAACTGATTTGTAAAAATTTCGTTTTCGCATCTTTTTCTAAAAGATTCGTTTTATCTGCAGTAATAATCGCAATGCCGCAATCATCATAATTTTTGTTCGTTGCCACAACATGAGATTGTGGAACCCATCCAGGATAACCTGCCTTTAAATATGGTACATATTGATCTTTTGCCGCGACACGTTGCCATTTCCCTTTTGTTTCAAGCAATGATACTTCATCGCCATACAACGCTTGGGTATCTGTACGTCCAACAAGCCATTTCTTTTGAGATAAACTTAATGATGAGATCCATTTTTGCATTTCTACCGGGTTTTTTGTCGAAGGATAATCAACAGCACGCGCCTGGTTAGGTTTATTCCATAAATTTGTTACTGCAACATCAACTACATAACGTTTTTTCGCTGTTTCTTTTACACAGCTTTGGAACACAGGCTGTTCAGGTTCAGTAGGTCTTAATGATGGCTCAATAATTCTTGCAAGGTAAGAAACAAAATCCCCGCGAGTCATCATTTCGCTCGGATTGAATTTTTGATTTTTTGCCGGGTATACAATTTTATTTGCTATTAATGCTTGAATTGCAGGTACAGCACTATGATTTTTTGTAATATCCGTATATGGAATTGCCTCCGATCCACTTAACTGAAACGCAGGTACCAAAATCTTTACCGCCTGTGCACGCGATAATTTTGCATCCGGATTAAATTTACCTTCAAACCCTGTCATCATGCCAAGCTCAGTTATTGCTGCAATGACAGGCATTCGCGAATCCTCTGCAGGAATGTCTAAATATGTAGGAATTGTACTCATTTCTAAATCAATTTGCAGTGTACGTACGATAAACTCAGCCACTTCATAACGTGTAATCGGATCATCTGCACGAAAATTATCGTTTGGTGACAGTACCACTCCACCTAAATTATTTAACACTGTAAGTTCTTCATTTAATTTAGAGTCATCTTTTACGTCCGAAAACATTTGGGCATAGCCTATATTTGTAGCTGCTGCTAACAGGAAACAAATCACCCCAATTTGAAGTAAAATTTTCCTCATTCTTTTTATGTTCCTACTCTCCATTTTTCCTTAACCTCCATAATATAAAAATTTACCTATCAATCTCTATACGCCCTTACCCTTCCTTTCTAAATAATAGTATTTATTGTAATTTTTTTCTATGTTATTTCGCTACTATTTTTAGATTTTTACAAATTTTTATTATCCCCTCTAAATTAATTAGTTCATATTTAGTCAATTTTTTTTCACGTGGAACATAATGTGACAACTTTCGATAAATTTGCACATTATTTTTTATCGCAAATTCATCATTTTAATTTTTTCGAATCTTTTCATTGCATGTTACGTTACGTCAGCTTTTATACTACATATAAGGAGTGAGGGAAATGTATTCAATCGGGGAATTTTCTAAAAAGACCGGCATTACGATTCGTACTTTGCGTTATTACGGAGAAAAGGGTTTATTAATACCTGCCAGTATTTCTGAAGGCGGACAGCGCTATTATAATGATGCTAATATCATCACTGTCCAAAAGATCGTGACTTTCAAATATCTTGATTATTCTCTAGAGGAAATTAAAGAGCTGCTCAAAAAAGATGATTCTTTGCTTCAATCTTTGGAACATCAAAAGTTGCAGTTAATAAAGAAGAAAAAACAGCTGGAACAAATGCTTGCAACAATTGATACAGCAATTCACATTCACCAGGAAAATACGGCTGTCGACCCCACTACATTACTGCTCATCATTCATAGTTTACTGACAGAGGATGCCCAGAAGGATTATTTAAGACAGTATATTCCGGAGCCGCTAATTGAACAGATATACAGTTTTTTAGATATGAATTTTATCGAAATTAATCGACGTTATATTGAAAGTCTCTATGAAATTAAACAGGCTTTCCTGCATCCGCCAGAAGACACGGAACTAACACAACTGATCGAACAGTTATTTTCCATTATTCCGCCAGAACTGACGAAAAGTTTAGCGCAGGAATTTGAAAAACATCCAAATATTGATTTTGATAATTGGTTATTTACAATTCCGCTTTCTAGTGAGGAAGAAAATTGGCTCTTGGATCAAGCTGCACGATTGAAAATACTAGAGGGGGTTATTACATGAACGTTCAGCTAAAGCAATTATGGGAACTCATTAAAAAAAGCAAATTCCCCAAAAAACTCGTCATCTTTGTTTTTATATTAAGTATTATCGAAACACTCGCTTCACTTGCTGTACCATTATTTACGATGAATATGATCAACGATTTTTCGACTATAGGTTTTGCTTGGACAGCGGTCACTGCCGTTGCTCTAATTTTAGTCATACAGGCGGTTCTTAGTGGGTTGACTTATTTTCTAATGCGTATGCTCGGGGAACGGATAGTCGCGAATTTACGAAATACACTTTGGCAGCATATTTTACATTTAAAAACCCCTTACTTTGATGCCCACGAATCCGGGGAAACGATGAGCCGTATTACACAAGATACAAGCGTCGTAAAAGAACTTGTAACAGATCATCTAGTAAGCTTTGTATCGGGCATTTTTTCTATAATCGGTGCGATTGCAATTTTACTTTGGATTGACTGGAGAATGACGCTTCTTATGCTAATAGCCGTACCGCTTGCGATATTTGTTACATTGCCACTTGGACAAAAAATGCATAAAATCGCTAAAGCCAATCAAGACGAACTCGCTTTATTCAGTGGGCATCTTGGACGGGTATTATCTAATATCCGACTTGTAAAATCTTCTCAAACCGAACCATTGGAAAAAGAACGGGGTGAAAACCGGATTGAACAGCTTTACCATTTTGGTTTAAAAGAGGCCAAAATCCTCGCTATTTTATCACCGATTATGACGCTCATTATGATGATTGTGCTGATTCTTTTATTCGGATATGGGGGCACACAAGTATCTTCAGGAGCAATTTCTTCAGGGGAACTTGTTGCGATTATGATTTACCTTGTGCAAATCATCATTCCATTTACACAAATGGCAACTTTTTTCACAGCCTTACAGAAAGCACTTGGTGCAACAGAACGTATTCAATCAATCATTGCTCAGGCAACCGAAAAGATATCCGGTCTTTCAATTCCTGCGGTGGCACAAGATATCATTTTTCAAAATGTAAAGTTTCAATATGCCGAGCAGCCTATTTTAAAAGGGATGAACTTTACGATTCCATCTGGCAAAACTACCGCATTTGTAAGCAGTAGCGGCGGCGGGAAAACGACGATGTTTTCGTTAATTGAGCGCTTTTATGAAGTAACAGAGGGCAAAATTTTATATGGACAGACAAATATTGAAAAGTATGATTTATACGAATGGCGGAAACTGTTCGGTTATGTGACACAAGACGCGCCCCTTATGAATGGATCGATCCGCGAAAATGTTTTATATGGTCAAAACGAAGCAAATGACGAACAGGTAGTGGAAGCATTGCGAGCCGCCTATGCCTACGATTTTGTAATTGCACTTGAACAAGGAATCGAAACAGAAGTTGGTGAAGGCGGCATTAAACTGTCAGGAGGACAAAAGCAGCGGATTGCGATTGCCCGTGCAATTCTACGCAATCCTCAAATATTACTGCTTGATGAAGCGACATCGAATTTGGACAATGAATCTGAACGTGAAGTCCAGCTTGCTTTACAGGCATTGATGAAAAACCGAACGACTGTCATTATCGCACATCGTCTTTCTACAATTACAAATGCCGACCAGATTTTATTATTTGAAGACGGGCAGCTGTCAGGTGCAGGTACTCATGGAGAGCTTATTATCTCACATTCATACTACAAGCAGCTATGGTCTAAAATGCAAGTGATTTAGCATGAAAGGTGCTCGAAGGAAACTTCGCAGCACTTTTTCCTCTATAGAAAAACACGCCAAAAGTTAATTTACTTTTGACGTGCTGTATTTTATTTCTAAGCTTTCAATTGAGCAAACTGTATATGTTTACAATGTTTTTTCAAGATATCCAATACTTCATTTAAAAAACTAATTTCATCTTTTTCAACCATCCAGGCGTTTTCGTCATGCTGAGCAACATACGTACTGCTTACATATGGGGCATTTTCCGCTGTAATCAGACGCACATAACCGAATGTCATACCGGCTTCTTTATAATCCACTCTCAATATATCTTCGTATGAAATAGTTTTCATCCGAGGTTTAGATTTATTTATAAATAGAAACTTTTCACCAGCATAGTCAATTGTTATTTCTGTTTTATCAAGTATCACCTTGTAGCCACCAAATAATCTAAAGCTATATGTTTTCATCGTTAACGACTCCATTTCAACTATCATTAGTTTTATTATACGGATTATGCCGATGAGTTTCTAACTTTTACATAGATTACTGAGCTAAAAGATCCTCAACTGTTATTTTCCCGTTGCTTGTTTTTAATTGTATGGTGTTTTCTCTTGTACCGTGCGAATAATGCGATTTTTTTTCATTATAAATAGATACGGATCCCCAAGCAGTCCAACTATCAATTTCAATATTTTGAAGCTTTCCTTCTGTACTCAATACTATTTGACCATTATCAGATTCAAAATTTAATGGTGATTGGACAGTTTTTAACTGTGCAACAATCCGGCCATTTCGTGACTGTGCTTTGATTTTCCCTAAAACATTCTTAATTTCGACACGTCCATTATCTGACTCAAACTGAAGCTCTTGACCCGTTACATCCTCTGCGATAATCCGGCCATTATTGGAACTTGCTTTAACATGTTCAATGTTAGTTTCTGTGAGCACCACTCGCCCGTTAGCCGAATGAGCATCAAGAACTTTCCCTTGAATATGGTCTGTTAAAATACGGCCGTTATCTGATTTTAGATAAAATTGCTGTGCGATAGTTTCAGACACCTTAATCCGTCCATTGTCATTATGAATCACAAGCTTTTCATACTGTTTTTTAGGCAGATAAACCACTGTATCTATTGTATTGATCGTCCCTATTATCGTAATAAACCAAAAACGACGGACCTGCTCCTGACGCTTTATAGAGATGAAAAGTGTGTCATCTTTTATTAGCATAGATGCTTCAGTCAACTGGTCCTTATCCTTTGTTTCAATAAGTGCCTCGTTAGCGTCAGTTGGAACAATTACAACATTTACACCGTTTGCTTCGATTTCTACATTTTGATACGGGATTGGTTTATCATTTTTCACAACCGCCACATTTTCCATGAAATCCTCTTCATCATATGAAGCAAGGAGCTCTTCTGACAGTTCTTCAACACTGCCGAATGATTTTATAATTTCTTCAGTCGTTTTTCCTTCTGCACGGCCATTTTCGAAGTATTCTTCAAAGTCTCTGCGGATGTCATCTCTTTCTTGCTGTTGTAATTTTACTAAATGGTTATCAAGTAAATCTAAAAACTGTTGTTCATTCATTTTTATTTGCTCCCTTGAATTAAAGTATTTACACCCGAAATAAAACTTTCCCATTCATTACGTAAGCTCTGTAGTTGTTCAATCCCTAGTTCGGTAATCTGATAATATTTACGCGGCGGGCCTTCTGTTGATTCCATTAAATATGTTGTAAAAAGACCGTCTTTTGTTAACCTGCGTAACAGCGGGTATACCGCTCCTTCTGATATTTCAATTTGTGTAGAAATTGCTTGCACAAGCTCATATCCATACATATCTTTCTTTTCTAATAAAGCGAGGACACATAAATTCAACACACCTTTTTTAAATTGAGGATTCATTATTTCACCTCACTACTATTTAATATACAATAGTGTAACAAACACTACTATCCATTGCAAGGTAGTGAACAAAAAATAATTGTGCTAAGATTTAAGATTTATCCTCAGCACAATTTTTGTTCGTTAAAACCTTCTATAAGGTCTGTCGTTCGAATAATGGATTGCCGTCCACATTAACGTCGCAATTAATACTAACTCGAAGGCATTTGTAATCGCGTCACTGCCAATATCAATCGGAACTGCGCTACCGATCGTCATAACGATTGTACCGACAAGCATCCACCACCATTTTCTTTTCCGGACTAGCATGATTGCAGCGATTAATAAGGCGACAAGGACAATCAAAATCATTGGTGGCGGTCCGGATGCTGCTGCTGTTGTACTGTAGCTAAGTACACCAAATGATTCCTCCGGAGCTAATTCCAGTCCACTCAGTTCCGCAAAATATTCAATAATCATGGCAACAATCCATAAAACGCCAAATGTAAAAGGAACCCATTTCTTATAGGCAAAATGAAGGTTTGCTTCTTTCATTACAAACAATGAAAAAAGTATTAAAGTTGGTGTAAATATTGCATGAAGCCAAAAACGGCCATAGCTCAGGGTTTCAAGAAGGCTCCCCTCTCCGATGAGATGGCCTAACGCTAATATTGCATTATCATAAATCAGGGCAGCAATAACCAAAAACAAAATGGCAGATGCAGTTTTTTTATGTTTTGCCATTCCCCAGACGAAGATGGCAATATAGGCAATCGTGAAAAATCCGAAAATATAAGGATCCATCATATCCCTCCTCTTAGTTTCTATCTTTCCCCTTTACCCCTAAATTAAGTTATTAAAAATTTCAAGATTAGAAACAGAAACGAGCGGGAAATATTCTTTACATAATACAAGGGGGGACTATTTATGGAATTACACAATGGTTTATTGTTTTGGCCAACGACACTTTTAAAAGAACCACACACAAACCCACCAATTAAACCTCATTATGATGCAATTATCGTAGGTGCCGGAATGAGTGGACTACTAACGGCGAAAGCACTAATTGATGAGGGCTTAACGGTAGCCGTTTTAGAACGAAACAAGCTCGGCTCCGGCAGTACTTCTGCCAATACAGGACTACTCCAATATTCAAATGATATTCAATTACATGAACTAAGTGATTTAATCGGAGAAGAGGATGCTGTACGTTTTTATAAACTTTGCTTTGAAGCAGTTGACCAGCTCGAAAAAATTGCGCAACCTTTAAAAGATCAGGCTGATTTCATTCGACGTCCAAGTATCTGTTTTGCCAGTGAAAAAAAAGATGTGTCAAAGCTTGAAAAGGAATGTGAAATATTAGTAAAGCACGGATTCCCTGCTGAACTTTGGAATGAACTTGTCGTAGAAAAGCGCTTGCCCTTTAAAGCACCTGCAGCTTTGTACACACATAATGATGCGGAAATGAACCCTTATAAATTCGTTGTTTCATTAACTGAGCAGCTTATCGCTAAAGGGCTGGATTTATTTGAAAATACGTATGCCAATATTATTGAGGATGAGGGAAATGAGATTATTTTGCATACAATGAACGGAATCTTTAAAACATCCCGTATTGTATACACAACCGGTTACGATCGTCTTCCTTATGGAAAAATGAAGGGTGCTGACATTAACCGCTCTTATGCGATTGTAACAGAGCAAAAACCCGGCTTTGAGGGCTGGTATGAAAATGCACTCATTTGGGAAACTGCTCGCCCGTATTTATATATGCGAAAAACAGTGGATCACCGCATTATAATTGGGGGATTAGACGAAAAGAGAGCCGAGCCTGCCAAACATGAAACAACAGTGGACGCAATGGCAAACGTGCTGCTTGATAAACTTCATGAATTATTGCCTGACGAGAACTTCCATGCACCCTACAAATACTGTGCTTCCTTCGGTGAATCATTAGACCATCTCCCCTTTATCGGACAGCATCCAGAACAGCCGAAGCATTATTACCTGCTCGGATTTGGAGGTAACGGCACGGTTTATAGTATGCTTGGCTCTCAAATTATTGCCGATTTAGTCATGAACCGCCCTAATGACGATGCACGTCTTGTGACATTGGACAGAAAATATGGAATTAAATAACCAAAAACTCCTATTGCTAGAATTGCATTTTTAAATTTTGCCTCTTTGTTATAAGCTATAAGTAGAAGGGAGGCTTTTTCATGGTTTTTAAATCGAAGGTGGATATTTGGATGGCTATTATATTTATTCTTGTGCCAATCTCAATGATATACGGGGTCATTACCGAGCCAAGTGCTGTTTTACTGCTCGTAACAGCATTCGTTATTGTCTTATTATGCATACTGTTTTTTGGTACAAAATACGTCATCGAAAAGGACGAACTCATCGTATACGCCGGTATTTATAAAAAGCGAATTCCTATTCAACAAATACGCAGCTTACGTCCATCGAAAAATCCTCTATCAGCTCCGGCTATGTCAATCGACCGTATTGAAATAACCTTTGATCCGCATATTCAAGTCATTCTTGTATCTCCAAAGGAAAGGGAGCTGTTTGTAAATAAGCTTCTTGAAATCAATCCAAGTATTACAGTCAAATCATAAAAAAATCCACGCAAATTGAATGATCAATCTGCGTGGATTTTTTACACGAGTATCCCCTTTTCACTTAAACGTTGCGAAAAATCATCAATCGTTAATGGACGGCTATAATAGTAACCCTGTACAAATTCACAATCAAACTCCCGTAAAAGGTGCAAGTCTTCATGTTCTTCGACACCTTCCGCAACTACTTTTAAATTAAGTGCACGTGCCAAGGAAATCATCGCTGAAACCATGGCAATATCTGCGTTGTTTTTATACATTTCGTGGATGAACGTACGATCTATTTTCAATAAATCTACCGGGAATTTCTTCAAATAGCTTAATGAAGAATATCCTGTCCCAAAGTCATCAATAGCTAACGTAATATCCATTTCACTTAAATGTTTGATTGTATTGAGCAAATCTGAATTTTGATCTAAAAAACTCATTTCTGTTATTTCGATTTCCAGTGCACTAGGTGAAATCTCATGCTCCTGTAAAATTTGATTTAAACGCTCGATAAAATTATCCGCTTTCAAATGGCTTGGCGAAATATTAACAGCTACTCGAAGATTCAAATTATATTGCTTATTCCATTCTGTTACTTGGCGACCGGCTTTAGCGATAACCCACTCACTAATGTCACTGATCAGTCCAAAATCTTCTGCAAATGGGATGAACTGATCCGGTGGTACAAAACCAAGTTCATCGTCAAACCACCGAATGAGTGCTTCCATACCTTCAATATTATTTGTTTGTAGATTCACTTTCGGTTGGTAATACAGTTCAAATGCCTGATTTTTAATGGCATCATGTAACTTTGTTTCCAATGTCAGTAGTTGGTTATGTGAAAAGCGCTGTTGTTTTTTATAAATGACAAACCCTTTATTATTGCTTTTTTTCGCCTCATACATCGCAATATCTGCATATTTTAATATGTCTTGTGCTGAGTGACCATGCTCCGGGTAATTTACAGCTCCGATACTGATCGATGCATAAAATGCATAGTTATTTAAATTGAATTGGTGTTTAAATAGCGCTTGTATATCTTCTGCAGCATTTTCAAGTAGTGTCGCATCTCTTAATATACAGATAAATTCATCTCCACTTAATCGATAAAAAGTCATAAGCGGGCTATTCAATGTTTTTGTTCGCTCCGCAATTTCTACTAAAAACAGATCTCCAACTCGATGCCCTAAGCCATCATTAATGTTTTTAAATCGGTTCACATCAAATAACATAAGTGAAAATGGCTGTTGCTCAACTTCGATCAACGTTTTTAAATCATTAAGCAACATCCGGCGATTTGGCAGTCCTGTCAAGTCATCATGGTGTGCAATATGTATCATTTCCCCAATTTTCTTTTGTGCGGTAATATCTGTACGAATCGAAATATACTGATAGGGTTTTCCTTTTTCGTTCAAAAAAGGCACAATCGTCGTCTGTACCCAATATGTTGAACCATCCTTTGCGCGGTTGCATACTTCCCCATGCCACGTTTTACCCGAACCTATCGTACGCCACATTTCCTTAAAAAAAGATTTTGGGTGATAGCCTGAATTTAAAAGTCGGTGATCTTTACCAATGAGTTCACAACGTTCATATTTGGAGATTTTACAAAATCGGTCATTTACCATCGTGATAATGCCTCGTTGATCTGTAACAGCCAAAATGGACGACTCGTCTAATGCAACTTTAATATTTTGTAATTCTTCTACCGTCAGTTGCATTGAACTTAGTACATTTGTATCTTCTGTTTTCACCATATATCCACCAACTTCTATTTAGTGATTCTTTTCTAATGTATTTTCTAAAAATTTGAACTCTTTAATCCATAATTATAGTTCTTAATTAACGATTTTGGTAGTTCTTTTAGATAATTTCGACTATTTTTTATAATTTTTTACTTTTTCTCTCTCTTTTTTAAGTGTTTTTCAATTTCTATCTGAATTTTACTAGAAATTTTTTATCAAGGTTCTCTATTAAATGTTCAACATCCCCCTCCTTTTACCGGAATATTCTGATAAGATTATAGTAATTTCCATTGAAAGGATTGATAAAAATGAAAACATTTATGAAAGTGATTGAAAAGTAATCTTTCTACTCTTTTCAATCGAATATAAACATAATATAAAACTATTTGAAAAGAGGAAAACGATGTATACAGATCAGGAACTAATCATCCGACCAATAATTGAGGAAGATATGGAGCGTTTATGGGAACTAATTTATAAAGATGAGCAGCCCGAATGGAAAAAATGGGATGCGCCGTATTATCCGCATAGAGCGATTCCTTATGAACAATTTATCCAGACAAGGCAGGATTGGATTGGTGACAACAGCTTTTGGGTTATTGAAGTATCCGGTGTCGTTCGAGGAATTATCTCCTACTACTGGGAACACGAACCTTCAAAGTGGATTGAAATGGGCATAGTTCTACATGAAGGGCAATCGTGGGGAAAAGGGATTGGAACACGGGCATTAAAATTATGGATTGCGCATTTATTTCATACAATGCCATTAGTGCGTGTTGGTTTAACGACATGGTCAGGCAATGAACGCATGATTCGTGTTGGCGAAAAACTGGGGATGCAGCTAGAAGCAAGAATCCGTAAAGTCCGCTATTACGAAGGGCACTATTATGACTCGATTCGCATGGGGTTACTCAGAGAAGAATGGGAAGCATTGAATAAAGAATAATTTTTCAGGGGTGGAGAAGATGAGCGTAAAAGAGAAACTGCAAGCAAACTATGAGGATATGGTCGAAATCCGAAGACATCTGCATATGTATCCGGAGCTTTCATTTAAAGAAGTTAATACACCAAAACTCGTTGCCGAAAAGCTTCGTTCTTATGGGATTGAAGTGAAAGAAAATGTTGGCGGTAATGGAGTTGTAGGCTATTTAGAGGGTGCTTTTGATGGACCGACAATTGCGTTTCGCGCAGATTTTGACGCACTCCCGATTCAAGATGAAAAAGAAGTACCTTACAAATCAAAAGTCGATGGAGTAAGCCATGCTTGTGGTCATGATATCCATACAGCCGCACTGCTCGGTTTGGCAAAGTCACTTGCTGATAACCGGGACGCACTTCATGGCAATGTCGTATTCATCCATCAATTTGCGGAAGAAGTCGTACCAGGTGGTGCAAAGGCTATGGTAGAGGCAGGTTGCCTAAATGGTGTCGACTATGTATACGGTTCTCATGTCTCATCCTGGAGCGAATTAGACACTGTGCTGTTTTGTGAAGGCTACGCAATGGCAGCTGCCGACTTTTTTGAACTCACTATTCAAGGTAAGGGCGGGCATGGCGCATCTCCTCACGAAACAATCGACCCTATCGTTGCAGCAGCACAGTTTGTATTTGGTGTGCAGCCAATCGTCAGCAGAAATACTGACCCGATTGAATCTGCTGTTATTACAATCGGAAAAATTGAAAGTGGCACAGTTGGCAATGTCATTCCTGATAAAGCCCATTTAACAGGGACTGTTCGTACATTCAATCCGGCGATTCGCGATATGGTAGAGCAAAAGTTAAACAACTTATGCAAAGCGATTGAAATTCAGTACGGTGCTACGCTTGAATTTAACTATACTCGCGGCTATGACGCCGTATATAATCACCCGACTGAAACAGCTATGCTTCGCGAAGCTGTCTCAATAAATTTGCCAGACTTGCAAGTATTGAATGCCCCACCTCGCATGGGAGCAGAAGATTTCACCTATTATTTACAGGAAAAGCCCGGCACGTTTTTCTTCACAGGCGGCGGCAATCCGGAGATCAATGCAGTCTACCCGCATCACCACCCACGATTCGATGTGGATGAACAGTCAATGTTGAATATTGCCAATGTGTTTGTGGAGGCATTAAAGCTTCATGGGGTTATAAAATAATTTAGACTTGAACTGCCAGATTCTCTATGGAGGTAATAAAAAATGAAAAAAGAAAAGAACGAGCTTTTTGAATGGATTAAAGTTATTGCCATAACCGCCTTGTTTGTTGTAGCTATTCGTATGTTTATTTTCACTCCGATTGACGTGAAAGGTGCTTCCATGATGCCGACATATGAAGACGGAGACCGAATTATCGTCAATAAAATCGGGAAATCGCTTCATGATTTCAATCGGTTCGATGTCATTGTATTCGATGGCTTAGAAAGCGAATATTTTATTAAACGGATTATCGGACTTCCAGGTGATCATATCGAATATAAAGACGATGTACTTTATATAAATGGTCAGGAAGTCGACGAGCCCTATTTGGATGAATATAAATCTGCTCTTAACGATCCTGGTGACTTGACTCCTGATTTCACGCTGGAAGATTTAGTTGGGGTATCTGAAATTCCGAATGACTATTATTTTGTTATGGGTGATAACCGCCGTAAAAGTAGTGACAGCCGAGATCCACGCATCGGTCTTGTCTCAAAGGAACATATTCTTGGCTCTACATCTATCCGTTTTTACCCGCTCGACTCATTGGGTTTAGTAAAATAAAACAGCTATGCCGCGATTGCTTTAAGTAACAGTCGCGGCTTTTTTAATCAGACCGAATAACGGCAACGACAAAAAGGGAGTGCAAAAGCTATTTCACTTTTACACTCCCTTCTCCTATAATTCAAGCTTGTACAGCTGATTACTCCTTATCTTCACGTTTACCACGTCCTTTGCGATTCATACCGTTTCACCGATTTAAAAATCAATAAAAAACGGGTGCTTCGTTGTGTCCAAACAATATTCTATTCTTTGTCGAAAGTTTCCGAATGTCACCATTTCCAGGGCCTCTTCAATTGGGAAATACCCGACTTCCAGACTTTCCGGTGAAGTTGTCGGTGTCCCCCCAATTGGTTTCGCTAGGAAAAGCGTATTGCATATAGATTTCTCTAAATTTTGAAAAATACCGCAGAATTTGAGTATTTCCACATCTATTCCCGATTCTTCTTTTGTTTCCCTAATCGCTGCAGCTGTCAAAGATTCGCCTTCTTCCACTTGACCGCCCGGCATTTCCCATCCTCGTTTAGGTCCTTTAATAAGCAGAATCTCATTTTTACTGTTCAGTATAATCGTAGCTGCAGACACAATATGTTTAGGGGTTGTATTTATTACTTGCTGAATTTGTTCCAATCTCATCAGTCCTTTTAAAAGTATCTATATCGCTTATTTTAAAAGTTTCTATAGAGGAAATTTAAAACCCTGCCATTAAGAGCATCTTTCTTAAATCCTGCATTTCCTAATTAACAAACAACGATACAAACGCAACGCCAAATAAAATTACTGACACAACCCAAAAGAGAATTCCTGATTGTTTATTTTGAGTCCGTCTGTACTCTCTATATCCTATTATTCCATACATCGCACTCATAAAGACAAACATAAGCGGCTGCAGGTGGAAGCGTTCTGTAACCAAACTATAAATACCAATCAATGCATGATATGTAATTAAGTTATTCCTTAAAATATTCTTCCGCTAAAATAGCTAAGTAATCCATATCTTCATATATATCATCTTTTAAAAATTCCTGTCTGTGGCGTCCTTCCCAAACCATACCGGACTTCTCCATTACCTTTCTTGAAGCGATATTTCTAACCATGCATCGGCTGTAAATTCTATTTAATTGATGTTCCTGAAATCCGTAATCAATTATTTTTTTGCATGCTTCTGTTGCATAGCCATTACCCCACTCCGAGACATCAATAAAATAGCCCACCTCTGCATTACGGTGATTTTTTGAAATCGTAACGAGCCCGCAATTCCCGATATAGTGGCCATTTTCTTTTAAAAACACAGCAAACTCATAGGCTGTCCCTTGCTCAAAGCTTTTTTGCAAATAGGAAATCCACTGACCGACAACTTCGCGTGGATAAGGATGCGGAATCATGACCATTGTGTCCGCAATCTCCCTATGCTTTACTACTTCAAAAATAGCATCCGAAAATTCAACTTCATATGGCCTTAATATAAGTCTTTCCGTTTCTAAAATCATTTCCTCATCCCCTAAACTATTTAATGAAATATTCCATGTAAATATCATTTTCCTTAAAACCGATTTTTTTGTATAACGGCTTGCCCATCGGTGAAGAAATCAAAAATATGTGATGTACATTTCTTTCTTGAGCTTCTGCCAGTAACCGCTCAACCAACTGTTTCGCAAGCCCCCGACCTCTGCTTTCCGGTGTTGTATACATATTCAAAATATACCCGCGAATGCCTGTGGGATTGGAATAACTAGGGGGAAAGGAAATAAACTGAATGCCCCCTGTAGCAATCGCACCTTTCTCTTCCTCAATAATCCATTGAACAATTTGGTCAGAGTTCAATTGCTTCTCAAAAAAGCTCCTTAATTGTTCATCGATATTGGAAGATACGGTTTGCCCTTCCTCCACTAATAATCGCTTACGTAAATCTATTAATAATTCCATATCATCTTTAGTAGCCAATCGGTATTCCATTCATATCCACCTTTCTGATTTTTTTGATGCTCTTTTATTTCCTATCCATAATGACGAGCTTTTTCGTCTTGAACTTTTCTGAAACAGCATAAATAAGTGTAATTATAAGTGCTGTAATACTTGGATAACCTATCATCACAACAATATTTGTATGTTCAACTAAACTGAATTCTCCCCACTCAAGCCATAGACGCCAGCCCATTCCAAGAGCACTGAATAGTAGCGAAATGAAAAAAACCATTTGCGTTTTGCGAACAAAAATCCCGACAAAGACATTCGCAACAACAATATAGATAAGGAAAACTATAAATGTAGAAACTAAATCAAACCCCATTAAATTTGGAATAACCTTAGTAAAAGATATTCCCGTAAAAAACAGGATCGTCATGAGATTAAAAATTAAGAAATGTTTTCTATACTTTTCTATTTTTTTATAATCCTCCGTACCGAACATTCCATTCACCTCTTTTACTTATTGTAACAATTAATGGAATATATAGGAGTAGCAAATCATTATTTGCACTCGGAAACTTTCCGAATTTTCTAACGTCTGTTTTTCATATATCTGAATGGAAGGGGGATTAATATGCAGAAATTAAATTCAATCTTTTTAAGAACGTTTATTATTTCAACTGGTGTACTTGTATTATCATTATGTGTATTTATTTTACCGGGTGTGGCTCAGGAAACTGCGCATTTAAATCCGGAAGTCGCCTACCTGCAATATCCGATTTTGTTAGGTATGTATGCGACCGCAATTCCATTTTTCTATGCGCTATATGAAACATTGAAGATGATTACACTTATTGAGCGGGAATCAGTTTTTTCCAGTCTTCTTGAACAAGGATTAAACTATATAAAATATTGCGCCTATATCATTCTTGTTTTATATATTTCGGGCTTCTTCCTGCTCGATTATACAAATGCACTGCCTCCGTTAGTGGCGTTGATCGGTATTGTTATCATTTTAATTACGATTCTTGTTGCTACAGGTGCCGCATTTTTAAAATATGTACTTATAAAAAGTCGATTGAATGTGAATTAAAAACAACCACTCCGATAATCTTTCGGAGTGGTTGTTCGAGTTCTATTATTTTATTTCACTAATTTCCAATAGCTTTTCTGCCGTGCCGTTCACACTTCCATATGCATCATTCAGTTCATGCATACTTGTAGCAAACTGTTCTGTAAACGCTGCGATTTGGCTTGTTGTTCCACTTACATCTTCAATGGAAACGCGAATATTATTAAGCTGCGCAGCAATTTTTTCTGCGCTTTCTTTGCTGTTCTGCGCCATTTTTTGAATTTCCTTCGCTACAACTGCAAAGCCTCTTCCATGCTCGCCAGAACGTGCAGCTTCAATCGATGCATTTAATCCTAAAATTTGTGATTTCGATGCAATTCCTTTTACAAGCTCGACCATGTGATTGATTTCCCCGATATCTGCGGTCATCGTTTCTGTAGATGTGACAAGCCCGTCCAAACGGCTCGATACGTCCATGCTCGCTGAGGTTAACTCTTCATTCGTAGCCGTCATTTCTTCTACCGCACTCGATAACTCTGTTGCTAATTGGCGCATGGAATCCATTTTTCCATTTGAAATAATGGCACTCACGACCCCAATTATTTCTCCGCCATCAAAAATAGGCTGTGCTGTTGAAATATAAGCAAACCCGAATTTTTCGGGACCCTTCTCTTCTCTTAAAAAACGTTTGGATGTCAATGCCCGCTCTGTTACGGTACCTCGGAAATTCTCCAATTTCATCCCTACAGTAATTTTCAGATCAATGAACTGACCCGGCTGATATCCGACAACCTCTTCTTTATTCGCTACAACGATACAAGCATCTTCCGGAAAAGTTGCCTGATATAACTCCATCGTATCTACCACTGCTTGTAATTTTGTATGCATGCCCATCTCCCCTTTGAATGTATTATATAATAGATAATAATACCTTAATATCGTAATCTTTCGAAATGTTCATGAATAAACTCTGCTATATGTTCTCATAAAAAAATCCCCTTCTCTATAAAAGAAGGGGGAATTACTATTGTTCTTCCATCGCTGCAGCTGCAGTCAGCATATTATCATAATCTTCTTCATCATAGACCAGATTATAGATTTTCCACAGACCGTCTTCTGTTTTCTTTAAGTAAGCCGTACCGGATAAATCTAATGTCATCTCAAGATTAAAATTGATTTCCGGGTCAGTCATCTTAATATGAACTTTTAAATCATCAATTTTTACTGCGGCAAAACGTTTATTCAGTGTAATCAACTTACTTGAATACTCGCCGATTTTTTGGGATGAACTCGAACCAGTTGAAAAATCTGCATCTTCCAATAGCAATTGGCTATCAAGTGAATAAGCTAAATAGTAGCCTGTTGTTGTTTCACGATAGAGCGCATCCATACCTTCTGCGTTTTCCTTGTCTGAAGAAAACTCAAATTCTTTATCAATATAGCGATTCACTGTCGCAATGATTGAAGCTTCATCTTCTGCTTCACCACTCTCTAAATGCAGCGCACGGTCAATCATCAATACTGCGTGAGAACGCTTTGCATAATCATTCGGTTTAAATGTTTCTCCGTAGCCATTTACAATACCGGCACCTGCTGTTTTCACAATCGCCTCATAAGAATAGCTATTTGGATTTACATCGTTAAACATTTTTCCTGTTTTTGAAAAATCAACTGTTCCATTAAATGCACGATAAACCATCGCTGCCATTTGAGCACGTGTAATTTTATCGTTCGGTTTAAATGTACCATCTTCTTTTCCGGTAATAATGCCTTTACTGCTCGCAATTTGAACAAAATCATAATACCATGCAGATGTCTTAACATCAGAGAATTCTTTCTGAATATCGCCGTTTGTCAAGTTCATTGCGTTCACTAAAATCTTCGTAAACTGTGCACGCGTAATACTATTTTCAGGCTTTAAGAGTATTGAAGTATATTCGTATACTTCACCATCTTCTTCATAAACTGTCGGTTCTTCGTATCCGTCGATAATATCTGCATATAAGAAACGTTCCAACTGCTCATATGCACCATGTTCATAACTTACATCATCCATGTAATACTGATCGGTCGTTTTTTCTGCTGCCGACGCTGGCGTTACAGTTATAAAACAAGCTGTAAAAACTAATAAAATTGCTAATTGAAGTACCTTCAATCTAGTTAACCCCACTTCTCCAAATTCTATAATACCTTAACATATTACTTAAACAGAGTTTATATGAATACAAGTATATTTTGGTAATATATTCGAGAAATAAATTAGTAGCCTAAATAGTAGTAAAAGAAGAATGCGACAGCAAAGTTAGGAACTGCCATCGTCAGGGAACGCCATGCAATCTTATTTCTTTGAATCCAGCTTTCTTTCGTTTCCATTGCCATGTTTGCCCGCATCCGGTCACCATTGACAAACGCACCGGAAAAAATGCATGCCACAATAAGAAAGACAAAACCAATCCCGCTCGTAATATTGGAAATCATATGAACATCCCAAATAATAATACAAAGCAAAATTCCTATTAAAGACACCCCTGTACCGATTAGAAAAAATTTCATATTATTCCCCCTTTCCCTATATACCGCATTCTTTTGGAAATGGTTTCAAAATAAATTGATATTATGGGAATTTTGTCAGGCATCGTCTGGAATTAAGTAATAATGTACAATACTTAAAAATCCTTTCGCCGAGTTTTTCATTGCATGTTCATCGATATTAAATTTTGGGTGGTGATGAGGAAATTGTGTAGTGGGGGCATCTGTAGCTGAACCAGTATAAAAATATACTCCGGGAACTTGTTGCAAATAATACGCAAAATCTTCACTTGCCATAATGGGGGGCATCTCGACGACATTTAAATGGTTAATATTATCAAGCAAATCTCTTACAACTTTTGTTTCTTTCTCGGTATTGACTAATTGCGGATATCCTCTTGTATATTCCAGCTCATAAGTAGCACCATAAGTTACTGTGACATTATTAAGAATATGTGTTAAAAGTGTTTGGACTTTTTCCTGTTGTTCCTGGTTAAATGTACGAACTGTCCCCTCAATTGCAGCTTCTTCGGGAATCACATTTATTGTACCCCCGGAGTTGAACACAGTAATTGCTGCCACTACCGGTTGTACCGGATCAAGTTTTTGACTCATTAACAAATGGATTTGAGTTATAATTTGTGCGCCAATCACAATTGGATTGACGGAAGTGTGAGGAGCGGAAGAATGTCCGCCTTTACCGATTATTCTAATTTTTACATAGTCACTGGAAGCGGTAGCACTCCCTTTTGGTACCGTAAAGTTTCCTAATGGGACGGAAGATAGGACATGATTTCCAAAGATTGCATCTACCCCTTCGAGCACACCCTCTTTTAACATTTGAATCGCTCCCCCCGGAAATTGCTCTTCCGCTGGTTGAAAAATAAATTTAATCGTCCCATGGAGTTGGTCTTCATATTTACTTAGTATTTTTGCTACCCCAAGCAATGTTGCTGTATGTGCGTCGTGACCGCATGCATGCATAACATTCGGGACCTGGGATTTATAGGGCACTTCATTTTTCTGTTGAATGGGTAACGCATCCATGTCAGCTCTTAATGCAATCGTCGGCCCTGTTTTCCCCCCTTTTAAAATTCCGACAACGCCATGCCCGCCAATATTCCGTTGCACTTTAATTCCATAACCTGCTAAAATATCCCCTACCATTCTGGCCGTTTGTACCTCTTGAAATGGCAGTTCAGGGTTCTCATGCAAATGCCTTCTCCAAGCAACCATTTGATCGTACACTTCCTCCACTTCCGCATGCCACTCGTTAAGCACTTGAACACATCCTTTTCACTCGTTCTTATGCATCAAATTAGTATATACATTTGTTACATGAGATGTTCGGTAAGACAGATTTATCCAAAGAAAAAGAGCTTCGGCATGAATCCGAAACTCCTTTTTACTATTAATTTTCTTCATAATAGCCGCATACGACATGTCCGACCGCTTTAGCCGCGACCAGAAGCGCAACTTCGTCAATATCGAATTTTGGATGATGATTGTAATAAGGTTTTTCTACTCCTTTTGGCGAACAACCAATATAGAAGAAGCAAGACGGGAACTTCTCTGCATAATAGGCAAAGTCTTCAGATGGCGACATTGGCGGCACTTCCTTCACCTCTGTAATAATCGGATCATTCGCCCCTACTAAATATCCTGCTACTTTCGCTGTTAATTCAGGGTCATTGTATAATGGCGGATAGTCGTTTTCATACGTCAACTCACAAGTGACACCGAATTCTTCTTCCAAACCTCTTACTAATCTTTTTACTTCCACTTCAATTTTTTCCTTCGTTTCTATCGTCATATAGCGAATATCGCCTTCAAGTTCTACACTATCTTTAATCACATTAAATGTCCCTTTACCGTCGAAGGAACCAATTGTAATAACACCGATATCAAAGGGGCTTAAACGGCGGCTAATAATTGTTTGCACAGCAGTGACAAAGTGTGCACCGGCAACAATCGCATCGTTTGCCAAATGTGGTGAGGAGCCATGTCCGCCGCGTCCTTGAATTTTCAGTTTTAAGTAGGCACGCCCGTTGAAGGCAAAACCTGAATTATAACCGACAAATCCTGCAGGTCCCATTGGCAGCAAGTGAATCCCGAAAACATTATCTAAATCATCGAGCAGCCCTGACTCTACGATACTTTTCGCTCCGCCTGGCGGAACTTCTTCTGCATGCTGGTGAATAATTTTAATTGTCCCTGGTATCTCATCTTTCAATTCGATCAAACAATCCGCCAATACAAGTAAATATGCGGTATGTCCGTCATGGCCGCATGCGTGCATTACTCCTTCATTAACAGATTTGAATGGAACATCTGCTTCTTCGGTAATCGGCAATGCATCGAAGTCTGCGCGAAGCCCGATATTTTTGCCTGGCTTGCCGCCTTTAATCGTTACAATAATTCCGTAGCCATTTCCGACATTTGAATGAATTTCTACATCTTTTCCTTTATAAAAGTCGAGAATGTACTGTGCAGTTTTTTCTTCTTGAAACGATATTTCAGGATGCTGGTGTAAATGTCTCCGGATTTGAATCATTTCATCTTTACGAAGTTCCAGCATCTCCATTAGTTTTTGTTTCATGGTTACCACTCCTGAACTTAAATTTTGAAGAAAATAATGTAAACGCCTTTGACAAGGCGTTTACATCATTCTAATTAATCGACTGATTTCCCCGCGTTTTTCGGAACTAGGAATAAAACTGATAAGATGGAAAGGACACCGAATATGACGTTAATGATGATCCCTGTTGTTGTGGCCATTTCCAGGTTGCCGTTTGCAGATGCCGCGCCGTATGCTGTCATGGAAATGGCTACACCGAACGCACTACCTAAAGAACTTGCCATTTTATATACACCTGCCGCTTCCCCAACTTTGTCAGAAGGTGCATTGGATACAGATGTATCTGTTGACGGTGTTGCATAAATACCTAAGCCAAGACCGAATAAAGCAAATCCTACGAATACCGCGATTGTATACGCTACATCCGGCAAGAATGTTAATCCCATTAATGCAACACCGACCGTAGTAATTATTCCACCCCAAATCATCGGTTTTTTAGCACCAACACGTTGAAGTATTTTCTCCCCTACACGGATCATTGCCAGTACCGTCACTAAATAGCCAAGGGAAAGTAAGCCTGATTGGAAAGCATTAAATCCACGTCCTACCTGCACATACGTATTGGCTACTACTAATGTACCCGCTATTGCATTAAGTAAAAAGTTCGATACCGTTGCACCTGTATAGGCTTTGTTTTTAAATACTGCAAAGTCGATTAGTACAACTTCTTTTTTCATCTCTACTCGAATGAATGTAATTAATCCAATTACTGTTACTGCCATTAAAATCAAGGAAATGCCGCTTGTCCAGCCAAAGTCTGCACCATACGTAATTAAAATGTTTAATGCAACCATTGTGACAATAAAAATGCCTAGACCGACGTAGTCAAAACGGAATTTTCCTGAAGACTCCTGTTTACTTTCAGGTGTGTCTTTTAATAAAAACAGACCAACTAGAGCGAATACAATCGAGAAGATGAAAATCCATCTCCATCCTAATGAAGTCGCAATGGCACCACCTGCAAATGATGCAACACCGGAACCTCCCCATGAACCAATTGACCAGTAGCTTAATGCTCTTTGACGGTCCGCGCCTTCAAAGTAAGCTTTGATTAAAGCAATTGTAGACGGCATAATGAATGCAGCTGATAGACCGATAATAATTCGGCCGATTATTAATAAAACAGCACCTTGCGCCAATACTAAACAGAGTGAACCAAGAATACTTAGCCAATAACCGATGACCGCTATTTTTTTACGACCTATTTTATCAGCAAGACCACCTGCCGCTACGATAAACATTCCTGAGAATAATGCCGATAAACTAATCGCTATATTAATCGTACCAAGCGAAATGCCTAAATCCTCTTGAACAGCTGGTACAACGTTTACCATTGCTTGAGCAAATAACCAGAATGTAATAACACCAAACACAATTCCGATGATCATTTTATTCGTACCTTTGTATGTGTTCATAATAATCCTCCTATAAAATTTCCCGCGTTATTATAATGTCTTCAAATCTCTTTTAATCATACTCCTCATTATTAAAAGAAATATTTCAACAACGCTTTAACAATTAACAATAATGATTTATTTTCTCGAGAATATTCTTTAGCCGTTAAAGCCTGATCAATACTTCATGTCTTTAGTTTATACAGAAACCTAAATGTCAAAAAGTTATTATTTGCGTATAACATGTATACGAGTCTGTATATTTTTTACGGAAACAATTGGAGCAGCAAAAATATACCGTCAATTTTTTACTTAAATAAAAAAAGACTGCTGCGTATCGCTCGCAACAATCTTTTTATAAAACAGCTTTTCTTATATCAAAAAAATGAATGGCATTCACCGTTAAGTATGAATAAAAAGACCAATCACTCATAATTTTTTCATCAAAAATTTCAAGTTGAGGATAGCTTGACCTGTTAATATAATCAATGACTTCCATATCCAATCCATAGCGGCTATTCAAATCAATCCAATTTGTATAAAGTGCGCCATGCTCACGGTCAAACGTGTATTTTCGCACTTGATATTCGCCAGGCTCCATTCCTTTAATTTTCACAAATAAGTCCTTATTGAACATTTGCAAAAACGTTTCCTCAATTAAATAATAAGGATTCACGGTTTTACTGTTCATGAGCACTAACTGATACCCACGTTCATTTTTTGTCATCATGTAATCAGGTCCTTGGGCAACAATCTTACCGTTTAGCCTTTTTGCAAACATTAATGCAAAATATGCCGGTCTTTTTCCATCAAAATAATGGAAAAGTTCTAGCCCTTCAATCCGGATACGTTGGCCGTCACTCTCACTTTCATGTACAACCGTATTAATCCAAAAACCTACTGATTCCACCTCATCTGCTATGTCCAGTATATTTTCCAATACTAATGCTGCGCGGAAAAAGCGGCCGTTTGTCAGGCGTGTATTTCCGGAAAGAGTATTCCATGAAATGACATGAAGCGGCTTTTTAATTCCATTCTTCTTTAAATACGCTTTTATTTTTTCTGTTTTTTCTTTCAAATAATCTTTTGTCAGGAAAAAGCGGTCATCGTTCAACTCTTTAAAATCTACAACATCATTTTGATTCGAATGATACCCTATAAAATCTACAAATTTCGCCTCTTTTAACAGCCATATATGCGCTTCGCTTGTCTTCTCCTTTTCAAAGGAAAAAGGTAAAAACATACCGACATGAATATCCGGTACAATGCCTTTTATCAAATGGTATAACCTAAAATAAACCCGTTTTAGCTCATCTGCTGCCACGATAGTATTGTATGGTTCATAAAAGAGAAAATGCCAGGCGCTTAAATAGGAACCACCATATAATTGCAGACAATGCTTCAAAAAATGCTCCAGCTTTCTGAGATAATTTTCTTCATCCATCGATAATTCCTGATAATCAATTCTTACGAAAAGTGCCAAGTTTTGCTGCTTTAAAAATTCCAGGGCAATATCGGTTTTAAAATATTGTGAACTTGTCGGAATGATTTCATCCGTTTCAATCTCAGCTGAAATCGCTTCTCCCTTTAGTAAATTACTGATTCCTACAAAATCTACCCCGATTTCTCTTTTCGCCATTAAAATTTGTGCACGGATATTTTCCTTTTGTAATTCCTTCAGCTCATGCGCAATAACCATATGTTTGGGCCTTGAAATAGGAATATTGCCAGGTGCTGTTATATCCAATGACAATTCTTCAAATTTCGATTGTGTATTTTTATACGATTGATCAAGTGTATTTAAAATAACCCCTAACTTGCCTAAAATTTCAGGTGAATGTACTGGCTGTTCCGCATCTTCCAGCGGGTACTCTTTAAATGAATCCTTCTTATCTACAGGATGTTTCTCCCGATAGACATGCGGTGTCATCCCATAGTTTTCTTTAAAAAGGGTCGTAAATGATTTCGTGTTGGGAAATCCATTATTCATCGAGATCTGTGATACCGTATCATTCGTATAGAGCAAATCTTTTACACTATGCTTTAGACGGATTGTCATTAAATAACGACTGAACCCCATATTCATCTTTTGTTTAAAATAACGGGATAAATAAGCTGTCGACAAATAGGATTTTCGGGCCATTTCCTCCAACGTAATCGGCTGATCATAATTTCTTTCCAAGTAATCGATAATTTGCGTAAGCCGCTGATCATTTGTATCCAATTTTTCTGAGGAGCTCCCTTTTTTCTTAAAGCCGCGTATGAGCGTAAGCAAGATATCACATTAATATTTTTGAAACTCAATCTGGTGGCTTTCATCTTGACGGTAATAGGAAATAATTAACTTAATAAGCCACTTACGAAGATTATTAAGCATTTTTTCGCGCCCCATATGCACTTCTTTTGAGTAGCATTCAAAGCGATTATCACGGTAATTTGTATAAAATCGGTCGATAAATGCATCCGAAATTGTTAGACTGAGCACATAATTATCAGGATTTCCCTTTATCTGAAAGAGTTCGTTCCGATTAATAACCAATAAATCAAGTTCATTTAATTCATAAAAATGGCTATCTGTCTCGACAGTAATCTGCCCTTCAACAACAAATATTAACTCAAGCCCCTGATTTACTCTTGGTGATAAATAATGAATCTCCTTTAAGGAAATTTGAAATTCAGATAGCTGGTTACTCATCTGTTCACCTCACTATTTTTCTTTAAGTTAGTTTTCCTAATGTGGGAAGTTTTGTTCCTTTTATACGATTTGTCTATTATGTTGAATTGTTTCAATAAACTTTTCAATCGTTGCCGTCAAATAGGAATCCGCTCTCCTAATAAAGACCGTCTTTACTTTACTATACTCACTTGGCAATGAGTGACAATAAATAGTCCCGCTCTGCTCCAGATGTGCAACAGCTGACTTTGGGACAAATGAAACCCCTAGTCCCATTGAAACACTGCGTATAATCGTTTCCAGTGTACCAAACTCCATCACTTTTTGAGGACTGATATTTTGATCCTGGTACCATGTTTCCAGACGTGCCCGGTATCCGCAGCCTTTTCTGAAACATAGGAACGGGATGCCTTCTAATTCTCCCAACTTCAGATAAGGTGAGTTTGAAATTAATACAAGTTCTTCATCAAATACTTCATATGATTCAAGATCCGGATGAATATTCGATGCGGTTATAAACGCTCCATCCAATTTATAATCCAGTACTTTTTGCTCCAATTTCTCTGTTACCCCTGTTATTAATGACAAATCGACATTTTGATAACTCTTCATATAGGAAGTTAATATGTTTGGTAAATGGTAAACCGTTTCGACCGTACCTATTTCAAGCTTCCCGATTGGTTCATTTTTATTAAGGACGGCTCTTTTCATTTCTTCCGTCAATAACAATATTTTTTTACTATAAGATAGCAAGTTTTTCCCTTCAGGCGTCAAAGTCATCCCTCGTCGATGTCGATTGAATAATGGCGTGTTCAATTCTAATTCAAGTTTCTGGATTCTTGATGTTATATTCGATTGGACATAATTTAACTCTTTCGCTACTTCTGTTACAGTTCCCTTCTCGGCAACAAGTTGAAAAATTTCCAAGTCTTTAAATTCCATGATGATTTCAAACTCCTTTTCACTACCATTACTCTACTATGGTATCTCTAATAATGATACTAACAATAAATTTAATTCATTTTACGAGATGTTTGTATGATTGTAAGATAGTAATCGTGACTATTTAGTGAAAAGAGGTTAATAAAGATTGAAAAACAGCGTTTTAATAGGTTCTATTCTTTGTTTTATAGCTGCAGTATCATGGGGGGCCATGTTTCCGGTTGCACATGATGCATTTAAACATATAGACCCTTTTTACTTTACGATTTTCAGATATGGCGCTGTGACGATCATTTTGATTGCACTGCTACTATGGAAAGAAGGTAAGAGAGCTTTCCGTATGGAAGGAAAAGGCCTGCAGCTTTGGTTTTTCGGTACGATGGCCTTTACTGTTTATAATTTGCTTATTTTCTGGGGCGAGGATTTACTCGGACAGTCCGGTGTTATGACAGCCTCTATAATGGAATCACTGATGCCGATGATTTCGATTGTCATCTCATGGATGATTTTTAAACACCGTCCATCGCTGTTTACATTACTATGTGTATTATTATCATTTATCGGTGCGGTATTAGTTATTACAAAAGGCGATCTTCAGGCATTTTTAGGCACGACAGGTCAGTTTATCCCTTCCCTTTTTATCTTTATCGCTGTCGTCGGATGGGTGATTTATACAATGGGTGCCAATGAGTTCAGTCATTGGTCTGCTTTGCGCTATTCTACATTGAGCTGTTTACTTGGAACGGTAACCGCGCTATTCGTTACTTTAGGTGCGACAATGTTCGGCACTTTATCTGTGCCAGATGTAAACGATGTAGTTGCAGTAGGTCCACACTTACTGTTTATGATTATTTTCCCGGGTGTCATTGCATTATTGGGCTGGAACATTGGCGTCAACTACTTGTCTCCTTTGAATGCATTACTGTTCATCAATTTCGTTCCTGTCACAACACTATTCATTTCCATTGTTCAAGGGAATGCGGTAACGGTGTTTGATATTGTCGGAACAGTGTTGATTATCATTGCGCTTTTATCTAACAATATGTATGTACGAATGCGTGACAAGAAAAGAACCAATCATTCGATGCATTCTACATGGAGTGAAGGGGTTTCTTAACTACAATTTTAGGGCTTAATATAAATAAGCGTATCTATCAAATAAGATAGATGCGCTTATTTAAATTTCGGACTTTTATAGTTCATTGTAATAGTTTCCTTATAATGTTATCTTTTGGTTAAAGTACTATAATTTTATTTAAAGGAGTTGGAAAAGTGAGAAAAACGATTGCCTCTATTAGTATTGCACTGGGCTTGATGTTTCCGGTAGGGATAAACGTCAATGCAACGACCGTTCATTACAAAGACGTCAAAGAATCGGACAACTTTTATCCCTCTGTTCAGTATTTGTTAAATCATAAAGCAATTAGCCGGACATTGCCTCAATTTAGACCATATGAAAATATTACACGGGGACAAGTGGCAAGTATACTTGCAAAAGTATTGGATGACCGCTTAAAAGAAATTGAGCATACGGAATGGTACAGTGGTGCGAACTTTATCGATGTGCCAAAAACAGATCAATTTTATCCTTACATTAATAAGCTGGACTGGAACGGGATTATGCGCGGATATTATGTGAATAATTCTTCTTCCTCTCCGAGAGCTTTCGGTATTAACCAGCCCTTAACGCGGGGACAATTTGCCGGAGTCATTATAAAAGCATATGAAATTCCATTAATTAAATTGCAAGATTACAAAGACAGTGGCGCTTCCCCATCTGATATATTTAACGGAAATGACTTTACGTATCCTTGGGGACAGGAAATCGCAACACTTCAAACAATCGGAATTTTAAGTGGTTACGACGACGGAAATTTCAAACCAAGTACACCGATTAAACGTTCTCAGTTTGCAAATATGCTTGTGAAAGCTGCAAATGGCGAACTGTATTTCTTTAACCAAAACAGCCTGCTCAATGACTTTGAACGTCTAGGTATTTCTAAAGACATTGCAATGGAAAAAATCAAAACACTAACAAATAATGCAACTGTTAAATATTTAGCCTCCTATAGAGATATACGATATTTAAATGCTGTGACTATGGCTACGATGATCTATAAAGAAGGAGATATTTTGTTCGAAGATATTAACGTGAAAATGGCTGTTTCAAAAGATGCGAACGGAAAGTGGCAATTGGCTGTTGAGAAGATTAATTAACAGGAGTTAAATTATATCGGCTAGATGGCTAATCATATTGATTAGCCTTTTTTTAAGTTAATGCTTAGGCTTTTCTATTCGGCCTCTCTCTCGGTGTAATATTGATAATGTAGTAACTAATAATCAAGATCAGAATCACTCCTGCAAAAATGAGTGTATCTATTGCGGAGTCATGTTCGACAATAATGAGTCGGAGCATTGCCGTTATTCCGATATACATAAAATAACGAAGCGGGAAATGATAATCCTCTTTAAAATACTTCACAATCATCGTGATAAACTCGAAGTACAGGAAGAATACTAAAATTTTTGCCAGAAAGTATTTGTATTCATGCTTTTCCCCGTTAAATATGAACTTTAAAAGCTCAACCATTTCGATGATAAGCATAACACAAAGAGCCAACGCCATTACTGTTAAACCAATATTCAAAATCACTTGCAGCACTTTCGGAATGATTTCTTTATAAGGCTTAGGGTTGGATAAAAACTTCATTTATTCACACCTCCAGACGTTATATTTTCAGATTATTCCATCATTATAGGTGTGTCAATTTTGTAAGCGATTACTATTTCAAAAAATTTTCCTGCATAGATTTTTATATAATTTAAACTTCTAAATCGCTTAAGTTCGCTTTCAAATATTGAATAAAAGGATGTTCCATCTTATCCACTTTTCTTGTACAACTGAATAGGCTTTGGCTGATTTCCACCTGATCTACAAAAATGCGTGCAATGCTGCCTTGCGATAACTTTTCTTTTACACTGCAGGCTGGGGCAATAGCCATTCCATACCCCGATTCGACAACTTTAATCGATTCCAGTACACCTTCTATTTGTAAGCCGAACCTCGGTAACGGGCAATTATGTGTATAAAAAATAGCCTCCATCAAGTCCAGTGTTGAACTGCCTCGCTCCCTATATATAAAATCTTGTTCACTTAGTTCAAAAATCGATACTACTTTATTTGCCAAAGGATGCGTTGGATGGACAACAAACCAAAACGGGATATCCATTATTTTTTCAAAGTTTATATCTTCATGACCGATATTGCTTTGCACAACGAAACCAAAATCGACTTTATAATCGAGGACAAGACGCTCAACAGATTGAACATTTCCTAATGATACATACATATCAATATTTGGGTTTTCCGATTTATAGCCTGCAATGATTGGCGGTAAAATATAATTCGTCGAAATATAGGACGAAGCAATTTTTATATTCTCTTTCTTTTCCAAAAAGTTTTTAAACTTTTCATCAATCTGTTCTTCCAGATGAAATAACCGTAACCCTTGCTCATAAAGAAATTCGCCTTCATATGTCAGCTGAATCCCTCTACCTTTTCCTTCTATAAGTTTAACACCGATTTCTCTTTCAAGTTTACGTATTTGCACAGTAACAGCAGGCTGACTGATATGAAGGAATTTCGCTGCTTCTGTTATACTGCCCTGCTTAGCAACATTTGTGAAAATTCTTAGCGCATGTAAATTCATTTTCTCACCCACTCATAACTTATATTTATGAATATACAAAATATATATATTTGTTTTATGAGTAGTATAGCAGTATTTTGTGAATAGGAGGGATTTGTATGGAGAACTTATTAATAGAATGGTTATCAGTAGATGGGCTCATCTTATTCGCAATCGGCATACTTGCTTCCATTGTAGGGGTCATGTTTGGAGCTGCAGGATTCGTATTGCTTCCTTCCTTATTGTTAGTTGGCATACCGATTCATGCGACAGTCGCAATAAATAAATTTGCAACTGGCATATCTTCATTTTCTACTGTCATTGTTTTGACGAAGAAAAAAAGAGTATCATTGAAAAAAATGGTTCCTTTTATGCTCGTTGCTGCAATGGGCGGTATAAGCGGGGCGTTTTTAGCAACAAGATTAGCAGAACATACGATGAATATTGTTGCTTGTACTGTGTTAATCGTGATGTTCTTTTTTGTTATAAAAAAGAAGAAGAAGGAAGTTGGAGACGAACAGCCGGACATCGAAAAGAAAACTAATTTAATCGTGCCGTTTTTTATTAGTATTTATGATGGCGGGCTAGGAACAGGATCTGCACTGCTAAACATTACATATTTTCTGAAGAAACACGTCGGCTATGTAATGGCGGCAGAAATGACTCGCTTTTTAATGTTTGCAAGCTGTACAACTGCTTTTCTATTTTACTTATTTTATGGCATTGTTAATTGGGGAGTCGCCGTTCCAGTAGCTGTCGGATCGATTGTCGGCTCACATATTGGTCTGAAAATTATTCCTTATTTAAAAGGGAAATGGGTAGAGATTCTGCTGCCAATTATATTTTTCCTTTTAATTGTCCAAGTTATATCGGATTTACTATTTTAATATTGAGGCTGGGACAAGCTTTTGTTAAATCTGTCCCAGCCATATTTATTTACTGGCCTTTTTCTTATGTACTATGCCATTGATAAATAACATAACCAATAAAAGTAAAGACAGATTGAATGTCACTTTGGAAATTTCCGTATGTAGTACAACGACTGATAAATTATTTAATAAAATAACCGCACATAATATAAACGATAAATTAGCAATAGATCGATTGCTCAAGTTTTATGACACCTCTACTCTCTATTCAATCCGATCGGCAAATAATGCGATAAATTATTTGTAATCATCCCGCCAACACGCAACCCTATTGCGGCTGGATTTCCGCTTATTAAAAAACTGCCAACCAATAATTCTCCTGTTTGTACTCCCTTTTCGCTTCGGAATATTGTTTTCGGCTGCTCGATAAATTTCTGGTACACTTTTGTATAGTGATTATACGTTTTTTGGACATCTTCTTTTATAAGCTTTCCGTCTTCAGCATAAATTTCCACCGTATCCCCTTCGCGTCCATATACCGGTTTCTTTACATAGCGTAGACCTTTTTCGATGAATGGGGTGTCTTCCAAATACGTCGGCAAAAAGTATTCAGCAATCCATTCATGCTCTTCGGATGTGAAAAATACATTTCGTTCTTCATGCAATCCCCAGATAATGGCCTGTACTGCTTTGTTTTGCAGTAAAAATGCAGAAGGTGGGTTGAGGATCGTCAGCAAATTCAGCTCTATCAGTTCTATTAACCACAATCCTATTCTATTCTGCGCTCCATCTTCGTCCTGAATCAAATTTTCAATCGGAAATGTCGGACGGTACAGTAAGTCGATCCGCTTTCCGTCTTCATCAAACAATCCCACACCTTTTTGTATTCGCAACTGATGTAAAGGCGTAAATTTTGCTCCGGGCACAAATTGCATAATGTAAAGCGTAGTAAGATAATCCTCTATATTGTCATCATGTGCGGTAAATACAATATGTGCATCAGGGGAAAATATACTTTGGGCAACACTTTTTCGCACATTGCTTTTTAACAGCCCTTCCATTTCGGTATTCGGATTTTCTCTACCGAATTCTTTGCAAATTTGGTCATTTACAACAAATAATTCCTTAATAAAGGTAGGTGTATCAGCATTCATTTCAATACATTTATAGCCGCCGTTATGTGCAATAAAATCGAAGCGGGCAATTACACTTTCGGCTTCCATTGTTTTCATGCGTAGAAAAGAAAGCGTTTCTTCCGGATACCCCATTTCAAGAAGTGCTTCATCCGGAATATTACGTAATAAATGGGCTGTCTTAAAATAGATTTTCCCGGCACATTCTGTAGCTATACGGATCTTTTCGACCTCTTCATCTGTTATTTCATAAAGATCATAGAGGGCGTACTCCTCGTCATATAAATCTGCCCAAAATTGGCCAATCTTCGCATAAAACTGGCTGCGTTCGCTGTTCGTCATGAATTGCTCAGCTCACTTTCATCTCTGTTACGTAAATTACATAAACACCACGATCTTCATCAATCTCTGTAGATGTAACGAGCATTTGCCCAATGGACGGTATATCCACTACATCTTTCAATAAGTAGCGGATCACTTCAAAATGAGTATCACAAGGAATACGCGACAACAGATGATAATTTTCACGTTCATTCGGTTTTCTAAATTCTATATGTATGCCCCGTTCACGAAAGCTTTTCTCATCCTCGCCGGATAAATTGCGGCCCATCTCCTTTAAAACCAAGACTTCCATATCTTCTTCCATTTCATTCGATACGAGCTCATACTGTGTACCGCGCATAATAAAATAGGTGCACAGCTGTCTTGCATAAAACTCATCAAGTCCTACATTTGTTTCCGTATATTCATAAAACGGCTCATAATGGCCATTTCCCTTATCTACATAGTAAATTAAACGCTTCACTGTTTCCGCTCCTTAAATTAATAAGATATGCATTTCGCTACAATCCACCCAACCGCAATTGATAACGACAATAACATTGTTCCGACTGCACGATTATCTTCTTCGATCGCCTTTTGAATACTGAATCGGATTGTCATAACTTCAGCAAGGAAAAATACAATTACTTGTGCTACAATTCCAATCGCTCCCCATATTGCCATATCCATTAAAGAAATCGAATACTCGGCAGCTGCACCTAATACAATTGACAGTCCGACTACTTTACCACCTAGTAGCATTGCGGCCGATACATTCCTTTGTGCAATTAACTGAAATTCTTTAATCTTGGGTGTGCTGAGCGCAAACAGCACCATTCCGATTATTAACAAACCTAAAGACACACCAAGATATGATAAAAAGTTTAAATACCCGTTCATGTTATTTTGTCTCCCCTATCCTCCGAAACTTTTTGTGCCACTGCCAAAACCCGAACTTGTTTTTGCGGCTTTAAAGCTATCGCTGTTTTTATAATTTATGTAGCTGCTGTCACTGTTTAGTGCAGATCTATTATTGAAATATCTACCCCCATAATAGTAGGCGCCGTAATATCCTGAACGGCTCTCGTCACATCGCCATACGCCTTCTTCTTCCGACCAGTCCCAATCCCTGCAACTTTGGTCAGTAGGCTTTGGCGGTAAACTGCTATTTGAAGTACCGCAGCCTGCCAAGCTTAAAGTAAGTGCAGTTGCTGAAACGCCGGCCATCAATTTCTTCGTCTTCTCCATCTGTCTTAGCCTCCATTCCCTTTCCTATTTATTCGTACGTAACAGCAGTAAAAAAAGATTCTATAAATTTATTTTGGTACTTTTGTAGAATAAAAAAATCCTGTACAAGAAAACAGGATTTATAATATATGTTAATTATTTAGAAACAGAAGAACATAGCTCCCTGCACAAACAAACATCGCGATTCGTGTAATTATATAGGCCACGCGTTCAGATGTTGTTAGCTTTTTTTCCTTCTTCATTTTTTTAAAATGCCAATAAAAATATATACCACATATAAGGAGGATCGCTCCTGAAATTTGAAAGGCATTTTCCAATAAGTTAACCAAAAAACCCCCTCCTAATCCAGTATCAACTTTTGTATTCAACTCATTTCACACAATGAAATATAAACGACTTTGCCTGATTAGTAGCCGGCTGTAATTTGAAATCTTCATAAGCTTTCACTGTAGAAAAGCCTGCTCTTTTAAGTGAGGCTGAAATTTCTTCAAAGCTACGGAATATTAGCTGAACCTTTGCTTCGTGTGTAATATCCGTATTAACATTTTTAATTTTTTCATAAAAGGTAAAAACATTCCGATCTAACCCTTCATATTCATCCCAATACAGCAAAGGGTCCCCTGTATGAACATCTAGAAGTTCGTCTACCGTCTCATCTTTTTGCCATTCTTCCCATGCTTTTGCTTGAGGGTTCCGTGCATCAAATATAAAGTGCCCGCCAGTCTTCAAAGCTGTGAATACATCTTGTAGTACACTATTCCAGCTCTCTTCCGAAATAAAGACCTGCGCAACATTCGCTGTCATGATTACGGCATCATATCCGTTAGTTGTTAAGTCCTGACTATCGCCGATCATCCATGATACCGATTGTGTATTATCTTTGCCTTGAGCTCGAAGAATGGCTTCTTCATTTGGATCGATTCCAGTTACCTCATAACCGGCCTTTGCCAATTCCATCGTTAACCGTCCCGTACCACAGCCCAGGTCGGCAATCTTTTTAGCTTTTGTTACCTGTAGAAGCTCCATGAAAAAATTGTCTTCTTTCCCCCATGTATGAAGCTGATCGTAGTAATAAGCAATCATTCAAATCCTCCTGCTTTCCTTTTAATCATCCGTTCAGTTATTATTCCTACTGCTGCCCCAACAAATATTGGCAGTAACGCAATTTCAGTATGTGAGAGTGAAATTTTAAATATAAGAAAATTTAAGTCAGCTAAATAACCGATAAAATATAATACGGCCATTGTTGTAAACGAGGCAATTAACGGAATCCAAAATACTTTCCCCATTATTTCATCTCCGTTCTATTTTATTTATTGTCCATTAGCTTTTAATCAACCCAAATTTAATTCTCCTTTATACCAAGTCGGTACAGGATCGTTCATACCGTCAAACCATTCCAAAACGTTTTTTGCCTGATTTTTCATTATGTTTAAATCATGATCACTGTAATTTGCAGCCCAAGGAATAGATGACAGCATATTACTGCTAATATAAAAAGCAAGTAGAGAGAAAAATTCCATCGGTGGTGTTCCGTAAAAATATCCCTTAAGCTGCCCTGTAGCAAAGTACGGGCTGCTATCCGCACTCCACACTATCCGGTTAAACTCTTCCCACGGGTCTCCATAGTCACTGCGGTTAAAGTCAATTATATACAGCTCTTTCTGAGGGGATATAATCATATTTCCGACGTGGAAATCACCGTGATGAAAACATTGCTCCCTTCCTTCCAGGAGGTGTCTGTTATCTTCAATATACCGAATAACTTTATCGTCACCAGCTATTTTTATATTACAGTCCTGGTACATTTTAATTTTACTGTCCGCTTTACGGTTAAATCGTGTTCCCCAATTTTCCTGCTCTGCTGGTGCAGGAATGCTGTGAATTCCCTTCAGTATTTGCCCTGATTTTACTCCTATTGAATACTGTTCGGCTTCTGTCAGGTTAGGCAGTATCTGCTCCGCGTCTTCACCGTCACACCATACGAAAATCGTGTAGACACTTTTGCCTTTGTCACAAACTCCAAAATCGACAGGCCGTGAAACAGGCAAGCCCTTTTCAGCTAAGCTACTTATAATTTCATATTCACTTTTCTTTTTTTCATACTCTGCGATATCGCATATGCGAAGCAACAGTCTCTCATTTGTAACTGTTTCAATATAGTACTTTTTATCGTCCGACCATCCTTTATGGATCGTTTCAATTTTCTTGAATGTATCGTAGTTTTTTATATCGACCATAGATTTCCTCCATTTGTTAGTAATTGCTTTTAGTAGTTTAACATATGTACGTACATAATTTTCCAAATTAGTTAAAATCGATGTTCTAAAATTTAAAGGAAATACAGATAATATCCGATTACTCCAAACCCAATAAATATGCCGCATAAAATTTTGAATGCTGAAGATTTATGAAGTGCCGGATATAAGATTTCTGAAACAGTAACTATAAAAATCATCCCCATAGCAAAACTCATGAAGATAGTATTAAGTAAAGGATGAACAAGAAAGCTACCGATATAAACCCCCATAGCTACTGGAATCGATACGATAAGTGAAATTATTAAAACAGTAAATATGTTGAATCCAGCCAAAATTAAAGGGATAAACAAAATTATTCCCTCGGGAATACTATGAAACAAAAGTGTTTGCAGTAATGCCTTAGTAAGCTCGGGTTGTTCATTGGCCCCTAATGTTATTCCAATCGGTAAATTGTGAATTGCAAAACTAAGCATTAACAATATGCCAGTTCGAATATATAATTTCTTTTTAGCGTGACTTTCTTTGTCTTGTTTAAAGTGCAATCTACTATGTAGCACTTTGAATAGCATCATCCCTAGAACAAATCCAATCATTGTACTTAACCAGCCGCCTGATTCCACAGCTTCCGGGAGTATTTCAAAACTGATCAAACCTAGAATTACCCCTGTACAAAGCGCATAAATAATATGTGCCTTTTGGTTAATTCCTTTAAAAAGCCAAGCGACCATGCCACCAATGAATATGCCTGCAGAAGTCCATAAAAAACCTAGTAGCCACATCGTTATCACCTTTCACTGAGTATAGTTAGTCGTATGGCTAATGCAGATAATTTATGAAAATAAAAAAACCGTATTTAAAGTATGAGTTTACTTTAAATACGGTTAAATATAATTTGATTATCCTTCCAGAGTTAACAGTCCATCTTCCATACGATACACTTTATCGCAAAACTCCAGCATACGTTCGTCATGAGTTACCATGACAGCAGCTTTGTTGCGTTCTTTAACTTCTTTTCGGATTTGCTTTACGACTTCAAATGCACGCTTAGAATCTAAGCTTGCTGTTGGTTCATCTGCTAATATGATGTTTGAATTATTCACAAACGCACGGGCAATCGCAACACGCTGACGTTCCCCACCAGATAGCTCATTCGGAAATTTATTGAACTTATCGCCCATCCCTAACTCCGTTAATAACGTTTTCGCAAATTTTGTATCTTCTGCTTTTACTTTGCCTTTCATTTTACGCACTAGCAGCAACTGATCTAACACCGTCAAATACGGAATTAAGTTTGATGTTTGTAAAATGAACCCGACATCTGTTAAACGAAAAGCCGATAAATCTTTTTCTTTCATCTTGCCGATATCTGTACCGTTAACAAGCACTTCGCCTGTCGATGGCTGAAGTAATGCCCCCGCAATCGATAAAAGTGTACTTTTCCCTGAACCTGATGGACCGATAATAGCGATGAACTCACCCGGGTTTACTGTAAGGGATACATTTTTAAGTGCATCCACTGTAGAGTCCCCTTCTTTGAATGATTTCGTTACGTTTTTTAGTACTAAACCTGTCATTTATTCCACTCTCCCAATCGCTGTTAAAGGATCAATTTTTGTCACTTGGCGAGCTGAAATAACAGAACCTAAAACAGATACAATTAATAACACAATCGCATATAAAATAACCATTTTAAAGTCTAAGTTAAACGGCATTCCCTCTGGAAAAACAAGAGCTGTTAAGTACGTCAATACAATGCCGGCAATAATGCTGATTAGTGATAACACAAATACTTGTGAAATAATTGATTTTTTAATAAAGCTGTTTGAGGCACCAATTGCTTTCATGACACCAAACTGCTGTGTTTTTTGTAAAATGAATACATAGAAGAATACCGCAATAATAACGGCTGAAATGATGAATAAGAAGGCAAGCATCATATAGATTGTACCGCTTTCTTCTTTATAACCCGGCATCCCCATTACAGCTTCTGATTTTGTAAATGTTTCAATTTCATCAAAGTTGTTTTCGATCTTTTCAGCGTCAATGTCTGCACCTTGTAACGCAATCATTGCTACTGGACTCTCTAGACCATTATCTGATCCTGGTGCTGCAAATGCATAGCTTTGCCAAACGTCTAAGTTTACAAATACACTTGGTAAATGGTTAAACGTTTCCCCTTTTGTAATGCCGACTACAGTTAATTCAATGCTTGAGCTTGTTACTTCAATTGTATCGCCAATCTCGTAGCCTTTTTCTTGTAATGACTCGTCAATGATTACACCCATTTTGTCATCAGCAGTCATTTGTTTACCTGCTACGACTTTTGGCTCGATAAATTTACCTGGTTCGATTCCAAGGAATGCTACGTCTACTTTTTCTTTCGCATCAGGTGATTTCACGATAACAGTTGATTGTCCAAACTTCGCTGCCTCTTTGACACCATACTGTCCTTCAACGTCATCGGCAATTGTACCTGCTACCTTCGTTTTCATCATAGTTGCTTCAGAGCCTTCTTCATAAATAAAAAGATCTCCGTCAATATTTTTCATCGTTGCTGCAGCTAATGACGATAAACCATTACCTAATCCCGATAAAATAAAAACAAGCCATGCGATGAGCATAATAATTGCGCCAATCATCATGAAACGTTTTTTTGCGTGTTTCATTTCTTTAATTGCTAAAAACATTCTAAATCCTCCTTAGTAATATATATCAACCGATCTTTTCAACTCTTCTAATTACTAGAAAATTGATCACCTCTAAATAAATTATCTTCCTTTTAAAAACTATAATCCGATAGTAAATTATAGTTATTAAAAATTGGATAAATATAATTTTCTTCCATTTCATTTTTTAGTATAGTCCTCAAATGTAAACTTTATATAAACTATTTAATTTTTTTATATAGAAATTTCGCTGAAGGTAATTAGCTATATTAATATACAAAAAAACCGTTCACTTAATAGATAAGCGAACGGTTTTTTATATTCTATCCTATTCAACCGTAACTGATTTTGCCAGGTTACGAGGTTTATCAACGTCACAACGACGGTGAAGGGCAGCATAGTAGCTGATTAATTGTAATGGTACAACAGATACAAGTGGTGTTAATAATTCATGTACTGAAGGAATGACTAAACGGTCGCCCTCTTCTTCCATGCCTTCCATTGCAATAATACATGCGTTGGCACCGCGCGCCACTACTTCTTTCACGTTACCGCGAATGTTAAGCGCCACACCTTTTTGTGTTGCTAAAGCGAAGACTGGTGTACCTTCTTCGATTAATGCAATTGTACCGTGTTTTAACTCACCACCTGCAAAACCTTCTGCCTGAATGTATGAGATTTCTTTAAGTTTTAATGCACCTTCCAATGATACACAGAAATCCATATTACGACCGATGAAGAATGCATTGCGCGCGATTTTTAAATAATCTTCGGCAATCTGCTCCATTTCATCTTTAGAATCGATAATAGTCTGGATGCCGTTTGCAACGATCGCCAGCTCCTGTTTTAAGTCAAAGTCCAGTTCCATTCCTAATTCTTTTGCAACTGCATAGGCAGCTACTGCTAAAACAGCTACTTGCGCAACATACGCTTTTGTAGATGCTACAGCAATTTCCGGTCCGGCATGTAATAGTAATGTATAATCCGCTTCACGTGAAAGTGTTGATCCTTGCACGTTTGTTACAGTTAACGCTTTGTAGCCAAGCTCTTTGATTTTTACTAATACTTGACGGCTATCCGCAGTTTCACCTGATTGTGAAATGAAGATAAATAATGGTTTTTTCGATAGTAACGGCATATTATAGCCAAACTCGCTTGAGATGTGTACTTCTACTGGAATACCAGCAATTTTCTCGAAATACTGTTTCCCGATTAAGCCTGCATGGTAACTAGTACCTGCCGCAATAATATAAAGACGGTCAGCTTCCGCAATTGCTTTTAGAATCTCTGCATCAACCGTAACATCTTCACCCTGTTCATATGCTTGAATAATTTTGCGGATAACAGTTGGCTGTTCATCCATTTCTTTTAACATATAGTGAGGGTATGTTCCCTTTTCGATATCAGAAGCATCTAATTGTGCTGTATATGGTGCACGCTCAATAATGCGTCCATTTAATGTTGTAATTTCAACTTTATCTTTACGAACGATTACAACTTCTTTATCATGTAATTCGATAAACTGGTCAGTTACTTGCAGCATCGCCATTGCGTCTGAAGCAATAACGTTGAAGTCTTCACCCACACCTACTAATAACGGTGATTTGTTTTTCGCAACGTAAATCGTTTCCACATCTTCATTATCTAAAAGCGCTAATGCATAAGATCCGTGCACTAACGATAATGTTTTACGGAATGCTTCTAATGTAGATAAGCCCTCTTTCGCAAATAAATCGATTAACTGTACGATAACTTCTGTATCAGTATCCGAGTTCATCTGAATTCCTTTAAGATAAGCTTTTTGTAATAAGTGATAGTTTTCGATAACCCCGTTGTGTACAAGCGTATAACGGCCTGAAGCACTTGTATGAGGGTGGGCATTTAAGCGGTTTGGTACACCGTGAGTTGCCCAACGTGTATGACCAATTCCTACAGCTGCTTCCACATCGCCATCAACTGCTTTACGTAAATCTGCAATACGTCCTTTTTCTTTGAATACTGTTACGCCTTCTTCATTGTGTACAGCAATCCCTGCAGAATCATAGCCACGGTACTCTAGTTTCTCTAAACCTTTTAATAAAATCTCTTTAGCGTCCAATACGCCGTTATATCCTACAATTCCACACATAATCCGTTTCCTCCAATGTAATTGCTACATCAAAGTACATTTTGGCAACACAAAAGTAGACTACGAAATCTACCTTTTTTCTCCTAGTGCACTTTATGGTAAGTTAATCTGAAGGTGATGTTTGCTCTCGTTTAGCAAAGCTAGCACGCATCGGTAACATTCCTGCTCTTTTTTTAAAAAGGTGATGTAGCTAAATATTATTTTAAATTGTATGCCGTTTCGCTTTTCTGTCCAGAAAATCACTTCTCTGTTTTAAAACGAAATTTACAACCGGGCATGTGCGATCGGGAGGCATCCGCCGAAATTTCGATAAACCTCCACCTCGTCAACTAAGGATTATGTCCGCTCGATTTCCTTAGTTCTGGCGCTATAATTGTTTTCCGATTTTGTATGCGCGATTTTCTCTCCTTTTGCGCAGCTCAACGATTTCCATTTGCTGAGCATTTACATCATACACATAAACAATTTCACCGTCAATCCTACGCTATCATTGTAAGCGCTTCACAGAAAAAAATTTTTCTTAAAAATAGTGCGGCTGTTGCCTTACATATGTGAATTTCTCCCCATAAGAAAAACATCCCGTTTTGATTTGGGAAATGAAGTTTGTAACAGCAGTAACGTTGTCATTCCCACTGATTACAAGACTCATTCCACATGACATCAAAACGGGATATGCACTATTTTCTATCGTATGCAAAGAGCTCGATTAAAGCCCCTTCTCTTCCAATAAATTTACAATTTCTCGGTTAAATGCAGGTAAATCATCCGGTGTACGGCTTGTTACAAGCTGTTTTTGACAAACAAATACTTCTTCATCATGGAATTTTACCCCTGCATATTCCATATCGACTTTAATCGATTTATAACCTGTCGCATCTCGTCCCTCTAATGACTTCGCTGTAATTAGCAGCTGTGGTCCATGGCAAATTGCAAAGACTGGTTTCTTTTCATCCATAAAATACTTTGCAAATGCTACAACGCGTTCATCATCACGCAGTAAATCCGGTGAAAAACCACCTGGAATAAATAACGCATCAAAGTCCTGCGGGTTTGCTTCTGCTACCCCTTTATCAATCTGAACTGTTGCTTCGCCATTTTTACCTGTAACCGATTTATTACCTTCTTTATCGATTGTTACAATTGTATGCCCTGCAGCCTCTAGTGCCTGTTTCGGACTTGTGAACTCCACATCTTCAAACTTGTCAGTAATTAATGTTGCAATTTTAGCCAATGTAAAACACTCCTTCGTCTTATTAGGATACTTTATTTTGTTTCCCCGAATTCTTGAAAATGAAACATATTTACATGAGTTATGTTCTTTTATTAGAACAAATGTAAGTAGTTTTAGATCGGTTTCCGCAAATAGTAGAACAGGTTCAGTATTCATTAGAATGGTAAAATTTATAACTGGGTTTAAGCGGTAAAAAGGTTGTTTTGTCGTTTTGAGCTAATCTAATGCTTCTTTTATTAGAACAATAGGTGATATTAGAAGAATTGCATTCGATATTCGAAAGTTTCATATGGATATTTAAATACTTGGATAACATTTGGAACATTGGGTAGTTTTATTAGAAGAACGCCTTTTTATTAGAACTTTCTAAGCCCGATATTAGAAAAACCATCACAAAAAAACACCGATAGCAATGTCTCCATCACTACCGGTGGTGTTTATTTGATTTATTCAGCTAAACCCATTTCTGTACGTACTACATCTGCAATGCGTGCTACATAGTTTTCGCAAGCCTCTTCAGAAGCTGCTTCTACCATAACGCGCACTAAAGGCTCTGTACCTGAAGGGCGTACTAATACACGACCATTGCCTGCCATTTCCGCTTCTACTTCAGCGATGACAGCGGCAACCTTTTCATTTTGTGTTACAGCATGTTTATCTGTTACACGCACGTTCACTAACTTTTGCGGGTAAATCGTCATTTCGCCTGCAAGTTCAGAAAGTTTTTTGCCTGTTGCTTTCATAATATTCACTAACTGAATACCTGTTAGCAAACCGTCGCCTGTTGTATTGTAATCTAAAAATACGATGTGACCTGATTGTTCGCCACCTAAGTTATAATCATTTGCACGCATTTCTTCCACAACATAGCGGTCTCCAACTGCTGTTTGAACACTTGTCATTTCGTTGTCTTCAAGCGCTTTGTAGAAGCCCATGTTACTCATAACTGTAGAAACAATCGTACCTTTATTTAAGCGGCCTTTTCCGTGTAAATATTTTCCGATGATGAACATAATCTGGTCACCGTCAACAATCGTACCGTTCTCATCTACAGCGATTAAACGATCTCCATCTCCATCAAATGCTAAACCAACATCTGCGCCGCGCTCCTCGACAAATGCAGCTAATTTTTCAGGATGTGTTGAACCGACACCTTCATTGATGTTCAGTCCATCCGGTGAAGCACCCATTGTTGAAATATCTGCCTCTAAATCTGCGAATAAATGTGTTGCTAAAGAAGAAGTCGCACCATGCGCACAATCTAATGCCACATGTAATCCTTCAAAATCTTCTTCAACTGTTTGTTTTAAGTATGAAATATATTTTTGTCCACCTTCAAAGTAGTCTGTTACTGAACCAACAGCAGCACCTACTGGGCGTGGTAATGTATCTTCTTCTGCATCAAGAATACGTTCAATCTCTTCTTCTTGTGCATCCGTTAATTTAAAGCCGTCTGGACCGAAAAATTTAATGCCGTTATCTGCAACAGGATTATGAGATGCTGAAATCATAACACCTGCTTCAGCATTCATAACACGTGTAAGATACGCAACACCTGGTGTACTAATTACACCTAAACGCATAACTTCTGCCCCAATTGAAAGAAGACCTGCAACAAGTGCACCTTCCAACATTTCCCCAGAAATACGTGTATCACGTCCAATTAATACTTTCGGGCGATCTTTAGCATCCTTCGTCAGCACATAGCCGCCAATACGGCCTAGTTTAAATGCCAACTCTGGTGTTAGTTCACTATTTGCGACACCGCGAACGCCATCTGTTCCGAAATATTTACCCATTTACTTTTTCTCTCCTTCAACGCTTGAAATACCATACGTTTTTAAATTTACCACCTAAAGTGGATTGCTTGTTTTATTGATAGTTAGTTTCCATCTGTATCTTCACCATTAGAATCTGCATCTGTTTTTGTTTCACTATCTTTTTCCTTTTCACGAACCGGCTCTCCACTCACATTTGCGCGTACCGTTAGTTTTTCTTGAGATAACTTGGTAGCCCCTGTTGGAAGCTCAACTTTAAATTCGTATGGACCGGATTTTTTTATTTTTGAAACATCCACGTCTACGACAACTTCTTTTAATGAATCCACTACAGATTTCGAACCATATACCGTTATGTTAGATTTTTCCGGGGATAAACTGTCAATTGTAAGCCCCTCTACTGGTTCCCCAATTTCGTTTATCTTAATCGGGACTTCTTTACTATATTCATTAATTTCTACTTTTACATTGACCTTATCCGGATTAATGCTGACATCGAGCTTATTCAGATCACGGTCGAGTACCTTTACAGCCGCTTCCTGCTCAAATGATTTATTCACATCTTTCTCGCCTGAAACCGTCGCCTTTACATAACTTATGTTATCAATGACGCTTTTCGCTCCTGTTACCGCTACTTTTGACGGTTCTGCCGTCATCTCGTTCAGTACGAAGTTCTCAGCTAAAAGACGGTTATTCATTTCCGGCTCTACGCGAAACTGTTCAGTAACCTTTTCCTCAATTGTTATATTAATTATTCTTGGTTCAATTGATACATCCAGTTTTTCCGAAAAGTTTTCTTGATGTATTGTAACGCTATGTTCACCAATTAACAATGAGTTTAAATCGACAAAAAGTTTGAAATCCTTTTCAAGCTTTGTTTTCATTACAATTTGTTTCGGTCCTGAAATTTTCACATCGACCGTTTCAGGGAGCCCTGTCACAAATAAGTTATCAGAATCATAATACACTTCCAATGGCACATTTGTGATGACATCTGTTTCATTGGATGTGCTCGAGTCCGTTTCACGTTTTTCTTCTGTTTGAATATACAAGAATAGTGCCACTGCTAAAAACAAAGCGGTTAAACGGAGCATCCATGAGCTATCAAATATTTTATCCATTCTTTTTCCCTCCCCAAGTCCACTTAGATGCTAAGTTAGAATCTTGTTCAGGACCAAACCACAGTTTACGCAGTAATTCTTCAAATTCTGCAATAGTGAGATTACGGTGTAAATTACCATTAGCTGTTATACTAATCGCACCTGTTTCTTCGGATACAACAATTGTAATTGCATCTGTTACTTCACTTAACCCAAGTGCTGCCCGGTGACGAGTACCTAGTTCTTTGGAAATAAATGCACTTTCTGATAATGGCAAGTAACATGCCGAAGCGGCTATTTGGTTTTTCTGTATAATTACGGCCCCGTCATGTAACGGTGTATTTGGGATGAAAATATTAATCATTAATTCAGAAGAAATTGCGGCATCCATCTTGATGCCCGTTTCTACATATTCATTTAATCCTGTATCTTTTTCAATTGAAATAAGTGCTCCAATTCGACGTTTCGCCATATAACTTACAGATTTTTTCATCGCCTCGACTAAGCGTGTCTGCTCATCTTCCTGCTGGTTATTCGTTCGTTGGAAAATCTTACCCCGTCCTATCTGCTCAAGGGCTCGGCGGATTTCCGGCTGGAATATTATAATAATGGCTAAGAAACCCCAATCAATTACTTCTTGTAGTAACCAATCAAGGGTGTCTAAACCGAAAACGTAGGTAGCAAATTTCGCTAACACCACAATTAATAACCCTTTCAATAATTGAACGGCTTTCGTTCCTTTAATGAGGGTCAATGCTTTATAAACTACGTACCATACGAGCAGTACGTCCAGTACTTTAAAAATCATATCTACAGCAGCAATGTCTGTAAATTGCTCAATTATTTGCATGTGGCATCCCCCACCTTTACTTGCTATTCCATCTTGATTTTAGTATAGCACAATTCTGTCAGTGATTAACTTTCCTAACAGAAAAAAGTCTACCCGAACGAGTAGACTTTTCTTTCTATACTAGAACGGATTTTTTTGGGAAAAGTTCCGATTTATTAAGAAAATATTATTTCTTATTGTAATTACCGTGATGATAGTTCTAAGTTATTATTCATTAAGAACAGCAATCGCTTTATTGAAGCCAACTTTAATTTTGTACCAAAGCCATTCGAACATTTCATCAATTTCCTCTACTTGCCCTGTAACAACTGCCGTAGATGCCATGTAGTTGCCATTGATAACTGTAATATTGCCGTCCACTTCCCCTTCGACAATAATATCTCCATTCTTCACAACGATGTCACCTTTAACAACTTCACCGACCGGCACTGTCACCGTTTGCCCTTCAACGACTAAATTAGGCTGTTTCGTCACAGAGAATTGATTATCATTCGGAAAACTGCCTAACAATGTGGCACTCATACATAATAAGAATACTGCTGCAGCTACAAGTACAGGATGCTGACGGAACCAACGTTTGATGCCAGCAGAACTTTTGCGTTTCGGTAAACGACTTATCACTAGATCCTCAAAGCGCGGAGGGGCAGTAATATGTGCTGCACTCTTGATAAACGCAACCGTGTCACTTAATTCATGCATATGTTGTTGGCAATCAGGGCATGTTTGTATATGCTGCTTCAATATTTGTTCATGCTCACGACTAATATCACCATCTAAATATTCGTGCATATAATCCACGAATTCTGATGCACACGTTTTCATGCGTATCTTCCTCCTACAAATTGTTTAGCTGCTTTCTTAACGCTTCACGGCCACGGTGAATCCGCGTTTTAACTGTTCCTAAAGGCATATCCAATATTTCACTTATTTCCTGTAGGGACAGTTCTTCAATATATTTTAATACAATAACCGATCGATACTTATCGGGAAGGCGGCTGATTTCATATTGTATTCGGTCCTGAAGCTCCATCTGCTCAACGGCCTCTTCCGGCAACTGCTCCTCTGCGGCAATTTGCGAATACATATCCAGCCCTTCTGTTCCTGCTACCTCCGCATCTAAGTAATAATCGGGCTTCTTTTTACGAATTCGGTCAATGCAAAGATTTGTTCCAATTCGGTAAAGCCATGTTGAAAATTTTCGATTTTGATCATACGAATGTAAATTAATATAGGCACGTATGAATGCCTCCTGTGCAATATCTTCAGCCTCCTGTTTATTTCCAAGCATTCGATAGCACACTTGATACAGCTTGTGCTGGTAGAGGTTAACGATGTCGGCATATGCGTTTTGGTCACCTTTAAGCACTTGCTTTATTCTTTTATTAACTAACGCATCCATTTGTCTTTCCTCTCCACCTTTTCAGCTGTTCTATATATACGGATTGCTTTTTAAAAGGTTTCATTTTCTCTAAAAAATTTTTTCCACCCATAAATATGTGCCTTTATTATAACAAACTTCGTAACGACCAATCGAATTTTTTCGTAATAATCATACTAAAGTTTCGCCAAATAAAGAGCCGATTAAGGCAACCGCTACATCTGCTGTTTTATTTCGTTCATCTAATATAGGATTCACCTCTACAAACTCTGCCGATGTCATTAAGCCGGATTCCTGGATCATTTCCATTGCTAAATGACTTTCCCGATAAGTGATTCCACCTGCTACAGGTGTTCCCACCCCAGGAGTATATAAAGGATCTAATGCGTCCAAATCAAGTGATAAATGAAGACCGTCTATTTGCAATTGTTTAAAATATTTTAGAGTTTCTTCCATTACATATGTCATTCCAAGGCGATCGATTTCATGCATAGTGTAAATTTTAATGCCTCTGGACTTAATTAGCTCCCGTTCGCCTTCATCGATAGAACGTCCGCCAATTATAACAATATTTTCGGCTTTGATTTTAGGTTCTGCATGTAAAATTGATGTTAGCCTTTCATGTCCTAGCCCAATACTTGTTGCTAAGGGCATCCCATGAATATTTCCGGATGGCGTTGTTTCCGGTGTATTTAAATCTGCATGGGCATCAAACCAGATAATGCCCTGATTTTTATATTTCATCGAGAGACCTGCCAATGTGCCAATTGCAATACTATGGTCGCCTCCTAATACAAGCGGTATGTAATCCTTTTTTACAACACTCAATACTTTTTCGGCAAGTGCTGTATTGACCTTAATAACTTCTTCCAGATTAAGCAGCTTTTCATCTTTATGTACAGCTGCATCCCCCTCAATAACTTGTATATTCCCTTCATCTTCGACTTCATATCCAAGATCAGCCAAACGCTGCTGCAGCCCTGCATATCTAATGGCACTTGGCCCCATATCTACCCCACGGCGCTGTTGTCCATAATCACATGGTACCCCTACAATTGAAATTTTCTTATTCATCATTTCTGCATCCCCTAACATGTCATATAATTTTTCCTATTCTATTCTTTTCTCTTCTCCGCTCACCCTCCTATAGAAATTTCGAGCAACTAAACGATTTTCCCTTTTTATACGCAAAAAATCCTTTACTTATGAATAAGTAAAGGATTGTTATTTGATATTTAAGTACACTTCTAAGTTTATAAAATAAAAGTGAGCCATGAAGGACTCGAACCTTCGACCCTCTGATTAAAAGTCAGATGCTCTACCAACTGAGCTAATGGCTCATAAAAAATAAAAAAATGGCTGGGGTACCTGGATTCGAACCAGGGCATGACGGAATCAAAATCCGTTGCCTTACCGCTTGGCTATACCCCAAACATTTTATAGATGGTGGAGGGGGACGGATTCGAACCGCCGAACCCTAAGGAGCGGATTTACAGTCCGCCGCGTTTAGCCACTTCGCTACCCCTCCGACAAATGATGCAACACTGTTAAAGTTGAATGGTGGAGGATGACGGGCTCGAACCGCCGACCCCCTGCTTGTAAGGCAGGTGCTCTCCCAGCTGAGCTAATCCTCCATACATAACAAGTGTTACTGCTTTATTTTTTTATGAAGCCTTAAATGGTGACCCGTACGGGATTCGAACCCGTGTTACCGCCGTGAAAGGGCGGTGTCTTAACCACTTGACCAACGGGCCGTTATATAAGAAGTTCTCTTTAAGACAAGATTTATAATATCATCATTTTTTATATAGTGCAAGCCTTTTTCGAAAACTTTTTTAAAAAAGTTTTATTGTTTATTAAGTAATAGTAAAAAGGCAAAAAAATGGCTCCGAAGGCAGGACTCGAACCTGCGACCTGCCGGTTAACAGCCGGATGCTCTACCAACTGAGCTACTTCGGAACGCTACTATTATACAGTGATGTACAAGGCATCTTTCGTACATTTATTATTATAGCAACGTTTTAAATTTATACAAGTAGTTTTTTGAAATAATTTGAACATTTTATTTATTATGTTTCTCTTCCATTGAAAAAACCTCATATTAATGAATATTTGTCGTCCATTACTGCTTTATAAACTTAGTAATTTCCTCGATCAGACCATTTGTTAGCGGTAAATCAGGGTTGTAGTAGCTCGCAAGATTTTGGTCTCGATCGCCTTCTACATCTTTTAACACATGATTCATCTTATCAAAATAATGGACTGTGGCATGATTATTTGCTGCATATAAGTTTTCTGCATCTTTTTCTGTTACTTGAATATCTTTTTTTCCTTGAAGGATGATAATTGGAACGTTAACATTGCTTATTTCATGCTGGGGATCGTATTTAAGCCATGAAATCATATATGGTTGAACAGACGGTCTAAATAATGATTGGAGCTGTCCAGATACTGTCTCTACTTTTTTGCCTGCTTTTAATTGCTGCAATGCTTTTTCCGATTCCACTAATAAATTCGGAGGTAAGCTTGCTGACAATTGTTCCATTAAAACTTCATCTGCCGGTCTGCCAATACCTGCAATCGAAATAAGAGATGCCACGTCATTTTGCTGTGAAGCAACTGTCATTATCAAAGCACCTTCACTATGACCTAGTAGATGAATTTCATTAAAGCGGTCATCCTTTTTAGCATAATCAATAATTGCTTTAACATCTTCTACATACAGATCAAATGTTAATTCCTCTTCTTTTTTAATTAATGCCGTATTATCACCGATTCCACGCTTATCGAAACGAATAGAAGCAATCCCTTTCTCCGCTAAGCTCTCTGCAATCATCTTTAAACTATTATTCGAACCAGCTCCTATTGTATTGCCGTCTTTATTTGTAGGGCCTGACCCTGCATGTATTATAACAAGTTCTCCCGTTCCTTTATCCGGCATTTGCAATGCTGCTTTAAGCTCTCCGCCTGCAACAGGAATCAATAGCTTCTCATACGTAACAGGTGTCTCTGTATAAGCCTTCAACGTAATAGGATAGGATTGTCCATTTTGCGTAAACGTTCCCTCTATCGTTTCATTTTTTAGCTTCCCTGCAATTTTAATTAGAGATCCGCCTAAATTAATGGTGATGGCCACATCCGACTCATTATACTTAATTGATTCAAATGCAAAATCACTGATTCCTTGTGCTGGTACAGAAAGACTTCCACTCGACTCTTTCAAATTTAAAATAATTTCAAGAGGTGACTGCGGAATTTCAATCATCCCCCGCCATTTTCCTAATAATGCTTCCTCCATATGCACAACCTCCTGCTTCGTTTGTTCCTCCGCTGTTGACTTATCTGTACTTTCACTACTACAAGCTGCCAGCAATAACACAATAGCTAAACTATAAGCAATCTTTCGCACGGCTCTATCCTCCCCGATTCGGTTCTTAATTCCCTTTACGGTTAGAACAGGAAAAAGTTTCAAAATAAAAAGCCACCAATAAAGATGACTTTTACTTTCATATTAAATTACGGGCAACAAAATCCTGAAGTTTTTCATAATCACTGACCTTTTGATTACATAGTTGTGAGTCTTCACAAATGTAGTTACTGTAAGATGTATAATTATCACCATTGCCCTTTACTGTAGCTGTAAACAAATGAACAGCACTATGCTGATTACAAATCGCACAGACACCTTTTATAGGGTTATGGGCGTCTACAACCCCACGCAATGCCGTGTATTGACCTTCCTTTTCCAGTACAATGTATTGGCGGTTTGTTCCTTTATCAACCCAGGACAGATAACTGATTGCTTGCCAATCAATCATTTCTAGTTTAGGTAACTTCAACTTTTTATCCTTTTTAAATAGCTTTTGCAAACCTTGCTCGGAAATTGACTTAAACGGAATAGTATACGACTTTATGCTTTGGAAAAATAGTTCTGCACCGATAGTATCCTCAACCGTTTCCACTTCTTTAATAATATCTTCATTTACATGCGTCAGTTTTCCTCTTAGCTCTGTAATTGCCAGTTCCCGTATAGCCGCTACAATTTTCTTGTCATTCGATGTTAGCTTTGCCTTCAGTATCTTATTTACTTGTTGCTCGATTAATCGTAAGTCCACTACTGTTAAAAATGGTGCTGTCATGTTACTTCCTCCAATGTTTCGCCTTGTAAGAACTTTTACATTCATTAATCGTATTTCTTTCAGCTTTAATGGTCAACTACTAAAGCAATTCTCTTATAAGGCATGCAAAATAATTTAATTCAAATAAAAAACCAAAGAAGGCAGTCATTATTTAAGACTCCATCTTTGGTTTATTGTGTTATGAGTTTACTCTTTATATTGTTTATACCATATATATTATCTTCAATAATATAAAAAAGCCACTACTGACTAAATCAGCAGCGACTTTTTG
>NZ_JCAXEX010000005.1:0-169445 GCF_059758555.1 Solibacillus sp. GQ1 | reverse complement strand
TCGTTGTGACAACTTTTATATCTTAACATTATTCCATGTTGTTTGTCAACACTTTTTAATGAAAAGTTTTTTTGCTGTTGAAGCATTTCTTTTTCATGCGACAACTTTTATTATATTACAGCATCCTTAGGCTTAAGTCAACACTTTTTATTATTTACCTTTCAAAAGATGTTATCTTGTAAGGACTTTATATATATTAACATTTGATTTTCTAATCGTCAATAGTTTATTCATTGTTTTTCTGTTTTTATTTTGAGTTTGTTTATCCAGGCAAAACTAATATAAAAAGGGGGTATTTCTTCTTTTAAAGAAACACCCTTTAACGATTAATTAGTTCAATTTATATCCTTGAGTAATGACACGCGAAATATAGAAACTTCTATTAGAAGAAAGATCCACAATTTCTCCTGTACGTGTTAATTTTACAAGTGGACGTGTAGGTGAATATTTATTGATGAACATTACTTCGCCCAGCTCTAAATTAGATAATTCAATTTTTGTTCCTATTGGTAGATCAACGACAATATTCATTAAAGCTTGAACAACTTTAATATCAAATTTTCCAAACTCCTCTTCCTTAATCATTTCGATTACTTTGAAAGGAGATTGCTTTGAACGATACATACGTTCACTAGTCATCGCATGGAATACATCCGCTACCGCAATAATTTGGGCAAATACTGAAATAGACCCAATACGATCACCTTTTGGATAGCCACTGCCATCCAAACGTTCATGGTGCTGATAAACAGCTACTTTCATAATATCCTTTATAGCCGTTACGTTTTTAATTAGTAAGTAACTATAGTAAGGATGTTTTCTTACTTCTCCAAATTCGGATTCTGTTAAAACGCTTTTCTTATCCCGTATACGTGAAGGAATTCTCGACATTCCACTATCTGCTAACATTCCGGCGATGGCAAGCTGAATTGTATCCCCTCGCTCATATCCCATTTTCTTTGCAATGACTGCTGCAATTAAACCTGTAGCAATACAATGATGGTATAAATAGTCCTTTGCATTTGAATAACTGTTCAGATCAAATATATAAGTGCGATTTTCTAAAACCATATCCATTAACGGAATCATTATGTTTCTTACTTTTGGCAGATCTACTCTTCCGCCAGCTTCCCAATTTAAAAATTCCTTTTTTAATTGTCCTATTCCATCAAGATAGGACTTTTCGAAACTTGTGGGTTGCTGTAACGGTAATGCTACTGAAGTATTATCTAACTTTTCTTCAATTATCTCCGTTTCTTCAACTTCGACTTCATTATGTACTAACACTGTTTTAAAATTAAATAACTCAAACACACGTAAATGCTCTGGTTTTACTTTTGTATTTTTGTAGATAATCGGATATTGTGTATTGGCAAAAATATCTTCAGCAATTACCTTACCTAATCGCAATTCCTCAACTCTTATCAATATTGCTTCCAATTTCACAACCCCTTAAGCTTGTTATCGGTTATTAAGTATGGATAAATTCTCACCCAATGATTTAATCTTTCTAAATAACTACTAATTTTTTCATATTAACGTTAATTATAACGAATGGAAAATAAATTACAACCAAAAAAAGTAATCTAGATAGTCTAAACTAACTAGATTACTTTTCGAATTACTCTTCTATAGCTGAATTTGACTCTTCTTCAGTTTCAGAATCGATTTCTTCTTCATCCGGAGCGTCATCTTCTTTTTTCACCCGTGCCACAGTTGCTACATATTCGTCATCAGCAAGTCTGATTAAGCGAACACCCTGTGTACTACGGCCGATAACAGATATATCGTTTACGTCCATTCGAATTAACATCCCATTAATCGTAATCAACATAATGTCTTCTGATCCATCTACAGCCTTTACCGCGCACATTTTACCGTTCTTATCAGTAATTTGCATCGTTTTCAGACCTAACCCGCCACGGCTTTGTAAACGGTATTCGGATTCAGGTGTACGCTTACCGTAACCATTTTCAGTGACAACTAAAATTTCCTGACCTGGCTCAAGAATTTCCATTCCTACTACAAAGTCACCTTCACGAAGTTTAATACCGCGTACCCCGGCAGCCGAACGACCCATCGAACGAATATCGTCCTCTTTAAATCGTACTAACATACCATCGCTTGTACCGATAATAATTTCCTTTGTGCCATCCGTTAAGTGAACAGAAATTAAATCATCATCTTCACGTAATGTAATGGCGATTAAACCATTCGTACGGATATTTGCAAACTGATCAACAGGTGTACGCTTTGTTACCCCTGTTTTTGTAGTAAAGATAAAGTAAGCATCTTCTTTAAATTCTGTTACGCGAATCATTGCTGTAACATGCTCACCTTTATCAATATTAAGTAAGTTTACAATTGGCAGCCCTTTCGCTTGGCGACCGAACTCCGGAATTTCATATCCTTTTGCACGGAATACTTTCCCTTTTGAAGTGAAGAAAAGAATTGTATCGTGTGTAGACGTGAATAATAAATGTTCTACGAAGTCATCTTCATTCGTTCCCATACCTTGTACACCACGGCCACCGCGTTTTTGCGAGCGGTACGTGTTTGCAGCTAAACGTTTAATATAACCGTTATGTGTTAATGTAAGTACCGAGTTTTCACGAGGAATTAAATCTTCGTCTTCGATCATTTCTAAGCCGCCAGCTGTAATTTCTGTACGGCGGTCATCACTGTAACGCTCTTTAATATCCGTCATTTCTGTGCGGATAATCTCGACTACTTTCGCTTCATCAGCTAAAATCGCTTTTAATTCATCGATTAACTTTAAAAGTTCCTGATACTCAGCCTCAATTTTTTCGCGTTCCAATCCGCTTAAACGCACAAGACGCATGTCTAAAATTGCTTGTGCCTGGCGTTCAGATAAATTAAAGCGCTCCATTAATTGAGGTCTTGCTTCTTCACCGCTGCGAGAAGCTCGGATAATAGAAATAATTTCATCAATATGATCAAGCGCAATACGTAAACCTTCTAAAATATGTGCACGTTCCTCTGCTTTTCGAAGTTCGAATGCAGTACGACGTTTAATAACTACTTTCTGGTGTTCTAAGTAATGATAAAGCACTTCTTTTAGACTTAATACTTTTGGCTGCCCGTCAACTAGCGCAAGCATATTTACACCAAAGCTTGATTGCATCGCTGTTTGCTTGAATAAATTGTTCAATACGACATTTGCATTGGCATCACGGCGTACTTCAATCACTATACGCATACCATTACGGTCTGATTCATCACGTAAATTAGTAATGCCATCGATTTTTTTGTCGCGAACTAACTCAGCAATTTTTTCAATTAGTTTTGCTTTGTTAACCTGATATGGCAATTCGTGTACTAAAATTGTCTCTTTGCCGTTTGAAGCTTGTTCAATTTCTACTTTAGCCCGAATTGTCAGTGAACCACGGCCCGATTCATATGCACGGCGAATACCGCTGCGCCCTAGAATAATTCCCCCTGTAGGGAAGTCAGGACCTGGAATGATTTCCATTAGCTCTTCTGTCGAAATACCTGTATTATCAGCTACTGCCAATACACCGTCAATTACTTCTCCAAGATGATGGGGCGGTATATTTGTAGCCATACCTACTGCGATACCAGAAGCACCATTCACCAATAGATTCGGATAGCGTGCCGGCAATACTAAAGGTTCATTTTCACTGCCATCATAGTTCGGTCCATAATCAATCGTATCTTTGTTAATATCGCGCAACATTTCCATCGCGATTTTAGACATACGTGATTCTGTATAACGCATTGCTGCTGCACCGTCACCATCAACAGAACCAAAGTTACCATGGCCATCGACTAGCATATAACGGTAGCTGAAGTCTTGCGCCATACGCACCATTGCATCATAAATTGATGAGTCACCGTGAGGGTGGAATTTACCCATTACGTCCCCTACAATACGGGCACTCTTTTTATAGGGTTTATCTGAAGTATTTCCTAGCTCCTGCATACCATAGAGGATACGACGATGTACTGGTTTAAGCCCATCACGTACGTCTGGTAAGGCACGCGAAACGATAACGCTCATCGCATAGCTTAAGAAAGATGATTTAATTTCTGTTGTAATATTTCTAGATTCAATATGTCCATGCTGAATGTCAGACAAAATAAGGACCTCCTTCCAATTGCACTAACTAATCAATTATGTCCAAGCATAATTGCATCCTTCAGCGGGTGTTTGAAAACCCGCTGAAGGATGTTAAATATCCAAGTCTTGCACGTATACTGCATTTTCTTCGATAAAATCACGACGAGGTGCAACTTCATCACCCATTAAGTGATCGAAAATTTTATCTGCTTCAATTGCATCATCCAATTCTACTCGAATTAAAGTACGGTGCTCTGGATCCATTGTTGTATCCCATAATTGCGTTGCATTCATTTCCCCTAAACCTTTATAACGCTGTACATTAGGCTTCGGTAACTTCGGAAGACGGTTTAAAATATCTTCTAACTCCTGATCCGAGTAGCAGTATTCAACATGCTTCCCTTGTTTCACCTGATAAAGCGGTGGTTTTGCGGCATATACATAGCCTGCTTCGATTAACGGACGCATGAAACGGAAGAAGAATGTCAGCAATAGCACACGAATATGTGCCCCATCGACATCGGCATCCGTCATAATGACGATTTTGTGATAACGTGCTTTCTCTAAATTAAACTCTTCCCCAATACCAGTACCGAATGCTGTAATCATTGCACGGATTTCAGCATTAGATAAAATACGGTCCAAGCGTGCTTTCTCAACGTTAAGGATTTTCCCGCGCAGTGGTAAGATCGCCTGGAAATGACGGTCACGGCCTGATTTAGCAGATCCACCGGCAGAGTCACCCTCTACAATATAAATCTCAGATTCAGCAGGGTTTGTCGAAGAACAGTCTGCTAATTTACCTGGTAAGCTTGAAACTTCCAATGCAGATTTACGACGTGTAAATTCACGAGCCTTTTTCGCTGCTACACGCGCACGTGCCGCCATTGTACCTTTTTCGATAACTTGGCGCGCAACCGTTGGATTTTCAAGTAGGAAACGTTCAAATCCGTCTGAGAATAAAGCATTTGTAATCTGACTTACTTCAGAGTTTCCAAGTTTTGTTTTAGTTTGGCCCTCAAATTGAGGTTCCGGGTGCTTTATTGATACGATTGCGGTTAAACCTTCACGAACATCTTCGCCTGTAAGGTTGGCATCCGATTCTTTAATCAAGTTTGATTTGCGGGCATAGTCGTTAATAACACGTGTTAAGGCCGTTTTAAAGCCTGATTCGTGCGTACCACCTTCATACGTGTTGATGTTGTTGGCAAAGGACATAATATTAGAGCTGAAGCCTGCATTATACTGCATGGCAATTTCAACCGTAATGCCTTCTTTTTCGCCTAACACATCAATCGGTACATGGATAGGGTCTTTATTTTCGTTTATATGCTCAACATATTCACGAATACCACCCTCAAAGTGGAATGTTTCAGAACGTTCCTGTCCTATGCGCTCATCTGCAATCGTAAGGCTGATGCCACGATTTAAGTAAGCTAATTCACGGATACGTGTCGCTAAAATATCGTATTCATAAACTGTTGTTTCTTTAAATATTTCGCTGTCAGCTTTAAATCGAGTTGTTGTACCTGTATGGTCTGTTTCACCAACCACTGTTAACTTTTGAACCGTTTGACCGCGCTCAAAAATAATTTCATGGATTTTACCATCGCGGTGTACTTGAACAATTGTCTGACTTGATAATGCGTTTACTACAGAAGCACCAACACCGTGAAGACCACCTGATACTTTATAGCCTCCGCCGCCAAATTTACCGCCGGCGTGCAGTACTGTCATAATTACTTCAACAGCAGGCATACCCATTTTTTCTTGAATATCTACGGGAATACCACGACCGTTATCTTCTACGCGAATCCAATTGTCTTGTTCAATTGTTACTGTGATTCCTGTACAATAACCTGCTAAAGCTTCATCAATACTATTATCAACAATTTCCCAAACTAAATGGTGCAATCCTTTTGAACTTGTTGAACCAATATACATACCCGGACGTTTTCGAACAGCCTCTAATCCTTCTAATACTTGTATTTGATCCGCATCATAAGATTGCTGGACTTTATTATCTTCTAAAGCCACTATTGTTCACCTACTCTTTCATAACTATCAGTATGCTTCTTTATTACGTATTTCAATGCACTTATGGTTGTTCAATTGTTCCTTGTGTGACGTGGAACAATTTTGCGTGCTGTATTGTGTCATGGTGAATACCTTCTACACTCGTTGTTGTAACGAATGTCTGGACCTCACCTTGAATTGTATTTAATAAATGTGATTGGCGGTAATCATCCAATTCAGATAAAACATCATCCAATAAAAGAATCGGAGTTTCCTTCGTTTCCTGTTTGATAAGTTCAATTTCGGCAAGTTTTAAAGATAATGCCGTTGTGCGTTGCTGCCCTTGTGAGCCGTATACTTGAACATCATAATCATTGACAAAAAACTGCAGATCGTCCCGATGAGGACCTATAAGTGTTACGCCTCTTTCAATTTCACGCTGCTTCACTTCTTCTAGTTTTTTTGTTAAGTAATCCGCCATTTCTTCAGTAGTCCAGCTTGCTTCCATCCCTGTTACAGGACGGTATTTTATGACAAGCTTTTCTAATCCCCGCGAAATGCCAAAGTGAATCGGTTCAGCCCAATCTTGTAAAAGCTCGATAAACTGAAATCTTTTACGGATAATTTGAATTGCCGCCTGCACATATTGTTCTGTATAAATTTCAAACATCACATCAGATGCGAGTGATTGTTTTCCCGCATTCTTTTTTAGTAAATGATTACGTTGTTTCAAAATCTTTTGGAATGTTAGTAAATCATGTAAGTAAACTGGGGAAATTTGTCCGATTTCCATATCGATGAATCTTCGGCGAATTTGGGGGCTGCCCTTTACGATATTCAAATCTTCCGGTGCAAACATTACTACATTCATCTGTCCGATATAATTGCTTAGTTTCGTTTGTTCAAGATGATTGATTTTGCCCTTTTTGCCTTTTTTTGAAATCGTCAATTCGATAGGAACGCCACCGTAACGCTTATTTACCACACCTTCTATTTTACCATAATCCGCATCCCAACGTATTAATTCTTTATCGTTCGCGGTACGATGAGATTTGGCCATCGCTAGTACATAGATTGATTCCATTACATTTGTTTTTCCTTGAGCATTTTCCCCAATAAAAACATTAATCTTATCTGAAAAATCCAGTGTTAACGATTCATAGTTACGATAATTTGTTAGCTGCAAGCGCTCGATGTTCATTAATTAATTTTCTCCGTTTTCAATAAATGCATCGACAATTTTGTAACGTCCTACACCAGGGATATTAATTACATCCCCATGACGCAATTTTTTTCCGCGGCGATCTTCCACTTCTCCATTTACGTATACTTCATGTTCACTTAAAAACCACTTTGCCATACCGCCGGAGCTAATTGTATCTGTCATTTTCAGCGCTTGACCAAGCGTAATAAATTCTGTATCAATTACTAATTCATTCAACGTAATTCATCCTCCACTTAAATAAAGTCTTATCATTCTATCATACCTAAAAATCGTCCATAAGTAAAAAAGGAACGGTCTCAATAACAAGTTAAGACCATTCCTTTAAGAATTTTTATTGAATTTTAGTAAGTACGTACCGGTAAAATCAATTGCAGTATTGCATCATCTGCAACAGAACGTAAGATGAACGGGCGCATTGCACCTGTAAATTCAATTACTACATCTTGTCCATCAATCGCTTTTAAGGCTTCCATCATATATTTTGCACTAAATGAAATCTTCAATGTTTCACCTTCCAGACTTTCCACTTGGATCTGCTCTTCGACTTTACCAATCTCAGGTGAATTTGATGAAATTTCGACTGTTTGATTTTCCAGTGTTTCAAAACGAACGACATTATTACGATCTTCACGAGCTAAAAGTGAAGCACGGTCAATTGCCTGCAATAAAGATTTTCCGTTAATCGTAATCATTGTTTTAAACTCTTCCGGAATTAAACGTGATGTATCCGGATAGTTGCCTTCTAAAAGACGAGAGAAGAACAGGACATCATCTGTTTTAAATAATACATGCTGGTTTGTCAGTACGATTTGAACAGGATTATTTGTGTCTTCTAAAATCTTGTTTAATTCATTTAAGCTTTTACCTGGAATTACGACTGAAGTAATATCATTTGGTAAATTTTCAAGATTTACTTTACGACGTGCTAAACGGTGACTATCCGTTGCAACGCATATTAATGCATCACCTTCAACTTTCCAGTTTACACCTGTCAACACCGGACGGCTTTCCGATGTCGCTACAGCAAATACAGTTTCTCTAATAACTGATTTTAATAAATCTGTTGGAATCGTAAATTGGCGGTCAGCAGCAATTTCAGGTAACTGTGGATATTCCGTTGCATCTAGGCCGATAAGGTGGAACTCTGATTTACCTGAACGGATAATAGTTGCATAGCCGTTTGTAATTTCGATTTCCACTTCATTAGTAGGCAATTTACGGATAATTTCATTGTACATACGAGCTTGTAGCACAATAGAGCCTGTTTGTGTAATATCCATAATCTGTTCGCCATTTTCTTCTACAGGAATGAAAGTCTGGATTGTAATGTCTGCATCACTACCAGTTAACGTCATACCTTCGTTTGTAACATCGATTTTAATCCCCGTTAAAATAGGGATCGTCGTTTTGGAACTTACGGCTTTCATTACATCGTTTAATCCTGCTAAAAGACGATCACGTAAAATAGTAAATTTCATTAGTTTACCTCTCTTATATAATTAATTATTTATTTAAAGATATTAATAGATATAGTAATAGGGCCTGTGAATTTGTGGATAACCCCTAATTTAAACAGGCAGAGCACGCTATCCACATGTTGATAAGCTGTGAATAGGTATGTGTGAAAAACATAAAGTTATACACAGAGATTATTTACCTAACATACTACGTATTTGTTTAATATCCTGCTGAAGCTGCTGATCTGTTTTAAGTAAGGAAGAAATCTTTTCATGGGCATGGATTACTGTTGTATGATCACGGCCTCCAAACTCCTCACCAATTTTAGGTAATGAGTAATCTGTTAGCTCACGCGATAAATACATCGCCACTTGACGAGGATAAGCAATCGATTTTGTCCGGCGCTTAGCCTTAAAATCTTCCAGACGTATACTGTAATGTTCACCAGTTGCAGTTTGAATATCTAAAATCGAAATCATGCGCGGTTTTGAATTTGGCATAATATCTTTTAAAGCTTCTGCAGCAAGTTCAGGCGAAACATCCATATTTACTAAAGATGAATAGGCCACAACCCGTATTAATGCCCCTTCAAGTTCACGAATATTTGTATCAACCTGATTGGCAATATAAAGCATGACTTCATTTGGAATATCGAGTCCATCAGCTTTGGCCTTCTTACGTAAAATAGCAATACGTGTTTCCAAATCTGGTGGTGCAATATCTGTAATTAGTCCCCATTCAAAGCGTGAACGCAAACGGTCCTCTAAAGTAGGGATTTCCTTTGGAGGGCGGTCACTTGAGATGACAATCTGCTTTGATTCTTCATGCAGTGTGTTGAATGTATGGAAGAATTCCTCTTGTGTCGATTCCTTACCAGCCAAAAATTGAATATCGTCAATTAGCAGTACATCAACATTGCGGTATTTATTTCGAAAATCGATTGTTTTATTATCACGGATGGAGTTTATGAACTCATTTGTGAACTTTTCAGATGATAAATAGACGACATTTGCTGTCGGATTATGTTCTTTTACATAATGGCCAATTGCATGCATTAAGTGAGTTTTTCCTAAACCTACCCCCCCATAAATAAAGAACGGGTTGTAAGCTTTTGCGGGTGCTTCTGCTACAGCTAGGCTCGCTGCATGGGCAAAGCGGTTACCGGAACCAATAACGAATGTATCAAATGTGTACTTTGGATTGAGCATACCCGGGGTAATGTCATGGTGTTCACTTGATTTTGCTTGAGTAATTGGGGGCGGTAGTTCAAAGTCGTCTGCCGTCTGATCTTTCTGGACAACAAAATTAATGACTAGATCCTCTCCAGTTAACTCGTTTAATATTCCTGTAATCATATGGATGTAATATTGTTCAAGCCAATCGCGGGCAAAAGAGTTAGGCGCGGAAATCGTCACTTTTGTGCCACTATGCGCAAGAAGTTTTGTTGATTTCAGCCAAGTATCAAAGCTCGGTTTCGAGATTTTCTGTTCAGCTTGGGCAAGGACGGCATTCCATAGGTTTTCTAAATGTTCCAAGCTCTTTCTTCCTTTCATTAATTCATTTCACATTCGATTCGTATATTTAAATGACAAGGCTCATACTAACCAAAATTAGATGAGAGTCTTTTTTATGTGAATTTCCTTACAATGCAAACTTTCTTGCTTACGAAAAAAGAAAGGCTCTGTTAAATGATTAATAGTAAACAGAGCTATAAAATATATATTTTATAATTAAAAAGGAGTTCATACACATAACCACAAGTTGTGGATAAAGGTTGTTCTAGAGTATGGGAAATCTTTGTCCACAGATTATCAACAATTGTGGATAATATATTTCCCAGAAAAGAATTCCACAAAGTAAAACACAGTTATCGTATCAAATAAAGTTAGGTATTTCAATACTTAAACGATCTTATCCACATAATCATATGTTATATACATAACAGTTGTCCACAGGTTTGTTATATGTGAAAAACATGTAGATAAGCGCTGTGGATAATTTTTAAGAGCAAAAATACTATTCACAGCATAAACGTAAATTAATTTTATAAATTGTGGATAACTGAGAGTGTGGATCAGGAAAGGGATTTATATGAGGTTTATAGAGAAAAAGAGAAAAATTATAATGAAGCATTGACAAACAGGTTTTATTCTTTATATAATATCATGGTCTGTATGTAGAGATAGATATAGTAACGCTCGAATTCAGGAGGTGTATATAAATGAAACGCACGTACCAACCTAAAAAACGTAAGCACTCTAAAGTTCACGGTTTCCGCGCTCGTATGAGCACTAAAAACGGCCGTAACGTATTAGCTCGCCGTCGTAAAAAAGGAAGAAAAGTATTATCAGCATAAGTCCACTGAGCCACATCAGTGGTCTTTTTTTTCTTTTATCGTTGTTGAATGAGCAAAAAAAGTACCAATGATTAGATGGAGCAGGTGAATGGATCATGAATAAACGCCAACGTATAAAGAAAAATGAAGATTTTCAAAAGGTGTTTAAAAAAGGTAAGTCGTTTGCGAATCGCCAATTTGTTGTATATTGCTTGAAAAAGGAAGAACAACAGGCGTTTCGTATTGGCTTATCAGTGAGCAAAAAAGTAGGAAATGCGGTCACTCGGGTTCAAGTGAAACGCTATATTCGCCAAGCTTTTCTGGAATTAAAAGATGAAGTAAAACAAGATATGGACTATGTTATTATCGCCAGAACGCAGGCGGCCACACTGGATTTTCACGAAACCAAAAAAAGCTTGCAGCATGTTTTAAAGGTTGCAAGAGTATATAAAGGATAGTTCCACAATTAATTGTTTATCATTCATTGCTCTATTCTTTGAATTTACAGAACAATTAGTAGTGTACGAACGTCCATAATGGTAAAATATTGTCATAAAAATTGAATAGGTTTGCTTTAGGAGGAAGAAGGTTGAAGAAAAATCTATGGATAATGCTGTCACTTGTTTCAGTAGTATTACTGCTATCAGGCTGTACAGAATTTGACCAACCAATTTCATCTGAAAGTGATGGCTTTTGGAATGAATATATTGTTTGGCCATTAGTATCATTTATCAAGCTTTTTGCTGATATGTTTGAAGGTAATGCGGCGAATTATGCATTTGCAATTATTATCGTAACTGTTATTATTCGTCTAATCATTCTGCCTTTAACTATCAAACAAGTAAAAAGTTCTAAGAAAATGCAGGAAATGCAACCGAAATTAAAAGAGCTGCAAGCAAAATACAGCTCAAAAGACGCGGCAACTCAGCAAAAATACCAGCAGGAAATGATGCAGTTAATGCAGACTTCAGGTGTTAACCCATTAGCTGGATGTTTACCGATTCTTATCCAAATGCCGATTTTAATCGGTTTCTATCATGCGATTAGCCGTATGAATGCAACACCGGATGCATTTGAATTAGGGACATTTTTAGCGGTTCCATTAGCAGAGCCTAGTATTGTATTTGCTGTTATCGCAGGTCTTATCCAGTACGTTGTATTAATGACTGGACCAGCAGTAGATAACCCACAAATGAAAATTATGATGTACATCATGCCATTAATGATCGTTGGTTTCGGTATTATTTTACCTGCCGCGTTATCATTATATTGGGTAGTCGGGAACTTTGTATCTGTATTACAAAACCTTGTTATTTACAAACCTTGGAATAAAAATAAACCGGATGCTACCGATGCTAAAGGAGCGAAATAAGTGAAACAAACTACGCAAATAGGCGCAACAGTAGAAGAAGCGATCTCATTAGCGTTACAAAAGCTTGGCCATACTCGTGAACAAGTTGATGTGGAAGTTTTACAAGAGGGTAAAAAAGGATTTTTAGGTTTTGGGGCACGAAATGCTGAAGTTCGTGTCACTGTAAAGGAAATTGTTCAGCAGCAAGTGGATCAAGAGACGACTTCAGATTCTGCATCTGATGTGGAAGAACTGACAATTGTCGAGGAAACAATCGAGAATGAGCCGGTTTCATCTAATGAAGATCAATCAATTCACCATGAACAACAACAAGTGGATCCTATTGAAGAGGCAAAAGGGTATTTAACGAATATTGCTTTAGGAATGGGAATTACAGATTTAACAATTGACCATGAAACAGATGGCAAACATGTTTCATTTAAGTTATCGAGCGAGAAAGCAGCGTTATTAATTGGAAAGCGTGGCCTTACATTAAATGCGCTTCAACATTTAACTCAGCTCATTCTTAATAAAACAGCCAAATCGTTTATGATTTTACAAATGGATGTGGAAGATTATCGTGAGCGACGTCAAGTAGCGCTTGAACAGCTGGCATTACGTATGGCGGACAAGGCTATTCGAACACGAAAACCCGTATCATTTGAACCGATGGCATCTTATGAACGAAAAATTATTCATAATGCCCTGGCAAATCGTATAGATATTGAAACGCACTCAGAAGGTGTCGAACCAAATCGATATTTAGTCATAGAGCCAGTAAAATAATATACAGACAGTTTTCGACCTATTCTTTTGGATAGGTCGTTTTTTTAATGAAAGATGGAACCAAATCTACATTACTTTAGATTTTAATTAAAATATGTTAGTCTAAATTGTTAGTTAGTATAGCACGGATGTGATTTATCCACATGTGGATAACACTGAAATAGGAGGATATAAATGGAATTCGATACGATTGCTGCGATTTCCACTCCAATGGGAGAAGGAGCTATTGCGATTGTTCGTCTGAGCGGCGATGAGGCGGTAGCGATTGCAGATAAAATATTTAAATCACCAAATCATAAGCGTTTGACGGAAGTTGCGACACATACGATCCATTACGGACATCTGATCGACCCGAAAACGGATGAAGTGGTAGAGGAAGTTATGTTGAGCTTAATGCGCGGACCGAAGACATTTACGCGAGAAGATGTTGTCGAAATCAATTGTCATGGAGGTATTGTGTCTGTTAACCGAGTATTACAGCTTGTCTTACGTTACGGTGCACGTTTAGCAGAGCCTGGGGAATTTACGAAACGTGCATTTTTAAATGGCCGTATCGACTTATCACAGGCAGAAGCGGTAATGGATTTAATTCGTGCAAAAACTGACCGCGCGATGAACGTTGCGCTTGGCCAGATGGATGGAAAGCTATCACGTCTTATTACATCTTTACGCCAGGCATTATTAGAGACGTTGGCACAAGTGGAAGTAAACATTGATTATCCGGAATATGACGATGTAGAAGAAATGACGATTCCTGTACTTCTTGAAAAATGCGGTTGGGTACGAGAGGAAATAATTAAATTACTTCAAACATCATCTCAAGGTAAAATTTTACGTGAAGGTTTATCTACCGTTATTTTAGGACGTCCAAACGTAGGTAAATCATCTCTTTTAAATAGTTTGGTTCAAGAAAATAAAGCGATTGTAACCGACATTGCAGGCACAACTCGTGATATTATTGAAGAATACGTAAATGTACGTGGAGTTCCTTTACGTTTAGTTGATACAGCAGGTATTCGGGAAACAGAAGATATTGTTGAACGAATCGGAGTTGAACGTTCGAGAGAGGCATTAAAAGATGCCGATTTAATATTGCTTGTATTAAATTACGGAGAAGAGCTTACAGAAGAAGATGAACGCCTTTTTGAAACGATTCAGGCGATGGATTATATTGTCGTTGTCAACAAGACAGATATCGAACGCAAAATCGATTTAAACCGTGTTCATGAATTGGCTGGAAAACATCGTGTCGTAACGACTTCGTTATTGAAAGAAGAAGGTGTAATCGAGCTGGAAGAAGCGATTGCAGCATTGTTCTTTGAAGGGCAAGTAGAAGCGAATGATTTAACATATGTATCAAATGCGCGGCATATTGCGCTATTGCATCAAGCTCAACAGGTGATTGAGGATGCGCTTGCTGCAGCTGAGTCAGGTGTACCTGTCGATATGATTCAAATCGATGTGACACGTACATGGGAAATTCTTGGTGAAATTATTGGAGATACTGTACAGGAAAGCTTAATTAATCAGCTATTCTCGCAGTTCTGTTTAGGGAAATAAATCGGAATAAAAGAGAGGAAGAACAACATGTCAATACAATACGAAGCAGGTAATTTTGACGTAATCGTTGTTGGTGCAGGACATGCAGGTGTGGAATCTGCCTATGCAGCTGCGAAAATGGGTGCTAAGACACTCATGCTTACAATTAACTTAGATATGATTGCGTTTATGCCTTGTAATCCATCAGTCGGCGGACCTGCAAAAGGAATCGTTGTTCGCGAAATTGATGCACTTGGCGGTTTAATGGGACGCATTATCGATAAAACACATATTCAAATGCGCATGTTAAATACCGGGAAAGGTCCAGCAGTACGTGCTTTACGTGCACAAGCGGATAAATTCCAGTATCAGCATGAAATGAAACGGGTTTTGGAAGAAGAAGAAAACCTTCAAATTCATCAGGCAATGGTCGATGAACTAATTGTAGAGGATGGCGAAGTAAAAGGTGTTATTACACAAGTTGGAGCAATTTACCGTGCACCGGCTGTCATCATTACTACAGGTACGTTTTTACGTGGGGAAATTATTTTAGGAAATCTGAAATATTCTTCAGGTCCAAACAACCAGCAGCCATCGATTAAATTAGCGGATAACTTAAAAGAATTAGGGTTTGACTTAATTCGTTTTAAAACAGGAACACCACCACGTGTAAACAACCGTACAATTGATTATTCAAAAACGGAAATTCAACCTGGTGATGATGTACCCCGTGCATTCAGTTTTGAAACAACAGAATATATTATGGATCAGCTTCCTTGCTGGTTAACTTATACAACAGAAGAAACACATCGTACAATTGAGGAAAACCTGCACTTGTCTCCAATGTTTTCAGGGATGATTAAAGGGACAGGTCCACGTTACTGCCCATCAATTGAAGATAAAGTAACGCGCTTTAACGATAAGCCGCGTCACCAGATTTTCCTTGAGCCTGAAGGACGCAATACACGTGAAGTATATGTCCAAGGTTTATCGACAAGCTTACCAGAGCATGTTCAAAAGAAATTAATCGCATCGATTCCTGGTTTAGAGAATGCCGAAATGATGCGTGCAGGCTATGCGATTGAGTACGATTCAGTTATTCCTACACAATTATGGCCAACGTTAGAAACGAAAAAAATCCAAGGTCTTTATACAGCAGGTCAAATTAACGGTACTTCAGGCTATGAAGAAGCAGCAGGGCAAGGGTTAATGGCCGGAATGAATGCCGCAGCAAAAGTATTAGGCCGTGAAGAAATTATTTTAGACCGTTCAGATGCCTATATCGGTGTATTAATTGACGACCTAGTTACAAAAGGTACGAATGAACCTTACCGTCTATTAACTTCACGTGCAGAGTACCGTCTTCTATTACGTCATGACAATGCAGATTTACGTTTAACTGAAATTGGTTATAAAGCAGGGATGATTACAGAAGATCGTTACGCGAAGTTCCAAGTGAAAAAAGCACAGATTGAACAGGAAATTGCACGTCTGCGTGAAATAATCATTAAGCCGAATGAGACGACACAAGAAGTCATCCGCAATGCTGGCGGCGCGGAGCTAAAAGATGGTATCCGCGGAGCAGACCTTTTAAAACGTACTGAAATGACGTATGATTTAGTTGCTTCCCTAACTCCATCAGAAGTGGAACTTTCAGGTGATGTAAAAGAGCAGATTGAAATTCAATTAAAATATGAAGGGTATATTCAAAAAGCACTTCAGCAAGTAGAAAAAATGAAGAAGCTTGAGGATAAGAAAATCCCTGAAAATATCGATTATGATGCTATTCCAAGCTTGGCGACAGAAGCACGCATGAAGCTTAAAAGTGTTCAGCCGCTTTCAATTGCTCAAGCATCACGTATTTCAGGTGTAAACCCTGCAGATGTTTCAATTTTACTTGTCTATATTGAGCAAGGTAAAATTGCAAAAGTAACTACGAATTGAATGATGTGAGCGTCTTTATCCAAAAAAGGCGCTCATTCTTTAATATGGAGGAGTCATTTTATGAACGAAAAGCAATTTATCGAAGCATTGAAGGAAAAGGGTATTGAGCTTTCAGAACACCAGATTGCGCAGTTTAAAAAATATTTTGAGCTTTTAGTTGAGTGGAATGAAAAAATGAACTTAACGGCAATTACGGATTTGGAAGGCGTTTATTTAAAGCACTTCTATGATTCAATCAGTGCGTCATTTTATTTTGATTTTACAAAAGTAACAACAGTATGCGATGTTGGTGCAGGTGCAGGATTCCCAAGTATCCCTATTAAAATTTGCTTCCCGCATTTACAAATTACGATTGTCGATTCACTTAATAAACGAATTACATTTTTAAATCATTTAACAAATGAGTTAAACTTGGATCATATGACATTTGTCCATGCCCGTGCTGAAGAGTTTGGTCAAAATACAGCATACCGTGAAAAATTTGATGTTGTCACAGCCCGCGCGGTAGCACGTCTTTCTGTATTATCAGAGCTATGTATTCCATTAGCAAAAGAAGGCGGTTATTTTGTTGCATTAAAAGCTGCAGCAGGTGCAGAAGAATTAAAAGATGCGACGAAAGCCATCTCAACATTAGGCGGAAAATTAATAGAGGAGTTTGCATTCCATTTACCGGTAGAGGAAAGCGAACGTTCACTTTATGTATTTGATAAAGTAAAATCAACACCAAAAAAATACCCGCGTAAACCAGGTGTTCCTAATAAAACACCAATTAAATAAAAAAGTTAACCAAATTTGAATATATCCGTCTTTTGCTGCATATATATTTATATTTATGTTTTTTTAGTGGATAGAAAAATATAAGTTTATTTTGAAATACAAATGGGTAAAGACATTATTTTGTCCTATTTTAGGCGAAATCTGTCTTTCTCGTAAATTACTATTCATTGAACACTGTACATTTTTGAATGAATCAGAAATAATATTGTATATGAGGTAGACAGTTTCCTAAAGGTGGTGCCACACGGATGAAAAGTACTTTTTCACGTTTTTTCGGAGGCGGGAGCAAAGAGCCTGAAGTAGAAAGTGAAGTAGAAGTAATAGAGAATATCTCGATGGCTTCAGAAGAAGTAGTTAAAATTCCAATAGACAAAATCATTCCGAACCGTTATCAGCCACGTACAGTTTTTGATGATGAGAAGATTGAAGAATTAGCAAGAACTATTCATACACATGGCGTCATTCAACCAATTGTGATTCGTCCAATTAATAATGACGCAGATAAATATGAAATAATTGCCGGTGAGCGACGTTATCGAGCGATGAAATCCCTACAATGGACAGAAGTGCCTGCTATTGTACGCAATTTAAATGATCGAGAAACGGCGTCTATTGCCCTGATTGAAAACCTTCAACGTGAGGAATTAACAGCAATTGAAGAAGCGCTTGCTTATCAACAATTATTAGGGTTGCATCAGCTTACACAAGAAGCGCTTGCACAACGTCTTGGTAAAGGCCAATCAACAGTTGCTAATAAATTGCGTTTATTAAAGTTGCCTCAATTTGTTCAGGATGCTATTTTAAATCGTGAAATTTCGGAACGTCATGCCCGGGCTTTAATTGTAATCAAAGATGAGCAATTACAAATGCAGCTCATTGTAGCGACGAAAGAGTTTGATTGGAATGTTAGACAGCTTGAAGAGCAAATTCAAAAAATTCTAAATCCCGATGAGCCAGAGATAAAAAAACGTAAACCAAGCAGAAAAGCGATTAGCAAAGATGTGCGTATTGCCCTTAATACGATTAAGCAGTCGTTATCGATGGTGACGAAAAGTGGAATTAATGTAAAAACGGAGGAAGAGGATACAGACGATTACTACCAAATCACTGTAAAAATTCCGAAGAAAAAATAAATTATTGAACTGCCCGAAAGATAACGACTTTCTAGGCAGTTTTTTTAGTAGATTAGTAGGTTTGGCAAGTTTTTTGAAATATTTTTATTTTCATAGCATCGTTTTCTAACATTTTTTGTTAAGATAAGAGAAACAGTATTATAAAAGGAAGATTTAGTCATCCGGGATTTTTAGACTTTAAAAATATACCTAAATTGAAGTGATGAAAGCAGGTGCGGATATTGGGACGTATTATTGCGATAGCCAATCAAAAAGGTGGCGTTGGAAAAACGACAACCTCTGTTAACTTAAGTGCATGTTTAGCTTTTTTAGGAAAGAAAGTATTAATAATCGATATCGACCCACAAGGTAACGCTTCAAGCGGATTAGGTGTTCGAAAAGGTGATTTAGAAAGCTGTGTATACGACGTACTGATCAATGATGAAGATATTAAAGGTGTCATCCAACAAACGGATGTAGAAAATTTATATATTGTCCCTGCTACAATATCATTGGCAGGTGCTGAAATTGAGCTTGTGTCCACAATTTCCCGTGAAGTTCGACTGAAAAAATCATTGCAGGAGATTAAAAATAATTTTGATTTCATTATTATTGATTGTCCGCCATCACTTGGCTTATTAACAATTAATGCGCTGACTGCCTCCGATGCACTGATTATCCCGGTCCAATGTGAATATTACGCATTAGAGGGGTTGAGCCAGTTGCTTTCAACAGTCCGCCTTGTCCAAAAACATTTGAACAAGGAGTTAATGATTGATGGTGTGTTGCTAACAATGCTGGATGCCCGTACGAATTTAGGACTTCAAGTGATTGATGAAGTAAAACGCTATTTCCAGGATAAAGTATATCGTTCGATCATTCCGCGTAATGTGCGGTTAAGTGAGGCACCGAGCCATGGTAAACCGGTAATTTTATATGATTCAAAATCACGCGGGGCAGAAATTTACTTAGAGTTTGCAAGGGAAGTGATTAAAAATGGTTAAAGGTTTAGGTAAAGGAATTGATGCGCTTTTTCGTGAAGAGGCCGTACATAAAGAAGACCAGGTACAGCAAATTGCAGTAGGGAAAATTTTAGCAAATCCATTTCAGCCACGTAAAATCTTTGATGAGACTGCAATTGAAGAATTAGCAAGCTCTATTATTGAACATGGTATTATTCAACCGATTGTTGTCCGTAAAAATGCTAGGAAATATGAAATTGTAGCAGGTGAACGCCGTTATCGTGCGGCTGTCAGTGCAGGTTTAACAGAAGTACCTGTCATTGTAAAAGACTTTAATGAGCAGCAAATGATGGAAGTTGCTATTTTGGAAAACTTGCAACGCGAAGATTTAACGCCAATTGAAGAGGCAGAAGCATACAACAGTTTAATTGTGAAACTGAATTTTACACAAGATGATTTAGCGAAACGATTAGGAAAAAGCCGTCCGCATATTGCGAACTTAATCCGTCTGTTGCAGTTACCTGAAGACATTCGAGACCTTGTCAACGAAGGGAAACTGACAATGGGGCATGGCCGTGCATTACTTGGATTAAAAAATAAACGGCGTATACCTGAAGTGGCACAAAAAGTAATAAAGGACCACCTTAATGTTCGCCAATTGGAAAAGTATATCCAGGATTTAAATGAGGCCGTTTCACGTGAAACAAAGCCGACAAAAAAGGATATTCATACACAGGCAACGGAGTCTCAATTACGTGATTATTTTGGAACACAAGTACAAATCAAAAAAGCTAAGAATAAAGGTAAAATTGAAATTGAATTTTATTCAGATGATGATTTGCACCGCATTTTGGAAATATTAAATATGGAACAAGAATAAAAAGTGCTGAGCGAAAAGTTTCAGCACTTTTTTTGTGAACAGTTATAATATAAAAAAATACTACATAATGATGAATTTGTTAGACGGTAAATAGAAAGAGGGAAATTCATGGTATTACTAGGTTCTCTGTTAAATGCATTATTTATTATAATCGGTGCGTTGGTCGGCCGTATCTTTAAAAATATTCCGGAATCCATGCAGCAAACAGTGTTATCAATTATCGGTTTAGTTGTGGCGCTTTTAGGAATTCAAATGGGATTGGAGAGTACGAATTTCATTCTCCTTATAGTCAGTTTAATCATGGGTGCGGTCATCGGTGAATGGCTCGACCTTGAAGGAAAGTTTAATCGCTTCGGTCAATGGATTGAATCCCTTTTTGGAAAACGTGCACAAAAAGGAACGATTGCAGAGGGGTTTGTTACTGCAACGCTCATTTTTGTTATTGGCTCCATGGGGATTCTCGGTGCTCTTGATAGTGGTTTGCGCAATGATCACAATATTCTTATCACTAAAGGGATTATCGATGGATTTATGTCGATTATATTAAGTTCAACTTTAGGAATCGGTGTCTTACTATCGGCGGTTCCTGTACTTTTATATCAAGGCTCGATTGCATTATTTGCAGGTGTTATTAGTACATATATTCCTAGTGAAGCATTGGATCTATTTATCACAGAAATGACAGCGACGGGCGGTATTATGATTATGGCAATCGGTTTGAATATTGCCGGATTAACGAAAATCCGTATAGCCAATCTGCTGCCAGCGATTTTGATGGTCGGGATACTCGTTGCGATTATTTTTCCGTTTCAGTAAATGGCGCTGCCATGCTAAAACAAGTGCCCGAACAATTTTATCACTCATAGAATACGTAACATGCAGTCTCGTATTTTGTAATACTTTTGCTTCCATAAAGCCTCCTACGTTAACAATTCCTTTAACAGAAATGTTACCGATAGGAGGCAACTCTTTTTTCACGGCTTTTCCGGGATAAAGAGGACCCTGTTGGATTAGAATAGAACCAATCGCATTTGATTCACCTAAACAAGCATCAATTGCAATAATAAAAGGTTGCTCTTTTTCATTAATCAACTGCTCGTAACGCTCTACAATATTGAGCGCGTGAAGCGGTGCCTGCAATGTACCAACAACCGGAAATGGAAATGAGAAAGTTTGGTGCAGCTGGCTGCCGATAATCGGGCCTAATGCATCACCTGTAGATCGGTCTGTACCGATACAGCAAAAAATAAGTTCTTCATGGTCAAACGGAATCGTTTTTAAAAAGATTTCGCTCAGCTCCCAAACAGCGCTCGTCTGCTCGTAATGGACGCTATAATTTTGAGGACAGGCTTGTGTCATATCATCACTCCTTTAATTTTTAAATTAAATAGATTACTCGAGAAATAAGCTAAAATACGATATATTTATGCAGTATATTCAATTTTAAAGTTTGTTATACAAGAGGTGGTAAATTTGGAAAAAGATTTGAAATTAGATTTAGAGGAATTTGCTGAAACGGATATTAAAGGGCTCGCACACTATACGACAGAACTTTGGGAATATGTCACAAGTACGGAGTTTTTGGTAAAGATTATTGCAGCCGGCGCGAAGATTCTGGCGATTATCGTTATTTCATATCTTGTCGTTTTTATCGGTAAGAAGATTATTCACCGAGTGTTTATGCTGCGTGTAAGAAATAATGAGCGTCGACAGCTTACAATTGTAAAGCTGCTGCAAAGCGTACTGAGCTATTTAGTGTACTTCTCTGCCATTATGGGAATTTTATCGGCTATGAATATACAAGTTGCCGGGTTACTTGCAGGGGCCGGGATTGCTTCTGTAGCAATTGCCTTTGGTGCGCAAAACTTAGTGAAGGATGTCATTACAGGATTTTTCATTATTTTAGAGGATCAGTTCGGCGTAGGGGATTTTGTGAAAATCAATACGGCTGAAGGTACCGTTATGGAAATTGGTCTTCGTACAACGAAAGTAAAGGGAGTAACAGGTGAGCAGTTTATTATTCCAAACGGCAGTATTGTAGATGTCATCAACTATTCCATCAATAACTCAAAAGCTACGATAAATATGCAAATTTCGCTCGATGCGAATATTGAAAAAGTGCAGATGGTCATACAAAACTATTTGGATACGTTACCGCAAAATTATGAGGAACTAGTTTCTGCTCCTGTCTTTTTAGGTGTCACAAATACGACAAGCACAGAAGCGACAATTGCTATTACAATAGAAACATTACCATTACAGCAATATTCAATATCACGTATTATTCGGAAAGATGTAATCGACATCTTAACACGCAACGGTATTCCTCTTGCTGTACCGAAAATGATGTTTTATGAGCGAAATCAGGGAGGAGAATAATAGATGGAAGCAAAGCAGTACGGTCTTAATGACGTTGTGGAAATGAAAAAACAACATCCTTGTGGCACAAACGAATGGAAAGTAATTCGATTAGGTGCCGATATTCGCATAAAATGTGAGGGGTGCGGACATAGCGTTATGATTCCACGCCGCGAGTTTGAGAAAAAAATGAAGAAAATTTTACGCCAGGCAGAAGAAGTCTAAAAGCAAAATAGACTTTTATGTCCGCAATCAATATAATAGACAAGGTTGTAAAATTTAATGGACAGAAAAATCCATAAAAGAATTAATAATAAAATTAAATGAACTGAACATAGAAAGGTTGTGTCAATATGGCATTAACAGCTGGTATTGTTGGTTTACCGAACGTAGGAAAATCGACTTTATTCAACGCAATTACAAAAGCAGGCGCTCTTGCAGCTAACTATCCGTTCGCAACAATCGAACCGAACGTTGGTAGCGTAACTGTTCCGGATGAGCGTTTAGACAAATTAACAGAATTAGTAGTACCAAAGAAAACAGTTCCGACAACTTTTGAATTCACAGACATCGCAGGTATCGTAAAAGGTGCTTCTACTGGTGAAGGTTTAGGAAACAAATTCCTTGCTCACATTCGTGAAGTAGATGCAATTTGCCAAGTTGTTCGTTGTTTTGAAGATGAAAATATTACACACGTTTCGGGTACAGTAAACCCGATCGATGACATTGAAGTTATTAATTTAGAGTTAATTTTAGCGGATATGGAATCAGTGGATAAACGTATTGCACGTGTAGCAAAAATGGCGAAACAAAAAGATAAAGAAGCTATGGTAGAAGAGCCAATTCTTCAAAAGCTTAAAGAAGTATTAGAAGCTGAAAAACCTGCTCGCGCGGCAGACCTTTCAGATGACGAGAAAAAAGTAATCAAAGGTTTACATCTATTAACGATTAAACCAATGCTTTATGTTGCCAATGTTTCTGAGGATGAGGTAGCGGATCCATCTGAAAACAAGTATGTAAAAATGGTACAAGAATACGCAGCAGCTGAAGGCGCTCAAGTAATTACTGTTTGTGCAAAAATTGAAGAAGAAATTTCTGAGTTGGAAGACGATGAGAAAAAAGAATTTTTAGCTGAATTAGGAATTGCTGAATCAGGTTTAGACCAATTGATTAAAGCTTCATACAGCCTATTAGGTTTAGCTACTTACTTTACAGCTGGTGTACAGGAAGTTCGTGCATGGACATTCCGCAAAGGTATGAAAGCACCACAATGTGCCGGTATTATTCATACTGATTTTGAACGCGGCTTTATCCGTGCTGAAACGGTTGCATTTACGGATTTAGTAGAGTACGGTTCAAAGCCGGCTGCAAAAGAAGCAGGCCGAGTGCGCGCTGAAGGTAAAGAATACGTAGTACAAGACGGCGACATATTGGAATTCTTATTTAACGTATAATTAGTAGACGCTTTGTGAGTAGAAATCTATCCTCGCAAAGCGTTTATTTATATATGAAATAATCTATTTCATTAATATTAAAAGATGTAGCCAGTTGCATAGAAATAACAACTATGATACAATTCATTGATGTGAGTAATAGAAGTTACTTACTCCTTGCTCCCTATTTAGTAGGAGAGCCCAAGTCCATAAGGAGGTGCAAACACAAATGAGAAAGTACGAATTAATGTACATCATCCGCCCAAACATTGAAGAAGAAGCGAAGAAAGCTTTAGTAGAGCGTTTCCAAGAAATCTTAACTTCAAATGGTGCAGAGATCACAGAAGCAAAAGATTGGGGTAAGCGTCGTTTAGCTTACGAAATCAATGACTTCCGCGAAGGTTTCTACCAAATCGTGAAAGTTAACGCTGGTACTGAAGCTATCAACGAATACACTCGTCTAGCTAACATCAGCGAAGACATCATCCGTCACATCGCAGTACGCGAAGAAGACAAATAATTTTTAAACTTAAATGCTGAAAAAAGGAGGGTGCATTGATGATTAACCGTGTCGTATTAGTCGGAAGACTTACAAAGGATCCAGAGCTTCGTTACACACCGAGTGGAGTTCCAATGGCACGCTTTACGATTGCCGTAAACCGTACATTTTCGAGCCAGTCTGGTGAACGCGAAGCAGATTTCATAGGCTGTATCGCCTGGAGAAAACAAGCTGAAAACTTAGCAAACTTCATGAGAAAAGGGAGTTTGATTGGTGTAGAAGGTCGTATTCAAACAGGTAGCTTTGAAGGACAAGATGGAAAGCGTGTGTATACAACAGATGTCGTTGCTGATTCAGTGCAGTTCTTAGAACCACGTGGAGGAGCTAATGCATCACAAGGTGCACCAAGCCAACAATACGGTGGAGGGCAAAATTATGGTGGTCAGCCATCTTATAATCAGCCTAACCAACAATTTGGAGGCGCGCAATCTCAGGATTCTTACGGTTCTTATCAACAGCCAGCTCAAAATCAGCAAAACTATACACGTGTAGATGAAGATCCATTTGCAAACAGTAAAGGACCGATTGAAGTATCTGAAGACGATTTACCGTTCTAAGAACTTCACATCTATAATTAAAAATTAAAAGGAGGAACACGATAATGGCACCACGTCGCGGAGGCCGCAAACGCCGTAAAGTTTGCTACTTCACTTCAAATAACATTACGCACATCGACTACAAAGATGTAGATCTTTTAAAGAAATTCATCTCTGAGCGCGGTAAAATTTTACCACGTCGCGTAACTGGTACTTCTGCTAAATACCAACGTAAACTTACATCTGCAATCAAAGTTTCACGTATTATGGCATTATTACCATTCGTAGCTGAAGAAAAATAATTTTTTCTTAAAAGTACAGCATAGGCTTAACTGCCTCTGTTGTACTTTTTTTATTGTTTAAAGGTTTTTTATAGTTCCATAACAAAAGCTGCCACAAAATTACTTGTGACAGCTTGAGAGGTGCAATAGCCTATTTGCAGGCTGTTGCATTATTATTTTGTAATTAATTCAAGATTGACTGGAATTACTTCATCAACCGTTTCACCGTTTAAATAAGCAATCGCTGTTTCCATTGCGATCTTTCCAATCTCATCAGGTTTTTGTGCAACCGTTGCAGCTAAACTTCCTGCTTTTACCGCAGCTACCGCATCGTCAGTCGCATCAAAGCCAACTACTACAATCTTCTTACCCGAAGCCGAAATTGCTTCTTGTGCACCTAATGCCATTTCGTCATTGTGCGCAAATACGGCTGTAACATCCGGATTGGACTGCAGAATGTTCTCCATTACTGTTAAGCCCTCTGAACGGTTAAAGTTCGCTGTTTGCTTTGCAACGACGTCTAAGATACCTGTGACAGCTTCATTGAACCCTTGTCCACGATCACGTGCAGCAGATGAACCTGCGACACCTTCCAATTCGACAACTTTGGCACCTTCACCAACTAACTCTGTAATATATTCTCCTGCCAGCTTTCCGCCAGCTACGTTATCAGAGGCGATATGTGATATGACTTCGCCACCTTCAGAAGAACGGTCTACCGTAATGACGGGAATATTTAAAGCATTAGCAGATTCAACAGCAGTTGCAACAGCAACAGAATCTACAGGGTTAATAATAATCAAATCAACGTTTTGCTGGATTAAATCTTCAATATCGGAGGCTTGCTTCGACGCATTATCCTGCGCATCTACAATCGTTGTTTTCACACCGAGCTCTTTTGCCTTTGCTTCTGCATTTTCACTTAACGTTACGAAGAATGGATTGTTTAAAGTTGAAATAGATAAACCGATTGTTAATGTATCATTACTGCTTTCTGTTGATGTAGCGGATGTTCCGAAAGAAGGTTCCAAAGAGAAGCCTGGTTTTACCGAACAAGCCGACAGTATCACTGTGGCCAAAAGTGCCATTAATAATATTAATTGTTTTTTCACGCTAATGACCTCCATCTACGCTGTTTTCTTACGGTCAATTAACACCGCGATTAAAATAACAATCCCTTTTACTACTTGCTGGAAGAATGAAGAAACGCCGATTAAGTTCAATCCGTTATTCAACACTCCGATAATTAAGGCACCTACTAATGTACCGAAAATCCAGCCTTTACCGCCTGTTAAACTTGTCCCACCTAAGACAACTGCTGCAATTGCATCCAACTCATAAGATGTACCTGCTGTTGGCTGTGCAGAGTTTAAACGAGATGTTAAAATCAGCGCAGATAAAGCTGCTAACATACCAGTTAATGAGTATACAGCAATTTTTACACGATCCACATTGATACCTGATAATTTAGAAGCCGCTTCATTGCCGCCTACTGCATAAACACGGCGACCGAATGTTGTTTTATGCATAATTACATATAACGCAATGAAAGCTAGAATCATTGTACATACTGGAACTGGAATACCGAAGAAGTATCCTTTACCTAACATCTGGAATGTAATTTCATTTCCTAAGTCAGAAACAGGGCGACCATCCGTATACACTAACGTTAATCCACGGTAAATTGTCATTGTTGCCAATGTTGCGATGAATGGTGCTACTTTTCCTTTTGCAATGATGACACCATTTACAGCACCAAGAACAGCACCTAATAATAAGGCCGCTAGAATGGTTAATACAGGATCTATTCCTGAAGCGAGCATTGTGGCTGCTACGGCACCTGTAAGGGCCAATGTCGAGCCAACCGATAAGTCGATGCCGCCAGTTAAAATAACAAAAGTCATACCAAATGCGATAAGTGCACTAATCGATACTTGACGTAAAATATTTAAAACATTATCTGTTGTCATAAAGCTTGGATTTAAAATCGTAATGACAATTACAATTAAAAATAATCCTAAAAGAGGACCTAGCTTTCCTAACATTTCTTTTGAGCTAGTTTTTAACAACTTCTTCTCCTCCTGTTGCGTAATGCATAATAGTTTCTTGTGTTAAGTCAACATTGTCTAAAATAGCTGTTTGACGTCCTTCGTGCATGATCATTACACGGTCCGCCATACCTAACACTTCCGTTAGCTCTGAGGAAATCATTAAAATGGCTACACCTTCCTCGGCTAACTGATTCATAATCGAGTAGATTTCTTTTTTTGCACCAATATCAACACCGCGAGTAGGTTCGTCCAATATTAAAATATCCGGTTTTGTACTTAACCACTTTGCGATAACTACTTTTTGCTGATTACCGCCGCTTAATGAGCCAACAGCCTGTGTCGCATCACTGCAGCGAATATTTAGCTGCTCAATATATTTAGCAGCATGTGATTGCTCTTGTTGTGGTTGAATAAAGCCGCTTTTTGCAATTGTTTTCAAATTTGTTAAAAACATATTTTCCTTAATCGAAAAATCCAGTACAAGACCTTCTGTTTTACGGTCTTCCGTCACAAATCCAATCCCGTATTTCATTGCTTGAATCGGGTTTTTGATCGTCACTTTTTCCCCGTGGATGTAAATATCGCCTCTAGACTTTTTAAGGTTACCGAAAATAGCCTGTGCAACTTCTGTACGGCCTGCCCCCATTAAACCGGCAAATGCTAATATTTCGCCTTTACGAATCTGAAAGTTAATATCTTTGCATACCGCAGGACATGTTAACCCTTTTACTTCTAGAGCAACGTCTCCTATTTCTGCATTGCGGCTTGGATAACGTTCACCAAGCTCACGTCCGACCATCATTTTAACGATTTCATCAAAAGTTGTTTTTGGAATTTCCCGAACACCAACATACTCACCATCACGTAAAATCGTAATACGATCACAAATTGCAAAAATCTCTTCCATACGATGGGAAATATAAACAAACGAAATCCCTTTTGCTTTCAGTTCTCTAATCGTTTCAAATAGTGTTTCAATCTCACGATCTGTAAGAGCAGCTGTCGGTTCATCCATTACGATATACTTTGCTTCTGAATTAATCGCTTTGGCTATTTCAATTAGCTGTTGTTTTCCGACTGAAAGCGAACCGGCAGGCTGACGTACATCAATATGCAAACCGAGTTTTGCCAACAGTGTCTTTGCATCTTTATTCATTTCACGTGTACGCAGGAATCCCGTACGACCAATTGTTTTTTCTTTTCCTAAAAACAGGTTTTCCGCTACAGATAAATGCGGCAGAATATTTAATTCTTGGTGAATTACGTGAATGCCTAAGTTTTCGGCGTCTTTTGCTGAAGTAAATGTATACGACTGACCATCAACTAGCACATCACCGTTATCACGCGAGTAGATACCGGCCAAAATTTTCATCATCGTTGATTTACCAGCACCATTTTCACCCATTAAGGCGTGGATTTCCCCGTCTAACAGAGTGAACTCAACATTGTTTAATACGACGTTGCCATTGAATGCTTTTCTTATGCCCTTCATTTCAATCATGTTCCGTCACCTACCTTAGAAAATTACGCCGCTTTGTAGCATGATATTGGCGTATGGTGTTATTTCACCTGTACGAATAATGACCTTTGCTTCGCTCGACATCTTCTTGAATTGTTCGTGGGATATATATGTAACCGGTTCCACTTTTTGCAATATAGAAGAATGAATAGTTTCGTTAGCAGTTTTTATTTCTTCAGCTAAGTAACTATGTTCTACTTTTAAATCTTCTAGAACAACTTCTAAAATCGTCATAAATCCTGGTTCCCCCAGTTTGTATGCTAAATCGATACATGTAACGCCGTCCGGAACCGGTAAGCCGCAATCAGCAATAACAATTTTGTCTGTATGACCTAAACGTGCAAATATACCGGCTAATTCGCGATTTAAAATGCCCTGTTTTTTCATTTTGCGCCTTCCTTTCGAGCAATTACTTCCTCTAATTTTGGCATACCACCTTGGGCTCCAAATTTTTCAACGGATAATGACGCCGCTATATTCGCAAAAAATACGGCTTCTTCAATAGACTGACCGTTTGTAATAGCATGTGCGAATGCACCGTTAAATGTATCACCGGCACCTGTTGTATCAACAGCCGTTGTTTTATATCCTTTTATATGCACATGTTTTGTTCCATCGAAGTAACGCGCACCATCTTCACCTAATGTCACTATTAACTGATTTGGGTATTTTTCTAATGCTGCTTCAACATCGTTCCCGAAAAGTAAGGCACATTCAGTTTCGTTTGGTGTTAAGTATTTAATATACGGCATCCACTCAATGTCGAAGTTTGCTGCCGGAGCAGGGTTGAAGAGTACCGGTACTTGAAGCTCTTTACATAACTTTAAGCTGTACTCAATCGTTTCTACTGGAATTTCAAGCTGCATGATCACTAAATGACTATTTTCAATGACAGTTTTTGCTGAAGCAATCTCTTCTGGTGTTACTTTAGAGTTGGCACCTGGTACAACGACAATACGGTTGTCCGATTCGTGGAGTAAAATATTAGCAATGCCAGTAGCACCATTTGTATTTATTACTAAGCTTGTATCTATATTTTCTTCATTCAGATTCGCACGCAGTTCCGTACCGAAGCTGTCTGTGCCGACAGCACCTAACATTTTAACTTGGCTGCCTAAGCGTGCAGCAGCTACTGCCTGATTCGCACCTTTGCCGCCTGGAACCGTTGTAAATAAGCTTCCTAAAACAGTTTCCCCTTTTTTGGGGAATACATCCATTTGAACGACTAAGTCCATATTGATGCTTCCTATTACCGTAATCATTTTGCAGCTTCCTTTCTTGTCGTCCCTCGAACAATTAGTTGTGGATCTATATTTAATAACGTTTGTATTATTTCTTTGCCTTCAATCTGTTCAATTAACATTGTTGCGGCTGCAGCACCCATTTTGTACAGATCCTGGCCGACCGTTGTTAATGGAGGGGATACCATTTCACCGAGTGCAATTCCATCAAAGCCTACAATTTGCAGTTCTTCGGGTACGCGCTTACCAAGCTTATGCGCAATATGAAGTGCAGCAATGGCTAATGTATCACTGCTTGCAAAAATACCGTCAATCTGAGGATTTACAGCTAAAGTTTGTTCAATCGCTTCAGCAGCAACTTTAAAATCAAATGATGTTGTTATAACAATTGGCTCTAGTCCTCGTTTGTCCGTTGCTTCGAGAAATCCTGTAAGGCGATCATCCGCAGTTTTTAAACCTTGCGGACCACGTATACATAGTAAATTTCCTGCTCCATTCGTAAGTAAGTACTCCGCCCCAATCCTGGCACCTTTTTCGTTATCGGTTGCTACAGTTGGAACAGTTGCATCGATTATTCGGTCAAGTGCAACGATTGGTGTATTGATGGACATATAAACAGAAGGATCCAGTAAGCTTGTTGCTACTATTAAGCCGGCAACATATGTTTGTGACAGGCGCTCTAAATATAACAACTCTTTTTCCATCTGGTCGTCAGAATTACAAAGAACAACTGTATAACCATAAGACAATGCCATGTCTTCCACTGCACGCGCCAGTTCAGGGAAATATGGGTTTTTTATATCCGGAACAATGAGACCAATAATATTGGATTGTTTTTTACTTAATGAACGTGCAACACTGCTTGGCTTATAATCCAGCTCAAGAATTGCCTGTTCAATACGTTCTGATGACTTTTTACTGACATAACCATTTTGGTTTAAGTAGCGTGATACTGTTGCCACAGAAAGATTTGCAACCTTTGCTACATCTTTAATGTTAACCATCTATCCGCCCCCTAAACAAAATGTGTTACCGGTTACATAATATATGCTATACAATACAAATTGTCAACGAAATAAAGGACATAAAAGACAGAAAAACGGCTTTTAATACGTAGAATATAGTTATTCAAACAAAAATTACTCCATATTAAGTTATACTAAAAAAATCATAATGACATACTATTCATAGCTTGTGCATTCTATGCAGTGGATTTCCACCCTATATATTGGTCATATACCAGTATTTACATGCACTTATATGCTTTAGATGTAAGCAGATTTTTATGTAGAGGAGAAGTTAAAGGGAATGTAATAATGGATTGGTTTAATTCATTCTTCTTGTCGTAACGGTTATTTTGTTTGACCATGCAAAAATGGTACAATAGGAAGGTGAGAAAAGTTGAAAGCAGACTGGTCGAAAAGCCGACCAAATGTAAGAGCAAAGTTTGAATAGTCCTTGCATTATAGTCTAGCGAACAACAGATAAGGAAGGTTCTCCATGCAAAATAATCAATCAAGAAAGCTGGCACATGGTGCAATGATGATTGCGCTTTTCACTGTGCTGATGGCAATCGTATTTTATATTCCACTGGCGAATATTATCGCGGCGATTATTGCTCCATTACCGATGATTTGGTATAGCGCAAACTATAATCGGAAGTCATCGCTTTTAGTCGCAGTGATTGCTGTATTTATTACTTTTTTTATTGGTGGACTGCTATTACTACCCGCTTCATTAATCTTTGCAGCAGCAGGTGTAGCAATAGGGGATGCTATTTATCATAAAAAGAGTAAAGTATTTATGTTTATCTCAACGAGTATTGTCCTGCTGATCACATTTGCGATTCAGTATTTAATTTCATTGCGTTTGTTTGAAGTAGATTTTATTCGGGATTCTCTTGCGCTCATGAAGACGAGCTATATGGAATCGATTAAAATGACGGAGAGTCTGACTGGACAACCTGTGCCCAAAGAAACAATGGATTTGGCGAATACAATGTTAAATACGTTGGAAATGACAATGCCGGCTTCCATTACATTTGCCATGTTATTTTTAACATTTATTATTATTACCGTTAATTTACCGATTTTAAAGCGTTTAAAAGTAGACGTACCAAAGTTTGCGAAGTTTAGTGAATTACGTTTACCACGATCAGTGTTATGGTATTACTTAATCGCTTTATCAGTGAATTTATTCGTTCGTCCAGAAGCCGGTTCTTCATTGGCTATTATTATGCTAAATATTTCAATGGTATTATGGGTATTATTAACAATACAAGGTATCTCATTTATACATTTTGTCATTGATGCATTTGGTTATCCGAAGTTTATAAAAGTTTTAAGTACAATTTTAGCAATACCTCTCTATTCGTTTGTTATTTTAGTAGGTATTGTTGATTTAGGCTTTAATGCACGTAGTTACATTCGAGAAAAGAGTCAGAAATGAGGAGCTGATGGAATGGGGATTTTTCGTAAAAGACCAATTCGATATCCACTATTAGTATTGTTTTTACTTGGTGCAGTAGCAGCTATCCTTATTATGATGTGGAATGTATGGGTGGGAATAGCCTTTATAGCTATTTATTCAGTAGCAGCTTACTACACGGTAAAAGTTGAATTATTAACATATGTAGAAACCGAAAAGCATATTCAATCACTTTCCTACCGGATGGAGGATGTCGGAAAAGAGGCATTTCTGGAAATGCCATTCGGAATTCTGTTAATGAATGATGAAATGACGGTGGAATGGGCCAACCCGTTTATGCTTCGCGTCCTGCAGCAAGAATCGCTGGTCGGATATGAACTTGAAATGATTTCAGAAGAGCTGCCTCTACTAGTTAATCAAGACCAAAAAAATGAAACGGTCATTGCTATCAATGATCGGAAATATCATATTTATTATAAAGAAGAAGAGAAACTTTTCTATTTCTTTGATATTACAAAACAAGTACAGATTGAAAAGCAATATATGGCGGACCGTACTGTACTCGCTATACTATTTATCGATAACTATGATGAGCTTACATCTGGCATGGATGACCAGGCACGAAGCGTCACCAATACGATGATGACATCAATTATAAATGAATGGGCAGCACATTATGATATCTTTGTGAAAAGAATCGCATCGGATCGTTACATGGCTGTGTTAAATGAATCGATTTTATCGGAGCTTGAGCAGAAACGTTTTTCAATTTTAGATGTCATCCGGGAACGAACGTTGATGCAGAAAAATTTATCATTAACATTAAGTATTGGCATTGGAGCAGGCTCTCAATCTCTTGTAGAGCTTGGGCAATTAGCGCAGTCGGGACTTGATCTAGTTCTGGGGCGTGGTGGTGACCAAGTTGCCATTAAGCAGTCCAATGGTAAAATTCGCTTTTATGGCGGTAAAACAAACCCTGTTGAAAAACGTACAAGAGTACGTGCCCGTGTAATCTCTCATGCACTAAGTGATTTAATTCAAGATAGTGACCGCGTTTTCGTAATGGGCCATAAAAATCCGGACATGGACTCAATAGGAGCATCTGTCGGTGTACGTAAAATGGTTGCGATGAATGGAATTGAAGGGTTTGTCGTAGTCAATTTTGATGAAGTACGCGGAAGTGTAGACCGGTTAATGACCGAGTTAGAGCAAAAAACCGATTTTTACGATCGCTTTATTACTCCGGATGAAGCTTTATCAAAAATAACGCCAAAATCACTTGTAGTTATTGTCGATACTCATAAGCCAAGTATGGTAATTGATAGTCGAATATTAAGTAGAACAGATAAGGTTGTTGTTATCGACCATCACCGTCGTGGAGAAGAGTTTATCAATAATCCGACATTAGTATATATGGAGCCATATGCATCTTCTACAGCAGAACTCGTTACGGAGCTGCTAGAATACCAGCCTCAAAATGAAAAGTTATTGCCGCTTGAAGCGACAGCATTATTGTCCGGTATTATTGTGGATACAAAAAGCTTTACATTAAGAACAGGTGCGCGTACATTTGAAGCCGCTTCATATTTACGTACATTTGGTGCTGATACCGTACTGATACAACGTCTGTTAAAAGAAGATGTAGAAACATATGTCGCACGTTCAAAAATTATTCAAACTGTAGAATTCCCGTTTGCAGGAATTGCGGTTGCAAAAGGTGAAGATTCAAAAGTATACGATTCAGTATTAATCGCACAAACTGCAGACATTTTACTAACAATGAAAGATGTCGGTGCCTCGTTTGTCATTGCCCATCGCAATGATGGACTGATCGGCATTAGTGCACGTTCATTAGGAGAAGTAAATGTCCAGCTTGTCATGGAAAAGCTTGGCGGTGGAGGCCATTTAACAAATGCCGCTACCCAAATGGAAGCACAATCCATTGATGAGGTTAAAAAATATTTATATGAAGCAATTAATGAAGTAGTCGAAGGGAGTAAAGAATCATGAAAGTAGTATTTTTAAAAGACGTAAAAGGTAAAGGCAAAAAAGGTGAAATTAAAGAAGTAGCAGAAGGTTATGCACGTAACTTTTTACTTAAAAACGGTTATGCAAAAGAAGCTAATAACCAGGCAATTAGCGAACTGCAAGGTCAAAAGCGTTTAGAAGAGAAAAATGCGGCGGCAGAGTTGCAGGCAGCAAAAGATTTAAAAGAGCAATTAGAAGCAATTACAGTAGAAGTAAAAGCGAAATCAGGTGAAGGTGGTCGCCTATTTGGTTCAGTATCTACAAAGCAAATTGCAGATGCATTACAAAAGAAACATGGTTTTAAAGTAGATAAACGCAAAATGGATTGTAATGACGGACTTCGTTCATTAGGTTATGCCAATGTACCAGTGAAGTTACATCAAGATGTAAAGGCTAATTTAAAGGTACATGTAATTGAAGAATAAGGAGCGACAACAATGAACGAATCCATGATGGACCGTGTTCCCCCACATAATAGTGAAGCGGAACAATCGGTCATTGGAGCCGTTTTCCTTGAACCACAAGCTCTAATAACAGCATCTGAAATTGTTATAGCAGATGATTTTTATCATATTGCACATCAAAAGATTTTCCAAACGATGCTGAACTTGAGCGATCAGGGAAAAGCAATTGATCTTGTCACTGTAACGGAAGAATTATCAGCAAAAAAAGAGCTAGAGGATATCGGCGGGTTAAGCTATATTACGGAATTATCGAGTGCTGTTCCGACAGCTGCCAATATCGCACATTACGCAAAGATTGTAGAAGAAAAGGCGATTTTACGTCGCCTTATTCGCGTTGCATCTAAAATTGCGGATGACGGATATACGCGTGAAGATGAAGTAGAGGTTCTTTTAGCAGAAGCTGAAAAGAAAATGCTTGAAGTTTCGAACCGTAAAAATGCTGGCGACTTTAAGCACGTAAAAGATGTACTCGTTCAAACATTTGATAATATTGAACAGCTCCAGTCACGTGAGGGGGATGTGACAGGTATTCCTACCGGTTTCCGTGATTTGGACAAGATGACGGCCGGTTTCCAACGCAACGATTTAATTATTGTGGCAGCCCGTCCATCGGTTGGTAAAACAGCCTTTGCCTTAAACGTAGCCCAAAGTGTTGCTGTAAAGGCCCGTGAAAATGTAGCGATTTTCTCTCTTGAAATGGGAGCAGACCAGCTTGTCATGCGTATGTTATGTGCAGAAGGTAATATCGATGCACAACGCTTGCGTACAGGCGCTTTAGAAACAGAGGACTGGAGCAAGCTGACAATGGCTATGGGAAGTTTATCAAATTCCGGTATTTACATCGATGACTCTCCGGGTGTGCGCATGACAGATATACGTGCCAAATGCCGACGATTAGCTAAGGAAAACGGTTTAGGAATGATTATGATCGATTACTTGCAGCTTATTTTAGGTAGCGGTAAACCAGGAGAGAACCGTCAGCAGGAAGTATCGGAAATTTCCCGTTCATTAAAAGGTTTAGCGCGTGAATTAAAGGTACCTATAATTGCCCTATCACAGCTGTCGCGTGGTGTAGAGCAACGTCAAGATAAAAGACCGATGATGAGTGACTTGCGTGAATCTGGTTCGATTGAGCAAGATGCCGATATCGTAGCCTTCTTATACCGTGATGATTACTACGATAAAGAATCGGAAAGTAAGGATATTATCGAAATCATTATTGCAAAACAACGTAACGGTCCAACAGGCACGGTAAGCTTGGCATTCCGTAAAGAGTACAATAAGTTCTTGAATTTAGAATTTACTCCTCCTCCACGAGAAGAATAACCCTTAAACACGAACGTTTCACATTCGTTGAATGTGTACGTTCGTGTTTTTTGTTGACATTTAGGATTTGAACTTGTTAAAATGTTCATGTTTCATCATTAAGGAATTAAAAGGTAAATTCTTATGAAAAAGAATGAAATACTTAATATATAATTTTCATTAGGTGAATCATTCGTCGGAGGTGCACATAGATGACAGCTGTAGTTGTAGTAGGTACGCAATGGGGAGACGAAGGAAAAGGTAAAATTACAGATTTCCTTTCAAAAAGAGCAGATGCAATCGCACGTTATGCTGGTGGAGATAACGCGGGTCACACAATTAAAATTGGTGGAGAAACATATAAATTGCATTTAATCCCTTCAGGAATTTTTTATCCGGATAAACTTTCTGTTATTGGAAATGGTGTTGTTCTTAATCCAAAGTCAATTGTAACGGAATTAAAAGGACTGCAAGCTAGAGGAATTGATACATCGAATTTAAGAATTTCCAATCGTGCACATGTTATTTTGCCATATCACATTTATCAGGATATTGTAGAGGAACAGGCACGTGGTGATGAAAAAATAGGAACGACAGCAAAGGGAATTGGTCCATGCTACCAAGATAAAGTTGCACGAATTGGGATTCGTGTAGCAGATCTATTAGATAAAGAAACATTTGAAAAAAAATTACGCGCAAATTTAACATTAAAAAATCGCTTATTTACTAAGTTTTATGAAGTAGAAGGCTTACAATTTGATGATATATTCGAGGAATACTACGCTTACGGTCAAGAAATTGCCCAATATGTAACAGATACATCGAAAGTGCTGAACGATGTTATTGATGAAGGCGGTAAAGTGCTGTTTGAAGGGGCACAGGGGATTATGCTTGATGTCGATCAAGGGACTTATCCATATGTAACTTCTTCAAATCCAGTGGCAGGCGGTATCGCAATTGGATCAGGTGTTGGTCCAACTGCAGTAGAACGCGTTGTTGGTGTTTGTAAGGCATATACGTCCCGTGTTGGAGATGGTCCATTTCCATCTGAACTTCATGATGAAATTGGCCAGCAAATTCGGGAAGTTGGCCGTGAATATGGGACAACAACAGGCCGTCCGCGTCGTGTTGGATGGTTTGACTCGGTTGTAGTTCGTCATTCACGCCGAGTTTCGGGAATAACGGACTTAGCATTAAATTCAATTGATGTATTATCAGGTCTTGAAACAGTTAAAATTTGTACAGCGTATGAATATAACGGGGAACAGATTACAGAATATCCAGCAAACTTGGAAATCATTGAACAGTGTAAACCTGTCTATGAAGAACTACCAGGTTGGTCAGAAGATGTGACGAACGTTCGGACATTTGATGAGCTTCCTGAGAATGCGAAAAATTATGTACAGCGCATTGTTGAGCTTACAGGTATTTCATTGATGACTTTCTCAGTTGGCCCTTCACGTGAGCAAACAAATATCGTAAATGAAATTTGGAAATAATTCATTAAAGTATAGAAGCGTATTAAAAGTCTAGCCGGCTTTTAATACGTTTTTTTTGTTACTAAGAAAAACTATAAATGGATATAAGGAGGGTTAGTGGACTATTTTACCTACTAAAAATGTAACATCCTTTTAGAAAATAATACAATTACATTACAAAAAGACTGGAGCGGTTCATTTGAAATGAGAAATATGATACATTAGCAAAGTGTGTTTTTACAATCGCTAGTTAATGAAAATACATCTTTTTATAGTACAGATCTAGTCGAAAGGAGCTTTATCATGAGTTCAAAAGGAAACAAGTTAGACTTAAAAAAATCTAATCTAAGTCTAATGAATCGTCATAATAGAAAATTTAAAGTGGCTACCTTATTTGCCTTACTTGTTTCTACAGTGACATTCAATATAGGTTTCGCGAATGAAACAGATAAAGAAAAATTCGCTAAAGTTTTCCACGTTTATGTAGCTGATACATACGTAGGTTCTGTTGCAGATGAAGCAACAGTAAATGAGATTGTCGAGCAAAAAGAGCAAGAGGCAAGCGAACAATATGAAGACTTAACTATTGACGCAGGCGCTGATATCTCACTTATACCAGAGCAAGTATTTACAGTCGAAGCTAATGAAGAGCAGACATTAAAAAACCTTCAAGAGGCAATAACTGTTCAGGCAAAAGCCCATTCCCTAAAAGTGGGGGAAACAGTCGTTGCATCAGTGAAGGATAAAGAAGAGTTTGAAGCTGTAATTGACGGATTAAAGCTTCAATTTGTGACACAAAACGATTTAAAAGAATTGCAAAACAATGCTAATAAAGATTCTATACCCAAATTACAAAAGGATGAAACACGCCTGGTCGATCTTGCATTATCTACTCCGATTACAGGTGATGAAGTGTTAGCAGAGCCGGCAAATATTGTTTCTTCCAAACAAGCGGTACAACTTTTACAAACAGGTGCATTGGAGCAAGAAGTATATACTGTAAAAGCAGGAGATGTGTTAGGTTCAATTGCAAAAGCACATGATTTAACAACTGCTGAGTTATTAAAAATCAACCCTACACTTAAAGCAGACACTGTCCTTCAAATTGGCGAACAAGTCAATGTAACTGTACAAAAGCCATTTGTTACAGTAAAGGCAGTTTATGAAAAGAAAAAAGTAGAGGAAATCGACTTTGCGAAAATCGTCAAAGAAGATGCAACGATGCTTAAAGGTAAAAAAGTAGTTAAGCAGGAAGGCGAAAAGGGCAAAAAAGAAGTTTCCTACTTAATCACTGAAGAGAATGGTGTCCGAACAGAAAGAATACAATCAGAGGCAAATGTAGTAGCAGAGCCTGAAGACCGTATTGTCGTTGTCGGAACTAAAGTGATTCCTTCTGTTGGAACAGGTACTTTTGCTTGGCCGGCAGTTGGTGGATATATCTCAAGTAATATGGGAGAGCGTTGGGGACGTTATCACTACGGTATTGATATTGCCCGCCCATCAAACTATACAATAAAAGCCTCAGATAATGGTGTTGTCAAAACGGCAGGCAAGCATTCAACATACGGAAATTATGTAGTGATTAACCATAAAAACGGTTTTGAAACATTGTATGCCCATTTATCTCGCATTGATGTAAAAGTGGGACAAGTAGTCGAACAAGGTTCCGCTTTAGGACAAATGGGTTCAACGGGGCGTTCAACAGGCACACACTTACATTTCGAAGTTCATAAAAACGGTAAAGAAGTAAATCCGTTATCATATTTAGATTAACTTTTAGCAGTCCAAGGCAGAATTGGACTGCTTTTTCTATAATATGGTCTTCAAGTTATTAGAGTGGATAAAATTCAAAAACTATTCTTAAATGGGTGGAATATTTCCCGGAAAATAATCATAGCAGTATAGCTGTATAATGCACCAAACGGCAAAGCATGATAGAGTAGTTATAGTAAAAATAAAGATAACCTTTCATAATTATATAGAGAATTTATGAGAAAAGAGGAATTAGATGATGGATAAAACGATATTAGTTGTAGACGATGAGAAACCAATTGCAGACATTCTGCAGTTTAATTTAATAAAAGAAGGTTATCGCGTCATTTGTGCATATGATGGGGACGAAGCGCTTCAAAGAGTAGAAGAAGAACAGCCTGATTTAATGTTGCTGGATATTATGCTACCTAAACGTGACGGCATGGAAGTATGTCGTGAAGTGCGTAAAAAATATGATTTCCCAATTATTATGCTTACGGCAAAAGGTTCGGAAATCGATAAAGTGCTGGGGCTGGAAATGGGTGCTGACGACTATGTAACAAAGCCGTTCAGTACACGTGAATTAATTGCCCGTGTAAAAGCGAATATGCGCCGATTAAATGTGCCTGCTCAAATAGAAGAAGCACAAGCGGAAACGAATGATATTGTAGTGGGCTCTTTAACGATTCAGCCAGATGCCTATTTAGTATTAAAGCGTGACGAGTCAATTGAATTAACACACCGTGAATTTGAATTACTGCATTATTTAGCAAAACATATTGGTCAAGTTATGACACGTGAGCATTTGCTGCAAACAGTATGGGGGTATGATTATTTCGGTGATGTACGAACAGTGGACGTAACAATCCGCCGTTTACGTGAAAAAATTGAAGATAATCCAAGTCATCCTTTATGGATTGTTACGAGACGAGGAGTCGGCTATTACTTACGAAACCCTGAACAGGAGTAAAATACATGCAAAAAGTGAACTTTTTTAAGTCCATCCATGTAAAGCTTGTACTGATTTATGTCCTATTAATTATTATTGCTCTTCAAATTATAGGCATTTATTTCTCAAAGCAGCTGGAGACGAGTTTAAAAACGAATTTCCAGGATTCAATTCGCCAAAGAATAGAGCTTGTGCATTATAGTGTTCGTGAAGAAATGTTAAAAGTGCGCGATGAAAATACGCCTCCTACGATAGAGGATAGTTTAAAGTCCATTTTGCAGGGTTTTTCTACAGAAGATATTAACAAAATCAATGTAGTGGACCGTCAATACCGTATATTGGCTACTTCCGATAATGACCAGGCAATTGTTGGTCAACGGATAAATGAAGAAATTATCCAACAGGCCGCGTCTTCCGAAACACTGTTGGATAAGGTTTCAATGGATCGGGATACAGGAGATCGCATGTGGATACTGGCTGTCCCTATTATGGATAATGTAGGGCCCAAGGGGGAATTGAAGGGTGTCATTTACGTTCAATCGAATATTGAAAAGGTATATGAGCAATTAAATGAAATTAATCGTATTTTTGCAGCAGGTATTGCAGTTTCGCTTGCTATTACGATTATATTAGGAATTTTAGTTGCGAGAACCATCACTCGCCCTATTTCCGATATGCGAAAACAGGCGCAGGCAATGTCAAAAGGGAATTATGCAAGGAAAGTGCGTGTATACGGAACAGATGAAATTGGACAGTTAGCCATTGCCTTCAATCATTTGACCAATCGCCTTCAGGAAGCACAATCCACGACAGAGGCTGAACGCCGGAAACTGGCAAGCGTACTTAGTAATATGACAGATGGTGTAATTGCAACAGACCGTAAAGGGAAAATTATTTTGATTAATGATCCGGCATTGGAATTGCTTCATGATTCACGTGAAACAACTTTAAACCGCCCAATTGCATCGGTATTGCGTTTAGACCAGGAATATAGTTTTGAAGACTTGATTCATATGAAAGATCCTGTGAATCTTGATTTTAGTATGAATGATGCGCCATATGTGTTACGAGCAAACTTTTCTGTAATTCAAAAGGAAACAGGTTTTGTTAATGGTCTGATTACAGTATTGCATGATATTACCGAACAGGAAAAAATCGATATGGAACGTCGTGAATTTGTTGCGAATGTTTCCCATGAATTGCGTACGCCGTTAACGACGATGCGCAGCTATTTAGAAGCCCTTGCAGAAGGTGCGTGGAAAGATGAAAATATAGCGCCAACATTTTTAAACGTCACACAAACTGAAACAGAGCGTATGATTCGCCTTGTTAATGATTTGCTGCAGTTATCAAAAATGGACAGCCAGGAGTATGAACTGAACTTGGAGTTTGTTGAATTTAATAAGTTTTTCACGCAAATTATCGACCGATTTGAAATGTCGAAGTCAAAAAATGTAGAGTTTATCCGATTGCTTCCGGAAAAAAGTTATTTTGTTGATATTGATACCGATAAGCTGACACAGGTAATCGATAATATTATTTCAAATGCATTGAAGTATTCTCCGGATGGCGGCAATATTCGTTTTGGTTTTACCGTTCATGATAATATGATTCGCGTTATGATTTCAGATGATGGCATGGGAATTCCGAAAGAAAATGTGACGCGAATTTTTGATCGTTTCTATCGTGTAGACCGAGCAAGAGCAAGGTCGATGGGTGGAACAGGTTTAGGTCTTGCAATCGCTCGTGAAATGATTGAAGCACACGGCGGGAAAATTTGGGCAGAAAGTGAGGAAGGCCAGGGTACTACGATATTCTTCACATTGCCATATGAATTGGATGAAGCGGGTGATTGGGAATGAAATATGTTGAACAGATAAAATCTCTTTTATTAGCATTCCTCGTTCTACTCAGCATTGTGTTTACACTTCTTATTTGGAATTACAAACCGGAATATGAAACGATAAAGGAGACCCAGATTGAGGAAGTACTTGTCGGCAAACCTAAGGATTTACAGGAAGTAATAAAACCGTACAGATTGTTGTATCGCCAAAATGACCAATTTTACGGGACAGTCTCTTCAACACCTTTAAAAGGTTTATATAAACACTTACGTTTATGGCAAGTTTACGAGATGGAATTAATTAAAAGTGACCTTTCAGACAGTAAAATGAATGAAATGGTGCGTATGAATAATCGTATAACAATGTTTTATAATGAAGAAATTCCTTTGCGCGTTTTCTCTAATCTATTGTCATATAATGAAAATGAAATACCGGATGCAAGCTTTACACGTCTAATTATAGACTGGTCAAATGTTGAAAATAGTGATCAGATACAGTTGCTCTTCCTAAACACAGAAAAACGTTTATATTATAGAGCGTATGCAAGCGTACCGGATAAGGATTATTTCATGGAGAAGGTAATTGAACCAGCCAATGATTATAGCCAATACGTTGAAGTTGAACGGGATGCTTTACGCTCTTTATATGTGGCCAAAGATCCTATACAGTTAGCGAGGGACAGATATTTAGCTGTAGATATTAAACCTGATCTATTTAAAAAGATTCTGTTCACCGATTTAAAAATCGTACAAAGGAATATTGAAAGTTCTCAATCCGAACGCTTTACTGATGGAACATCGTTAATGACAGTTGATAGCCAAAATCGGATAATAAATTATGTATACCCGACTGCAGAAAGTAATACACCGCTTCCTTCGACAAGATTATTGAAGGACAGTTATAATTTTATAAATGACCATGGTGGATTTACAATGGATTACCGCTTGTCCTATATGGACATTGGAAGGCATAGTACAGAGTATCAGCTATTTGTACAGGGTCTTCCTGTATACAGTAATGATACGATGACTCGTCTCGTAACTACTTGGGGTGAAGACCGTATTTTCCGTTACCGCCGCCCTTATTATTTAATGGATACTCATATTGATGGGGTACAGAGAGATCTGGAATCAGGGGAACAAATAGCTGAGTCACTCCGTACAAATAATAAAAAATTATTTAATGAAACAGAGGAAATCGTTGTTGGGTACGAATTAACGCTTGAAGAATCGGATCAGGATACGGATTTAGTCCTCGTATTGGAGCCAAAATGGTTTGCCGTAACAAACAATGAATGGACACGCCTTTCACCCGAGGAAACAGGGGGTGATGAATTTGGATTGGAGTAAAACGAAAACTATTTTTATATGGGTTTTTCTAGTATTGAATATCTTTTTATATACGCAGTATTTAGAGAGCTATAAAGAAGGAGAGAAAATAGAAGTTTTAGGGGAAACGGTGGAAATCGAAGCCCGTTTGAAGGAAGATAATATAACGTATATTGCCCTTCCGAACAATAAGGAAAGTGCGGCATATTATTCCGGACAAATTAAAAATTTCTCTCCATCTGAAGTGCCATACTTTCCGAATCAAAGTGCAAAGATCGAAAATAACAATAAGCTGATTGTGACGATGGACAAGCCTGTAAAGCTACAGAAAAGCGATACTCGAGATTCATATACTGAATTTGTCCACAACAATGTATATGAAGGTAATTCCTATGTGCTTTGGAATATCGATGAAGAGAAAAGAGAAGCGACATTTTTCCAGAAGGTGAATGATGTAACACTGTATTATAATGTGCGTGGTTATGTAAAACTTTATTGGGATAATGACAACCGCATTGTTTCCTATGAGCAAACAATGCTGGAAAAGCATGAAAAGTTAGATAAACAGCAAAATCTATTAACTGCAAGACAAGTATTGCAGATTCTATATGGAAAGAATTTATTAAAACCAAATTCTCAGATTACGGAAATGAATCTAGGCTACTCTACAATTGTTCAATTAACGCAAACACAAGTATTTGCACCGACATGGGAAGTGCGGGTAAAACTGGCTGATGACACAGAAGAAATACATTTTGTGAATGCGGTACAAGGACGAATTGTGGAGATCCAAAATGACTTATCCGAAATTGTTGAGCAGACAGAGGATTTGGAAGAGTAGGGAGTTTTAACAATGCGATTTAGCGTTTTAGCAAGTGGCAGTACAGGAAACGCAGTCTACGTAGAAAATGATGAACACTCATTTTTGATTGATGCAGGCTTAAGCGGAAAGAAAATGGAGCAACTGTTTGCTAATATAGATCGTGATATGAAAAGTTTATCAGGTATTTTAGTAACACATGAGCATAGTGACCATATAAAAGGGCTCGGTGTCATTGCACGTAAATATAATATTCCTGTATTTGCAAATGCAAAAACATGGACAGCGATGGACGGGCTAGTAGGAACAATCCCAACCGATTTATGTTTTGATTTTGATATGGAAACAGTAAAAACATTCGGCGGGCTGGATATTCAATCATTTGCCGTGTCTCACGATGCTGCTGAACCGATGTTCTATACATTCTATGAGAACGGGCGAAAGCTAGTTGTCATTACAGATACAGGCTATGTCAGTGACCGGATGAAAGGATATATCTCAGCAGCAGATGCCTACGTATTTGAAAGTAACCACGATGTGAGTATGCTTCAAATGGGCAAATATCCTTGGAGTATTAAACGCCGTATATTATCGGATGTAGGGCATGTTTCAAATGAGGATGCTGCAGTAGCAATGGCTGATGTTGTAGCAGAAAAACCGACGCAAATTTATTTGGCGCATTTAAGTAAAGACAACAATATGAAAGATCTGGCGCGGATGAGCGTAGAACAGACATTACAGTCATGCGGTATTATTGCAGGGGAATATTTGCATCTGCATGATACCGATGCCAATGAGCCGACAAAGCTTGTGACAGTTTAATTTAGCAAGGCATAATTGAAGTAAATATGGGTAAAAGATAGGTGTGTTAAAAGTTTCTACTTTTAGCATACCTTTTTTATTTTATGAACAATTTTTTAATTAGGTTTTATGTGATTTTCATCTAATTTTAATGTTAAGTGTGTATGCTAACAGTAAGAGGAATAAAGAAAGGATGAGCGATATGGGATACTATCCTGAAGACGATAAAAAAGAAACTCAAAATGATCGTATTGCTGAGCTTGAGGCTCGTTTAAAAAGAGAAGAAGAAGAAAAAAAACAGCGGCAAAATAGAAAAGAAAAAAAAGGCGGGAGTAAAGGCGGGTACTTTTTATCTGGCTTGAGTGGTGTTGTCGTTGGTGCTTTATTATTATGGCTCCTGCTCCCCTCGTTGGCAAATCAGCTACCAGGTGGTAATGAAGTTAACTCGGTTACAAATGATTCCCCAAACTCAACGATTAGCCAAACTGCAACAGAGGTGACAACTGATGTAACAAATGCGGTTGAAAAAGTATCGAGTGCCGTTGTTGGGATTACAAATATCCAAAATGTAGCACCAAACTTTTGGAATCAAAGTACGGGAGAAGCTCAAGCGGTAGGTAGCGGTTCAGGCGTTGTATATAAAAAAGAAGGGAACTTTGCCTTTATCGTAACGAACCACCATGTTGTGGATGGTGCAGAACAAATTGAAGTAACTTTAGATGATGGCGAGAAAGTAAAAGCAGAGCTTATCGGTTCTGATATTTGGACAGACTTGGCAATACTTTCAATACCAAGTGAAGGAATCGATACAGTAGCTAACTTTGGAAATTCGGATGTATTAAAACAAGGTGAAACGGTAATTGCCATCGGAAATCCATTAGGATTAGATTTTTATGGTTCGGTAACAACAGGTGTAATTTCGGGGAAAGACCGCTCTGTACCTGTCGACTTAAATGAAGATGGTGCAGAAGACTGGTCAACAGAAGTATTACAGACTGATGCAGCAATCAACTCAGGAAACTCAGGCGGAGCTTTAGTGAATATTGCAGGTGAGTTAATCGGTATAAATTCCATGAAAATTGCCCAGTCTTCAGTTGAGGGCTTAGGATTTGCGATTCCGATCAATTCAGCAATTCCAATTATTGAACAACTCGAAAAGCATGGGGAAGTACAACGCCCAACTATGGGAATTTCCTTAGTCGATTTAACGGAAGTACCGGCTTATTATCAACAGCAAACATTAAAATTACCTGAAGAAGTAACGAATGGTGTTGTCATTTCTCAAGTTGTAAGAGGTTCAGCTGCAGATAAAGCAGGTTTACAGCAATACGATGTCATTGTAGAAATGGATGGCGAAAAAATCGAAAATGCAATTGAGCTTCGTAAACATTTATATAATCAAAAATCTATTGGCGATACATTAAAAATTAAAGTATATCGCAACGGTAAAATAGTAGAGGCTAATTTAGAGTTAGTGGAAAATGCACAATTGTAAATGTGGATAACTTAATTAAAGAATGAAATTGTACACAACGGGTAGAGAAGAAAAAGGCTTGTCTTTTCTACTCGTTTTTTGTCTGTTACAATGGGTTGTGGATAACATTTCAAAAATTGTGAATAAGTTTGTGGAAATTTCAGAAAAGAAAGAAGGTTTAAAAATGAAGACGTACAGCTGTGAAACCCATATAGATCATGCGTTAGATATGCACGTGGCAGAAACAGAAAATTTCCCGATGATGGATTTGTTATCGGAAGAGGAAAAGTTATCAACAACTTGTTCTTACTGCGAACAGTCCGCAACATATGTTGTATCAAGTAAATAACTTTACACAATATATAGTTTTTATTTGTGGATATGTGCATAACTTTTGTGGATAACTTGTTTGTAAATGGAACGTAAAGGTGGATAAGTTGTGAATATTACTATCATCTCGGTTGGTAAGTTGAAAGAAAAGTATTTAAAAATGGGTATTGAGGAATATGTAAAGCGATTAGGCGTCTATGCGAAAATCGATTTAGTAGAAGTACCGGATGAGAAAGCACCTGAGCAGTTAAGTGAAGCTGATATGGAAATCGTCAAACGTAAAGAAGGTGACCGTATCCTTGCGAAAATCAATGACGGTACATATGTCATCGCATTGGCACTTGACGGTAAAATGAAAACGAGTGAAGAAATGGCCGCAGATTTAGAGGCGCTAATGACTTACGGGAAAAGCAAAGTCGCGTTTGTTATAGGCGGATCATTAGGATTGCATGCGGATGTACTTAATCGCGCGGATGAAAAACTGTGCTTCGGAAAAATGACGCTGCCTCACCAGTTGATGAAACTAGTGCTAGTAGAGCAGATTTACCGCAGTTTTAGAATTATTAAGGGTGAACCGTATCATAAGTAAGTGCGGTTTTTAATAAACCATCGATTACAGTAGTTTTACTGTAGTTGATGGTTTGTTTTTGTTTGTCTAAGAGTAATAATTTGCAGATGAATAGGGAGTAGCATGACTTAATATAAACTCTTTTTATGTAGATCTAAAATATACAAAAGCTAAGACCGATTTTCTTTTATAGAAGATCGGCCTTTACAAATTGTTTACGGATTTTCTCCTATACTTTATTCTTTGTTCAACTCGAAATGTAATTCAGGATATTTGAAAAAACCAATCATCATCCTGTATTAAGTAATGATATCAACCTTCAAATGTCGATTGGTATGGCTTTTAGTGAGCAATCGGCTGGTAAAACGGAAAGTCTCTACATAGAAGCAGATAAAAAGATGTATGAAGAAAAGAAACGAAAACGAAAACCGATATCTATGCTCCATTAAAGCATTTTTATCTATTTATTATAATTGATATAAGAAATACCGTAAAAAATAACCATCACCTGAAGTTTGAAGGAGTATATGAGGCATTAAATAAATCAAAGCTTCAATAATCTACATCTCGTAAGACAATCAGTAGGTGTAGCTTATTAAAGCTTTTTTTATGAGATGACATTAGGAATTTTACACGTAATTGTAAATGTTTGCTTCTCTGCTTTAAATTCTAAATATCCGTTATGCTGCTCTATAATTTGCCGAATAATTGAAGTACCTAAACCATTATGATTTGGTTTTGTTGTAACACCAGTCTTGGCAAACAGTTGGTCAGCAATATCCTTCGGCAAGGGAATTGTATTGTTTGAACAAGTTAATAGATATAGACCGCTTTTTTTACGAAGGCTTAATTCAATAAAAGCTTGATTGTTATACTTCGTTTGCCATTCAATGCTTGCATCAATCGCATTTTCTAATATATTCCCTATTAGCTGAACGATTTCATCAGATGGAAGGGATAAATTTGATACAGGTGTTTCAAACAAATAATTAATTGCAATATTGTGGCTTCGTGCCTTTTCGTAATTCGTATATAATACTGCTGCTACTGCCCCCTGCTCTCCCTTTATCGACAAGTTCGTCTGTTCATATCGCTTTACTAACCCTTGCATATAGGTTTTCACTTCATCAACCTTATCTTTTTCCAGTAAATAAGCAATTGCTGATACATGCTTTAAGTAATCGTGACGTTCTTTACGTACCTCTTGAAATGTACGATTAAATTCTACTAGCTTTTCATTTACTTCTAACTGTACTGTTGAAATCCTAAATAGCGCTTTCTGCTTTTGTGAAGTATAAATAACCACAAGCAATGCGCCAAAAAGTAAGAGGAGATTTTGTACACTCTTCCCATTTAATACATAGATCCCATACATACATAAATGAATTATTACACTCCAATCAAGCTTTAACGTAAATCTTTTCATAGCTACCAATGGTAAAATGATGCTTATTGGAATGCTTATGTATAAGGAAAGATAGCCTACTGTTGCGAGGGCAAAATGGGTACAACAAATGATGAAAAAATATAGTTTATGCTTCATATTGCCACCTCAAAAGTAATTTTTTTGTATAATATCTAAGTTTTCCTTTGTAATAACTGCTTTTTCTTCAATTCCTTCAAAGGACACCAAGTAGGAATTCTTCGCGTATAACGAAAAATTTAATATGTATTGAATATTGATAATAAATGAGCGGTGAGCTCTTATAAACAAACGGTCCCTTAACTCTCCCTCTAATTCATTTAAGGTTTGATAGGTTTTTACAGGACCATTTTTTGTATAGATCGTTGTAGCACGACCTGAACGTTCAATAAATATAATGTCCTTTTTTTGTACGATATGAATATCAGATTTTTGCTTAATAAAAATCCGGCCCGATAACTCGGCTTTTTGTTGCTTTGCTAACAATCTTTCAACAGAAGATACAAGTCTTTCTTTTGTATAGGGCTTCATTATGTAATCATGAACGTTCAATTCAAAAGCATGAACAGCGTACCCGCTATTGCCTGTTACAAAGATAACCATAATTTGTAAGGCGTGTGTATAAATAATATCAGCTAATTCGTAACCCGATAATTCTGGCATTTCAATATCCGCAATCAGTAAATCAATCGATTGCTTTTTTATTTCCTCATAGGCTTGCTGTGCACTTGTAGTAGCAAATACAATATTTATTTCTTCGATTGGCTCTATAATTGCCTTTAGTTTATCTAAATCAATTGCTCGGTCATCTACTAATCCTACTCTCATGTTATACACCTCGTAATAAATATACACTATACGTAAAATTTTGACAGTTCTACAAACCATTCTCCCTTTTCACGACATAATAGGGCATTTTTGCGACAACATCGCAGACACCTCTTGTATTTATTTGTACGATAAAAACATCAAATAAACGAGGTGACGGAAATGATTGAAATTAAAGGAGTAACAAAACAATTTCAAAATAAGAAACAATATATAACTGCCTTAAAGCAAGTTTCCCTAGAAGTTCATGAGGGTGAGGTACTTGGGCTCCTAGGTGAAAACGGTGCTGGGAAAACAACCTTACTACGAACAATCGCTACTCTAATTGAACCGTCTTCAGGCAGCGTTGAAGTAGCAGGTTTTCATACCGTAAAGCAATCTGATGAAGTGAAAAAAAGAATCGGCGTACTGTTTGGTAGTGAGACAGGACTTTATGAGCGACTAACAACACGTGAAAACTTAGAGTATTTTGGTTCACTTTATGGCTTAGGTAAGCATGAAACAAAAGTGCGAATTGAAAAATTAGCCAAAATGTTTGGCATGAGAGACTATTTAGATCGAAAAATCGGTGGGTTTTCAAAAGGGATGCGTCAAAAAGTGGCCATTGCAAGAACATTATTACATGATCCGGATATCGTACTCTTTGATGAACCAACGACAGGGCTAGATATTACATCATCCAATACTTTCCGTCAGCTTGTGCATCAACTGAAACGTGAAGGGAAAACCATTATTTTCTCCAGTCATATTGTAGAGGAAGTAACGATGCTATGTGATCGGGTAGCAATGATTCATAAAGGTGAGCTTGTCTATGATGGCACTCTTGAACAGCTTTATGCTGAAGAAGGCTCAAGCGATTTAAACTATATTTTCATGAGTAAATTAGTACGTGGAGGAAATGAAGATGCTTAATATATTCAAAAAAGAGTTAAAGGATACATTTCGAGATCAACGCACATTAATTTTAACTGTATTTTTACCATTAGTTTTAATGTCAGCATTAGTATTCTTCTATGAAAAAATGATGGCGCCTGACGAGGATATTCAGCTTCATGTCGTGACAGAAAAAGAGCAGTTAGAGTTTGTAAAAGGTTTACTAGATGGAAAAGGAAATTTAGAGCTTCGTGCTGTTGATGATGTTGAAGTTACTATTAAAGAAGGTGAAGCAGTAGCCGGACTTATTCTTACTGGAGACTTTGAACAGCAAATCGCTGCTGGAAATGCGCCAACAGTTAAAATATTAGGCGATGCATATAGTGAAAATAGCTATATTGCCATGTCAGCAATCGAAATGGCTTTAACACAATACAGTCAGGCAATTGTTTCTGAACGTTTAGGACAACAAAATGTAGAAACGTCGATTATAACACCTTTTACAGTTAATAAAGTACAAGTAATCGAAGGTGATCAATCTGTACAAATGATGAGCTTCCTTATTCCAATGATGCTAGTTATTGCAGTAGGTGTAGGTATTTCATCTTCAGCAGCAGATTTTATTGCAGGTGAAAAAGAACGCCGTACGATGGAAGCTTTATTAATGACTCCTGTAAATCGCAGTTCATTTTTATTAGGCAAATGGTTAACACTCGTTATTCTCGCTACGGTTACAGGCATTTTAACGTTAGGCATTGTATTTATTGAAATATACTTCTTTACAGAACAGTTAAAAGCCGGCTTGACAATGGAAGGAAATGTTTGGTTAATTGGCACGGTCGCTCTTTTAATTATAATCAGTTTCGCTGCATTAATGGCTTCAGCGTTATTGCTGACAAGTATTTTTGGTAAGACGGTAAAAGAAGCACAAAGCTACGGAACACCCATAATTATGGTTGGAATTTTACCGGCATTATTCATCACAAGTGTCGGGCTAAATGAATTAACTACTGGATATTTTTTAGTTCCAATCTTAAATGTGTTTGCTATTTTTAAAGAATTATTTGTTGGAGTCATTGATATCGAGCATGTATTCCTTACACTTGGAGTTAACATAGTGTTAGCGTTAGTAATTCTAGCAGTAGGACGTATTTTATTTGCGAAAGATAAATGGGTGTTGTAATAAAATAAATAATAACAAATCCCTTGTGGCTGCATGCAAGGGATTTATTTTTATCTACTACAGCGCATCTACTTTTTGTTTTAGAAGATCTGATTAAAATTTAAACCGCACTTAACCATATTACGTAGATCCGTATCATAAGTAAGTGCGGTTTATAAATTTTGTGAAAGAAGGTTTTCTTTAGTTGGAGGCAGTTTCACGAAAGATGCAACTGCAGATCCAATGTAATTTTTATTTATGCTTCTCGTAAGATAGGAAGGGTGCAGCAGCGGAACGAGCCGCCGGATTTAATAATTTCTGTAATATCCACTTCAATTACCTGAAAGCCCCGATTTCGAAGCTGTTTGTTGACATTAATATTAACTGGCAGACTTAATATCCGCTTGTTGCCAATACTCAATACATTTGTACCTAATTGAAATTGCTCTTCTTCAGAAACCTCAATTAAATCATAACGTGCTGCAAAAAAATTAATTTCTTTTTGTGTTAAAGCATTTTTATAAATAAGGGCTACTTCAGGGGAAACGATATTAAATATACAATCTAAATGCAAGTATTTTTCTTTAAATGGAATAGGAATGACCTTAAAATTATTTAATAGACGCTGTAATTGTTCAACAGCCTTTTCGTCCGTCCGATTACTGAGTCCCACGTAGATGGTATTCTGATCGATTACAACATCCCCGCCTTCAATTCGTTCCTCGATTAAATTATAATAGGAGATTTCTTCGTCCTCCAGCCACTGCTTTAAAATGTTTTCCTCTCCTGAGCGAACTTCTGTCGCCATTTTAGCAACAAAAATTGTTTGTCCTAGTGTAAAACCAACATCCCTTGTAAAGACCTGTTCAGGATATTTTTTATGAAAAGGTAATAAAATAACATCGACGTTATTTTCCTGTAGAATTCTAACAAATTCAGCATGCTGCTCGAGTGCGCGTTCAATATGGATGCCTTCCTTCTTAAAATGCTCCTGTGTTTCATTAATTATCTCACGAATCGCCATATATTGAGGTTGACAAAGAAGTACTTTTTTTAAAACATCGTACTCACTCATGCAAAAGGTCTTGAGATTTATGTTTGGGCGTTCTGTCACTTTTAGGTACTCCTATCATCGCTTTTTGAACTAGTTTTTCCGAAACGGTCATTATTATTACAAACGGACATACTGAAATTAAAGTCAATAGCATTTCTATTATTATATATTTATAGTCACATATTCCTAAATGAACATGAAACTAGAAATACATATATATATAATTCGCATCAAAGATGTCTTAATAGAAAGAAAAGGGACAACCTTTACAATTCGGTTGCCACAATCTTAAATAGATGCAGTTTTTGTAACTTTGATTCGGTACGGATCTTTCTAAATAATACCCTTCAAAGTGTATGGTATTTTCGAGCCTGTAAACATAAGATGTTTTAATTATTCATGTTCGCAAGGGGGAAAATATTTGGGATTGCAGAAAGAGGAGAACATAGAAGGAACAAAACCTAATTTCCTTATCTTTATAGTGGATGAACAACGATTTCCGACAGTTTACGAAAATAAGGAACTAAAGAAATGGCGTAAAGAAAATTTAAAGACACAGGAATTATTACGGGAAAATGGAATGGAATTTTTAAACCATTACGTTGGAAGCACTGCATGCTCACCGAGTAGAGCAACACTGTATACGGGACAATACCCATCATTACATGGGCTAACTAAAACAACTGGGGCTGCTGCGTCTTCATTTGAACCGGACGTATTCTGGCTAGATCCTAATACAGTTCCTACTTTTGGGGACTATTTTCGTGCGGCAGGCTACCGTACATTTTGGAAGGGGAAATGGCATGTGAGTCCTCAGGATATTTTGATTCCTGGAACTCAAAATGCATTGCCTAGTTACGATTCAAATACAGGTATTCCTGACCGAAATCTTGAAAAGTTTTACTTGGAATCTGAGCGTCTAAATGAATTTGGCTTTTCAGGCTGGGTTGGTCCAGAACCTCATGGATCCAATCCTCGTAACTCTGCTTCATCTGCTGGCATTGGAACAAGTGGTCGTGATGAAGTGTACTCAAGGGAAGTAGTTGAGTTACTTCATTCACTCGAAGCGGATAGTGTTAATCAAAGTCAACCTTGGTTAATTGTATCTTCATTTTTAAATCCACATGATATTACGTTGTTCGGAGAAACAACTGAATACCATCCGTTATTCAATTTTGAAGTAGACCCTTCTGTTCCTATTATTCCACCTGCTCCTACAGCGGATGAATTATTGCACACAAAGCCAGCTGCACAACAAAGCTACAAAGAGACTTACCACAAAGCCTTCCAGCCAACAAGAGATAGTCTTTTTTATCGTCAGCTTTATTTCTCCCTTCATAAAAAAGTCGATCAAGAAATGGGGAAGGTATACAATAAACTAAAATCCAGCAAATTTTATGATAATACAATTATCATTTTTACTTCTGATCATGGAGATTTATTAGGTGCTCACGGCGGATTATTTCAAAAGTGGTATAACTCATACGAAGAAGCGACTCATGTACCATTTATCGTTCATAATCCAAAATTGTTTCCAAATAGGCAAACTGCGGATATGTTGACTAGTCATGTAGATATTCTGCCAACTCTTTTAGGATTAGCCAAAATTGACGTAAACAAAATTCAACAGGAGTTAAGGAAAAATCATACTGAAGTACATCCACCTGTAGGAAGAAATTTAATGCCGCTTCTCTATGGGGATGAAGCTTTCCTACGGGCAAATGAGCCGATTTATTTTATGACAGATGATGATGTAACGAGAGGATTATCTCAGACTAGTATTTCCGGGCAGCCTTATAATTCTGTTGTCCAGCCAAACCATATTGAATCTGTCATTGCGTATCTTCCAACAGGTCAAAATAGGGAAAGGGAGCTTTGGAAGTTTTCAAGATACTTCGATAATCCGCAATTTTGGAGTAACCCAGGAGTAGAAGATCAAGTAACAGAAATTCAAAGTCAAACTCCTGTTAATGAAGAGATCACTGTTTCTATGTCAAAAATCGTAACGAAAACAGTTTCTGTTCCTGAACAATATGAACTGTATAATCTTACGAAGGATCCTCTTGAAAGAAAAAATCTTGCAAATCCTATCCACGCAAATATTGTAACAAAATTGATTCAATCATTAATGATGAATCTCCTGGAAGAACAGCGGGAACAAAAAAGGCTGAAACCAACGAACGGTACTGTTTCATGTTTGGAAAATAGCGGGGATTAATAAAAAGCCGTTGTTTATTGGTGTGAAAAAAATGACATGAAAAAGCTTAGAGGATTAGTTACTATCCTCTAAGCTTTTTAGTATGTTGATCGAATGTAAATTGTTTTGCAACAAAAAAAGGCAGCATCTCACTTGGAGATGCTGCGGTAGAATTCTTTGTTCCTGAAGAACTCTAATGGGTTTGGCACCCAATAATGCTTATTTAACAATCTTAAATTAACATTGTCGATGTCAAAAATATGTTGGTCGTTTACTACTATTCCAATATAACATAGTAAACCGTGGAATCTTTAATAATTATGTATTCTGTGTTTAATTTTTGATGCTTGTCTGTTTTAGTTATCCCTACTCAAATAATTTTTTATTCTATAGTCGTTTTATCCTGGACCTTTTTAACATACATTAAAAAAAAAACTTGGAGACATAGGGGGAATTAGTTGCTTCTATTCATTATTCTTATCTCCATTTGCTGTCTTGCTTATGGACTAATCAAAAAACGTTTCATCGCTCTCACCTTTCCTATAATAGGACTTATTATTTTAATGGTTGTTAAGGTGATTTTAGTACCGCTTCCTTTAAAGGAAACAATTCTTTTTATTTTTGATTTACGATAAAAATTTGAAGAAAGAAGGTCTAGATGAAAAAAATCGACAAAAAAGTTGCTGATGCCTATTTCCGTGAGAAAAATACGTACATGGCTATTTATTTTGCAATTTGGTTTTTAGTGTCTTTTGTTATGGTAGCGCTTGCAGACTCGTTAACTGATGTTCAATTTTTGGGATTCCCGTTCCACTATTTTATGGGGGCAATTGGAGCTTTATTTACTTTCATTGTTTTACTGTTTGTAAATGCGATCGTTGGAGACAAAATCGATAAAAAGTATGGGATCAGTGAAGCGCGAAATGAAGAAATTGGCGCAAACAATATGATAAATCACTAATGGAAGGGGGTAATTTATGGATACTCAATTTATAGTTTCAATGTTAATTATATTGGCTACATTTGCTTTATATATTTGGATTGCGGTTTATAATACTGCTAAACAAACATCTGACTTCTATGTTGCTGGTCGTGGAGTGCCACCAATTTTTAATGGGATGGCAATTGGGGCAGACTGGATGAGTGCAGCATCCTTTATCGGGATGGCTGGTACGATCATGTTACTTGGCTATGATGGATTGGCTTATATTATGGGATGGACTGGCGGATATTTATTTTTAACGATATTACTTGCACCGCAGCTGCGTAAATTTGGCCGTTATACCGTGCCTGAATTTATCGGAGACCGTTTTAATAGTAAAGCAGCACTAATAATAGCAGCTTTATGTACAATTATTATAAGCTTCACGTATTCAATCGGTCAGCTATCGGGCTCTGGTGTAGTAATCGGGCGCCTCTTTGAAATTGATGCGAAAATAGGAACAATGATCGGCGTTGTACTTATTGCATTTTATGCTGCATTTGGTGGTATGAAAGGTATCACTTGGACTCAAGTAGCACAATACATCATTTTAATTATTGCATATTTAGTACCTGTAATTTTTATGTCATTACATTTGACTAGTAACCCTTTACCATGGATTTCGTATGGTGAAATTTTAACGAAAATGGGTGAACTCGACCGGGAACTTGGAATTTCTGAGTATTTTGCACCTTTCACCAACGGAACCAAGTGGCAGTTTTTAGCTCTTATGTTTACATTAATGTGTGGTACAGCTGGACTTCCACATGTAATTGTACGATTTTATACAGTAGGTACTATGAAGGCGGCTCGTTGGTCAGGGGCTTGGGCATTAGTTTTTATCGGACTTTTATATTTTAGCGCACCAGCTTATGCAGCTTTTGCTCGTTTTATATTAATGACGGAAGTTGCTGGTAATAAAATTGCTGAACTACCTGCTTGGACTCAATCATGGATTGATACTGGAAAATTGGGAATAGCCGATGCGAATGGTGATGGTATTCTTCAATGGCCAGAACTGCAAATTGCCAACGATATTGTCGTAATGGCTACACCTGAAATCGCAAATCTAGGGGTATTCGTTATTGGACTCGTGGCGGCAGGCGCAATGGCGGCAGCGTTATCTACAGCTGGTGGTTTAATGATTTCTATATCCTCATCATTTGCACATGATATTTATTACCGCATCATCAATCCACAAGCATCTGAGCAAAAACGCCTGTTAATAGGACGTATTTCAATTGTTGTTGCAACACTATTAGCTGGGATTATTGCATTAAACCCTCCTGGTGCCATTACTCAAATTGTTGCATGGGCATTCGCGCTTGCTACTGGTACCTTCTTCCCAGCACTCGTTTTAGGTGTATGGTGGAAGCGTGCGAATGCAAAAGGAACAATAGCGGGAATGCTTGTCGGCTTAGCGGTAACACTTATTTATATCTTCAGTGCGAAATACGGTGGCTTTACGGTATTAGGCATTATTGATACTGGTGCTGGTGTTTTCGGAGCAATTGCTGCTTTCGCTACTAATATAATTGTTTCACTTTCAACACGGGCTCCTTCACAAGAACTTCAAGATGCAGTTATAAATCTTCGTTATCCAGAACAAATGGTTTATAAAGACGGCGAAGTTTATTTAAATGACGGATCATCGAAGGAATAAAATATTGAGAGCGCAGTTCAATGTTTTATTGCAAAATCACTAATATTCAAAAAGCCAAAACGTTAATTCTACGTTTTGGCTTTTCTATTGGTTGCGTTTCTCCCTAATTCCAAGGAGATCTAGGCAAGTTATTCATTTTAGATGACGTATTACTTAGGAATTTTAATAATAATATCACTAAGTTCGATTATTTCCATTTTTAAATCGCTATCAGGATTTACCCATTTTACGCCGTTTTCATCGATTTCCGCCTCCATCAATTTGAATATGGGAGTGAATATTAAAGTTTTGGCATCCGGGTGTAGTTTTTCATATGTGAATACATATTCCATAAACCCCTGCCCGTTTCCTGTGCCGCCTGTTAACCTTGATGTATACGTATTGCCTAAATTATCCTTTACATTTAAATCGGAAGAAATAACGTCCCATTTCTCTTTTAACATCTCATTTTTTTGCATTTCTGTATAATTGATGATAAAGGAGATCGGTGTGTATATAACTTCATTTATTTTAATACCTAGATCAGCTTTTTTTGATGCAGGTGCTTCCACAATTTGAACTTTATTCTCAGTAGATTTGGCATCTATTTCAAAATCCCAACTACCTTGAACCATCTCTTTTGTATCCCGATTGGTAAGACTGCTAATGTGGAATTCGAAATTCGCCTGTTCCAATTGATTAGATAAGTTCAGAATTGCTGTTGTTAAGCCGGCATATTTGTTTGGTCCGACCTTTTCAATTATATGCTCTGTATGAAAGAGGGCATGCTCACGACCATCCACTTTAAATGTAGTTTCTATTTCCGGATGCTCACCTAAATCTCTGTCTGTTTCAATATAATAGCCAACTAAAAACTTTTTACTGTCAAATAAGCTTTCATTTACCGTAATCGTTGTGCCATTGCTTTCTGCTACAAGATGCTGCTGATCCGCAAACTCCTCATAGCCTGAAATTATCTTGTCCTTGGTCGAGAAGAGTTTGATAATACTGTTTACTATCGGAATTTCATGAGCAAAGGTGGTATAGGACAGACCTATAAGTGATGCGGTACCGATACCGAGCGAAAGGCAGACAGCCGCAACTCCTTTCATCCACTTTCTGTTTTTTGTTTTGGATACTTGTCTTTTCAAGTCTCTTTTAAACTGAGCCTTTTCAAATTCTGTTACATCAGCTTCTTCAAATTCATTTACATCAATGTCAATATCATTAAAGTGTTTAAACAGATTTTTCAATGGGCATACCCCCTAAATCTTTTTTTAGTTTTTTTCGACCATGGTAAAGGCGGTTATCTATTGCCGATTTTGTCATCTCCAACTGACGAGCAATTTCTTCGGTATCAAAATCTAACAAGTATCTCATTATAAAAATTTTCTGATCGACGGGCTTTAAACTAGAGATGATTACCTGAATTTCCTCCTGTTCTTCCAGGGAGGAGTTTTCATACATCATGGATTCTGCCTGTGTCAGTTCTATGTTCAAAGAAGGGCTTTCTTTTTTCTTCATTTCCATCCGGTAATAATCGATTGCTTTATATTTAGCAATAACGCAAACCCATTTCTTAAAATCAGCAGCATCGCCATGGAACTTTTTTGCATTTTTCCAAATAGATAATAGAATATCGTTACAGCATTCCTTTGGGCTTTCATTAATGTCTAGCGGACCTAAAATTTTTAAAACAACACCTTTTATTAATGGAAGATAGTGGTCGATTACGTAATCAAGAGCATGTTCTTTGCCGGCTTGAAGATATTTTATAAAATTTTGCTCATCAATCTTCATATCGTTCTCCTTTTTATAGTATTGTTATTACAAAAGCTTTTACATTATATATAACGTATGGTGATGACCTTTTTTCGCAATAAAACCAAAAAAGTTAAAATATTGAAATATATATCGGGCTTATCTAAAAGAAGTTAAATAAAAAACGTTATTTTGCACTGAATGCAAAATAACGTTTTTTAATGTGTTAGTTCTGTTGTTTTTTTACTTTTACCGGTTTGAAGATAGAAAGTAAGAAAATTACTAACCCTGCAATACCAATTCCTAAAATTGTGTTGAAGGAAGCGCCTGTGTAGAATCCGCTGCCGAAGTAGAAAATTTCCCGTAAACCTTCAGAAGCAAAGCGAATTGGTACCCATGGACGAATGAAGTTTACGAAGAAACTTGGAAGCATTTCCTGTGGTGTCATAAGAACACCCATACCTAAAAGCATGACAACCATGAATAATGTAATAGCTGGTTTGCCAATCCATGCGGTAATTGCCGATACTAATAAATAGAAACAGAATGCTGCAAATGATACAAAGAAAGCCACCAGGAAGTAGCTTGGCATATTAATACCTGCGATCTGTGCAAGTGTTGCAACAGTGAAGCCTGAAAATAGGGCAATAATTATGCCGAATAAAACTTGCCCGCCAATTAGGCCTAATGTTTGTTTACGTGTTAACAGCTCTTTCTTAAAGATGCTTGATGTTGCTAAAAATACAATGAATCCACCGATTAACGCACCTACCCATGCAGGTACTGCCAATAAAGTTGGGGCACTACCGTTTGCAGTAGAAGCTGTAATAGGATTGTATATTTTTTCTTCAGCAACAATTGGATTTACTAAAATGGAAGCTTGCGTTGCATCAATTTTTTCAGTACCAAGCTGTGCTGAAAAGTTTGCGGAATATTGGTCGTTCACTCCAGATACAAAGCTGTTTAAAGCTGTTTTTGCAAAGTTTGCACCTGTCATATTAAAGCCTTGGTTAATATATATTTGCAGTTTGGCAGCTTGATTATTTGTTAGTGCATTTTGTAGTGTGTCATTGTAACCTTCAGGAATGACAAGTGCTGCATAATACATTTTATCTGCAAATAGTGATTCAATATTTTCTTCTTTCTCATTTGTAAATGCTATAACTGGTTCTGAACCGTCTACACCTTTACTCATTTGTTCCACAGCCTCGAGAACCATCTCAACGTGTTGTCCCTCATCGTTAACAATAAGAGCAACCGGCAGATTTTTTACTTGCGGATTTCCTTGTGCGAATAAGTTTACCGAAAATAGTGCAATGATTAATATAACAGCAATAGGAGCAGCCCATGCTAATTTTTCTTTAAATAATCTCAAATGAATTACATCCTTTCTCAAATTTCAACATGTTGTTTATTATTACTCGTTTATTTTATAATTTAAGGGAAAATCAAAGCAATCAACAAAATAAACAGATTGTTCAATATTGATGAAAGATGGTGTTTTTTTGAGCGTTTATACAGAAAAAAACCGAAGAACAAAAGAGCTTATTCAAAAATCATTTATGGAGATGCTGGAAAAGAAAACTTTCGATTCAATTACAGTAGGGGATATTGCGAAAACAGCCAAGATTAATCGTGGAACGTTTTATTTACACTTTATCGATAAATTTGATTTGCTGGATCAGATTGAATTACAACTATTTGAAGAGCTAGGGGATTATATTGATGAATTGCAATCGAAGTATTCATCTACACATTCGTTTGAAAAAGGGCAGGAACAATTAGCTTCCGCATTATTTAATTCGATAAAAATGCAGGCACCACTTTTAAAAATCTTTTTAAGTGAACATGGCAGAGCGGGTTTTCATCTTCGGTTTAGAGCAGCCTTTTCAGAAAAGGTGCGAGTAAACCTGGAGGGAAATGAAAGCTTCAATGCAAATTTAAATGTCTCGATGGAATACTTTTTAGCCTTTATCACATCTGCTTTTTTAGGATTGATTGAACAATGGGTTCAAAATAATCTAGATAAGACCCCTGAAGAGATGACGGCATTATATATTAATATTATTTCCTTTATTCAAAGGAAGAATACTTAGCCTCTGTAAAGACGGTATGGTCCGGCCCTACTGTTCAGACGAGCCATACGGTATGGCCGACATATAAGCTAATAAACAAAATAAAAAAGAAGGTGCAATACCTTCTTTTTTTATATACTGCTTGTACGTTGCTTTTTAATGAATCGAACCGCAACGATAATGGCGACAGTTGCAATAATCACATAAAATAGTTGCCGATATTGCTGTGATACAGAGACAACTCCATAAGAAACAGAGGCTAATACAAGTCCATAAATCATGTTTCCAATTGTAGTAGCTGAGATAAAATACGATATTTTCATTTTGCTTAAGCCGGATACGATATTAATTAAATTCGTAGGAAGGAATGGCAAAATACGCCCCGACAGAACAAATAGAAAGCTGTTTTGATTTATTTGCTGCTCATACTTTTTTAGTTTTTCTGAAGAGAATAAATTAGCGAAAAAGTAGCGAATGGAAAGGAAAATTGATGTACTTCCAATAACACTGCTGAAGGTACTAAAAAAATAACCACGCCAAAATCCAAACAATGCAATATTAATCGTGATGACTAAAATTAACGGGATAAATGTAAATAAATTTTGCAGGAACATTAATAATATCATTATTAAAATAACGATAGTTAGATTGTTATGGGCAAGCTCTAAAATAAGCTGGGGTGACAGATCGGAAACAGAAATACCGCTTTTATAAAGTAAAAAGAATAAACCTGTTAAAATTGCTGCAAATAGAGTCCCTCGTATAAACAACGATTGTTTTTTCATATTGTAACCTCTCTTAATATAATTCCATTCGATAGTTTAAATGTATTTAATGAAAATTGCTATTAACAAGATTTGAAAAATATGAAAAAGGATTACACATCCTCCGATATATATCTCGTAGTAACCTTTTTTAATACGGTTTATAATTTGATATGATATTCAAGTATAAATATGGAATTTATAATTTAATTTTCCTCAATAACATCAAGGAGGGGGAAGACGCCATGAGTAAAAAAGATGAAGCATTAACACAAATTGAACAAGTATTGCAGGAGTTGAAAAAGGGTGAGGAAGAAAGTGCTGCCACCGCGGTTATAGGTCAACGCAGTGGAAACACCAATATTTCCGGAGCAATATTCAAGGTTATATTTAAATTTTGGGGATTTAAGATTTTATTAATTGCATTGCTTCTTATCCTTTTCACATTTGGGGGTACTTGGTTATTTTTCGGTAATACATTTAAAAAAGAAAGTACAGTATTTGTAGAACAGGTTCAAGAATTAGCAATGCTTGCAACAGCAGAAGCACATATGAAAGTAATCATTGAGCAAGAGGATAATAAATTGTTTGGAAATGATATTTCAGTTAATTTACCAGGTACAAAAAGAGAGTTATTATTAATAGTCCCTGCTACAGTCATTGCCGGCGTTAATCTTAAAGAAGTGACATCGGATGATATTAAAATCAATGAAGATGACAAAGAGTTAGAGATCGCCCTGCCCCGAGCAACTTTTATACAGGATCCTGCTATTCAGATGGAAGATGTCAAAACTTTTTCAGATGAAGGGTTATTCCGTGGGGAAGTGAAATGGGATGAGGGATTTGACCTGGCAACGGAAGCGCAGGAAAAGATCAAAGATGAGGCCATTGAAATAGGTTTGTTGGAATCAGCAGAAAAAAGTGCCGAGAAAGTTCTCGCAGGTTTTTACAGAAATTTAGGCTATACTGTGAAAGTAACATTTAAATAGATTTTAAATGTATCCGTCAAATAAGAAGGTATATTTTGCTACTTCAAAACAGTCTAATTACTATGATTAGGCTGTTTTTATTTGCTTATGTACAGAGTAATTTGAATAACTTATGAAACTTTTCTATAAATAAAAAAATTATATTAAAATTATTATTCATTTATTATGAATATTATTATATAATCACTTTGATAATGTTCGTGAAAATAAAATATTTAATCTATAAATTACTAATTATTAATAATAATGTAGTTAATATACGAACTTTACTTGTTTATTTTTAATTAAAGTTCGTGTTTTGGATTAAATGAATAATGAGGAGTTTTAAAGTGGGGAAGTTTGAAAACAAGTGGATGCGTGCGGTCATTCCAGCTTTATTGATTCACTGTAGTATTGGTACTGTTTATTGCTGGTCGTTGTTTAAGGGAGATATTGCCTCTTATATCGGAAAACCGGTCAGTGAAGTGGAATGGGCATTCAGTATCGCTATTTTTGTTCTTGGTATGTCTGCGACTTTTGGAGGGAAATTTGTTGAAAAGGATATTCATAAGTCATCCTTGCTTGCGGCAATATTCTTTGTTGCAGGGATGGCAGCAACAGGTTTCTTTATTTATCAAAAATCATTGATCGGTATTTATATTTCTTATGGAGTTGTGATGGGGATTGGCCTTGGAATTGGCTATTTAACGCCTGTAAAAACACTGATGCTTTGGTTTAAAGAACAAAAGGGATTGGCAACGGGTCTTGCTGTTGCGGGCTTTGGCTTAGCAAAAGTTATTGCAAGTCCTTTAATGGAAAAGTTACTCGGTAATCGAAATAGTGAAGGGATTTTAGTAAACCCTACAAATATCTATACAATGTTTTATATTTTAGCAGTGATTTATTTAGTAATGATGGTTGTCGGACACTTAATTTTAAAGAAACCGGCTGGACATGAAGAAGAAAGTATTGGAATGCATAGCTTTAGTTATAGAGAAGTATTGACGAATAAAACGTTTATCGGTATTTGGCTAATGTTCTATATTAATATTACATGTGGGTTAGCCTTAATCTCACAAGAAAAAGGTATTTTAGCTTTCATTGGATTTGGAGCGATTGGTTTAGTTAGTTCGCTCACGGCAATTTTCAATGCAGGTGGGCGAATTGCATTTTCTGCATGGGGGGATCGTTTAAAAGATCGTAACTCCATTTATAAAATTATTTTTATTTCTTCTATTAGCATTATTTTATGTACCGTTGTATTTGATGGTATAAATAATTCTATGGCAATTCTTATCATTGCCTTACTTTGTATTGTAAATGCAGGTTACGGGGGAGGATTCTCATCTTTACCGCCGCTATTATCAGACCGATTTGGTATCGATAGTATTTCAACTGTGCATGGTTTAGCTTTATCTGCCTGGGCATTTGCAGGTTTGACGGGTAATCAGCTAAGTGCAATTATTCTGGAAAAGACACAATCTTATGACATGGTATTATACGTAATTGCAGCATTGTTCACAATTGCGACTTTAATTAGTATCTTCGTTGTTAAGCCTGAAAAAGTGAACTTGGAAAATAAAGAGTTTAATAAGAAAAAAGAAATAGTAATCGGATAAGTTTTGAAAGGGTGCTTTGATAAAAGGCATCCTTTTTCTTAAGGATAAAAAAAGGCTAAGTTTAAGCTCCATCGGGGGATGAAGTTTTAAACTTAGCAATACTAGCTATAAGATTAATTAAATTTCATATTCTGTAACTTCATTATTATTTTTAGGACCATTGCCATTGCCGTTGCCATTGCCGTTGCCATTGCCATTGCCGTTGCCGTTGCCATTGCCATTGCCGTTGCCGTTGCCATTGCCATTGCCGTTGCCATTGCCATTGCCATTGCCGTTGCCGTTGCCATTGCCATTGCCGTTGCCATTGCCATTGCCATTGCCATTGCCATTACCAGGCTTTACAACATTGACATCGAACGTAAGAGTATGTTCACCATATGTTACTGTAACAGAAGTAGTACCTTGGCCTTTTCCTTTTACAGTGCCTTCTTTTACAGTAGCAATCTTACCGTTTTCTACTTGGTAGTTTGCAAGTTTTGTAACATCTTTTTCTGTTGTTTCACCATTTAAAGTTGTTACTTCAGTAATTTTAACCGTAACTTCCTTACCGACTCTTGTCTCAACTTGAGCTTGGTCGACTTCCAGAGTTACAACTGGTTGTTCCACTACAGGAGCTTTAACTGTAACCGTTACTGTAGCTTCATTTTCACCATGTGATACAGTAATTGTCGTTTTGCCTTCTGCTCCTGCAGTTACTAAACCATTTACAACTGTAGCAACATTCTCATCTGCCACAATATAAGCAGCTTTTGAAGTTACGTCTTCTTCTGTTGCATCACCTTCAGCAGGTGTCGTTGTTTCTGTAACCGCAAGCTGTGCAGTTTCTCCAGCTGTCAGGTCCAGTTCAGTCGGATTTACAGAAAGCGTTACAACAGGTTCTACTACTTCTTTTTCAAAGATAATCGCTTCTCCAACATTACCAGCAGCATCTGTAATAACTACTGTTACAGCATTTGTTTCTGCTGTTACCGGGAAATTGAAGCTGCCGTCCTGATTTAAATCGAATGCAACTGGTGCTTGTACTTCGCCGTTTACAGTCGCAACATATGAAGCTTTTAATTTGTCATTTAAGTTGTAGTCTAAACCGTATAAATACAATTCTTCATTGTAGTCGATGTATTTATCAGTTACTTGTCCTGATACTACACCCTCAGCTTCTGAACCTGTAATTTCAGGTTTTGTCGTTTTTACAACAATCGGTCCTACATAATCCGAAACTACTCCTGTAGCTGCAAGACCAGTAAAGTCAATTGTATATAGACCATCCGGAATCGTAGTTGAAGGCGCACTGCCCCAAGGTTTATACTGCCCGCCAACATTCAGCGTATAAGAGCCTTTACCTAATGCGGTACCTGAATGCAGATAACCGATGTAGCCGTCCCCATATTCTCCGCCTTCAGGATTCATAATATCCCAAAGCTCGATATAGTTCGTTGTAACATCACCAGTTAATGTGAATGAAAGTACACCAGAGTCTTTAATACCGTCCCCGTTAAATGACAGGTCTGTTTCTGTAATGTTGAAATCTTTAATTTCAGTTGCTGCCGCGCTGCCGAAATCAGCCGCGAATGGCAATGAAGCTTCTGTAGATCCACCATTAATGTGGATAAAACCTAAAATTTCAGAGCCGTTTGGTGCTACAGCTTGTGAAGCAGTTAGTGTAATGTTTAAAAGCTGCTCTCCAGCTAAAGTAAATGTTGGCTGATCCACTGTAACAGCAGCATCGCCAAATGTTTTATTCACATCTACGGATACGTTGTAATTACCGCCGTTTCCTTTAATGTCTTTTACTAATACTTGTTTCGTTACAGAAATGTTACCGTCTTTCAATGATTGAGGACCAAAAGTAACCGTCCCTTTTTTGTTTTCTACAATTTCACCATTGCCGTCTAAAACTGCTGTATCAAGTGCATATGCAAGAATATCAGGGTGAGCTGCCGCATAAGCATTTACCCGTCCAGCACCTTGAGAGAACACATCATATTTTGCTGTATCCAATACTTTTGCTGTATTTGAAAGTGCCACTTTTACATCGAACGCATCCCAATCAGGATTTGCCTGTTTTACTAAAGCTACGATACCAGCAATATGCGGTGTTGCCATAGATGTTCCTGTTTTACGAGCATATGCTTCATCGTAAACTGCATCAGGGAAGTCCGATTTATACATAGGAATCGTTGACATAATATTTGTTCCAGGCGCTGTTACGTCCGGTTTAATATCAAAGTTTGGTGTTGAAGGTCCACGTGAACTGGAAGAGTTTACATCATCTCCAGTTGTTGTAGTTGAAGCAAATTTACCAAAGCTTACTTTTCCAGTTCCACCAGCCAATGCAGCACGGATTGCAGCGCCGTCCGTTACAGACATATCAAATGTTGGCAGGAACTCAAATGAATCACCAAGGAATGTGCCTGAAATGTTCGGTGCATTCGATCCACCGGCAAAGTTATGGATAATTGTAGCTACTGCACCATTTGCTTTTGCATTTGCAATTTTATCAACAAAAGCGATACTTCCGCGTGAAATTAATGCCACTTTACCTTCAACATCAATTCCTTCAAAATCTTTCATTTCCCCATTTCCAGGAATCGCAACTAAATCAAACTCACCTTGAAGCTGTGTTGATAAGTTTTTACCAAAAGTTGTTCCCATTAAAGGAAGCTGTTTTGTAAAGTTATAGTCGCCTACTGTAATGTTCACTTCTCCGTTATACATTGTTTCCGGATTTGTTGTGTTACCGACTGCAATTCCTAAGCGGGCAGTTGCAGGTGTGCCCATTGTTCCACGGTTTGGACCTGAGTTACCTGTTGCAACGACTCCGATTGTTCCAGCCATCATTGCGTTATTGATAGCGAATGATCCTGCATCCGTTTCAGTGTTAGCACCACCGCCAAGTGAAAGGTTAATAACATCCATTTCTTCTAAAACAGCTGTTTCAATTGCTTTAACAATACCTGATGTCGCACCGCTTCCGTATGCTCCAAGAACACGGTAAGCATAAAGGTCTACTTTTGGAGCAATCCCTTTAATACCGAATTCGTTAGCGCCAATTGCCGCAATTGTCCCGGCAACATGCGTACCATGAGAAGTATAGAACGAGCTTCCGTTTGCATTAAATTCAGGTGTTCCTGCCGGACGCTCTGAAGGTAAAGTTTCCGATGCATCGTCATCTGCACGAGGTTTAGTGTAGGTTGAAGAGTTAGGAATAAAGTTTTTTCCGCCTTTATAAATGTCAGCAAATTCAGGGTGGTCTGCATCAATACCTGTATCAAGTACTGCCACTTTTACCCCTTGTCCTTCAATTCCTTCTTTCCAAAGCTTTTCGATACCAAGGAAAGAAACACTTGTATTCATTTGTGCTTCCACTGGCACATCTTTAATAAGTTCTGAAGGTTTTTTTGATTTTAGTGATTTTGTTGTAATCTCTTCTGATGCGTATACCGTTGCATCCGGTTCAATCAAAGTGATTCCCTCTACTGAAAGCAGTTTTGGAATGTCATTTGCTTTAATTGTTGCGGCAAATCCGTTTAGTACCGTATCAAAAGTGTATCCTTGTGTCATTTGCACCTGTTTGGCAGTTAATTCTTTTTTAACCTTCGCCTGTTGTGCTTTTATATTTGAACGTACTTCATTTGCGCGGGCATTAGAAAACTTTTTGCCTTTAACTTGGCTGATTCCTTGCTCCAATGCTACCGGTTTTTCTGATAAATGAACGATGACTGCAACCTCTTGATTGCCTGAAATATTTTGCAGGCTTTCATGAAGGGTTGGCCCATCTTTAGATAAGCTAAGCTGTTCAGCAATCGCTGCTTTTAGCTCTATGATGCTTTCACTTTGCCCATCCTGCTTGAATGGTTTTGATTCTTCAGCACTTGCAGTCGAGAATGGAACTAATAATGAGAGCAACATAACAAAAGCTAGAATACTGCTAAAGAATCTCGTAAACTTAAACTTTTTCAATTCTCATTTCCCCTTTGTATTAAATTTTCGCACTATTCAGTTTAATGCGGTATTACCAATTTATCACAATGGAATTTATCCGAATATCGAAATTTCTATTTTTTTCAAAAGATTGATAAATAGTATTAGTTTGTAAGAAATAGGATAAATCTATCTTCCTAATCATTTAGTAAAATAGTAGAACTTTCTTATGAGAATAAGTAATTTGGAGGACCTAATTCACTAATAAGGGAAATGAGATTGTATATATCTTTAATAAAAGGAGTTAATAGTGGTTAAACTTTTTAATGAAAAGTTTAAAGTTGAAAAAACTCTTATACTTTTCAAATAAAAATCAATGGAGGATGGCTATGTCAAATATGAATTTTAAACGCAACAATGCAAAAGTAAGAGGAGAGCAAAGTGCGAATAAGCTAGAAGTAAATCAAAATCGTAAAAACTCCCAGCAAGAAGAGTTTGTATCAGAACTTGATTTTATTTTTAATGCAGCTCCAGCAAAAGAGAACAACGTTTCCCCAACAAGAAATAAAACAGGCATGAACGAGCCTGAAAGTGAACGGACTGCCTGGAACTAATTTATATTTGACATCTATTCAGCACATTGAGGTAAGAACTAAGGCTTAGGCCTTGGTTCTTTTTTCTGACCGGAACGGTTATATCATTTAACAGTTGGTTCGGAAATTAAATTGCTGATCGGATTAGTCATTATTATCCTTATTCACCTTCTTTTCATTTTCTTCAATCTCTTTCATGTATTCCTGATATTCTTTCTCCACATCTGATGTTGAGGGGAGAATGTGTTCTTTTGACGAGTCGATCCGTTGTCCATGGCGAATCATTTTATAAATTATCATCCCGTTATTTGGTTTTCCGTTAAACGTAGTCATCGGAACCGCATCGAATAATACATAATAAAATGCATAAAAAACAAAGCGATCCCAAAATGTTTTATATTCTTCAATTACCCCGTTGGCAATTAGAAAATTGATTGTAAGACCGAATACAAGATTGATTAAAATCGGTCCGGAATAAATAGTAATATAGGCAAATTTATTTTCATGCTTTAATCTGTCATACGAAAACCAGCTATAAAAATGATAGTATCTGCGAACATCGAACATACCAAACTTAAAAACTCTACGTCCAGATCCAATCGTTACTCTTGGCTCAATGACTCCGAACAGCCAGCTGACAATTACGTAACCCATCTCCCGAAGAAATACGACAGCAGGCAAAATAATAAATGCAGAAATGACTAATGAAATGAGATCGGATATGCCAAACATATTACTATCCCCTCCCAACGAATACTTGTAAGTTGATACCCCTCATCAACATTTCAAAACATAAGCAATTGCTCAATTACCTACACTTGCATTGATTTCACTACAGCTGTTGTTACGAAAAAAACAATATATAAAAATAGTAAATAGAAGGGCTTAATGACACAACTTCCGCCTGTCAGCCACAGCCTCCAATCAGCTCTTCCCAGCAAATAGATCGACCGGTAAAAACTTTTAAATGAATAATTTATTGCTTTCTAATAATGAATTTAACAATTAATTAACATAAAACACTTTTGAAAAAAGGGGAAAACGGGTAAAGGTATGTTGTATCTAAAATTGAAAGGTGTGGAAGTGGAATGTCTGAAAAATTATTTACTGCTATTGCAACTGCTTCAGGAGGACGTGAAGGGAAAGTACAGTCGGATGATGGGGTAATAAAATTTGAAACAGCAATGCCAGGTACACCGCGAGCGAAAAAAATTGAAAATGCAACCAATCCGGAACAATTATTTGCTTCAGGGTATGCTGCTTGTTTTGATAGTGCCCTTCAATTAACTGCAAGTAAGGCCCGTGTTAAATTTACATCTGAAGTTACAGCTAACGTCAGCTTATTAAAAGATGAACAAGATCAAGGATTTAAACTTGGTGTTGTGCTTCAGGTGAAAGGGACAGATATAGAGCGCGAACAATTAGAAGAGCTGGTGCATAAAGCGCATGAAGTATGTCCTTATTCAAAAGCAACAAGAGGCAATATTGAGGTCACGCTTGAAGTTATTTAAATAAGCCTTTACTGATATATGACTGCTGCAAAATAGGCAATTTAAACTAATTTTAATTTTTTTCTATGATAGTAAAGTTTCATATTTACTATTTTTTAGAATATTTTGTTTAATTGTTATTATATGGGGTACGTATTAATCGAGCCTATTTTATAAAAATATTTAAATCAATACCCTTAATCTCTCTTCTATTATTTGCTAGGTAGTGTGAGGGTGTTTGAATCAATCGAGAATAAAGAACAGCTTAAGAAGTTATAAATTCTACCTAGCTAATGAAGAGTAATTTATTAAAAGTTACCATCATTTCAATAAAAATCAGCAAGACAGCAGTAAAGTTTTACAGCTATGATTTGCTGCTTAAGAACGAAAGGATGAGATTTCATTTGAGAAAGATATTATTTATTTCTGATCATGGCGACCCTTTAATTCCGCTTGGAAGTAAACAAGCAGGTGGACAAAACAACTATGTAAAACATTTAGCCCTGCAGCTTGACGGTCTTGGTTACAGTGTTGATATTGTTACACATTGGAGTGACGAGCAAAAGCCAGCTGTTGAACAGTTGGGTGAGCGTAGTAAAGTTTACCGCTTTGCAGGTGGTCAAAAAGGCTTTGTTGATAAGCGGCAGATGTTTACTTTACTTCCTCGTTTATATGAAGAAATGACAGAAGGACTGGATATTAGCAGTTATGATGTTGTTCATACCCATTACTGGTTGTCAGGAGTACTTGCATATAATCTGCAGAAAGAATATTCATTTTACTGGTGCCACACAAATCATTCCCTTGCAATTGCAAAAGAGCAAGGTACAGGGTTTATAGAAAGTAAGCGTAAGCACTTTGAGAAACTGATTATGGAACAAGCGGATGTAGTTATTGCTACTACTCCAAATGAAAAGAAGCAGATTGAAGTTTTTACAAAGAAAAAAAGCGCGGTATCCGTTGTGCCGGTAGGAGTTTCACCAGTGTATCTGGCATCTACCGAAGAAGAGAAACAAATTTCATTTCCGTACTATTTTTATGCCGGCCGTTTAGAAACGTCAAAAGGGATTTTTGATCTTTTAAAAGGATTCAGACAGATGCTGGAAATGCATGAAGTCCCTGATAACGTGAAGTTGCTTATTGCAGGTGGATGTCCGGAATCAGTTGATGTAAAGAACTATTGCCCTATAAGCGAACCGCTAAAGGAAGCAATCAAAGGAATGGAAGATCGAGTGTTATTCCTTGGCCCCAAAAAAGAAAAACAGTTAAAGAGTCTTTATTCAGGTGCATTAGCAACTATTATGCCTTCACATTATGAATCGTTTGGTATGGTAGCTGCAGAAGCACAGGCTTGTGGTTGTCCTGTAATTGCGACACATGTAGGTGGACTAAAAGATGTCGTTAAATCCGGAGTGACAGGTCTTCATGTACCTAAAGCTAATGTGCAAGAACTAAGCGATAGCATGGCGTATTTCTTAAAGAGCTCGCCTAAATTATTAAAAATGCGTCGTGATGCAAAACAATATGCGTTAAAAGAATTTAACTGGTCTCTTATTTCCCGCAAAGTAAAGGAGCTGTATGAACGAAAAAATGCTTACATTTCCTTACCTTAAACCTCGTGTTTTAGCAACTGATTTAGATAATACGATTGTTAGTGAAAAGGTTCCGCATACTGAATTGTGGGAAACGCTGGCACTTGAAAACACATCTCTTATATATATTACAGGAAGATATAGACAGTCCGCGATTGATTTAATCGAACGTGAACAACTGCCAAAACCGGACATTTTAATATGTGATGTTGGAGCTTCGATTTACCTTGGTCCCTCATATGAGCTTGATCAGGAATGGGCAGGCAACATTAAGCAGGAAGACTTTGAACAGGTAAAAACGATAGCAAAATCCATCGACATTGCCAGACAGCCAATAGATACACCATGGCGATTGGCCTATTTTGCAAGTAAAACGCAAGTTCAAATACTTAAGCAAGCAATCAAGCAACATAATTTAGCAGTTGATCTTATTTTCAGCAGTGAAAGAGATGTAGATATTTTGCCTGCAAATATTAATAAAGGTGCTGCTCTGAAATATGTACTTAACAAATGTCAGTATGATGGGGAGGTTGTTGTAGCCGGAGATTCCGAAAATGATCTCAGTCTTTTCAATCTCGGTTATCCTGCGATTGCAGTTGGAAATGCATGTGACGCAATATTGGCATTATCGGAAAATGAGCATATCCATTATGCAAAAGGACATGCATCAGCCGGTGTAAAAGAAATATGGGAAAAACTTTCCACGCCACTATCACAAAAGATTCAATAGGTTTTTACTAGACAATTACTTTCCCGACGTTACTTCACTATTTTTATAGATAACTGCATAATTTTTAAAATTTGTTTCTTAACAATAGGCAAGTAAATAGGTTATTCCGAATTCCTTTCATAAGTTAGTAGAGATACATCAAGATGAAGGAAGGAGGATAAAATTGGCTAATAGAAACTGGTTTAATTCATTTAATGATGAAAGAGGTCAATCGTTTTTCAATAATGCACAGCAATTGCCAACGCAAACAGGACCAACTCAATATGCATCACCGCAAATTTCACCAACGAGACAATATGTTCAAAGAAACGTATCAAACACGGTGGTACCACATGTACATCCATCACATTTAACAACGGTCAACCAACATTATATTAACAACCAACACTATTTCCCTCATACTCAATCTGTTGTGAATGAGTGTTTCGAAACTAATACGATGTGTGGAACACCGTTTAGACCACATGGCGGCGGATGTGGTTGTTCAAAACGAAGAGGCTGGTAAGTCATTTTTCAATCGTTATGGCTAATGTTAATAAAAATGATAGTAGCACCGTCCAGTTAATGGATAGTGCTATTATTCATGGGCAAAAACACAAAATTTCCAGCTATTTCAGTATATTTTTTGGGCTTTATCAATACATTGAAAGAAAATAACTCATATAAGGAGAAATTACTATTCCAAAAATCGCTTCAGTAAGTACTCATACACCGCCTTTCACATTAGCTCAGACGAACATTGAGCAATTGACGAAAGAGCTTTTCCAACATAAAATTCCAAAGTTAGAACGGTTATTAAAAGTTTTTGAGAATGGTGAAATAAAGACACGTAATTTATGTGTTTCACCGGACTGGTATCGCGAAGACCATACATTTGAAGAGCGCAATGAACTCTATATAAAACTGGCTACCGAATATAGTGTTGAAGTTATAAAAAAGTGTTTAACAAACCGATCCTTTTTACAACAAGATCTATCTACCGAAGACATAGATGCCATTATATTTATTAGTAGTACAGGCATTTCTACGCCAAGCATTGATGCTCGCGTTATGAATATTCTTCCCTTTTCCAATGAAATAGTTAGAATCCCAATATGGGGGCTAGGCTGTGCAGGGGGAGCGGCAGGTATTAGTAGGGCGTATGACTATTGCAAAGCACATCCTAACGCAAAGGTGCTTGTCGTGTGTGTTGAGCTATGCAGTCTTACATTCCAGAAAGATGATTATTCTAAAAGTAATCTTGTAGGCACTTCATTATTTGCTGATGGAGCTGCTTGTGCCCTTGTATGCGGCGATGAAGTTGAGCTAGAGCAAAATGTACCGGTGCCATATATTAAGGGGCGTGGCTCAAAGTGGATGCCGGATTCTGAAGATGTTATGGGCTGGGATGTAAAGAATAGTGGTTTGCACGTTGTATTTTCAAAGAGCATTCCAGTCATTATTTCAAAGTGGCTTGGATCGTTTATTTATGAATTTTTAAATAAGCATGATGTATCTCCTGAGCAAATTGAGAATTTTGTAGCACATCCTGGTGGAAAAAAAGTGTTACAAGCTTATGAGGAAACATTGAATTTAACAACGGAACATACAGATGTTTCACGTGAAATATTGAAAAAAAATGGAAATATGTCTTCTCCGACAGTTCTGTATGTTTTGGAACAATTTATGTTAAATGAAAATAGAGCGGATACTTTAGGGCTATTGGTTGCGTTAGGGCCTGGTTTTAGCGGAGAAGTAGTATTATTGGAATGGAGGGAGTAAGCTGGTTTTTTATATTGTACTAGCTTTTGTAATTATTCAAAGATTAGTAGAGCTGGTTGTAGCAAAGAGAAATGAAAAATTAATGCTTGCTAAAGGAGCATATGAAGTAGGTGCTTCTCATTATCCATTCATGATATTACTGCATACGAGCTTTTTTGTAAGCCTCCTTATTGAAGTAGTATTTTTCAGTGAACAATTTACACCGCATTATATTTGGCTCGTTTTATTTTTATTGTTGCAGATGTTAAGGGTTTGGTGTCTAGTTTCATTAGGATCTTTCTGGAATACGAAAATTATTATTTTACCGGGAGCAAATGTAGTAGCGAAGGGGCCGTATTCTTTTATCCGTCACCCAAATTATTTAGTTGTATGTTTAGAAATTGCTGTACTGCCTCTTATGTTTCAGGCATACTTTACAGCTATTTGTTTCACCATTTTAAATTTCATTATCCTGTCTATTCGCATTCCGATGGAGGAAAAAGCGCTAAAAGAAGGGACAGACTATACAGCTTATTTGCAACGAAATAATGTTAAACAGCCGTAATATAAAGGGCACTAATCCAATTTGAACTGCTCCCCAATTGTTAGACACACCTAACAATTGGGGAGCAGTTTTTTTCTGTCCGTCGATCGGCTAAGCAATAGTTGGTTTTATGTATATTTTTTGTGCTGGGGGGTATATAACCTACAGAATTACTTTACCGAAGTTTAATTCTAATACTTTATCCAACAGGAGGGGTCTTTTTGAAAGCAGTAACGTATCAAGGTGCCAAAAAAGTAGAAGTAAAAGAAGTTCCGGATGCAAAAATTGAAAAGCCAGATGACATTATTGTACGTATTACCTCAACGGCAATTTGTGGGTCAGATCTCCATATTTACCGCGGGGCAATGCCAGCAAGGGAGGATTTTGTAATTGGACATGAACCAATGGGAATCGTGGAAGAAGTCGGACCTGACGTAACGAAAGTTAAAAAAGGGGATCGTGTTGTAATTCCTTTTAATGTCGCTTGTGGCGAATGCTTTTATTGTCAAAATCAGTTGGAAAGCCAATGCGATAATGCAAACGAAAATCCGGCGATTGATTCGGGTGCATACTTTGGATTTACTGAGCGCTACGGTGACTTCCCGGGCGGACAAGCGGAATATTTACGTGTACCGTACGGGAACTTCATACCATTTAAAGTACCAGACAACTGTGAACTAGAAGATGAGGCATTACTGTTTATATCTGATGTATTGCCGACTGCCTATTGGAGTGTAGAAAATGCGGGGGTTAAAAAAGGCGATACGGTCATTGTGCTAGGTTCAGGACCAATCGGCTTAATGGTACAGAAATTTGCATGGATGAAAGGTGCGAAGCGTGTAATGGTAGTAGACCCTTTAAGCTATCGTTTAGAGCATGCGAAACGCACAAACAATGTAGAAATATTTAATTTCGATGATTTTGATGATGTAGGTAATCATCTACATGAAATTACCCATGGCGGAGCGGATGTAGTTATTGACTGTGTGGGTATGGACGGGAAAATGTCTCTTGTAGAAAAGGCACAGCAAAAGCTGAAACTTCAGGGGGGGACACTGAGCGCAATTGATGTTGGTATAAAATCGGTTCGAAAGTTTGGTACCATCCAGCTGACAGGTGTGTACGGTTCATTATACAATATGTTCCCGCTAGGCAATATTTTTGAGCGTAATGTAACCGTGAAAATGGGTCAGGCACCAGCGATTCATTACAGTCAAATGCTTTATGATATGGTTGCTGAAGGGAAGATTGATCCAACTGAAATCATTACCCATAAAGTACCGCTATCTGAGGCAAGTGAAGCTTATAAGAAATTCCATGATCATGAAGATCAGAGTATTAAATTTATTTTAAAACCATAGTATTTCCTTTCCTGTGGAATTTGAATAATAACGTTCTCTACAACACCTAAAACATTGCAGTTGCAATGGATTAGGTGTTTTTTATTGAAAACACTGCTTCCAATTGATGCTCTTATTTATACTTCCGTAGTATGATGGAATTATGTTGGAAAAGGAGATGAATTTGAGTGAAGAAGTTTTATCAAATAGTTTTATTTACAGTGCTAATCGTCATTTTAGCTGCATGTGGTAAGGAAACGGCGGAAAACGAAGAACAGGAAACCACTGTAAATTATGCTGAAAAAGTTACAGAAAATCCAATTGTTACGATCACAATGGAAAATGATGAAAAGATCGTTATTGAGCTAGAGCCAAAAACAGCTCCTAATACAGTGGCCAATTTTATCTCCCTTGTAGAAGATGGGTTTTATGATGGACTAATTTTCCATCGTGTCATTCCCGGTTTCATGATACAAGGTGGAGACCCGGATGGTACAGGTATGGGTGGACCTGACTATGCAATTAAAGGAGAATTTACCTCAAACGGATTTGAAAATACGTTAACACACGAGCGAGGTGTAATCTCGATGGCTCGTTCCCAAGATCCGGACTCGGCAGGCTCACAATTCTTTATAATGACGGAGCAAGCAACGCATTTGGATGGTGACTATGCAGCATTCGGCAAGGTAACTGAAGGAATGGAAACAGTTGATGAGATTGTTGCTGCTGAACGCGCGAAAAATGATAAACCGCTGGAAGATCAAAAGATAAAAACAGTTGAAGTTGACACGAAAGGCTTTGAATATCCGGAGCCAGTCGTTCAAAAATAATATGTAAGGGAGTAACCGTAAATAATTATTCGGTTACTCCCTTTTTCCATCCTGCACCTTCTAATAAATAAAGTGAAGGCATAGAGAGCAGTTGTTTTACATCATAAGGACCTTTCTTTTGTAAAAAGGCTTCAACTAATCGATACCCGGTACAATACCCAATCCAAGGGGGTAAATTTAATGCCGAGTCCCCGAATAAAAAGGCTTGATGTTCATGCAAACCTGACACATGCAATGCTTGGGTGAAATGAGTATCCCAATAATTTAATACTTCCTCCATGGAATACCGTTTCGTCCATGAACTTAATGCATACTCTCCATATAAGCTTTCCACCGCATGCTCGGCCAGTCCCTCCATAAGCAATGAGTCAAGTAATGTAGGGGGTTCTATTAAAAACCTGCGCCTGCAAATATGATGATATTCATGGGTAAACAGTGCATGAAGTTCTTTTATTGTGACGCGAGGGGATACATACAAACAAATGCCATAAGGGTAGGCAACACCATTTTTTACAAATCCGTTTTTTATTGGCAAAATGGCAACAGGGATATCCGGACCGTTCCATAAAAGTATTAATTCCTCTAAAAGTCTTTTTGATATTTGCCAAACATCCAATGTTAAGCGGAGTTCCTCATGTTGAAGCAGCCCCTGCTGTAAAAGTTCAAATTGAACGGCCTCAGGTGGAAATCGAGGGAAAATGGATTGGATGATTGGATAGGCTGCCAGCTCACGATGCTCCGTTTTTTCAAACAATAATTTTGTATCCAGAATGGGCATAATTTTCTCCTTTTTCTTAGTGTATGAATTAGACGAAGCGCTCGTATGTGCGAATTGCTTGAACATATAGTAGAAAAAAGTAAGGAAAGGAGTGAAATAGATGCATCCAAAAGAGGCGTATGATTTATGCTGCAAATATCAGGGGAAGCGGGTAAGGATTACAGATAATCAAGGTAATCTGCATGTAGGTAGGATTACACAAGTCGATAATCGCCAAGTATGGATTATGCCCGATAGAAATGGTTATGGTATTGGATTTTGGGGCTTTGGCGGGGCTGGATTTGGTTATGGCATTGCTTTAGGAGCGATTACCGGTATTGCACTTGCAGGGCTTTTTTTCTTTTAAGTAAAAAAAGCTGTCTAGAAAGTAATTTTCTAGGCAGCTTTTACAATGTATACTTATTGTCCCGTAAAGAAAATAGCAATTGTTCCTCGACCGACATGTGCACCGATTACCGCACCAATTGTTGTGGTTTCAATTGCTTTCGGGTGTAATGAGTCTGCAATTGCGGCTTTTATTTCTAGCATTAATTCCTCATCATTACTGTGGGAAATACCGACAACTTTATTCGAAAAGTCTCCTCCACGTTCTTTCATAAGGGCAATCATACGTTGCGTAGCCTTTTTAAATCCACGTGTTTTTTCTATTGGTACAAGCTTGCCATCATCCATATTTAAAATAGGCTTAATATTAAGTAATCCACCCATAAAAGCACTCGCTTTTGAAACACGGCCACCTTTTGCTAAGTGGTTTAAATCGCCTACTGTAAACAGATGTTCCATTGAATTGGCCATTGTTGTAAGTTTTTCAACGGCTTCATTAAACTCAATACCAAATTTATTTAAACGTACGGCTTCTTTTACTACTAAGCCTTGACCATAGGAAGCACATTTCGTATCAATAACTTCTAATTTCAAGTTCGGATAACTTTCCAATACTTGATTTTTTGCCAAAATTGCTGTTTGGCATGTACCAGACAGTTCTGATGAAAAGGCAATATAAACTCCTTCTTCACCGGATTTTGCTAGTTCCTCAAAAGCGTTAATAAATACTTCTAATGAAACTTGTGATGTTTTAAGTTGCTCACCTTCAGCAATTGCCGCGTATACTTGGTCAGTTGTGATGCCAATAATGTCATCATACTCAACACCCTTCACTAATACGCGTAACGGAAAAAGATGTACTTCTTCATTATCAAAAAATGATTTCGGTAAGTCAGAACCACTATCCGTATAAATTTTCATAAACATCCCCCTTATCTCACTCAGATTTGATTTTAGTTTTAATTTAAATTATGAACTATTTACATTTGTCATGTATTTCTTATGATAACTGTACTTATAATATAGTTTATGCAAAGAGCGATGCCTACTATTCTTACAAAATATTGCCGATATTTCAAGTTGATATTAATAGAAATTCCATTTAATGAAAAGTATAGGCTTCTCATTGTAGCATAACTTAAAATAGACGAAATAGTTAGAAAAAAGTTGTTAGAAAATAAAGAAAACATAAATAAATGATTTTAAGCTTCTGCAAAATATGCTCATAAATGTTTTACCTTTGCTCGCTAAGGACAACCTTTTCACTTGCTGGCGAAGTCGCAGTTTGTATATATTTTAATCTTTTCACAATTGTGTTACACTACAATAAGGTAATAAATGATATAGAATCAATGGAATCGTCTCCTATATAGGGTTGTCGATAATAGAATAGAGCGCTTACATTATTCTAAAAATCTTAATATATATGTAAGGGAAGGTAAAAATGAGTAACAAGCATATCAAATCAGACGTTATCTTAATTGGTGCCGGAATTATGAGTGCTACTTTAGGTACAATGCTTAAAGAATTAGCACCGGATTGGAAAATCAAAGTATTTGAGAACTTAGCTAAAGCTGGTGAAGAAAGCTCTCACGAATTAAACAATGCCGGAACTGGGCATGCCGCTTTATGTGAGCTTAACTACACAAGCGAGAAAAAAGACGGAACAATCGATATTACTAAAGCGATTAACGTTAACACACAATTCCAAGATTCACTACAATTTTGGACACACTTAGTTAACACAAAGCAAATCGAGAAACCGGAAGAATTCATTATGCCACTGCCACATATGAGTATGGTACAAGGTGCTAGCAATGTCGAGTATCTTAAAAAGCGTCATGCAGCAATGACAGCGAACCCATTATTCGAAGGTATGGAATTCTCAGATGATCCTGAAACACTTAAACAATGGATTCCTTTAATTATGAATGAACGTACTTCAAGTGAACCAATTGCTGCAACAAAAATCGATTCTGGTACGGATGTTAACTTTGGGGCGTTAACTCGTACGTTAATCTCGAACTTACAAAAGCAAGATGTGGATGTAAACTACAACCATAATGTTTTAGATGTTAAACGTTTAAAAGATGGTTCTTGGGAAGTAAAAGTTCATAACAAAGAAAACAGTAAAGTTGAATATCACACTGCGAAGTTTGTATTCCTTGGAGCTGGTGGTGGTAGCCTTGAGTTACTACAAAAATCTGGTATCCCTGAATCAAAACATATCGGTGGATTCCCGATCTCTGGTTTATTCTTAGTTTGTAACAATGAAGAAGTAGTGAACCAACACCATGCGAAAGTATATGGTAAAGCAGCGGTTGGTGCACCACCGATGTCAGTACCACACTTGGATACTCGTTATATCGATGGTAAAAAATCATTATTATTCGGACCATTTGCAGGCTTCTCTCCGAAGTTCTTAAAAACAGGTTCAAATATGGATTTATTTGCATCAATCAAACCACATAACTTATTGACACTACTTGCTTGTGGTGTGAAAGAAATGTCATTGAGCAAATATCTAGTTTCTCAATTAGTTCTTTCAAAAGAAGCACGTATGGAGGAATTACGTCAATTCATTCCTACTGCTAAGTCAGATGACTGGGAAATCAGTGTTGCAGGTCAACGTGTTCAAGTTATTAAAGACACAGACGCTGGTAAAGGTACATTACAATTCGGTACTGAAGTTGTAACTGCACACGACGGTTCTATTGCAGCATTACTTGGTGCATCTCCAGGTGCTTCTACAGCTGTATCTGTTATGTTAAAAGTAATCAACCAATGCTTCCCAGAAGAAATGAAAGCTTGGGAACCTAAGATTAAGGAAATGATTCCTTCTTACGGTGAAAACTTAGTTGAAAATACAGAACTTCTAAAAGAAGTGCATGAAACAACAACGAAAGCTTTAGGTTTAAACAAAGCATAATTGTTAATAGGAAGAACCTTTAATCATTGTCGGATTAAAGGTTCTTTTTTTAATAAAGAAATTACGTTATAGTAAATTTGGAGAAAGGAAGGAGGCATATGATGTATAAATTAGATTATGTTTCACCAATAGGTGTTATTGAAATTGCAGGAAGCGAACATTTTATAGCATCGGTATTATTTGCAGAGCGAGAAGAAATTCTAAACTTCCCAACTAATGATACCCCTCAGCTTTTATTAGACTGTAGAATAGAACTGGAAGAATATTTTAAAGGCCAACGTAAAGATTTTTCGGTACTTTATAAATTACAGGGAACAATGTTTCAAACATCAGTATGGCAAGCATTAACAACCGTTCCTTACGGGAAAACCGCTTCTTATAAAGAAATTGCCCAACAAATTGCAAATGAAAAGGCGGTCCGCGCTGTTGGGATGACAAATAGCAAAAATGTCATAAGTATTATCGTTCCATGCCACCGGGTTATCGGTCAAAATGGAAAACTTACAGGGTATGCAGGCGGTTTATGGAGAAAACAGTGGTTACTTGAACATGAGCTTAAATACAGCTTCAATTTAAATTAACGTTATAGTAACATAAAGTTTTGAAACTAGTGAGGTGAACGAATGAACGAACAGCAATATGATCATATGCTAAACATCCAAACGACCGGTTATCAATACGGTTTTCCTAAATTAGCAAAGTACCATCGCTATGAACCAACACCATACAGCGGACTGGAACAATTATTCGAATGCTACGAACTGCCAGCTAATCCACGTTTTCTAGATATCGGCTGCGGGAAAGGGCGAGTGCCCATTTATATATATCATCGCTTCCATATTCCCGTTATAGGTATTGAAATGGATCAGAAGTTTTTTACGGAAGCCGCGCATAATGCAGAGCAGTATTTAAAAAAAGTAAAGAAGAAACAAGCACCGATTCAATTTTTGAATATCATTGCCGAAACATATGAAATTACAAAGCACGATAATGTCTTTTTCTTCTTCAACCCCTTCTCAATACATGTGTTTCGTGAGTTTATAAAGCATGTTATGGACTCCATCATGTCATATCCGCGCATGGTAGATATTATTTTATATTATCCATCCCCTGACTATATGGATTATTTACAACAAGAGCAGTCACTTCATTGCTATTTAGATATAAAATTACGACATGAAAAAAATGAAAATGAACGTATCGTCGTTTTTCGGATTCCGGAAAAATAAACGGCGTTTTTTTATTATCAGAAAAAGTAGACTGTAAATTTAAAATACATAAAATTAACAGAATAATCGTACTAGACTAATAATTGGTATTCGATTACAATACAGAAGTTGGAATAATTGTTTATATTATTCTCGTAGATTTATTCTGAATATTGAAAATTTAGATTGTGCGAATGTAGGGTATTGGTTATAATTATCAGAAATATCAAACATTTGTAGTATGACTAAGGGGGAAATGATGATGACAAATCACAAAAAGACAAAAAAGTATGGTTCATTATTCATGGCAACAGCTTTATTAACAGGGGTGTTAGCTGGATGCGGTGATGATACCTCTAGTTCTTCAGGATCAGGTGGTGGCGGCAGTAATGCAGCTGGCGACACAATTAAAATCGGAGCCAACTTAGAATTATCAGGTGCTGTAGCTTCATACGGATCATCGATTAATGATGGAGCAAAATTGGCGATTGAAGAAATTAATGCAGCAGGCGGTATAGATGGAAAAAAACTGGAGTACATTCCAGTCGACAATAAATCAGAAACAGCGGAAGCAACTTCTGCTGCCATGAAATTAGCAGAACAGGAAAAAGTAGTGGCAATGTTAGCGCCGGCTACTTCAGGGAACTCCGTTGCAACAGTACAAATCGCAAGTCAGCATAAAGTTCCGATGGTGACAGGGTCAGGTACTGCACCAAATGTAACAGTAAACGATGACGGAACAGTAAATGAATATGCATTCCGTACTTGTTTCATCGACCCATTCCAAGGGACGGTAGCAGCAAACTTTGCGACAAATGAACTACAAGCTAAAAATGTGGCAATTTTCGCGGATAATGCTTCAGATTACGCAAAAGGTTTAGCCGCATCATTTAAGGAAACTATTTCTGCAAATGGTGGTTCGGTAGTCGCAGAAGAGGCGTATGTTGCAAAGGACGTAGACTTTAAATCTCAATTAACTAATATTAAAGGGAAAAATCCTGATTTCATTTTCATCCCTGGCTACTATGAAGAAGTAGGGATTATCGTAAAACAAGCCCGTGAATTAGGTATTACCGTTCCGTTAATGGGTGCTGATGGTTGGGACTCGCCAACACTAATTGAATTAGCGGGTGCTGATGCGTTAAATAATACATTTATTACTAACCACTACTCATCTGAAGATCCGGATTCAAAGATTCAGGACTTCGTTACAGCATTTAATGATGAGTACAGCAAATCACCGAATGCTTTCCATGCATTAGGTTATGATTCGATTTACTTTATCGTTGATGCGATTAAGCGTGTAGATGGTGACATTACAGGCGAAGCAATTCAAAAGCAGCTTGCAGCAACGAAAGATTTAAGCTTAGTAACAGGTACTTTCACAGTTGACGAAAACCACAACCCAGTAAAATCAGCAACAGTTCTAGAATTCGTAGACGGCAAACAACAGTTCAACTCTAAAGTTAATCCTTAATTTTTTACGAGTAAGGGGGGCGGAACTAGCCTCCCTTTTTTTTTCATACATTAATAGAGAAAAAAGGAGTGAACTGTATGGAATGGATCCAACAATTAGTGAATGGTATTTCGCTAGGTAGTATTTATGCACTAATCGCACTAGGCTATACGATGGTATACGGAATTATTAAGCTCATCAACTTTGCCCACGGTGACGTTTTCATGCTTGGTGCTTTTATCGGCTTTTATGCCATTGCACGTTGGGAAATGAATGTCTTTTTAGCCCTTATTATCGCGATGATATTATGTGCTGTCATTGGAGTAATAATCGAGCGTGTCGCTTATAAACGACTGCGTAATGCAACTCGGATCGCAGCCCTTATTACGGCAATTGGTGTCTCACTGTTAATCGAGTATACGGTAATTTTCTTTAGAGGTCCTTCTCCAGAGGCGTATCCGAATGTATTTACAACGAAGAATATTGAAATTTTCGGTGCACAGATCAGTACACTGGCGATATTCATCTTATCTGTTTCGATTTTCTTAATGATCTTATTACAATTCATTGTTCATAAAACAAAAATCGGTAAGGCGATGCGCGCCGTATCCCATGATGCAGATGCAGCTCGCTTAATGGGCATTAACGTAGATAATACAATTTCAGCCACATTCGCAATTGGTTCTGCACTGGCAGGAGCTGCGGGCGTAATTTTTGGTATTTACTATACACGTATCGATCCGCTAATGGGGATTATGCCTGGTATTAAAGCATTCATTGCCGCTGTTTTAGGTGGTATTGGTATTATTCCGGGAGCAATGGTAGGCGGTCTTGTACTAGGGGTTGTTGAAACAGTTGTTTCGGCACTCGGATATTCATTATGGCGAGATGCAGCCGCATTTGTCATCCTGATTTTAATTCTAATATTACGTCCAGCGGGTATTTTCGGTAAAAATACGCGCGAGAAAGTGTAGGTGAACAGCATGAAAAAATCGAAAATCTTTTGGGGTTATGCCGTCCTAGCACTTGTGATTTATGCAGTTGTTCAATTATTGATTTCCAACGGTGTTATCCAGTTCTACTATCAAAACATGTTCATCGCAATGTGTATTAATGTTATTTTGGCGGTAAGTTTACATGTCATTATCGGGGTTACAGGTCAGTTCTCAATAGGGCATGCAGGTTTCCTGGCTGTCGGAGCTTACATATCGGCTATTTGTACAATGAAATTTGGCATGCCATTTATCACAGCCATTTTAATTGGCGCTATTGTCGCAGCACTTGCCGGATTGCTTGTAGGAATTCCTTCACTTCGTTTAAAAGGCGACTACTTGGCGATTGCTACGCTAGGGTTTGCTGAAATTATTCGAATTGTATTTGTGAATACGGACTATGTAGGTGGTGCAGCAGGCTTGCAAGTTGCCCATCAGTCAACATGGACATATGCATTTTTTGCGACATTCATTACAATTCTCGTCATCTCGAACTTTACGAATTCACGTCATGGTCGTGCGTGTATTTCCATACGTGAAGATGAAATTGCGGCTGACGCAATGGGCATTAACACAACCTATTACAAAGTTGTCGCATTTGCAATTGGTTCGTTCTTCGCTGGAGTGGCGGGTGCCATCTATGCCCATAACTATTATATTATTCAGCCGACAGCATTCGGGTTTTTAAAGTCATTTGATATTTTAATATTCGTCGTATTGGGCGGATTAGGCAGTTTATCTGGTTCTGTTATTGCAGCAGTATTACTGACATTCGTCTCTACGTATTTACAGGACTTCCCGGAAACGCGGATGATTATTTACTCACTGATTTTAATATTAGTTATGCTTTATCGACCTACAGGTTTATTAGGTTCAAAAGAAATCACAGCATACTTCAAGTTTGGTAAAAAAGGAGGTACTCGCGTATGAGCAGTGCACTTCTAAAAGTAGAAAAGCTAGGTATTCAGTTTGGGGGTTTAAAGGCTGTTCAAAATGTAGAAATGCATTTGAATCAAGGAGAGTTGATAGGTTTAATCGGCCCGAATGGCGCAGGGAAAACAACCACATTTAATATGCTGACAGGGGTATATACACCAACGGAAGGGACAATTCTATTCAACGGAAAAGCAATTGGCGGCCTGGATCCATATAAGGTGACACGCCAAGGTATTAGCCGGACATTCCAAAATATTCGCCTATTTAAAGAGTTATCTGTACTGGATAATGTAAAGGTCGCTAACCATGGATTGGCAAAACATAATTTAGTTTCAAGCATTTTCCGTTTACCGAGTCACTTTAGTGGCGAAGAGAAAATGGAACAGGAGTCATTAGCATTCTTGAAAATTTTTGGACTTGATGTATACCGGGATGAGCTTGCGAAAAACTTGCCTTACGGAATGCAGCGTCGCCTGGAAATTGCCCGGGCATTGGCTGCTGCACCAAAGCTATTATTGCTGGATGAGCCTGCAGCCGGAATGAATGCAAAGGAAACACATGATTTAATGGAGCTTATCGCCTTCATTCGGAAAGAATTTGATTTAACAATTTTATTAATCGAACATGATATGAACTTAGTTATGGGTATTTGCGAACGGATTTACGTGCTTGACCACGGACAATTAATTGCTGATGGGACACCTGAAGAAATACGTTCAAACCCTAAAGTAATTGAAGCGTACTTAGGTGAGGAGGTTACAGAATAATATGCTAATAATCAATGATATCGATGTTTTCTATGGTAATATCCAAGCATTAAAAGGAATCTCCCTCGAAGTAAAAGAAGGTGAAATTGTTACACTGATCGGTGCCAATGGAGCAGGGAAAAGCACATTACTAAAAACAATTTCAGGTTTACTGAAACCAAAGCGCGGTTCAATTGAATATTTAGGTGCGGCAATTGATGGAAAGCCGGCACAATCGATTGTAAAGGCAGGAATCTCACATGTACCTGAAGGTCGTCGTGTATTCTCAAATATGACAGTGGAAGAAAATCTGGAATTGGGTGCCTATTTACGAAATGACAAAGAGGCTATAAAAAAGGATTTAAATCATGTATTTGAGTTATTCCCTCGTCTGTTAGAACGACGCAAGCAGCTTTCAGGTACGTTGTCAGGCGGTGAACAGCAGATGCTTGCGATGGGCCGGGCTCTAATGGCTAAGCCAAAGCTGATTATCATGGATGAGCCATCAATGGGTCTTGCTCCGCTCATGGTAAAAAACATCTTCAACATTATCGAAATGGTCAACAAAGAAGGCGTGACCGTACTGCTTGTAGAGCAAAATGCACATATGGCATTATCCGTTGCCCACCGTGCCTATGTTTTGGAAACAGGCAAAATCGTACTGACAGGTTCAGCAAAAGAACTACAGGAAAGCGATGAAGTAAGAGCCGCTTATTTAGGCGGATTATAAATTAGGATGGGGAAAGAAGCAGTTTCTTCCCTGGGAAAAGTGAAGAGAAACAATAAGAGACAGGTTACAGCAAAAAACCACCATTTTCCTCTCAAAGGGAAATGGTGGTTTTGGTTTTAGATGCGGTATCTTTATAGGCCCCTACAAAGGCTACCAAACGATTGTATCCTCTTCTGGATATTTAAATGTAAGCTCGACTTCATGGAAAGATTGCTTTGAAATACTTGTCACCCCTAAAAGCTGCTGAATGAGTACTTTATACGTCTCATCCTCTGTTAAAAAGCGTAAAGCAAACGAAGTAATTTGTGCTGCACGTTCCTCTTTAGTTAATGATAAATACTCCAAATTTAAAATATCAACATACTGTGTTGCATACTGATGGAACAAAGGTGATTTTGTATGAAGCCTCGTTAAAAATGCTACGTAATGCTCCTTTGTCATGAAAGAGGCGATCGCGTCAGCAACAAGTGCTTGGAATTTACGAACCGATGTAACAGCGATGCTCCACTCTGAATTATTAATAGTCTGTTTATAAAGAGAAATGAAATCATTTAATGCCAGTGCTGCAAAAACAAGCTCAGGTAATAAAAAATTTACCCCGTAATAAATATTTCGCTCAGGGATAATGGCATTCATTTTCTTTTTCGTCTCTTTATTCATACCATTTGGCACGAAATCAATATGGTGTTCACCTTTGGAAGCCTGGCGCATTTTCAAACAAAATGATAATAAGCGCTGTCTTACACCCTCATAATGAAAGTAGCGCTTTTCTTCCCCAATCACTTCATAAATTGCATGAATAATATCATCTAAATCCCAATAATCTCCACTTACCGTTAATCCTGTTAAGTTTTCAGTTGGTTTAATTGTCAGCATGATGATACCCCCTTTGCATATAAAGGAATGTTCACAATAGGAGAACATTCCTTATTGCTTTGGTGTGTAGCTCAGTAATTGGAACAGTTCATTTCTTTCTTTATCTGTAAGGTCACGCCACTGTCCGACTTTTAAATTCCCGATATGAATATTCATAATACGAATGCGCTGTAATCGCTGTACAGAATAGCCAAGAGCAGAACACATACGGCGAATTTGACGATTTAATCCTTGCTCTAAAATAATTTTAAATACTTTTGAGGAAACCTTTTCTACTCGGCAAGGTAATGTCGTTGTATCTAAAATTTCCACGCCCGAGCTCATGTCACGAATAAATTGATCGGTAATCGGCTTGTCTACCTGCACAACATATTCCTTTTCATGGTGATTTTCTGCTCGTAAAATTTCGTTGACGATATCTCCATCATTCGTAAGAAGCAGTAATCCTTCTGAATCCTTATCCAGACGTCCGATATGGAAAATACGGAGCGGGTGGTTTATAAAATCCACAACATTTCCTTCGATATGCTTTTCCGTTGTACTCGTAATTCCAACAGGCTTATTCAGTACAATGTAGACTAATTCTTCCTGTCTTTTTACAGGCTTGCCATCAACTAATACTTCATCGCCTGTTTCAACTTGGCTGCCGTTTGTCGCAACAACCCCATTGATTTTTATACGGCCGTCTTCTACCCATTTATCTGCACCGCGACGGGACACGATGCCTGTTTCTGCTAAAAATTTATTGATTCTCATAATTTTTCACCTACTAATAGAATATCTTCAGTATACATGAGTTTATCTGTAATTTTGTAATACTTCGTTCAAAATGACGCTTGATTATATAATGAACAAACTTATCTTTACTGGAATTTACCCATTTTATACATTTTTATTATAGTATTCTCTTCATTTTCAGTATAACAGAGTAGAGAATAATAAAATAATCAGAAAATTGTAGTTTAATATTTGAAATGATTCCACTTTTCTGACAATATAATAGATGAAGATACCTCTCACAGAAGAGTGAGCTTTACAGCATGAATTTCAGCACTCCTTTTAACGAGAAGGTATGGTCACCATAATTTGTGCAAAGGGGAGAGATTTCAATGGCAGCAGTGTATCAAAATCCAAACACGGATGGCGCATTAGTAAATTTCAAGGAGCGTTACGACAACTTTATCGGTGGTAAATGGACACCGCCAGTAAAAGGGGAGTACTTCGACAATATTACCCCTGTAACTGGTAAAGTATTTACCCAAGTGGCGCGTTCTACGGAAGAAGATATCGAGCTTGCTTTAGATGCAGCACATGCAGCAAAGGATGCCTGGGGTAAGACATCAGCAACTGAGCGCTCGAATATTTTACTTAAAATTGCAGATCGTATGGAACAAAATTTAGAAATGCTGGCCGTTGCAGAAACATGGGATAACGGTAAGGCAGTACGTGAAACATTGAATGCAGATTTACCTTTGGGCATTGATCACTTCCGCTACTTTGCGGGTGCTTTACGCGCACAGGAAGGGTCTCTTAGTCAGATTGATGAAAATACAGTGGCATATCACTTCCATGAGCCGATCGGTGTAGTTGGGCAAATTATTCCATGGAACTTCCCGTTATTGATGGCTGTCTGGAAATTGGCACCTGCTTTAGCTGCAGGAAACTGTGTCGTATTAAAGCCGGCTGAGCAAACACCAGCATCCATTTTAGTGCTTGTTGAGCTAATTGAAGATTTACTCCCGCCAGGTGTGCTGAATGTTGTGAATGGCTTCGGTTTAGAAGCAGGAAAGCCGTTAGCTTCAAATCCGCGCATTGGTAAAATTGCGTTTACCGGTGAGACGACGACAGGTCGCCTTATTATGCAATATGCATCACAAAATCTAATTCCGGTTACTCTTGAATTGGGCGGTAAATCACCGAACATTTTCTTTGAAGATATTATGGATGCAGACGATGCATTCTTGGATAAAGCAGTGGAAGGCTTCGTATTATTTGCTTTAAACCAAGGCGAAGTATGTACATGTCCTTCTCGTGCACTTATTCAGGAGTCGATTTACGAGAAATTTATGGAGCGCGTATTAAAGCGTGTAGAAGCAATTAAAACAGGTAACCCTTTAGATACAGATACAATGATGGGTGCTCAAGCATCATCAGAACAAATGGAGAAAATCCAATCTTATTTACAAATCGGTAAAGAAGAGGGCGCGGAATGCTTAATCGGCGGCGAGAAAAATGATTTAGGCGGCGACTATGCAGAAGGCTACTATATTAAACCGACTGTATTTAAAGGTCATAATAAAATGCGTATTTTCCAAGAGGAAATCTTCGGTCCGGTTGTTGCTGTAACAACATTTAAAACGAAAGAAGAAGCTTTGGAAATCGCAAATGATACATTATACGGATTGGGATCAGGTGTTTGGACACGTGATATGAATACCGCTTACCGCTTCGGCCGCGGCATTCAGGCAGGACGTGTATGGACGAACTGCTACCATGCATATCCGGCACATGCGGCGTTTGGCGGCTACAAGATGAGTGGTGTAGGACGCGAAAACCATAAAATGATGTTAAGCCACTATCAACAAACGAAAAACCTTTTAGTAAGCTATGATGAAAACCGCTTAGGCTTCTTCTAAGAGAGGGGGTGCAAAATTTGGTTGAACGTGTTATAGCAACCGATGCAGCACTGCAATTAATCGAGAAGTTGAAAGAACGCCACGGACCGGTTATGTTCCATCAATCCGGAGGCTGCTGTGATGGTTCGTCCCCAATGTGTTATCCTGATGGCGATTTAATTATCGGCAACCAGGATATATTGCTTGGTCATATTGGCGGAAGTCCGTTTTATATGCACAAAAACCAATATGATTATTGGAAGCATACACAGATTATTATTGATGTCGTCGATGGACGTGGTGGAATGTTTTCGTTGGAAGGCGTCGAAGGGAAGCGCTTTTTATCTAGATCAAGGGCCTTCACAAAAGAAGAGCTTGATGAGCTTCAAGTATAACGTTGAAAAAGGGAATGCTGGTTCGACAAACAGCATTCTCTTTTTGTTATGGGGAAAGGCAAAATTTTTTCACTTCAAAAATTTAGGCGTATAATTATAAGTAGGAGTGTGAACTGATGGATCAAACAGCCTTTATACAATTACTTAAAAACAATAATGAGCGGATGGAGCTATTTTTCGGAGCGGATGTTCAAAGCAATGCCCGAATACCGTTAGCTGTCCAATTTACATTTTCACGTGAAACATTTAATGGCCCTTTATTTGAGAAAAAAGTAAAAGATATACATAGTCAAAAGTCCAAGCAATCCTTCCTCGAGTTTTTCTCTACGCCGTCGAATAAATCGGTTTTAACGTATAAAATGTTAGCCCATTTCGTATTGCATCCGCAGCCTGAACAGGAGCTTCAGCGAGTAAGATTAAATGAAAAGGCGCTATTGAATGCAGGGTTTAAAAGCAGTGGCTATCAACGAATTGCAGCCCTATTTTTAATGGATGAAGCACATGCAAAAAAAGCAAAAATCTTACATGATGAAATGAAAAGGTATCATTTCTTCCTGACGGGTAAAGATGATATCCCATATGCAGTTTTACTGATGAAGAAGCAAAGTGACCCGGTTAAACTCGCTGAAACAATGCGGAAATACTATGATGCTTTACACGGTAAAGGGTTTAAAAATGGAGATGCCCTACAGGCAATGACACAGCTATTGCCATTGTATGATGAGGAATTTCAGCCTGTATTGGTTGATTATGTAGTTGCGATGAAGCAGTCATTTATCAATAATGGCGTGAAAGTGAAGAAAAGGTTTTATCCATATCTAGCTTTGCTAGCTTTAGCGGGAGCTACATCAGAAGTTGTCGGTGAAATTGTAGAAATGGAACGGTCACTCGTCAAGCTTCCGATGTTTATGGATATGCAGGCGTATGCTTTAATGACCGCTGCCCAGTATGTGCTGAAAAGTTTCATCGAAAATGATATGTTATCCGATTTCAACGATAGTTTATTATTTATGCAGGCTCTTGCGATGAGCGATTATATAGGTGATATTCCATTTTTATTAGCATTCGATATTCTCGATATATTTTTTTAGTTTGGGTAAACAATAGTGAGGAGTGAATTAAATGAAACAGACAAAATTATGGATTAATGGCCAATGGGAAAGTACGAATGAAACGACTGAGTTAACAGCACCTTATACGGGAGAAGTCCTTGCAAATGTAGCAAAAGCGACAGCAGCGGACGTGGAGCGTGCAATTGAAGGCGCACATCAAACATTCCAGTCATTCAAAAAAACGACTGCGTATGAACGTGCGGAAATTTTATACAAAGTTGTGACGATCATGCGGGAACGTAAACAAGAACTTGCAAAAATATTGGCGGATGAAGCGGCAAAACCGATATCAGCAGGTATTGCCGAAATAGACCGTACGATTGCGACTTATCAATTTGCAGCAGAAGCGGCAAAACAAAGTACAGGCGAAACGATTCCGATGGATGCAGCACCAGGTGTAAAAGACCGTATCGGTTATACAAAACGAGTTCCATTAGGCGTAGTTTCTGCGATTACACCGTTTAATTTTCCATTTAATCTCGTAGCCCATAAATTAGGTCCAGCCTTTGCTGTAGGGAATACAGTTGTATTAAAGCCTGCATCCCAAACCCCGTTAAGTGCACTTGTAATGGCTGAAATTTTCAAAGAAGCAGGTTTACCGGATGGCGCATTACAAATTGTAACTGGCAGTGGTGGGGAATTGAGCGAAACACTTGTCACACATCCACTTGTAAAAAAAGTGACATTTACAGGTAGTGGTGCGGTAGGCCTAAAAATTAAAGAAAAAATCGGCTTGCGAAAAATTACATTAGAGCTTGGTTCAAATGCGGCACTCATTGTAGAACCTTCAACACCGCTTGAAAAAATTATGAAGCGTGGTGTTGGCGGCGCTTTTGGATTTGCCGGACAAGTATGTATTTCATTGCAACGTATTTATGTTCATACTTCAATTTATGACGCATTTACAAAATTATTTGTTGAAGAGACTAAGAAATTGATTGTAGGGGATCCGCATGATGAAAAAACGGATGTGAGTGCAATGATTCATCCGGATGAAGTTAGCCGTATAAAAAACTGGATTGAAGAGGCGAAACAGCAAGGTGCAACGGTTGCAACGGGAGCTGAATTTACAGAGCGTACTTGCTCCCCAACTGTCATGACGAATGTGAAGCCCGATATGAAAATTGTTTGCCAAGAGACTTTTGCACCGATTGTATCCATTGTGCCATATGATACGCTGGACGAAGCAATTGCTTTTGTAAATGAATCGGAGCTTGCGTTAAATGCGGGTATTTACACAAATGTATTAACAGATGCGATGAAAGCCGCTGAAGAGATTGAAGCAGGCGCGGTAATCATTAACGATATTCCGACATTCCGTGTAGACAATATGCCGTATGGGGGCGTCAAAATGAGCGGCTACGGTAAAGAAGGCATTAAGTATGCAGTGGAAGAAATGACCGATTTAAAATTTATTACGATGAAGTTGAATTATGAATAGTTTGTACTAGCACTTCCATCTTCCGAATAGTAACATGGAGTGTAGTCTAGAAAGGAGGAAGATTATGAAAAATACTCTGCCAATGAGCTTTTCAAAATCTATCCAAACACGATTAGTACTGCCTCCTGATACAAATCATCATCAGTCGATATTTGGAGGGAAAGTGTTAGCATATATTGATGAAATTGCTGCGATTGCAGCAATGAAACATTGTCAAGGTGAAGTCGTTACTGCTTCTTTTGACTCAGTAGACTTCGTTTCCTCTGCCTATGCAGGCGATATGATTGAGTTGGAAGCTGTTGTATCTGGAACAGGTCGTACTTCGATGGAAGTATATGTACGAGTTGTATCAAGAAATATTAAAACAGGTGCAAAGAAACTGACGACGGAATCATTCGTAACGATGGTAGCGATTGACGAAAACGGCAAGCCGAAAGAAGTACCGGGTGTTGAACCGGAGACGGATTTCGAACGTCATTTATTTGAAACAGGCCCAATTCGTCAGGAACATCGAAAACAAAAGCGAGCATTATCAAAAAAGCGCCGTGCATAAAAAAAGGGATATCAAATGCAAAATGCCATTTGATATCCCTTTAGTATTTAAGCGAAATTAATCATGCAGTTCCTGAACAATGTGGAGCAGTGAATCGGATGATGTCATGACATCATTTGTTGTATGTGTCAAACCGGTAATAACAGAAGAAATGGCATGAATGTCCTCATTCGTGTTTTCATATTGCGTTTTAATTCCATGTACTGCTTCCGTTATGGATGTAAAAGAATCTGCCAAGCTTTTTTGTGTATCCACGCTCATTTTTACCTGCTCATCAACACTTGAAACAGAATCGGACATTTGTGAAATGCTAAGTTCTGTTTCTTTAATTAAATGAGAAACGTTTTGTACCGCATTTTTAGTTTCCTCAGCAAGCTTTCGGACTTCATCAGCTACAACGGCAAATCCTTTCCCATGTTCACCTGCACGTGCTGCTTCAATAGATGCATTTAATGCAAGCAAGTTTGTCTGATCGGCAATCCCTGTTACTAATCCTACAATTTCAGCAATTTTTTTAGATGATTGACGCAGTTTAACCATTGATGACTCAAGTATGTCCACACGGTCTAAAATGTTTGTCATAATTGCTGTCTGGTTAACTAAATATGTAGTACCTGTCGTTGATTTATTTTCGGTTTCCGCGACTAAATTTAATCCTTGTTTTGTGTTGGAAGCAATTTCTTCAGATTGACTCGCAATTTCCTGTAATGAGGCATTTGTCTGATCACTAATATGCGTTAACTCTTGTGCAGTATGTTGAATTCGCTCTACGATTCGGTATTTCATTTCCAAACTTTCAGTACGAATGCGCTGCTCTTCTTTTTCATATGCTTCAATCACAAGCTGCTGCTCGAAGTTGATTAGTTTTGAAAAAGCATTAATTGCTTTAGCCATCTCTTCATTCGGCATTTCAATTTTACTGATAAAGTCGATAAACGTTGTCATTAGCGATTGAAATGATGCAATATACCACTTTGATTGCAGGCCGATTTTGACATGGACATGCGCAATCGTTTGTCGTTCTTCAATATAACGTGAATCGATATTACAGTTGAACATTGCTTCTAAATGCCTTGTTAGTGTACCTTTAAGACGCTCCATTCGAGCTGAACTTCCTATAATATCTACAAGCTCCGAACTTAAGCTGATTGCACCATAAAACTTTTCCACCATAACTGGAACAACTTGTTGAGCAAAAGGTTCTAGCTGTTTAATTACGGCTAAATCCTCTTTCGTCAATTTTAGCAATTGAAGCTGTTTATGTAAGTTAGGATAGTTTGATACATCCAGATTTACTTGCTGTGCATAATTTGCAATATCAAAATAAGGCTTGTTTGAAACTTTTGTTGCTCTTGAAAACAGAATACCCATGTTCTTCCTCGATTCATGTATTATTAAATAATACTATTTTACTGTTTATATCGGATTAAATCATTAATATTTCTATAAAGATTAAAAATTTACATTAATTTGTATTTGAGGTATATAACTATTAAAATGGATGCAGTAAATAATGAAAGGCGTTGTAATGATGAAGTTTCATAAAGGGCGTTTGAAATTTGTTTTACCATTGTCGCTTGGGGTGGCAATCGCATCGTATATTATGCTCGTAAACAATTATGCAGAAGTAGGTGACCGCGATCGGATTTTAATAGTTATTGGAGCAACCATCTTAACCGCGGTTATTTCCTACTTTTTATTTCCTCAAGAAGGGGACAACCCGAAAGATAGAGGCCCATATTGATTAAATTTAGACATCACAAGAATCTCGAAATAAAAATTCGGGATTTTTTGTCCTCTCTATGAAACTTTTATGAATATTATCCGTAAATAAGCTAATAAACTAAAGTGAGGTTGATAACAAATGGAATCTAAATGGTCGAAAATCATCATTCATGCCAGTGCATTCTTTGCACCGTTCCTTGTACCGATTCTGTTTTTCTTAATAAGTTCTGAAGATGAAGTGAAGCGTACAGCAATCCAAGCATTACTATTCCAGGTCGTATTCGGAATTTTAATAGCGATAGCAGGAGTCCTTTCTGTATTGTTAATAGGTTTACCATTCCTATTAGTATTTTTACTCATCTTCTGGATTGCCCCGGTCATCGGTATTGTAAAAGCATTATCGGATCAGCACTGGAATTATCCAATTGTCGGACGCTGGGTATAATTTACCCTCATTCTGGCAAAGTTCATAAAAGCGGTAAGGTTTGTTTAAAAACACCTTATCGCTTTTTTACATAAAAAGGGATTTATTAATGTAAAAATAGGGAAACCTAAAACAAGAGTGATTAGTTGCATTTCAAAAAATAAATATTGTATATTTAAGTCAAAGATAGTCAAAGTCAGTTGATGAGAGGTGAGAGACAGCATGAGGAATATATCTGACATAATTGAAGGGTATTTGAAGGAAGTTATTGAATTAGAGGGACAGGGACTTATTGAAATAAAACGAAATGAATTGGCAAAGCAATTTGCCTGTGCCCCTTCTCAAATCAATTACGTTATCAATACGCGTTTCACGACCGAGCATGGCTACTATGTAGAGAGTAAGCGGGGTGGTGGCGGTTATATTCGGATTTTGCGTGTAACAATCCACTCGAAGAAAAATTTACTTGACGAAATGGAAACACAAATAGGTAACGCCATTGCCCAGACTAATGCTGAGCGTATTATTTTCCGTTTATTGGATGAGGATATCATTACAGAACGAGAAGCAAGCATTATGAAGGCCGCTTTAGATCGTGTCACATTACAGGTAGCTTTGCCGCTGCGTGATCAACTAAGAGCACGCATTATGCACGCAATGCTACAAACGATTTCTTTTGAAAAGTAGAGGTGGATTATTATGATATGTGAGCATTGTAAACAGCGTCACGCCAATGTTACCGTTACTCAAGTTCACAATGGTCAAAAAGTAGAGCGTCACTACTGTGAAGTATGTGCCACTCAATTTCATCCATTTCAATTTGACGTAAATGAAGAGCCTGCATCTCTTCAGCAGCTTATTTCAAATTGGTTCAATTTTGTACCTGTGAATGCAAAGAAAGAAAGCACGACAACTAATACAAACAGCCCAAAATCCTGTCCTTCCTGCGGGTTTACGTACCGACAGTTTTTAAAGCAAGGCAAATTCGGATGCGGTCAATGTTACGAAACATTTAGCGAGCAATTACCACAGCTGCTTGAACGTCTTCAGGCAGGTACTCAGCATGTAGGGTATATGGAAGAAGGACCTTCAAAGGAAAAGGTAGAACAACAAATCCAAGAGCTCCGAACATCACTGCAGCAAGCAATTGCGGAAGAGCGATTTGAAGATGCAGCTTCCATACGTGATGAAGTAAGGGAATTGGAAAGTAAAATAAGACAGGAAGGTGAGGGGAACGCATGAACATCGAGCATTTTTTAACGAATGCCAGTCCCAGCTGGATGCAGCACGAAAGCGATTCAGATATCGTCATTAGCACACGCATTCGGCTTGCTCGTAATATTGCCAATACTCGATTTCCGATTAGTTTTACAGAACAGGAAGCCCAATTAATCGAAGAAAAAATGATGCAGTCATTATTGTCTTCATATGATAATCCGTATCAGTTTTCCTATTTCCAAATAAAAGATATGCCGGTTTTACAACGCCAAATTTTAGTGGAGAAGCATTTGATCAGCCCGAATTTGGCAAGAAGAAAAAAAATTGGATCATTTTTTTTAACAAAAGATGAATCCATTAGCATATTAGTAAATGAAGAGGATCATATTCGCATACAGAGTCTTACGCAAGGGATGAATTTAAAAGAAGCATTTGATAAGGCTCGTAATATTGACCGCTACTTAAGTAAGTCAATCGCGTATGCATATGAAGACCGCTATGGTTATTTGACAAGTTGCCCAACAAATGTCGGAACAGGACTTCGAGCTTCTGTCATGCTCCATTTACCAGCACTCACAATGATGAAACAGATGAATCCATTAATTCAGATGATGACAAGATTAGGAATGGTTGTGAGGGGTATATATGGGGAAGGCAGTGAAAATTTAGGGAATATTTATCAAATATCAAACCAGATCACATTAGGTAAATCAGAAGAAACGATTTTACAGGAGCTGCAGGAAGTTGTGGAGCAAGTAATCAAAAAGGAAGAGCTTGCACGTAAAAATTTATTGATGCGTGCTCCCTCGGTGTTGGAAGACCGCTTAAGCCGTTCACTTGGTACATTGAAGTACGCAAAAATTTTAACGAGTGAAGAAGCGGCTAGCTGTTTATCAAATGTGCGTCTTGGGGTAAGTTTAGGATTATTAGAAGCAATTTCACAGCGTAAACTAAATGAGTGCATGCTTATTATGCAACCTGGACTCATTCAGCAATATATTGGTACTACGTTACAACCGGCAGAACGCGATATGTATCGTGCGAAGCTGTTGCAAGAAAAGTTAAACGAGCAAGATGAAGCTACAAACAATGGGGAAAAAGGAGAGGATTTTCTATGATGTTTAATCGATTCACACAACGTGCTCAGAAGGTATTACAACTTGCTCAGGAAGAGGCAATTCGTCTTAAGCATAAAGAAATCGGAACTGAACATATTTTACTTGGCTTAATTCGTGAAGGTGGCGGAATTGCCGCTAAAGCTTTAGAAGCAATTAATATTAGCCCTCAAATGATTGAAACTGGCATTGAGGAACTCGTTGGAAAAGGTACTGAAGATGTAGGTCCAATCGTACATTACACACCACGTGCTAAAAAGGTAATCGAACTTTCATTGGATGAATCACGTAAATTAGGGCATGCATATGTCGGAACAGAGCATATTTTATTAGCTTTAATTCGTGAAGGTGAAGGGGTTGCTGCCCGCGTATTGGCGAATACAGGTGTAAGCATCAATAAAGCACGCCAGCAAGTTTTACTGTTATTAGGCAATAATGATTCTAACAATAGCGGTAACTCCAGCATGACGCAAACAGTAAATACACCAACACTTGATAGTTTAGCCCGCGATTTAACAGCGGTAGCGCGTGAAGGTTCACTTGACCCGGTTATCGGCCGCTCAAAAGAAATTACACGTGTTGTAGAAGTACTGTCACGCCGTACAAAAAACAATCCGGTATTAATCGGGGAACCAGGTGTCGGTAAAACAGCTATTGCAGAAGGATTGGCACAGCAAATTATCAATAATGAAGTTCCGGAAACACTGCGCGATAAACGTGTAATGACGCTTGATATGGGTACAGTTGTTGCAGGTACTAAATATCGTGGGGAATTTGAAGACCGTCTGAAAAAAGTAATGGATGAAATTCGCCAGGCTGGCAATATTATTTTATTCATCGATGAGCTTCATACATTGATCGGTGCAGGTGGCGCGGAAGGTGCAATTGATGCATCGAATATTTTAAAACCATCATTGGCTCGTGGCGAACTGCAATGTATCGGTGCAACAACATTGGATGAGTACCGCAAATATATCGAAAAGGACGCGGCATTAGAGCGTCGTTTTCAACCAATCCAAGTTGATGAGCCATCTGTTGAAGAAACAATCCAAATCATTAATGGTTTACGTGACCGCTATGAAGCACATCACCGTGTGAAAATTTCGGATGAAGCGGTAGAAGCAGCTGCCAAATTATCAGATCGCTACATTTCAGATCGTTTCTTACCGGATAAGGCAATTGACTTAATTGATGAAGCTGGTTCGAAAGTGCGCTTACGCTCTTATACTGTTCCACCTAATTTAAAAGAGTTGGAAGATAAATTGGAAGGCATTAAGTCTGAAAAGAATGCCGCAGTTTCAGGACAGGAATTTGAAAAAGCTGCTGCATTGCGTGATACAGAGCAGAAGCTGAAACAAGAGCTTGAACAACTGAAAAAAGAGTGGAAAGAAAAACAAGGCAAAGAAGAGTCTACAGTATATGTTGACGACATCGCGCAAGTGGTAGCGATGTGGACGGGAATTCCGGTTTCAAAAATCGCACAGGCAGAATCTGCGAAGTTATTAAACCTTGAGGAAGAGTTACACAAACGCGTGGTTGGTCAAGGTGAAGCGGTAGAGGCAATTTCCCGTGCAATCCGCCGTGCACGTGCAGGCTTAAAAGATCCAAAACGTCCAATCGGTTCATTTATCTTCCTTGGTCCTACAGGTGTCGGTAAAACAGAACTTGCGCGAGCACTTGCTGAAGTAATGTTCGGTGATGAAGATGCGATGATCCGTGTAGATATGTCAGAGTATATGGAGAAACATTCGACTTCTCGTTTAGTCGGTTCGCCTCCGGGCTATGTAGGATTTGAAGATGGAGGCCAATTAACAGAGAAAGTCCGTCGTAAACCATATTCGGTTGTACTGTTGGATGAAATCGAAAAGGCGCATCCGGATGTGTTCAACATCTTATTACAAGTGCTGGAAGACGGCCGCTTAACTGATTCAAAAGGTCGTGTTGTCGATTTCCGCAATACAGTTGTCATTATGACATCGAATGTTGGGGCAGATGCACTGAAATATCGCAAGCATGTAGGATTCAGTGCTGGTCTAAATGCATCGAAAGATAAAGACATGAAGAGCACAATGCTGGAAGAACTGAAAAAAGCGTTCCGCCCAGAGTTCTTAAACCGTATTGATGAAATGATCGTGTTCCATTCATTAGAAAAGGATCACTTAAAAGAAATCGTATCATTAATGGCGAACTCTTTAACGAAGCGTCTAAAAGAGCAGGATATCGAACTGCAGCTTACGGATGCAGCGCTTGTTAAAATTTCGGAAGAAGGCTATGATCCGCAATATGGTGCGCGTCCATTGCGCCGTGCATTACAAAAACATGTAGAAGACCGCTTATCCGAAGAACTTTTAAAAGGTACATTGGATAAGACGCAAACAGTCGTACTTGATTATGCAGATGATGAGTTTATCGTACGAACACAAGAAAAAGTAGCAACGAATTAATAAAACAGACGAGGCGGGTAATTCCTGCTTCGTCTGTTTTTTATACTATCGTCGTTAGGAATCGGAGAATTCTCGCTAAACCAAAATTATTTTTGTAGGAAACGCTAACCGAAAAAGAATTTTGCGGCAGATTAGTGGGTATTCGATTTTGTTTCGTGTACAATTATAGGAACACACATTCGAAGGAGCTAGCAAAATGGCAAAAAAGAAGTCTAAATTTATGTGCAGCAGCTGTGGCTATGAGGCGGCAAAATGGATGGGGCGCTGTCCTGGCTGTGGTGAATGGAATACGATGAATGAAGAAGTCGAAGTCATCACAAAAGGTCCGCGTGGTGCGTTCCAGCATTCTACAACAGCTACAAAGGCAACACCTATTATTCATGTGGAGGTACAGGAAGAAACACGTATCGCCACAGAAATGAATGAGTTCAACCGTGTACTCGGAGGCGGTATCGTACCAGGTTCACTTGTATTGATAGGCGGTGATCCAGGTATCGGGAAATCGACTTTATTACTGCAAGTATCAGCGCTTCTTTCCAATCAGGGAAAACGTGTTTTATATATTTCCGGTGAAGAATCTGTACGTCAGACGAAGCTGCGTGCTGAACGTTTAGGTGTACATACGCCGGAGCTTTATATTTACTCGGAAACGAATCTGGAGTTTTTAAATCAGACAATTGATGAAGTACAACCGAAATTTGTTATTGTCGATTCGATTCAAACGGTACACCACCCGGAAATAACAAGTGCACCGGGCAGTGTGTCGCAAGTACGTGAATGTACAGCGGAACTGATGCGCATTGCAAAAACTAAAAATATTGCTATCTTCCTTGTTGGTCATGTTACAAAAGAAGGTCAGATTGCCGGACCGCGTATTTTAGAACATATGGTAGACACGGTGCTTTACTTTGAAGGGGAACGCCACCATAACCACCGAATTTTACGAAGTCAGAAAAACCGTTTTGGTTCTACAAATGAAATTGCGATTTTTGAAATGCTTCATGGAGGGTTAAAGGAAGTATTGAATCCCTCTGAGCTGTTTTTACAGGAACGCTCGCAAGGTGCCCCTGGCTCAACGATCGTTGCATCGATGGAAGGGACACGTCCGATTTTGGTAGAAATCCAGTCTCTTGTTACACCAACGAGTTTCAATTATCCGAAGCGTATGGCAACAGGGGTTGATCAAAACCGTGTCCAGCTTTTAATGGCGGTATTGGAAAAACGCATGGGCATGATGCTTCAGGCACAGGATGCGTATATTAAAGTTGCGGGTGGCGTGAAATTGGATGAGCCGGCAATTGATTTAGCTGTATTAACAAGTATTGTTTCAAGCTTTAAAGACCAGACAGTACGTCCGACAGACTGCTTTATCGGGGAAGTAGGGTTAACTGGTGAAGTACGCCGCGTTTCGAGAATTGAACAGCGTGTACAGGAAGCAGCAAAGTTAGGATTTAAACGCGCCTTTATTCCAGCTTCTAATATTGGTGGGTGGGAATTCCCGCCGGACATTCAAGTCGTTGGCGTCGAAACAATCAGTGATGCACTGCGGGAATCTTTCCAAAATTTATAGAGAATATATTTTTGGTAATATGTTCAAAAAAGGCATGAAAAGTGAAAATACTTTTCATGCCTTTTTTCTTTATGCTTTTACTGTTTTTTCCTTCTTTAAAAATGCTTCTCTTGTGAAAATGCCAAAAGGCTTTCCAATCGGCAGGAAGTTGAAGCCGAAATGCTTGTTCAATACATTAGCACCCGCACCGTAAAGTGATAACAGAGCAATGATTAACTCAGAGTAGGCTGCAAGTAAATGCATGCCGTGCTCCATAATTCCAAATGAGCTTAATGCCAGGCCGATAAATAAGAAGTCGATCATTACGAAGATGGCGAATAGAACTTTATTTGTTTCAGCTGCACCAATCGTCATAAATAGGGTAAAGATTAAATAACCTAAATACACAACACCGAGCTGAGTTGTATCAGCAGACGCCTGTAATGTTGCACCAAATACACCGGCTTGAACGAACCAGCTCATGCCTACACCCATCCAGAACAAACCATATGCGCCGAATGCTGTCGTACCGAATGTATTATTATGCTTTGAATCTAATACTGATGCATAAAATTGTGCAATACCTCCTAAAAATATTGCCCAAGGAATAACCAAACCTAAGCCATCTGTCCAGCCTAATTTTTGAGTGGAAGCAACAAATGTTACAATCGCCAAACCGAACAAACCAATTGCAGACGGGTCAGCAGTAGAAATTTTTACTTCTTTTGCAGTATTCAAAACGTATTCTCCTCTTCTAAGTTTAATTTTTCTATTATACTAAAATAGTATATGCATTAATTTAACTAAACTACTGGTAGTGGGAATTTAGAATGAAGTATGTCATTTTTGAATTAATATCGCGTAAATTTAACTAAAAAAAATAGGGAATAAACTTAAAAAATGGGTAAAATCCTAATATTGGAATGTAATTGCATTTTGTTGATTATTTGCCCTTGCTTTTGGTACCTGGACTTCGCATGAATGAAACTTTAGATGTATAATTATTAACTGGAGGTGAAACAAATGTTGAAGAAAATAATTCAAGTAGCATTTTTATTTATCGGTGGAGCATTAGGCCTTATTTTCTTACCGCCCTTATATGCATTCATGAACTTATCATCCAATCCTTGGCTTAATAATCCATACTTCAGTGTTGCGATAGGTGCTGCTTTATTATTCGTTTTATCGTTTGCATTATCTGATTACTTTGTAAAATTAATTACTTGGTTAGAGGAAGTATTATTCAAATTGCCTGCAGCAGATTTACTGTTTGGTACACTCGGTTTAATCGTAGGACTATGTGTAGCAACATTGGTCGGGGTCGCAATCAATCAAATGAACATTCCCGTTATTACCGCTGTTGTTCCTGCTATTTTATCCATTGTTCTGGGCTATCTCGGTTTCCGGTTAGGTTTCAGTAAACGGGATGAGCTATTGCAGATCTTTTCCGGGAAATCCACGAAAAAGCGTCAAAGTGACGGATCTGTCAAGGAAGTTCAGGAGCAGTATAAATTACTTGATACGAGTGTCATCATTGATGGGCGTATTGCCGATATTTCAACAACAGGTTTTGTTGAAGGGATTTTAGTCGTACCTCAGTTTGTATTAACAGAACTCCAGCATATTGCGGATTCATCTGATACATTGAAGCGTACGCGTGGTCGCAGAGGTCTCGATATTTTAAAACGTCTTCAGGACGAACGTGCTTCGAAGGTACTTATTACGGAAGTTGATTTTGATGATGTGTCCGAAGTGGACTTAAAGCTGGTTCGCTTAGCAAAAAACATGAGTGCTCAAATATTGACGAATGATTTCAACTTAAATAAAGTTTGTGAACTGCACCGTGTACAAGTATTGAATATTAATGATTTGGCAAATGCGGTGAAACCGGTCGTTATTCCGGGTGAAGATATGCAAGTCGTTGTCATTAAAGACGGGAAAGAACACAATCAAGGTGTCGCCTATTTAGATGACGGAACAATGATTGTAGTAGAAGGTGGCCGAAGCTATATTGGCCAGGCGATTACTGTTACGGTAACGAGCGTACTTCAAACGTCGGCAGGGCGAATGATTTTTGCCAAGCCAAAAGAGGATTAGGATGTGAAGCATTTTGCGTTATGAAGTTGTTTTACCGGCAGCAGGAAGCGGAAAGCGCATGGGTGCCGGGCAAAATAAATTATTTTTAAACTTAGCGGATAAACCGATTTTAGTTCATACACTTCTTGTTTTTGAACAAGATGAAAACTGTACGGGTATTTGGCTTGCCGTAAAAGATGAGGAACGTCCATTTATCCAGTCGCTCATCAAAAAGTATAATATTGCAAAAGTAAAAGGTATGCCTACAGGTGGTGAGGAACGCCAACACTCAGTGCATGCATGCATTAAAGAAATGAGTGCAGTGGATGTTGTCCTTGTTCATGACGCTGCAAGACCTTTTATTACGATTTCAAAGATTGCCGAACTTGCAAAAGTCGCTTATGAAAAAGGAGCGGCTATTGCAGGGGTTCGTGCAAAGGATACAATGAAGGTCGTCCATAACGGCCTAATTAAAGAAACTGTTGACCGCGATTCTTTATGGATGGTTCAAACACCGCAAGCGTTCCGTTACGATTTATTGGCAGAAGCTGAAGACGAAGCCGAAAAGGCAGATTTTTTAGGAACGGATGAAGCAATGCTTGTGGAACGTTTAGGACATGATATTCATATCGTGGAATGCAGTTATGAAAATGTAAAAATGACAACGCAGGAAGATCTGATTTTTGGGGAAGCTATTTTAAAACAACGAAAATAGAAGATACCTTGAAAAGAAAATAGGTTTGCGAGGCTTTTTCCGGACAAGTTGATTATACTAATGATAATGAGATTAGCAGAAAGAAGGTGAAGGCTAGTTTACTTTGTAGGCTAGCAACGATATGTTTCGAATTGGACAAGGATTTGACGTTCATGAATTTGCAGAAGGACGTCCATTAATTTTAGGTGGTATTACAATACCGCATGAGCGCGGCTTAGTAGGTCATTCGGATGCCGATGTACTTTTACATACAGTGACAGACGCGGCATTAGGTGCAATTGGAGAAGGGGATATTGGCCGTCACTTCCCTGATACAGATCCGGAGTGGAAAGATGCAGATTCAGCGAAGTTACTTGAATATATTTGGAAGATGGTAGAAGAACGTGGATATAAATTAGGCAATGTGGATTGTACAATTATGGCACAGCGTCCGAAAATGGCTCCATATATCTCACAAATGCAAAACCGTATCGCACAATTACTGAATGCGGAACCTTCGCAAGTAAATGTAAAAGCGACAACAACGGAGAAGTTAGGTTTTGTTGGCCGTGAAGAAGGAATTGCAGCAATGGCAACGATTCTTTTAGTAAAAGCTTAAAAATGAGGGCGTGTGTCAAAAATCGACACACGCTACTTTAATTTAATAACTTACAGTGGTAGAATGGTTAAAGTTTAAAAGACATCTATTGTGCCGATATTGGACAATATAATGTCCGTTCATATACATATAAAAGTAAACTTTTTTATATGCGAAAAAGGTCGAGCGTTTTAACGCTAAAATTAGGAGGCAAATTTTATGACGAAAACAGTTCGCGTTCGTTATGCACCATCGCCAACAGGATTTTTACATATCGGTGGCGCACGTACAGCTTTATTCAACTATTTATATGCAAAACATCACAACGGTACTTTTGTAGTACGTATTGAAGATACAGATATTGAACGTAATGTAGAGGGTGGAGAAGCTTCTCAACTTGATAACTTACGCTGGTTAGGCATTATGCCGGATGAGTCGATTGATATCGGAGGTCCATATGCACCTTACCGTCAAATGGAGCGTCTTGATATTTATAAAGAGCATGCAGAAAAAATGCTGGAAAACGGACAAGCTTATAAATGTTTCTGTACTTCAGAAGAGCTTGAAGCATCACGCGAAAAACAAAAAGCACAAGGTGTTGCTGCACCTGCATATGATGGGAAATGCCGTCATTTAACAGCCGAGGAAGTTGCTGAAAAAGAAGCTGCTGGTATCCCGCACACAATTCGTATGCGTGTTCCTGAAAATGTTACGTATCAGTTCACTGACTTAGTTCGCGGTGAAGTATCGTTCGAATCAAAAGATATCGGCGACTGGGTACTTGTAAAAGCAAACGGTATCCCAACTTACAATTATGCGGTAGTGCTGGATGACCACTTCATGGAAATTACACATGTATTCCGTGGGGAAGAGCATTTATCAAATACTCCAAAACAAATGATGATTTTTGACGCATTCGGATGGGAATATCCGCAATATGGTCATATGACATTAATCGTAAATGAAGATCGTAAAAAATTATCAAAACGTGATGAGTCAATCATCCAGTTCGTTACACAATACAAGGACCTAGGCTACTTACCGGAAGCGATGTTTAACTTCTTTGCATTACTTGGCTGGTCACCTGAGGGAGAAGAAGAAATCTTCTCACATGACGAATTTGTAAAGCTGTTTGATGAAAAACGCTTGTCAAAATCACCATCAATGTTCGATAAAACAAAATTAACATGGATGAACAACCAATATATTAAAAAAATGTCTCATGAAGAGGTAGTTGCTTTAGCATTGCCACATTTACAAAAAGCAGGTTTACTTCCAGAAGAGCTATCGGAAGAGCAACATGCATGGGCTTCTGATTTAATCGCACTTTACCATGAGCAAATGAGCTTCGGGGCAGAAATCGTAGAATTATCGAGCCTATTTTTCACAGAAGAAATTGCATATGATGAAGAAGCAAATGAAGTGTTAACTGGTGAAACTGTGCCGGCTGTTATGGCTTCATTTAAAACTCAATTAGAGGCTTTAGAATCTTTTGATGCCGCTTCAATTAAAGCAGCGATTAAAGCTGTGCAAAAAGAAACAGGCGTAAAAGGTAAGAATCTGTTTATGCCAATCCGCGTTGTGACAACTGGTCAAACACATGGTCCGGAATTGCCGAATGCCATCGCTTTAATCGGCAAGGAAAAAACAATTGCTCGTGTTGAAAAATTTGCAGAGTAATTCATTTTTGAGAATTTGGAAATAACTACAGAATTCTTTGAATGGATATAATGATTGATTTTTCTGAAAATAGATGTAAAATGAATGTAAATTCCATAATGATAGCACGTTGAGAAGGAGAAGTACGCTGCGCACCCCTTATTAGAGAGGATCACCACCGGCTGAAAGTGATCCAGGTTAAGGCAAAGCTGAAATGCACCTTTGAGTATTTAACTGAACTTGAAGTAGGTTAAATCGATTTGTCCACGTTACAGGACTTTAAGCGGAAAAAGTATGGATACTTTTTCAACCAGAGTGGAACCGCGCATCTAGCGTCTCTGTCACCTTCTTGAGGTGATGGAGGCGTTTTTTATTTAAATTACAAATTAACCCAATGAATATTTAAAGAGTACAATGAAAAAGGAGAGGCAATATGACGATTCAAATTTTCAATTCGTTGACAAGACAAAAAGAACCATTTATTCCGTTGGAGGAAGGTAAAGTAAAAATGTATGTATGCGGACCAACTGTATACAATTACATTCATATTGGAAATTCCCGCCCGGTAATCGTCTATGATACAGTACGCCGCTATTTACAATATGCAGGTTATGAAGTGAAATTCGTTTCGAACTTTACCGATGTAGATGACAAAATTATTAAAGCAGCGAATGAGTTAGGCGAAGAAACTTCTGTATTAACAAATCGTTTTATTGCTGCTTATTTTGAAGATATTACAGCACTGGGATGCCAAAAGGCGGATGCGCACCCTCGTGTAACAGAGCATATGGATGATATTATCGCGTTTATTAAAGTGCTGATCGACAAAGGCTATGCATATGAATCCCAAGGCGATGTTTATTACCGTACACGTAAATTTAATGGCTACGGAAAGTTAAGTCACCAATCAATTGATGATTTAAAAGTTGGAGCGCGTATTGAAGCGGGCGAGAAAAAAGAAGACCCATTGGATTTCGCGTTATGGAAAGCTGCAAAAGCAGGCGAAATTAAGTGGGCATCACCATGGGGAGAAGGACGTCCGGGATGGCATATTGAATGTTCTGTAATGGCACGTGAGCACTTAGGTGATACAATCGATATTCACGCAGGCGGACAGGATTTAACATTCCCTCACCACGAAAACGAAATTGCCCAATCCGAAGCGCATAATGATAAAACGTTTGCGCGTTATTGGATGCATAATGGCTATATTAATATTGATAATGAAAAAATGTCGAAATCATTGGGTAACTTTATATTAGTGAATGATATCCGCAAGCAAATCGACCCGCAAGTGTTGCGTTTCTTTATGCTGTCAGTTCATTACCGTAACCCGATTAACTTCGCTCAGGATTTAGTGGAAGCAGCGAAAAGCGGTTTGGACCGTATTCGTACATCCTATACGAATGTCGAGCACCGTCTAACATCTTCGGCAAGTTTAGGGGATAACAGCGAGCAGTGGCTTGAAAAAATCAGTCAGATAAAAGTTGATTTCGAAAATGCGATGAACGATGACTTTAATACAGCAAATGCGGTTTCAGCATTATTTGAACTTTCCCATATCGCCAATGTGTATTTAAACGAAGCCAATACGGATAAAGAAGTATTACAGGCAATTTTAACGATGTTTGATACAATTGGAAATGTACTAGGTATTCATATAAAAGTAGAAGCAGGATTACTCGATGAAGAAATCGAGGCATTAATCGAGGAACGTAACCAAGCCCGTAAAGATCGTGATTTTGCTCGTTCAGATGAAATCCGCGACCAACTGCTGGGCATGGATATTGTTCTTGAGGATACTCGTCAAGGTACACGCTGGAAACGAGGTCAGTAAATGCAAAATTTAACACCACATGATGTCATACAGCTAAATGCACTGGCGCTCGCTTATATGGGCGACGCCGTGCTTGAGCAAAGAATTCGGGAACATTTAATATTGTCGGGCCGTGCAAAGCCTAACACATTGCATAAAGAAGCGACGAAATACGTTTCGGCCAAGTCCCAGTCCAATATTGTACATCGCATGATTGATGAGAATTATTTAACAGAAGAAGAGCAAGCTGTTTTCCGTAGAGGACGCAATGCCAAATCAGGATCTGTTCCGAAAAATACAGATGTCCGAACATATCGTAATAGCTCTGGATTTGAAGCGGTTTTAGGCTTCTTATTCCTTAGCAAAGAACATCATCGCGCAAATGAAATAATCGATTACGCAATCGAAATTGTCGAACAGGCAAAAGGAGTGTAACTATGGCAGAGAAAAGACAGCAAAATCGTAAACCAAAAGATTTTAAAGGTCGCGATAAAAAAGCAGATACTTTTAAAACTCAGGAGAAAAAGCAACAAGAAAAGCCGCAATCTGCCCAGGAAGAGCTATCAGGAGAAATGATTGCAGGAAAAAATCCGGTACTTGAGGCACTTCGCGCAGGCCGAGAAATCAATAAGTTATGGATTGCTGAAGGCGTTAAGAAAACAGGTGTGCAGGAGCTAATGGACTTAGCGAAAGAACAAGGTGTCCTCGTACAGTTTGTACCAAAGCAAAAAGTCGATAAACTTGCAGAAAACCATCAGGGAATCGTGGCATCAGTCGCGGCATATGACTATGCAGAATTGGACGATCTATTTGCCGCAGCGAAGGCAAAAAGCGAAGACCCGTTCTTTTTAATACTGGACGAGTTGGAAGATCCGCATAACTTAGGTTCGATTATGCGTACAGCAGATGCGATCGGTGCACATGGTATCATTATTCCGAAGCGTCGCGCAGTCGGTTTAACAGCAGTTGTTGCTAAAGCTTCAACAGGTGCTATCGAGCATGTACCTGTTGTACGTGTAACCAATTTAGCCCAAACGGTGGATGAGCTAAAAGAACGCGGTGTATGGATTGCCGGAACAGATGCAAAAGGTTCTGCAGATTATCGTAAAATGGATGCAACATTACCGCTTGCATTAATTATTGGTAGTGAAGGTAAGGGAATGAGCCGTCTTTTGAAAGATAAATGTGACTTCTTATATCACTTGCCAATGGTTGGTCATGTAACATCATTGAATGCTTCCGTAGCAGCGGCATTACTTATGTATGAAGTGTACCGCAAACGACAAGAAGCTAACGGATGAGGTCATGCAAAACATATTGCTAGTAGACGGCTATAACATGATCGGTGCATGGAGTGAGCTACGTCCGTTACGTGAGCCTCACTTTGAAGATGCACGTGATCGGTTAATTGAACGAATGGCGGAGTATAAAGCACATACAGGCTGGCGTGTTATCGTTGTATTTGACGCCCATCTTGTGCCAGGCACTGAGCAACTTTATATTCAGCATGCTGTGGAAGTGCTTTATACACGTAAAAACGAAACAGCGGACGAGCGCATTGAAAAATTATCAAACGAATTAAAAGGACGAAAAATCCAAATACACGTCGCAACATCCGATATGACTGAACAAAATGTTGTATTTGGTCATGGTGCATTAAGAAAATCGGCACGTGAGCTTGAAATTGAAATGCAAATTATTCAGTCTAAAATTTCATCCAAAGTAAAAGAATCGACCGACGAAAAACCGGCCTCAAGAATTAAGCTATCAAAAGAAGTAGAACTACAATTTGAAAAATGGAGAAGAGGGCTCAAGTAATAGATTGCCCGCAATTTCCAATTAAGTTATACTATTCCTAATTATTCTAGCGTAACTGAGGTGATTTTCATTGCTTAAAAGTGAGAAGTTACAAATGGTACTACGTTTTGAACATTTGACAGATGAAGAGCTTGTAGAACAAGTGCATCTTGGCAATACAGATGCGCTAGATTTTTTAATTTCAAAATACCGATTGTTTGTTAAGGCAAAAGCACGGTCGTATTTTTTAATTGGGGCGGACAAAGAAGATATTATCCAAGAAGGAATGATTGGCTTATATAAGGCGATTCGTGATTTTAAAGAGGACAAGCTGGCGTCATTCCGTGCCTTTGCAGAACTTTGCATTACACGGCAAATTATTACGGCGATTAAAACAGCTACTAGACAAAAGCATATTCCGCTAAATTCATATGTTTCTTTAGATAAGCCAATTTACGATGAAGAATCAGAGCGCACGTTGATGGATATTATTACGAGTCCGATTTCGGACGACCCTGAGTATTTGATGATCAATCGTGAAGATTATCTTTATTTGGAAGAGAAGATGGGCGAAGTGTTAAGCGAACTCGAACAGCAAGTATTGGTTCGTTATTTGGAAGGACAATCCTATAATGAAATTTCTGAAGAATTGGACCGCCATGTGAAATCCATCGATAATGCATTACAGCGGGTGAAGCGCAAATTGGAGCGTCATCTTGAATTAAAAGAAATGACTTAAACACCACGAGCCTTTATTGACAGTGGGAAATTTAGGTGTTAGTCTTTAAAGGACAAACTGCCGAAAAGGTGATAAACATGGCAAAGAAAGTCGTTTTAAGTTGTGAAAAATGCGGTTCAAGAAACTACAACGTCCCGAAAAAAGAAGGGGCAACCGAGCGTTTAGAACTGAAGAAATTTTGCTCTCATTGCAATGAGCATACAATGCATAAACAAACGTTATAAATGAAATATAGATTAATTCGTTGTTCGGAGGTTAGGCAAAGATGAGTAAAGTAACAAACTTTCTACAAGAAGTCGGCTCGGAAATGCGCAAAACAAGTTGGCCGAAAAGTAAAGAGTTAACGAAGTATACGGTAGTAGTTGTTTCAACAGTTATCGTGATGGCGTTATTCTTTACAGCAATAGATTTAGGAATCTCAGAATTATTCCGTTGGTTCTTGTCTCTGTAAGCAATATCATGTTAATATTTCGAAATAGCCCGTCCATGCCATATAACGGGTTTTTTCATTTGTTAAAAAATGCTGACAGCTTAATTTAAAGAAATAGATTATTGAAGTTTTGTGAACAGGGAAATATATACCCTAACACACTTAATGTAAAGGAGGGACGGACGATTTAGTCCTACCTATATGGAGAAAAATTGGTATGTAGTTCATACGTATTCTGGTTATGAGAACCGAGTAAAAGCAAATCTTGAAAAACGCGTGGAAACGATGGGGATGCAAGATAAAATTTTCCGTGTAATCGTAGCTGAGCATGAAGAAATCGATGTAAAAGAAGACGGTAAGAAAAAAGCAGTAATGCGTAAAATCTTCCCTGGTTACGTTTTAGTAGAATTGATTATGACAGACGATGCTTGGTATGTCGTTCGTAATACACCTGGTGTTACAGGATTTATCGGTTCTTCAGGCGGCGGTGTAAAACCGACTCCATTATTACCGGAAGAAGCGGAACGTCTGCTTGAACAAATGGGTATGAATGAAACATTATTAGGTGAAGTTGAAATTTCTGTTGGTGAAGTTGTAGAAGTTCTTGAAGGGCCATTTGCACATTTCCAAGGCCGCGTAGAAGAAGTAGATGTCGACAAAGCAAAATTAAAAGTTCTTGTTGATATGTTCGGTCGCGAAACGGTAATGGAGCTAGACTTTAACCAAGTTCAAAAAATATAGAATTATTTACACTTGATTAAGTAATTTAAAAGTGTTATCATTTCAAAGGTCAGACTGTCCAAGTTTTGGGCGTGTGATTATAATTAGTTTTAATGTTATCGGCAAGTTAGCTGACGAACAGATATTTGAGTGGGAGGGGCAACCCAGTTACCACATCACGGACTTAAGGAGGTGTGTCTCGTGGCTAAAAAAGTTATTAAAGTTGTAAAACTTCAAATCCCTGCTGGTAAAGCAAACCCAGCGCCACCGGTTGGTCCTGCATTAGGTCAAGCAGGTGTAAACATTATGGGATTCTGTAAAGAATTTAACGCTCGTACTGCTGATCAAGCTGGTCTTATCATTCCAGTTGAAATTTCAGTATTTGAAGACCGTTCATTCACTTTTATTACGAAAACTCCGCCAGCTGCAGTATTACTTAAAGTAGCTGCTGGTATCCAATCTGGATCTGGTGAACCAAATCGTAAAAAAGTTGCAACGGTTAAACGTGATAAAGTTCGCGAAATCGCTGAACAAAAAATGCCAGACCTTAACGCTGCTTCAGTTGAAGCTGCTATGTTAATGGTTGAAGGTACTGCGCGAAGCATGGGTATTACGATCGAAGACTAATCCCATCTTCAACACTTGATGATGTTTTTGTTTTTGGAAGGTTGCTGCACTCGGATACTTGTTTGATGAGTGCGCAACCTTTATTCGTGGGAGGTCAAATCCGTTACAACCACAATCAAGGAGGAAATTATAATGGCTAAAAAAGGTAAAAAACTGCAAGAAGCAGCTAAATTAATCGACCGCGCAACTTTATACTCTGTTGAAGAAGCAGTAGCGTTAGCGCAAAAAACAAGCACTGTAAACTTTGATGCAACTGTAGAAGTAGCATTCAAATTAGGTATCGATACTCGTAAAAACGACCAACAAATCCGTGGTGCGGTAGTATTACCACACGGTACTGGTAAAACTCAACGCGTATTAGTTTTCGCTAAAGGCGATAAACTTAAAGAAGCAGAAGCTGCTGGCGCTGACTATGTAGGCGATGCAGAATACATCCAAAAAATCCAACAAGGTTGGTTTGATTTCGATGTAATCGTTGCAACTCCTGACATGATGGGTGAAGTTGGTAAATTAGGTCGTGTATTAGGTCCTAAAGGTTTAATGCCAAACCCTAAAACAGGTACAGTTACATTTGACGTAACAAAAGCAATCGAAGAAATTAAAGCTGGTAAAGTAGAATACCGTGCTGAAAAAGCTGGTATCATCCACGCGCCAATCGGTAAAGTTTCTTTCGAAACAGAAAAATTAGTAGAAAACTTCTTAGCTGTATTTGAAGTAATTCAAAAAGCTAAGCCAGCTGCCTCAAAAGGTACTTTCATGAAGTCTGTAAACCTTACAACTACAATGGGTCCTGCTGTAAAAGTTGACGCTGCTAACGTAACAGTTAAATAATTTCCGGTTTTTAAAAGCCGTAAAATAAAATTTGTTGACAACGCGCTTCTTACTTGGTAAGATGAATGCTGTTGTGAATCATCCATTTGTACCGTAGACAGTAGGGGTGCCATATGCACTTAATGATCCTACCGAGGACATAGGAGTTCGGATTCTTTTTAAGATGATGTACTTTCAGCCTCTATGTCTATTATTGATATAGAGGCTTTTCTTTGTCGGTATAAATGACTCATTCTAATAGGAGGTGTCATCATGAGCAAAGCAATCGAAACTAAAAAAGTTCAAGTTCAAGAAATCGCTGATAAATTCTCTGCTGCTGGTTCTATAGTAGTTGTAGACTACCGTGGTTTAACTGTAGCGCAAGTTACTGAATTACGTAAGCAATTACGTGAAGCAGGTGTTGAGTTCAAAGTTTACAAAAACACTTTAACTCGCCGTGCTGCTGAAGCTGCTGGTTTAGAAGGAATCAATGAATTCTTAACTGGTCCTAACGCTATCGCATTCTCTAACGAGGACGTAGTAGCTCCTGCTAAAATTATTAACGAGTTCGCTAAGAAAAACGAAGCGTTAGAAATTAAAGCTGGTATCATCGAAGGTACTGTGGCATCAGTTGAAGACGTTAAAGCTCTTGCAGAACTTCCATCTCGCGAAGGTCTATTATCAATGCTTTTATCTGTACTTCAAGCTCCAGTGCGCAACTTCGCACTTGCAACAAAAGCTGTTGCAGAACAAAAAGAAGAGCAAGGCGCTTAATAGTAGCCGCATAACTTCAAAAATCAGGCAAACTGCCTAAAACTAATAAACATTCCATAGGAGGAAATTAAAATGAACAATGAGCAAATCTTAGAAGCTATCAAAGCTATGACAGTTCTAGAATTAAACGATTTAGTAAAAGCAATCGAAGAAGAATTCGGTGTAACAGCTGCTGCTCCAGTAGCAGTAGTTGCTGGTGGTGCTGCAGGCGCTGCTGAAGAAAAAACTGAGTTTGACGTAGTATTAGCTTCTGCTGGTGGAGAAAAAATCAAAGTAATCAAAGTGGTTCGTGAAATCACTGGTTTAGGCTTAAAAGAAGCTAAAGAAGTTGTAGATAACGCTCCTAAAGCTCTTAAAGAAGGCGTTTCTAAAGATGAAGCTGAAGCTATCAAAGCTAAACTTGAAGAAGTTGGCGCTTCAGTAGAAGTTAAATAATTTCATTTTAACTTTAATTACTAGGCTCTGAGCTTAGTTTAATAAGGAAAGCTCGTCACAATTTTGCGGCGGGCTTTTCTTTATTTAACTTTTGTGGATATGAAAATATTAATTTTTTATAGTAATCCACATGAAAAGACATCATTTTGCACAAATTACCGCAAAATGTATTTTTTCTAAGGAGGCGTGTTGCATGTCTGAACATTATTATTCAAATAAGCCTCAAACTGAGAGTAAACCACGCCAATGGAAATTCACTTTATTAGGCAATACATTTACGTTTGAAACGGATACGGGTGTATTCAGTAAAAGCGAAGTAGATTTTGGTTCCCGTGTACTAATCGATGTGTTTGAAATGCCTAAAATTGATGGTGTTTTGCTTGATGTAGGTTGTGGCTATGGACCGATCGGATTATCGATTGCAAAAAACAACCCTGACCGTGAAGTTTACATGATGGATATTAATTCACGAGCAGTTAGTTTGTCTCAAAAAAATGCCCAGCTTAACGGGGTTCAAAATGTACGTATTTTTGAAAGTGATGGATTAGCCGCTGTAGAACCTGGAACGAAAGTAGCTGCTGTATTAACCAACCCTCCAATTCGTGCCGGTAAAGAAACAATCTTCAAGTTTTATGACGGTGCATATGAATTGTTAGTGGAAAATGGTGAGCTGTGGATTGTTATTCAGAAGAAGCAAGGCGCTCCATCAACTATAAGTCATTTAGAAGGAATGTTTTCAGAAGTAGATGTCGTTGAGAAGAAAAAAGGATATTGGATTATTCGTGCAAAAAAATAAGTAAGATTAGTTTCCAATATTGACTTGACAAATCGAGTATGATAACATAATAAAATGCAAAATTATTATTTTGAGGTAGTATGCCCTTTTGCATTAAATATTCAAAGTTACGGGTATACTGCTAAGAATAAGTTAAGTTTAACCGAAAATGAGGTTTAAAAAAAGTCTCGTTTTCTTTTTGTCTTTCGAAATCATACACTATTTGTATGTTTTTGCAAAGACCTATTATCGCTTTATTGAGGGGTGAATGAGTTGACAGGTCAACTAGTTCAGTACGGACAACACCGCCAGCGTAGAAGCTTTGCGCGTATTAGTGAGGTGCTGGAACTTCCGAATCTAATCGAAATCCAAACAGCATCTTATGAGTGGTTCCTTGAAGAAGGGTTGCGCGAGATGTTCCACGACATTTCTCCAATCGAAGATTTTACAGGTAATCTTTCATTAGAATTCGTCGACTATACTTTAGGAGATCCTAAGTATAATGTGGATGAATGTAAAGAGCGTGACGTTACTTATGCTGCACCATTACGTGTAAAAGTACGTTTGCACAACAAAGAAACAAACGAAGTGAAAGAGCAAGACGTCTTTATGGGTGATTTCCCATTAATGACAGAAACAGGTACGTTTATTATTAACGGTGCTGAGCGTGTTATCGTTTCACAGTTAGTTCGTTCTCCAAGTGTATACTTCCACGAAAAAACGGATAAAAACGGTAAAAAAGGCTTTGGTGCAACGGTTATTCCTAACCGTGGTGCATGGCTTGAATATGAAACAGACGCTAAAGACGTTGTATATGTACGTATCGATCGTACACGTAAATTACCGGTAACAGTACTTTTACGTGCATTAGGTTTTGGCTCGGATCAAGAAATTTTAGATATCATTGGCGACAATGAATATTTACGTAATACGTTAGAAAAAGATAATACGGAAGGTACTGAAAAGGCCCTTCTTGAAATCTATGAACGTTTACGTCCAGGTGAACCACCAACAGTTGAATCTGCGAAGAACTTATTATATTCTCGCTTCTTTGACGCAAAACGCTATGATTTAGCGAATGTTGGTCGTTACAAAATGAACAAAAAGCTTCACATCAAAAATCGTTTATTCAACCAAACGATTGCAGAAACGTTAGTGGATCCTGACACAGGAGAAATTATCGTAGAAGCAGGTACATTATTAGACCGCCGTAATTTGGATAAGTTAATTCCTTATTTAGAAAGTGGTGTTGGATTCCGTACATTAAACCAAGTTGGTGGTGTATTGGAAGATGATATTACAATTCAGTCGGTTAAAATCTTTGCACCAAATGATGAAGCACAAAAAGAAATCAATGTTATTTCAAACGCCTATGTAGATGAAGAAGTGAAAAATATTACTCCAGCCGACGTATTGGCTTCTGTATCATACTTCTTCAACTTATTATATGACGTTGGTAACACAGATGATATTGACCATTTAGGTAACCGTCGTTTACGTTCTGTTGGTGAATTACTACAAAACCAATTCCGTATCGGTTTATCTCGTATGGAGCGTGTAGTACGTGAGCGTATGTCAATTAACGACACAGCTGCAATCGTACCACAGCAATTAATCAATATCCGTCCTGTTATCGCTTCAATTAAAGAGTTCTTCGGTAGCTCTCAATTGTCTCAATTCATGGACCAAACAAACCCGTTAGCAGAGTTAACGCATAAGCGTCGTCTATCTGCATTAGGGCCTGGTGGTTTAACACGTGAGCGTGCTGGTATGGAAGTACGTGACGTTCACTACTCTCACTATGGTCGTATGTGTCCAATCGAGACTCCTGAGGGACCAAACATCGGTCTTATCAACTCGTTATCATCATTCGCAAAAGTTAACAAGTTTGGCTTCATCGAAACTCCTTACCGCCGTGTCGATCCAGAAACAGGTGCTGTAACGAGTGAGATCCATTACTTAACTGCTGACGAAGAGGATAACTATGTAGTTGCACAAGCGAACTCAATCTTAAATGAAGACGGTACTTTCGCGAATGAAGAAGTTGTTGGACGTTTCCGTGGTGACAACACTGTATTCTCTAAAGACCGCATCGACTACATGGATGTATCTCCTAAACAAGTAGTATCTGCTGCGACAGCGTGTATTCCGTTCTTAGAAAACGACGACTCAAACCGTGCGTTAATGGGAGCGAACATGCAACGTCAAGCTGTTCCATTACTATATCCAAACGCACCATTCGTTGGTACGGGTATGGAGCACGTAGATGCACGTGATTCTGGTGCTGCTGTAGTAGCGAAATTCGATGGTATTGTTGAACATGTAGAAGCACGTTCAATTCACGTACGTCGTATTGAAGTAGTAGATGGTAAAGAAGTAAAAGGCGATTTAACAAAGTATAAATTACAAAAATTCATTCGTTCTAACCAAGGTACTTCTTATAACCAACGTCCAATCGTAAAAGTTGGCGACCGTGTAAAACCTCGTGATATTTTAGCTGATGGTCCATCTATGGAAAAAGGCGAATTAGCACTTGGTCAAAACGTACTTGTTGCGTTCATGACATGGGACGGCTTCAACTACGAGGATGCTGTAATTATGAGCGAACGCCTTGTTAAAGACGATGTATATACTTCTGTTCATATTGAAGAATATGAATCAGAGTCTCGTGATACTAAGCTTGGACCTGAAGAGATCACACGTGATATTCCAAACGTGGGTGAAGATGCACTTCGTAACTTGGACGACCGCGGAATTATCCGTATCGGTGCAGAAGTTCGCGATGGTGACATTCTAGTAGGTAAAGTTACGCCTAAAGGAGTTACAGAGTTAACTGCGGAAGAGCGTTTATTACATGCTATCTTCGGTGAAAAAGCGCGTGAAGTACGTGATACTTCTCTACGTGTACCACACGGAGCTGGCGGTATCATTTTAGATGTAAAAGTATTCAACCGTGAAGACGGCGATGAATTACCACCAGGTGTAAACCAATTAGTTCGTGCTTATATTGTTCAAAAACGTAAAATCCGCGTTGGTGACAAAATGGCCGGACGTCACGGTAACAAAGGTGTAATTTCACGTATCTTACCGGAAGAGGATATGCCGTTCATGCCGGACGGAACACCAGTAGATATCATGCTTAACCCACTAGGGGTACCTTCTCGTATGAACATCGGACAAGTGCTTGAGCTACACTTAGGTATGGCTTCTCGTTACTTAGGCATTCATATGGCGTCACCAGTATTCGATGGTGCCAACGAAGCCGATGTTTGGGAAACGATGGAAGAAGCTGGTATGAACCGTGACGGTAAAACAATTCTTTATGATGGACGTTCAGGTGAGCCATTCGATAGCCGCGTTTCTGTTGGTATCATGTACATGATCAAACTAGCGCACATGGTTGACGATAAACTTCATGCACGTTCAACTGGACCTTACTCATTAGTAACGCAACAGCCGCTTGGTGGTAAAGCACAATTCGGTGGTCAGCGCTTCGGTGAGATGGAGGTTTGGGCACTTGAAGCATACGGTGCTGCTTACACGTTACAAGAGATTTTAACTGTAAAATCGGATGACGTTGTAGGTCGTGTGAAAACATACGAAGCAATCGTAAAAGGTGAAAGTGTCCCAGAACCAGGTGTTCCAGAATCATTTAAAGTATTAATTAAAGAACTTCAATCATTAGGTATGGATGTGAAGATGCTTACAATCAACGACGAGGAAGTGGAATTACGCGACCTTGACGATGAAGATGAAGTAGCTGCACCTGTCGAACGATCTAATGATAAAGAAGAAGACCCAGTAGAATCATTTGAATAACTTCAATTGAATCGGGCAGGTATATGCCCTGCCCGATTTTTCTTATATTTTAGATACAAGTTTCATTATAGCCTAATATGAAATTTTGTAAGTGTAGAGCTACATTAAAAGTCATTTACGACTTATAACTAAAGGGAGGTAGGCTCCTTGATCGATGTTAATGAATTTGAATATATGAAAATTGGTTTAGCTTCACCTGACAAGATCCGTTCTTGGTCATACGGAGAAGTAAAAAAACCAGAAACAATTAACTACCGTACATTAAAACCAGAAAAAGATGGTTTATTCTGTGAACGTATCTTTGGACCAACAAAAGACTGGGAATGTCACTGTGGTAAATATAAACGTGTACGTTATAAAGGTGTCGTTTGTGACCGTTGTGGAGTAGAAGTAACGCGTTCGAAAGTTCGCCGTGAACGTCAAGGACATATCGAACTAGCAGCACCTGTATCACATATTTGGTACTTCAAAGGTATTCCAAGCCGTATGGGTCTTATTTTAGATATGTCTCCACGTGCATTGGAAGAAGTAATTTACTTTGCTTCATATGTAGTAGTCGACCCAGGTCAAACGTCTTTAGGCTATAAAGACTTACTTTCTGAAAAAGAATACCGTGCATACCGTGAAAAGTATGGCAATGAATTCGAAGCAGCAATGGGTGCTGAAGCGATTAAACGTCTTTTAGAGAAAATTGACTTAGAAGATGAAACACAAGTTTTAAAAGAAGAGTTGAAATCTGCACAAGGCCAACGCCGTACACGTGCGATTAAACGTTTAGAAGTAGTGGAATCATTCCGTAACTCAGGCAACAAACCAGAGTGGATGATTTTAGATGTACTACCGGTAATTCCACCAGAGCTTCGTCCGATGGTGCAATTAGATGGTGGACGTTTTGCTACATCTGACTTAAATGACCTTTACCGTCGTGTTATTAACCGTAACAACCGTTTAAAACGTTTACTTGACCTTGGTGCACCAAGCATTATCGTACAAAACGAAAAACGTATGTTACAAGAAGCGGTTGACGCATTAATCGATAATGGTCGTCGTGGTCGTCCTGTAACAGGTCCTGGTAACCGTCCTTTAAAATCACTTTCACACATGCTGAAAGGGAAACAAGGTCGTTTCCGTCAAAACTTACTTGGTAAACGTGTAGACTATTCTGGTCGTTCGGTTATCGTAGTAGGTCCTAACTTAAAAATGTACCAATGTGGTCTTCCAAAAGAAATGGCAATCGAACTATTCAAACCTTTCGTAATGAAAGAATTAGTAGAACGTGGCCTTGCTCATAACATTAAGAGTGCAAAACGTAAAATTGAGCGTTTACACAACGAAGTTTGGGATGTATTAGAAGATGTAATTCGTGAGCATCCGGTATTACTTAACCGTGCACCGACATTACACCGACTTGGTATCCAAGCATTCGAGCCTACACTAGTAGAAGGCCGTGCAATTCGTCTTCACCCATTAGTATGTACAGCTTATAACGCTGACTTCGATGGTGACCAAATGGCGGTTCACGTTCCATTATCAGCTGAAGCACAAGCAGAAGCTCGCTTACTTATGTTAGCAGCACAAAACATCCTTAACCCGAAAGACGGGAAACCGGTAGTAACTCCATCTCAAGATATGGTATTAGGTAACTATTACTTAACACTTGAGCGTGAAGGTGCTCGTGGTGAAGGAGCAATATTTAATGATTCAAACGAAGTGTTAATCGCCTACCAAAACGGTCATGTACATTTACACTCTCGTATTGCGATAAAAGCAAGCTCATTAAATAACCCGACATTTACAGAAGAACAAAATAAAATGTTCTTGTTATCGACTGTAGGTAAAGTAATCTTCAATGAAATTTTACCACGCTCATTCCCTTATATTAATGAGCCTACTTCAGTCAACTTAGAGCAAAAAACACCTGAAAAATACTTCGTGAACTTAACAATTGACGAAGAGTTACTGAAAGAAATCGAAGCAACAGAAGGCTATGCTGATTTATCTGAATCAGAAAAAGTTGAAGCACAACGCCGCGCTATTTTAGCGAAACACTTCACAAATATGCCTGTTGTAGATCCTTTCCGTAAAAAATTCTTAGGAAATGTTATTGCTGAAGTATTCAAAGAGTTCCACATTACAGAAACTTCCAAGATGCTTGACCGCATGAAAAACTTAGGTTTCAAATATTCTACTCGTGCTGGTATTACAGTAGGTGTATCTGACATCGTCGTATTACCGGATAAAGGTGTAATCTTAGATGAAGCCCAAAGCAAAGTAGATAAAGTAATGATCCAGTTCCGCCGCGGTTTAATTACTGAGGAAGAGCGTTATAACCGAGTTATTAACGTATGGACAGCTGCCAAAGATGAAATTCAAGGCAAGCTGATGAAATCTTTACAAAAAACTAACCCGATCTTCATGATGTCTGACTCTGGTGCCCGTGGTAACGCATCGAACTTTACACAGTTAGCTGGTATGCGTGGTCTGATGGCCAACCCGGCTGGTCGTATTATCGAATTACCAATCAAGTCTTCATTCCGTGAAGGTTTAACAGTATTAGAGTACTTCATCTCTACACATGGTGCGCGTAAAGGTCTTGCCGATACAGCACTAAAAACTGCCGATTCAGGTTACTTAACTCGTCGTTTAGTAGACGTAGCACAAGATGTTATCGTTCGTGAAGACGACTGTGGTACTGACCGCGGTTTATTAATCGGTTCATTAATGGAAGGAAACGAATTGATCGAAGCGTTAGACGAACGTATTGTTGGTCGTTACGTGAAGAAAACAGTTCGCCATCCAGAAACAGGAGCGGTTATCGTAGAGCGTGATGGTTTAATTACACAGGATATTGCTCGCGTTATCGAAGATGCAAATATCGAAGAAATTACAATCCGTTCTGCATTTACATGTAATACAAAACACGGCGTATGTAAAAAATGTTACGGTATGAACTTAGCTACTGGTGAAGAGGTAGAAGTTGGTGAAGCAGTTGGTATTATTGCTGCACAATCTATCGGTGAGCCAGGAACACAGTTAACGATGCGTACATTCCATACAGGTGGGGTAGCCGGTAACGATATTACACAAGGTCTTCCACGTATCCAGGAAATTTTTGAGGCGCGTAACCCTAAAGGTCAAGCAGTCATTTCTGAAATTACTGGTACAGTAATCGAAATCGAAGAAATTCGTGAAGGTCTTAAAGAAGTAACGATCCAGGGTGATGTGGAAACACGTAAATACCAAGCACCTTACAATGCGCGTCTAAAAGTAGCTGAAGGCGACACAATTGTAGCGGGTCAAACATTGTCTGAAGGTTCTATCGATCCGAAGCAATTATTAAAAGTTAAAGATGTATCGACAGTTCAAGAATATTTATTAAAAGAAGTACAAAAAGTATACCGTATGCAAGGGGTAGAAATCGGAGACAAACACATCGAAGTAATGGTTCGCCAAATGCTTCGTAAAGTGCGCGTGATTGAAGCAGGTGACACAGAGCTATTACCAGGGTCACTTCTTGATATCCACCAATTCTCTGAGGCAAATGCTGAAGCCGTACTTAGCGGAAAAACTCCAGCAACTTGCCGTCCTGTCATCTTAGGTATTACAAAAGCTTCTCTTGAAACAGAATCATTCTTATCAGCTGCATCATTCCAGGAAACAACACGTGTGTTAACGGATGCTGCAATTAAAGGTAAACGTGATGAGCTTCTAGGTCTGAAGGAAAACGTAATTATCGGTAAACTAGTTCCGGCTGGTACTGGTATGCAACGTTACCGTCAAATCCGTATGGAGCAAGAAGAATCAGCAGAAGTAATTACAGCTGAATAGCAGTATATAATGAAGAGATCCCGGTAGAGACCATTCTCAGCCGGGAGATTTTCTTTGGAATTTCCTTGGATTAAATATTAACCAACATACTTTCATAAGAAATCTGTTGACAGTGTAAGTTTGGAATGATAATATATTGAAGGTTGATAGTTAACTGTCTGTACTTAGGAGGATATGAAAATGTCTTACGATCAAGTAAAACAGGCCAGTAAAACAATCATAGGTATAAAGCAAGCAGTGAAAGCAATGTATGCTGGACAAGTAACAGCTCTTTTTGTCGCAATCGATGCAGACAAATGGGTAACCGATCCGGCCATTCTTCTCGCGAAAGAAATCGGTGTACCAGTCAAATACGTCGATTCAAAGAAAGAACTTGGTAAAGCTTGCGGCATTCATGTTGGAGCTGCAGTTGTTGCGATTACTGCGATGTAGTTTTTGTGTAAAGTACACAAAGACTTTGTTTTTACCCAAAAAATGAACCACCTGGATGTGTGGTATTGAAACAAGGAAAAAATGAAGGGAGGACAAATCGATGCCTACAATTAACCAATTAGTACGTAAGCCTCGTCAATCTAAAAGCACGAAATCAAAATCTCCAGCGTTAAACAAAGGATATAACTCATTTAAAAAATCTTTAACTGACGTTAAGTCTCCTCAAAAACGCGGAGTTTGTACTCGTGTAGGTACAATGACACCACGTAAACCGAACTCGGCTTTACGTAAATACGCTCGTGTACGCTTAACTAACCAACTTGAGGTTACTGCGTATATCCCAGGTGAAGGTCACAACTTACAAGAGCACAGTGTAGTTCTTATCCGTGGCGGACGCGTAAAAGACTTAGCTGGAGTACGTTACCACATCGTTCGTGGTGCACTTGATACAGCTGGTGTTAACGGTCGTTTACAATCTCGTTCTAAATACGGTACTAAACGCCCTAAAGAAAAAAAATAATTTAAGTTTAAATATACAACGATTTGAAAGGAGGAAAACACATGCCTCGTAAAGGTCCTGTTTCCAAACGTGACGTGTTACCAGATCCACTTTATAATTCAAAACTAGTAACTCGTTTAATCAACAAAATGATGATTGATGGTAAAAGAGGTACTTCTCAAAAGATTTTATACGGAGCTTTCGAATTAGTTCAAGAGCGTTCGGGTCAAAATGCTTTAGAAGTATTTGAAGCTGCTTTAAACAACGTAATGCCTGTACTAGAAGTACGTGCTCGTCGTGTTGGTGGTTCAAACTACCAAGTACCTGTAGAAGTTCGTCCAGAACGTCGTACAACTTTAGGTTTACGTTATTTAGTAAACTACGCTCGTCTTCGTGGAGAAAAAACGATGGAAGAGCGCTTAGCTAACGAAATCTTAGATGCATCTAACAACACAGGTGCTTCAGTTAAGAAACGTGAAGATATGCACAAAATGGCAGAAGCGAACAAAGCATTCGCTCACTACCGTTGGTAATTTGATCTTTGCTCTAGCATTGCTGGGGCTAAGATTTTTACCATCTATACAGTTAACCCAATATGGAAGGAGAAATTTCCTATGAAACGCGAATTCTCTCTAGAGAATACACGTAATATTGGGATCATGGCTCACATTGATGCTGGTAAAACAACAACTACTGAGCGTATCCTTTATTACACTGGTAAGATTCACAAAATCGGTGAAACACATGATGGCGGTTCTCAAATGGACTGGATGGAGCAAGAACAAGAGCGTGGTATCACAATCACTTCTGCTGCAACAACAGCTCAATGGAATGGTCACCGTATTAACATCATCGATACTCCAGGACACGTAGACTTCACTGTTGAAGTTGAACGTTCTTTACGCGTACTTGATGGTGCTGTAACAGTATTAGATGCTCAATCTGGTGTTGAGCCTCAAACTGAAACAGTATGGCGTCAAGCTACAACATACGGAGTTCCTCGTATCGTATTCATCAACAAGATGGATAAAATGGGAGCTGACTTCCTATATTCTGTAGGTACATTACATGAGCGTTTACAAGCTAATGCTCACCCAGTGCAATTACCAATCGGTGCTGAAGACCAGTTCCGCGGAATTATCGATTTAATCGAAATGAACGCTACTTTCTACGGCAACGATGAAGGTACAGACGTAACTGTAGGAGAAATCCCTGCAGAATTCATGGATCAAGCTGAAGAGTACCGTGAGAAACTAATCGACGCTGTTGCAAGTGTTGATGAAGAACTTATGGAGAAATACTTAGAAGGCGAAGAAATTACTAAAGAAGAATTAAAAGCAGCAATCCGTAAAGCTACTATCGCGGTAGAATTCTACCCAGTACTTTGTGGTACAGCATTCAAACACAAAGGTGTTCGTAAAATGTTAGATGCTGCTGTTGATTACTTACCAGCTCCAACTGACGTAGAAGCTATTAAAGGTACTGACGTTGATGGTGAAGAAGAAATCATCCGCCATTCTTCTGATGATGAGCCGTTCTCAGCTCTAGCATTCAAAGTAATGACAGACCCATTCGTAGGTAAGTTAACATTCTTCCGTGTGTACTCAGGTACATTAGAAGCAGGTTCTTACGTACAAAACTCTTCTAAAGGTAAACGTGAGCGTGTAGGACGTATCCTGCAAATGCACGCTAACTCTCGTGAAGAGATCGCAAAAGTATACTCTGGTGACATCGCTGCTGCTGTAGGTCTTAAAGATACTACAACAGGTGATACTCTATGTGACGAGAAAAACCTTGTTATCTTAGAGTCAATGGACTTCCCAGAGCCAGTAATCTCTCTTTCTGTAGAACCAAAATCTAAAGCTGACCAAGATAAAATGGGTCAAGCTTTACAAAAACTACAAGAAGAAGATCCAACATTCCGTGCACATACTGACACTGAAACAGGTCAAACAATCATCTCTGGTATGGGTGAACTTCACCTTGATATCTTAGTTGACCGTATGAAACGTGAATTTAAAGTTGAAGCTAACGTGGGTGCTCCAATGGTATCTTACCGTGAAACATTCCGTAGCGAAGCTAAAGTTCAAGGTAAATTCTCTCGTCAATCTGGTGGTCGCGGTCAATACGGTGACGTAACGATCGAGTTCTCTCCAAACGAAGAGGGTAAAGGTTTCGAATTCGAAAACGCTATCGTTGGTGGTGTTGTACCTCGTGAATACATCCCTGCAGTAGAAGCGGGTCTACGTGACTCTCTTGACCGCGGTGTTGTTGCTGGTTACCCACTAATCGACATTAAAGCGAAATTAGTATTCGGTTCTTACCATGACGTTGACTCAAGTGAAATGGCGTTCAAAATCGCTGCATCTATGGCTTTAAAAGAAGCAGCTAAAAAATGTAACCCAGTTATCTTAGAGCCAATGATGAAAGTAGAAGTTGTAATTCCAGAAGAGTACCTTGGTGATATTATGGGTAACATTACTGCTCGTCGCGGTCGCGTAGAGGGTATGGAAGCTCGTGGTAACTCTCAAGTAGTACGTGCTATGGTTCCACTATCTGAAATGTTCGGATATGCTACAACTTTACGTTCTGCAACTCAAGGTCGCGGTGTATTCTCAATGACGTTCGATCACTATGAAGAAGTACCAAAATCAATTGCAGAAGATATCATCAAAAAAAATAAAGGTGAATAATTGAAATTTCACCTTGCATCAAGTATAAATAATTTGTAAGCTATGATTGACTGACTATAGATGGGGCCCGTTTATAGTCGGCATCTTAGAATAAATAATTTTAAAAAAAATAAAACCTATCTCTGAGGAGGCATTTTCTAATGGCTAAAGAAAAATTTGACCGTTCAAAAACGCATGCTAACGTTGGTACAATCGGACACGTTGACCATGGTAAAACAACTTTAACTGCTGCTATCGCAACAGTTCTTTCTAAAAAAATGGGTGGTGCAGCTAAATCTTACGCTGACATCGACAACGCTCCAGAAGAAAAAGAGCGCGGTATCACAATCAATACTTCTCACGTAGAGTATGAAACTGCAACTCGTCACTATGCACACGTTGACTGCCCAGGTCACGCTGACTATGTTAAAAACATGATCACTGGTGCTGCACAAATGGACGGCGGTATCTTAGTAGTATCTGCTGCTGACGGCCCAATGCCACAAACTCGTGAGCACATCTTACTTTCTAAACAAGTAGGTGTTCCTTACTTAGTAGTATTCATGAACAAATGTGATATGGTTGACGACGAAGAATTATTAGAGTTAGTAGAAATGGAAATCCGTGACTTACTATCTGAATATGACTTCCCAGGCGACGATGTTCCAGTAATCAAAGGTTCTGCATTAAAAGCTTTAGAAGGCGAAGCAGAATGGGAAGAAAAAATCGTTGAATTAATGGACGCTGTAGATTCTTACATCCCAACTCCAGAACGTCAAACTGACAAACCATTCATGATGCCAGTAGAGGACGTATTCTCTATCACTGGTCGTGGTACAGTAGCAACTGGCCGTGTTGAACGTGGTCAAGTTAAAGTTGGTGACGTTGTAGAAGTTATCGGTATCGAAGAAGAAGCTAAAACTACAACTGTAACTGGTGTAGAAATGTTCCGTAAATTATTAGATTACGCTGAAGCTGGTGACAACATCGGTGCTTTATTACGTGGTATTGCTCGTGAAGATATCCAACGTGGTCAAGTATTAGCTAAACCAGGTTCAATCACTCCACACACTAACTTCAAAGCTGAAGTTTATGTATTATCAAAAGAAGAGGGTGGACGTCATACTCCATTCTTCTCTAACTACCGTCCTCAGTTCTACTTCCGTACAACTGACGTAACTGGTATCTGCATGTTACCAGAAGGCGTAGAAATGGTTATGCCTGGCGACAACATCGAAATGACTGTTGAATTAATCGCTCCAATCGCTTTAGAAGAAGGTACTAAATTCTCTATCCGTGAGGGTGGCCGTACTGTAGGCGCTGGCGTAGTAGCATCTATCCAAAAATAATTTTAGCTAATCGCTAATTTTCTAAAAACACCTTGCAGGGACGCTTGCAAGGTGTTTTTTTTGTACCCTTTATAGCGTAAAAGCATAATGTTTATTCAATATATGTATTTCATTTATATATCATGCCTCTTGTATAATGAAATGTAAGAACAGGGGATTCTAATTAATTATTAGAAATGTTCATTTAAAAGGGGGATTTAATAGTGACAAATTATGTGCAAGTGGGGAAATTACAAGTAGCGGAAGTATTATTTCAGTTTATTAATGAACAAGTATTGCCAAATAGCGGAGTAGAGCAAACGGCATTTTGGAACGGCTTTGATCAGCTAGTTCATGAGCTGGCACCTGAAAATAAGGCATTACTTGCTCATCGGGATACACTGCAGGCTCATATTAATGAATGGCATAAAGGAAATAAGGGGAATTTCCAATTTGCTGACTATAAAGCATTTTTAGAAGAAATCGGTTATGTAGAACCAAAAGTAGAAGATTTTCAAGTGGAAACTGAAAATGTGGATGCAGAAATTGCATATCAGGCAGGTCCGCAATTAGTTGTACCTGTAAGCAATGCACGTTATGCGATTAATGCTGCCAATGCACGTTGGGGAAGTTTCTATGATGCACTTTATGGTACAGATGCCATCAGTGATGAAGATGGTGCTGAAGCAGGTAAGGGTTATAATCCGATCCGTGGTAACAAAGTAATCGATTATGCGAAAAAATTTTTAGATCAAGCAGCTCCTTTAACATCAGCCTCACATAAAGAAGCGACAACTTATAAAATTGCAGAAAGCCAATTAGTAGTGACACTTGCAAATGGTGAAACAGCGACATTGACGGAACCTGAAAAGTTAGTGGGCTATAAAGGAACAGCAGAACAGCCGACTGCAATTTTACTTAAAAATAATGATTTACACATTGAAATTCAAATCGACCGCAATCATCCAATCGGAAAAGACGATGCAGCTGGTGTAAAAGATATTTATTTAGAGTCCGCAATTACAACAATTATGGACTGCGAGGACTCGGTAGCAGCAGTAGATGCAGAAGATAAAGTTGAAGTATATTCGAACTGGTTAGGGCTAATGAAAGGCGACTTGACGGCAACCTTTGAAAAAGGCTCAAAAACGGTAACACGTACACTAAATTCTGACCGTGTATATACGGGAGTCAATGGTGATGAGGTAACATTAAACGGACGCTCGTTAATGTTTATCCGCAATGTAGGTCACTTAATGACAAATCCGGCTATTTTAGATAAAGATGGTAGTGAAGTGCCTGAAGGAATAATCGATGGTGTCGTAACGAGCTTAATAGCGAAGCATGAAGTAATCGGTAATGGCCAGTATAAAAACTCACAAAAAGGTTCTATTTATATTGTAAAACCGAAAATGCACGGCTCAAAAGAAGTAGCGTTTGCAAATAAGCTATTTGAGCGTGTAGAAGATTTAATCGGGTTGGAACGTTTCACGTTAAAGATCGGTGTCATGGATGAAGAGCGTCGTACATCACTTAACTTAAAAGCATGTATTCGTGAAGTGAAAAACCGTATCGTATTTATTAATACTGGATTCCTGGATCGTACAGGTGATGAAATCCATACATCGATGGAAGCAGGTCCAATGATTCGCAAAGGCGAAATGAAAACATCAACATGGTTAACTTCTTATGAAAAATCCAATGTCGTTGTTGGGTTAAATGCGGGCTTACAAGGCCGTGCACAAATTGGTAAAGGTATGTGGGCAATGCCGGACTTAATGGCGGATATGATTGAACAAAAAATCAACCACCCGAAAGCAGGAGCGAATACTGCCTGGGTACCATCGCCGACAGCAGCCACTTTACATGCCACTCACTACCATGAAGTAAATGTTAAAGATGTTCAAAAAGGTATTGTGACATCGGAAGATTTACAGGATGCGATTTTGGAAATTCCTGTTGCTGCAAATACAGACTGGTCACCGGAAGAAATTCAACATGAGCTTGATAATAATGTACAAGGAATTCTAGGCTATGTTGTTCGCTGGGTGAATCATGGTGTGGGCTGTTCGAAAGTGCCGGATATTAATGATATCGGCTTAATGGAAGACCGCGCAACGTTGCGTATTTCAAGTCAGCATGTAGCGAACTGGCTGCATCACGGTATTTGTACGAAAGAACAAGTAGAGGAATCGTTGAACCGTATGGCAAAAGTTGTAGACGAGCAAAATGCCGATGATCCGGAATACTTGCCAATGTCAGCAAACTACGGGGAATCCGTAGCTTTCCAAGCGGCAAGCGAATTGATATTTAAAGGTTATGATCAGCCAAATGGATACACAGAGCCAATTTTACACAAAAAGCGTATTGAAGCTAAAGCCAAACAAAAAGTAAACGCATAAGATTTTCTAAGTGACTGCTATTTCTTCTGAAATAGTAGTCTTTTTTGTTTAAGCATTAAAAGTTGACGGAAATTCGCTCGATTTACAGAAAAAATGGTATAATAGTAACAATATAGTAATTTTAGTAATAGGAAAGAAGAGAGTTAAACATGCTAAATAAAATTGAATCATTAGATGCGCTTATTTCATTGATACCGATCGTGAAAGATGCTATTCCAACAGACGTATCGATTGGGGTATGTGATATCGAAAAGTTTGTAGCCTATTTCCCGGCTAAAGACTTAGACTTGAAGATCCGAATAGGCCAAAAATTACATTCTGAAGAGCCGTTAATGATTGCATTAAAGAAAAGCCGTCGTTTAGAAGCAATTGTACCAGCCGATTATTATGGTTTTGAATTTATCGGGACTGCAACGCCATTATACGATAAAACAGGTAAAACAATTGGAGGAATTGCTGTCCAAGTAAGAAAGCATTCGGAATTAATAGAAATTTCCCAAGCAATAACAGGTTCTTTAACACATGCGAACGAACAGATTGGCAGTATTGCGGATGGTTCTACAAGGTTGAGGGAGGCGGCAAACGAGCTACTGCAACAATCAAAGCAGGCTGAAAGGAATGTTCAACAGACTTCCGACATTTTATCATTATTGAAACGTATGGCGGACCAAACGAATTTGCTTGGATTAAATGCAGCGATCGAAGCTGCCCGAGCAGGTGAAAAAGGGAGAGGCTTTGAAGTCGTAGCGACGGAAATCCGCAAATTTTCGAAGGAAACAATTGAATCAACACAAAAAATTAGAGAAACGATGAACCAAATTAATGAGGCTACACAAAAAATTACGAAGTCTATTGCTCAAATTTCCACTATCGGAACATTACAGAGCGAGTCTATTCAACAAGTTTCCGATTTTGTGAAGGAAATTCAAATGATGTCTTCGCAGTTAAATGAATATGCCAATAAATTATAAAATGGTTGCCTAGAGGTACTGAAACTTTCTAGGCAACTTTTTTATTGGGCAACAAATTCCCGGGCAAGTTTAATAAATTCCCGTACAGCAAAAGGCAAGTATTTATTTTTCTTCCACGTAACCCCTAGTTCAAGATAGATTGATTCTTCCTGAAAAGGGATGCATTTAATCGAATTGTACGGAATTTTTTCGGCAAGTTTTTTCGGAAGCAGCGCAATCCCCAATTTTGCCTGAACCATTTCGATAAATAGATCTTTCTGAGTCGTTTCACAGGCAATTGTAGGGAAGAAACCTTGTTTGGAGCACTCCTCAATAATACGGTCATACAAAATAAAATCTTTCCGGTAAATAATAAAAGTCTCATTCGCTAGTTCACTTAGCTGTATCGTTTCTTTTGCAGCTAAAGGATGACTTTCATGGACGATTAACATTAAAGGGTCTTTTAAAAAACGTATTGTTTCCAAAGATTCGTTCGAGGAAGTTACACTGCATACTAATCCGACATCCAGTTCACCAGCTTCAATTTCCTGGCGTATGCGCTTCGTTCCGACTTCCGTTAATAAAATTTCGATATATGGATTAAGCTCTTTATAATAGCTAATCAATTTTGAAAAAAACTCGGCCCCAACAATCGGTGGAATGCCGATACGGATTTGTCCTTTCTTTAGTTCCATCAAATCTGTTAATTCCGAACGCAGATTTTGAAATGATTCAAGTACTTGCATTGAATTCACAAGAACGGCCTGACCGGCATCCGTCAGCTCAAGCTGTTTGGATGAACGGTAAAACAGCGGTACACCTAGCTCTGACTCAAAGTTTTGGATTGCTTTACTAATAGATGGCTGTGACACATGTAATGTTGCTGCTGCCTTTGTAAAACTTAAATGCTTGGCTACTTCAACAAAATATTCGATTTGGCGTAGATCCATTTTTCTTTCCCCACCTCTTCACCTATAATTCCAGTAATTGAATTGATTATAGCAAAGTTTGTAAGGGTTGGACTGTTAGTTTTTTGTATAATGGAAGTATATAGAAGGAGTGGTGTTCTTTGAAGGTATTATTAATAGAGGATGATGTCTCCATATTTGAACTCATAGGTGAACGATTAGCACAATGGAATATTCAAGTAATTGGGCCGAAAGACTTTCAACACATAATGGTGACATTTAAAGAAGAAGAGCCTCAGCTTGTTATTATTGATATTCAGTTGCCTGCATTTGACGGCTTCCATTGGTGTCGTGAAATAAGGGCGGTATCGAATGTCCCTATTTTATTTCTTTCTTCACGCGATCACCCGATGGACATGATCATGGCGATGCAAATGGGAGCAGATGACTTTGTGCAAAAACCTTTCCATACAGAAGTATTAGTCGCAAAAGTACAAGCATTGCTTCGTCGTGCATATAATTATCAGGAAGCACAGCAAGGTGATATTGAAAAATGGTATGGAGCTGAAATTCATTATGACCGCGCAATTGTTCATTATAAAGATAAACAGGTAGAGTTGACAAAAAATGAGCTGTTTATTTTAAAGGTGCTGGTCAAGGCAAAAGGGCAAATCGTCTCCCGGGATGAACTAATGCGTAAATTATGGGATGATGAACGCTTTGTAAATGACAATACATTAACGGTCAATGTAAACCGCTTACGCCAACGTTTAGAGGATATTGGGCTAATCAATGTGATTATGACGAAAAAAGGCCTTGGCTATTTGGCGGTGGATGCATGATCCGCTTGTTTATAAGACAATATATTTCTATGATGCTATTTGTCATCATTCTTCAGCTGCTATTGAATTTAATACTATTTCTAGATAAAGGCTTCCACGATGTTTCACTACTCTATTTAAACATCATTTGGTTTACGCTCGTAGCCAGTTATTTCAGCTTACGCTATATGAAAGACAGGAAATTGATGAAGCCGTATGCGAAGTTTTTTAATGGAACTTACTATGATGTTATCCATGAAGATTATAAAGAGCAGCTGGCTGATATGAATGGAAAAGTACAGGAACAGAAGCAGATCGTACTAGAACGGCAGGATGAACTTTTAGCATGGGTACATGAAATGAAATCCCCATTAACGGCAATGCAGCTGTTGATGGAAAAAGTAGAGAAAAGCGAAGTAAAGGAACGCATTGAAAATGAATGGCTGCGCCTTTATTTATTATTAGACCAGCAGCTTCATGCAACACGTCTTATGACAATCGAGATAGATAACCGAATAGAAAAGGTAAAGGTGAAGGACGTACTTATCCAAGAAATTAAAGCATTGCGCAGCTGGTGTTTTGAAAAGCAAATCGCCATTGATCTGGAAGTGGATGATCTTACTGTACAATCAGACGCAAAGTGGCTAGGTTTTATCGTACGGCAAATTTTATCGAATGCGGTAAAGTATAGTGATGTCGGGGGGGAAATCAGAATATCCGCTCATATGGTTAATGAGCAGGCAGTTCTCATCATTCAAGATGACGGAATCGGTATAAAGCGTGAAGATTTGCCGCGTGTATTCCGCAAATCCTACACGGGAACAATTGGTCGTGAAACGAGTGCTGCAACAGGGATGGGGCTGTATCTTGCTAAACAGGCGGCACAATCACTGCATATTCTTCTGGCAATCGAATCAATAGAAGGGGTAGGTACTTCTGTAAAAATTACTTTCCCTAAAATGAATGAATATCAAAAAACGCTTGGAATGTGACGAACTTGTCACTTACCACGCGTTTTTGTCATGTAAATCAAACGATTCCCATTAACGGAACATGTAGAATAAAGTTAACAAGAAAGGATGGGAAACAATGAGCATTTTAATCGCACGTAAAGTTCGAAAAACATATGGTAAGCGCTCGCTTGCACAGGAAGTATTAAAGGGCATAGATTTGGAAGTAGAAAAAGGCGAATTTATCGGTATTATGGGCGCTTCTGGTTCGGGAAAAACAACATTATTAAATGTACTGTGCTCCATAGACCAAGTGACAGACGGATTTGTCGAAATTAATGGGCAAAAACTTCAAGGGATGAAGGAGCGTACATTAGCGAAGTTTAGACGTGATGAGCTCGGCTTCATCTTCCAGGACTATAATTTACTGGATACGTTGACGGTAAAGGAAAATATTCTGTTGCCGTTATCGCTTAGTTCCATTCCAAAAGCAGCAGCGGAGCAACGTTTAAAGGAGCTTGTATCGATTTTAGGGATTGCAGATATTTTAACAAAATACCCGAATGAAATATCCGGTGGTCAAAAGCAGCGTACATCTGCAGCTCGAGCCCTAGTAACCAATCCATCACTTGTATTTGCAGATGAGCCAACAGGTGCACTTGATTCAAAAGCCGCAACTGCACTGCTCGATAATTTAGCAAAAATTAATCAAGCAAAAAACGCAACGATTATGATGGTTACACATGATGCCATTGCCGCAAGTTTCTGTTCGCGTGTACTGTTCTTAAAAGACGGCCAAATTTATACGGAACTGTATAAGGGCGATAAATCGCGCAATGAGTTTTTCCAGCAAATTTTGAATACGCAAAGTGTTTTAGGCGGTGAGCAGAGTGAAGCTTAGACAGCTCGTTATTAAAAGCATGATAAAAAATATGCGTCACTATTATTTATACTTTTTCGCACTCATTTTCAGTGTGACGCTGTTTTTCTCGTTTGTAACACTGCAGTATAATGAGTCGGTTATTGAAGCGACAAAAGCGAGCGGAACAGCCGCTTCAGGATTTGAAGCGGCTTCGTATATGCTGTATTTTATCGTACTGTTCTTCGTACTGTATGCCAATCACTTATTTATTAAGCGCCGCAGCAAGGAAATTGGGTTGTATCAATTGGTCGGCATGACAAAAGGGCTTGTGACACGCCTAATCGCCTTTGAAAACATCCTATTGTTTGCTGGTGCGGTAAGCGCCGGAATTTTATTAGGCTTTTTAAGCTCACGTCTATTTGCGATGATTTTACTGAAGCTATTAAAATTTGATGCGGTTGTAACGTTGAGTATTAGTAAAGTTGCAGTTGTGAATACGTTAATTGTATTTGGTATTCTGTTAGTAATCATTTTAGTGCAAATGGCATTTATGGTATACAGAACAACATTGCTTTCGTTATTTAATGCATCCAAACAGGCGGACGAGCGTGTAAAACGCTTTAGTGTATTCCCAATGTTGATGGGTGCGATTGGGTTGGCTTTGATTATTTATGGCTACTATAAAAGTACGGTATTATTTTCAGGGCAAACAACGAACTTATTTTTAAGTATGATTATTATTTTAGCTACGACAATCGGCGGGACTTACTTTGTATTCCGCTATTCGGTTGCATTCATATTAAATTTGTTTCGTATAAGAAAGAAAGGGCATTTGAACCTGACCGATGTTCTGGCGCTGACACCGATTATGCACCGGATGAAAGGCAATGCTAAATCTCTTACACTCATTACTGTGATTACAGCAGTGTCTCTTGCAATTACCACCCTTTCCTACATTAGCTATTATTCAGCAAATAGTACGGCGGAAAACTCAATTCCAGCAGATTATATAATAGTAGATGGACGTGAAGAGGCATTCATTGATGCGCTAGAGGAGAATGAATTAGCATTTGAGGAAAAGACATTTAGACTAACAAGCGCACAGTTTGATATGACAGACTTCTTTTCTGGTGAAATAATAGATATGCTTCAAGGTAATACATTAGCGGATGTATTAATGATTCCGCTTTCGGACTACCAACAGCTTGACTCAGATGTAAAGCTTTCAGAGGGCGAAGCAATTATTGCAGGGTATAACGGCTTTCAGGCAAAGATAATGCCGCTTGAAGCACCTTTGGATTTAACATTTTTGCATCAAGAACACCGATTTCCTTTAAAAGTTAAGGAAGTAAATGATACATCGGTTGTAGCATGGCGTATTACGGCAGGTGGCTTTGTTGTTATCGTTGAAGATACGGTTTTTGAACAGTTGCAGCAACTAAATAAAGAACATGCAATTGGTTATACAACAAAAGAGCAAACATCAATTAACTTAATTGATGCTGATGATGAAACATATCAAATTGTAGAAAAACTATATAAACAAACAGGTGCCAATATACTGTATGAAGATGGTGAAGCAAACCGAGGAGTCAATAAACTGAGTTCTCAACGATCAACTGTTGAATACAATTTAAACCTTTACGGGACAACAATATTTACTACGGCGTTTCTAGGTTTAGCATTTTTACTGGCAACGGGCAGCATTTTATACTTTAAGCAAATGTCTGAAGCGGATGAAGAGATGGAATCTTACAAGATTCTTCGGAAAATCGGTTTTACACAAGAGGAATTAACGCGCGGTATAATGATGAAACAGTTATTTAACTTTGGTGTACCGTTACTGATCGGACTATTGCACAGCTACTTTGCAGTGAAATCCGGATGGTTTTTATTCGGTACAGAATTGACAACGCCTCTACTTGTCACAATGGCATTATATATCGTCATGTATATCATATTTGCCGCATTAACAATCAATTATTACAGAAAAATAATAAAACAGGCTTTATAATACTTCAAACCGTCAATTTTCTCTTATTTGACGGTTTTATTTTATCTATATCCGTTGACTCACATTCAATTTTCTTGTAACTTTAACACATTAGTAATTTAGCAGACGAAAGTGAAGTGTACAACATGAATGCTGTTTTAATAGCGGTAGGGGTCATGCTTATTTTAAGCCTACTGCGTATAAATGTCGTTTTATCCCTGACTATTGGGGCAATTATTGGCGGCCTTGCCGGCGGATTAGATATAACAGAGACGATTAAGGCCTTTGTAGACGGTCTTGGCGGGGGTGCAACCATTGCGCTAAGCTATGCATTGCTAGGTGGATTTGCACTTGCAATATCTCGTACTGGTATCCCTGAAATATTAGTAAAAGCAATTTTAAAAATTGTACAGCGTGAAGGTGACACTCAAAAGAAAGGTGCTGCCAAAGCATTAATCTTCTTAGTATTGCTGGCAATGGCAATCATGTCGCAAAACTTGATTCCGGTGCATATTGCATTTATTCCTTTAATCGTACCGCCAATGATCAAAATTATGAACATGCTGCAAATCGACCGCCGTTTAATCGCATGTATTTTAACATTCGGTTTAGTTATGCCTTATATGTTCATACCTGCAGGGTTCGGTTTAATCTATCAGGGTATTATTGTCGATCAAATGGCCATAGCAGGGCTTGACGTTGCTTTGAGCGATGTTCCTAAGGCAATGGCTATTGTAGCGTTAGGGATGGTTGTGGGGCTTGCAGGAGCCTTTGTTACTTACCGTAAACCAAGACAGTATGAAAATATCGAACTGGAAACATCGGATAATTTAAATAAAGAAGTAAATACATTACACATAATTTTTGCTGCAGTAGCATTAATCATTTCTATAGTAGTACAAGTAATGACGGATTCAATGATTGTCGGGTCGATTGCCGGTATTATCATTTTATATATTACAGGTGCACTAAAAGTAAAAGAAGCAGATCAAGTTCTATCGGATGGAATGCGTATGATGGCGTTTGTCGGGTTTGTTATGATTTCAGCGAACGGGTTTTCAGCTGTTATAAATGCTACAGGCGATGTTGAAACACTAGTATCAGGTGCAATGGACATTTTTAACGGGAATGTATGCATAGCCGTTTTAGTTATGTTAATTGTAGGTTTAATTGTCACAATGGGAATTGGTTCTTCATTTGCAACGATTCCAATCATCGCAGCAATCTTTGTTCCAATCGCAATTGAACTGGGACTAAGTGAATTAGCGATCATCTGTTTAATTGGAACAGCGGGTGTACTCGGTGATGCTGGCTCCCCGGCATCCGATTCTACATTAGGTCCGACAGCGGGGCTAAATGTCGATGGACAGCACAACCATATTTGGGACACATGTGTACCGACGTTTATCTTCTATAATATTCCGCAGGTTATTTTCGGCTGGATCGCAGTCGTTTTCTTCCTATAATAATAGTCGTCGCTTTCAGCAAATAGAAAGCGACGATTTTTTCATTTTCTGAGCCGTTAGTTTTCAGAATAATATATTTAAAGCATATTACTCCCTTTTCAGTTGCTTTCAACGTCAGAAACTTATATACTAGAAAACGGCTCAAAAAGAGCGAACCTATTTATAAAGAATAAAACATTATGAAAAGAATTTTGCTAAAAGACTTGCGAACTTCTTTTTTATTGTATATAATGTTGAATGTTGGTCTTTGACTGCGATGAAGCGAGAGGTTGCCGACACACCCGGCCGCTTTGCCATGGCGGTGTGTAGGAGAAATTTTCGTGGAGAATGTCTAGAAAATAGGCGAGAAGGAGGGAAAGTAATGGCAAAACAAAAAATTCGTATTCGTTTAAAAGCATATGATCACCGTATCCTTGATCAATCTGCTGAGAAAATCGTTGAAACTGCGAAACGTTCAGGTGCTGGAGTATCGGGTCCGATCCCACTACCAACTGAAAGATCTGTATACACGATCTTACGTGCGGTTCATAAGTACAAAGATTCTCGTGAGCAATTTGAAATGCGCACACATAAACGTCTTATCGACATCGTTAACCCGACACCACAAACTGTTGATGCGTTAATGAAGCTTGATTTACCATCTGGCGTTGATATCGAAATCAAACTTTAATGGTAAAAACAAATATAAAACTTTTTCTAAAATTTACAGGAGGTGTGACAAATGACTAAAGGAATCTTAGGTAGAAAAATTGGTATGACTCAAGTTTTCGCTGAAAACGGAGATCTTATCCCAGTAACAGTAATCGAAGCTACTCCAAACGTAGTTTTACAAAAGAAATCTGTTGAAACTGATGGCTACGAAGCGATCCAATTAGGTTTTGAAGACAAGCGCGTTAAGCTTTCTAACAAACCTGCACAAGGTCACGTAGCAAAAGCAAATACTGCTCCTAAGCGCTTCATCCGTGAGTTCCGCAACTTAGAAGCTGCGACTTACGAAGTTGGTCAAGAAGTCAAGGTTGAAATTTTCGCTGAAGGCGATGTAATCGATGTAACAGGTGTAACAAAAGGTAAAGGTTTCCAAGGTGTTATTAAACGTCATGGTCAATCTCGCGGCCCTATGTCTCACGGTTCTCGTTACCACCGTCGTCCTGGTTCAATGGGTCCAGTTGCCCCGAACCGCGTATTCAAGCAAAAGAAATTACCTGGTCAAATGGGTGGCACAGTTGTTACTATTCAAAACCTTGAAATCGTTAAGGTTGATGTAGAGCGCAACTTACTACTTGTTAAAGGTAATGTTCCTGGTTCTAAAAAAGCATTAGTAACAGTTAAAACTGCTATTAAATCAAAATAATTCTCTTAAAGAAAGGAGGAAACAGGAATGACAAAGGTTTCTGTACTTAGTCAAACAGGTGCTTCAGTTGGTGAAATCGAATTAAACGATGCGATTTTCGGAATCGAGCCAAACGAAGCTGTATTATTCGACGCTGTAGTTGCACAACGTGCTTCTTTACGTCAAGGTAATCACAAAGTTAAAAACCGTTCTGCAGTTGCTGGTGGTGGTCGTAAACCATGGCGTCAAAAAGGAACTGGTCGTGCTCGTCAAGGTTCGATCCGCTCTCCACAATGGCGTGGTGGTGGTGTTGTATTCGGTCCTACTCCACGTAGCTACGCTTACAAACTACCTAAGAAAGTTCGTCGCTTAGCGATTAAGTCTGCTTTATCTACAAAAGTATTAGAGCAAAACTTAGTAGTACTTGATGCATTATCATTTGATGCACCAAAAACAAAAGATTTCAAATCAGTATTAGCTGCTTTAGAAATCAGCAAAAAAGCATTATTCGTAACTGCTGAAGTTAACGAAAACGCTATTTTATCTGCTCGTAACATCCCTGGTGTTACAGTGTTAACAGCTGAAGGAATCAACGTATTAGACCTATTAGGTCACGATAAAGTTGTATTCACTCAAGATGCTGTAAAAAAAGTTGAGGAGGTGCTTGGATAATGGAAGCACGTGATATCTTAAAACGTCCGGTCATTACTGAGCGTTCTTCAGAAATTATGGCAGAGAAAAAGTATACTTTCGAAGTAGACACTCGCGCTAACAAAACTCAAGTTAAAGACGCTGTTGAAGAAATCTTCGGTGTTAAAGTTGAGAAAGTAAACGTAATGAACTACAAAGGTAAGTTCAAACGCGTTGGTAAATTTGGCGGCTACACTAACAAACGTCGTAAAGCGATTGTTAAATTAACTGCTGATTCAAAAGAAATCGAGTTATTCGAAATCTAATTTCAAATTTATATAAGTAACCTTAAAGAAGGAGGGAAAACAAATGGCGATTAAAAAGTATAAGCCAACCACAAATGGTCGTCGTAATATGACGTCATCTGACTTTGCGGAAATTACAACTAATAAACCAGAAAAATCTTTATTATTACCAATTAAACGCAAAGCTGGTCGTAACAACCAGGGTAAAATTACTGTTCGTCATCACGGTGGCGGTCACAAGAAACAATACCGTGTTATCGATTTTAAACGTCTTAAAGACGGCATTCCAGGACGAGTTGCTACGATCGAATACGATCCAAACCGTTCTGCGAACATCGCTTTAATTAACTATGCTGACGGTGAAAAACGTTACATCTTAGCTGCGAAAGGTCTTGAAGTAGGTCAAACTATTTATTCAGGTCCAGAAGCGGATATCAAAGTAGGTAACGCATTACCATTAGCAAACATTCCAATGGGTACAACAATCCATAACATCGAAATGAAACCTGGTAAAGGTGGACAATTAGTACGTTCAGCTGGTACTTCTGCGCAAGTATTAGGTCGTGAAGGTAAGTATGTAATCGTTCGTTTACAATCTGGTGAAGTTCGTTTAATTCTTGCTACTTGCCGTGCAACAATCGGTCAAGTTGGTAACCAAGAACATGAACTTATCAACATCGGTAAAGCAGGTCGTTCTCGCTGGTTAGGTAAACGCCCAACTGTACGTGGTTCTGTAATGAACCCTAACGATCACCCACACGGTGGTGGTGAAGGACGTTCTCCAATTGGACGTAAATCTCCAATGACACCATGGGGTAAACCAACTCTTGGTTACAAAACTCGTAACAAGAAAAATAAATCATCTAAATTTATTATTCGTGGACGTAAAAAATAATGTGGTAAAACTACGGTTCAGTTCGAGAGCCGTGGTCGTATCACGGAGGGAGGTTCCTAAATGGGTCGCAGCTTAAAGAAAGGACCTTTTGTTGATGACCACCTAATGAAAAAGGTGGAAGCACAAGAGGCTTCTGAGAAAAAACAGGTTATTAAAACTTGGTCTCGCCGTTCTACTATCTTCCCTAACTTCATCGGTTTAACAATCGCTGTATATGATGGACGTAAACACGTTCCTGTATACGTAACTGAAGATATGGTAGGTCATAAACTTGGTGAGTTCGCACCAACTCGTACTTATAAAGGTCACGGTGCAGATGACAAGAAAACAAGACGCTAATTTTGAGAGGAGGTAAATCCTAATGACACAAGCTAAAGCTATCGCTCGTACAGTTCGTATCGCTCCTCGTAAAGTACGTCTAGTAGTAGACTTAATCCGAGGCAAGCAAATTGGTGAAGCAGTTGCAATTTTACGTCATACTCCAAAAGCGGCGTCTCCAGTCGTTGAGAAAGTATTAAAATCTGCAGTTGCTAACGCTGAACATAACTATGAGTTAGATGTTAATAACTTAGTTGTATCTGAAATCTTTGTTGATGAAGGTCCAACATTAAAACGTTTCCGTCCACGTGCACAAGGTCGTGCGTCGGCAATCAACAAACGTACTAGCCACATTACAATCGTGGTATCTGAGAAGAAGGAGGTTTAATCCGTGGGTCAAAAAGTACATCCAATAGGACTACGTGTTGGTGTTATTCGTGACTGGGAGTCAAAGTGGTTCGCTGAGAAAGACTACGCTAACTTATTACACGAAGACATCAAAGTACGTAAATATATCGAAACTAAACTTAAAGATGCATCTGTATCTAAAGTAGAAATCGAACGCGCTGCAAATCGCGTAAACATCACTATTCACACTGCGAAACCAGGTATGGTTATCGGTAAAGGTGGTACGGAAGTAGAAAACTTACGTAAACACTTAACTGAATTAACTGGTAAACGTGTGCATATCAACATTATTGAAATCAAACGTGCAGATCTTGACGCTAAATTAGTAGCTGAAAACATCGCTCGTCAACTTGAGAACCGCGTATCATTCCGTCGTGCTCAAAAACAATCAATCCAACGCACAATGCGCGCTGGTGCAAAAGGTATTAAAACACAAGTATCTGGTCGTTTAGGTGGCGCTGATATCGCGCGTGCTGAACACTATAGCGAAGGAACTGTTCCGCTTCATACATTACGTGCTGACATTGATTATGCACATGCTGAAGCTGATACTACTTACGGTAAACTAGGCGTTAAAGTTTGGATCTACCGTGGTGAAGTCCTTCCTACTAAAAAGAACTCTGTGGAAGGAGGCAAATAAAATGTTATTACCTAAACGCGTAAAATATCGTCGTGAACACCGTGGTAACATGCGTGGAGAAGCGAAAGGCGGTAAAGAAGTATCTTTCGGTGAGTTTGGCTTACAAGCTACAACAGCATCTTGGATTACAAACCGTCAAATCGAATCTGCTCGTATCGCAATGACTCGTTACATGAAACGTGGCGGTAAAGTTTGGATCAAAATCTTCCCACATAAACCTTACACGAAAAAGCCTCTAGAAGTCCGAATGGGTTCTGGTAAAGGTTCTCCTGAAGGTTGGGTAGCAGTAGTAAAACCAGGAAAAGTAATGTTCGAAATTGCTGGTGTATCTGAAGAGGTAGCACGTGAAGCACTTCGTTTAGCATCACACAAACTTCCTGTTAAATGTAAGATTGTAAAACGTCAAGAAACTGGTGGTGAATCTAATGAAAGCTAATGAAATCCGTGACCTTGCCACTAATGAAATCGAATTAAAAGTGAAATCACTGAAAGAAGAGCTTTTCAACCTTCGCTTCCAATTGGCGACTGGTCAATTAGAAAACACAGCTCGCATCCGTGAAGTTCGCAAAGCGATCGCACGTATGAAAACTGTGATTCGTGAAAGAGAAATCAGTGCAAATAACTGATAAAGGAGGGTTTTAAGTATGACTGAGCGTAACCAACGCAAAGTTTACACGGGCCGTGTTGTTTCTGACAAAATGGATAAAACAATTTCTGTTTTAGTTGAAACTCATAAAAAGCACAAGCTTTATGGCAAGCGTGTAAAATACTCGAAAAAGTTTAAAGCTCATGATGAGCTAAACACTGCGAATATCGGTGATATCGTACGTATCATGGAAACTCGCCCGCTATCAGCTACTAAACGCTTCCGTTTAGTTGAAGTTGTAGAAAAAGCGGTTATTATTTAATAACACATTTCGGAATAAAATATATTTCCGAAGGGAGGTAACCTAAGTGATTCAACAAGAAAGTCGTATGAAAGTTGCTGACAACTCAGGTGCACGTGAAGTTTTAACGATTAAAGTACTTGGTGGTTCTGGACGTAAAACTGCAAACATCGGTGATATCGTTGTTTGTACAGTTAAGAAAGCAACACCAGGTGGCGTTGTCAAGAAAGGTGACGTTGTTAAGGCTGTTATCGTTCGCACAAAATCAGGTGCTCGTCGTAAAGACGGTACTTACATTAAGTTTGATGAGAATGCTTGCGTAATTATCAAAGATGATAAATCACCACGCGGAACTCGTATTTTCGGACCAGTTGCACGTGAATTACGTGATGGCAACTTCATGAAAATCGTTTCTCTAGCTCCAGAAGTTCTTTAATTTCATGACAGTACCAATCAAGGAGGTGCGACACATAATGCATGTTAAAAAGGGCGATAAAGTAAAGGTAATTACTGGTAAAGACAAAGGTAAAGAAGGCGTAATCTTAGCTGCTTTCCCTAAACAAGACCGTGTTCTTGTTGAAGGTGTAAACATCGTTAAGAAACACGTTAAACCTAACCAACTTAACCCACAAGGTGGAATTGTATCTCAAGAAGCTGCAATCCACGTTTCGAACGTAATGCTAATCGATCCTAAATCTGGCGAGCCGACTCGTGTAGGTATTGAGATCAAAGATGGCAAAAAAGTTCGTGTTGCAAAAAAATCAGGTGTAGTAATCGACTAATAAGTAAATTGAGAAGGGAGGTACACACATGAGCCGCCTAAAAGAAAAGTATTTAAACGAAGTTTCACCTGCTCTTATGAGCAAGTTCGAATATAAATCAGTAATGCAAGTTCCAAAAGTGGAGAAAATCGTAATCAACATGGGTGTTGGTGACGCTGTTCAAAACTCAAAAGCTCTTGATGTAGCTGTTGAAGAATTAACAACAATTACTGGTCAAAAACCAGTAGTAACTAAAGCGAAAAAATCTATCGCAGGTTTCCGTTTACGTGAAGGTCAAGCGATCGGTGCTAAAGTTACACTACGCGGTGAGCGTATGTATGAATTCCTGGATAAATTAATCTCTATCGCACTTCCACGTGTACGTGACTTCCGTGGTGTTTCTAAAAAAGCATTCGACGGTCGCGGTAACTATACATTAGGTGTTAAAGAACAATTAATTTTCCCAGAAATCGATTACGATAAAGTTTCAAAAGTACGCGGTATGGACATCGTGATCGTAACTACTGCGAATTCTGACGAAGAAGCTCGCGAGTTATTAACACAGTTCGGTATGCCGTTCCAAAAGTAATAAAATAAGGAGGGCGAAGACGTGGCAAAAAAATCAATGATCGTTAAACAACAACGCACGCAAAAATTTAAAGTTCAAGAATATACACGTTGTGAACGCTGTGGCCGTCCACACTCTGTATACCGCAAATTTAAACTTTGCCGTATTTGTTTCCGTGAACTTGCATATAAGGGACAAATTCCTGGCGTTAAAAAAGCCAGCTGGTAATCCCCTAATTTGGGAAGGAGGTAAATTTTCATGACAATGACTGATCCGATTGCAGATATGCTTACACGCATTCGTAATGCGAACATGGTTCGTCACGAGAAGTTAGAAGTTCCTGCTTCTAACGTAAAGAAAGAGATCGCTGAAATTTTAAAGCGTGAAGGTTTCGTACGTGATGTAGAATATGTAGAAGACAACAAGCAAGGTATCATCCGTATTTTCTTAAAATACGGTAAAGAGAACGAGCGTGTTATCACTGGTCTAAAACGTATTTCTAAACCAGGTTTACGTGTATATGCTAAAACAAACGAAGTACCTAAAGTATTAAACGGTCTTGGTATCGCTTTAGTATCTACTTCAAACGGTTTATTAACTGACAAAGAAGCTCGCGCTAAACAAGTTGGCGGAGAGATCTTAGCATACATTTGGTAATTAGTAAGAAAAGAACGGAGGTGCAATATAAATGTCTCGCGTAGGTAAAAAAGTTATCGAAGTACCTGCTAACGTAACAATCGAAGTCGCTGCTGACAACGTTGTTACTGTTAAAGGTCCTAAAGGCGAATTAACTCGTCAATTCAACCAAGATATGAAAATCGAGCAAGAAGGCAACACACTTTCAGTTGTTCGTCCTTCTGATTCTAAAGAACACCGTACAAACCACGGTACAACTCGTGCGTTACTAGCTAACATGGTAACAGGTGTTTCTGAAGGCTTCACTCGTACTCTAGAACTTGTCGGTGTAGGTTACCGTGCACAGTTACAAGGTACTAAGCTTGTACTAAACGTTGGTTACTCTCACCCAGTTGAGTTTACACCTGAGCAAGGATTAGAGGTCGAAGTTCCTTCGAACACGAAGATCATCGTTAAAGGTATTTCTAAAGAGCGTGTTGGTGCATTAGCATCTAACATCCGTGACGTACGTCCACCAGAGCCATACAAAGGTAAAGGGATCCGTTACGAAGGTGAATTCGTTCGCCGTAAAGAAGGTAAAACAGGTAAATAATGCGGCATAAAACCGCATTAAATTTTGAAAGGAGTGACCACTGTGATTACGAAACAAGATAAAAATCAAGTTCGTAAAAAACGTCATGGGCGTGTTCGTTCTAAAATTTCGGGTACTGCACAACGTCCACGTTTAAACGTATTCCGTTCTAACAAGAACATTTATGCACAACTAATCGATGACGTAGCTGGCGTAACTTTAGTTTCTGCTAATACTCAAGAAAAAGCTTTCGAAGGTATGGGCGCAAACGTAGAAGCTGCTGCTAAAATCGGTGAAACAATCGCTAAACGCGCTGCTGAAAAAAATATTACTACAGTAGTATTTGACCGTAGCGGTTACTTATATCACGGACGTGTAAAAGCTTTAGCAGAAGCTGCACGTGAAAACGGCTTAGAATTTTAATAAGAAGGAGGGACATACTTCATGAGTCGCATTGACGCAAACAAATTAGAACTTGAAGAACGCGTAGTTACAATTAACCGTGTTGCTAAAGTTGTTAAAGGTGGTCGTCGCTTCCGCTTCTCTGCTCTAGTAGTAGTAGGAGATAAAAATGGTCATGTAGGATTTGGTACTGGTAAAGCCCAAGAGGTTCCAGATGCAATCCGTAAGGCTGTTGAAGACGCGAAGAAAAACTTAATCGAAGTACCACGCGTGGGTGGAACTACTCCACACTTAGTGCAAGGTCGCTTCGGTGCAGGTTCAATCTTAATCAAACCTGCAGCTCCTGGTACAGGAGTTATCGCTGGTGGTCCGGTACGTGCCGTACTGGAATTAGCTGGTATTACTGATATTCTTTCAAAATCTCTTGGTTCAAACACACCAATCAACATGGTGCGTGCAACTGTAGCAGGTTTAACTGAATTAAAACGCGCAGAAGAAGTTGCAAAACTACGCGGTAAATCAGTGGAAGAGTTATTAGGATAAGGGGGGGAATTATAATGGCTAAATTACAAATTACCCTTAATAAATCTGTCATCGGTACTAAACCAAACCAACGTAAAGTTGTTGAGGCTTTAGGATTACGTAAATTAAACCAAACTGTGGAACAAGCTGATAACGCTGCAATCCGCGGGATGATTACAAAAGTAGCTCACTTAGTTACTGTTAAAGAAATTTAATTTCAATTATACGAACAAGGAGGTGCCACCCAAATGAAACTTCATGAGTTAAAACCAGCAGAAGGTTCACGTAAAGTACGTAACCGCGTTGGTCGTGGTATCGGTTCTGGTAACGGTAAAACTTCTGGTAAAGGTCATAAAGGTCAAAACGCTCGTTCTGGCGGCGGCGTTCGCCCAGGATTTGAGGGGGGTCAAAACCCACTTTTCCGTCGTTTACCTAAACGTGGCTTTACGAACATTAACCGTAAAGAATACGCTATCGTTAACCTTGACGCGTTAAACCGTTTTGAAGATGGTGCAGAAGTAACACCTGCATTATTATTAGAAACTGGTATCGTGAGCAACGAAAAAGCTGGAATCAAAATTCTAGGTCATGGAACGTTAAGCGTTAAGCTTAATGTTAAGGCTCACAAATTCTCAGCTTCTGCAAAAGAAGCAATTGAGAACGCTGGCGGAACAACTGAGGTGATCTAATGTTTCAGACAATCTCTAACTTTATGCGCGTTCGAGATATACGAAATAAAATCATCTTCACACTTTTAATGTTAATCATTTTTCGTCTCGGGACATTCATCCCGGTACCAAATGTTAACGCAGATGTATTAAAGGCAACTGATGAGTTCAGCTTAGTAGGTTTCCTTAATACGTTTGGCGGTGGTGCATTGGCAAACTTCTCGATCTTTGCGATGGGGATTATGCCGTACATCACAGCCTCAATTATTGTCCAGTTACTTCAAATGGATGTTGTTCCTAAGTTTGCAGAATGGGCGAAACAAGGTGATGTAGGTCGACGCAAGTTGGCTCAATTCACTCGTTACTTTACGATTGTATTAGCATTCATTCAATCTTTCGCAATGAGCTTTGGGTTTAACCAATTTTATGGCGGATCATTGATTACGGATACTAGTATTCAATCGTACTTAACGATTTCAATCGTATTAACTGCAGGTACTGCATTCCTATTGTGGTTATCTGAACAAATTACTGCATATGGTGTTGGTAACGGTATTTCTATCATTATCTTTGCTGGTATCGTAGCTGCGATTCCTAACGCAGTAAACCAAATCTATGCACAACAAATTGATGGAGCCGGCGATCAATTGTTTATCAATATTGCCATTTTAGTTCTATTAGTTCTAGTGCTGCTTGCTGTTGTCGTTGGAGTTATTTATATTCAACAAGCGTTGCGTAAAATTCCAATCCAATATGCAAAACGAGTTGCTGGGAATTCACCTAAAGTTGGTGCACAGCAAACGCATTTACCGTTAAAAGTAAATGCTGCAGGGGTTATTCCGGTAATCTTTGCGGTAGCGTTTATTGTTACACCTCAAACTTTAGCAACATTCTTTGGAGATAATAATGTAACAGCGTTTATTACGAACACGTTTGACTATACTAAACCTGTTGGTATGTTAATCTATGTTGCTTTAATTATCGCCTTCACATATTTCTATGCATTCATTCAGGTGAATCCGGAAAATGTGGCAGACAACTTGAAAAAGCAAGGTGCTTATATCCCGGGTATCCGCCCAGGTAATGACACTCAAGCTTACTTAACAAAAGTTCTTTATCGTTTGACATTAGTTGGTGCTTTATTCTTAGTTGCTATTTCAGTAATGCCGATTTTATTCATTAACTTTATGAACCTGCCAGCTTCGGCTCAAATCGGGGGAACAAGTATGATTATCGTAGTCGGTGTTGCACTTGAAACGATGAAACAGTTAGAGTCTCAATTAGTGAAGCGTCATTATAAAGGCTTTATGAAATAATGCAGGTTTAGGAAACATTCTCGTTTCCTTACCGGCTTATGCTATAAAGGGGAGTATTACGTATGAATATCGTTTTAATGGGTCTTCCAGGTGCCGGTAAAGGTACTCAGGCTGACAAAATTGTTGAGAAGTACGCAATCCCTCATATTTCTACAGGCGATATGTTCCGTGCCGCTATTAAAGAAGGTACAGAATTAGGTTTACAGGCCAAATCATTTATGGATCAAGGTGCATTGGTACCTGATGAAGTAACGATTGGTATTGTTCGTGAACGTCTTTCACAACCAGACTGCGAAAAAGGTTTCTTATTAGACGGATTCCCGCGTACAGTTCCTCAAGCTGAAGCTTTAGATAGCATCCTTGAAGAATTAGGGCGCCCAGTTGAGCATACAATTAATGTTCAAGTTGAAAAAGAAGAATTAATCGCACGTTTAAGTGGTCGTCGTATTTGTAAGACTTGTGGTACATCATATCATTTAGTGTTCAACCCACCAAAAGTGGATGGCATTTGTGATAAAGATGGCGGCGAGTTATACACGCGTGCAGATGATAATCCTGAAACTGTTACAAACCGTCTGGAAGTAAATATGAACCAAGCGCAACCTTTACTTGATTTTTATAAAGCAAAGGGAGTACTTACAAATATTAATGGACAGCAAGAAATTTCAAAAGTATTTGCTGATCTTGATGCTCTATTGCAGGGCAGCCGCAGCTGATATCCGTCCGGGCGCTAGACAGCTTCCGCGGTAGTCATGCGGAGGCAACAACGAAACATAATTTTTTGAGAGTTGCAAAAGCATATTGTGCCCGGTATATACTATAAAGGTTGAGCACTAAATTAGTGTGATGACATCTTTGTAACGTATAATGGGTTTCGTGGAAGCATCTGTGTAACGGGTATGAATCTCTCATCAAGACATTCCGGCTATCGTGTTAACATAAGGATGCGGTTCCTTATAGGATACTGTTTCCATGGATTGTGTGAAGCGAAACCAGACGAGCGTCTTATTCTACATCTCTCATGCAATCCAAACCATATGTTGAAACGAGTTGCTTCTTAATTAGGAGAAACAGTTGCAAGAGCTCGCATGAGTTTTTTGATATAAGCATATAGAAGGGAGTCGAGAAGATGGCGAAAGACGATGTAATTGAAGTCGAAGGGACAGTTCTTGAGACTTTGCCAAACGCGATGTTTAAGGTAGAATTAGAAAATGGGCACACTGTGCTTGCACACGTATCTGGAAAGATCCGTATGCATTTTATCCGTATCCTACCTGGAGATAAGGTTACTATTGAGTTATCCCCTTATGATTTAACTCGCGGTCGTATCACATACCGTTTTAAATAATCTTTTGCACTCCGGACTATTAAGGAGGTTAGGTTAGATGAAAGTGAGACCATCTGTGAAACCGATCTGCGAAAAATGTAAAGTAATTCGCCGACGCGGTAAAGTAATGGTAATCTGTGAAAATCCTAAACACAAACAAAAACAAGGATAATTAATCAAGGAGGTGCACTAACGAATGGCACGTATTGCTGGTGTTGATATTCCTCGCGACAAACGCGTTGTAATTTCATTAACATACATTTACGGTATTGGTAAAACTACTTCTCAAAAAGTATTAGCAGGTGCAGGTATTGACGAAAATACTCGCGTTAAAGACTTAACAGAAGATCAATTAAACCAAATTCGTGAACAATTAGATTCATACAAAACTGAAGGTGACTTACGTCGTGAAGTTTCTTTAAACATCAAACGTTTAATGGAAATTGCTTCAAACCGTGGTATCCGTCACCGTCGTGGTTTACCTGTTCGTGGTCAAAATACGAAAAACAATGCGCGTACGCGTAAAGGTCCACGTAAGACTGTAGCGAACAAGAAAAAATAATTAAGTAAAGGAGGTTCCTTCTTAACATGGCTCGTAAACAACAAACTCGTAAACGTCGTGTGAAAAAGAACATCGAATCTGGTGTTGCTCACATCCGTTCTACATTCAACAATACAATCGTAACGATCACTGATATGCAAGGTAACGCATTATCTTGGTCTTCAGCTGGTGCTTTAGGTTTCCGTGGTTCACGTAAATCAACTCCATTCGCAGCTCAAATGGCTGCTGAAACAGCTGCAAAAACTTCAATGGAACATGGTTTAAAAAACATTGAAGTAACAGTTAAAGGTCCTGGTTCAGGTCGTGAAGCTGCAGTACGTGCACTTCAAGCTGCTGGATTAGAAGTAACTGCTATTAAAGACGTTACTCCAGTTCCTCATAACGGTTGCCGTCCGCCAAAACGTCGTCGTGTGTAATGGGTGCAGCTTAGAAGTATAATTACTTCTACGTACATCATGTTACTTTGTACAAAAGTCTTGTGCATTTTATAGTCTAACTCAGATTAACAACTATGATGATAAGAACCTATACATTAGATGTTTTGAAGGAGGGTAAATTGGAATGATCGAAATTGAAAAACCAAAGATTGAAACAGTGGAGATTAGCGAAGATGCCAAATACGGCAAGTTTGTTGTAGAACCGCTTGAACGCGGTTATGGTAATACTTTGGGGAATTCTCTACGTCGTATCCTTCTGTCTTCATTACCTGGAGCTGCTGTTACGTCAATTCAAATTGACGGCGTATTACACGAATTCTCAACTGTAGAAGGCGTTGTAGAAGATGTCGCTTCGATTATCTTAAACGTGAAAAAGCTGGCTTTAAAAATCTACTCTGACGAAGAAAAAGTTATTGAGATTGATGTAAAAGGTGACGGAACGGTTACTGCAGCTGACATTACACATGACAGTGATGTAGAAATTTTAAACCCAGATCTATATATCGCAACAATCGCTAAGAACGGTCATTTACGTATGCGTATGTACGCACAACGTGGCCGTGGTTATACTCCTGCTGATCAAAACAAACGTGAGGATCTTCCTATCGGCGTGATCCCGATCGACTCTATTTACACTCCAGTTTCACGCGTCAACTTCCAAGTAGAGAACACTCGTGTTGGACAAAACTCTGACTACGACAAGTTATCACTTGATGTATGGACAGATGGAAGCATCGGTCCTAAAGAGGCGATTTCACTTGGAGCGAAAATTTTAACTGAACACTTAAATATCTTCGTTGGCATGACGAACGAGGCACAAACTGCTGAAATCATGGTCGAAAAAGAAGAAGACCAAAAAGAAAAAGTATTAGAGATGACTATCGAAGAACTTGATCTTTCTGTTCGTTCTTACAACTGCTTGAAGCGTGCTGGTATCAATACTGTACTAGAATTAGCTAACAAGTCAGAAGACGATATGATGAAAGTACGTAATCTTGGTCGTAAGTCTCTTGAAGAAGTTAAGCATAAGTTAGAAGAGCTTGGTTTAGGATTACGTAAAGAAGACTAAGCGAAAAATTATAAAATTTAGCTAGATCAGATATATTTAAAAGGAGGGAAACGTCCATGGGTTACAGAAAACTTGGTCGTACAAGTTCTCAACGTAAAGCATTATTACGCGACTTAGCTACTGATTTAATCATCAACGAGCGCATCGAAACTACTGAAGCGCGCGCTAAAGAAACTCGTAAAGCTGTTGAGAAAATGATTACTTTAGGTAAACGCGGAGATTTACACGCTCGTCGTCAGGCAGCAGCATTCATCCGTCGTGAGCTAGTAACAGTTGGAGAAGGCGAAGAAGAAAAAACTGTTTTCGCACTTCAAAAATTATTTGACGATATCGCACCTCGTTATGCGGAGCGTCAAGGTGGTTACACTCGTATTCTTAAAGTAGGTCCTCGTCGTGGAGACGGCGCACCAGTAGTAATTATCGAATTAGTTTAATTCTTAATAACATACAGGTGGAAAAGGGGTGTCCGGTTCACCGGTTGAACCCGCACCCCTTTTTTATATAAACAAATTGATTTATACGACATAATTAAGCTGAGCGTTATGATGAGCGGGGTAGTAAATACTGGCGTCTCGTTTAGCTCTCCGCACCTCATTCAACGAATTTTCGGGCTTGAGCACCCGTAAATTTTGTAAATGTAACGACAAGCGCATTTCTCTGAATGAGGTGCGCGCTTTTTTATTTATGGAATTAAGGGTTGAGCCCCTAAATTCCCTATACATATGCAAACATAAAGTACGTTTAAATAGGTAGCCGTTCGCGCAAAACTTGTTTGAAAACGTGCTTTATTTTTATATAGGTATCATTTCCTGGGAAATTTAAGTTAACTAATAATATGTCATACTATAGCGAAGCAGAGGGGAGATTAGCTGCGTATGAGTGAAATTTTATCATTTAATCAAGTAACCTACTCCTATACACCGGAAGAGCCTCAAACACGCAATGCGGTAGAGGATGTTTCCTTTGTCATTAATAAAGGGGAATGGATTACGATTGTCGGTCATAACGGCTCCGGAAAATCGACAATGGCTAAATTGATGAGTGGATTACTAATGCCACAGCAAGGGGAAGTCCGTATTAAACGTGAGATCCTCACTGAAGAGAATATATGGGATATTCGTTCGCAGATAGGTATTGTCTTTCAAAATCCTGATAATCAGTTTGTAGGGGCTACTGTGCAGGATGATGTTGCCTTCTCGCTTGAAAACAATGGTGTGCCGCATGAAGAGATGGTTAAACGTGTCCATAATGCACTCAGACAAGTGAAGATGGAAGACTTTATCAACCACGAGCCTCATCATTTATCAGGCGGACAGAAACAGCGTGTTGCTATTGCTGGGGCATTGGCAATGCATCCGCAAATATTAATATTGGATGAAGCAACATCTATGCTGGATCCTCAAGGCCGTGAAGAAGTGTTAACAATCGTGGAAGCACTACGTAAAGAAATTGGTCTTACAGTACTGGCGATAACACATGACCTTGAAGAAGCTTTACTGGCAGACCGTATTATTTTTATGAATGCCGGTAAAAAATACGCAGAAGGAACGCCTGAAGAGATCTTTGCATTGGGTAATGATCTCGTACAGTTTGGTTTGGATATGCCATTTGCGATGAAAATGACGAAGCTGCTGCAAGCACAAGGTGTACATCTTGTAGGACAACATATGACAGAAGAAGAGCTGGTGAATGACTTATGGACATCCAACTTCAACAAGTAAGCTATGCCTATGCAAAAGGCACTCCATTTGAAAAACAAGCTTTACATGAGGTTGACTTAACAATTAAAAGTGGAACTTTTCAGGCGATTATCGGACATACCGGTTCAGGAAAATCCACAATCCTCCTTCACTTCAACGGTTTATTAAAACCTTCGAGCGGTACCGTAAAAATCGGAGACCGAATGATTGAAGCCGGAAAAAAGGCAAAGGACTTAAAAGCAGTACGTCAAAAGGTAGGCATCGTATTTCAGTTTCCTGAGCACCAGCTTTTTGAGGAGACCGTATTAAAGGATATTATGTTTGGTCCGATGAATTTTGGGGTGTCTGAAGAAGAAGCGGAAAAACGGGCGCGTGAGCTAATCCCATTAGTAGGGTTGCCGGAAGAAATATTGGACAAGTCCCCATTTGACCTATCTGGTGGTCAAATGCGCCGTGTTGCCATTGCTGGGGTATTGGCAATGGATCCTGAAGTGATCGTTTTAGATGAGCCAACAGCGGGTCTTGATCCACGTGGCCAAAAGGAAATTATGGACTTATTTTATAAGCTACATAAAGAGCGCGGTTTAACTACGATCCTTGTTACACATAGTATGGAAGATGCAGCACGCTATGCAGATGCGGTTGCTATTATGCATGAGGGACGCTGTGTGTTAACTGGAGATCCGCGTACTATTTTCAGCGATCATCAAACGCTTGCCCAATTCCGTCTGGAGCCGCCACGTATTGTTCGCTTTCAGCATCAGATCGAGAAGATGATGGGGAAACCGTTAGCGAAAGTATGCTTAACTGAAGAAGAGTTTGCCGTAGAAATTGGACAGGCAATTCCAAAGGGGCGTGAACAGCAATGATGGAAAAAATGATTTTTGGGCGCTATATACCCGGTAATTCATTTGTGCATAAGCTTGATCCGCGTTCAAAGCTGCTTTTTGTTTTTGCATTTATTATCGTAGTCTTTTTTGCTAATAATGTAGTGACCTATGCGCTGCTTTTGGCGTTTACATTACTCGTTATTTTACTATCGAGAATCCGCCTTTATTTCTTAATCAACGGTTTAAAACCCGTCATATTTTTAATGCTTTTCACTTTGATTTTGCATTTGTTTATGACGAGGGAAGGACCTGTATTAGTTGATCTTGGCTTTATGAAAATATACGAAGAAGGTTTACGACAAGGGATGTTCATATCAATGCGCTTTTTAATGCTTGTATTTATGACATCGATCTTAACGTTAACTACTTCCCCTATATCAATTACGGACGGTCTGGAAGTACTGCTCAATCCGTTTAAAAAGTTAAAGCTGCCTGTTCACGAGCTTGCATTAATGATGTCGATTTCTTTACGTTTCATTCCAACATTAATGGATGAGACGGATAAGATTATGAAAGCGCAGATGGCCCGTGGTTCGGATTTAAGTGCAGGACCAATAAAAGATCGTTTAAAGGCGGTCGTACCATTGTTAGTACCGCTCTTTGTCAGTGCATTTAAACGTGCGGAAGATTTAGCTACTGCGATGGAAGTGCGAGGCTACCGCGGGGGTGAAGGACGCACGAAATACCGTCAGTTAAAATGGATGGGAAGAGATACGGCTATTTTGGTCGTACTTGTATTATTGGGCTTCCTGTTATGGATGCTGCGCAGTTAGAGGAGTAAAGATATGGTGAGATTAAAAGCAACGATTAGCTATGACGGTACTGGTTTTGCCGGCTATCAAGTACAGCCGGGTGAGCGTACAGTACAGCTTGAAATCGAAAAAGTATTAACAACAATGCATAAAGGGACACACGTTAAAATTACAGCAAGCGGCCGTACAGATGCGCGGGTTCATGCAACTGGACAGGTTATACATTTTGATACCGCTCTTGCAATCCCACCTGAAAAATTTCAAAAAGCATTAAATGTCCAATTGCCGCGTGATATTCGTGTACTTCATATGGAGCAAGTAAGGGAAGACTTTCATGCCCGCTATGATGTATCAGGCAAGCGTTATCGGTATATTTGGGATTGCAGCGCTGTTCAAAGCCCGTTTAGAAGGCATTATACAGTCGAGACAGGTGGAGTGAAGCCGAATGTAGAGGCAATGCGTGAAGCAGCACAAGCAATTGTCGGGACACATGACTTCAGCTGCTTTTGCGCGGCAAATACGAGTGTTGTAGATAAAGTGCGTACGGTTGAAGCACTGGAGCTTTCCTGGCAGGGGGAAGAATTGCATATGACTATCAGCGGCAACGGCTTTTTATATAATATGGTACGGATTATTGCAGGGACATTGTGGGAAGTAGGCATCGGTCGAAGAGAAGCATCATCACTGGAAAAAACGATTGCTTCGATGGACCGTGCACAAGCAGGTAAAACAGCACCAGCACATGGTCTATATTTAGAACAAGTTTTTTATCAAGATTAATAAAATTTTTTTGGGAAAGTTTCTCTTTTCACTTCAAAATCCTAGAGAAATAGGCTTGTGAAAAGGGTTAACAACCTCTCCTGGTGTTCAATTAAATATCTTGACTTTAAACGCGATCCAGTATATGATGATGTATGGTATTTTCATTACCACCACAATAATAAGCCCCGAAACTTATAAAGTGTATATAATGAAAAATAACGGTAATTCATATCGATTAGGAGGATACAAACATGCGCACAACTTTCATGGCTAAAGGTCAAGAAGTAGAACGTAAATGGTTAGTAGTTGACGCAGAAGGCCAAACGTTAGGTCGTTTAGCTTCTGAAGTAGCTTCTATCTTACGCGGTAAACATAAACCAACTTTCACACCAAACGTTGATACAGGAGATCATGTGATCATCATCAACGCTGATAAAATTGAGTTAACAGGTAACAAATTACAAAAGAAAATTTACTACCGTCACACTCAATTCTCTGGTGGTTTAAAACAACGTACAGCTGGTGAAATGAAGGAAAAATACCCAACTCAAATGCTTGAGTTAGCAATTAAAGGTATGCTTCCAAAGAACTCTTTAGGTCGTCAAATGTTCTCTAAATTGAACGTTTACACTGGTTCTGAACACCCACATGCTGCACAAAAACCAGAAGCTTACGAGTTACGTGGTTAATCAATAAACTATAATAGGAGGAAATAACTTTGGCACAAGTACAATACATCGGCACAGGTCGCCGTAAAAGCTCAACTGCTCGCGTACGTTTAGTACCAGGCGAAGGTAAAGTAGTAATCAACAACCGTGATGTTTCAGATTACCTACCATACGAAACTTTACACTTAATTATCAACCAACCATTAGTAGCTACAGAAACTAAAGGTTCATATGACGTTCACGTTAACGTAAACGGTGGTGGATTCACAGGTCAAGCTGGAGCAATCCGTCACGGTATCGCACGTGCATTATTACAAGTTGATCCAGACTTCCGCCCAGCTTTAAAATCAGCGGGTCTATTAACTCGTGATTCACGTATGAAAGAGCGTAAAAAACCAGGTCTACGCGGCGCTCGTCGTGCACCTCAGTTCTCAAAACGTTAATCTTTACGATTACTATTTTGCGAAATTACAAAACCCTTTCTTGGAATTTTTCCGAGAAAGGGTTTTTTCATTATTCATTTGCAAAGCCGTTTGTTGCATGAAGTTTGCCTTTAATTTTTGAGAGAGGCAGGTGAGTTCCACTTAGCCACGCTTTAAAATCAAACACTACAGGCAACGCATCCCCACCTAAAGCAAAAATACATTTACCTTCAGCTGGTACATAGCCAACCGTATGAAGTGTACCATCCCATGCTCCGTATTTTGTCGCAAAGACACCATTTTCGATACCATTCATTAATTTAAACGCACTTTCAAAAGTAAGCGGATTTGCCTGGGCATTCGAAATAATGTGTTCACGCGATAAGGAATCCTCCGTTCGATACCGATTTTCGTCTGTCAGGACTTTAAAGTGATTCGTGCAGGCAGTTGCGTCCCGTACGGCTACATTGCGTGGAGATGCTTCTACTGCCACCATCGTTTGCTCCGCATCCAGTAATACATAATTAAATGAATGCTTATGGGGAATATTTTTTAGTAATGAAATTCCCTCTTCAACAGTTGCGCAACGCTCCAGTAAAAGACGCCCGATCATATTGCATACAAAGCCATCCGCACTGTTTTTCGTATTTACAAAGTTATAACCAACAACGAGTCCTTTTTCATTCATTCCATCCATGCGCCCTGTAATTTGCATGGAAGGTCCGAGTGTCGCGTAGCCACCGTCAGTTGGTTCATATAACACAAAACGTCCATCATAGCTTTCGGGGTCATTGTCATAGTTGCGGATCATATAAGAAGGACTTGTCGTAATAGAACATCCGCTTTTTTTGTGTGCGGCATAATATCCACCATAATGAAGTAAAGCCTGTTCTTCCTTATAACCAAGTGTATAAGCGAGGCCTTCAATTTCCTCTTCAATTCCTGGACCGAAACGTGCTAAAAGTTGTTTAACATATGATTTATCTATAGAAAATCTATGATCCAATTTTTTATAAAGTTCTTCTCTATTAGAAAGCAGAGGAGAATTCTTTAAAAGCTCTCCCTGATATATACCAAACTCATAATGCGATCCTCTAAATTGTATAATATCGCTCGTCACATTTTTCATTTTATGTACCCCTTTAATAAAACTGCTTTTTTTCATAGTAACGATAATTAATGGACAAACAAAATAAAAGGGTTTGAGAAAAGTACTTCTCCTAAATACTTTGTCCACAGTAGTATTTTTGTATACATTAGTATACAATAGTATTCAAAAAGGGTGGGTGAAAAATGTGAGATCAGAAGGTAGAGGGAGACCTCGAGGAGAAGGAGAGCATGGTAATCGCCGTTCAAAGGGTGCCCAAACTTTCAGGCGCGGGCGTGCGCTGGAGTTTTACCGTCAACTCGAAACGAAACGTTCAACATTGAAACAACAGCTGGAGTCTGCCGAGTTGCAATCGATTCATCCTGTAATTGCTGGAGAACTGAAAGCGACCGAAGCAATTATGAATGATTTTGTAGGCTTGTTTCAGTTGAATGAATTATTGGAAGAAACACAGGCAACAGAAGAGGAATAATTTTTCACAATATAAGGAAGTGAACTTGTTTAATGCAGGCAGTATGGAAACTCTCAAAATATATTAAGCCATATATACTATTTGCGATCATCGCTCCCGTAATGATGGTTATTGAGGTAAGCATGGATTTACTGCAGCCTACAATATTACAGCATATTATCGATGAGGGGATTGCTCAAAATGATACGTCATATATTGTGAAAATGTTTGGGCTAATGATAGCGACATCCGTAATCGGCTTAATTGGCGGGATAGGGTGTTCGATTTATGCATCACGGACGGCCGTTAACTTTTCAACCGATCTACGTCATGATTTATATGAAACGATTACGTATTTTTCAAATAGCAGTAAAGATAAATTTACGCTCGGAAAGCTTGTTACGAATTTAACAAGTGATATGGAAATGCTTCAGCGTGCACTAACGATGTTATTAAAAATATTTGTCCGTGGACCAATGATGTTTATCGGGGCCATTGTCATTGTCTTTATTACAGCGCGCGAGTTATTTCCGATTTTGTTGATCGTTGTGCCGATTTTGGCATTTTGCATGTACTATTTTACAGCACTATCCGGCAAGCTTTTTCATAAAGTGCAAAAGGTTGTCGATGTTGTAAACACGAAAGTCCAGGAAAACTTGGCAGGTATTCGGGTCATTAAGGCTTACAACCGGAAAAATCATCAAATTGAGCAGTTTACCGGAGTAAACACACAGCTGATGAAGCGCAGTATGGCAGCCGATCAAATTATAGGCGTACTTGGGCCGCTTACGATGTTTGTCGTGAATTTAGGTATTGTAGCAGCACTTTGGATGGGTGCGATCAAAGTAGATAACAATACCTTACAAGTGGGGGTTATTCTTGCCTTTATCAACTATTTAATGATGGTCATGCAAGGGCTGATGAGTTCTTCAATGGTACTTGTACAGCTGGCACGTGCGATACCAAGCGCGGGGCGAATCGTAGAAGTGCTGGAAGAGAAAACAGACTTAACAAGTCCATCTGAACCAGAGACGAAAGAAATTCAGGGAAGTATTAGTTTCGAAAATGTAAACTTCTCCTATTTAAAAGAAACAGAATCGGTATTGAAAAACATTAGCTTCCACGCGAATGCGGGAGAAACGGTCGGCATTATCGGAATGACAGGTAGCGGGAAATCGACATTAGTTAAAATGATTCCCCGCCTGTTTGATCCTGACAGTGGTGTCGTAAAAATTGACGGGTTACCGATCGAGAACTATTCATTGGAACATTTACGCCAGTCGATCGGTTTTGCGCCACAAAAAGCGACATTGTTTTCGAAAAAGATTGCCGACAACTTACGCTACGGAAAATCCGATGCAACGTCAGAGGAAATTTTACAGGCATTGCAATCAGCAAACGCGAAGGAATTTATCGACAAACTGGATGCAGGGACAGAACATTTGCTCACACAAGGGGCGACAAACTTGTCCGGTGGGCAAAAGCAGCGTTTGGCAATGGCGAGATCCTTTATCCGGAAACCGAGTATTTTAATTTTAGATGATGTGACAAGTGCGGTTGACAGTATTTCTGAAAAAACAATTCAACGTGCGATTGAAGAACAGTTCAGTGATGCCACAAAAGTAATTGTTTCGTCCAAAATCTCTTCCATTCGTCATGCCAATCAAATACTTGTAATGGACGACGGGAAAATTGCTGCACAAGGAACACATGAGCAACTATTGCAGGAAAGTATATTGTATCAAGAAATGGCAAAAACACAGGCAGAAAAAGGGGTGACCTTAAGTGAATAAACAACAAGGGGAACCGCCTGTACCAATGAGACATCCAGGGGGGCGCTTTACAGGTCCGGTTGTGAAGCCAAAAAATCAAAAAGAAACATTGCTTCGTATTTGGAGCTATTTACGCGTGCAAAAGGTAGAACTGATTAGTGTTGTTATTTTCGTTATTATTAGTACATTGTTAAGCTTAGTCGGCCCATTTTTAATCGGGAAAATAATCGATGATTATATTGTGAAGCTTGATGTTCCAGGGGCGATTCGGATGGCACTTATTTTAGCCGGTGTCTATATCGCGTCGTCTGTACTCACTTGGCTTCAAACCTTTGTCATGATACGTGTTTCACAGAAGACAATTCGCCGGTTGCGACAACAGCTGTTTGAGCAGTATCAGTCATTGCCGCTCGCCTTTTACGATAAAAAGCAGCAAGGCGATTTAATGAGCCGGATGACAAATGATATCGAAAATTTAAATGCGGCATTGTCACAAAGTGTTATACAAATTGTTTCAAGTTTTTTAACGATAATCGGAACGGCCTTTGCACTCTTTTATTTAGATTGGCGATTAGCGCTAGTAACGCTCATCATTATCCCGCTCATCGTATATGCGACAAAGCAGATTATTAAGCGAAGCAGCGTAAACTATAAGGCGCGTCAACGGGATTTGGGTAATTTGAATGGTTATATTGAAGAAACCATTTCGAACGCGGATATTATCACACTTTTCGGTCAGGAAAATACAACGCTCGCGGAGTTTAAAGAAGCCAATGAGCGATTGCGCGGTTCAGCAATGCGAGCCGATATTATTTCTGGTTTCATGGGTCCAATCAATAACTTTATGAACAACTTAGGTTTAAGTCTTGTAATAGGTGTTGGTGCAATCATGGCTATAACAAGCGGACTTACAATCGGTGTAATTGCATCATTTGTTACGTATACCCGTCAGTTTTTCCGACCGATCAATCAGCTATCGAACTTGCTCAATACATTCCAATCGGCTATTGCGGGTTCCGAACGTGTTTTTGAAGTGCTGGATGAAGCAAAAGAAGTAGCGGATATTGAAAATGCAAAAGAGAAAGAACAGTATAGTGGTGATGTAAAGTTCGAAAACGTTCAGTTTGCTTATGAAACGGGCAAGACTGTATTACACGGAATTGATTTTGAAGCAAAAACGGGAGAGACAATTGCCATTGTTGGTCCGACTGGTTCAGGGAAGACGACAATCATTCAGCTATTAACCCGATTTTATGATGCGACAGGCGGCCGGATTTTATTGGACGGCGAACCAATTGAACATTACAAGATGACGAATGTTCGGGATCATGTCGGAGTCGTACTGCAGGATACGTACTTGTTTTCAGGAACAGTACGTGAGAATATTCGTTTCGGTAAGCTCCATGCAACGGATGATGAAGTTGAACAAGCGGCAAAAATTGCATATGCACATAATTTTATAAAGTATTTGCCTGAACAGTACGATACTGTGCTGACAAGCGGGGGCTTAAATTTAAGTCAGGGGCAGCGTCAGCTTATAGCGATTGCCCGTGCCATTCTAGAAGATCCCGACATCTTAATTTTGGATGAAGCAACTTCAAGTGTTGATACGATGACAGAAGTGCATATTCAAAAAGGCTTGAACAACTTGATGGAAGGGCGTACGAGTTTTGTCATTGCACACCGTCTTAAAACGATTGAAAATGCAGACCAGATTCTTGTCATTAAAGATGGCCGGATTTTAGAACAAGGAAATCATCATTCTTTAATGAATAAACAAGGTTTTTATGCAACATTACAACGTCAGCTTTTGTCTCAATGATGAGGTGAATATTCCACCGTCCTTTTGCGTATAGTAGGCAAAAAGGACGGTGTTTTTTTTGAAACGTTGGCTTGCACTCATATTCGTAATTTTTTGTTCGATGCTTGTCGTTGTATATGAAACGAACGCATCCGACCGGCGATTTTTTTTACCCGAGCCATTAGGTGGGGTAAAGATTGTATTAGATGCTGGTCATGGAGGAGTTGATGGTGGTGCTTCAAATGGAGAGGTAATCGAAAAAGATGTGACACTGGCAATTACAAAAAAAGTAGCTCGTCAATTGACACGTTTAGGGGCAGAAGTAGTATTAACACGTTCAACAGATGGGGATGTATTAAGTGAACATGCACCAAGTGAGACATTTCCTACACTTCGTGAGCGTAAAAAACAGGACATTTTTTTACGTGAAACGTTAGTAGAATCACAGGAACCGGATCTATTCATTACGATTCATGCAAATGCAATCCCAAATAGCAAGTGGAGAGGCGCGCAAGTGTTTTACCATCACACTGGACACGAGAAAAGCCAGGCACTCGCACAGGCTGTTCAGCAATCAATTCGAGAGACGATGGAAAATACTGAACGCGAAGCTCTGGCAATTAAAAATGTTTATTTATTAAAGAAAATCGAAAAACCGGCTGTATTGGTAGAAACAGGTTTCTTAAGCAATGAGGAAGAGCGTGATTTACTGGCAAATGACAGCTATCAGGAAAAAATGGCATTTGCGATTGCGCGCGGCATTGAAAATTATATTCATGTAAAATACGAGTAGGCAACATGTAATAACAATACGAATCGATTATGATATACTAACAATTGTAATTTCATTCAGGGGAGTGTTTGATATGTTAAATGAGGAACAAGTCCGAGAACTATTAGGAGAACTACAAGATCCGTTTTTACATAAATCACTAGCAGAAACAAAAGGTGTAACAAACGTTTCGATTAAAGCAGAAAAAGCGCACGTAAGTGTTCGTATTGCAATTGCAAAAACTAATACGCCTGAACAAATGACACTTCAAATGAAAATTGTTGAAGTGTTAAAAGAAAATGGCGCGGCTTCCGTTGGGATTCGTTTTGAAGAGCTACCGGCAGAAGTACTGCAATCATTCCGTGGACAAGCGACCGAAGCAGAAGCACAAGATATTTTATCACCTTTATCAAGCGTACAATTTATTTCAATTGCATCAGGTAAAGGCGGAGTAGGGAAATCGACGGTATCTGTAAATATGGCAGTTGCACTAGCACGCCTAGGCAAAAAAGTAGGTTTAATCGATGCTGATATTTATGGTTTCTCTGTACCGGACATGATGGGTGTAACAGAAATGCCGGTCGTAAAGGATGACCGTATTTATCCGGTGGAGCGTCTTGGTGTAAAAGTTATCTCTATGGGATTCTTCGTTGAAAACAATGCACCAATCGTATGGCGCGGACCGATGCTTGGGAAAGTATTGGACCAGTTCTTCCGCGATGTAGATTGGGGCGATTTAGACTATTTACTATTAGATTTACCACCAGGAACAGGAGACGTAGCTCTTGATATTCACCAAATGCTGCCGTCTTCAAAAGAGATTGTTGTGACAACACCTCACCCGACAGCCGCTTTCGTAGCAGCCCGTGCAGGTGCGATGGCATTACAAACAAATCATGAAATCCTAGGTGTTATTGAGAATATGGCTTGGTATGAAAGCAAATCAGGCGAAAAAGAATTTGTATTTGGTCAAGGCGGCGGTCCGAAGCTAGCTGATGAACTGCGCACAAAATTACTTGGTCAAATTCCGTTAGGACAACCAGATTGGACAGAGGAAGACTTCGCACCTTCTGTATATGCAGAATCGCATCCAACAGGTAAAATCTATTTACAAATTGCTGAAGAAATTATTTCAGAATTAAATAAATAACAAAAAAACAACCAGTTGTCCCAATGAGACGACTGGTTGTTTTTTTATGAGCCTCCACCGCTGTCTTTACCGCCGCCGCTATCCTTCCCTGAGCCAGATCCGGATTCAGACCCCGAACCAGAATCCTTCTCGGATGAAGCTTCACCGCTTTTCTTAATGAGCTCCTGCCATTTTGTCTGCATAAGCGGATTTTCGATTGTTTCCATTACGATTTTCTCCAGCTCTTTTCGCATAACAGCACCTTTCATAATGTTTTCAAGCTGCTTTTGCATATCCGGCTGACCGAAGAAAGACGTAAGAGATTCTTGGTAACTCGCGTCATTCAGTAGGTTTTTCATTAAATCTTCCTGCTGATCCTGCATACTTTTTGCGAATGTTTCTTTAAATTTCGGGTCTTCGAATGTTTTAATCCAAAAATCCATTGCATCTTTTGATAACATTGTCTCTTCAGTCGCTTTTTTAACTTCTTCGGTATTTAAAATAAGCAACTCCCGAAAATTCTTATCTTCAAACATTTGGCGAATTGCTTTTTTCCCATCCTCTGTCTGAATGGCATCGACCATAATTTTCTTTACTTCATCATAAGATAATGTCGTCGATTTGGCATCATTACAACCGGCAAGGAGAATGAGGGAAAAGGCTAATATGATTAAACGTTTCACTTTTCTCACGTCCTTTCTTCATTTATGCGCTTTCGCTTATTGTTCACAATTTTACTGATTATATGTAACATCTTTTAAGAGAGGTCGCTTTTTTCAAATCAAATTGATAAAATATACAAGATATATTAAAAAATGGGGGAATTTGTTCGTGACGATACGAAACTGGGTGAAGTTTGCTTTTTGGGCATTAGTAATCGGTGGTTTAGTTAATGCAGTTGCCTCGTTAATTATTCGTTGGGACTTTTACCAGCCATACTTAGCGAATGGGGAAATCTCAGAATTTCTTGCTGCATTAGTTTGGAATATCGTATTAGGGATGACGATGAGTGTAATGGCACAAGCAGGCTTTTTCGCTTATTTAACATTACATCAAGTCGGGGTCAATATATTTAGAACGTTAACACTTTGGAATTGGATTCAAATCTTATTAATAATTACCGTGTTAGTGGATATTATTGTTTTCCGTTTTGCACCAGGAGCAAATGCGGCTGGAGATTGGGTTTTTTATGGCTTCTTGCTTGCAGTATTAGTCGGTACGGCTATATGGACAGCAATTAAAAAAATTAAAATGACACAAAAACCGCATGTGTTGATCTCAACATTGTTTTTCATGATTGTTATTACATCATTGGAATGGATCATTGCTTTAATGGGAAGACAAGATAATATTGATGTATATGTCGCACTATTATTATTCCCATTAGTAGCCGTTAATGCGTACCAAATTTTAATGCTGCCAAAATACAATGCACAATCAGAAGAAGATCGAAAACGATTGGAAGAGCGTCGCAAAGCGCGAAAAGAAACAACTAAAACTGTAAAAGCATAAAAAAAGGGCGATCACAGAAATGAAAAATTTCGTGTCAGCCCTTTTTTAGTTATATAGTAGATTCCTCAAACTTAAGGATAACGCTTTGTAGAAATTTCATAGCCAAATATATTTTGTTCAATAGATAGGAAATTATGCGCTTTTATAAATTTATTAATATCTTCAAAAGAAACTTCCTTGTCTCGATGGAGAGGAATACTTACAAATGAACCTTCAGGAATTTTGCTTTCTTCTATAGGAAACGTATAAGTCGGAGCAACGATGTTGATTCCCAGCTCATGCAAAGCAGTTTGCATGGAAGTATCGACTTTATAATCGGCGGTCGCAAACCAAAGTGGTTTTTTGTAAAACGTTTTCTCATAGATTGCAATTTCTTTTTTTAATAGATTCTTATCTTCGTATTGATCACTATTAGAACCAAGCAATCCGACACGAATATTTTTTTCCCTCAGCATCTTTACCAATTCGGGACTTCGTAACAACCAGTCACTATCAGCCAAGATTAGCGGATATGGTTCACGAAGATTTGTAACCCAGTCCTCAAAACCTTTATGGGAATAACTTAACTCAATGATTAAACTTTGCCCAAACTGACCTTTTGTGATGACTGCAGGGGCTTCTGTTAATTGAAATACAGGGGAAATACTATTTTTATCATCAAAATAAATAAAAACTAAAAATAAGCATAAAACCAGTGATACCAACGTTTTGTACATGCTTTACTACCCACTTTCAATTAGTTTTAAACAAGATTATATAAAAAACTTATGAAAAAGTGTTGACGGATATAACAAGGGGGTGATACTATAAGTAGGTCGCCAAGAGATGAAGCGACAAACGAAACACA
>NZ_JCAXEX010000004.1:0-199443 GCF_059758555.1 Solibacillus sp. GQ1 | reverse complement strand
ATAAATAGATACATTATAATCGATTATATTCTGACCATGGTCATGAATTTTGTGACGTCATTGCTGAATTCATTTTCTTTAACAAAACCAAGCTTTTTATATAAATGAATGGCTCTTTCATTAAACGTTGCTACGGTTAATCTTAACGATTTACTTGGATAACTTTCTTCAATGAATTTCATAATATACGTACAAAACTCGAACCCCTTGCCTAGACCCACCAGATTGGGGTGCATCCCGACTCCCATATCAATTAAATCTTCCTTATAAACATCAAACTTATTTCCGCTAGGTACTCGAGCACTCTTCCCGGTACAAAAAAAACCAATTACCTCTTTATTTTTATTAATAATTACATAGTAGGATCCATCCAGTAATTCCTCCATAGCTTCCACTGTTTGTTCATTATTATAAAAGTCGTAAGGCTCTTCATAATTCCAGTCGAGAATTGCAGTGGCCATCTTGCTGTTCATCTTTTCAAAAAAAATTTCCATTTCTTTACGACACCTCTTTTAACAAATTATATAGTTGATATTAACATAAAAACCCATTTTAGAAAGGTCGTCTTTACTGTGAAAGGTAACTTTGGCTATCTTTAAACAGACAATACAAAGTAAGATAAAATATAAAGGATTTATAAAGTTACAATTATCGGAAAAATTACTTGTTATAGTGATTGTAGGAGGCGTACATGATGGCACAACAAATTCTTTTAGTGGAAGATGACCGCGAAATTGCGCGAATTATTAAAGACACATTAATAAAGGAAGGTTATGCAGTAACATGGGCAACGACAGGAATTGAAGGATTAGAAGATTTCTCTGCCGGAAACTATGATTTAATACTTGTTGATTGGATGATGCCTGAAATGGATGGGTTATCAATGATTGAACATATTCGAATGCAAAGTGATGTCCCAATTATTATGATCAGTGCAAAAAGCAATGAAACGGATAAAGTCACAGGATTACAAGATGCCGATGATTATTTGGCAAAGCCATTTTCTTTAGAAGAGTTAAAAGCGCGTGTTCGGTCTCAATTACGTCGATGGCAGCGATATAATAAAGTCTTTGCAGCAGAAGATATGTTTTCATATGTACATGGGTTAAAAATCGATTGGGTAAAAGAACGTGTTTATATCGAAGATGCTGAAATTAACTTGACGCAAAAAGAATTTGCGTTACTGAAAGTATTGGCACAAAATCCATTCGAGTTATTTACAAAGGAAGCGTTGTATACACTTGTTTGGCACCAAGTTGAGCTGGACCAGACACATACGGTAACGGTCCATATTAAAGCATTACGTGAGAAGCTGCATGATCCTGTAAAATCACCTAACTATATACAAACTGTATGGGGAAAGGGCTACCGCTTTATAGGTGAACAAGTATGAAGATTAAATCATGGCTTCTACTTACGTATTTGCTTGTCATGATATTGCCGTTACTTGCATTGTATGGTCTTTACGTAAAGATTAACGCATATTACCAAGATAAAAATGTTGATGAGTATTTTGAAAAGTGGGCATTAGTTACAGATTTAAAAGATCAATTGGATCATCCATCGCTTTACAATATTAATGCGAATTACAAGGAAATCGAGAAACTGACATCCGATCAGTTGATGATTACGCTGTACAGTCCGAATGGAAAGATTTATTATTCTTCAAATTTTATTAACACTTTCAGCAGCTTTGATTCGAAAAGAACGGTTTATAAAAATCTGTATGAATTTGAACAAAACTATAAGACATTTGTTTATAAAGAACCTGTTTATGAAGATGGAGAAATAAAGGGTATATACAAAATTGCGCTCGTTCGTTCAGAATGGCTGGAACAAGTAAATACCAAATCCCTATTTGTCATAATTAGTTTAATTGCAATAATGCTGCTCATATACGGGTCGGTTGTCTATTTGCTAAACAGACGCCTCAATAAGCCGGCAAAACGACTAATGGAGCAAATGCGTGCTTTCGCCAAGGATGAAGCAACAAATCCGCTACTTGTAACAAAGGATGAAATCGGGGAATTAACCGAGAGCTTTCAGCTAATGCAGCAGGAAATTACGGCGACTCGAAAAAAGCTTGCATCGGAGCAGCAACAAAAGGAATTTATGATTGCAAGTCTGTCTCATGACTTGAAAACGCCTCTAACATCAATTCAAGCATATGCAGAAAGCTTACGGTACGGGAACCATTCTGAAAAGGATCATCAGGAATATTTGCAGATCATTCAGTCCAAATCAGACTATATGAAGCAGTTGCTTGATGATTTAATGATGTTGACATTATTGCAATCCCCAACATATGAACTGGAACTTGTAAAAGTCGATGGTGAAGAGTTTTTTGATATGCTTTTAGGTGACTATGAACAGATTAGTAGAGAAAAAGGGTTTGAGGCAAAAACGAAAGTCAAAGTGGAAGGAAGTTATTTCGTAAATCCGAAGCAACTGATGCGCGTTGTCGATAATGTTGTCGCGAATGCATGGACGTATACAAATCCTGGAGGAACGATTTATGTATCCGCATTTGAAAAATCAAATATGCCTTCGTGGAGTATAGGGAAATTAGCAGAAAGCTTTACGGAAAAAGGTGTTTATATTGTCGTACAAAACAGCGGTGCAGCGATAACGGAACAGGAGTGTAAACAAATGTTTGAACCGCTGTATCAGATTGATGATTCCCGAAGCCATATAGGTGAGCGGGGGGCTGGTCTCGGTTTAAGTATTGCAAAGCAAATTATAGCTAAGCATGATGGAACAATTACAGCTAGAGCACAGCAAAATCAGTTAGCGATTGTCATATGGATACCATCAATTGAAGAAGAGAGGAATGGATAAAATGAAAAAATTGATTTATTCAGCAGCAGTAGTTTTAACGCTATCTTTGGCAGCATGCAGCAATGAAGAAAGTTATTCACCCCAGGAAATATTAGATCAGGCGATGCAGGAAACGTCTGAGCTTGATTCTTTTTATGGAGAATATAAAATGACAATGGATGACGGGACCGAAATACTTTCAAAGCAATGGGAGAAAAACGGAAAGACTCGTGTAGAGATGGTTGACTCCACAGGAGAGGAATCAATTGCTGTTAACGACGGTAAAACAATAACATCCTATTCGAAAACAATGAATGAAGCAATCATCTTTGAGCTCGGTCCAGACATGGAAAACTTAGTTCGACCAACGTTAAAAGAGCAGGCATTACGTACATTAGAACAAATAAAAAATTCCCATGATATTACGATTGGTGAAGAAGAAAAGATTGCCGGTCATGAAACGTACCATTTAATCGCAAAAGCTAAAAAGCAAAATACGCTTATTGGAGATATGGAAGTTTGGGTTGATAAAAAAACATGGATGACATTAAAGACAATATCTGTAAGTGGTGATATGAAAATAACTTCTGAATTCACAAAATTTGAACCGAACAGTAAAATTGATGATTCGATATTTATTCTGGACATTCCGGAAGATGCTAATGTAAAAATTGAGCCTTTTCAGCCAATCGAACAATTAACAGAGCAGGAAGCTGTCGAGAAGCTAGGCCCCTTTTTAATCTTCTCCGAATCACTTGGTTACACATTGGAAGGAATTGAAGATATGGGGATGGCGGAAACTGGAGAGATTGTGTTAACGTATTCTAAAAACGGTGAGCAGCAATTTTCTCTTTCAATCTTCAAGCCAATGGAGTCCATCGGTGAAGATGAAGAGATAATTGAAGTACGCGGACAAAAAGGATCTAAAATTGATTTGGAGACTTTCAAATTACTTCAATGGGATGAAGAGGGCTTACGCTATAATATAATTATTGAAAATCCTGACTTAACATTTGAGGATATACTGGAGTTAACAGAACAAATGGAGTATATAAAATAAATGAACTGGAGCAATCACTGGAAATTTGTGATTGCTCCGTTTTATTTTCCAGTTGTGACAAATCGTTCACAAAATTAAATCTTTCTATTAGAAAGTACTAAAAATATCGTGGTATAGTTAGAGCGATATTTTACATGTGGAAGGATGACCTTTTTGGCTAAAAAGCAAGTATGGTATGAAGTAGAAGAAAATGAAACAATCGAGCAATGCCTTGAAAGAATGAAGAAAGATGGCTATATGCCATTTGGACGAAGAGAAGAACCTGTATTTGAAGAGGTAAATGGCGAACCTGTTTACTTACGTCAAAAAATACAATTTAAAGGTATATTAATAGAAGATTAACGGCGATTTGATTAAAAACCGAACATTATCTTTTGCTTTAAAAATATCGTTCGCATTTTTACGTTGATTTTATTCGTAACCCTTGTTAAAATGTGAACAGGAAAAACATTTAATCCCTCATATATGCTAGAGAATATGGCTCTAGTGTCTCTACCCGGCACCGTAAATACCGGACTATGTGGGAAAGCAACTTCAGGTATGATGAATAAAGGATGTGGATTGCAATGCAATTATCTACATATACTTTTAATGCTCAGTCCTCAAGTAGATTGCTTTCTCATGCGTAGAGCGTAGAGAGCAGTTTATTTGAGGATTTTTACATTGATTTTTAACAAGTGAGAAGATGTTTAAAGGAGCGAAATTCATGAATCCGAAAATTGGCGTTATTATGGGAAGTTCAAGTGATTGGGAAACGATGAAGCATGCTTGTGACATTTTGGACGAGCTGCAAGTGCCTTATGAAAAGCAAGTCGTTTCAGCACATCGCACACCAGATTTAATGTTTGAATATGCGGAAGCTGCACGTGGACGCGGTATTCAAGTAATTATTGCAGGGGCTGGTGGAGCAGCTCATTTACCAGGTATGGTAGCAGCAAAAACGACATTACCTGTAATAGGGGTACCTGTACAGTCACGTGCGCTAAACGGACTCGATTCACTATTATCGATTGTCCAAATGCCAGGTGGTGTACCTGTCGCAACTGTAGCAATCGGCAAGGCAGGAGCAACAAATGCGGGCCTGCTTGCAACGCAAATTTTAGGAGCGTTTGATCAGGAGCTTGCTGCAAAGCTTGAGGCAAGACGTGAAGCGACAAAAGCTCAAGTTTTGGAAAGCACAGGTGACTTAACGTGACGAAAATGATTTACCCTGGACAAACAATCGGCATTATCGGCGGTGGTCAGCTTGGTCGTATGATGGCAGTTGCGGCAAAAGAAGCCGGCTATAAAATCGCAGTACTGGAGCCAACAATGGATTCGCCTTGTGGGCAAGTGGCAGACATACGAATTGTCGCAGCTTACGATGATGAAGCAGCATTGGAAGAGCTGGCGGAAGTAAGTGATGTCATAACATATGAGTTTGAGAACATCGATTACGATGGCTTAAAGCGTTTAACACAAATGGCCTATGTTCCTCAAGGTGCAGAGCTTGTGCGCATTACACAAAATCGTGTAACAGAAAAGCAGATGATTGTTGATGCAGGCTGTCCGGTTGCGCCATATATTGTCGCTTCTACATATGAACAGCTTCAAGAGGACATCGGAAAAATCGGCTTCCCATGTATCGTAAAAACAGCACGGGGCGGTTATGACGGGAAAGGCCAGCAGTTATTGAAATCTGCTGAGGACTTACCGTTAGCAAAAGAATTATTTGCATATTCACAGTGTATTGCAGAGGGCTTTGTTCCATTTACAAAAGAGATTTCAGTCATCGTTCAACGCAATGGAGACGGTGAAACTTACTGCTTGCCTGTCGGAGAAAACATTCATATAAATCATATTTTACATGAAACGATTGTGCCGGCACGTATCGAACAGTCTACAGCACAATTAGCTGAGGAAGCTGCTCTAAAAATTGCGGATTCACTACAACTGATTGGTACATTGGCAGTTGAAATGTTCGTCCTTGAAGATGGCAGTATCGTAATTAACGAATGCGCACCACGTCCGCATAACTCAGGCCATTATTCGATTGAGGCATGCAATATTTCACAGTTTACTCAGCATATTCGTGCAGTATGCGGGTGGCCGCTACGTAAACCAAAACTGTGGGCGCCATCGATTATGGTGAATGTACTTGGTCAGCATGTCGTTCCATTAACAAATTCAATTTCGAAGTTTCCTGACTGGTCAGTACATTTGTACGGGAAATCAGAAGCAAAGGTAAATCGAAAAATGGGTCATGTCACAATCATGACAGATGATATAAATACAGCATTACAACAAATTAAAGACTCTGGTATCTGGCCGGAGTAAAAGGAGAAGATTTATGATAGAACGCTATACACGTCCTGAAATGGGTGCAATTTGGACTGAAGAAAATAAATTTAAAGCATGGCTTGAAGTAGAGATTTTAGCTTGTGAAGCCTGGGCTGAAATTGGTGAAATTCCAAAAGAGGATGTAGCAAAATTACGTGCAAATGCATCATTTGATATCAATCGTATTTATGAAATTGAGCAGGAAACACGTCATGATGTAGTAGCATTTACACGAGCTGTTTCGGAAACACCTGCACTTGGTGATGAAAAGAAATGGGTACACTACGGTTTAACTTCAACGGACGTTGTAGATACAGCACTATCATATTTAATCAAACAGGCGAATGAAATTTTACGGAAAGATTTACATCAATTCATCGCTATTCTGACTGAAAAAGCGAAAGAGCATAAATTTACAGTAATGATGGGACGTACGCACGGTGTGCATGCAGAACCGACAACATTTGGTTTAAAGCTGGCATTATGGCTTGAAGAAATGCGCCGTAACTTAGTACGTTTTGAAGAAGCCGCAAAAGTAATTGAAACAGGTAAAATGAGCGGTGCTGTCGGAACATATGCCAATATTAACCCGCGTGTGGAAAGCTATGTATGTGAACATCTTGGATTAGCAGCTGCACCAATTTCTACACAGACATTACAGCGTGACCGTCATGCACAATACTTTTCTACATTGGCATTAATCGCTACATCTATTGAAAAGTTTGCGACAGAAATCCGCGGACTGCAAAAATCTGAAACACGTGAAGTGGAAGAAGGGTTTGCGAAAGGGCAAAAAGGTTCTTCTGCTATGCCGCATAAGCGAAACCCAATCGGCTCTGAAAATATGACAGGTATGGCACGATTGATGCGCGGTTACATGCTGACAGCTTATGAGAATGTAGCTTTATGGCATGAACGTGATATTTCCCATTCTTCAGCTGAACGTGTCATTATTCCGGATGCCACAATTACATTAAATTATATGTTAAATCGTTTCGGTAATATTTTGAAAAACTTAACTGTATTCCCTGACAATATGAAACGCAATATGGAGCGTACATTTGGTCTGATCTACTCACAGCGTATTTTACTTGCGTTAATCGACAAAGGATTATCACGTGAGGAGGCGTACGATACGGTTCAGCCATTAACAGCGCGAGCTTGGGATGAGCAAACACAGTTCCGTCCGCTTGTGGAAGCGAGTGAAGAAATCACAGCGCATCTATCACCGGAAGAAATTGCAGACTGCTTTGACTACAACTACCATATTCAGAATGTTGATTTGATTTTCGAACGTTTAGGTCTTAACTAACTAATCAATTAATCAGGAGGAATACGTCATGAATAAAGGCCAGCTTTTATATGAAGGGAAAGCAAAACGATTATATACAACAGAAGATACTGAAATACTTTTTGTTGAATACAAAGATAGTGCGACAGCATTTAATGGTGAGAAAAAAGCCGAGATTGCTGGAAAGGGAAATTTAAACAACCAAATTACGACGTTACTTTTCGAAAAGTTACAAGCAAACGGAATTGAGTCACATTTCGTAAAAAGGCTTTCAGCGAACGAACAGCTTGTACGTAAAGTCGAAATTATTCCAATCGAAGTTGTTACACGCAATATTGCTGCAGGCAGCCTGGCAAAACGTCTAGGCTTGGATGAGGGTACTCCACTAAAGCGTCCGATCGTCGAATTTTACTATAAAGATGATGCATTAGGTGATCCGCTGATTACAACAGAGCATATTGATGTGCTGAATATCGCAACACCAATGGAAGTAGAACAGCTGTATAATGCGGCACTGCATGTGAATGAAGTGCTGCTACCGATTTTTACTGCTGTTGGTGTAACGCTAGTCGACTTCAAACTGGAATTTGGTCGTGATAAAGGCGGCAATATTTTACTTGCCGATGAAATTTCTCCTGACACTTGTCGTTTATGGGACTCTAGTACAAAGCAAAAGCTTGATAAAGACGTATTCCGCCGTGATTTAGGCAATCTAACGGAAGTATATGAGATTATATTACAAAAACTTGGAGGCAACTAACTCATGAAGAAAGTTAAAATATATGTAACATTAAAAGAAAGCATCCTGGATCCACAAGGTTCTGCAGTTCAAGGCTCATTGCAAAAAATCGGCTATGGTGAAGTTTCTGACGTACGTATCGGCAAGTATTTGGAAGTTACAATCGAAGATACTGACCGTGATATCAACACAATCGTGAAAGAAATGTGCGAAAAAGTATTAACGAACACGGTGATTGAAAAGTACCGTTACGAAGTTGAGGAGGCATAATACGATGAAATTTGCAGTACTCGTTTTCCCGGGGTCTAACTGTGATATCGACATGTTTCATGCGATTAAGGACGAGTTAGGTGAAGAAGTAGAATATGTTTGGCATACAGCTACAAGTCTAGACGGATTTGACGGGGCATTAGTGCCTGGCGGTTTCTCATATGGAGATTATTTACGTTGTGGCGCAATGGCAAACCAATCAAACATTATGTCGGCTCTAAAAGAGTTTGCAGCACAAGGCAAACCAGTGTTAGGTGTTTGTAATGGATTCCAAATTTTAACGGAAGCAGAGCTGTTACCAGGAGCTCTTATCCGCAATAAAAACCTGAAATTCATGTGTCGTACAGTACAGCTGAAAGTTGAAAACAACAACACATTATTTACAAACGGATATGAAGAGGGAGAAGTAATCAATATTCCGATCGCGCACGGTGAAGGTAACTACTACTGTGATGACGAAACATTAGCCTCTTTACAAGCCAATAACCAGATTGTCTTTACATATGAGGGTGAAAATCCGAACGGTTCTTTAGCGGATATCGCAGGAATTATCAATAAAGAAGGCAATGTACTCGGCATGATGCCACATCCAGAGCGTGCTGCAAATGAAATCGTTGGTGGCGCAGACGGTCTTAAACTATTTAAATCAATTGTGAAGCAGTGGAGGGAACAGCATGTTAACAACTAATTTCGAACCAACACCAGAGCAAATTAAGGAAAAACGTCTCTATGCAGACATGGGGATGTCAGATGCGGAATTTGACTTGGCAATTGAAAAGTTAGGTCGTATTCCAAACTGGACAGAAACAGGTCTTTTCTCGGTGATGTGGTCTGAGCACTGCTCTTATAAAAAATCGAAGCCGGTACTTCGCAAGTTCCCGACAAAAGGTCCTCAAGTACTGCAAGGTCCTGGTGAAGGTGCCGGTATTGTTGACATCGGTGATGAGCAGGCGGTCGTTTTCAAAATGGAATCACATAACCATCCATCTGCGATTGAACCATACCAAGGTGCTGCAACAGGTGTAGGCGGAATTATCCGTGATGTTTTCTCAATGGGTGCACGTCCAATTGCTATGCTGAACTCCTTACGTTTTGGTGAGTTGAAATCAGCGCGCGGTAAATATCTATTTGAAGAAGTTGTTGCTGGTATTGCAGGTTACGGAAACTGTATCGGTATTCCGACAGTAGGCGGCGAAATTGGTTTTGATCCGTGTTACGAAGGAAATCCGCTTGTAAATGCAATGTGTGTCGGATTAATCGATCATAAGGATATCCAAAAAGGTATTGCTGCAGGAGTAGGAAATACTGTAATGTACGTTGGTGCAAAAACAGGTCGTGACGGTATTCACGGTGCAACATTCTCTTCTGAAGAATTGACAGAAGATACTGAAGAAAGTCGTTCGGCAGTACAAGTTGGGGATCCGTTCATGGAAAAATTACTTCTTGAAGCTTGTCTGGAAGTTGTAAAATCAGATGCATTAGTTGGTATTCAAGATATGGGTGCTGCAGGTCTTACTTCATCTTCAGCAGAAATGGCCTCTAAAGCTGGTACTGGTGTAGAGATGAACTTGGACTTAGTTCCTCAACGTGAAACAAACATGTCAGCGTATGAAATGATGTTATCAGAGTCTCAAGAGCGCATGCTGATCGTTGTAAAAGCAGGTCGTGAAGATGAAATTAAAGCGATTTTCGATAAATATGATCTTGATGCGGTAGCAGTAGGAAGAGTGACAGAAGACAAAATGCTTCGTTTACTGCACAAAGGTGAAGTGGTAGCAGAGGTGCCTGCAGACGCGCTTGCTGAAGACGCACCGGTTTACAATATGCCGGATGCTGAACCAGCTTACTTTGCAGCATATCAGGCAATGGAAAATACAGAACCAAACGTAACAGATTATAAAGAAACGTTAACAGCACTTTTAAAAGCGCCGACAATCGCTTCAAAAGAATGGGTTTATGATCAATATGACTACCAAGTACGTACAAATACGGTGGTAGCACCAGGTTCGGATGCTGCAGTATTACGTGTACGCGGTACAAATAAAGGGTTGGCGATGACGACAGACTGTAATGCTCGCTATATCTACCTAGACCCTACAACAGGCGGAAAAATTGCTGTTGCTGAAGCAGCGCGTAACATCGTATGTTCAGGCGGACAACCACTTGCGATTACAGACTGCCTAAACTTCGGTAATCCGGAAAAGCCTGAAATCTTCTGGCAAATCCAAAAATCGGCTGACGGTATTGCAGAGGCTTGTTTAGCATTAGATGCACCAGTTATTGGCGGTAACGTATCAATGTACAACGAGCGTTCAGGCGAAGCGGTTTACCCAACACCAACAATCGGTATGGTTGGATTAGTAAAAGATTTAGCGCATGTTACAACACAGGAAGTTAAAGCTGCCGGTGATGTTGTGTACGTAGTCGGTGACACAAAAACAGAATTCGGTGGTTCTGAATTACAAAAGTTAGTGGAAGGCGGCATTTCTGGCAAAGCACCTTCAATCGACTTAACAGTAGAAGCGGCACGTCAACAATCTATTTTGGAAGCAATTCAAGCGGGACTTGTTCAGTCAGCGCATGATGTTTCTGAAGGCGGAGTTGCGGTTGCATTAGCGGAGAAAACTTTCGCTGCAAAAGGTTTAGGTTTGGACGTAGCATTAACAGGTTCTGCAACAACGGCTCTGTTCGCTGAATCACAATCACGCTTTGTATTAACAGTGAAAGCTGAACATGCAGAAGGTTTTGAAACAATCGTAAAAGACGCACAAAAAATCGGTACAGTAACAGACGACGCGAATATTAAAATTAGCGGCGAAACTGGTGTACTTGTTGAAGGTACTGTGGAGGAATTCCGTTCTGCCTGGAAAGGAGCAATTCCATGCTTGCTGAAATCAGAGGCTTAAATGAGGAATGTGGTGTATTTGGCATTTGGGGTAACCAGGATGCGGCCCACTTAAGTTATTACGGTTTACACGCATTACAGCATCGTGGACAGGAAGGAGCTGGTATCGTCACAACCGACGGTAATCAGCTTCAGGCTGTACGTGGTGAAGGTCTCGTAAATGACGTGTTCAATGAAAATAAATTACGTAAAGTAGTAGGGCACGCAGCAATTGCGCATGTACGATACGCAACAGCAGGCGGCAAAGGACTGGAAAATGTCCAGCCATTGTTATTCCGTTCTTCAACTGGCTCACTGGCAATTGCCCATAATGGGAACTTAGTGAATGCCACACATTTAAAACAGTTTTTAGAGCGCTCTGGCAGTATTTTCAACTCGACTTCCGATACAGAGGTTGTTGTACATCTCATTAAAAAATCAAAACACTCACCATTTCGTTCAAAAGTGAAAGAAGCATTGTCGTTATTAAAAGGCGCATTCTCTATTATTTTATTAACGAATGACCAAATGATTGTGGCTCGGGACCGAAATGGTTTACGACCGCTTTCACTTGGAAAGCTGGGTGATTCATATGTAGTTGCTTCTGAAACATGTGCATTTGATTTAATCGGTGCGGAATACGTACGTGAAGTGGAACCTGGCGAGTTATTGATCATTTCAAATAATGGTCTTGAGGTCGACAGCTATGTTGAAAAGGACAAGCGAACAATGTGTGCGATGGAATATGTATATCTTGCACGTCCTGATTCAAATATTGATGAAGTAAATATCCATATGGCCCGTAAACGCATGGGGAAAGAACTCGCAAAAGAATGTTCCCATATTGAAGCGGACGTCGTTACAGGAGTTCCTGATTCGTCCATTTCTGCAGCAATCGGATTTTCTGAAGCGAGCGGTATTCCATACGAGCTTGGTTTAATTAAAAACCGCTATGTTGGACGTACTTTTATCCAGCCGACACAGGAGCTTCGCGAACGTGGTGTTAAAATGAAACTATCACCGGTAGTTCAAGTTGTTAAAGGAAAACGTGTTGTAATGGTAGATGATTCAATTGTACGCGGTACAACATCGAGACGCATTGTACGCATGCTGAAAGAAGCAGGGGCGGCAGAAGTACATGTTGTGATTTCTTCCCCTCCAATGACGGATCCTTGTTATTACGGAATCGATACGTCGACACATGAAGAGCTGATTGCATCAAGCCATAGTGTGGAAGATATACGAGTAGCAATTGAAGCAGACACACTAACATTTTTATCGCTGGAAGGTATGGTCCGTGCAACGAACCGCCCGTTTGAAGATGAAAATGGCGGACTTTGCGTCGCATGCTTTACTGGTAAATACCCGACAGAGATTTTCCCGGACACAGTTTTACCACATGAAAAAGACTGTTAGAAATTAAGGAGGAGCAAGTACATTATGTCAAAAGCATATGAACAGGCAGGCGTAAATATTGAGGCAGGTTATGAAGCAGTAAAACGTATGAAATCACATGTCGAGCGTACGAACCGTTTAGGTGTGATGGGAACGTTTGGCGGCTTTGGAGGCATGTTTGATTTGTCTGCACTGAACTTAAAGGAACCAGTTCTTATTTCAGGTACGGACGGTGTTGGGACGAAACTGAAGCTTGCATTTATGGTTGATAAACACGATACAATCGGCGTGGACTGTGTTGCGATGTGTGTAAATGATATCGTTGCACAAGGTGCTGAACCGCTTTACTTCCTTGACTATGTAGCAGTAGGAAAGGCCGAGCCGGCAAAAATAGAACAAATCGTTAAAGGTGTTGCAGACGGCTGTGTGCAGTCAGGAGCAGCATTAATCGGCGGAGAAACAGCTGAAATGCCGGGTCTTTACGAAGAGGAAGAGTACGACTTAGCTGGTTTTGCTGTAGGTGCTTGTGAAAAAACGGACATCATTACAGGCGAGAAAATAGAGGAAGGCGATGTTCTAATCGGCCTTGCTTCAAGCGGTGTACATTCAAACGGCTATTCATTAGTGCGTAAAGTTGTGTTCGCGGACAATGAAATCGCAGTTGACGCAGTAGTAGAAGGCTATGAAGACCTTGGTCCTATCGGCGAAGCGCTTCTCGTTCCTACAAAGCTTTATGCAAAGCCAGTTTTAGCAGCACTTAAAGCAGCAGATGTACATGGTTGTGCACACGTTACTGGCGGGGGCTTCTATGAAAACTTGCCACGTATGATGCCACAAGGTTTGGCAACAGAAATCGATTTAGGATCTTGGCCAGTGCTGCGCATCTTTGAGTTTTTAAAAGAAAAAGGTGCATTGGCGGACAAAGATTTATATAACGTATTCAACATGGGAATCGGCTTTGTTATTGCGGTTCCAGCGAGTGAAGCTGATAAAGTGATTGCTGCAGTAGAAGCTGAAGGTGAAAAAGCTTACACAATCGGTCGCGTTGTGAACGGTGAAGGAGTTATTTTCAACGGCGAACATGACGGGAGCTTAGTGTAATGGGTACGAAAATTGCCGTATTCGCTTCTGGAAGCGGTAGTAACTTTCAGGCAATTCAAGAAGCGATTAGTCGCGGTGAGCTTAACGCGACGATCGAGCTTGTCATTACGGATAAGCCGGGTGCTTATGTTGTGACACGTGCACAAAATTTCGGTATACCTGCTATGGAGCTTGCACCGAAAACCTTTGCCGACAAGGTAGCTTATGAAACCAAACTTGTTGAACTGTTAAAAGAACGAGAGATTGAATGGATCATCTTAGCAGGTTATATGCGCCTTGTTGGGGAAACGCTATTATCGGCTTACGAGCATCGGATTATCAATATTCATCCGTCGCTGCTGCCATCATTTCCCGGAAAAGACGCCATTGGTCAGGCGATGAATCACGGCGTAAAAGTTACGGGTGTAACGGTCCACTATGTAGATGCGGGAATGGATACAGGAAAGATTATCTCGCAGGGAGCAGTTGATGTTGTAGATGGTAACCGTGAAGCGACTGAAGAGCGTATACATAAATTAGAACATGCGCTATACACGAAGACATTACAGCAATTATTTAAAGTAAATAAGTAAATTCGCATGAGCCGCTCCTGTGAGGGCATTGCTCACCGAAAAAATGAATTGGAGGACCTAATCGTGACGAAACGTGCACTTATTAGTGTTTCAGATAAAAATGGTATTTTAGAATTTGCAAAAGAATTAGTAGCTCTTGGCTATGAAGTACTTTCTACTGGAGGAACAAAAAGTTTATTACAACAAAACAATGTTCCGGTAACTGCAGTAGATGAAGTAACAAACTTCCCGGAAATTTTGGATGGCCGTGTAAAAACATTAAACCCGATGATCCATGGCGGTCTATTAGGTAAGTTTGATGAGCCAAGCCATGTTGCGCAAATGAACGAACATGGCATCCGCCCAATCGAAATTGTATGTGTCAACTTATATCCGTTTGTCGAAACGATTTCAAAACCGGATGTATCTTGGGATGATGCAATTGAAAACATCGATATCGGCGGTCCGACAATGCTACGTTCGGCAGCAAAAAACCATGATTATGTAACGGTAATTGTTGATGCAAATGACTATTCTGCCGTATTGGAAGAGTTAAAGGCAGATGGAAAAACGACATTAACAACACGTCGTCGTTTAGCAGCAAAAGTATTCCGTCACACGGCTGCATATGATTCGTATATTTCCAATCATTTATCAAATGCAATTGGCGAAGAGTTCCCGGAAAACATGACGTTAACATATGAACTGAAGCAAACATTACGCTATGGTGAAAACCCTCACCAAAAAGCGGCGTTCTATGCAAAACGTTTAGGTTCAGATTTCTCGATTGCCTACGCAACACAATTACACGGCAAAGAATTATCGTACAACAATATTCAGGATGCAAATGCAGCATTGCAAATCGTAAAAGAATTTGAACTACCTGCAGCGGTTGCCGTGAAACATATGAACCCATGTGGTGTCGGAACTGGTGAAACAATCGAAGAAGCATTCAGTAAAGCATATGAAGCAGATTCAACATCGATCTTCGGTGGCATCATTGCATTAAATAAAGAAGTGGACAAAGCAACTGCAGAAAAGTTATCGGGTATTTTCCTTGAAATCATTATTGCGCCAAGCTTTACTGCAGAAGCATTAGAGATTTTAACACAAAAGAAAAATATCCGTCTGTTAACTATCGATTTCGCACAGGAAAAGCAGGATCAATTCAATGTTGTTGCTGTTGAAGGTGGTTTACTTGTACAGGAGCCGGACCGTTTCGGATTTAAAGATGCAAACATTCAAGTTGTGACAGACCGTAAACCGACTGAAGAAGAGTGGGAAGCGTTAAAACTAGGCTGGGCAGTTGTGAAGCATGTAAAATCAAATGCCATTGTTGTAACGGATAAACAAATGACATTAGGTGTTGGCGCTGGTCAAATGAACCGTGTAGGCGCAGCAAAAATTGCCTTTGAACAAGCAGGAGATAAAGCACAGGGCGCGACATTGGCTTCGGATGCATTCTTCCCAATGGGCGACACAGTGGAAGCAGCGGCAAAAGCCGGTATTAAAGCAATCATTCAACCAGGCGGCTCAATTAAAGACCAGGAATCAATCGATGCAGCGAACAAATACGGTATTGCAATGGTGTTTACAGGGGTTCGTCACTTTAAACATTAATTAATAAGTTAGCAGTAGAGAAATTATTAAATTTACGTTATAATAGAATAAAGTTTCGCTAATGTTCTGGCCGGATGTTAGCAGAAGCGTTTGCAAATGATTTATTTATTCTTCTTTCTGGCCGGGAGAGGGATAAATAAGACGATTGGGCGATTCTTGGCCGGGTCCCCATCGTAACCAAATTTTATTAACAACTGTATCGACTTTGGCCGGGAGATACGCTGTTAATAATAAAATAATCATTGATTGTAAGATGCACAGCACTACTTTTGGTCGGGTAGCGCAGTGTAAACGACCATTAATGAAAAACGCTCGCCTAAAATTTGGCGGGCGTTTTTTTTATCCAAATTTCTATAAAAGGGGAAGCTAATATGAACATTCTTGTAATCGGTAGTGGTGGTCGTGAGCATGCGATCGCGAAGCAATTCAATAATGCACCATCTGTACAAAAGGTATTCGTAGCACCAGGAAATGACGGAATGAAACAGGATGCACAAGTTGTTGCGATTGATGCACTAGATTTCGCAGCACTTGCACAGTTTGTAAAAGAAAATGATGTAGCTTTAACATTTGTAGGGCCAGAGCAGCCATTAGCAGAAGGAATCGTTGACTACTTCAATGAGCAAGGCTTGGTTATTTTCGGTCCAACGAAAGCAGCGGCAAAAATCGAAGGTTCGAAGTCTTATGCAAAAGAGATTATGAACAAATATAACATTCCGACGGCAGCGCATGAAACTTTTACGGAAGCGGATAAAGCGGTTGCTTATATTAAAGAGCAAGGTGCTCCGATTGTAATTAAAGCGGACGGATTAGCGGCCGGAAAAGGTGTCATTGTCGCGATGACAGAACAAGAAGCAATTGAAGCTGTGGAAGATATGATCGGCAACCAGCGTTTCGGGGATTCTTCGTCCCGTGTTGTTGTGGAAGAGTTCCTCGATGGTGAAGAATTCAGCTTCATGAGTTTTGTACATAAAGGGCAAATATACCCAATGGTCATTGCACAAGATCATAAACGTGCATATGATGGCGATAAAGGACCAAATACAGGCGGAATGGGTGCTTATTCACCAGTACCGCAAATTTCTGAGGACATTGTGAAAGTTGCGTACGACACAATCGTAGAGCCAACTGTAAAAGCAATGGATGCAGAAGGTGTATCATTCACTGGAATTCTGTATGCAGGCTTAATTTTAACTGCCAAAGGCCCGAAAGTAATTGAGTTCAATGCACGTTTTGGTGACCCGGAAACACAAGTTGTGTTACCACGTATGGCTTCAGACTTCGGTGAATTTATGATGAGCTTAATGAACGAGCAGCCATATGAGTTACAGTGGAAAGAAGAGGCTATGCTAGGGGTTGTTGTTGCGGCTGAAGGCTATCCGGGTGATGTGGAAAAAGGCAATGCACTGCCGGAACTTTCGGATATTGAACTGCCGGTATTCCATGCGGGGACAAAGCTTGAGGGCGACCGGTTCATCGGTAACGGTGGCCGTGTGTTGTTAGTGGCGTCAGAAGCAGCCACGTTAAAAGAAGCGCAGGAAAAAGTATATGCTGAACTTGCAAAGAAAGAATGGACGAATTTCTTCTTCCGCAAAGATATTGGTTGGAGAACATTTAAATAAAGGAGAGGCGATACGTGCAGACGTGTCGCCTTTTCTACTATCTAAGCTGTCTGTTATATATCGCCTTTTTTATGTTTCTCAATCTCAATGGCGAGCAATAGTAACTTGTCATCAAACTCATCCAGTATACGTAGTTTTTCATCAAGCTCTGTTTCAAAACTGGTTGCTTGAATGAATAAATTTTGGAGCTGGTTTTCAAGGTTGATTCGGGTGATCGTTTGTTCATCAGTTGGAGAATAATTATTATGTTCAATCTCTTTTATTTGGACCATTTCTTCAAGGGTAGAATGAATTTCATCATTTTTATCTTTAATATGCTTTAACAGATCGTGTTGTTGATTGATCGTATCACGTAGAGAAAGTAATTGTTCATTGTTGCTGTTCATGAAAGAACGCAGCAAATGATCCAGTTCTTCTACGGCCTGTATATAGTTTTCTGAACGGGCAGCAGGATTTTCGGTATTAGCTGTTTTTTCGATTGTTTCTTTTAATTGTTTGTTTTCTTTCTGTAAGTTTTCTTTTTTTTCCACTAGTGATTCAATGGAAGTAATCAGTTTTATTCTTTGCTCTTCACGTAATTGAATATTTTCATGCAGCTCGCTAAGCTCTTTTTCAAAACTTTTCCTCAGCATCATTAATTCCAATGAAATTTCTTTTTTCTCGTTTACTAACTGACTCAGTTCCTGCTCAAGACTATTTACCATTGAATAATAGTCCACGCTTTGTAGGGTGGATATTTCGTTTTGATATTTTGCGATTTCTGATTTTAAAAAGATGATAGTTTGCTGTAATTGAAGTACGTCCTTATTTTTCACGCTTTCAATATCCACATGGATCCTCCTTTCAAGTCATATCTTTCAGTAAGCCTATAATCTCCTGAAACTCTTTTTCATTTTCATTGATGAGCTGGTTTATTTTTTCAACAGCTTTTTTTTCTTCTTCTTCATTGACAGGGTATGATGCTTCATATTTATTGTTTGATAATAAATAAGCTAATAATAAATTGAGTGAACTTTTTTCCAGAAAAATAAAGCTATTATTATTTTCCTGGAGCTCATCTTTTATCGATGAAAAATGTTCTTTCATGAATTGCTTTAATATCTTTTCAATTGTTAGTACTTCGGATTCTTCTTGTTTATCTTCAAATTCGTTTATGATGTTTCCTCCTGTTCCAAATGAATGACACTTAAATTAATAGGGTTTACAACAGCAATCCCATCTTGAAACTGATCACAATAAGTAAAGCCTGTAATGCTTCCAGCGTAAGATTTATTTGGGGACCATCTTATCTGGAAATTTGTAAATGAAATGATTTCATTCGGTTCGATTGATGTTTTGCTAATTGGTTTAAGCCAGTATTCGTTTTTGTTTGGCGTTTTTGAGAAACGCAACCATTCATTCGGTCCTTTTAGTCTTTGTTGGAGCTGTTCATGTACATACCGACCACTAAATGAAAAAGGTGATGATTCAGGCAATGTTATACAAATAGAAGGGTTTAGTAATGGTTCATTACCGATATTGTAAATATGATAAGAGCCTAAACATAAACTCTCCTGATCTAATTGATGGGATATATTAAAAGTGGAAGTGAAATAGCTAATAACCTTGGTGTTGTTGGAGTTAGGAAGTTTTTCGATGAGTTCCTTTATTTCGTGGAGATAGGTTTGGGTTTGATTTTGCAGCGTATTTAACTTTATTTCGAAAGGGTGGGAGCTTTTGGGCACTGGAAATGCCTCCTCCTTACGGTTAAATTTTATTTGCTTATGTAAGCAAAATAAAGAAAGGGTGTTTCTCCCTTTCTTTATTATATGATGATGAAGTTGGTGATAACACTGATTCATAATATTATGGGAAAACAACAGCACAGTTGTTAGGGCGAGATGCTGGTGAACAAGCAAATGGTAAATCTGCTCGTGGTTCACAGTAGTCAGCCAAAAATTCTACTGTCACTGGGAATGTTGATTGAATGCTTTGGCAAACTGCGATTGAAAGTGATAGATTCTCAAATGAAATTGTACCGTCCCCATTGTTGAAGAATGGACCAGTTGAGCATACGAAGCAATCAAGATCTGTATATGTTACATCAACATTTGTCCCTTTAGGTGCACACATTACAACATGTTCGCAGCGTGAAATATCAAAGCCGTTACTTGTGTAAGTTGTTCCGTTTGCTAACGTAATGCAAATTGTCACAGTGAAGTTCTTTTGAATCATAAGCTGTTGTAAATAAACAGATGTTCCGTCAATCGTAAATGTACGATTTTCACGGCTCATAATAACAACAGGGTTTACTGCTGCTGGTACTACTTGGCATGTAACTTGAGCTCCTCCGACAACTGCATCTACTGGTAAACCTGGAAACGTAATTGGGCTTGTTGGAGTGAACTCAAAAGACATATCTTTCACAACCCAGTCATACACCTTTTCCACATTAATACAGATTAGTTCTTGTTGCGATGGCATTTGTTCCTTCATGTTCTTATCACCTCCTTCTATATTTTTATCTTTCGTTTGTATTTTATGACGCTGTAATAGAAGTGCATAGGCAAAGAAATAGTTTGGCTGTTGGGAATTCTGTAATTAGGTTACCTTCACAAATTAGTAGATCAAAGCCCATTTTTGTGACTTTATAATTAAAAACAACTGCAAAGGTGAAGTGTTTGTCACATACCTCAGTTAACGTCAATAAAATATGAAGAGATGCGGATTGAAAGGGGTGAATGAAATGGAAGAATCCACAACCTATACTCTCCAGGAAATTGAAAAGTTGAAATTAAAAATCTCTGGGTACAGAAATACATTGATGACATTGAAAATGGGGACATCGTTTGAAGATTTCCAAATGATGAAAAATGAATTTGAAGCATTAAAAAGCCAATTAACATATATAGAAGGCTTAACAAAAACAATGGAAGAAAAACAACAAACTCAAACTGTAATTTATGAAGAGCAAGCAAAACAATTTGAAATGCAGATTGCTTCATTGAATAAGACGGTTGAAAAAATGGGTAAGGAAATTGTATTAATATCGAAGAAGTTAAATAATGTTAAAGAAGAAAAGGTGGAAGAGGAAAAGAAAGCGCAGCCGTTAGCAGAAAAATCTAATGCTCCAAAGCCTGATAGTACGATGAAATATCTTCAGAACGGGACTCAGGAAAATGTACCTGCACCGGCGCTACCGAATCAACCATCGTATATGCAGTTGAGAAATTTAACAAATCAAGTCATCCAATTGCAAAAAGAGGATGAAAAGACGAAACCAGAAGAACATATAGAATATAAAGCTGATCAAGTTGATGAACGCTATTTTAATCAGCGTTATTTCCAAACAATCAACCATCCACCACAAAATGTAAGTAGAAATTCTTTGAATAAAGCTTCACTCAAACCAAATAAGTCGTCAAAGGGTGAAGCAACCTTTTTACCGACTTTAAATAAAGTCTCTAACTTATTTGAGCCAGAGAATGGACCCGAAGAAACGCCTCCATCTCTAATTAAGAAAGTTAGTGAAAGTAGTATCGTAAGTCCTGAACTTCATGAAGTTAAGTTGGTAGTTGAAAAATTACAACCAGTCGATTTAAGTGAAATAAATGAAGGCAGTTCAATGCGGGAAGAAGAGCAGATGGAAAGTATTGAATTAACGGTTGAAGAAAGTACGGATAATTCAGATTCTGGAGAAGAAAAGACGAAGAAACAGCGGAATTCCTCGTTCTTTAATATTTTTCGAAAATAAATAGAAAAGCTTTATAAAATCATCCTAGTGTTAGGATGATTTTATTTTTTTTGCCTGAACAAGCTGTCGATTCGCTCAAGTAAAAAACTGAATTACAAAATTTGATTACTAGTTAATTGCCCTTTGATTCTATTGATTGGTGAATAGAATAATTGCGAAGGAGGTGAAAAATATGTGTATGTGTTCTAAAAATATGAATATTGGTAATTTACATCCATGTGGATCAAACTGCGTTAACTTAGGACCATTCAGAGCTGTAAGACCGGGTTGTACACCACCAAATACAGGGTCAATCATTCCATTCTCTTCTGGTATTACGCCAGTGGTATTAACTACGCTTGTTGGGGGATTAGTGGGTACAACAAGTTTAATTGGATTTGGTACTGCGGTTCCTGGAATTACAATTGTAGGGAATACAATTGACCTATCAGGTGTTGCTACTGAAGCTTTCGCAGTTCCACGCAATGGTAGTATTACAGCAATCTCCGCATCATTCACTGCACTAGCTGCCGTTGATCTTGGTTTAGGATCTGTATCGGTTACTGCTCAAATTTACCGTGCACCTGCAGGAAGTTCAGTATTCACTGCTACAAATGCTAGAGTTACGCTGACACCGCCATTTACAGGGCTTATAACTCTTGGCCAAACATCATATGGATCATCAAATGTGCCACCGGTTCCTGTAGCACAAGGTGACCGTTTATTAATGGTTTACTCAATTGCCGGAACAGGAGTTACATTAGCTGCTGCACTGACAGGTACGGCAAGTGCTGGTATTACAATTTCATAAACGCATAAAAGTTATTACTGAAACCCAAAAGCGCTATATTTAACCAATATAGCGCTTTTTTATTGTGTATACGTATTACATAAAATTATTCAACATACCCTAGATCCACCTCTTAATCATTGACGGGCATCATTTCGTTCATTTGTTCCGATTTGGCCATTGCAACTACTGGACAATATTGATAATATCCTTCCGCCACTTTCATCGAACCGGCAAGAATCATCATACGGCCAACTGTACATTGAGGTTTATGAGCGATTCTCCCAACACCGAATGCGGTCATTGCAACACCGCACATCATACGGATAAAAGCGTTTGTTTCAGAAATATTGGGGGTTAGCAATTATACTTCACTCCTTTTTTTAGAAAATTTAAAAATTATTTTGGAAACACTTTGCTTTATGAAAGTGCTATGTTACGATTAATTCACCAAAAGGAATATTGTAGCAATTGCCTACATAAAGCAAAATATATTGAATTAAGTATGTGTTATTCTTTTAAATCGATACGCATTAATCTAGCTTCAGCAGCTGTTAAAGACAATTGCTGAAGCTACTTGAATCGCAGCAGTATATTTTTTAGAGCTGGTATAAGTATCTTGGAAAAGTTATGAGCGTCCTTATATTATGGTAGAAAAGTTGAAAGGAGTGCAGAATATGCCGGAAATTAGTTGGAAGTTAAGTAATATTCGAGAGCAAGTGAGTATCATTGATGGGCATGCTGCTCCGAGTCTAGTTTTAAAAAATGCAAAGTACTTACATAGTATGATGAAAAGTTGGGTAACAGGAAACATCTGGATATCCAATGACCGCATCGTTTATGTCGGGAAGGAACTGCCTGCAAGTGTAGAAGGGACAGAGGTTATTGATCTGGCCGGAAAAGTAGTTGTACCAGGTTATATTGAGCCGCATGTACACCCTTTTCAATTATACAATCCCCATAGCTTTGCAGAATTCAGTGCACAGACAGGCACAACTACATTCATTTCAGACAATATGACACTTGTTTCATTAATGAAAAATAAGAAAGCGTTTTCTTTTATGGATGAGCTTGCTAAATTGCCATTTTCATTTTACTGGTGGAGTCGCTTCGATTCACAAACGGAGCTTGAAAATGAAAGGGAACTATATTCAAATGCCTCCGTATTGGAATGGCTTGACCGTCATGACGTACTGCTCGGCGGGGAACTTACAGGATGGCCTCGTCTGATGCGCGGGGATGATCAAATGCTCTACTGGATTCAGGCAGCTAAGCATAAGGGAAAAAAAGTCGAAGGGCATTTACCGGGAGCATCCGAAAAAACGTTGGCTAAAATGCGTTTACTAGGAGTCGATGGTGACCATGAATCAATGACGATTGAAGATATCGAAGCACGTTTGCAGCATGGTTATGCTGTTACTCTCCGTTATTCTTCAATTCGCCCGGATTTGCCGCATTTATTAAAAGCGGTTGTCGATAAAGGCTACGAAATATTTGATCAGTTAATGATGACGACAGATGGATCCACACCGAGCTTCCATGAAGATGGTGTGATGGATAAATGTATAAGGGCTGCCCTTGAAGCAGGTGTACGTCCGGTTGACGCTTATAATATGGCAAGTTATAATGTTGCGCGCTATTATAATATGACAAATCTGCATGGGCTGCTTGCTACAGGGCGTTATGCAAATATTAATATTTTGTCGGATGAATATTCTCCGACACCTGAAGCAGTCATTTCAAAAGGAGTATGGCTAAAGCGCGACAATAATGATTTGAAAGCATTCCCGGAAGTAGACTTATCACTATTCGGTGATTTGAAAATTGATTTTGATTTGCATGAAGGAGATTTTCAATTTTCGATGCCGATTGGCGTTGAAATGGTGAATGATGTTATTACGAAGCCTTATAGTATAAAAAATCTCGGACATCATCATCATACCTTATCTACAGAACATGATGAAAGCTATTTAATGCTTGTCGACCGAAACGGGAAATGGCGCATTAATACGATGATTAAAGGATTTGCTACTCATGTAAAAGGATTTGCTTCATCGTATTCAAATACTGGAGATATAATTTTAATCGGAAAATCGATGCACGATATGCAGCGTGCGTTCCGAGAACTGAAGAAAATGAATGGCGGGATTGTGCTTGTTGAAGATGATCAAATCGTAACAAGTATCCCTTTAACATTGGCCGGCTCTATTTTCGATGGGACAGTTAATGAAGTAATTCCGCTAGAACTGGCATTGAAGAGTGCTTTGAAAAAACGTGGTTATCACCATACAGATGCAATTTACACATTGCTGTTTTTACAATCGACACATTTACCATATATTCGAATCACGACACGTGGGATTTTTGATGTCATGAAAAATAAGGTTATGCTACCTGCTGTAATGCGATAAACCTATAAAAGTGAGAGGAGTAGCACGATGAAACGCAGTATATTTATGTTAGCATTATTAGGTATAACCTTAACGACAGGTTGTTCCGATAAAGAACGAACAGAGGAGCCTGTTGTAGAGATAGAAGAAACAGAAGTAGAGGAAGATATTATTGTTGCGGAGGCGGAAGAAATACTGCCATTTGTTACACCATTTACAGGGGAACGTGTAGCAGAAGAAGTGACGATGCGTCCAATACTTGCAACGATTAATAACCATCCGCAGGCACGTCCTCAATCTGGACTTGCACAGGCGGATATTATATATGAAATGCTGGCGGAAGGTGATGTGACACGCTTTTTAGCACTTTACCAGTCCGAACTTCCTGAATCTATCGGACCGATTCGCAGTGCGCGGTCGTACTTCATTGATATCGCAAAAGGACTGGACGCATTTTATATTGCACACGGATACAGTCCTGAAGCGAAATCGATGCTTGCACAGAGAGTTGTCGATAATATAAATGGAATGCACTATGATGGTACTTACTTTAAACGTTCATCAACACGGGTCGCTCCACACAATTCCTATATTTCGGGCGAAAATGTAAAGGCCGGTGCCGAAAAAGTAGGGACTTCACTACTTTATCAGAAAAAAGTGTCCTACCCATTTTATGAAGCCGAAGATAATGTTAAAATAGGAACAACGGCTAATGAAGTATCGATGAAATACAATAATAGCGGTTCATTTAATAGTCAGTACGTTTACAATGCCGAAACGAATCAGTACAAGCGTTATTCTGCAAATGTAGAAACAATCGATTACGAAACAAATGAATCCATCGAATTAGCCAATATTTTATTTTTTGAAATGCCTCATCGAATTGTAGACAATGCGGGTCGACGCGAAATTACAATTACGGGTGGCGGCAACGCGTATGTAGCTCAAGCGGGGACGATACGTGAAGTGAAATGGAAAAATGCAGATGGCCTGCTGGTGGCAGTCGAAGAAGATGGATCGGAAGTAAAGTTAGTTCAAGGAAAGACATGGATACATTTCGTACCAACATCTCCAGGTTTAGCGGCATCTGTTATATATTCAGAGTAGAGAGGAAATGGTGGGCACATGCAAATTGAAAAAATTCGCGGTCATCAAACAGATCAGTTGTTTAAAGCTGTCCTAGAGTTAAAAGATATTGAGGAATGCTATAAATTTTTCGATGACTTGTGCACGATTAGTGAAATTCAGTCGTTGGCACAGCGATTTGAAGTTGCACATTTATTACGTTTGAAAAAAACGTATGAAACAATTAAAAAGGAAACAGGTGCGTCAACAGCAACAATTTCCCGTGTACGCCGTTGCTTTGACTACGGAAATGACACTTATGATGAAATGCTGGGCCGTCTTTATCCAGACGAAAAGCCATTTACGTCAAAGTAAAGAAGCGCCCAATCATAAATATATGAGCAAGCTTAAAAGACTGAGCAGATTTATCCGCTCAGTCTTTTAATATTTCATCGAATTTCGTTATACTAAGAGATGGTCAATAAAAACTAAGATAATGAAAAGTTCAATATAAAAATTTTGAGAATAGGTGGATATATTCATGGAATATTTAAACTGGAGACATGTATTTAAACTGGACCCTGCAAAGGAAATTTCGGATGAGGCATTAGAGCAGATTTGCGAATCGGGTACGGATGTTATTTTAGTTGGCGGGACAGATGATGTGACGTTGGATGGCGTTTTGGATTTGCTCGTCCGTGTCCGTCGTTTTTCAGTACCGATAGCGCTTGAAATTTCAAATGTCGATAGCATTACACCGGGATATGATTATTATTTCATACCGTCCGTGTTGAATAGTCGAAATACAAAATGGGTGAAAGATTTGCATCATGAAGCGATTAAAGAATACGGCGATGTACTGATTTGGGAAGAGCTTGTAGCGGAGGGCTACTGTATATTGAATCCGGATTGTAAAGTAGCACAAGTAACAGATGCGAAAACGGATTTGACGGTGGAAGATGTTGTGGCATATGCACGAATGGCCGAAAACTATTTTAAATTGCCGATTTTTTATTTGGAGTACAGCGGTGCATATGGTGATATCGAGATGGTGAAGGCAACAGCCGAAGTATTAAATGAAACAAAGCTCTTCTACGGAGGCGGCATTACTTCCGTAGAACAGGCGAAGGAAATGGCTGCACATGCTAATACCGTAGTTGTCGGAAATATTATTTATGATGACTTAAAAGCGGCATTAAAAACCGTACAAGCAGTAAAAAGTGTTATATAATAGGAACAAACGTTCTTTAGATAGGAAGGTGCAATATGGAGCATATAGCAAAAAATTTAGTAGCGGGAATGAATCCACAGCAAGCTGAAGCGGTGAAATCAACAGAAGGCCCGCTTCTAATTATGGCAGGGGCCGGCTCTGGGAAAACACGGGTACTGACACACCGTATCGCCTATTTAGTGGTTGAGCGTGAAGTGTACCCTTCGAAAATTTTAGCCATTACGTTTACAAATAAAGCTGCCCGCGAAATGCGTGAGCGAATTGACGGGATTTTAGGAAACGGAACAACGGAAAGCATGTGGGTATCCACATTCCACTCGATGTGCGTACGCATTTTGCGACGTAATATTGACCGGATCGGCTATTCGAAAAGCTTTTCAATTCTAGATAGTTCAGATCAGCTGACGGTAATAAAAAATATATTGAAGCAGGATAATATCGATCCGAAAAAATATGATCCGCGTGCAATTTTAAATACGATCAGTTCGGCAAAAAATGAATGTATTACTGTGGACGGCTTTGAAGCGAACATGAATCCGCATAATCCATTTGAAAAGATTGTCGCACAAGTATATAAAGGCTATCAGAAACGATTAAGACAAAATCAAAGTCTCGATTTTGACGATTTAATTATGCTGACAATCCGTCTATTTAACGAAGCGCCGGATGTGCTTGAGTTTTACCAAAACAAATTCCAGTACATTCATGTTGATGAGTATCAGGATACCAATAAATCCCAGTATCTACTCGTGCAATTATTGGCGAAGAAATTCCGCAATATTTGTGTCGTAGGGGATTCGGACCAATCGATCTACCGTTGGCGCGGTGCCGATATTTCGAATATATTATCGTTTGAAAAAGATTACAAAGAAGCAAAGGTAATTATGCTCGAGCAAAACTACCGTTCCACTAAGCGTATTTTACAAGCGGCAAACAGCGTCATTGAAAAAAATAAAGACCGCTATAAAAAAGTACTGCGGACAGAAAATCCGGAAGGCGAAAAGATTCAGCTTTACAAAGCCGGCAATGAGCAGGATGAAGCGCAGTATGTCGTACGTACGATTCAAAAGCTTATGAAGGACGAAGATTACAAGCTGGATGATTTTGCGATTTTATATCGTACAAACGCACAGTCACGTGTAATCGAGGATGTGCTCGTAAAATCGAATATGAACTACCAGATCGTTGGCGGCACAAAGTTCTATGATCGAAAAGAGATTAAAGATTTGCTTGCTTACTTGCGTTTAATTGCAAACAATGACGATGACTTGTCGCTGGCGAGAATTATCAATGAACCAAAACGTGCGATTGGTGCGACTTCATTTGATAAAATGCTTGTCTATGCGATGGAACGCGACCGTTCAATTTTCGATGCGATGGGTGAGCTTGTATTTATGGGGCTTTCAGGGAAGGCAGCTACTTCCGCTGAAAACTTCTACAGTATGATTCGTTCATTAAGTGAACGTCAGCAAGAATTATCGGTAACAGAGATTGTGGAAGAAGTGCTTGAAAAATCAGGATACCGTCAAATGCTGAAAGCGGAAAAATCGATTGAAGCAGAAAGCCGCCTGGAAAATATCGAAGAGTTTTTAACGGTAACACATGCTTTTGAAGCGCGCAGTGAAGATCAGTCATTAGTAGCATTTTTAACAGATCTTGCACTAATAGCTGATATTGATTCTTTAGATGAAGAGGAAAAAGCAAAAGGTACGATTATTCTAATGACGATGCATGCTGCAAAAGGACTGGAATTCCCTGTTGTGTTCATTATCGGAATGGAGGAAAATATATTCCCGCATTCACGTTCATTGGAAAGTGAAGATGAAATGGCTGAAGAACGACGCTTAATGTATGTCGGTGCGACTCGGGCAGAGCAGCGTCTTTACTTGTCGTGTGCGGGCTCTCGTACAATTTTTGGCCGTACAGGCTACAATGCCCCATCACGTTTTTTACGCGAAATTGATGAAAATGTGTTAGAGCAAGTTTCAAAAGCAAATACTACATCATATCGTGATGACTCATTACCGTTTAAATCGAACCGTTATGACCGTATGCCGAAGCGTTCATTAGGAAGTGTGCAGGCACCTGCTTCCCAAACGTCACGTCTGAATTCTACTGGCGGAGATAAGTTTGATTGGAAAGTAGGCGACAAAGCTGCCCATGGTAAATGGGGTGTCGGTATGGTAGTAAGCGTAAAAGGTGAAGGTGATGGAATGGAACTGGACATCGCTTTCCCATCACCAACTGGAATAAAACGTCTACTAGCGAAATTTGCGCCGATTACGAAAGCTTAGGAGGAACATTTGATGAATGAAATAGAACAAAGAATTGCGGAATTGAACAAGCTTCTTCATGAGTATGGCTATGCGTATTATGTATTGGATAGACCGGTAGTAGAAGATAGTGTATATGATCAGCTTTTACATGAACTTATCGCATTAGAGGAAGCAAATCCGGAATTTATTTATCCTGATTCTCCTACTCAGCGTGTCGGTGGCATGGTATTGGAAGGCTTTAAAAAGGTAACGCATGAAACAGCAATGCTTAGTTTGTCGAATGCTTTCAATGAAGAAAATCTGCGTGATTTTGACCGGAAAATCGAGCAGGCAATCGGTAAAAATTACTCGTATGTATGTGAGCTGAAAATTGATGGTTTGGCCATATCTCTGCGCTATGAAAACGGGATATTTGTACAAGGTGCTACACGTGGTGACGGAACAGTAGGGGAAGACATTACAGCCAATCTGAAAACAATCCGTGCCATTCCTTTACGTTTAAAAGAACCAGTGACATTAGAAGTTCGCGGCGAAGCCTATATGCCCAAAAAGTCTTTTGAGAAACTGAATGAACGTCGTGCTGAAAATGGCGAGGAGCTATTTGCAAATCCTCGAAACGCGGCAGCAGGATCGTTGCGTCAATTAGATCCGAAAATTGCGGCAAGCCGAAATTTATCGACGTTTATATATGCAGTTGGCGGGAATGGAGAAAGCTATGGCATAGACGGGCATTGGGAAATGCTCAAGTATTTGGAGGAGCTAGGTTTTCCATCAAATAAAGAACGTGAGTATTGCGAAACTATTGAGGACGTTTTGGCGTTTATAGAAAAGTGGACAGAAGCGCGCCCCAATTTATCGTATGAAATTGATGGTATCGTTATCAAAGTGAATCGCTATGCCCACCAGGATGAGCTTGGCTTTACAGCAAAATCGCCGCGCTGGGCAATTGCCTACAAATTCCCGGCTGAAGAAGTTATAACAAAATTATTGGATATTGAACTGACGGTAGGTCGCACAGGGGTTATTACTCCAACAGCGATTTTAACACCGGTGCTTGTTGCGGGGACTACTGTGAGCCGTGCGTCATTGCACAATGAAGACCTGATCCGTGAAAAGGATATTCGAATCGATGATACGGTCATCGTACGAAAAGCAGGGGATATTATTCCGCAAATTGTGGGAGTTGTTCTGGAGCAGCGGCCGGATGACGCCGTCCCATATAAAATGCCGACACATTGTCCTGCGTGTGATGAAGAAGTGGTACGTATTGATACCGATGTAGCATTGCGCTGCGTGAATCCGCAATGTCCTGCGCAAATTGCGGAAGGTGTGAAGCATTTCGTATCACGCAATGCAATGAATATCGACGGTCTTGGCGAGAAGGTAGTAGAACAACTGCTTCGCGAAGGCTATATTCAAGATGTAGCTGGACTATATGAACTTACAGTAGAGCAGCTGATCAACCTGGAGCGAATGGGACAAAAATCAGCGACGAATTTAGTTGAAGCGCTTATTCAGTCAAAAGAAAATTCCCTGGAACGATTACTATTCGGTCTTGGCATCCGCCATGTTGGGGAAAAAGCAGCCAAGATTTTGGCAGCTCAGTTTGAAACAATCGATGCACTAATGGTCGCTACTGAAGAGGAATTGAAAGATATTCATGAAATTGGCGATAAAATGGCCGAATCGATTGTAGCGTATTTTGCAAACGAGCAAGTACAACAATTAATCGAACGCCTAAAAGGATTTGGCTTAAATATGTCCTATAAAGGCAAGAAAATTGTCGTGGAAGCAGGGGCAAATCCTTTTGCAGGAAAAACAATTGTACTGACAGGTAAATTGCAGCAATTGACACGTAACGAAGCAAAGGCGAAAATAGAACAGTTAGGTGGTACTGTTGCAGGGAGTGTCAGTAAAAAGACAGATCTTGTGATTGTCGGAGAAGATGCAGGCTCGAAGCTTGAAAAGGCTCAAAGCTTAGGCATTGAAATTTGGGATGAAGTGCGCCTAATCGAACAATTAATATAGTAAAGGGGACTTGCTCTCATGAAACGTTATCGCTGGATACCTGCGGTAATTGTAGCGGCGATGTTGTCAGCGTGTGCACCAAACCTCACACCTGATACAGAACTGACGCAAGAATCAGATACAGAACAAGCGGTGGAAACAACAATTATCCCGAACATGCAAATAAACGATAAATTTTATCGCACATTAATTCCTTATAAGGAAAGTGCAAGCCGTGGTTTAGTTGTTTCCAATATTTATACGAAGTACGATATGAAGGAAGTCGAAACAGGCTTAATGCGTATTTCGCAAAATCATTTCGATACGGAAAACTACTATTTCCAAGAAGGTCAGTATTTAGATGAACAAACATTGAAATACTGGTTAGCCCGTCCCAACCAAACAGAAGACAAAGGACCGGAGTACCAAGGTCTAAACCCGTCAAGCGTGGATGAGGCGACAGGTAAGGAAATGGATCCGACTGTAAAAGCGACAGAAGCTCCGGTTTATTTGGCACATATTGTGGAACAAAATTATTTAACAAAAACAGATGAGAACAAAGTAAAACTGGCTGGTGTTTCAATCGGTTTAGCGTTAAATTCAGTTTACTATTATCAAAAAGAGCAGTATGGAGAGTTTTTTGAACAAAAAATCCCTGATGCGGAAATAGAAGCAGAAGGTAAAAAAATAGCGCAGGAAGTGATCAATCGTTTGCGTGCCCGTCCGGAACTGGCAGATGTTCCGATTGTCATTGGTTTATTTAAACAAGCTGAAAGAAATGCGATTGTACCGGGGACATATACTGACTATAACTTCGCGGATAAAGGAAAAACAGAGTTGGGTGAGTGGAAAGCAATCGATGAAAAATACGTTACTTTCCCAATGAGTTCGCCGGATGATGTATACCGTGACTTGAATACGAACTTCCAAAACTTCAAGCAAGATGTCGACAAATATTTCTCGAACTTCACGAGTGTGTTTGCTACTGGATTTTATCAAAACAAAAAAGTTCAGAAGCTTGATATCGAAATCCCGATCCAGTTTTACGGAACGGCTGAAATTACAGGATTTACACAGTATTTGACCGGCTTAATGCTTAATCATTTACCTCTTGACCTGTATATTTCGGTGAGTATTACTTCTGTTAACGGACCGGAAGTGCTAATTATTAAAGAACCGAATGAAGATAAGCCTTTTGTTCATATTTATGAGTAAAATCCCCCGGAAAATACCATACTTTTACGAGTGTGGTATTTTCTTTTTGCACAGGATTTCTACTTCACTACGTTAATGCGTTAATTTGGCGAAAAATCGTCATAAGTGGGGGATTGTTTGCTGGATTTTTTCCTAAAGCGGAGATTTTTACAAGGAAAAATGTTATCATTATGGGCATGGTTTATGTAGAATCAGCGGGTATCCAAAACAATCACTGACTCCACATATAGACCCGGCGGATGATCCGATTTTGCCGAGGTATATTTGATTCGATAACTTGGAGGTGTAACAAATGGCAAACATTTCGAAAGAAGAAGTAAAACACGTAGCACACTTAGCTCGCCTTGCTATTACAGAAGAGGAAGCAGAGAAATTTGCTGAACAACTAGGGAAAATTACTGATTTCGCAGAGCAGTTAAATGAACTAGATACAACAAATGTAGAACCGACTTCACATGTTTTACCTTTAGTGAACGTACTTCGCGAGGACGTAGCAAAAGAAGGCTTACCTCTTGAAAAAGTAATGCTGAACGTAAAAGAACAAGAAGCAGGTCAAATTAAAGTACCATCAATTATGGAGTAATAGGAGGAACCACTCGCATGACAGTATTTGAGCGCACATCAGCACAATTGCAAGAGAGCTTAAAGTCGGGTGAACTAACAATTGCGGATTTAACAAAAGAAGCGTTTGACCGCATTGAAAAGTTGGACGGCGAAGTACAAGCTTTCTTAGCATTAAATAAAGAACAAGCAACTGCAAAAGCAGCTGAGTTAGATCAAGTTCCTTTTGAGGAGCGCGGTCCATTATTCGGTATGCCGATTGGCGTAAAGGATAACATCGTAACAGAAGGATTGGAAACAACTTGTGCTTCTAAAATTCTGGAAGGCTTTATGCCAATTTACGATGCAACAATCGTAAAAAAATTACGTGATGCAGGCATGGTCACTGTTGGTAAATTGAACATGGATGAGTTCGCAATGGGTTCTTCTAACGAAAACTCTGCTTATAAAACAACTAAAAACCCATGGAACCTTTCGCATGTGCCAGGTGGTTCTTCAGGTGCATCTGCAGCAGCAGTTGCAGCGGGTGAAGTACCATTTTCACTAGGTTCTGATACGGGTGGATCAATCCGTCAACCAGCAGCTTACTGTGGTGTTGTAGGAATGAAACCTACATACGGTCGTGTATCTCGTTTTGGTTTAGTTGCATTCGCATCTTCTTTAGACCAAATCGGACCAATTACACGCAATGTAAAAGACAATGCATTATTACTTGAAGCAATCTCAGGTGTAGACGAAATGGATTCTACTTCTGCAGATGTGCCAGTACCAAACTATGCAGCCGCTTTAGACGGTAATATTAAAGGCTTAAAAATTGCTGTACCAAAAGAATTCCTAGGTGAAGGCGTTGGCGAAGCAGCAAAACAGTCAGTGCTTGATGCATTGGAAGTATTGAAAGGCCTAGGTGCTACAGTAGAAGAGGTATCTTTACCACACTCTAAATATGCATTAGCAGCATATTACATTCTTTCTTCATCAGAAGCATCTTCAAACCTTTCTCGTTTCGATGGTATTCGTTACGGCTACCGTTCAGAAAACGCGAAAAACTTATTAGAGCTATACAAACAATCTCGTGCTGAAGGTTTCGGCGATGAGGTGAAACGTCGTATTATGCTTGGAACATATTCTTTATCAGCTGGTACGTATGATGCTTACTACAAAAAAGCACAACAAGCACGTACTTTAATTAAAGCCGATTACGACAAAGTGTTCGAAAACTACGATGTAATCATTGGGCCAACTGCACCAACACCAGCATTCGCTATTGGCGCAAACATTGATGATCCATTGACAATGTACGCAAACGATATTTTAACAATTCCAATCAACTTAGCAGGTGTACCGGCAATTTCAGTTCCATGCGGTTTTGAAAACGGATTACCATTAGGTTTACAAATTATTGGTAAGCATTTCGATGAAGAAACACTTTACCGTGTGGCATATGCTTATGAGCAACAAACAGATTTCGCTAAACAAACTCCAGCATTATGGGAGGTAAAATAAAATGAACTTTGAAACAGTCATTGGTTTAGAGATTCACGTTGAGTTAAAAACAAACTCAAAAATCTTCTCTAGCAGTCCAAACCACTTTGGTGCGGAACCAAACACAAATACAACAGTAATCGACCTTGGTTATCCAGGCGTTTTACCAGTATTAAATAAACAAGTAGTAGATTACGCTATGCGTGCTTCTTTAGCATTAAACATGGACATCGAACAAGAAACTAAGTTCGACCGTAAAAACTACTTCTATCCAGATAATCCGAAAGCTTACCAAATTTCACAATTTGATAAGCCAATCGGTAAAAACGGTTGGGTAGAAATCGAAATTCCAGCTAAAGGTGATACACCAGGCTATAAAAAGAAAATCGGTATTACTCGTCTTCACATGGAAGAAGATGCTGGTAAATTAACGCATGCTGACGGCTATTCTTTAGTGGATTTAAACCGTCAAGGTACACCATTAGTTGAAATCGTTTCTGAGCCAGATATCCGCACTCCGGACGAGGCATATGCTTATCTAGAAAAAGTAAAATCAATCATTCAATATACAGGCGTTTCTGACGTACGTATGGAGGAAGGTTCTCTTCGTTGTGATGCGAACATTTCAATCCGTCCATACGGTCAAGAAGAGTTCGGTACAAAAACTGAGCTTAAAAACTTAAACTCATTCAACTTTGTCCGTCGTGGTTTAGAGCACGAAGAAATCCGCCAAGCAGAAGTATTAATGGCTGGTGGCGTTATTGAGCAGGAAACACGCCGCTTTGATGAAAAAACAGGTAAAACAATCCTTATGCGTGTTAAAGAAGGTACAGATGATTACCGTTACTTCCCAGAGCCCGACTTAGTACGTCTTTCAATTTCTGATGAATGGGTAGAGCGCGTACGTAACGAGATTCCAGAATTACCGGATGCTCGTAAAGCACGTTATGTTTCTGAATTAGGTTTAAATGATTATGATGCAAACGTACTCGTAGTAAACAAAGAGATTTCCGATTTCTTTGATGCAACTGTAAATGCAGGTGCTGATGCGAAATTATCAGCTAACTGGTTGATGGGTGATATTTCTGCATACTTAAATGCAGAACAAAAAGAGTTGAAAAATACAGCCCTAACACCGGAAAACTTAGCAGGTATGGTGAAATTAATTACGGACGGTACAATTTCTTCTAAAATCGCGAAAAAAGTATTCACTGAGTTAGTAACAAACGGTGGAGACGCAGCGAAAATCGTGAAGGAAAAAGGCTTAGTTCAAATTTCTGATCCGGAAGTAATTCGTGGTTTCGTAACAACTGTTCTTGATAATGATGCAAAATCAGTAGAAGACTTCAAAGCTGGTAAAGACCGTGCGATTAAAGCACTTCTTGGCCAAATTATGAAAGCTTCTAAAGGTCAAGCAAACCCACAATTAACAAACCAAATCTTAATGGAAGAAATTAATAAACGTTAATTTTTTTCTTAGAAGAGGGTAGGACATAACCCAAAAATGCTATTTTTCTCATAGAGAAAAATAGCATTTTTTTGCTGAGCGTTAAAAATTGATTTCCATTCCGGGACGCTTTCTGCAGGCACGGCCTTACACGAACGTTTCAGGCATCGGTGCTCCTGTCGCTACGCTTTCGTCGCAAAATAAATTTTGCTGTTCCCGCAGGAAGCTTTGCTTGTAGCGAAAGGCGTAGCCGTCAGCTGGTATTTTAACAGTGCGAAAGGTGATACCGTCAGCACGAACACTCGCCCTTCATTCCAATCAATTTTCCAAAATATCCGTTTCTTAATAAAGAGTTTTGTATTTATCCAAATATAATTCTACTTCTATCCCCATCTCTTTGTTTTATTTTAAAAGGAATTTTCTTGAAAATTGGCAAGTATAGGCTAATAATGGGGAATATAAAAGGCGAGGTAGAGGAGGGAAATGTTCATGGAAAAAACATGGTGTATTGGACCACTTCAAATTGTCCGGGAACAGCGGATAGAGGAAGATTGTTATGCCGTTATTGAAGGCAAAAAAATAGTCCGGTTTTGTAAAAAAGACGAATTGCCTGTACAAATCGATTTTGTGGAAACAAAGGCAGCGTATAAAATGATGCCGGGAATGATTGACCAGCATATTCACGGAATGTCCGGTGCTGATGTTATGGACGGAACTGAAAGCAGTCTAAATACGATCAGTATGGCACTTGCAAAATACGGGGTGACTACCTTTTTAGCAACAACGATGACTGCGGCAGATACACAAATCGAGCATGTTGTACAATCGATTGCCAATACAAAGAACAATGTTAAAGGTGCCAAAATTGCCGGCATACATTTAGAAGGTCCTTTCATTAACCCGATTCAAAAAGGGGCACAGTCCGATCGGTTTATAATAAAGCCTTCTGTAGAAATATTTGACCATCTAAATGAGTCTTCCCAAAACGAAATTAAACTAATTACACTAGCAGCTGAGTTAGATGAAGGCCATAAGCTTGCAACATATTTAAAAAATAAAGGGATTGTAGCATCAATTGGTCATTCTGATGCCAAATACACTGAGACAAAGGCATTGCTAGAACAACAGCTTATTCAGAATGCCACTCATTTTTGCAATGGAATGAGGCCAATCCATCACCGGGAGCCAGGCTTGCAGGTCGCTTTACTGCAAAGTGAGTGTATGCTGGAAATTATTGCTGACGGCTTTCATATTCACTCGGATATGATTCGCTTTATTTACGATACGATTGGTGAGGACCGAATGATATTAATATCAGACAGTATGCGGGCAACCGAATTAACAGACGGTATTTATGATTTAGGTGGACAACAAGTTCGGGTAGAAGAGGGCTTGTGTAAATTAGTCGGAAGTGATGCGCTTGCGGGAAGTACGCTCAATTTAAATAAGTCCAGAAAGAATATGAAAGAGTGGCTCGGACTATCAGATGTGACACTGGCTAAGCTGACTTCAACAAACAGTGCAAAATTGTTAGGGTTATATGAAGAAAAAGGGTCAATTGAAATTGGCAAAGATGCTGATTTTTATATTGTAAATGAAAAAGAGGATGTTGTATTAACTGTTTCAGAAGGGAAGATTATTTATGAAAATAGTAAGATTTAAAAAGGAGGGGTGGAAATGAATTTCATTAAAGGAGAGGCTGTGCGCCTTAACCCCGAGCTGAAAAAAAGTTTCTTTAAACTGGCAAACGATACTTTTGGTCTGGATTTCGAACAATGGGATGAGCAAGGGTATTGGAACGATACATATTGTCCCTATGTGTTTGAAGAGGATGGCGAAATAGTGGCCAATGTTTCTACAAGTATCGGGACGATGATTTTGGATGGCAGGCAGTATAAAGCTGTTCAAATCGGGACTGTTATGACAAATCCAAAATTCCAAGGGAAAGGATTGTCCCGTCAACTTATGGAAAAGGTGATGGAAGATCATGTGAGTGCACATATCATATACCTGTTTGCAAATAAAACAGTATTGGGCTTTTATCCGAAGTTTGGTTTTGAAACACGTATACAATCTACATTTACTGTGGATAAAAAAGATATTGAAACGGTTCATACTGAAGTGAAGAAAGTGAACCTGGATGATAAGCCTACAAGAAATGTATTTTATGAAACAACGGTGTTTAGAAAACCAGTCAGTCAGAAAATGAGTATGGTTCAAAATGAAAATATCGTGATGTTCCATGCATTGATGCAATATCGGGACTGTATTTACTATGTTCCTAAGTATCAGGCATTCGTCATTTTGAATGTAACAAGCGATTATGCTGAGTTAATCGATGTGATTTCTAAAGAGCAGGTTGATGTACAGGAAATACTCGGTTGCTTACCGATTCAATCCGAAAAAATCAGACTGTGCTTTACACCGGATAATTTAAAGATTCCTGTCATGCAAGATTTGCTCATCGATGAGGGAGCAATGTTTGTTAAAAATCAAAAAGATATTATGTATCCGAATAATTTGCTCTATCCATATAGTGGTTTGGCATAAAAAAATAGAGATCCGTAAAATCCTGCGGGTCTCCATTTTGCGGTTACTTCAATAATTTTGATGTAATATCCAAAAGCCGTTTTTTAGCTTTACGGGCAATTGGTATTCCCTCCAAGTCGAATCCGTGTGTACATCCTTGGTAAATATCAAATTGAACTTGTACACGGGACTGCTGTAGTTTATCCACAAATTCACATACTTCTTCGTAAAATAAATCGTGCGTTCCGATAAACGTATATACCGGCGGAAGCCCTTCAACATTTGCATAAAAAGGCGATGCATAAGGTGGGATGTTTTCAAGATCCGGTAAATAAGCAAGCCAACTTTTTCTGTTTTTTTCGGCATTCCAAATAGCAGGTGAGGTAAATTTCTTATGAAATGACCTTTCATTTGCATCAAGCATCGGATACAACGGTAAAACCGCCGCGATTTTTGGCCCTTTTTCATCTCGGGCTTTTAATGCTACGGCCAATGCTAAGTTTCCCCCGGCACTGGCGCCACTTACGATAATTTTCGTTAGATCTATATTCAGATCGCCTGCATGTTCACTTAGCCACTTTAATAGCTCATACCCGTCGTTTAAAGCAGCAGGGTAAGGGTTTTCCGGAGCGAGCCGATATTGCGGAATGAACACTACCGCTTGGAAGTTATGTACAAAATCTGTTACATAAGGTAAGCTGTCATCCGGACTGCCGAACACCATACCCCCGCCATGAAACCAAATAAAGCCCGGCATATTTTGTACTGCATTCTTCGGCTGTATCCGGATGACTCGTATATTTCCTATCATCATTTCTTCGATTAAACAATTTTCAAGTTGGTAGTTTTGCTCGGAATAATGGATAAATGTTCTGTTCATGATCAGTTGCTCGAATGTACGAGAATTTTTTAATTTATGATCAATACTTTCAACGAGTTCAGGGTGCAGTCCATTCATCATGTTACAGCCTCCGATACTTTCCGTTGTTCAATTTTCTTAAAGGAACGCAGAGAGAATTTCATAACGAACCAACTAAGCACACTCCCTGCAAATAAAGGGATTGCACCCGGCATAATATTGAAAATGCCATAGATCAATATGATACATAACGCATTTAAAATGACCGTGAAAGGTGAAGTGATCGTAAATAAAAATGCTTGTTTGATTATTGCCAAAAATGCTAAATCAAAATGTACATACACTGGAAAGAAGAAAAATAAAGTTCCAAAAATTAAAAAGGCAATGATAAAAGTTGGTATGAGAAAGAATGATAAAGAATCCACTATATAAATCGCATAAAAGTCGATTGCTAAAATCAGCACAATAATATAACTAATTACCGCATATCCATTACCTCTAAGCCACTCGGTTTTATAGACTTCCCAAAATGTTTTTGTAATCGGCTTCTCAATATTAAGAAGAAATTGTCTTGTAATTGTAAATAAAGCAATCGTCGCCGGAAATATTCCGAAAACAAAAAGTCCAATCGCAGAAAAAAATAGCCATAGAAAATTCAAGTAAATTATTTTTAATAGCTTTACACCAAAATCGTAAAACCCGTCCCAAAATGTCATAAAGTTAATAACCCCCTTGTCTTTATTATAAAATAAAAAATCTGAAAAATCGTACAATTTAAATTAAGGTCTTTTAATGGACTTGAGTTCCTCCTAAATTTTTTGTAGTCTGGAAAAAATAGCTATTTCGCTATTTTATACAAAGGAAAAATAAAAAGGGGGATGGGTTATGAGTAATACAATTTTTAAAAAGTTGGGACTGCTATTTTTAGTATTAGTGCTTTCTGTTGTAATGGCTGCATGCAGCGAAGATGAAACGACATCAACAGATGCGGATACAAATACGGACAATGGAAGCGCTAACACAGATTCAGAAGAATCTTCAGGATTATCAGGTGAAATCACAGTTTGGGCACACCCTTATACAGATGGCTCAACAGGTGAAGGAGATATGTGGAAAACATTTGCATCGGATTTTGAAGCTGAAACAGGTGTAAAGGTAAACTTCGAACAAATTCCATGGGCAAATCGTGACCAAAAAATCTTAACGGCTTTAGCGGCAGGTCAAGGTCCGGACGTATTCTATGTAATTCCTGACCAAATGCCACAATATGCAGAACAACAATTAATTTTAGATATATCGCAATATGTTACAGATGAAGATTTAAGCGGTTTTGTACCAACTGCTATCGAAGCAACAAGTTGGAAAGGCAAACAGTACGGAATGCCAATTTTACAAACAGCGGAGTCATTAATTTATAACAAAGATATTTTAACGGAGTTAGGGGTAGATGAAAACAGCCTTCCGACAACATGGGATGAATTCAAAGCTTTAGCTGAGAAAGCTAAAGCAGCTGGTTATTATGCATTCTCCTATGCTGGTGGAGGTTCTTTAAATAACACGCTTTATCCATTTTTATGGCAAGCTGGCGGTAATGTAATTGATGAAGAAAACAACATCTTAATTAACAAGCCTGAAGCGGTTAAGTCATTTGAATTAATTAACGAAATGTATACAAAGGGCTGGATTCCGCAAGATTCAATTACAGCGCTTGATCATGACTCACTTTACTTCGGCGGAAAGTTATTAGCTGTAAATGGTTCTGGTATTTCGGTAAACCGTTTATTAGCTGAGAAGCCATTTGAGTTTGTTATTGCTCCACCATTAAAAGATGCAGAGCAATTAACTTACGGTACTGTTGGTATGTTTGTAGGTTCGGCGATTTCTAAAAATCCTGAAGCCGCAGCAGAGTTCATGAAGTATATTACAAATACAGATAACCAACGTACATTCAACAATATTACACAATATATCCCGACACGTGATGAAGCGAAGGATATTTTTGATTCACAACAATACATGGCTCAATTAGCAGGCTACACAGAGTATGCGAAGCCAGGTGTGATTCACCCAGAAGGGCGTAATATTATGCCTTTAGTTCAAGCAGAAATTCAAGCAATGTTAGAAGGTAAACAATCTCCTCAGGAAGCTGCAGATAAAGCGGCAGACGCAATTGATAAGGTAATCAACAAATAATTTTAAAGGAGAGTTTGATCGTGAAGATCAAACTCTCTCATTACTTCAAGTACAGAAAGGGTGAGGCATGTGACCTCTACAACTTCTAAACAATCACTTAGTGCACGAATTAAGAGGGAGTTAAACAAAAATCTATTAGTCTATGTCGTGCTCGTTCCCGTAATAATTCATTTTCTTATTTTTCAAATCTATCCATTTGCTTTAAGTTTTTATTTAACGTTTCATGACTGGAAAATTATTGGGGACCCTGAGTTTGTCGGGTTAAAACATTGGAAAAGTTTGTTTGATGATGAAATCGCTTGGAAAGCAATATGGAATACAGTTAAGTTTTCCATCTATTATATAGTTCCAACAATGGCACTAGGCCTAATTTTAGCAGTAATCATTAATTCAGGAGTTAAATTTTCAGGTTTTTTTAAAGGATTGTTTTTCTTACCTGTTGTTACATCATTCGTAATTATTGCAGGGATTTGGGGATGGTTATTCCGCGGTACAGAAGATGGTTTTATAAACTATTTAATCGGTTTTGTCGGAATCAACCCACAGCTGTTTTTATCCAGTTCATCACAGGCACTTCTAGTCTTGGCAGGATTAAGTATTTTTAAAGTAGCGGGTACAACGATGATTTACTATTATGCGGGACTACAATCCATCGACCGTCAATTGTATGAAGCGGCTCGGATTGATGGTGCAAGTCCATGGAAGATCTTCTGGAAAGTTACATTCCCGATGTTAAAGCCTATTCACTTTTACGTGGCAATTACAACAACGATTGGTTCATTCCAAATTTTCGACTCTGCGTTCTTGTTAACGAATGGGGGACCGAACTACTCAACAACGACCATCGTGTATTACTTATATCATCAAGGGTTTACAAGCTTGAACTTGAGCTATGCAGCAGTCTTATCGTATGTGTTATTCTTTATCATTTTAATTATCTCGTTAATACAACGTAAATATATCGGGAAAGATCCAAATTATTATTAAGCTGGTGCGGGAAGGAGCAGATAAATGAAAAAAGTAATCTCTTATACAGCATTAGCAATATTAGCAATCATTTTTATAATGCCGTTCATCATCATGGTGTTCGGTTCATTAAAAGAAGTGAAACAGGCACAAATTGATCCGCTGTTTTGGCTGCCGACCAATCCATCAATCCAAAACTATATAACAATTTTTACGAATGGGATTTTTATACGATGGATCTGGAACTCTATCGTTATAACTGTCATTCCTGTTATTACTCAAATGCTTTTTGCGGCATTGCTCGGTTATATATTTGCTAAAAAGCAATTTTGGGGTAAAGAGGCAATCTTCTGGATTTTCATGGCAGTCATCATGATTCCTCAACAGTTATTTATTATTCCCAAATATATTATGTTCGCCGACTTTGGATGGATTAATACATATTGGGCATTAATTGTACCTGAATTATGGGCAATCATGGGTGTATTTTTAGTACGACAATTTTTACAGGGAATACCGAAAGATTTGGAAGAGGCTGCCTATATTGACGGGGCGAATGACTGGCAAATCTTCTTCAAGATTATTTTGCCGCTATCATTCCCGGTAATTGCGACAGTAGGAACTTTTGCTTTTATTTCAAACTGGAATGACTTATTCCAGCCGTTAATTTATTTAACAAATGAAAAGATGTTTCCAGTTACAGTTGGTCTTGCCTCGATGCTCGGAAAAGAAGGGAACTTCGGTGTCGAAATGGCAGGTGCAACAATTTCATTCATACCGACATTTTTAATATTTATTTTCTTCCAACGTTATTTTACAGAAGGAATTACAATGTCAGGTATTAAGTAGGGGGCTTCTATGAAAATAGGTATGATCGGAGCAGATTCAACCCATGCAGTCGCGTTCAGTGAAAGGCTACAGAAAAAAGGTCATGAGCTATTCGCATATCGGGGTGGATCTACAATTGAAATAAGTAGAAACCGAATTGAACGAGTTTCAGCGGAGTTGCATATAAGAGGAATTCCTTTTATAAAAACACTACAGGAACTGGCAGACATTTGTGATGCGTTTATCATTACATCGGTTGATGCCTCACAACATTTCGAGCAATTTGCAGTCTTGGCTGCTTCTGAAAAACCTATTTTTATCGATAAACCATTGGCACAAAATTACGAGCAGGCCATTTCCATTATGGAACTAGCCAATGAAAAGGGAACACCTTTGATGAGCTGCTCTGCTTTACGCTTTGCTGAAGAAATTCAACTGGCAAAATCTAAAAAGAGCATTGAGGCAGTGGACATCATAACTCCACTGCCGATGCTGCAGGAATTCGACTATTACTACTATGGCATACATGCAGTGGAAATGATCAGTGCGTTAAAAGGAACATCTTTCAAAGACATAGCCGTTACCTTTAATGATCAGCAACACTTTATCTCATTAACATATCAGGATGGGACAGTATCTTCAATTAGAGGGTACTTGCAGCATCGTCAAAGTTTTCAATTTGTAACACATACTCAGCAGCAAAGTGAATGGTTTGAAATTGCTGAAGGAGATGTCCGATTTTATGATCGCCTGATTGATGCAATAGAGCAATTTTTTATAGAGAAAAAAAGTCACATTGATCTCACCGACACATTGCAGACAATCAAACTATTAGATCAGATAAAGCATATTGCCAGCACAACTTACTGATTCTTTATATCTTCTAAAAACTGAATATAATAGATGCGTTTAGGACGTCCTCGGTGAGCTACCTTTTCCTCGCCGATAATATCAACTAGTCCGGCATCCAGCCATTTTAGCAGTATCCGATTTGCGCTTCGTAACGTGATATTCAATGTTTGAGCAAGTTCTTCGGCTGTATAAATAAACTTTTGATGCTTCATAATGCGACCCATTAATTTGGATATATAGGATGCGGACATACCGGCTTTTTCCGCCCGCTCCAATAATTTTAAATCTGTTATGACTAACGGGTACTGTTCATAGTTAATAAAAACGGTCGTATCGATTGGACCGATCACACTATTATCTTCACGCACGATATAACAAAGGTTTGGTCCGTTTTCATTTGCCTGATAGAGAGCCTGTTTGGCATGACGACCAGAATCATTTGCATTGATTCCAAAGCCGACACCGATTATGCAATTAATTTTCAGCTCTTCTTTAAAACGGGAAAGCAGCGGCAAATGTTTGTACCCTAATGTTTCGCGCTCAAATTGCCCACGGGTCGTAATAAAACTATATTGTAATGGATTCAGCATGATTAAATGACCATCCATTTGTTGTGTGAACTGCTGCAGTATTTGTTCCACTTTCGACTGTTCTTGTTTAGCAATCAATTCAAATTGAATCAAACCGTATACAATTTGACTTTCTTTGTTTTGTCGCCCTTTAGAGGCCAATAATACCCGTTCAAAAGCAACAATCAATTCTTGCTTTGTCGGAATTAAATAACGACATTCGATATTATGTTCACTTAATGATTCATAGACAGAGGCAATCGTAGTAACCGGAAAATAGCCTTGTTCAGCATGTTTTATATGATTTTCCAATATGGCATCAACCGTTTCGCCTTCAGAAAACACATAGTCGATTTTATGATGTAACTGATGTGTAATCGACAAGATGGTACTTTGTTGTAAAAAGTCAAAACAATACTGCTTCTGTTCATTTTGTATTTTATGGGTTAATAGCAATTCATATAGCTGAAGCGCTCTACTATTAATCTGATAAAGCTGCAAAGATGAATCATAGAATTTCAATTGCTGAAAAATATAAGGATCTGCTGCGACAAGCATTTCGTATTCATATATAAATCGCTGTAGCTCGTCCGTCATTATAAAGTCTTGTGTTAAAAAATAATGTGGTTGGATATTAGGGAATCCACGTAATGCTTCTTTAATTGTATCCTGCAAAATTTCAGGAACAATAATCCCTACTAAACTTTGTGAGGTATACGGAAGTGCCTTATTCATTATGTCTGTGCCTCCAAAAATCCATATTAATATAATTTTACAGAAAGATGTAAGAATATTCAATTTATAAAGGGGTGACCGCAATGCAAACGGTACAACAATTAGAAGAATTTATGACAAAACCTTCTGCTGCATTAGTAGAGGATATAAAAAAAATTGATGGTGATATTTTGATTTTAGGAATTGCAGGAAAGATGGGTCCTACTTTAGCAAAAATGGCGAAGCGTGCTGCTGAAGAAGCGGGGATCGAGAAACGGATCATCGGTGTGGCCAGATTTTCAAATAAAGAAATGAAAGAAGAGCTGGAATCTGCAGGGATTGAAACAATTACTTGTGATTTAATGGATGAAGAGCAACTCGCTCAGTTACCGGATATAACGAATATCATTTTCATGGCGGGAAATAAATTCGGTACAGTTAATAACGAACACTTCACATGGGCGATGAATACATACGTACCAGGTCGTGTGGCAGATAAATTTAAAAACTCAAATATCGTCGTATTTTCTTCAGGCAATATTTATCCATTTACTCCTGTAACAGCGGGCAATTGCGGAGAAGATGTAACACCGGTTCCCGTTGGTGAATATGCAATGTCCACATTAGGAAGAGAACGTATTTTTACGAATTTCTCCAATCGCTTTCATACAAAAATGCTTATGTTCCGTTTAAATTATGCGATTGATTTACGATACGGGGTTTTATTGGAAGTTGCAAAATCCGTCTACAATAATGAGCCGGTTGATGTCACGATGGGCAGTGTCAATGTCATCTGGCAAGGGGATGCAAACGAATACGCGATTCGCTCGCTAATACATTGCGAATCACCTGTAAAAATTCTGAATGTAACAGGGCCGGAAACATTGTCTGTTCGCTGGCTGGCGAAGGAGTTTGCAAAACGCTTTAATAAGGAAGCTATAATTATAGGGGTGGAACAGGAAACAGCATTATTAAATACAGCGGCCCATGCCCATAAATTATTTGGCTATCCCCGTGTATCCATTGAGCAAATGCTTGATATGGTTGCAAATTGGGTGGAATTAGATGGTGCCACATTAAATAAACCAACGCATTTCCAAGAGCGAAAAGGGGCGTTTTAAATGAATGAAGCTGTAAAAAAAGCATTGTTTGACGGTGCGTTTATTCCGGCGCATCCATTAGCGTTAAACGAAGACAAATCGTTGGATGAAGTAAGTCAGCGTGCCTTGACGAAATATTATATTGAAGCTGGTGTCGGGGGCTTGGCAGTTGGTGTTCATACGACACAATTTGAGATTCGTGATCCCCAATTCAACTTGTATGAGCGTGTTCTTTCAATTGCAATAGATGAAATGAAGAAAGCGAATGTTCCGGAATCCTTCATTAAAATAGGTGGTGTTTGCGGTCCGGTAGAGCAGGCGAAAAATGAAGCGACAATTTTAAAATCTCTTGGCTATGATTTAGCTTTACTAAGTATGGGAGGACTCCAACATTTATCAGAAGCGCAGTTATTGGAGCGAACGAGAGAAGTTGCCAAAATCATTTCTGTAGTTGGTTTCTATTTACAGCCATCAGTAGGCGGCCGTGTATTCACATACAAGTTTTGGCATGAACTTGCCAATATAGAAAATGTATATGCAATTAAAATGGCGCCTTTTAATCGCTATCAAACATTAGATGTCGTTCGGGCTGTAAACAATAGCGACCGCCGGGATGAAATCGCTCTTTATACAGGAAATGACGATAATATTGTCATTGATCTATTAACTGAATATGCATTTACGATTAATGGTGAAACCGTTAAAAAGAAAGTGGTTGGCGGCTTGTTGGGGCATTGGTCAGTATGGGCAAAAACTGCCGTTCAATATTTTGAAGAGATTAAGGCAGCTAGAGATAAAGCACAAATTGATGCAAGCTGGTTAACAAAAGCCATCGAAGTGACAGATGCGAATGCGGCTTTCTTCGACCCGGCACATGCCTTTAAAGGGAGCATTGCAGGGATCAATGAAGTATTGACGAGACAAGGATTGTTAAAAGGAAACTGGTGTCTGGCAGACCACGAAGTATTAAGTGAAGGTCAAGCCGATGAAATAACTCGAGTTTATAAAATGTATCCGCATTTAAATGATGATGTATTTGTTAAACAAAATTTAGCAAAGTGGAAATCAGGTGAGAAGAGTGAAAGCTTTACAAGCACATGATGGTGTCGTGAAAATAGCTGAAATCGATCAACCCGAGCTTTTTGCAACAGGGGTATTAGTAGAGACCTATTATACTGCTGTTTCACCAGGGACTGAACGGTTATTAATTGAAGGAAGCAAACAAGGGGTACGCCAGCTTGGTTATAGCGCTGTTGGGAAAGTGAAGGGAATTGGTCAAAGTGTTACAACCGTCCAAGTAGGTGATATCGTTGCTTGCTACGGTGCACCTTATGTTGGGCATATGGAGCAGCTTGTTGTACCGGAAATATTAGTAGCTAAATGTTCTGCAGAAGTTTTGCCAAAGCACGCGGCATTCGCAGCACACGGTACGATTGCCATTCACGCAATACGTCAAGGACAACTGCAGTTCGGTGAATCGGTTGTAGTTATCGGGTTAGGAGTACTTGGCCAAATGATTGCAAAGATTTGCGCAGCAGCAAGTTATGACGTCATCTGCTATGAACCTAATGAAAAAAGAGCAGAAATGCTGAAAGGTACACCGGGCATTGAAATTTTTTCGGATTTAAAAGAAATGGAACAGCATATTGTGGATTATACGAAAGGGCATGGTGTAGATGCTGTTCTATTATGTGCTGGTGGCAAACAATCTGAAACAACTCCCCGTACCCTTGAGTGGGTTCGTAAGCAAGGCAGAATTGTTATTGTCGGTGATGTAGAACCACAATTTAATCGTGAACAATTGTTTATAAAGGAAGCGATCATTACGATTTCAAGAGCTGGCGGACCAGGCCGTTATGATGCTCGCTATGAAAGAGAAGCGATTGACTACCCGTATCATTATGTTCGCTGGACGGAAGGGCGCAACCTGGCAGCCTATATTCGTTTACTGGAACGAAAGGCGATCGATGTTTCTGACTTTGTGCAACTGGAAATTCCTTTTGAAAATTCAGCCGGTGTGTATGACATATTAGAGAGCAGTGAGGCATTGACCGCCATCATTGAATATTCGGGAGGGAATTAACATGTTAAAGGTTGGTGTAATTGGAGGAGGATCTATTTCCGAGTATCATTTAAAACCTTATTTCGAACATCCCAATGTAGAGATTGTTGCGATTTGTGATAGTGATGAACGAAGACTGAAAGCTTTAGGCAAAAAATACTGTGTAGAGAACTTATATTTAAAAGTAAGTGAGTTCCTTGCGAACGAGGAAATTGATGCAATCAGTATCTGTACCTGGAATAACTCCCATGCAGAAATTGCAATTCAGGCACTCCAAAAGAACAAGCATGTTCTACTTGAAAAACCATTAAGTTTAACGCTTGATGAAGCTTATGCAGTTGAAGCTGCAGTAAAGGAATCGAATAAGATTTTACAAGTTGGATACGTACGCCGATTTGCAACAAATGTAGGGGTACTTAAAAAGTTTATTGATGCAGGTGAACTGGGCGAAATTTATTATGCGAAGGCTTCATGCATACGCCGATTAGGCAATCCGGGCGGCTGGTTCAGTGATATTAAAAAATCCGGTGGCGGGCCTTTAATTGATTTAGGAACGCATATGATCGACCTTTGCTGGTATTTAATGGGGAAACCAAAGCCGATTTCAGTTTCAGGTAATACGTACAAAAAGTTAGGAAATCGCGCCCATGTTGAAAACTTATCTTTCTATAAGGCGGCGGATTATGACGCTGAGCATAATGATGTTGAAGATCTTGCGAATGCGCTCATTCGTTTTGAAAATGGTGCTTCTCTCTATGTGGATGTAAGTTTTACACTACATGCAAAACAGGATGAAGTATCCGTAAAACTTTATGGTGAAAATGGCGGTGCCGAAGTAGAACCGGAACTGGCCATTATAAAAGAGCAGCATGAAACGATTTTAAATATTACACCACAAATCGATTTGTTAAGTTTCGATTTCGCAGGTTCATTCATCAACGAGATCAATCATTTTGTGGATTGCTGTATTAATAATGTGCAGCCTATTTCTACAGTGGAAGACGGGGTTGAAGTGACGAAAATGTTGGCGGCAATTTATGAATCGGCTGCAACAAATCAAGAAATAAAATTGTAGGTGATTACTAGTGAAAATCGTATTGGAAAAAGACCGGAAGCTACTTATGCACTCTCCGCTGTATCGTTTTACAAACGAGAACAGTGAAGAGGCTAATACCGTAACAATTTTGCAACAGCCTGCAGCAGATGCCTATAAGCCATTCTCGATTTCTGATAAACAAGGCTGGATTTACTTCGATTTATGGTCGTATTCATTTGCCATTCAATTACATGAAGTGTTGAAAGCACATGATACGGTAAAAGGCGTCCTTCGACTGCGAAGAACGACGAATAATTTCTCGTATATAGAAGAAGATATCCTTGCTTTATCGGAATGGTTTGGAACCGTTCGAAACGTATCGGTACGTTCGAATGAAATTGGAGAAAATCATTATACGATTGTTCTGTGTGAATTCGGAGAATCGATTATGGCCCATTTAGAATACCGGACGGGTCAGGATCGGATTGAACTTGAATGGAGCAGCCATCTGCATATTGCAGAGTTTGATAGTTTACAAATGACGAGTGACACAGACAACAATCGAAACCTGTTCAAAAATATAGATGCAGTTCATCAGTATGCGGTTCAATGGAATGATGCTTATGATGAAAGACTGGCTGCTGTTAGACTGCTCCTGCAACGAGGTGAACTGCGATGAACATTGGCATTATGAGCTTTGCACATATTCATGCTACTAGCTATGCAAAGGCAATTCAGCGTATCCCCGGTACGAAATTAACAGCTATTTTTGATACGGATACAACGAGAGGTATGCATGCGAGCAAGCAATATGATGTACCATTTTTTACAGATATGAATGTATTTTTAGCAGAGGATATCGATGTTGTGCTTATTTGCAGTGAAAATGTGTTTCATAAAGAAATGGTAATTGCGGCGGCGAACGCAAAAAAACATATTTTATGTGAAAAACCGATTGCTACAAATATTGATGATGCAAAAGAGATGATCGATGTATGTAAAGAAAACGGTGTGCAACTGTCAATCGCTTATCCGGTCCGCTACAGTGCACCTATCCGAGATTTGAAAGCAGCCATTGATGCAGGTGAACTTGGAGAAATCGTTGCAATCCGTTCTACTAACCGCGGGCAAAACCCGGGCGGATGGTTTGTCGATGAGGGGTTGGCAGGTGGTGGCGCGGTATTGGATCATACCGTCCATATGGTTGATATTATGCGCTGGTATATGAACAGCGAAGCAAAGGAAATTACAGCATTTGCGAATAACTATTTTACCGAGCTTGGTACGGATGATGCAGGGATCATGACAATTGTATTTGATAATGGTGTGATTGCTTCACACGATGCAAGCTGGTCACGGTTCCCGGAATTTCCGACATGGGGTGACGTGATGATTGAAGTAATCGGAACGAAAGCAACGCGAAAAGTCGATGTGTTCAACGAGAAGCTTAACCTGTATGGGAAAGGCAACAAATCGCTCACACATTTATATAGCGGAAATGATACCGATTTTGATTTAATTGTCGACTTTCTAAATTCAATTCAGCATCAAAAGCAACCGCTTATTTCCGGTTATGATGGATTGAAATCTTTAGAAATAGCGTTGGCAGCATATGAGTCAAATTACAAAAAGCAAGCAGTAAAACTATAGGACAATTCAAAGGATACTCGTAACGGGTATCCTTTTCGTTAAACCGGAGCAATTAACGAAAGGGAATGATGCAGATGAAAAAACTAAAAAGTTATAAAAATGAAATTGAACAATTTGCATTTGAAGAACTAGAACGCTTTTATACGGGGGATAAACAAGTCATTTTTGAACAGTTGAATCCATTGGGAAATGGTGATGAATATGTAATTAATTACACTGAAAATAACTATGTGATTCGCGGGAATACAAGTCGTTCCTTGTTGTACGGGGTGTATAAACTGATTGAAAAGGTAGAAGGGCTTGTATTTTTGGAGTTGGAGAATGAGAAAAAAATTGGTATTCAAGGGCTGACAAGTACCTATGAAGGAAAACCGAAATTCAGTCGTAGAGGAAATGTATTTGAAACAATCGATGACATCCCTTTTTTAAAGAGGATGCTAGATGTTGGTACGAAAAACGGACTAAATGAAGTGTTCTTTACATTTTTCCTATGGGATGAAGTAAAGGAGGCGCTATTGCCGGAAATAAAAAAGCGTGGGATTGATGTCACGTTAGGCGGGCACAGTTTACGTTATTTATTGGCAAAGGCAAAAGGAGTTAGCGTTTCCGGAAAGGCTGCTGCTGATGGGGCGGTAAATGACTTAGTTGGAGAGGAAACAGAATTTACAGCGGCCAATGCGCTAAAAAATCATGACTTTTTACAGGATGAAAAAGCTCAGCAATCAGTCATCGAAGTAATCGTATCTTACTGTGAAGCAGAACCCGTTATTCGACGGATTTCACTCTGGCCGGAAGATGTGGGAGCAAAAGGTGAAGAAGCAAAGCTCTTTTTAACTCAATATATGGCTTTCACCGAAAAGCTACAGCAAGCATTAACTGGAGCAGGTTTACAAGTTGAAGTAGAGCATATCGTCTATAATGCCGGTCTAAGTTGGGAAATGCTTGAGCGCAAAGAACAGCAGGTAAGTACAGCCAATGTTTTATATGCATTTTGGGGACGTAATTATGCACACAGTTATGAATCAGAACGTGATGAGCGTGCATGGGATAGCCTGATGGATTGGCGCAGTGCAACTGACAAACAGATTACAGTTTTTGAATATTACAGTGACCACTTCATGCTAAGTGAACTTTTCCCGCTATTATTTAAACGAATAGCGACAGATATAGAAAATTATAAAAAAGCAGGCTGTGATGGAATGGTCAATTTAGTCGTGCCACTTCATAAACTCGCAAAGGCTCAGCTACATATGGAGCAATACGATTATCAGCAGTATCAGCAATTAAATAATGTCGTATTTGCAAGGTCGCTTTGGGAAGATGTAGAAACTGTTTCGTATTTACTGTCACCGGCCATGCAGCAGCTTGCAGAAGAGATTGAACACATTTTTGCCCAAAACAGTCAGTATAACGCCGTATTTTTCCCAAGCCGTGTTGTAGAGGCCAAAAACCCGGAAATGAAACTTGAAGTACTGGAGTTATTAAATAAAATGGAACAGTTGCTGCAACAGGAGCAAGTAGAGGAACCGCTTCAACAATATGTGGAGTCATTACAGGGAGTCGTTCAGGCTACGAAATCACGTTGGGAGGCTTTATAAATGTGGGAACCGGTTTATTATTACTGTAAAAAAGAAAAGAGACAACAGCATTATAAGCAGGATGTATTAATATACGGTGCGACACCTGCAGGCATTACAGCAGCAATTACCCTTAAAAAGAAGGGACATGATGTTCGTATTGCTGAATGCAGCCGCTTTGTCGGCGGGATGACGACAAGTGGGTTAGGGGCAACGGACTTAGGTGCTGAACAGGCGCTTGGTGGTTTAGCGAAGCAATTTTATGACGAGATTGCGCACCACTATCGTATCGAAAAATGTGTACGTTTCGAGCCGCATGTAGCAGAACGTATATTTAAAACATGGTTAGAAGAACATGAGATTGATGTCCAGACGGAGCAATTTATTGAATCGGTTCTTCTTGAAGACCGGCAAATTCAGCAAATCGTTATGACAGACAGTACAACCTATGAAGCAAAGCAATTTATTGATGCCAGCTATGAAGGTGATCTGCTGGCACATGCAGGGGTTGAATATATTGTAGGAAGAGAAGCAAGCACAGTTTATAAGGAAATTTATAATGGAGTTCAATTTGGTGCACAACATCACAAGTTTGAAAGTTTTATCGATCCGTATATAGAAGAAGGCAATCCGGCAAGCGGACTATTGTATGGAATTTCGGATGAGGTTGTGAAAGAGCAAAATGGTGAAGGTGATCATCGAATTCAAGCTTATAATTTCCGGATGTGTTTAACAAAGGAAAAAAAAGTGCCGTTCCCAAAACCGAATGGATATGAGCGTAATAATTATGCACTGCTGTTACGCTATATAAAGGCAGGGCATTGGGACGCGATGAAGTTACATACCCCATTGATGAATGGAAAAACCGATTTAAATAACCATGGGGCATTTTCTACGGATTTTATCGGAATGAATTATGCTTTCCCAGATGGGGATTATGAATTAAGAGAAAAAATGTATCAGCAGCATGTAACATATGTTGCAGGGCTACTGTACTTTTTAGCCAATGATGAAGAAGTGCCGCTTGTTATTCGTGAAGAAGTGGGACAATGGGGATTGGCGGCAGATGAGTTTACCGATACAGGCAATTGGCCGCGCCAGCTGTATATAAGAGAAGCAAGGCGAATGGTAGGCGAGTATGTTATGACAGAACACAATGCACTAAAACGAGTAATTTGCGAACAACCTATTGCAATCGCATCTTTTCATATGGATTCACATAATTGCCGTCGGATCGTCGTCAATGGGCGAGTAATGAATGAAGGTGATATCCAAGTACCGGTAAAACCATTTATGATCGATTTGCGTTCGCTTTTACCGAAGAAGGAGCATTGTACAAACTTAATTGTTCCTGTGTGCCTAAGTGCTTCTCATATTGCTTATGGTTCAATTCGGATGGAACCGGTATTTATGATGCTCGGGCAAGGGGCAGGTACTGTAGCGGCAATTGCACTGCAGGAAGGGAAACCAGTTCAGGACATTTCATATGAACAAGTAAAACAACAGTTAATAGAACAAGGGCAAGTTGTTGAATGGGATGAAAACTTTTTTGATGATCCGTTACGTCGAATGGAAGAAACATTTGGGGGGAAATAGGATGCTAAAGCCAGTAACAAAGGAATCTCACAAGGACATAGTAGATTTATGGAATATTTGTTTGCCTGACTTTAAGTTGTCGGATCGCTTGCTTGAACAAAATACTTGGCAATCATCTTATGTTTTAGATGAAGGAAGTGCGATAAAGGTAATAGACGGGAAAACTGTCGGTGTTGTCATTGCAAAAGTTTGGCATGAAACACACGGCGTTTCTTTAAATAAGGAGCATGGCTGGATTCAAATGCTGCTCGTACACCCGGATTACCGTCAGCAAAAAATTGCGACAGAACTTTATCAATATGCAGAACAGGCCCTTCACAATAACGGAATAAAGAAAATCCAGTTTGGCGGAGATTTAGGCCACTTATTATGCGGAGTCCCACTTGATCAACGGCAAGGTGTTGCATTCGCCGAAAAGTTTGGCTTTAAGAGAGTTGTCAATAGTGTAGACTTTACGAAAACGATAACAGAGCGATTGTCATTGCCTGAAAAAAACAATGTTCAATTTGTTCTATTGGAAAAAGAGGAACAACAGCAACTCATTGATTTTATGAGCAAGTCTTTTCCCGGACGTTGGACTTTTGAAGCACATGACTATTTTGCTCACGGAGGTACAGGAAGAGATTATGTCGTTGTAAAATGGGAAGGTAAGATTGTTGGCTTCTGTCGTATAAATGACGAACATAGTGCCTGGAAGGGGCCGAACTATAATTGGGCAGAGCAGTTTGACCGATTAGGTGGCATTGGTCCACTAGGGGTAAATGAAGATTATAGAAAATATGGATTAGGACGTGCGGTTATTGAAGCAGCAGAATATTATTTGCAGCAACGTGGTAAAGAGACGTTCTTTATTGATTGGACAGATTTAATCGCCTTTTATGAAAAGCTTGGCTATACGATTTGGAAAGACTACGGAATTTTTGTGAAGCAGGTGGACTAAATGTGGATTTTAAGTGCTGATATCGGAGGGACAAAATTAGCACTTGCTTTATCGAAGCAAGAACAGCCTGAAAAAATAATAAAGCAAATGGAAGCAAAGAGTCCCCAGCAATCTGAATCATTATTTGAGGCCATTATTTCTGGTTTTCATAAGCTTCTGGAAGATGAAGATGGGGGGGACGTTATAAAAGTTGCGGTCGGTTTACCGGGAATATTAGATTTAAAACAAGGGCTTGTTGTATTTCAGCAAAACTTGCCATGGCGTAATTTTCCGCTCGTCCAAAGACTTGAAATGGCATTTCCGAAAGCTCAAGTTTTTATGGAAACAGATATGATGACAGCAGCAAATGGAGAATATAAAATCCGTCATTTTGAAAAAGAGACATTCATTTATGTCACGATCAGTACAGGAATTGCCTGCTGTATCATTCATGAAGGAAAGTTTTTAAGAGGTGCCGGAATTCCAGGGGAAATCGGTTTTTCGTTAACAAGCGCAGGGGCCTATTTTGAAGAAGTATGTGCTGGACCTGGTTTATTAAAGAAGTTACAGCAGCATACAAATGAAGAATGGACATTACAGCAATTTTTTGACCGCTACTATGAAAATGATGAACGTATTGTGCCGCTCATCCATGAATGGCAGCAAGAAATCGCTCAGAAAATTAATAGTTTCATCCTATTAGTAGATCCGCATGTTGTTGTACTAGGCGGAGGAGTTATGAATCATCATCCGCTAATTGTGGATGAAATTTCCCGTTTGGTTGATCAGTATTTCAGCCTGCCATTCTTTGAACATAAAAAAGGCAGAGTGCAAGCAAGTTTAAATAAAGGCAATGCCGGACTGATAGGTGCAGCGTTGCTATAAAATATAAAAAGAAGCAGTCAGAATTTTCTCTGACTGCTTTTTCTAATTATTTACTAATCAGCGAATCCGCATTTCAGTTGCCGGATCAAAAAAGTGTGCCTTAGCTAAGTTGAAGTTAAGGGAAAGCTCCTGGCCCATAGCTACATCTGCATCTGCGTGTATTTTGCCTACAAATTGCTGGTCATCAATTGATGCATAAACAATCATTTCTGCACCGGTTAATTCGCTTACTTGCACTTTAGTTTTAACAACACTGCTCGAGTCTTGTTTATTGCCGTCATGTATATCTTCAGGACGGATACCTAAAATAATTTCCCGGTCCGTATAATTTTGTTCTTTTAATACTTTTAATTTTTCTTCGGGAATGCGAACTTTTTCGCTGGCAATTTCAAAATATTCCCCTACGACATTCCCGCGAAGGAAGTTCATAGCTGGTGAACCAATAAACCCGCCAACAAATACATTCTCAGGTGTATCATATACTTCACGAGGCGTTCCGATTTGCTGAATGATTCCATCTTTCATTACAACAATACGTGAAGCCATTGTCATCGCTTCCGTCTGGTCGTGTGTAACATATATAGTCGTCGTATTTAAACGGTAATGGAGCTTTGTAATTTCAGAGCGCATTTGTACACGAAGTTTTGCATCCAAGTTCGATAATGGTTCGTCCATTAAAAACAGTTTCGCGTCACGAACAATGGCGCGTCCTAATGCAACACGTTGGCGCTGACCACCGGATAGGGATTTTGGCTTCTTGTCCAATAATTCCGATAACCCTAAAATTGCTGCAGCGTCACGTACTTTTTTATCAATTTGATCTTTGGAGAATTTACGCAGCTTCAAGCCAAAAGCCATATTATCATATACATTCATATGCGGATAAAGAGCGTAGTTTTGGAACACCATTGCAATATCACGGTCTTTTGGTTCAACTTCATTCACTCGTTTACCCTCGATGCGTAGTTCCCCTTCGGAAATCGTTTCAAGTCCTGCCACCATACGCAATGTCGTAGATTTCCCGCAGCCTGAAGGACCAACAAGTACAAGGAATTCACCAGGTTTAACCTTTAAATGAAAATTTTCAACAGCTACATAGCCATCGGGATAACGTTTTACAAGATGATCAAAATCTAACATAAAAAACAATCCCCCTTTTTTCATATTATAAAAGATTAAGAGGGGAATGCCTTTGTGCAATGTGCTTAAAATTTTCAGGGATATTTTGTCAGTTTATTCAATTGAGCTGCTAAATAAGCTATTAGCAGATCGTCACTGCGCTTTAAGTCCAATGATGTTTCTTCAAAATAACGTTGTGTTCGATACAACAACGTGTTGCGGTGTATATGTAATTCTTTTGCGGCTGAGGACATGTTTCCATTATGGGAAAATAGCGTTGTAATGGTAGTAATCATTTCATCATTTAAATTATTGAACAGCGTATGCTGCAAATATTGTTGTAACGGCAGATTTAAATGTAACGGCAGTATAGTTAGGAAGCATTCAGAAAATGTATAGATCGTTTGATGTTGCCGTTCTAAAATAGTCTGAAACATTTTTTGTTCTGATGAGAAAGATTGGTGAAGCATCTCGGAAACTGGCAGCATTTGACCTATGAAAAGTTGTCCATGCAAATAAAAATCATTTTCCAGTATAGCAATAAAGCCTTCCAGTTCCTCCCGTGAATAATTTTTAAACAAAATAATCCAGAAAGTAGTAGGAGAAACTTCAAGAAGATAAGCATCATGCATAAAGAAAAGTTCGATAGCGTATTTTAATTGCGCGGCATCATTATTAATATGATATTGTAAAATTCGAATAGAAGAGTAAGTAGCTGGCTTTGGTACAACTCCTTGTGTTAATAATTGTAACCACGGATCCGTTTGCTCACTACATTCATGATAAAAATGCTTTAACAATAGAGCATCTCGTTCGGTTATTTCACTTTTGGCGATTTCATACCAACATGCATTAGGCGAATCATAAAAAATTGTAGTTGCAGAATTATGGGCTGTCGGGTATGTACTATGTTGCTTAAGGGAAGGGAATAGTTGTGCAAGTTGCATAAAATAACCTCCATCAAAAGTTTTTCTGGATATTGAAAAAACGGTATATCTATAAAAGATCATACCGTTTTTATTGTTACTATTGCTCTTCTTTTAAAATACGCTGAGTTTCATTGAACTCTTCTTCGATTTCCGCATTTGGTTTATACGTTAACATACTTACTACGACTGCAACGACTAAACACGCGATAAAGCCAGGTACAATCTCATAAAGCATGCTTGTTAAACTTTCCGTACGACCCCAAACAAATGCAACTGCGGCACCGGCAACCATGCCGGCAAGTGCTCCGTAGTTAGTAAGCTTGCGCCAGAACAGGGAAAGTAAAATGATTGGACCGAATGCTGCACCGAAACCTGCCCATGCGAATGCTACCAGTCCTAAAATTGTGCTTTCAGGATTCCATGCAACAATTGCGGCAATGATAGATACGAATAGTACAGCGACACGACCTAAAAATACGTAATGTTTATCTGTCGCAGTTTTGTTGAATAAAGCTTTATAAATGTCTTCAATCAGTGCTGAAGAAGTTACGATTAATTGTGATGAAATGGTACTCATAACTGCTGCCAAAATTGCTGCAAGTACAATTCCTGCGATGAACGGATGGAATAAAATTTGTCCTAGTACGATAAATACCGTTTCCGGATCTTTTAATTCCGTACCTTGCTGTTGGAAGTATGCTACACCGACCAAAGCTGTTGCAAGCGCACCTAGTAAACTGAAAATCATCCACCCAATACCGATACGGCGTGCACTTTTCGTTTCTTTTACAGATGAAATCGCCATAAAGCGCACAATTATATGTGGCTGACCAAAGTAGCCAAGCCCCCATGCAAGAGAAGAAATAATAGCCGCAGCTGTCACAGTAGATGGAAGAAGGCTGAACATTTCCGGATCTACCGCTTTAATGGAATCGACCGTTTCCCCAATACCGCCTGTTAGGAAAATTCCGAAAACAGGGACAGCAATTAATGTAATAAGCATAATAAGTCCTTGAATAACATCCGTATAACTAACAGCCAGGAATCCGCCAAATAAAGTGTAAGCGACAACTACTGCAGATACGAATAAAAGACCTGTATGATAATCCATTCCGAATGAGCTTTCGAAAAACTTACCGCCGGATACCATTCCGGAAGATACATAGAATGTAAAGAATACTAAAATGATAATTCCGGATGCGATACGTAATAGTTTAGTGTTATCACGCAAACGGTTATCCAAATAACTTGGAATTGTAATGGAATCCTTTGTTACTTGTGTATAAACACGTAAACGAGGTGCTACAAGTAACCAGTTTAAGTAAGCACCGATTGTTAAACCGATTGCAATCCAAGCTTCCACAAGTCCTGATAAATAGATTGCACCTGGAAGTCCCATTAACAGCCAGCCCGACATATCCGCTGCACCGGCACTTAATGCTGTTACAGCTGCACCGAGACCGCGCCCGCCTAACATATAGTCTGTCAGGTTGCTAGTTTTTCGAAAGGCATACCAACCGATACCGAGCATCACAATCATGTAAATAATAATGGCCAACAACTGATAGCTATAATCCGACATAAAGACAACTCCTTTATTAATAATTTTTGACTAGTTTAACATGCTTCGATAGATGGTCGTCAACGCAATAAAATATGGCGCATCTGTACTTATCTATACTTTTTAGACATACGTCCGGCTAAAAATGCACCTGCTGCAACAGCTAAAATTGTATTTGTTTTTTTCGTAAATACTTGTTTTGTGACAAGAGTCAGGTTTTGCGGGCGTTCAGCTAAACGACGCATAAAGTAGCCATACCAATCATTACCAAATGGTACATACGTACAGAAGTTGTATCCTTCTTTTGCAAGGCTCAACTGCATTTCTTTACGGAAACCATAAAGCATTTGGAACTCAAATTTATCATTCGGAATATTATGCTTTTCGACAAATTGTTTTACATGATTAATTACATTGTGGTCATGTGTTGCAATTGAAGTGAATTTGCCATGTAGTAAATGGTATTCAATTTGCTCGATAAACTTGCGGTCAATATCGGCTTTATTTTGATAAGCGACAGATTCGTCTTCTTTGTAAGCACCTTTTACAAGGCGTAAACGGTAATCTTTAAAACGTTCGACATTTTCATCTGACTCGAAAAAGTACGCTTGAATTACTGTACCAACATTATCGTATTCAGCATGAATCTTCTCCAATAACTCAAATGAAGGGTGTAAACGAGCATAGTTCTCCATATCAAAATTAACAAAAATCTGATATTCATTTGCCAATGCAACGATCTCTCTTAGATTTTCATAGCTAAACTCGAAATCAATATCCAACCCCAACTGAGATGGTTTTAAAGAAATATGTGCATCAAGGTTTTCACTGTGAATGCGTTCGATTACTGCCAAAATTTGCTCTTTTGCAGCAAGTGCAGCTGACTTCTCAAACACAAATTCCCCTAGGTTATCGACAGTACAAGAAATACCCTGTGCATTTAAATGCTTGATGCTTTCTATAACTTCATCAATATTTGTACCTGCAACGACACTTTGCGCCCCTAGCTTAAATCCGTATTTTTGGGCTGCAGAATTTAATGTTTGATTCTCTGAAAGTGCGATAAAAAAATCTTTTAATGACATTTTAATCAATCCCCCTGCGATTAAAAAAGTATTTTATTGTTATTGACGTGAGTATAAAACAAAAAATTCAAAAAAGGAAACAAATTTTGAGAAGTTTAGTGTTTGCTAGAAGGAAAAGCGAGAAATAGCAACGGTTTTTGCTGTAAAAAAATTTTGCTGAAATACTTTATTAAAACGTTTACATGCTCTAAAAAACATCATTTATATGACATGCATTATAATATTGCACTTTGTAAAATGAAAAACAGACCCACATAGAGCGGATCTGTTAAATGGTAATTAATAGAATATATTTCCAGTTTCACTTGCGTTTTAAGCGATATTGTAAACCTTGGCGGTGGATGCCTAGTGCTTTAGCTGTTTGTGAAATATTTCCATCATTCAGCTGTAAGGCGTGTGAAATATAATAATCCTCAACTTTACGCATATATTCATCAAGAGGCTGCAATGTTTGTCCGGAGAAGTCAAATAATTTTTGCTGCTCGGAGGTAGTTGGCTCGGCTTGCTGGAGCTTCCACTTGAAATATGCTGGGATATGTATAAGTTCCACATATTCTTCTGTTGTAAGTAATGCACTAATATCATCCAGTAACACTTCTAGTTCTTTTAAGTTTCCTGGCCATTCATAGTTCAGAAATATTTCCTCGATTTCAGGTGATAGACCTTTAACCGGGCTGCCGTATGCAATGCGTCGGCGAGCGAAATAATCGTCCACGAAAGGCTTAATGTCTTCACGGCGCTCACGTAATGCCGGTACTTGAATTGTTAAGTTAGAAAATAAGTAATACAGATTTTTGGAGAGATGACCTTTCTGGATTAGGTCAATCGGATCTTCACCAATACTTGCAATAAATACATGGTTACGTTCGGAATGTTTCTCCAGAAGCTCCACGATACGGTTTTGTGCTTCATCTGATAAAAACTCAATCCGCTCGGCAAAAAACGTATAGTTTTTTTCCTCGGCAATATATTTTTCGATTTGAGCGAGCAAAGTTTCTTCATTGCGGCGGCAAATAAGTGTAATAAAGCGTTCGTTTTTTTCTGCCAACTCATGATGAATACCTTCTGCAATCATATCTTTCCCTGTCCCTGATTCACCGACAAGCATGACCGGAATTCGGCCTAGCGCGGCAATTTTAGCTTGCTGGATTACTTGCTTCATCGATTTTGAGACAGCGGTAATAATATCAAAAGTTAATGGAGCTCCGTAACGACTTAAAGGACGGTCCATTAAAAACTCCTGCTGTGTAATATCGCGGGAAAATTGAATAGCGATTTTCGTACCGTCATTAAGGGTATATGGATAATAGTCATTCATCATTGTGACTTCTTCACCACGGGCATTCCAGAACGTTTGCTTAATATGTTTAAAACTTTGACCCGAAGCTAAAACTTTTTGCAGCATATTTTGCTCCAAGTTAAAGTCAAGTGACTGTGATAAAAAGCGCTGTGTTATTTGTTCAAGTGATTCACCAGTAAGTTCGCGCATTTTTTTGTTGTAAACGATGACTCGTCCATTTTCGTCAATAGCGCAAAGACCGGTTTCTATTTTTTCAATCATAAATTCAAAAACACTAGAGTCATCTAGTTGATTCATACGGTGTAACCCCCTCCATTTTATTTTAGCATGGGAATGTCAAAATGAGATAATTTGCGTAATTTAGAAAAAATAATTGATTTAAGCATTATTATATTGCATAATTCAAATTAAGTAACATAATATGATGCAAAAATATATTGCACTTAATATCGGAGGTAATGATAAATGATTAACTATAAACATGAACCATTTACAGATTTCTCGGTAGAAGAAAACAAGCAAGCTTATTTGGAAGCGCTTAAAAAAGTAGAATCACAGCTTGGTGCCGACTATCCTCTAATTATCGGTGGCGAACGTATTACGACAGAAGAAAAAATTGTATCATATAACCCGGCAAAGAAAACAGAAGTGATTGGGTCTGTTTCAAAAGCTTCAAAAGACTTGGCTGAAAAAGCGATGCAAGAAGCAGATAAAGCCTTCAAATCATGGAAAAAAGTTAAACCTGAAATCCGTGCAGACGTATTATTTAAAGCAGCGACAATTATCCGCCGCCGCAAGCATGAGTTTTCTGCATGGTTAACGAAAGAAGCAGGTAAGCCATGGAATGAAGCGGATGCAGATACTGCAGAAGCAATCGACTTTTTAGAATATTACGGCCGTCAAATGCTGGAAATGAAAGATGGACGTAAAGTAGAAAGTCGTCCAAATGAATACAACCGTTATGATTATATTCCACTAGGGATCGGGATTGTTATTTCTCCTTGGAACTTCCCGTTCGCAATTATGGCAGGTACAACTGTAGCAGCTGTTGTTACTGGTAACACAGTATTATTAAAACCAGCATCAACAACACCGGTTGTCGCTTATAAATTTATTGAAGTGCTTGAAGAAGCAGGTTTACCAAAGGGCGTAGTAAACTTCGTTCCTGGTAGTGGAGCGGAAGTAGGGGACTACTTAGTAGACCACCCGAAAACACGCTTCATCAGCTTTACAGGTTCTCGTGATGTCGGTTTACGTATTAACGAACGCGCATCAAAATTAAGCCCAGGTCAAATTTGGATTAAACGTGTCATCGCTGAAATGGGTGGTAAAGATACAATCGTTGTTGATAAGGATGCAGATTTAGAGTTAGCTGCACAGTCCATTGTAAAATCAGCGTTCGGTTTCTCAGGACAAAAGTGTTCAGCATGTTCACGTGTAGTAATTGTAAAAGATGTATATGATCAAGTTGTAAACCGTGTGGAAGAGTTAACGAAATCATTAACAATCGGTGACCCTTCAGACAATAACAACTTTATGGCAACAGTAATCGATTCAGCAGCATTCAAAAAAATCAGTGAGTATATTGAAATTGGTAAAACAGAAGGCCGTCTAGTTGCTGGTGGTACTGCAGATGATTCTGTTGGTTACTTCGTACACCCGACAGTATTTGCCGACGTAGATCCAGAAGCGCGTATTATGAAAGAAGAAATCTTCGGTCCAGTTGTAGCGATTACAAAAGCAGATTCATTTGAAGAAGCGATTGATATTGCAAACAACACGGAATACGGCTTAACAGGTGCTGTTATTACAAATGACCGTATGAACTTAGAGTATGCTCGCGAAGAGTTCCATGTTGGAAACCTTTATTTCAACCGCGGCTGTACAGGTGCAATCGTTGGTTACCAACCATTTGGCGGCTTCAATATGTCAGGTACTGACTCTAAAGCAGGCGGACCAGATTATTTAACATTGCATATGCAAGCGAAAACAACATCAGAAGCATTTTAATTATTAAGTAATAGTCATTGGAAATTTCCTTATATAATATAGAAAGAACTCCTTCACATTGCCTCGTGAAGGAGTTCTTATTTTGTTCTTTTATTTAGCCCAGTCTTTTACTTGTACATCTGTGCCAAAGACGAAATGGCCAGGGCGGGCTTCGATTACTTTAGCAGCCGGATCATGTTCAACATGTTTGTACGGGATACGTGTACGGTTGCGTTCATAAGCCGGATCTGGCTGAGGAACTGCAGATAATAGAGACTTCGTATAAGGATGGATTGGGTTATTGTAAATCTCATCCGCACTTCCAAGTTCTAATATTTTTCCGCGATACATAACCGCAATTCGGTCTGATATATACTTTACCATCGATAAATCATGGGCGATGAATAAATAAGTTAGCCCACGTTCTTTTTGTAGTTGCTTCAGTAAGTTTACTACCTGTGCTTGGATAGAAACATCAAGCGCAGAAATCGGCTCATCTGCAATAATGAAGCTTGGGTCTAAACTAAGCGCACGGGCAATACCGATACGTTGACGCTGACCACCAGAAAACTCATGGGCATAACGGTTAGCATGCTCACGTGTCAGTCCAACTGCTTCCAGCAACTCACCAATACGAGCTTGGCGTTCTTTTTTATTTTTATACAGGCCATGGATATCAAAGCCTTCTGCAATTAATTCGCCGGCCGTCATACGAGGATTTAAACTCGCATAAGGGTCCTGGAAAATCATTTGCATTTCACGGTTGAATTGCATCAATTCTTTTCGAGACTTCATTTCTGATATGTTTTTGCCTTTAAAGGTAATTTGACCTTCTGTAATATCGTAAAGGCGGATAATAGAGCGACCAGTTGTAGATTTACCGCAGCCTGACTCCCCGACTAAACCTAATGTTTCGCCTTCATACACATCAAAGGAGATGCCATCGATCGCTTTAATCGGCTGTTTAGCAGTGCCAAAATATTGTTTTAAGCCTTGTACTTCTAATATTTTATTTGCCATAATTACATGCCCTCCTGTTGATAGCCTTTAATACGGCGTGCTACCGCATCAGGAACAGGCATTTTTGGTGCATCAGGATGCAGTAGCCAAGTTTTTGCGTAGTGTGTATCCGATACTTTAAACATTGGCGGTTCCATTTCAAAATCGATTTTCATTGCAAACTCATTACGAGGGGCAAATGCATCGCCTTTAGGTGGATCGATCAAGTTTGGCGGTGAACCCGGAATCGCCATTAACAACTCATCAGTAGAGTTGTTTAAGTCCGGCATAGAGCCAAGAAGTCCCCAAGTATACGGGTGCTGCGGATTGTAGAAAATATCTTCCACAGTACCATACTCAACGATTTGACCTGCATACATTACCGCAACACGGTCCGCAACATTTGCTACAACACCTAAATCATGTGTAATGAAAATAATTGACGTATTTGATTTCTTTTGAAGTTCTTTCATCAGCTCTAAAATTTGGGCCTGAATTGTTACATCAAGCGCAGTTGTTGGCTCGTCGGCAATTAAAAGCTTCGGATCGGCTGCAAGTGCGATGGCGATGACAACACGTTGACGCATTCCGCCTGATAGTTCATGAGGGTAAGACTTATAACGTTTTTCAGGGAAAGGGATACCTACTTGATCAAGTAACTCAACCGCACGTTTTTTTGCTTCATCCTTATTTTTAACTTTATTATGCTTTAAAAGCACTTCGGTAATTTGCGACCCGATACGCATTGTTGGGTTTAATGCAGTCATGGGGTCTTGGAAAATCATTGAAATATCATTTCCGCGAACTTGCATCATTTCTTTTTCCGATAAAGGGATAATATTGCGACCATTGAAGTTGATTTCACCACCGGCATAAATACCAGGTGGTTGTGGAATTAACTTCATCAATGCATTACTCGTTACTGATTTTCCTGAACCGGATTCACCAACGATTGCTAATGTTTCGCCTTCGTATAATTCAAAGCTTACTCCGCGTACGGCTTGTACGACACCAGCGTACGTTTTGAAATTAATACGTAAGTCGTTTACTTCTAATACTTTTTTCTTCATTGCGTACACTCTCCTTATTTACGTAATTTCGGATCAAGTGCGTCACGTAAGCCGTCTCCAACTGCGTTAAATGCGAAAATTGTAATCGAGATTAAAGCTGCAGGGAACAATAATCGCCATGGTGCAGATTGAAGTGCTTTGAAACCTTCAGAGGCCATTGTACCCCAGCTGGCTAAAGGAGCCTGAACTCCTAAACCTAAGTAGCTTAAGAAACTCTCTGTGAAAATTGCACTTGGAATAGTCATTGTCATTGTTACTAAAATAGCACCCATTGCATTTGGGATTAAGTGACGTTTAATGATGTGCCATTGATTTGCGCCTAATGTACGAGCAGCAAGTACGTACTCCTGATTTTTAATTTTCAGTACTTCACTTCGTACAATTCGTGCCATGTTTACCCAACCTGTAATGGAAAGGGCGATAATCATAGGAATTAAACCAGGTTCCATGATTACCAATAATATAATTACTACTAATAAATAAGGGATTGCAGTCAATACATCTGCGATACGCATCATAATATTATCGACACGACCACCTGCCAAACCTGCAATACTTCCCCACAAAACACCGATAATTAAGTCAATTACAGCGGCAGTAATACCGATGAATAATGAAATTCGGGCACCTTCCCATGCACGGACGAAAATATCACGCGCAAGGTCATCCGTACCGAACCAATGTGTTGCAGAAGGAGCCGTATTGTATAATCCAACATTCTGTTCATATGTATAAGAAGAGAACATCGGCGCAAAAATTGCAAATCCTGCAATTATAATAAGAAGGATTAACCCGATTACAGCTAACTTGTTATGAGAGAAGCGATAAAATACTTCTTTCCAATAAGATACTTGCTTTTTAGAAAGGGCATCTGTATTTTCTGAACGACCGACAACATCGAACATGTCAGCTGATACTTTTGGTATTTGCTGTTCGTTTTGAGCCATTATTTTTTCGCTCCTTTCAATTTAATACGTGGATCGATGACACTGTATAAAATGTCTACGATTAATACAGCCAGTAATAAAATTAATGAATAGAACACAGTCGTACCCATAATTACCGTATAGTCACGGTTTGTAATACTTGTTACGAAATGGCGGCCAAGTCCTGGCACCGCAAAAATCTGTTCAATAACGAACGAACCTGTAATAACACCGGCAAATAGTGGGCCTAAATACGTTACAACCGGCAATAATGCATTACGTAAAGAGTGCTTGAACACGATTGTCCATTTTCCTAGACCTTTTGCACGAGCAAGCTTTACATACTCACTATTGTTTTGCTCCAACATACTAGAACGAGTAAGTTTGGCGATAAATCCGGCATGGGTAACAGCGATTGCCAACGAAGGTAAAATCGTATAGGCGAATCCTTTCCAGCCACTTACCGGGAACCAGCCAGCTTCAAATGCCAAGTAATACTGTAATAGTCCGGCTAAAATGAATGAGGGAACTGAAATCCCTAAAATTGCAAAGATTGTCGCGGCATAATCTCCGAAGCGATTATGATACAGTGCAGAAACAACACCGAGTAAAACACCAAGACCAATAGCTAAAACCATCGCCTGAAGACCTAAAGCAAGGGATACAGGGAAGCTTTCTGCGATAATGTCATTTGTGGAACGGCCTTTGTATTTCATTGACTCCCCAAAATCAAAGGTCATCGTGTCTACTAAATAGTCTTTATATTGGATATACCAAGGATTATCCAACCCGTATTTCGCGTTTAACTGTTCTTCGATAGCAGGTGGCAATTCACGTTCGCTTGTAAACGGGCTACCGGGAGCAAGCTGCATTAAGAAGAACGTTGCTGTAATAATTAAGTACATTGCAAGTACGATATAGAGTAATCGTTTAATAATAAAGTTAAGCAATGTCCGTACCTCCTTTTTATACTATTTTGAAAATTCGATAAAACTGTGAAAGGGAGTGCCCGAAATATAATTTCGAGGCACTCCCTATTTACGATGATTTTTTGAGATTATATCGACCATCGTAGGGGTAAATACTAACTAGTTAAAATTACTTCACTTTAACGTATTTAAGGTTAATGTTACCTAAAGCATCTGGAGCCATATTTTCTACTTCATCAGATACAACGTTTAAGTTAGTGTTGTAGTAAATTGGTGCTACTGGCATTTCTTCCATAATTACTGCTTCAGCAGCCAATAATTTTTCCGTACGTTTTGCCGGATCTGTTTCAGAAATTGACTCATTTAATAATGCAGTGTACTCTTCGTTCGACCAGCCAGTTTGGTTATTGCCGTTTTCAGCAGAGTTATACATTTCTAGGAATGTATACGCATCGTTGTAGTCAGCGCCCCAACCAAGTCGACCAATTTGGTAATCGCCATTACCGATTTTATCTAAGTATACTTGCCACTCAGAGTTATCAAGTTTAACAGTAATACCTAAATTCGATGACCATCCTTGTTGAATGAATTGTGCGATTGCAGAGTGAGCTTCAGAAGTGTTGTATGAAACTTTTACTTCTAAATCTTTAGCGCTAGCTAAGCCTAATTCTTTCAGACCAGCCTCTAAATATTTCTTCGCTTCTTCGAAATCAGCATCTTTGAAGTATCCTTCATCATCGCCGAAGCCTTCTACAGAGTTTGGCACGATACCTAATGCAGGTTCTTGTTCACCTTTTACTACATTACTGATTAAGCCTTCACGGTCGATTGCCAATGCTAATGCTTTACGAATGTTTTCGTTTTGCATTACTGGATCTTCTGTATTGAACTTGTACCAGTAAATAGATGACATATCAGAAACGTTTAATTTATCTTCTGATTTTAAGCGGTCGATTGCATCAAGAGAGATTGTCCCGTAAGGAGCTCCTAGGAAATCAACTTCGCCAGCGTCAAACATTGTCATTTGAGTTGTTTCAGACTCAACCATTGCAATGTTTACTGTATCGATATCTACATTTTTAGTATCCCAGTAAGTATCGCTTTTCTCTAAAACGATATCGCCTGAATGGTTCCAAGTAGTTAAGTTGAATGCACCGTTCGATACATATGTATCTGCTTCTGTGTACCATTTTGGATCCGCTTCAGCTGTTGCTTTATGAATTGGATAGAACGTTTTGAATGCTGTTAATTCCAAGAAATATGGAGTTGGAGCGTTTAACGTTACTTCTAATGTTTTTTCATCGATTACGTTAATTGCAACATCTTCAGCAGTACCTTTACCGTTGTTGTATGCCTCTGCTCCTTTAATAGGATAAAGGATTGTAGAATATTCAGACGCATTTTCCGGGTTTAATGCCCATTTCCAAGCGTATGCAAAATCTTCAGCAGTTACTTTTTCACCATTTGACCATTTTGCGTCACGTAAAGTGAAAGTGTAAGTTAAAAGATCATCAGATAGTTTATAATCTTCAGCAGCAGCAAGAACTGGCTCGCCATCAACCATTGTTGTTAACCCTTCGAATGTGCTTTCTAAAATTGCACCAGAAGTTGTATCTGAAGCCAATTGTGGATGTAATGAAGGCGGCTCCGAAGTGATTAGTAAATCTAATTCTTTTTCACCATCTCCAGATGATGTAGATTTTGTTTCTTCTCCACCACCACAAGCTGCAAGTAATGCAGATAATGAAAGTGCTGTAGCAGTCAATGCGACCTTTTTATTGCGTTTCATAAATAACCCCTCCTAGAAAATCATGTAAATTAAATTTTCTGATAATTTTTTGATGCGTTATTTTAATATATCAGAATATTTATAAGAAATATATACTATATTAAAAATTTTTTATAGATACTAATAAGTAAGATGATTGAGAATATTTTTAATTATTTTATAATAATGTAACGTTATTTGAGCAAAAGAATTAGTCGCTTTAATATTCTCGAAAATAACAAAAATCTGCTATCTTATGCAATTTGTTTTGAAAATTTTGAATTGTATTATTGTGTAACAATTTTGACACATAAAACTTTCTTTTTTTCTTTAAAACGTGCAAAATAGAAGAGAGAAATGAAAGGTGGTATATATATGAAAACAGAACAACAATATTTTGAAGAGAGCAAATCAATGAAGGAATATATGGATGCAATGTCTCAACTGAAAGAACAAAGCTTTGCGATTTATGAGAGCTTTGAACTTCCGGAAGATACAGCTTTTATTGAAAAGCTGAAAAATGCTAATGTCCATATTTTAGCGATTACGGAAGACTGGTGCGGTGATGCGATGATTAACAATCCAATCATCCGTAAAGTAGCAGAAGCGGCAGGTGTGGAAATTCGTACGGCCTTACGTGATGCGGATACAGATTTGATCGACCGTTATTTAACAAATGGCGGACGAGCTATTCCAATGTATTTAATTTTAAATGAAGCCGGGGAAGTAATTACTACATGGGGACCACGTGCACCACAATTACAGCAGCTTGTAACTGATTTACGTTCGACTTTACCGGATAAAGAAGATCCGTCATTTGAAGAAGCACAAAAAGCGGTATACGAAAATATGCGCGGACAATATGTAAATGATTCAAAGCTGTGGATTTACGTATATGAAGATTTTAAAAATAAAGTAAGTGCAGCTATTTAATTTTACTTAACCTGTTATTTTTACGAGTTCTTACTATATAATATAGTAGGAACTTTTTTCTATTTAATGCGTATTATTGAAGAGAATATCCTGGGTACTATTGTTGCTTTTCTAAAACAGACAGCAGTATACTTTGGACAGGATGAAAAATATAATTAATCAGGATGAGATCAATATGAAAAGAGCGAGAATTATATATAACCCAACTTCGGGTCGTGAAGTATTTAAGAGACATCTTCCGGAAGTATTGGAGAAACTCGAAATAGCCGGATATGAAACTTCATGCCATGCAACGACTGGTGAAGGTGATGCAACAAAAGCTGCAATTGAAGCTGTAAGACGAGAATTTGATGTTGTAATTGCAGTAGGTGGAGACGGTACGTTAAATGAAGTAGTGGCAGGTGTTAGTCAATGCGAAAAACGGCCAAAGCTTGGTTTAATTCCAATGGGGACGACAAATGACTTTGCAAGGGCTGTTCGTATTCCCCGAAATGTTGAAGAAGCACTAAACATCATTCTTGCAGGGGATACAATACCTGTCGATGTCGGTATTTTGAATGACGACCGCTACTTCATTAACATTGCTGCAGGCGGGCGAATTACCGAGCTGACATACGAAGTACCGAGCAGAATGAAAACGGTACTTGGACAAATGGCGTATTATTTGAAGGCAATTGAAATGATTCCTTCTATTAAAGCAACTCATATGAAAATCCAGATGGATGATGAAGAGTTTGATGGAAAAGCGATGATGTTTTTATGTGGCTTAACAAATTCAGTAGGCGGTTTCGAAAAAATAGCACCCGATGCATCGATTAATGACGGACTGTTTACAGTTATGATCTTAAAGGAATGCAATATTGCTGATTTCATACGTATTGCTTCACTCGCATTACGTGGTGAGCATTTATCCGACGAGCGTCTCATTTACCGAAAAGCTAGCCGTGTTGTCGTATCATCTGATCAGGAAGTGCATTTAAATCTGGACGGGGAATATGGCGGGGATGCACCAGCTGTTTTCCAAAATTTAAAACGGCATATTGAAGTATTCGTGCCAATCGATAAAATTCGTGAAATTGAAACAGATGAAGAAGTAATTTAACTAAAACTTGCAAGGGTAGTGGAATGCCCTTGTGAGTTTTTTAGTTTGGGCTGAGATGTTCAAATAAACCCAAAGAATGCTCTTATATCCTTTTAACATCTTCTAATAAAGTACACCATTGTTCTAAAATCCGTACCTTTTCATAAGAAAGAGCACTCTAACCCCCTGTAGAAAGCATCTTATCTAATATCTCCCTCAACTTTTCTAATAAACGAAAAGTTGTTCTAATAAACAATGAGAAACTTCTAAAAAACCTCCACTTCAACAAGTGAAAACCGTTAAAGTGAAGGTAATTTAAATCAATTTATTCTACAAAGTAAACTTCTCCATACTTTGTTGGAGCTGTTCGGCCTGATTAGCTAGTCGCTTAGACAGCTCTTCCATTTCAACGACAATTTCAGTTTGAAGTTGAGTTGCATTGGCTACTTGCTCTACGTCCGTCATCGTTTTTTCTGTACCTTGCGAAATTTCGATGACGGAAGCGGCGACTTCTTCAGAGCTTGCTGAAATTTGCTGTGATGTAGCAGAGATATGTTCTACACGCTCCGTTATATTGTAAATATTATCGGTAATCGTATGAAACGACTGACCGGCACGATCGATAATAACAACACCATCATTTGCACGTTTGAGACTGCTTTCCACCGCTTCGCCAACATTTTGGGAATTGTGCTGAATCGTTTCAGTTAAATGTACAATTTCATTTGCCGACTTTTTGGATTGCTCCGCGAGTTTACGGACTTCATCTGCAACAACAGCAAAGCCTTTCCCATGTTCACCAGCCCTGGCAGCTTCAATGGCAGCATTTAAGGCAAGCAGATTTGTCTGATCCGCGATATCAGTAATAGCTTTTGTTATTGTACTGATTTGTCCCGACTGTTCGATTAAGACACTGGATAGGTTGGAAATCGATTGAGTCGATGCATGTACTGTTTCCATTTGCTGCATTGCTTCATCAATAATCTTTACCCCATCATTGGCAAACTGTGTCAATGTCACCGCACTACTATGCAGGTCCTGTGTTGCCCGTGCAATCGAGTTAATTCCCTGTGCAGTTTCATCTACAGCAAGCGCACTTTCATTTGCTCCAATTGTCATCGTTGCGGCTGTCTGTGCAGTATGCTCGATCAATTCTTTAATATGGGCTGTTTCCGAAGAAATCGTCCCGCTGTTTTTCATAAGTGCATCCGCCGAAGAGCTAAGCTGATTTGCATTTTGCTGAATGCTTATTAATAAGTCCTCAAAATTACGCTGCAATGAAATGAACGCATTCGACAGCATACCGAATTCATCTTTTGTGTGAACCGGTTTATGTAAAACTTTAATATTTCCATCTGCAATTTGTTCCAGATCATTTGTAATGGATTGGAGACGCTGTGTAATGCCATATTTCGTATACACCATATAAAAGCCGATGACAATAAGCGTAATAATAATGAAAATAATCGACAAAATCGTAGAAAGTGAGATCATGTCTTTCGTATTTTTTACCACTTTATCAAGCTCTTTGTTTTCGATTTGTTCCACTTTCTCCGCAAGTTCGCTCGTGAATACGCTCGTATATGTATAATCGCCGTTCACCATTGAAAGAGCGGATGAAATATCACGTGCCTGTACAGATGAAATGACCTTATCAATTTGCCCAGCGATTATTTCCGACTGATCCTTTAAGTTAGTAATAACCGGTGTCGCTTCTGCTAAAATATTCTCATCTTGTACCTCTTCAATTAATTGAACGAGGCTTGTTGTATGGCTGTTTAGTAAATCCAAGTTATTTTGAGAAGGGTCTACTGCATAGGCACGTGCATAAATCCCTTGGGATAATATGTGCTGCTGAATATCATTAATACGAGTAACCTGTGCCATCTGTACATCAACGGCTTTGGAAACTTCATCACCAATACGGAAAAACTGAACGGTTGCAAATCCGATTGAAAGCAGAAGAATCATCCCGATTAAAATAAAGCCTATATTAAGTTTTTTGCGAACTGACATGTTTTTTCTTCTCCTTGAAATTAATAGAATTATTAGAGCTATAAGGTAAATTATATAGGTAATACTTACTGAATACTAGAACAAAAGTAATAATTGGGATTAGTCAGAATGTTAGTAGAAAGTATAATAAGTGCAAAATATATGGAGCGTGGTACAATAAAGTGATTGAAATGAGAGGAAGAAATGAACATGTCTGCACCAATTAAAAAAAATGATCGTCAAACAGTTTATATAGAAGATTTAACACATGATGGCAATGGCGTCGCGAAAATTGATGGCTATCCATTATTTATACAAGGGGCACTTCCTGGAGAAACTGCCGAAATTCATGTTATGAAAACATTAAAAAATTATGGCTTTGCAAAAGTTATAAATATACTGGAAAAGTCACCTGATCGTGTAGAAGCGCCATGTGTCTATTTCTCGCAATGTGGGGGATGCCAATTACAGCATCTTTCGTATGAGGGACAATTAAAATGGAAACAAAATATGGTCGCAAATGTGATGAAGCGTCTTGGTAAAATCGATGCGCCTGTCCTTCCGGTAAAAGGGATGGAAGAGCCTTGGCATTACCGCAACAAATCACAAATACCTTTCGCGCAAAACGAAGCAGGACAAATGGTGGCAGGCTTCTATAAAACGAAGTCACACTCAATCGTTGATATGGAACGTTGCTTAATTCAAACAGGGGAAGCCGATGTTGTTATGGCAGAATTGAAACGTGAATTAGAAATTTTAGGTGTGCGTCCATATGATGAAAAATCCCATCAAGGTATGCTGCGTCACGTGGTCGTTCGTAAAGGACGTGCAACAGGAGAAGTGATGGTCGTACTTGTTACAAAGTCTAAAAAGTTCCCGCAGACGAGCGCTGCAATCGGAAAAATCCGGGCACTTATTCCAAATGTCACTTCAATTGTGCAAAATGTAAACGGCGAGAAAACAAATGTAATTTTCGGCAACGATACATTCACACTTTGGGGCAAGGATACAATTGAAGATACAATCGGCAATGTCCGCTTTGAAATTTCGGCACGTTCGTTTTATCAAGTCAACCCGGTTCAAACAGAAGTGCTTTATAAGCAGGCACTCGATTATGCGCAGCTGACAGGCAATGAACGCGTAATCGACGCATACTGCGGTATCGGATCCATCTCACTGTTTTTAGCCCAAAAGGCTGGTCATGTAATGGGTGTTGAAATTGTCGAGCAGGCAATCGAGGACGCAAAACGCAATGCTGCATTAAATGGCTTTACAAACACATATTTCGAAGCAGGCCCGGCTGAGGAAGTCATTCCCCGCTGGTACAAAGAAGGTAAAGAGGCAGATGTATTAGTAGTCGACCCACCGCGTAAAGGCTGTGATGAAGCATTACTGAATACAATCATCGAGCAAAAGCCAAAGCGTGTCGTATATGTATCGTGCAACCCTGCAACCCTTGCGCGCGACCTCCGCATTTTAGAAGATGGCGGATATAAAACAAAAGAAGTGCAGCCAGTTGATATGTTCCCGCACACGACGCACTGTGAAGCGGTGGCTTGGCTTGAACTAGCTGATTAGAGATAATTTAGGAACGGTTTTTACGCCGATGCTTAGGTATAGACAATTGAATATTTGTTGAAACATAAAAGCAGACGGTTTAGAAGTGCGATAATGTACTTCTAAACCGTCTGCTTTTATAAAATAATAAATTCTATTCTATTTGAGAGGTCATTCTCCTATTAATAGCTCGAGACTCAAAAAAGTTTTTTGGCTTATAATTTTTACTATGTATAAGAATTGTTACCAATCTTGTTATTGTTTATCTGATGAATGATTTAGAAATGAAGCAAACATTCCTAAAATTATGAAGCTAATAAAAATCCAAAGCAAAGTAATTTTCAATAGTGACCAAAATGAAATTAAAACTTTAATTAATACACTAGATAAAATTAAAATCATTATTACCATTATAATTTTTATAGTAAGAGTATCTTTATTTAAAAATATACCTTTTGATAAATTCCATAACATAAATAAAAGAATAGTTATACCAAGACATAAGAGTAGGAATGGGAGTAATAAATTTAAATTAAATTCAATGTTGTCCTCAGAATTAAACATTAAATCTAAAAGTGGCATCCCTGTTTTTAATTCCGTAATAAGTGGTTCAGCAAGTTGGTTAGAAATGAATAAAAATGTAAAAATCAAAACAATTCCTAAGGCGTAAAATAGGATATCGAATTTCTTAAGAATATTTTCTTCCAAATAAAACCTCCTTTTTCTTCAAAGTATGAGTAAAGGATAAAAAAAATCACTCTAGAACCTTAAGGAATTTAATTATATTTTACCTAGAGGAGCACGAGAGATATTCCATCTAGATGACTTATAGATTTTAGAAAAAATGCCAGTTTGGCGTATAATATTAGAGTAGAAATAAAACACATGAATAAAGCAAATGAAAAATGCCAAATACTCATACAATTATAGTAAAGAAAATGTAACTCTATTACATCCATTTTATAAATTTGTTCACGTTCAGTACTCATGGCACTGTGAAGCGGTGGCTTGGTTGGAGTTAGTATAGGAGTACAATAAAAAAGCTGTGTCAAAAATCCACATTGTATGGGGATTTTAGCACAGCTTTTTTGAGGTTAAAAACAATTTTTTGAGTTAATTTGTATTAAAGTGATTTTAATAACTTAATTACATCTTTGGCAACTGCGCCACCTGATGCAGGATTTTGTCCTGTAACAATACGATTATCAGTTACAGTGAATACTGACCAATCAGCATCTTTTACGTAATTAGCACCTTTACGAACAAGTTCATCTTCAGTTAAAAATGGAACGACTTTATCTAGTCCAACAGCAATTTCTTCTGTGTTAGTAAAACCAGTCACTTTAGTATTTTTAATTAAATATTCACCATCACCATTTTTAATATTTAATAATCCAACAACTCCATGACAAACAGCAGAAACAACACCACCGTTAGCGTGAATAGTGCTTGCAATGTTTTGCAGGTTTTCGTCTTCTGGGAAATCCCACATAACTCCATGACCACCTGCATAATAGATAGCATCATAATCATTTGGGTTAATAGAGTCAGCCGGCAAAGTAGTGCTTAGTTTATTTAAGAAATCAGCATTTGCGTAATATTGCCAATCTAATTCAGTCATTTGATCAGCTTGTAAACTGTGTGGGTCAAGTGGTGTATGGCCACCTTTAGGGCTCACATAATCAATTTCATATCCTGCTTTTTCCATTTCAGCTGCAAAGTGAACAGCTTCTCCTAACCATAATCCTGTTGCACGATCTAAATTGGGATACTTAGAGGTATTCGTTACTACTAATAATATCTTTTTCATTATACAATCTCCTTTAAGTTTGATACTATCAAGCTTATAGGTTAAACCATACTTTAAGTCAAGGAGGACACCTCGTGTATACAATTCAACAAGCGAGCCTCTTAATTGAAATACCTGCAAGTTCAATTCGATACTATGAAAAAATAGATTTAATTCCACCAATAAAAAGAAATGAACAAAAGCATCGAATATTTGATGAACAAGATATTGAACTTTTAAAATTAATTAAATGTTTTCGAAGTCTAGGCATGTCAATTGAGGATATAAGAGAAAATATATCAACGCTGAATTTAGAGCAGGAAGAGATTAATACACAAGCTATATTAATTCAGCACAAGGAAAAACTAGAAGAGCAAATTGGCATTTTAAATTCTTTTATTAGTGAAATTGATCAGAAAATAATTCCTGCATTATCAGATACAGATTTAAAATAACGTTAAAAGATTAAGCTGAGTGATTCTACTACATCATTCGGCTTTTTTGTTGTTTTAAAATGAAAACATAACTTGTCAATATCATTAATTTACAGGAAGCATAATAACAAATGGGGATGAAAAGAAGCTGCCTTGAGCGTGACCTTCTTTAAAATATTTGAATGCTCCTGTTATTTCACTAAACTTGAGAAAATCAATAATATACGTTTGTGCTACAAAGAAGTTTCAAAAATATGTATTGTTATGGAATTTAAATTTATAAATATGTAAAAATATTGAATAATTTGAATTATATGTTACATAAATAATTCTGTGAGTTATTATTAAATTTATATTAATCAAGGAGGGGATATTGTGAAAAAAACCTTTTTATCAGTTATGTTAACGATGTCATTATTAGTCTCGTTACCATTTTCAGCTTTAGCAAACAATTCTACAAATGAGTTAGCAGCAAGTCAAGAGTCACGAGTAACCATTGATGCTTTTCTTGAAGAAGCTGTCACAGCTTTAACATTTCAGCATGCATCAGACTATATGAGAGCAGAAGTCATCGGAAATTGGCTTGGTGATTATGAGTTCGAAAATACAAGCAACTATATTACTGAAAATCAGTCTGCACTTATTTTAGTAAAAGCACTTGGTGCAGAAACAAATGAGGAAACGCTCGATGATTATAGAAAAACAGCTGAAAAACTAGGCTTATTTAAAGGTATTTCGGATTTCCAGCCGATTACAAAAGCAAAGGTTTCCAAAATGTTTAGTAATGTAAAGCAATATCAAAACAAAGATATTAATAACACAGGGGTACAGGAAATCTCTGTCGAAGATTTTATGCGAAATCCCGGTAGTTTAGGTTATCAAATGTCTCCAGATGGCCAATACATCGCTTACGCTGCTGAATGGCAAAGTCGCTTAAATGTGTTTATAAAGAACATGGCTGATGAGAGCGAGCCTGTGCGAGTAACAAGTACAACTGATCGAGATATTGCGGGGCTTTTCTGGAAAGATAATAGTATGTATTATTTGAAGGATAACGGGGGAGACGAAAATTATCATATTTACTCGTCTACATTTAACGGTGCAGAAGAAAAAGATTTAACGCCGTACCCGAATGTTGTTGTACTTCCTATTGATTATTTAAAAGATGTTGAAGATGAAATTTTAATCATGATGAACAAAGAAGATGCAACGGTATTTGATGTTTATAAATTAAACTTAAAGACAGGTGCAACAAAGTTAGTGGCAAAAAATCCTGGGAATATTTTAAGCTGGATTCCCGATAGCAAAGGACAAATTCGAATGGCTGTAGCATCTGACGGTGTAGTAGGTGCTGTTTTATATCGTGAAACAGAAGAAGAGGAGTTCCAGCCCTTTATTTCGATTGATGCTGGTGAAACAGTTTCACCGCTAGGATTTTCTCGAGACAATCAATCTATTTATGCCGTATCTGATAAGGGTCGAGATAAAGCGGCCCTAGTAAAATATGATTTAGAGGGCAAAGAAGAAGTAGTTTTCTCAAACCCACTCGTAGATATTTCAGGGGCTCTTTACAGCTCAACAAAAGATCAACTTCTTTACGCTGCGTATATCACGGATAAAGTTCACTATAATTTCTTCGATAGCGAGTTTGAAAATCTTTTCAATAAAATGAAAGACCAACTCGGTGTAAGTGCAAGTGAATTTGGAATTAACGATTACAATAAGGAAATGACGAAATTTATCGTAAGTGTTTCAAGCGATACTGTGTATGGAAAGTATTATTATTATGACGCTGAAACAGAAACAATGACATTATTAACAGAGTTAGGCTCATGGTTGGATGCTGGTAATTTAGCGGAGATGCGTTCTATTTCCTATGAAGCGAGAGACGGTCTAATAATCCATGGTTATTTAACACTACCAAAAAATAAATTAGCTGAAAATTTACCGTTAGTTGTCATTCCGCATGGTGGACCATGGGCACGTGATATGTGGGGCTTTAATAATGAAGTACAGCTATTAGCTAATCAAGGCTATGCAGTTCTCCAAGTGAACTTTAGATCATCCACAGGCTACGGGAAAGATTTCCTTGAAGCGGGCAACAAACAATGGGGATTAAAAATTCAGGATGATATTACAGATGGGGTTCAATGGGCAATTGATTTAGGCATTGCTGATGCAGAAAAAATCGGTATTTACGGTGCTTCCTTTGGGGGGTATGCAACTTTGGCCGGTATAACATTCACACCAGACTTATATGCCGCAGCTGTTGATTATGTAGGGGTTTCAAACATCTTTACATTACTGGAAACAATCCCTCCATATTGGGAAACACAACGAAATATGTTCTATGAGCGTGTAGGCCACCCTGAAAAAGATAAGGAACTGTTAAAAGCTGCTTCACCGGTTTTCCATGTCGATAAAATCAAAACACCTTTATTTGTAGCACAAGGGGCGAATGATCCACGTGTGAATAAACAAGAATCAGACCAAATCGTACAGGCACTTAAAAATAGAGGTGTGGAAGTTGAGTATATGGTAAAAGATAATGAAGGACACGGCTTTGCAAATGAAGAAAACCGAATTGAATTTTATAACGCATTGGTAGACTTCTTTGCGGAATATTTAAAGTAAACTATAAAAAATCTATAGAATATTAAAAACGGGGTTATCCGAAAAGCAGAATACTTTTTCGGATAGCCCCGTTTCATATAATTAATTAAATTGTAGATTCAACCGGGAAGAAATTAGGTAATTGTCGTTCACGTTTATCAAGGACAATTTGTTCCGGTTTGATTCCTTGCTCACGCAACACGTCAATGTTTTGCATAATAAACTCGTCGCTGCCGACAACATAAAATAGTCCGTCCTGATCTGCAGCAAGTTTTTTAGCTTCTTCATAGTAATCTTTTCGATTATCAACATACTGTGATGTGAAATTTTTATCAGGTGCAGATTCAAAAACATCAGTAAATAAGAAGTTCTTTGTTGAATCAATATTAAGAGAATGAATGCGATTGATGTTATCAGGGCGTTCCAAATAAGTAAGTACAAGCGGTCTGAACGTTGCAAGACCTACACCGGAAGATAATAAATAAATATTTTTATCTTCTCTTTTCAGGGGTACATTTGAATGGATTTTAAATAGTGCAACTTTATCGCCGACTTTTAGATTTCTTAAAATCGATTTAAATTCAGAGCACAGTTCTCTTATGCGAGTTGTAATCCCGACAGTCTGCTCATTTGGTAACGTGGAGATGGACATATGACGAACTAAGCTTTTATTTGGCTGATCACCAGCATTGAAACCTTCTAAAGCAAGGTGTGTATGTGCACCTTCTTCCCATGTAAAACCTTCAGGAAGGTCGAGCAAAAACGTTTTAACTTCTGATGTTTCATCAATAATTTTGTTTATTTTCGTCCAGTATATTTGCATAAAACATTCTCCTTAAATAATGCTTATTTTCTTTATAGTTATAGTATATCACAGATGATAAACATTCTCATTTAAAATCATCCGTAATTACGTTAATTTATTGGAAACGCCAGTAGTAGAAAGGGTTATGAGAGCAATAAAAGAAGAACGATTTCCTGGATACAGAAAATCGTTCTTCTTATTTTATTATTATGCAACGATTAAAGCTTCTCTACATTATGGTTTAAGCGCGTAAGAAACTGTTTAAGCTGCTGTAATTCGCTATCTGAAAAATCCTCATATAAATCATTCAGAAACTGATCTTTAAACATTGTGCAACCTTCAAGTAATGCTCGTCCTTTATCGGTAATCGTTACAAGAACTTCTCGGTTGTTTTTTGCATTGCGTTGTCGTTCCACATATTGCTGTTCTTCAAGCAGCTTTAAATGGCGCGTAATTGCAGATTGATCGATAGCTAAGGATTGTTGCAGAACCTTTTGAGAAACGCTTCCTTTTTTTAATAAAGAAACTAATATCTCATATCTCGTTAAACTGACTTCTGTTCTTTTTTCAAATATTTGCGTTACATGACGGTCTAATCTTTTTAACATCAAGATCATCTGTTTTTTATCATCCAAACAAACTTCCATACTATACCTCCTTACATTGATTGCTCTTCGTTCCAAGTATCCCTATATGGTAGCATTTCCGTTCATTCGGATAAAGTCTAAAAAATTTCAATCGAACATGTCAGGCAAAGGACCCTATAAGTCCATTAGCTAGAAAAACGAATAATTTGTTCGAATGGTAAACGAGATGAATTACGTGCTGGCATAGCAGCTTTTCCGATAGCGATTAAAATCATCGGAACCTCATTGGCAGGTAACTCATATTTTTTAGCGAATGCTGCTTTATCAAAGCCGCCCATTATTACTGTGTCATAGCCCATATCCTTCGCTAAAAGTACGATTTGCATAGAAATTAAACCTGAATCCAAATGTGCAATATTACTGCGTTCAGCATCAGAAAAATTGCTGTACGATGCTTCGGAATTTGAAATCATCATATCTGCAATTTCACGTGGCATATAGCCCAACTCAACATTTAAATCGTTAATTTGCTTGGCATTTTTATACATTTCGATATCGCCGATGACTGCAATAATTGCAGAGGATGTTTCAATTTGTTCCTGATTAAATCCAGCGATGCGCAACTCTTTCTTTTGCTCCTGATCGTCAATAACAAGGAAGCGCCAAGGCTGCAGATTACTTGATGATGGAGCTGTTGTTGCCTGTTGAAGTATATGTTGAATTGTCTCGCGAGGAATCGCAACACCAGATTCATATTTACGAACCGATTTACGTTCATCCATTAATTTTTCTAAAGCTGATTTTTGTTGTGACATTTTTTTCACCCTTCTTTATCGAAATTAGAATAGGTTTTTATTTTATTTGATGAGTCAATTATTGACAAGTCATATGTCTTATTCAAATTTGGATAGCGGAAAGATATAAAATAAATTAGCTCGCAGCAGCAAAGAAAGACCGAGTATAAAAATATACGAGCAGTCTTCTATAGTATTTAAATCAAATGTAAGGGGACTTATGGAATTCCCGCAAGGAGCTATTCGTTTTTTGGGGGAGGTTAAAAAAATCATATGAAAAAGACAGGGGGAATAAATTCCTCCTGCCTAAAAATTCTTAATCTTGTTCCTTATAGTGTTCGGATAATTGATTGTTCAAGCGTTCTAATTGAGTGATTTGTGAATGGGGAAATCCATCTATTTTCGTTTTTTGAGAACACATCCAACATGAACAGTGAATTTTCCCTTTTGCAAAATATCCGGTATAGCGAGCATGCCATCCAATTTGTTTCGCAATTTTAAGTTTCCGTTGAATGACTCTTTCTCGCTGATGTCGATAATAGGCTCGACTACGATTTTTAGTATGTGGTTTCATTACCATCAACTCCTTGGGTTAGGGCTCAGCCTGTAAAAGTCCCCCAAAGAATAAATTGGACCGTTACAGGCTGAGTATGATGGCAATAAATATTTTGTTAAGGTTCATATCAGTCACTCCTGGTTAAAATATTTATTTTAATTATACATTAAATGTTGTGTTATTAATAAGAGTTGTGTGGACACATAAATCGGTAAAAGAATTGCATTACAATTGCTGATGCGATCATATCGGACATAGCCAATGCCTCGGCTTCAATTTCATCAAACAATTCAATATCCGTTTGATAATCTTTTTGAATCATTGTCACGGCTTCTTTTTTAGTTAACTCTAAATGTTTATAGAACATTTCCTGCAGTGCATCCTTATATAAGTATGGATTTAGATTGCTTAAAAATAAAACAATGTCATCCGCATTTTTATACCATTCTTTTTCTTTAGCATTCACCGTGTTTGTATCTCCTTTGACTGCAGCTGTTACAAGTTCGGCAGCAATGACTAGGTGAGCTTGAATAAGCTTAGCGTAGTAATCCGCAATTTGGTCGCCATAAAATGGGCGCAGACAATTGCCTAAGTCAGTTGCGTTTTGCAGGAGGCGCTTTTGGACAAATGGTAAATCAGGCAATTGGAACACAATGCTAATAATCGTCATTCTGGTCCAATTGACATGCTCCATCCAAAGTAATCGATTCATTGCCATATAGTCTGCCTCTGTTTTACTGATACAACGCTGATCAAGATTGCTCTGTTGCCGAGTTAAAAAATGACGAAGCGGTGCAGTATATTGGGAAAAGGGTTGCGCATAGGAAGCGCTAAGCGGATAAGTAAAACCATTTGTATAAAAAGGATACACTCATACCATTCCTCTCAACTTTTAGATTCAATAGTAATATGAATTTGGGCTTTTTTATTAGCATACTCATCCGCATCGGCGTTTGTGAAAGTGTTCGAGAGGATTTCATGTTAGATTCAATGGAGAAGCGACAAATTGGCAAGATAACGCAACCGAACTGCGTGAAATTTACAGCAAAGCTTTTAGATAAACAATGGGATAGAAATTTACTTTCCACACACACTGTTAGTGGAGGTGAGTTGAAATGGGTAACAATAAACATAAAAACAATAAAACTCAGGATAACAAAAAACAGCAGAACCAAAATCAAAATGCTAACAGACCACGAGCAAACAGAGAAGAATTTGCTCAGGAAGTAAACTTTAACCAAAATCAAAATCAAAATCAAAATCAAAATCAAAATCGTAATAAAAACCAAAAACAGAATAATAAAGACTGTTAAGATATTCTAAAGCCTAGCCCCAACATTTTTGGGGTTTGGTTTTTTTTACGTCTGCTGGAATCGGTTTACGTGCTATAAAAAAGGTTGATTTGATTTGAAATGAAGAGGGTATTCTAGGATGGAACTGAATATTGGGAGGCGATTTTGTGAAAGGCTGGTTATTTTCAGGTACAAATAAACCATTAGAATTGATTGAGAAAGAAGATCCAAAAGCAATACCGGGTCATGTTGTAATTGATGTGAAAGCTGCTGGACTATGCCACTCAGATGTAGCGGCATTGCAGGATCCAGGCTGGATGCCACTTTTCCCTAATGGGCCTGTTATTATGGGGCATGAGTTCGCCGGGGTAGTGATTGAAGTTGGTGAAGGTGTGAAAAACATTAAAGTCGGGGACCGTGTTGGCGTTAACCCGATGGATAGAGCAACGAAAGTAACTGCCGGATATAACTATGATGGTGGTTATGCGGAAAAAGTGCGTGTTCCTGTGCATCAATGTGTGATTATCCCTGAGGGCGTTTCCTTTGTAGAAGGTGCAGCTTCAACAGATGCAGGTATCACAGCTTATCGTGCTCTTTTTAGTATCGGGCAAGCGAAAGAAGGTACAAAATTAGGAATCATCGGAATCGGCGGACTTGGACAATTTGCTCTACAAATGGCATTAATTAAAGGGTGTGAAGTATATGCAACCGATGTTTCTCCAGATGCACGTAAACTTGCTGATGAACTGGGTGCCCATAAAGTTTACGATACGATTTTAGAGATGAAAGAAGCTGAATGTGATGTCATTGTTGACTTTGCCGGTTTTGGACAAACAACGTCTGATGCATTGGAAGCTGTAAAAGTACAAGGCACAGTTGTAATTGTTGGTATGGGGAAACTGGAATCCAATATCAATACGTATTTAATGATTACAAAAGAAATTAAACTTTTAGGAAGCAATGGTGGATCGGTAGAAGACTTACAAGGAGTATATGATTGCTTCGCTACTGGTAAAATGAGTCCGAATCTGATTACTATTCCATTTGGAGAAGTCGACAAAGGTATCGAGAAACTGAAAAATCATGAAGTAAAAGGTCGTTTAGTAGCAGTATTTGAGTAGTAAATTTAAGATCATCCTATTTAAACCGTTACGACATAAAAATAGCAGTTCAAATTTTATATAAAGTAAAATTTGAACTGCTTGTTATTTTTGACAGGTTGACCTTTATTGTTTTGTAATTGCTTACTATAGCTTAAATTTTGAAACAGATTCAGATAATTTTTCAACTTGTTTATTTAAGTGCGTAGCATGCGTCGTTACTTCAGAAGTAGCTGATGTTTGTTCTTCGATTGAACTCGCAATTTCCTGCGTCTCTGCTGTAACCTCTGTTGTCATTTCATTAACAACTGTTATTGAAGAGACAACGACATTTTTTTGCTGCTGCATTGTTGAAACATTTTCCATCGTGTTTGAAATCGACATTTTCATATTTTCCAATGTATCGGAAAGCTGTTTAATTGCATTATCTACAGTATTAACTGCTAACTTCTGATCTTCGCTAATCTCATTTGTCTGCTTCATTACTTGAACGAGTTGCTGAGTATCCTCTAAAATACTAAGAATGATTTGCTGAATATTAGTTGTTGCAGCTTTTGAACTTTCTGCTAGGCTTCTTACTTCATCTGCTACAACTGCAAAACCTTTCCCGTGCTCACCTGCTCGAGCAGCTTCAATCGAAGCATTAAGCGCAAGTAAATTTGTTTGTTCAGTAATTTGGGCAATTACATCTGTTACTTTCGAAATGGATTTCGTTTTTCCGTCTAACTGTCCGGTTACGACCGTTACTTCATTGAAAGCTCGCTCTAAATTCGCATAAGATGTTTCCAATTGTTGCACTTTATCAATACTTGTATGCACTTCTACCAATGCTTCGTCAGCATCATTTACCATTTGCTGAGTTTTTAGTTCTATAGATTCAATACCATCAGCCAATACATGAATAGCTGTAGAACCATCATGCATTTTTTCTGCCTGTGTGCTCGTATTCATTGCAATTTCTTCAATGCTGTTTGAGACATTATTTAACGCTTGCTCATTTTCCTTGGCAATAATAGCTAAACTGTTAGAAGAATGCTGGATTTCCATTGAATTTTCATTTACTTGGTTAATTAAATTACGAACTTCATCAAGCATATTGTTGTATTGATTGGCTAAGTCTGCAATTTCATCATTTGACTTTGTTTCGAAACGTGAAATAAAGTCACCGCTTGCTGTTTTTTCAAATACTACTTTAAAGCTATTTAAAATATCCACTAATTTTCGTGCCATGAAATAGGCGAATAAACATCCTATTATCAAACCAATCGCTAATGAAATCCAGCCTGCAATCGTTAATTTATTTAACTGTTGCACATAACTATCCTCATCTACTAAAGAAACAATTTGCCAGTTATTTTTCTCGATAACTTGTATTTCACCTGTATAATTCACGTCATTCCATACAAACTGTTCAATTTGGTTGTTCCCATTTTTAGCATCTGACATCCAATTAAACTTTTTCTCTAATTCGGAAGTATCTAATAGATCGGTAACGCCAGTAATCTTGCCGGAATTATCGGCAATGATATTCTTACCGTCCCCATCTTCGATAAATGAAGATACAATCAATCCATTTGGATCGACAATCATTAATTTTGAAGATGATTTTGCTTCGATCCCTTCACGAATCTCACCAATTGTAGAGAAGTCAATATCATAGCCGACCGCACCGACAAGTTTATCATCTTTAAATACCGGGGCAATAACAGAAGTCATTAACTTGTTAATACCAGTATCCAAATAGACGTCCATCCATTGCATGTTGGGGTTTGCATTCAATTTTGCAAATGTTTGAGAGTCACGTACATCCCACTCATAATCTATTCCAGGTGTAGAATGCAGTTTGCCGGAATTAAAATCCATGAAGTAGACGGATAAGTAATTTTCATTGTTCTCTTTTATAGTGCTAGTAATTTTATCGATATGTAAAAAATCCACTTGATCTTTTTGTAAAATCGTTTCAATAACCTGACCGAATTGTAAAAGGTTTGTTTCATAAGTTTCCAAACCTAATGACACTTGATCCACAGCATTTTTAGCATTATTAGCAGAAGTCTGTTCATTTTCTTCGGTTAATATATTTCGTACTGTCCACTGACTAAATAAAACAGTGATGGCGACCGCTGAAATAATTGCGAGTGAAATCAACACTATCCACTGGGTTTTTATCTTGAAATTTTTTAGTATATGCATTTTCATCTACCTTTTACCTATGTATTGACTTTCATCCCAAAATGAGGGTATTAAAGACGAATATTAGAATATATTATTATGGGACTTATGTCTATCTATATTTCGGAAAATTATAATATATATTTAAAAGTTATAATTTTTTGATTTATTTTATTATTCATTGCATTTTATGAAATATTTTATATGAAAATTTACGACTAAAGGATAGTTCTGGATTTTTGGTTCAAAATATCCAAGATAGGGCATATAAAAATTATTGATGTTTTTTCTATATAAGTACTGGGAATTTAATGAAATTAGAAACAAAATGAGTGGGTGATAATAATGGATGTATTGGATTGTATTATAATCGGCGGGGGACCGGCTGGATTAAGTGCCAGTTTAGTTTTAGGCAGGGCTAGAAGAGAAGTTGTATTATTCGATGATAACACGAATCGCAATCGCGTGACGCATGAGGCTCGTGGATTTATTACACGGGATCGGACCAATCCTCTGGAGTTTAGAGAAATAGGATTAAAAGAATTGGAGAACTATCCATCAGTATCCTACGTAAACGCAACAGTTACTGAAATAACCAAGGATAAAGATGAAAGATATATTGTCAAAGCATCTAATAAGAAGGAGTATATGACAGAAAAAGTTATACTGGCCACAGGCATTCAAGAGGTTTTTTTCATACCTAGCATAAGAAACTACTACGGAAAAAGTTTATTTAGCTGTCCATACTGCGATGGTTGGGAACAGCGGGATAAGCCTTTGGTGGTCATCGCGGAAAAAGAAGACCATGTGTTGCATTTGACTAAATTAATATATAACTGGTCGAAGGATTTAGTTGTTTTAACAAATGGCCTTGAACTTTCGAAAGAGGCGGCATCACAGTTAGAAAAACGGAATATCGAAATAATAGAAGATCGGATAAAAACTTTAATTGGTAATGACGGGTTTTTAGAAAAAATAGAATTTGAATCAGGAGAAATGCTTCAACGCTCTTTTGGTTTTGTAGCGCCAACATATTACCGTCCGAATAAGCTTGTGGAAATGTTAGGTTGTGAGGTACATGAAAATGGAAAAGTCATAACGGATGGGGTTGGCAGAACTTCTGAGAAAAATGTCTATATCGCTGGAGAAACTGAAACAGCCCGACCGTCTTCATTAATGATTTCGGCCGCCAGAGGAAATAAAGCCGCAGTTTCAGTAAATGTCGATCTTACGGAGGAACGTTTTTAATCAGGGAATAGAAAAAGAGCAATAAATTTACGAAACGGATTTTTGAAAAAGAATTCGTTTTTTTCTATTGAGTATGTCTAAACAGGTTATGCTAATCTATCTCTTACATATAAATATATTAGAGGTTTATTTAATCTATAAATAAGTTGATATTACAGTAAAAACTATCGAAAATAATAAGTACGCAGAAATGGCTGCGTTAATTGGAAGGTGTATACGATGAGAAAGATTATTTTATCAACTGACAGTGGGGCAGATTTACCGAAAGAACTGGTTGAAAAATATCAAATTCAAGTAGCTCCTATGCATATCATTATGGATGGGAAAGATTATTTGGACGGGGAACTCTCTGTAGAGGAAGTTTTTGATTATTATAGTCGTACTAAGAAAATTCCATCTACTGCAGCTACTAATGTACAGGAATATTATGATTTATTTTCAAAAATCAGATCTAATTTTCCGGATAGTATTATTATTCATATTGGGTGCACATCAAAAGCAACTGTCACTTTTCAAAGCGCGGTCATTGCATCAAAAGAATTTGACGATATTTTCCTTGTGGACTCATTAAATATAACAGGAGGATTAGCTGCGATCGTTATGTATGCAGCCATTCTGCTTGAAAATGAACCTTCCATTGACCATATTCGCTTAATAGAGAAAATAGAATACTTTGTTCCGAAAACACGGCTTGCGATTCTACCAGGTAGTCTTGATTTTTTGAAAGCAGGTGGAAGAGTCAGTAATCTTGTTTATCTTGGGGGAGCATTGTTGAAAATAAAGCCCTGCATTGAATTAAAAGAGGGGAACCTTGTTTCAAAAAGAAACTATCGCGGGAAGATGAGTATAGTAGCAGAAAAATTTATGCGTGATTTTTTAAATGAATATAATATTGATAGAAAGCTGCTATTTTTGATTTACTCAATAGGACTTGATGAAAGTATTAAAACCCGGATGGTTGAAATTGCAAGGGGAAAAGGATTCGAAGATGTGAAATGGATGCAAGCGGGAGCTGGAATATCTACACATGCTGGTCCAGGAGGAGTTGGTATTGCTGGATTAGAATATTAGCTCGCAAAAAGTTATAACGTTTCGATAATTGAGGGGTAGATACAGTATAGATAAAATTGTATGGATATCGGCCTTGCCCTTATTATGTCATTTCGTTTGAAAAGAGAGCGTTAGCCTGAAAATAAATAGATAAAAGAACGAATCCTCACAGTGGATTCGTTCTTTTATTATAAATATAAACTCATAGCGATGATTTGTGCTGGAAAGGGCATTTACCTTGGATAGGTATGATATCGTCGCCGATAAAGGATTGTTTCCATTCGTTATGTGTCGGATCTCCAAAATGTCCGATATCGGGATGCTTCGGAAGCTGATCCCAAACTTCCACACGTTTCCGCACTTTTTCCCTGGACATAATACCGCCTTTTTCGGTACCCTCTAAACCTTGGAATATTTTACGAGGCTGAAATCCGAGTACCATTGCATTTCCTAAATGGCGGGTTTTGCGCTTCTTATATGCAGGAGCATTTCCAAATACAAAGATAGGCTCTCCAGCGAAATGGAAATCCCACAAATAATGGTCCGGGTCACGAGGACTGTTTTCCGGCCATTCTACTTTATCGACTGTATGTAGGTACTGGAGGATATCCCAAAACTGTTGACGGTAATCATCTAGCGCCCCTTCTTTTTCAAAAGGCTCAACAAATACAAAGAGACCGTGCCTTTTATAATCGGGCTGTTTAAATAAATCTAAAAAACCTTCTACTGCGAGAGGTAAGTTACTCCAGTCATCCTGTGCAATATACGCATAGCGAAGTTCGCCTTTTAATTCGCCGCTCATTCCAAAAAAGCACGGGAATGTTTTATCTGTTACTGTATTATGAAAAGTTTCATATTCTTTATAGAGCCAACTTGGCAAGTCCGTTCGATTGTGGAAATCTTCTTTTGTTAATAGTGCTTGCCCTTTCGTAATCATACTATCTCCTCCGTTAATGTTCTTCGCCTAATTCTTATTGCAATTCCATACCCCAACGAAAATTTCTTAAAACAATAGTATTCACCTTGTAATGATCACAAAGAGTTTTTGAAATCGCAAAAACAGGGAATAGTATAAGGTGAATCAAGAACTTGGAGGATGACTTATGGTAAAAATATTTTCGAAGCAATCCCAAATAGTATGTCAAAGTGAGTATGGAACTTTAAAAAAGGTCGTGTTATGCGAACCTAAATATATGGAAATTAAAGAAGTAATTAATGATGTTCAAAAAAAATATATGAAAGATAATATTGATCAAGATCTTGCGATAGCCCAGCATCGAAAGTTTGAACAAACGCTTCGCAATGCTGGTGTGGAAGTAATTAAACTACCACCTAGTAAAGACCATCCGGAACAAGTATTTACAAGAGATATTGGTTTTACTATTGGTGATCAGTTGTTTGTTTCAGAGATGGCAAACTCTATACGTCAAGGTGAAAAAGAAGTACTGGCGCAATGGCTGAATGAAAGTGAAATTTCTTATCATAACCTTTCTGTACATTCTATTGAAGGTGGCGATGTGATTATTGACGGCAATAGAGTTTTTGTTGGAATTAGTGATCGCACATGCAAAAGAGCCATTCAAAATTTACAAAAAGAACTGCCCGGTTATGAAATTCTTCCAATACCGTTTAACCCAAAATATTTACATTTAGACTGTGTATTCAATATTCTTTCATCAAAAGATGCACTTATTTTTCCGGATGCATTCAAACCAGAAGTAGTCAAACTTTTGTCTAGTATGTATCACTTAATCGAAGTAAGCGAAAACGAGCAGTTTTCAATGGGGACAAACGTACTTTCTATTGGACAAAATCGTGTGCTGAGCTTGCCGGTTAACCGTGATGTGAATTATCAAATGAGACAGCATGGCTATGAAGTGCTGGAAGTCGACTTTTCAGAAATCATTAAATCGGGAGGCTCGTTCAGATGCTGTTCGATGCCAATTGTAAGGCAGTAAAATTTGATGCCTTAACATTTTCCTAATTCGCATTCGATTTTAATATATGTATTTAATACAACGCTCATTCTAAAAGTTGTGCATCCCGCATTTCCTTTTTAGTGTATATTTAAGGTGAATACGCAAAAAAGATTGCAGCAGTGACTGCATTTTTGAAAGGAAGGTACAATGAAAAGAATTATTTTATCGACTGAGAGTGGTGCAGATATACCGAAGGACCTAGTTGAAAAACATCAAATTCAAGTAGTACCGATGCACGTTATTATGGATGGAAAAGATTATTTGGACGGTGAGCTGTCTGTAGAAGAAGTTTTTGATTTTTATGATCAAACGAAAAAAATTCCGTCTACAGCTGCGACAAATACCCATGAATATCAAGGTTTGTTTACAAATATTCGATTAAAGTTTCCTGAAAGCATTATCATTCACATTGGCTATACGTCAAAAGCATCTGCTTCCTTTCAAAGTGCGGTTATTGCAGCAGAAGATTTTGACGATCTTTTCCTGATTGATGCATTAAATGTAACGGGGGGATTAGGTGCAGTAGTGATGTATGCAGCAAATCTACTTGAAGAAGAGCCTGACATTAGCCATGAGCACTTAATTGCAAAAGTTGAATCAATTGTCCCTAAAACAAGGCTGGCTTTCCTGCCCGGAAGTTTAGACTTTTTAAAAGCAGGGGGACGGGTCAGTAATATTGCATATATCGGTGGTGCATTGCTTAAAATAAAGCCTTGCATTGAGTTAAAAGAAGGTAAGCTCGTTTCAACTAGAAAATACCGTGGCAAGATGGACATTGTTGCTGAAAAACTTATGAGGGATTATTTAAATGAATACAATATTGATCGGAAGCAATTATATTTAATCTACTCGATAGAACTTGATGAACAGATTAAGAAGCGTTTAGAAGAAGTCGTGAAGGAAGCCGGTTTCGAAAATGTAAGGTGGATCCAGGCCGGTGCGATGATTTCAACTCATGCGGGTCCTGGAGGATTTGGTATTGCTGGAATCGAATCATAAAAAATAAGAAAGAACCTGGAGTTTTTAATTCCAGGTTCTTTTTTTGATTATCACTTTTGCTCCTCCATGACACACTGCCTCGCTTTCAGATTAAATTTTAGATTACTCCAAAAATATTCTGTTTAAGCTCATTCAGTTTTCGTTGGTCCTTTTGAGATTGATCTTTCGCACTCATCGGGTTAACCCTCCAGTCACTTAGATTTGAAGTGAAATCTTTAATAGTATAGGCCGTATTTCATTTTTTAAACATTAATCGCAAAAAAAAATTAAAATTATGAGGTGTTCAATTGTATCATCTGAACAATAAGAAAGAACCTGGAGTTTTTAATTCCAGGTTCTTATTTTGATTACCACTTATGATCCTCCATGACACACTGCCTCGCTTTCAGATTAATTTTAGATTGCTCCAAAAATACTCTGTGTAAGCTTATTCAGTTTTTGTTGGTCCTTTTGAGATTGATCATTCGCACTCATCGGGTTAACCCTCCCAGTCACTTAGATTTGAAGTGAAATCTTTAATAGTATAGGTCATATATCATTTTCTATACAAAAAGTTTTAAAACTTCTCCGGAAAATAATTTGGATTCCAAGCGTTAAAAATTGTCTTCATATAAATAAATTGGTGTTCAGTTGATTACAGCATACATTCATTAAATATAAGCAAAATAGATAAGAATCCAATTCGTTTTTAGGAGGTGAAAAAGTATGGCGAAAAAAAGTAAAACGAGCTTCACTAAGAACAAAAAAGAAAAAAAGGATACGAATCGCCGTGAAGAGTATTCGAAAGAGTTTAATCAGGTAATTCACAATAACCCGCCGCAAGAAGTTACAAAGCATAGAGGAACATAAGGATGCCATGCACCGGGATATCTTTTTGATGCCCGGTGCATGTGATTTCCGCAACTTATTGTTATAATATGTATAAGAAATATGAATACATAAAGGAAGATGAATATGACATTTGAAGAAATTTTGCCTCGTTTAAAAAATGGTGAGAAAATAATCCGTAAAGGCTGGGGCGGTGCTGAACTATATGTAAAATATGTGCCTGCGACTACATTGGATGGCTTGGATATGAACCCGTATTTTGTTATTAATGTAACAGGTGAAGGGTATACGATGTTTACACCGACGGTTTGTGATATTTTAGCGGATGATTGGGAAATCGTTCTATAAGTAATTTATGCTGGCTTGTTTTTATGCAAGTCAGTTATTTTTTTGGAGGGAATTACAGTGGAAAAGCAATTTAAAAATAAAGTCGTCGTTATAACAGGTGCTGCATCTGGAATCGGACGAGCGCAAGCTGCTGCCTTTTTAAATAAAGGGGCTACTGTTATTGGAATCGATATTCAGAAAGCAGATTTAACAGACTACAAGTATCATCACTATGCAGGAAGTGTAACAGATCAACAGTTTATTGAAAAAACGATTGGACAATTAGAATCAATAGATATTTTATGTAATACTGCCGGTATCCTTGATGGTTATGTCCCGTCACTTGAAACAGAAGAAGCACTTTGGGACAAAATCTTTAATGTGAATGTAAAAGGGATGTTCTTAGTAACGAATGCAGTATTGAAGAAAATGCTTAACCAAAAGCGCGGTGTTATCGTAAATATGGCATCGATTGCAGGAATGATTGCTGGTGGCGGGGGAGCGGCATATACCGCTTCCAAACATGCTGTAATCGGTTATACAAAACAGCTTTCCTATGATTATTGTAAGGAAGGAATACGTGTCAACGGAATTGCACCGGGTGCAATTGAAACACCGATGAATGCGGCCGATTTTGAAGGGTCAGGCGAAATGGCGAAGTTAGTAGCAGAGCAAACACCTGCGGGCAGATGGGCCAAACCGGAAGAGGTTGCAAATGTTACGTTATTTTTAGCGAGTGAAGCAAGCGATTATATGCATGCAACAATTTTACCGATTGATGGTGGATGGATGAACAAATAAAGTATTGCCATTATTTAATATTTACTCCATAATGAATGGGTGCAAAATCACACTATGGCACTTTGGCAGGGTACTAGCACCCATGCTCCTTTGGTCATAGTTATCAGTAAAATAGCCAATACAAGCTATTTTATAAAGGAGGAAATTAAATAATGGAAAATTCTGTTTCATCATCACGTGTCAGCGTGCATGAAACAGCTAAAGTTGCGATCGTTGCTTCTCTTTATGTAGCAGTGACGCTTGTTTTGGCTGTCATAAGTTTCGGAGCCGTACAATTAAGGCTGTCGGAGATGTTTAACTATTTAGTTCTGTTCCATAAACGTTACATAGTAGCAGTAACATTAGGTGTGGTCATTGCAAACTTCTTTTCGCCGATGTGGTGGGTTGATGTACCGGTAGGTGGGATCGCTACACTGATTGTGTTAGTAATTTGCCGTATCATTACAAAAAATATGAAAAACTTAGTGTTGAAAATTATTGTAACTGGAGTTATTTTTACGGCATCCATGTTTACAGTTGCAGCCCAGCTGATGATTGTTTTTGATCTGCCATTTTGGCCAACGTACGGAATGGTAGCAGTGGGAGAAGCCTTTTCAATGCTAGTAGGCGGCGTCACAATTTATTTATTGCAAAAGAAAATTGATTTTACAAAATAAAAATTAAAAATCCGTTAAATATAAGAAGCAGACAGTTCAAAGTTGAACGTGTCTGCTTTTGCTTTTCTTCGTATTATTTACGTGAAATACTCAAGTTTCGCATTTGGAAAGAACTTTTCCATATAGCTGTAGAGCTTTTCTTTCATTTCATCCTCTTCGTTCTTTTGATAAATATACTTACTAATTCCGTATTTCCCCCACTTCACGCGTCTTACAGATTCGTCCAATTTTAGCTTCGTCTTCGGATAGTTTTTATTAATCACATTTTTAGCAGCCTTTGTAAAACGGTGCTGAATAAATTCGAATGTAATATCTTCCCTAACGTCTTGGGGGAGTTCGGCGTCAAGTCGTTCAAACATATGATAGTAACCTTCCTGCCATCCTTCATGAAGGTAAATGGGTGCTACGATAAACCCAAGAGGGTAACCCGCTCTCGCTACTTTGCCGGCTGCTTCAATTCGCTGGGCGAGCGAAGATGTACCCGGTTCGAAATTTTTTATGACATAATCCGCATTAATACTAAAACGAAATCTTGTATGACCATTATGTTTTGCATCGAGTAAATGATCAACATGATGAAATTTCGTAACAAACCTTAACCTGCCCAACTCAGTTTGGCCGAAATGCTCTATCGCTTTCTTTAATGAATGTGTTAAATGATCCAACCCTACAATATCGGAAGTACAGGCCGCTTCAAACCGGGTGATTTCAGGAGCACGTTCTTCAATATATTGATCCGCTGCTTCAAATATTTCCTCGACATTCACATATGTGCGAATGTACGGTTTGCTTCCCATTGTTGTTTGTAAATAGCAATAATGACAGTGACCCATACACCCTGTAGCAAGCGGAATAGCATATTCAGCGGATGGCTTGGACGTATCAAACTTCAAAGTTTTGCGAATACCAACGACAAGTGTAGATTTTGCGATTCGATACTTTTGCAAATCAGTGTCTCCGGGGAAGTTTCGTATTTGGTTATGAGAGGTTGTATAACGTATCTCAATGCCCAACGCTTCAAACTTTTCTTTTAATTCTTTGCCGAGCGGATAGTCCAATGCTTTCGGTTCAAAATAAACAAGCTGCGGCACGAAAGGTTTATTCATGTTTTTTTGCACAACACCTTTCTTTTAGATTTGCATTAGTTTGCCTTAAGAAAGCAGCATTTATGAGGTGGTAATTATTGCAGTATCTAGCTTATTTCTTTCCTTTTATATGTAATTTTCTCGAAAAAAAAAGACTCCTTAAAATTCGCTAATCAGTCTTGAACCAACCAGTATCCTGAGCCCGAGTTGTTGAAGATAGGAGTCTTGTTTAAATATATAAGCTTAAAAGTAATAATTTGTGAAAGGTGATTCTAAAAGTGGGGTGCATGTTTGTTGGGTAGTATTGTATTGCTTAACTGGCATTAATTCATTCTTCTCAATCATCGCGATACGATCCATTAGTTCATCCGTTAATTGCTTCGAACTTGTGGAAACGACTAAATCCAGTAATCCAAGCAGTGCTGCAAAATCAAAAACTTTGAAGCGATAGCCTAGTGGAATCGCTGGTATACCTGCAGCCATAGATAGTAAATTGGCATGGAGTTTAAAGTTTATCGTTGCAGTACACGTCGATAATTTATTAATCATTTGCTGTTCGGTATAAAGGTTTTTGTCTAACTGTACATTTTCTGTGTCGCCGATTTTATTATAAAGTCTTTCACAATGGGATATATCGTCTGACCACATCGTGTATATCAGTATTTTATAACCCTTGTCAATTAGTCTTTTTACTGCTACGACTAACTGGTCTTCTACTGAACTTTCATTTGCTCCATATAAGCGATTAAATGTTGTTCCCCAATTGATTCCGATGATTTTTTCTTGGACATGAGGCTTCAATGCGTCTTTATTTTGTAATAGTAAAGCGGGATCGCCAATTATTTTAACCTTTTCGGATTTTTCTTTGCCCACCATAATTTCGATCGCTTTTTTTGTTAGAGGACCTCGAACACCTACAAAAAGCGCATGCTCCAAAACTTCTTCCAGTACATCAATATCTTTTTGTTTAAAGTTTTGTTCTAATGAAGCCAGTTGATCATTTATCAATAAATTTAGATTTGATTCTTCAATCCAATCTAACCCGGATCCCCATATGAGTACTGATTTTTCTTTATGAATAGCATTTTGAAGAATTTGAAGGTAGCCCGGCAATAATAATGAGCCTCCGCCTAATACAACCGTATCAAATTCGTCGAGATTTTTTAAATCAGTTCCGGGCATTGATGGCTTAACAATGATTTTATCTTTATCCAAGTATTTGGTGCATGTATCTCTGAAAATATGCCATAACAGTTCATCACCCAAATTATTAAACCCGATCCAGCCTATATATAAAACCTTTTTCATTTTTCCATCCCACCTTTTATTGTCTCGGAATAAACTTTCAATGTTTCTTTTACTACATTATTAATGTTAAACAGTTCCTCGGCTATTTCTCTTGCTGTAATCCCGTTTAGTTTAAGGTGATTTTGATCCATCAGGATTTTCTTCAAATCATCCCGTAATAAATGTCTGCTGCAAGCTGCTTTTGATCCGTGGTCTCCAAAATAATGACTCCAGGCATCTTCGAAATTGTTTATATCCACAATCCCAAAATACCCGTGGTTGCCGACTGCAACAACTTGTTTTTCTGAAGCCATAGCCTCTAAAGCTACACGGCCTGTGCCTACAACACAATCTGCTGCTGAGTAATAGGGGTGCATATTTTTTTGCTCTCCTACTATATGGATAAAAGCCTCATCACACATTTCTTCAATCATTCGAGCTAATGATTTTATCTCGCTCAATTTATTGCCGTCACCCACTATAATGACATGAAGATTAGGGATAGTATTTAATTTGAGATCTTTGCAAGCTCTTAAAAAAATAGAACAAACTTGTGCTTTTGCCCATGTGATTCTGCTGGCATAGAGAAGAACTGGAGCATCTTCAGGTATTTTCAATTCACTTCTAACATCTTTTACAGCGGAATTTCTTGGATAATCCTCTAAATTGATTCCGTTTGGTATTAAATAAGGGTTTTCTATATCAAATGTTTTTATATAATTGCATAAAGGAGGGCTCACACAGATGACTGCATCGGATAATTTAAGGAGCTCTTGTATTTCATGGTTAGGATAATACGTTCCGTGTATTGTGATGACGGTAGGGATATTTCTGTTTTCGGCCGCTTTACCAGCTAAATATCCTGAAGGGGTCTGATGAATATGAACATGGGTAATATTTTCGGTCTCGATAATTTTCTCAACTTCTTTTACTAATGTAATTTCATGATCTTTTTCCAAAGAGATTGATTTTGGAAACTCGATTGAATAAATAGGGCAATTTAATGCTTCAAATGCATCAACTAAACTACCGGTTTTATTTGCTGCAATCGCCACAAAAATATTATTTTTAACCAGTTCTTTTGCCAACCCTAATACATGAGTTTCGGTTCCCCCGATATATAAAGCATCTACTACTAGTAAAATCCTTTCGTCAGCCACTCTTTTCACCTCCATAAAAAGTTTTGGAACGTTGTTGATCATGTTTCCGGTAGTAATATAAAATGTCTTTCAGATTCTCTATTTTTAATTTTGCATTTAAAAATTTAACGAAGAATTCATAATCTTCTGCTCCGACAATTCTTCGAGTCGGGCCACCAAGCAAATCAAATACTTTTCCGCGAAATAAAATTGTTCCGTGACACACACAGTGACCTCCTGCTTCGTAACATTTCCGTATAGACTCACCATACTTCAACCAGTCGGCCGTTTTACCGAGCACTTCCAAGTTTTCATCATAAAATACTTGGTAATTTGATCCGACTAAATCGTAATCTGGATTGTTTAACAAAAAATCTACTTGTTTTTCAAAACGCAGAGGGTGCGAAATATCATCTGCATCATTAACTGCAATATACTCGCCGGAACTCATAAAATAGCCGATTGTTAGGGCCCCGGCAAAGCCTGTATTTACAGGTAGATTACATACAATAACCGAAAAAGGAGGTTTTGTATTTTCCAGCCAGTCTTCAACTATTTTGGATGTATTGTCAGTTGACGCATCATTTATAAGAATGACTTCCATTTTATTGTATTTTTGCGACTGAAGACCGTCTAGGCAATTTACTATAAATTGCGCGGCATTATAGCATGGAATAACTACACTTACTAATCCTTCTTGTCTTTCCTTCATAGCTCTCACCTCAGTAATAGGATATGAATCTTATTTCACAAAAATTGTGCGGCATACTTATATTTTTTTGGGAATCTTGAAAAATAGAATATTTACCCAAACAAGTTTCTCCAGCAAACATATCCTTTTAACATAACTTCATAAAGGGGGGTAAATATGTGGCAATTACGTAATATTCTCGGAACTTTAAAAGGATCGAGTCTCACAGTTGCAACGGAATATGGAAAAGTCACGGGTACGTTATTAGAAGTAAACTTTGACTATATAACACTTTCTTCAAACTCAAACTTTCTGTATATTCCATTAACGAACATTAAAAATATAGCTTACTAAAAAAGGAGGGGATTAGATTGAATGGCATTTTGTATATTCAGCTTTTGAGGTTATTAAACCAAGAAATAACTGTTGCAGTTGGTGAGGAACTTATTACCGGAACATTGGAATCGGTAAATCAAGATTTCCTGACTTTAACAGAATCTACAGACACGTATGAACGAGAAAGTACAACAAGAATTATTGTTTTAGAGCAAATCAGTTATATACAAGTACCGATGTTTGGTTAAGAGCGTAAATGATGAGGCAATGGATGAAGTAAACAATGAAGAAAAATAAGAAAAAATTGGGACAAGCACCCTAAAGGGATGGCTCTGAAAAACGCAAAAAATATCACTTTTTTCCTTAGAGAAAAGTGATATTTTTTATATTTAATTGTCTTTGCATTCGGAAACCATCGTTATATTAACAATAAGTTGAATTAATTAAAGGGGTCTGCCGCCTTCATTTTCCCAGCGGTTCATATCGCTGCTTTCATCGATTGCATCTTCGTCAAATGGATGGGAATTTGTACATGCTACAATAGAGCTCATCATTTTCAGCAATGTCATTTTAATATCATCCTTTTTGATTATCGTTCTACTCTAGTATATGCGGCAGTGAAAGATTAGTGCGGTTCCCAATGATGCATAAAGCATCAACGTCCTTAATTTTTCCGATTGAGGAAAGTATAGATTGCCTCTACAAATTCTTTTTTAGGATAAGTGAAATATAATTCGCTCGCTAACCGAACAGTATCACCGAAGAAGAACCGTTCATATTGTGTTTGCCTCGTTCCAAATGAACTCATCGTTAAATCCCAAGCTAACCGGAATATTTTCACTCGTTCTTCAGCAGGTTTAGTTGCTGCTTGAAGATACTGATCTAAATCGCCTCTAATTGGGGAGTGAAATGCCTTTTCTGTCGGTAGTGTAATTATTCCGCTTGCACCAATAAGCTGAATGATTTCAGTGAGACGTGGATAAATTTTTGAAAACGTATATCCGGCAACTTTCAAAGGGAAAATTGCAGGTCGTAAATAGCCAAATTCATCAAATACGGCATCATTCTCCGCTTTATCCAACAGGGCTTTCATAGTTTCCAGCCCCACAATAATTTCAGACATCTTTTCATGGATATGCTGATATTCATAAACTTTGATCGTCTCGATGAGGAGTTCAGCTATACCTAAAATAAACTCCGTTTTTGCAATCTGCCTTATTAAAACTTGATGCTTGGCAAAATGGTGAAAAGCACTTTGAATAATAAATTTTTCGGCAACCTCGACATTGTTATAAAAAAAGACACGTTCCCACGGTACTAATACATTGTCAAATACGACGATGGAATCCATTTCTTCATATTTTGAACTTAATGGATGATCAAATGCAGACTCTCCGCCTATAAAGGAATCTCTGCAAATAAATTTTAATCCTTTCGTATTTGATGGGACCGCAAATGAAAAAGTTTCATCTTCGCCGAATACAAGCTTACCGACATTAAATACAAACACCTCATCGGTTAAACCCCCTTGTGTTGCTAATAAACGTGCACCCTTTATAATGAGGCCATCTTCAGTCTCCGCGATAACCTTTGCAGAGATAGGTTCATTTGTATTTTCAATATAACTTTGAGAACGATTAACTTGAGGCGTAATAAATGTATGTGTAAGCGATAGATCATTTTCTCTCACCAATTCAAAAAATGCGCGGAGGTTGTCTGGGTAACAGTTTTCTTGACCCTCAAGCAGTGTTGCAGATGAGGTGAAACCCATTAAAACGGAATTCAAATAGTCGGGACTTCTTCCTAGAATTCCATGTGTATGTTTAGCCCAATGCTCCATCATTTTTCGCCTTTTAATTAAATCCTCTTTCGTTTTAGGCATCAAATAAGAAAGGCCGACACGTTTTCCTGAAAGGGGGGATACGAAAGTCATTTCATCTATTATTTTAGGATCATGCTGTAAATCATAGAGGGAAGCTTTCGTCTGAATAAGCCCTTTAAATACAGGATGTTCTGATAACAGCCCTTCCACTTTTTCTCCACCCAGCCATATTTCATTATTTAACGAATTTAATCGGTTAATATAGCTTTCACCATTAATTGCACCCATTCATCCACTCCTTAGGTTTCATAATCATCGTCCAGCCATTTACTTACTTATATGCAAATATAGGCTTGAACTAAAACAAGGCATGTTTATATATACGCAACATATGTAAAGTCCGGCAGTATAGTGCTTCGTAACGTGTAAATTTTTAAAAGGGAGCTGTGCAACCTCAATATTCGTTGAGTCAGGAAAGAAAAAAAGCATCGGGTAGAAACGTGTTTTTATACGTCCGAACCCGATGCCTATTACAATTTTAAGGGGTAAATATTTTGGTTGAGTGAGAATAAAAGTTTAATTTTATCTAACGTAAAATAAAAAGTCAATAAAATTTTTGTATTTTCTTTAAAAAAATGTTATAATAGTCTTATAATTGTTTTCGGTGCGTATTATGTATTCTTTGTTCTTTTTGAGTTCTGTATTAAGGATACGTTTTTATGTACTTTTTTTATTCATGAAAGCAAAAAAATCAGGCAGTTGTCTAAGCTCTTAAAGGGGCTAATTATTGACGGACGATCTAACGTAACTGTGTTTTTATTTTACAAGGAGGATTTAAATAATGAATCTAATCAATAAAAAAGTTACACATAAGCATTTCGGAATGGGTAGTATCGTTAAACAGAATGAATCAAGTATTGAAATACATTTCGCATCGGAAAGTAAAAAATTCGTTTTCCCTGATGTATTTGGAAAGCACTTAGTACTTCACGATAAAGATGATGTTCAAACACTAGAAAAAATCATTCAGAAAAAAGAACTTGAACGAAGAGAAGAAGAATGGCAAAAAGAAGAGAAATTAAAACTCCAGCGTAAAAACCAGGAAATTCGTTTAATACATGAAAAACATATGAAAAACTTCAAACTTCACCCAGAGTCACAATTAGTTTTTTGGTGTGACACTGAAGAACAGCAAACAGCATTTTCAGATTGGAAGGTTTTTTCGGGATTAACGAAAAGCGGTGTAAATAAAGGGAAGCCTGTAAAGCCTATTCGCCTGCACCTAAACAGTGCTGTCTTGTTAACGGCTGTAGATGAAAATTCGCCTGAAAAAGATCGACGCATTTTAGGTGTGTATATGGTAGAAGAGAATTTTATCGGGAAATTGAGTGAAGATGGATATATTCCAGCACATTCAAAATACAGAATTAAGCTGACAGAACAGGAAGCAGAGCAAATGCTGTTCTGGAACTATTATGTAAACGAAAAGTTCACTCACAAAATGACATGGAATACAGGTAAACATCGTTACTTTGACAATGTATGGATGGCTCAAATTTTACGTGATATTATCTCCTTGAAAACGGACCCTCAGGAAAAAGAGCTGGCTCAGCAATTCTTTACACATTTCTGTAAAATGAATGAAATAACAGCGTCAGAATTACCACAGCCTAATGGTGCCTTGAAGCGTATATAATTATATAAAATATTTATAAAAAAGAACGAATTCTATGGAATTCGTTCTTTTTTTGTATTAGGTACTTTAATCAAATATATAACGGATTACATCAATGGCCTGTTCAACAGTTTCCACTGTTACATTTGCTTTATTAGATAGCTCTTTTAAAGGATGAATTAATGACTCAGGACGAATAATGATCGTCGGTTTATTCATCGCAATCGCTGTACTTACATCCATTGCGGTATTCCATTGTTTATACTTTTCACCGAATAATGCAATGACGATATCCGCTTTCTGCATTAATACCTGTGTCCGGAAGTTATTAATATCGGAAGCGGCATTGTCCTTATAATATGCTGATGGCTGGATGCCTAAAATTTCCTCGCCAATATTGTCTGAACGATCGTGGTCTGTCTGTGGTGCTACAAAGTGTAAAGGAAGATTTTTTTCCTTCGCCTTTTGTGCAACTTCTCCCCGCCAATCATCATGAATTTGTCCTGCTAAATAAACTGTCAGTTCCATACCAATGCCTCCTCTAATTTCTTGCCTTATATTCATACTAACGAATTCATCTATATATTTGAAGTAAACCCTCTGTTAAAGGATAGGAGAATCCATTGCTGAAATTATGATATGGTTGTAGAAGAGTACAATTGAAAATAGAAGATGATTTAAAGGAGGTACACAATGAAAATCGGTTTAATCGGCGCGGGTGCAATTGCTCATTTCCTGTTGGAAGAAATAAATGAAAAGAGGCAAGAAAACTTGCGTATTACAAGTGTTTTTGTAAGGGACAGGGAAAAGCATCATTTACTTGAATCCAATTATGGAGTAAAGGTGTACACGGAAATAGATGCATTTTTAGATTCAGAAATTGATATAGTTGTGGAGGCCGCAAATATTGAAGCGGTTCATAAATTGCTACCTTCAGCAATCAGGAAAAAGGATGTTGTCTTAATTAGTATTGGTGCATTAGTGGATGAGGAGCTGTTGGCAGAGCTGAACACCTTAGCGAATGAATTCAACCGAAGACTTTACTTGCCATCAGGTGCAATTGGAGGGTTGGATTTACTCCAAAACGCCCATGTGCTTGGTACAGTTACATCCGTTGCGCTAACAACACGCAAGCCGGCGAGCTCATTAATTGAGGAAACAATCGAGAAAGAGAAAGTGATATTTGAAGGGAGTGCGACGGAAGCGATCCGACGTTACCCTAAAAATATGAATGTATCGATTGTGCTTGCGCTGGCTGGAATTGGATTTGACGAAACGAGTGTAACTTTAGTGGCAGACCCGAAAATTGATAAAAATATTCACCAAATTGAAATGACAGGGGATTTTGGGGAAGCAACCTTTACAATTAAGAATAATCCTCTTCCTGCAAATCCTAAAACGAGTTATTTAGCAGCGATGAGTATTTTAGGAACACTAAAAAGGATAAACAGGAAACTGCTTATCGGTTAATGGAATAAAAAGCTATTTATTGATTAAAAGACTGCTTTTTAAATCATCTGCTTTTACTTTTCTGCACCATTTACGCTAATATTGTTACAGGAAATTTAAAAGTAAGAGATGATTGTTTGTAATGAGAGGAATTGAACTTAACATATGAAAGAGAATTTTTGGCAGGAGTTACCGAAACCATTTTTTGTACTCGCGCCGATGGAAGATGTAACAGATTTAGTATTTCGCCATGTAGTGGCTGAAGCAGGAAGACCGGATGTATTTTTCACGGAGTTTACTAACTCGGAAAGTTACTGTCATCCTGAAGGAATAAAAAGTGTTCGCGGTCGCTTAACATTTACAGAAGACGAACAGCCGATTGTTGCACATATATGGGGAGACAATCCCGAGAATTTCCGCAAGATGAGCATTGGTATGGCGGAATTGGGCTTCAAAGGAATCGATATTAATATGGGTTGCCCTGTACCGAATGTTGCGGGGCGAGGAAAAGGCAGCGGTCTGATTTTACGTCCGGATGTAGCAGCAGAGTTAATCGAAGCTGCTAAAGCAGGTGGTTTGCCTGTCAGCGTGAAAACACGACTTGGTTATAAAGAAATCGATGAGTGGAAAGAGTGGCTTACCCACATTTTAAAACAGGATATTGCAAATCTTTCCATTCATTTACGTACACGAAAAGAAATGAGTGCTGTTGATGCACATTGGGAGCTTATTCCTGAAATTAAAGCATTGCGTGATGAAATCGCTCCAAATACACTGTTAACAATTAACGGTGATATTCCGGACCGTCAAGTTGGTTTAGAACTTGCAGAAAAATACGGAATTGACGGAGTAATGATTGGACGCGGTATTTTCAAAAATCCTTTCGCTTTTGAAAAGGAACCAAAGGAGCATAGTCCTGAGGAGTATCTTGACCTTCTGAAACTACAGCTTGATCTGCAGGACAAGTATGCCGAAGAACTTCCTCGTTCAATGTCGGGACTTCACCGCTTTTTCAAAATTTATGTAAAAGGATTCCGAGGTGCCGGCGAACTGAGAAACCAGTTGATGAATACAAAATCTACGGATGAAGTACGTTCATTGCTTAATAGCTTTGAGTTAAATAAAGAAGAATAATAATAGGCTTGATTCCGATTAATGGAATCAAGCCTATTTTTCAACACTTTTGTATACAGCTATAAAATGGATACAAACCTATCTCCGGTTGCTTATCTAAAACCTGTGGATTCTTTTAAGGATTCACTGGTTTTATTTTTTATCTGAAATTATTTTACAATGGATTTTCTTCACGTTAATACTGTATGATACATAGTATAAGAATAATACTGTATGACATACATTATAATGATTTGAGGTGTATATATGAGTAATTTACTAAATTCCTTAACGACAGAGCTTAGAAGAGGGACATTGACTTTAGCCGTTTTAAGTCAATTAAGAACTCCGCAGTATGGCTATTCATTGGTTCAGCTATTAGAAGGTGCTGGTATTTCAATTGATCAAAGTACTCTGTATCCGTTGCTACGCCGACTAGAAAAGCAGGAACTTGTTACGAGCAGCTGGGATACTTCTGAAAGCAGACCGCGAAAATACTATGTGTTGAGCGAATATGGTACGGAAATATTTCTGCAACTAAAAAAGGAATGGATCGATAATTCTAAGGAACTATATGCTTTATTAAGAGGGGATGAAGAAAATGAGGATCATTGATGTATATATTCAAGAAGTCACTCGGAGATTGCCTGAAAAAATGCGTACGGATATTGCACTGGAGTTACGTTCAACGATCGAGGACATGTTGCCGGAACAATATAGTGAGGATGATGCAAAACAGGTTATTAATCAGTTGGGCAATCCTGCCGTCCTGGCGAGTGGCTATAAAGATGAGCCGATGCATCTGATTGGTCCTCGTTATTTTGATGTATATGTCTCATTGCTTAAAATGATTGTCCCTATTGCCGTTATCATTACTCTGATTACGGTTATTACGAAATATATTGTTAGTTATAATGGTGAAGAAGCAATTTTAATGAGTGTGTTATCTATTTTTGGAGAAAGCATCTGGTCGATATTTAATGCTGCAATCCAAGTTTTTTTCTGGGCAACTTTAACGTTTGCGATTATTGAAAGGGTTGATAAAGATAAAGAACAGCAACCGCTAACTGCAAGCATGCAAAAATGGACAGCAGATGATTTAAAAAATGTCCCCTATATACCTAAAAAAAGGGCGATCTCAAAGTTTGAGGTTTTTGGAAGTTTATTGTGGACAGCTATTTGGGCAACTCTTTATTTTTATGCCAACCAGCTTATAGGGGTATACGAAGGTGATGGGGACCGACTCCAGTTCGTTATGATTGCGCTGAATCAAGAAGTTTTACTCCAATATTTGCCGCTAGTTATTTTAATCATTGGACTGGAGATTTCCTTTGCACTTTATAAATTACTAAAACAACAAAGGACAAAAGGAATGGCAATATGGAATGCGGTTATCCAATTATTGTCCACTGTTGTGTTTGTAGTAATTGTAATAAATCCTGATATAATGAACGATCATTTTGTAACTTATATGATGGAATTATTTACGATGACGTGGACGCAATTTAGCATATGGGTGGTTGGCAGTGTTATTATCATTTTCATCGTAAGTGCTGTAATATCTGTCTATGATGGTTTTAAAAGAGCGAATGCACGTTAATTTCTAGAAAAAAGAACTGATTTCCTATTAAGGGAGTCCGTTCTTTTTTATGCTTCGTGCGAATTTCTAATTTTGAAAGAAATAAATGTTTTCTTATAAAAAGTAAATTTATTTGTTTTGTAATTAATAATTACTTTTTTAATATAATATTAAAGTGTTATATAACAATACTTTGTGTATAAAAATACTATTTACATCGATTAAATAGTGGGATTTTTTGTATATTCTCCTCTTAATATTCATTTGTATACTTAAATCGAAATATTTTAAATACTATTGCTTTTTTTCTTAACCTAAGTAAAAATGTAAAAGGTAATAACAATAAAGCATCAAAAATAGGTATAAGGCTATTTATAATCAAATTTTAGGGGGTAAGGAATTGTTTTCAACAACTTGGAATCGGTTATGGGAAATGCATGATCAAGTAAAAGACATGTTTACTTTTTTCATAAAACCAAATTCTTCAAAGGTCGTATCAAAGGGTGTTACCGGAAAGTCTGGTAACGAAAACTCAGGTAATGGTGGTGGATATACGCCTCGCAGTTATACAACAGCGCAGATGATTGGTCTATTTTTAGGTCCACTGCTTTTTGTTTTAACATTATTGTTCTTCCAGCCAGAAGGTCTCTCAACAGAAGCAAGGGGAGTATTGGCAAGTACTATTTGGATTGCGACATGGTGGATTACGGAAGCGATTCCGATTCCGGCAACATCGTTATTGCCGCTCGTATTGTTTCCATTAACGAATAGCTTGGATATGAAGGTAACAGCATCTTCTTATGGGGATGAAACGATTTTTCTGTTCATGGGAGGATTTATCATCGCTCTTGCAATGGAGAAATGGAACTTACATAGACGTATAGCAATTTCAATTATTTCGATGGTCGGTACAAATATGGACCGAATTGTTCTAGGATTTATGATTGCAACAGGATTTTTATCGATGTGGATTTCTAATACCGCTACAGCGATGATGATGATTCCAATTGGACTTGCCATCATCAACCAAGTTGCAGACGGATTAAAAAATGACCCGTCGATTGATACATCTCCACAGCGTTTTGCATTTGGTAAAGCATTGATGCTCGGAATTGCATATTCTGCCTCACTTGGTGGAATCGCCACATTAATCGGTACACCGCCAAATACATTGCTTGCTGGAGCGATTAATAAAATGTATGGCATTGAACTATCATTTGCTGGATGGATGCTGTTTGGTGTACCATTTGCATGGATTTTTATTTTTGTGACATGGATTTACCTTGTTAAAATTGCGTTCCCATCAAAATTAAAAACAATGCCTGGTGGACGTGCTGTTATTGATAAACAGAAAAAAGATCTTGGAGAAGCCTCATTTGAAGAGAAACTTGTATTCATTGTCTTTGCATTAGCTGCATTTTCTTGGATTACGCGTACATTTTTACTGAGCAAATTTGTCGACGGTTTAACAGATGGTATGATTGCTGTTATTTTTGCGCTTGTGTTATTTGCGTTGCCTTCTGCAAACCGTAAAGGAGAACGCTTAATGGATTGGCAAACAGCAGTGAAGTTACCATGGGGCATTCTGCTACTATTCGGTGGAGGGCTTGCAATTGCTTCCGGTTTTGTAGGAACGGGCTTATCTGAGTGGATTGGTACACAACTTATGGGGCTTGAAGGCGTAAGTGTTATCGTCCTGATTTTCCTTGTAGCAGCACTTGTTCTTGGTTTAACTGAAATTACTTCAAACACTGCAACTGCTTCTATGATGTTCCCGATCATGGCATCGCTGGCTGTAGCGTTAGGAGTTCATCCATACGCATTAATGATTGCTGCTGGTGTAGCTGCATCATGCGCTTTCATGCTACCAGTAGCCACACCGCCAAATGCGGCAGTTTTCGGATCAGGGTATATTAAGATTAAGGACATGATGAAGGCTGGATTTGCACTGAATGTGTTTGGAGTAGTATTCATCACACTGGCCATTTATTTCCTGCTTCCAATTATGTGGGATATTGATCTCAATTCAGTACCGGAAATGTTTAAAGTAATGAATAAGTAATTCAAAAAAGGTGAAATCGAAAAAGATTTCACCTTTTTTATGCTTTAATTATCGTTATATACGGTCATTTTCTTACTTCCAATTAAATAGATGATTAAAATAAGAATCATAAGTACCGCAGAAAAACTGAAGGTCATGCCGTAGCCAACTATACTTGCTATAAAACCTAATCCTACTGAACCAATAGCTAAACCGGAATCGATAAATATAAGAAGCATCGAATTGGCTGTTGCCTTTTTCTCCGGTGGAACAAGTGTTAATGCCCAAGCTTGAATAATGGGATGAAGAATAGCAAAAGCAATTCCGAACAGTACACCTGACAGTAAAACCATGATCATGTTAGTTGAAAAGCCTAATACGACCAACCCGACAGCACCTGAAACTGCAGCCGGAATAATGAGAATTCTATGCCCGAACTTATCGAAAATCTTACCGGAGAAAGAACGGATGATCACCATTGTAATTCCTTGAGCAATAAAAAACTGTGATATGCTTGCCCCTACATTAATTTCTTTCCCAAATGCCCCCATAAAGTTCACAATCCCTGCAATCGTCATATAATTGAATGCTACTAAAATAGACGGAAGAAAAACACGTTTATCGAACATATATTTATAGAACGGCTCTTTATTTTTCTCCTTTGGATGTTCCTTTTCAGCTTTCGTATTTTTTGTAAAAAGACTGCACACAAATGAAAATGCCATAAGACCTAATGTTAGTACCATCATAGACTGGAATGAAAAATTTGCTAAATAGGAAATAGCAATAAGAGGCCCAATTGTTGTCCCAAGGCTCGTAGACATTGCAAAGAAAACAATGCCTTCACCTAAGCGGGACTTTGGCACAATAGTACTGGAAATTGTAAACACCAAATTTGTAAGCATGCAAAATCCAATCCCTTGAAGAGCTCTAATGACGATTAAAAATCCGATTGAATCATTGACGAAAGTGAGGGCGATTGTTCCTATAAAATAAAGCAAAGAAATAATCAGCAGCAATTTCATATTAATTTTTTGGATAATTATACTAGCGAAGAAGCGTGTAATCAGGGATGCAGTCATTAAAGTTGTCGTCATAATTCCTGCAATTGCAGGGTTCTCACTAATCGTGGCTACATAAATTGGAAAACCTGCTGTAATCATATAAAAAGAAACGAACATTATTAAAGACAGTAAAATAATTATTAAGTATTGGTTTGTCCATAGTTTGACTTTTGTTTTATTCATGATGGAAAAACCACCTTTCAAGGCAATATGATAGCAATATAAATTACTTTGCCCATTTCAAAAAAAATTATTTCAGGCCAGGATTTGTTAATAGCGGCATACATTCATAAAGTTCAAACCATACTATTCTTTATATAATTAATTTGAAGGTGACACGATGAAACGAAAATTAATAGTTGCAGCAATCTCTGTTGCTGTTATCTGTGCTAGTTTTTTATTAGCGCTTTCAATTTCCCCATTAAAAAAACTGGAAGGTCAAATAATGAAAAACCCGAATAAACCTGTAGTTCTCATTGTCGTAGATTCCTTAATGAATGAACCATTGCAAAAAGTGATAAAAGAAGGTGATGCACCTGCTTTAGAATATTTAATGAACAACGGTCAGCTGCATCAGGAAATGATTAGCTCTTATCCGACGATGTCAGTCACGATTGACAGTACGTTACTAACGGGTACATATCCAGATCAGCATCAAGTGCCGGGATTAATCTGGTTTAAAGAAGATGAAAATCGAATGATTAGCTACGGCAGCGGAATCGGCGAAATCTGGAGTAATGGAGTTAAAAATGTTGCTCTTGATAGTGTTGTCCATTTGAATAGCAGCCATTTAAGTAAAGAAGTGCATACAATCCATGAAGAGCTGGCTCATCGGAATCTTTCTTCAGCTTCGATCAACGGTCTATTATATCGTGGAAATTTTCAACATCGCCTAAATATACCTAAATTAATTACGGTAGCAGATCTTTTGCCGAAAAATATTGATGTTAATGGTCCTACAATATTTTCACTTGGAACGTTATCTCAATATAATTCAGAAAATAATCGTTATAAATTTGTATGGAATCGTTTAGGTGTCAATAACCAATTTACTGCGAATGAACTGAATTACTTGATTGACCAAAAAATGTTACCGCCCTTTACACTTGCCTATTTACCGGATGCAGATGCTTCTATACACAAACATGGGCCTGAAGATTTAAAGGGAATAAAGAAAGCGGATCAAGCAGTACAAAACATTCTAAATCGCTTTCCATCATGGGAAGAGGCTATAAAAGAAGTAACTTGGATTATACTGGGCGATAGTGGTCAATCGATGGTAACTGATGATAAAGAAACGGCATTAATTGATTTAAATCAGTTATTGAAGGATTATACTTTTTGGGAAAGGAAAAATCCGAATGCCCAACTTGCCGTCGCTGTTAACGAGCGTATGTCATACATTTACTTAACTGACCCCCAAGTTGAGCTATCGGAAATTGTAAATGTTTTAAAAGAGGATGAGCGAATTGGCTTTATCGCATGGAAGAGTGGACAAACAAACTATGTTGTCAGCCCACAAAGTGACGGAGAGTTAGAGTTTTCAAGAGAAGGTAACTTTATTGATGAATATAATCAAGCATGGCGAATTGCTGGCGATGCCTCAATTTTGGATTTAAACATGACGAAAGAACAACTTATTGTATATCAGGATTATCCAGATGCACTTGCAAGGCTGCATGGAGCGCTTCATTCACAGGAAGGGCGTGTTATTATCGTGGATGCTAAACCATCTTATGAGTTTATTGAAAGGCATAGCCATGACCATGCGGGTGGCGGCGCACATGGATCTCTTCATAAAGTGGATTCGATTGTTCCGATTATAGTGACTGGGGAAAGTGAATTACCTGAATCTGATCGATTAGTTGATTTGAAAAAGTGGATACTTCAATTACTGGGTGAATCATAACTATGAAAGCATCCAGTTTTTTTATTGGGGAATTTACCAAACTGGAGACCAGGTTTTTAAAAATTGAATTGTCCGCTCTTTTCCGATACCCATTAATTTATTTTTTGTTGCTTCATCTAAATCAAATTGGGTTGCACTATATTCTTCAACCGGAATAAAGATAATATTCTTCTCGTGTCTTCGAGAAATATACCGATTATCATGAGCATTTTGCATCGTACTAAATAACGCTTCAAATAGTTGAATTCCATTATTAATATCATGAGGTTTCTTATCCTCGCTTGAACTACTGAGTTTCATACCAAGAACCGGCCGCTCTTTATTTCCATTATCATAAATCCACATTGGGAAATTACTTAAAACACCACCATCTACAATAACAGACTCCCTTTTCCCATTTTTTAAATAGACAGGCTCAAAGAAGAATGGAAGACCGCAACTCATGCGTAAAGCGCGGGAGACCGGAAAACTTTTGGGATCTATATTATAGTGATGCAAATCATCCGGGAGAACAAGAATCTTGCCGTTTGTTAAATCGGATGCTACTAGTTTTAAAATGCCCTTTGGTAAATCTCCGAATGTGTAGATGCCTTTTGTCGCAAGTTTTTCGAGAAACCAGTTTTCCAAGGATTTACCACGATACAAGCCCATTCTTTTATATAAATTAAGCCATTTTAAAAACGGTAACTCAATTATGAATTTCGGGGGATCGAGTAAAACCTTTAAATTTAGTTCATCAAAAATTTCTTCAAGTTCCTTTGTATTAAATCCCGCAGCGATAAAAGTTGCCAATATGGCTCCGGCACTTGTACCGGCTACACGTTCGAACTTCACGCCCTTTTCTTCGAGCGCCCGAATGGCACCTACATATGCAAAGCCTTTAATACCGCCGCCTGAAAAAACCCCATCTACAATCATTCGTTCTCTCCTTCCTTATATTCATTTAGAACGTTCAATACATTTCCGGCTAGAAGTTAGTAGCTTTGGTATTTTTATAATGATTTTTTAAATTTGATGTCATAACAGTATATGATATTAAAAATAAAATGGGCTTATTAATATTAAACAAAATTGGATATTAAGAATTACTATCCCGCAAATTTAATCGCTAAAAAATAAAAAAGAAATTTATGGCCTGAAAAAGCGTATTGAGTCCTTATATAACAGCATTCAGTACTATCAAAAAACATTTTACTTTTAAAATATTCTAAAATTTACTATTGAAATGAAAGCACTTTCAATGTAAGATTTGAATAATTCAAATTACTAAACCGGTTTAGTAATATTTAGCTTAAGTTTTCTCAAGGAGGAATAATTTTGACTACAAATCCAACTGTTTTTACATTAGGAGATGCATTAGTTACGTTTAACCCATCCGAAACAGGACCGCTTCGTTATGTGCAAGACTTTGCTAAGAAAGCGGGTGGGGCAGAGTTAAACTTTGCTATTGGTTGTGCCCGACTTGGATTGCAGTCGAAATGGATGAGTCGCCTAGGTAATGATGAATTCGGTAAGGGGATATACAAGTTTGCTCGCGGAGAAGGCATTGATGTATCGGACGTTCAGTTTGTTGATGGATATCCCACATCACTGAATTTTAAAGAAATACGTGAAGACGGATCTGGAAAAACCTTTTATTACCGTCATCAATCTCCTATATTAACAATCGAGCCAGAACATATTACGGAAGAATTATTGAATGGCGTGTCAATCGTCCATTTAACAGGCGTATTTTTGGCAATCGCACCAAAAAATCTGCAAATTGTACTAGCTGTTCTGAAAAAGGCGAAAGAAAAAAATATAAAGATATCGTTCGATCCGAATATACGACTAAAACTATGGACGATTGAAGAAGCTCGTAAAGCCTATGAGCAAATTTTCCCTTATGTAGATATTTTACTTGCAGGACTGGAGGAAATGGAGCTTATTCAACATGAGGTAAGCAAACCTGGACTGGAAGCTTTCGCCAAGCAATATGGGATCAAACAGCTTGTTATTAAAGACGGTGCAAACGGGGCAAAGCTTTATTCAGAAAATGTTTGGCACGAAAAGGAAGCTTTCAAGATTACACCAGTTGATACGGTAGGTGCCGGAGACGGGTTTGATGCAGGATATATATATGCGACACTTCACAATTATTCACCGATAGAAAGTCTTACTTTTGCGAATGCGGTAGGCGCATTAGTAACGACTGTAAAAGGTGATAATGAGGGGTTGCCGGAACTACAGGAAGTACTCGACTTTATGAACAATATTAAAACAATTGAACGTTAATCAAATTAAAGGGAGATGAACATATGGTAAAGGCTGAAACATTAGCAGCGATTACAAGTTCGAAAGTAGTAGCGGTGATTCGAGGAAATTCAGCAGAAGAAGCAATCGCTCTTTCGAATGCAGCAATTGAAGGAGGCATTCATTTAATCGAGCTCACTTACACAACGCCAAATACACAGCAAGTATTGGAAGCATTCCGAAACTCCGATGCAGTAGTAGGTGCTGGTACGGTACTTGATGCAGAAACAGCACGTCATGCGATTTTGAATGGAGCAAAATTTGTTGTAGGCCCACAGTTCAGCAAAGAAGTAGCAAAAGTATGCAATCGTTATGCTATTCCATATTTCCCGGGTTGTATGACGATTCAGGAAATGGTATCGGCACTTGAGTATGGCTGTGATGTGATTAAATTATTCCCTGCAAATAACTTTAAGCCATCGTTCATCAAGTCTGTTAAAGGTCCATTACCGCACGTACAGATTATGCCGACTGGTGGCATAAATACTGACAATATCGGTGAATGGCTTGATGCGGGAGCAATCGCAGTAGGTATCGGCAGTGATTTAAATAAAGCTTATGCAACAGGCGGACATGCAGCAGTAGTAGAAGCGAGCAGAAAATATGTAGAAGCAGCAAAACAAGGGGAGGTGTAAAAGATGAATATTACATTTCGCTGGTACGGAAGAAACAATGATACAGTAACGCTCGACCATATCCGTCAGATTCCGAATGTTAAAGGAATTGTTTGGGCATTGCATCAAAAGGCAGCAGGCGAGCTTTGGACGAAAGAAGAGATTAAAGAAGAAGCAGACTATATACAGTCAAAAGGTTTCCATATTGATGTTGTTGAAAGTGTCAACGTTCATGAAGATATTAAGCTCGGTCTTGGTAACCGCGATTTATATATTGAAAATTATAAACAGACAATACGGAACTTGGCGGAAGTAGGCGTTAAAGTAATTTGTTATAATTTCATGCCGATTTTCGACTGGACACGTACAGATATGTTCCACCCGCTTGAAGATGGGTCGACAGCACTTTACTTCGATAAAGAAAAAGTACAAAGTCTTGACCCGCAGCAGCTTGTGAAAACGGTTAGTGAAGCTTCTGATTTAACATTGCCAGGTTGGGAGCCTGAACGTATGGCCCGTATCGCGGAACTTTTCGAAGCGTACAAAGAAGTGGATGAGCAAAAGCTATGGGACAACTTACGCTACTTTTTAGATGCTATTATCCCAGTTGCTGAAGAGGTTGGGATACGTATGGCCATCCACCCGGATGATCCTCCGTACTCAATTTTTGGCTTACCGCGCATCATTACAGGAGCTGCAAGCTATGAAAAATTAATCGATATCAATGATTCTTTAGCCAACAGTTTTACATTCTGCTCTGGATCGATGGGTGCATCACCTGAAAACGACATGGTTGCGATTGCTGAAAAATATGCATACCGTTCACCTTTTGCCCATATTCGTAACGTTAAAATCGACGAAAACGGCAGCTTTGCAGAGACTTCTCATTTTACATCAGATGGTTCAATTAATATTAAAGGAATCGTAAAAGCTTTGCATGATCAAAATTATACAGGCTATGTACGTCCGGATCATGGCCGTCACTTATGGGGAGAAGTTTGTCGCCCTGGCTACGGTTTATATGATCGTGCACTCGGTATTATGTATTTAAATGGTTTATGGGATGCTTACAGCGAACAAACAGGAGGCAAATAATGATTCCAATACACGAAAATTTAGCAAATAAAGTAGCAGTAATTACAGGTGGCAGCGGTGTTCTATGCTCAAAGATGGCACAGGAATTGGCACGCCAGCAAGTAAAGGTGGCGATTATCGGTCGTACTGAGTCAAAGGTCGAAGCAGTTAAAGAGGAAATCGTTGCAGCAGGGGGGACTGCTGTGGCAATAACTGCTGATGTACTTAACAAAGATTCTTTACTTGCAGCAAAAGAGCAAATTCTTGAGCATTTTGGCCGTATTGATTTTTTAATTAACGGTGCAGGCGGAAACCATCCAGATGCGATTACAGAAAAAGAGTATTATGAGGCAAATTCTACAGGTCTTTCATTTTTTGACCTTCAGGAAAATGGTTTTTCAGATGTATTTTCTTTAAATTTCACAGGGACATTCCTGGCGTGCCAAGTGTTTGGAGAGGCACTTTTACAAGCTGAAAATCCAGCCATCATCAATATTTCATCGATGAGCGCATACACACCATTAACGAAAATTCCTGCGTACAGTGCAGCAAAAGCGGCGATTAACAACTTTACAAGCTGGATGGCTGTTCACTTTGCTGAAACAGGCTTACGTGTAAATGCAATTGCACCAGGATTTTTCATTACTCAGCAAAATAAAGATCTGCTCGTTGACGCAGAAGGAGAGTATACAGCACGTTCGAAAAAAATAATTGAAGCAACTCCGATGAAAAAATTTGGTGAGCCAGATCAGTTATTAGGGGCGCTCCTATTTTTACTGGACTCTTCTTATTCATCATTTATTACGGGAACAACAATTGCAGTAGATGGTGGCTTTAACGCATATTCGGGGGTGTGATATTTGAAAAATATCACGATTTCCGATGTCGCAAAGCATGCGGGAGTTTCTAAAAGTACCGTTTCGCAATACTTGAATGGCCGCTATGAATATATGAGCGAGCATACCCGAAAAAAAGTGGAATATTCCATTCGCGAGCTTAATTACCGACCAAATATTATTGCTCGCAGTTTGTCGCAAAAATCCACTTTCACTGTAGGAATTATTGTCGCGAATATTCTACATTCATTTTCCACTCATATTATTCGAGCAATTGAACTGAACTTTAATAAACACGGCTTTCATACAATCGTATGCAATGCGGATGATGAACCTGAGAAAGAACGGCAGTACATTGAAATGCTCATGGCAAAACAGGTGGATGGGATAATTATTTTCCCGACTGGAGATAATCTGGATTTGTATGAGCAAATGAAAAAGAAACAGTATCCGATTGTTTTCATGGACCGTACGATAGAGGGGTTGGGAATTCCCTCTATTTTACTGGAAAACGAACAAGCGGCAGAAATGGCGGTAAAGGCATTGGCCGACAACGGGCATAGCCGGATTGCCATGCTGACCGCACCGGTAACACGTAACATTACACCACGGCTGGAGCGAATTGAAGGTTATAAAAAAGCTTTAGTGAGTAGAGGCATACAAGTAAAAGATGAATATATACATAGTGTTGAAGTCGAAGAAATGAAAGTGTCTCTTCATAATATGTTTAAACTGGATCAACGGCCGGAAGCGATCATCGCAGGCAGTGACCGTGTATTAGTCGAAATCTTAAACTTTGCAAAAGAGAATCAACTTGTCATTCCGAAAGATTTAGCGGTTATCGGTATTGACGATGTATCATTTGCAAACTTGTTTACACCCCAACTTACGACCATTTCACAGCCGACAAAACAAATGGCGAATAAAGCTGTGGAGTTGTTATTACAGCAAATCAAAGGGGATCAAAAGCTGTCTGACTACAAAACAATCCGCTTTGGTGGCCAACTTAATATGCGTCAAAGTCATTAATACAAAAGCTGTGTGTTAGATAAGCATGGATGTACAGCTATTAACCTAGGGGGAAAACATGGATTTCATAGTAGACTATTTACCGATCATCTGGGTCGCACTTGGTGTCGGTTTATTATTATATTTAAACATCGTTGTAAAATTAAATAGTGTATTAGCTTTACTTATTGTTGCAATTCTTGTTGGGGTTTTAAATGGTTTATCTTTAACGGATGTTGTGACATCTGTTAAAACAGGCTTTGGGAGCACACTTGGTAGTTTAGCGATTATTATCGGTATGGGTGCAGTTCTCGGGAAGTTAATGGTTGATTCAGGGGCTGCCCAACGAGTTGCCTCGACATTGCTCAAAAAATTCGGAGCAAAAAATGTAGAATGGGCGATTTTAATTGTCGGTGCAATTTTCGGTATTTCTGTATTCTATGAAGTGGCGTTTATTATTTTGGCACCATTAGTTATTTCAATTGCAATTGAAGCGAAAATGCCTTATTTACGCTTAGGAATTACAATGGTTGCAGCTGCTACGATGGCGCATAGTATATTCCCGCCACAGCCAGGTCCGACTGCACTTGTAGAAGCATATGGTGCGGATATGGGTATGGTGTATCTGCTGGGGATTGTTGTAGCGGTACCGGCAATTATAGCAGCGGGGATTATTCTTCCGCGTGTTTTAAAGAATTTGGATTTGCCAATACCTCCATTATTGAAAAAATCCGAAGAAGTAAATCTGGATGAAGCACCAGGTTTTGGAATTAGTTTATTAATTCCGTTATTACCGGCGATTATTATTACAGGTGCTACGATTTACAATATGATTTTCGATAAAGAATCGGCTGTCGGCCAATTTATTAACTTTTTAGGTAGTGCTGAAATTAGTATGATTTTGGCAGTACTGATAGCGATTTATGTATTCGGTATCCGTCTTGGCCGTACGATGAAGGAAGTAATGAATTCGTTCTCGGGTGCGATAGAAGGTATTGCGATGATTATCTTTATCGTCGGATCTGGTGGTGCATTTAAACAGATCATTTTAGATACAGGCATCGGTGATCTTATTGCAGGCGTGATGCAAAATACGTCCATTAACCCATTAATTATGGCTTGGCTGATAACAGCGGTTATCCGTATTGCTACGGGTACAGGGGTTGTGTCGGCGATTACAGCAGCAGGTATTGTAGGACCGTTAATCCATACATTTGATGTCAATCCGGTACTGATGGTTTTGGCAACAGCGGCGGGCAGTAATACAATTACCCATGTTAACGATGCATCTTTCTGGCTGTTTAAAGAGTACTTCAACTTATCGATTAAAGATACATTTAAAACATGGGGTCTTCTACTATTCACGACATCGATTGTCGGTCTTAGTGTAGTATTAATTCTGGATATATTTATTTGATAATTTTGATTATGGCATGTCCGAAACTTTATATCGGACATGCTTTTTATTGTTCCTGTATAAACAGGATCCGCTCAAAGCTGCAATCTCTGCAAACGAGTAAATGTGGACAAATCTCATCTTTAGCGGTATTTGGATAGCCGTCAAAAAGCTTAACAGTATTTTCATCATTATAATGTCCGTATGGATCTGAATAATCGGCTATCTTTCCTCCATCCTGCAGCGGACTGTTACATGTCGGACATGTCATACTGACTTTTTCTAATGCATTGCATAACGGGCAAATCGCCATAAGTACACCTCTATTTTTATCTTTTATATGTAATATGTCTCTTTACCATCAATAAATAAACACAAATGACCAAGGAAGTTATTTTTAGAATGGCCTTACTAACATTGAGCTATAATTTATAGAATCTAGGCGAATAACATAAAAACTTAAAAAATATATATTGGTACTAGGCGCTCACAACCTTTCTTTTCTCTCCATATGCTAAGTAAAAAGGAAAAGAGGTAGAGTATGGGGATTGAAATAACAGCTCTCCACTGGATCTATGTTGTTTTCATCATGCTGATCATTATCTTTATGATTAGACGTCTGGATACAACATTAATTAGTATTGTGGGGATTTTCGTTATTGCTTTCGTCGCGACAGGGGATTTTGTTTCTTCAATTGGCGGGGTTTTTAATAGCTTTATTTATGCAATAACCGAACTTTTATCTACTATTTTAATTATTTCAATTATCGTTGCGATGAGCCGGGTACTAACTAAAACGGGAATTAATGAAGTAATGATTGCCCCTTTTACAAAGATTATTAAAAACCCGACATTAGGATTTTGGACAATCGGGATATTGATGATGATCATTTCCTGGTTTTTCTGGCCATCACCTGCAGTTGCGCTACTCGGGGCTGTTTTGTTGCCTGTAGCTATACGGGCGGGACTGCCGGCATTAGGTGTGGCGATGGCAATGAACTTATTCGGTCACGGGATTGCGTTATCCAGTGATTTTATTATTCAAGGTGCACCGAAGTTAACGGCTGATGCTGCAGGACTTCCTGTAGGAGATGTCATATCGGCAAGTATTCCTCTTGTCATAACGATGGGGGTTGTGACGACAGCTGTAGCATTTTACTTTTTGAAGCGGGATATGAAGCGCGGCACTATTCCTTTAGTGGGAACGTATGATAATAGTACAGAGCAAGAGCTGGAGCAAACGGAAAATCTATTATCGATGACTCAGAAAAAAATCTTCGCTCTTTTAATTCCGGTTGTCTTTGTACTGGATGTTGTTGCAATGGCTATTTTTGATCTTCAAGGGGGAGACGCAACAGCACTAGTAGGAGGCACTTCTGTTTTTATCCTGCTGATACTTTGTGTTATTGCTTATAAAAAGAAAGGGCTCGACCAAACAACGAGCTACTTTATTAAAGGGTTTCAGTTTGGGTTTAAAGTATTTGGACCGGTCATCCCGATTGCGGCATTTTTTTATTTAGGGGACGCGGGTTTCCTTACAATTCTCGGAAATCATTTGCCTGAAACATCACATGGTATAGTGAATGACCTTGGTATGGGACTGGCGGCGCTTGTACCATTAACAACGGAAATTGCTGTTGTGACATTAACAGGTGTTGGGGCAATTACAGGACTGGACGGTTCCGGATTTTCAGGGATTTCATTAGTCGGATCACTAGGGAATTTATTTGGTACTGCAATCGGAGAAGGTACGGCTACATTGACTGCTCTTGGTCAAATTGCTGCTATTTGGGTAGGTGGCGGTACACTTGTTCCATGGGCGCTTATTCCTGCAGCAGCCATTTGTAATGTTAGCCCGTTTGAGCTTGCGAGAAGAAATCTTGTACCGGTAATAATCGGTTTAATCGTGACGACGATTGTAGCGCTTTTCATTATTTAACATTGGAAAGGGACGTATAAAATTTTTTACTTGGCACCTCATTACAAGTATGAAAAGAAATGTACTATATTTTGAAATTTAAAATATAGTACATTTTTAATTAACATTAACCGTTAGTCGCCAATCTGCCAAGCGGACCGGATTCATCGATAATATCTGCCAAATCAAAAACAGAAATCGGAAACATAGGCAGACCTACAACATATGGAGTAATCTCATATAATTGAAAATAAATGACGAGTGTCTTATCTGCAATATAGAAATCCTGATCCGGACTTATACCCGGAAAATCACCTAATGTAGGGAGATCCCGCTCCTGTATTTGAATATCGACAAGAGCAGAAAGTCTTCTGACATAATTGGTGCCCGGTTTAAATAAATCCTTGAGTGTACATAGCTTCTTCTTTTCTATATCAAATGTCAGTGATTCAATTGTCGTCATTCCGTGTGCGGCCTTTTCATGGTACGTATAATTGGAAAGGCTTAAACTTAGTACTTGCCGCTGATTATTTTTTATTTCATATAGCCCCAGCATTTCTTCTACTGTTGTCGGCATATCACCAACTTGCTGTGCAATTTGTTTTTTTACTAACTCCTTAATCGCCTCATTCATCTCACTTTCCCATGAATGATCCCACTTGTAAGTAACATGAGGATAATATACCAATTGATTCGGTCCATAATCTAATCGAACAGTACTAACAGGTATTGGACCAATTTGAAGAATAGTTTCACTTCCTTCATTGTTTTTTTTCTTGAATAAAAATATGCAACTAACCCTGCATACTGTTATTTATATGTAGGGTATATAACTTTATGAAAGTGTTGGCTTGAAAAGATAACCGGCAAAGTATTTTCATAAAATGGATAAGGAATAAGAACTCATAATTAAAGAATTCAAATGTTTAAAGAAAAACTTTTATGGGAGCAGTGAACATTGGAAAAGCAAAATAGTAAGTACAGATGGGTAGTTTTTGTTTCGGTATTGCTTACGTATTTATTGATGGCTAGTCAGCGGACTGCACCTGGCTTAATTACCGATCAGCTGATGCACGACTTTAATATTACAGCTACGACAATCGGGTTAATAACAGGAGTTCAGTTTTTTGTATATACAAGTTTGCAAATACCAATGGGGATTTTGGCGGATCGCTTTGGTCCAAACTTCTTTCTTATATTTGGTGCGGTCCTTGCCGGCGTGGGAACAGTTCTTTACAGTGTCGGGACACATGAGTCGGTATTATTTATATCACGAATTTTTACCGGAATAGGGGATGCAACGATTTGGGTTAATATGATGCTCATATTAGGCCAATGGTTTTATAAAAAGGAATTTGTCCGTTTAGTAGGTTTTGCCGGGATGACAGGCAGTTTAGGTTTCTTGTTGGCAACTGTACCATTTTCGTCTTGGATTGGACTCCTTGGATGGAGATGGGCATTTTTCTCATTAGGTCTTCTTGTAAGTTTATGCGGCATAATGCTGTACATGGTTCTAATAAAACAAGCAAAAAGAGCTTTTCCACAAACATTGCCTGTAGAAACAGAGCCAGTCCAACGTGAAAAAACAGCTGGCATCGTAAAAAGAGTCTTTTCCAGCCGGCAAGCATGGGCTTTATTTTTATGCCATTTTGGAGTAGTGGGAGGCTATGTTGGATTTATCAGTTCATGGGCTGTGCCGTACGGAATGGATCTTTACGAAATGAGCCGGTCACAAGCGAGCCAGTTAATTATGGTTGGTTTAGTTGGTGCAATTATTGGTGCACCATTTATGAGCTGGGTTGCGAGTATGTATGAATCGATTAAAAAACCCTATATAGCGGTGCAATCGATTGTTTTTGCAAGCTGGTTTATGTTTCTTTTATTTCAGGGGTACCCATCATTAATTGGGGTCATAGTTCTTTTCTTCCTTATCGGTTTTGGTTATGGAGCAAGCGCATTGACATTTGCTGCTGTAAGGCAGTCTTTCCCGATGACAGAGTCCGGCATTGTATCAGGATTTGCCAATACAGGAGGCTTTCTAAGTGCTGTGTTACTGCCGATTTTTTTAGGTGCAATATTGGACTATGTTCAGGCAAGTTCAATAAATTTACAATACGGTTATTTCTACGGCTTCATTATTCCGGTACTATTTTCTTTAGTCGGATTGGTTGGAATTATGTTATACAAAGAAGTGCAAGTTACGGAAACATTGTAGATTTGATTAACTAATAGTTACATAAACAATTGTTCACCGCACATCCTAATAGTTGAGGAGGTGGATGAATGAACGAAAAAAATTTCACAGAAGCAGGAACAGATGTTAATGAAGTAAAGCGTTTAAATGCAGCTTCCGGCCTTTCGTATAATGAAACGCTTGCTATCCTTGCCAAGGAACAGGAAGTGAAGACGACTGATGAAATGCCGCTTCGACCTTTAACGGAAAATCTGGAAGTAGACAGCCGTACTTACAAGGTTAATGAAGTGCCTGGTAGTGGGCAGTTAGGTGGCAACGGTCCGCATTAAATCGTTAATAAAAAGGAAGCTGTCTAAATAAGTGGTGTACACTTTCTAGACAGCTTCTTCCAATTTACTTAGTGACGCTTTTCTGCATCTTTTTTACAAATAAATGTTTTGCAGCAAGTGTCACTGGAAGACTTGGCTTCTTTTTGTTTAGGGGCTTGCAAATCAAAATCAGAAGCAAATTCCGACCGCTCTTTTTTGTTGGTTATGCTTTCCATATCAATTTCAATTTTTTCGGCCCCACAGAAATTCCCCTTTGCATGGAAAAAACAATCTGATACAGTACATTTCACCTCTAAAGCTGGCATAGTTTTCCTCCTCTTTGATTTAGCAATTGTGAAGTAAAAGGCGCTTGTTTGCTTCCTTTTGCTTCATCATTAATTTGTCCACTCTGAATGTTTTTATGTCCAAATAAAATGGATCAATTAGCTTTATTTGACAACTAGCTTATCCAAAAAAAACGTATATCATTCGAGGATTCAAATATTTTCGTAAAATGCTTAGAAAAATAAAAACACAGAAAATATTGCATTAAGCAGCTTAAAATTGTTAAAATTTAGAATATTAAGATATTTATATACTGAGGGGGATTTTAAATGACAGTTTTACAGGCATTAGTTGACCAAGCTCTGGAGACACCGAATGCAACGGCTATTCAATTTGAAAATGAAGTATGGTCATATGAAGAACTTCTCAAGAACTCGCGGAAAATTGCCGGTTATCTGATTGAAAAGGGTTTTCAAAAAGATGATATTGTAGCAGAATTTGCGCTCAACTCCCATTTATTTATGGCTGTTTATTATGGTGTCCAGCTTGCAGGCTTAACCGTAATGCCTGTGAATACAAAGCTGGCTCCTCCTGAAGTGGATTTTATATTTAAGCATTCAGAGGCAAAAATTTTAATATATGATGAAAAACTGCAAGCGACGATTGATCTTACGACACATGGTTTTCAGGAAATCCTTTCACTTTCACAAATCAAAGAAATTATAAATGGAAGTAGCGCTTCTCCAGCATTACCGCAGTTAGACCTTGAGGATACGTCCGTTGTTATGTATACATCCGGAACGACAGGAAAACCAAAAGGGGTTATGCTCAGTCATCGGAATATTTTGGAGACTGCGCAAATCTGGTCTGACTCAATGAATATGACGACTGAGGACCGTATGTTTATTTGTACACCATTATTCCACTGTGCAGGCAGCCATGTATTTGCGGTGCCGACAATTTATAAAGGAGGAGCCGTTCTTATAGAAGAAGCATTTTCACCAGATCAAACATTGAAAAATCTAGTGGAAACAAAGGCAACCATTTTCTTTGGTGTACCGGCAATGTATACGATTTTATTAAACAAACCAGAGCTGCAGTCCTATGATTTTAGTCAACTGCGCCTGTTCTGTTACGGGGCTGCACCGATGCCATATGAGCTTGTTAAGCGTCTGAAGGATACATTCCCGAAAGTAAAAGTACAGAATTTGTACGGGCAAACGGAAAATTCACCTGCAGCGAGTTCGTTGCTGGATGATGCAGCACTGTTTAAAATCGGTTCAGTAGGCAAACCGTTAGCGCGGACTGAAATTCAGCTGCGTGATGCAAATGGTGAAATTGTGGCATTAGGGGAAGTCGGTGAAATTTGCGTTAAAGGTCCCCAAGTAATGAAGGGATATTTGCGCGCACCGGAAGAAACAGCAAAGTCGATTCAAGATGGATGGCTGTATACTGGAGATTTAGGCCGTTTTGACGAGGAAGGCTATTTATATATTGTAGATCGTAAAAAGGATATGATTATTCGCGGCGGAGAAAATATTTATCCGATTGAAGTGGAAGAGGTACTTTACCAAATGCCTCAGATTTTAGAGGCTGCGGTCGTAGGGGTCCCTCATGAAGTTTATGGTGAAGTTCCAAAGGCATTTGTTGTATTAAAAGAAGGCCAACAACTAATGGAACAGGATGTATTGGACTATTGCATGACACAGCTTGCAAAATATAAAGTTCCGTTTGAAGTCGACTTTATCGATCAACTGCCACGAAATGCATCTGGTAAAGTACTGAAGCATACGTTAAGACCAAAACAAACGATATAAAATGATAGCCTCGATTTTGTCGAGGCTATTTTTCATGGGAAATAAAAGGGCCATTTTCCAATCCTTTGCAATGAAGGAGTGAGAAAATGGTAGAGAAATTGGACCACTATAATGAAAAAAGCCGAGTACTCAAATTGGATACTCGGCTCTTTATTTATAACCAGCTAGCAAGTTGCTGTTTTGTGGCAAATACGAAATGCCCTGGACGTGCTTCTAAAGTCTCCGCATTATCAGGTGTTTCTTCGTGCTTGTAAGGAATACGGACACGTTTACGCTCATACTCAGGGTTGGGTTGAGGTACGGCAGAAAGTAAAGACTTTGTATAAGGATGAATCGGATTGTTGTATATCTCATCCGCATCACCTAACTCTAAAATTTTTCCGCGATACATAACAGCAATACGATCCGAGATATACTTCACCATCGATAAATCGTGGGCAATGAATAAGTATGTTAACCCACGTTCTTTTTGTAGCTGTTTTAATAAGTTAACGACTTGAGCTTGAATAGATACGTCTAGAGCAGAAATTGGCTCATCCGCAATGATGAAGCTTGGATCTAAGCTTAACGCGCGGGCAATCCCAATACGTTGACGTTGACCGCCTGAAAATTCATGTGCATAACGGTTTGCATGCTCACGGTTTAAACCGACAGATTCTAACAGCTCTCCAATTTTTTCTTGACGGTCTTTTTTATTTTTGTGAAGGCCGTGAATATCGTAGCCTTCCGCAATAATTTCACCAGCTGTCATTCGCGGGTTTAACGATGCGTAGGGATCTTGAAAAATCATTTGCATGTCACGGTTGAACTGCATCGATTCTTTTCGTGAAGAATAAGAATTCACATTTTTTTGGTTAAATAAAATTTCACCTTCAGTAATATCATATAGGCGAATAATCGAACGTCCCGTTGTTGATTTACCACAGCCAGATTCACCCACTAGTCCAAGGGTTTCGCCTTCATAAACGTCGAAGCTAATGCCGTCAACCGCTTTAATTGGCTCTTTGGCAGTACCGAAATATTGTTTTAACCCTTTTACTTCTAAAATCTTTTTACGCATTAGCTGTGCCTCCTTTAGCCGATTCAATACGGCGAGCAACCGCCTCAGGAAGTGGAATTTTTGGAGCATTCGGATGAAGTAACCAAGTTTTTGCAAAATGAGTGTCAGAAACTTGGAACATCGGTGGCTCTTCCTCATAGTCGATTGCTAAAGCCAGCTCATTGCGAGGGGCAAATGCACAGCCTGTAGGCGGATTAATCAAGTTTGGCGGTGAACCAGGTATTGCACGTAATAACTCGTCTGTAGAGTTGTTTAAGTCGGGCATTGAACCTAGCAGACCCCAAGTATAAGGATGCTTAGGGTTGTAGAAAATGTCCTCTACTGTACCATACTCAACAATTTGTCCGGCATACATAACGGCAACACGGTCAGCCACGTTTGCCACGACCCCTAAATCATGGGTAATAAAAATAATCGATGTATTTGAACTTTTTTGAATGTCCTTCATCAACTCTAAAATTTGTGCCTGAATCGTTACGTCGAGTGCTGTAGTTGGTTCATCAGCGATTAAAAGCTTAGGATCCGCAGCAAGGGCAATCGCGATGACAACGCGCTGACGCATACCACCGGAAAGCTCGTGTGGATAAGAAGCAAAACGTTTTTCCGGAAAAGGGATACCCACTTGATTTAATAATTCAATGGAACGAGTTTTCGCTGCTCCTTTACTGGAAACTTTTTTATGCTTCAATAATACTTCCATAATTTGCTTGCCGATTCGCATCGTTGGGTTAAGTGCTGTCATCGGATCTTGGAAAATCATTGCCACTTCATTGCCCCGGATTGACAACATTTCTTTTTCTGAAAGAGGAATCAGATCACGACCATTAAATTTAATTTCGCCCTTTGCATAAATACCGGGTGGCTCAGGAATCAGCTTCATCAAAGCATTACTCGTAACACTTTTACCTGAGCCCGATTCACCTACGATAGCTAATGTTTCGCCTTCGTACAGTTCAAAGTTTACGCCTCGTACAGCTTGTACAATACCGGCGTACGTTTTGAAATGAATATGTAAATCATTAACTTCTAAAATTTTCTTTTTCATATCGTACACCCTTTTCTATTTACGTAATTTTGGATCTAAAGCATCGCGAAGACCATCTCCAACAGCGTTAAATGCGAAAATCGTTAACGAAATGAAGAGGGCAGGGAACATTAATCGCCAAGGTGCAGATTGGATTGCCTTATTTCCTTCTGAAGCCATCGTCCCCCAACTTGCAAGCGGTTGTTGTACCCCTAAACCAATATAGCTTAAAAATGATTCTGTAAAGATAGCAGCTGGGATGGTTAATGTCATTGTTACTAGAATTGCCCCCATTGCATTTGGAATTAGATGACGTTTAATTAAATGCCATGTACCAGCACCTAATGTCCGAGATGCTAAAACAAATTCACGACTCTTGATTGAAAGCACTTCAGCACGAACGATACGAGCCATGTTTACCCATCCGGTAAAGGAGAGGGCGATAATCATAGGAATTAATCCTTTTTCCATAACGACTAGTAGAATAATAACAACTAATAAATAAGGAATCGCTGTTAAAACATCGGCAATACGCATCATAATGTTATCTACGCGGCCACCAAGTAATCCTGAAATACTGCCCCAGAGAACACCAATAATTAAATCGATTACAGCTGCGGCAAGACCGATGAATAACGAAATTCGTGCGCCAATCCATACACGAACGAATAAGTCGCGTGCAAGGTCGTCAGTACCGAACCAGTGGGCAGCTGAAGGGGCTGTATTGTAAAGACCCGTATTTTCTTCATAAGTCCAAGAGGAAAACATCGGTGCAAAGATGCCCATAATTGTAATAAACGCTAAAATAATCAAGCCTATAATTGCGAGCTTATTATGTGAAAAACGGTACATAACCTCTTGCCAAAAGGAAATTTGCTTTTTGTTTAAGGAATCCGCATCATTTGGACGGGCGCCTACAATGTTAAAACGCTCCGGAGCGATTTGGTCATTATATTTATTTTCTATAGTCATTATTTTTTCGCTCCTTTCAATTTGATGCGAGGGTCAATAAAGTGATACAAAATGTCTACAATTAATACCGCTATTAATAAAAGAATCGAATAGAAAACAGTTACTCCCATAATTGTCGTGTAGTCACGGTTTGTAATGGATTGAACAAAGTGACGACCAATACCTGGAATAGCGAAAATTTGTTCAATAATGAAACTACCTGTCAATACGCCGGCAGTTAAAGGTCCTAAATAAGTGATTACCGGCAATAACGCATTACGAAGAGAGTGTTTAAATACAATTGTCCATTTTCCAATCCCTTTTGCACGGGCAAGCTTTACATATTCACTATTATTTTGTTCCAGCATACTCGATCGAGTAAGTTTTGCAATAAACCCTACATGTGACAGGGCAATAGCGATTGCAGGTAAAACCGTATAGCTAAAGCCTTTCCATCCCGTTACAGGGAACCAACCAGCTTTTAGTGACAAATACAGCTGTAATAACGCTGCAAGAATGAAGGATGGGACAGAAATACCTATAACAGCGATGACAGTCGACACATAGTCAGGAAATTTATTGTGATAGAGCGCTGAAATAACACCTAATAAAATTCCAAAACCTATTGCTAACAGCATTGCTTCTAAACCTAATACTAATGAAACAGGAAATCCTTCTGAAATCATATCGTTTACTGAACGTCCTTTATATTTCATGGATTCTCCAAAATCAAATGTGAGTGAAGAGATTAAATAATCTTTATATTGGATATACCATGGATTATCGAGGCCGTATTTTTCATTTAGTTGCTGTTCGATTGCTGGTAATAGCTCACGTTCACTGGCAAATGGGCTTCCTGGTGCGAGCTTCATTAAAAAGAACGTTGCCGAAATGATAAAGAATAATGCTATCAAAATGTAAATTATTCGCTTAAAAATATAGTTAAGCATTAGACAACCCCCTCCTTGTTGTAAAGTAATGAATATTCAGAAATATTAGGAAAGGCTGCCCTAAATCACATGGATTCTGAGCAGCCTTTCATTTAAAAATACACAGTAAGTTGTGTTGATACGTAAAAATTATTTGTTGATATCAACATTTTTAAGTGAAATATTACCTAATGCATCTGGCTCCATGCCTGTTACATAATCTTTTACAACGTAAGGGTTAGTATAGTAGTAGATTGGCGCAACTGGAACTTCTTCAGCCATAATTGCTTCTGCTTGTAACATAATCTGAGTACGTTTTTCTGGATCTGTCTCAGTAACTGATTGTTTTAATAGGGCAGTGTATTCAGCATTTTCCCAACCAGTATCGTTGTTTCCGTTTTTCGCAGAGTTATACATTTCCAGGAATGTGTAAGCATCGTTGAAGTCAGCAATCCAGCCTAAACGACCTACTTGATAATCTAAGTTAGAAAGTTTGTCTAAATATACTTGCCATTCTGAGTTATCAAGTTTTGCATTAATACCTAATTCTTTTGTCCATCCTTGTTGAATGAATTGTGCAATCGCAGCATGAGCTTCAGAAGTGTTGTGTGAAACAGTAACTTCTAATTCAGATGGATCTGATAAACCAAGTTCTTCTAAACCTTTTGCTAAATATTCTCTCGCACCTTCGAAATCAGCATCTTTGAAATAGCCTTCATCATCGCCAAAACCATCTACCGAGTTTGGAACATAACCCAATGCAGGTTGTTGCTCCGCCTTCGTAATATTAGTGATTAAGCTTGCACGGTCTATTGCTAAAGTTAAAGCTTTACGAATATTTAAGTTACCCGTTACTTCATCTGTCGTGTTGAATTTATACCAGTAAACACCTGAGTATTCAGCAACTTTAAGCGTACCTTCTGATTTTAAGCGATCGATTGCATCTAGAGAGATAGAACCATAGCTTGTTCCTAAGAAGTCAACTTCACCTGCATCAAACATGTTCATTTGAGAAGCTTCAGATTCAACGATTGCTACATTTACTGTATCAATTTTTACGTTTTCAGCATCCCAGTAATTTTCTGATTTAGTGAATACCAAGTTACCGTTGTGAACCCACTCCGTTAGAGTGTATGCACCATTTGATACGATTGAATCTGCTTCAGTGTACCAGTTAGCATTTGCTTCTTGAGTAGCTTGGTGAATTGGTGAAAATGTTTTGAAAGCAGTTAATTCCAAGAAATATGGTGTTGGAACTTCTAATGTTACTTCTAACGTTTTGTCATCCACAACTTTAATACCTAAATCATCGGCAGAGCCAGTACCTGAGTGGTAAGCTTCAGCGCCTTTGATTGGATATAAAATTGACGCGTATTCAGAAGCGTTTTCTGGAGTTAATGCCCATTTCCAAGCAAAAGCAAAGTCGTTTGCTGTTACAGGGTCTCCGTTAGACCATTTTGAATCACGTAAATTAAATGTATAAGTTAATAAGTCATCGGAAATCTCATAGCTTTCAGCGGCAGCCTCAACCGGAACGCCGTTTTCCATTGTCATTAAACCTTCGAAAATGTTGTTGATAGCAGTACTTGATGTAGTATCAGACGCTAAACCCGGGTGTAAAGACGGTGGTTCAGACATAAATACTAGGTTAAGCTCTTTTGGTTCTGATGAAGTGCTTGTAGACCCTTCATTATTTGTTTCAGTACCTGTAGAACCTTCCGATGTTTCATTGTCCTTACTGTCGTCCCCACCACATGCCGCAAGTACTACAGATAGTACAAGTGCCATGAAAAGTGTTAGAAACTTGTTCAATTTCATCTTAAAACCCCCCATTTTGTGTAAAAACATGATATTTTTTGCAAATTAATGCAATATAACTATATCAAATCTTCAGAAAATTATAAACCTATTTTTTTATAAATCACGTAAATTTTCTGTTTAGAGCATAAAATTACTATTTAGTGTTATTGATTTTGCGCGGGGTTTCAGGATTTGAAATATTGTGAATACTAGTTTTTGCTGAGTGGAAATGGATGAAAAAATACGCTAAAAGATATGGAACGTTTAAGAGATCACGCTAACATTCCAAGTCCAACCTCTGATATAATATTTGCTAGCGAAAGAAGTATGGAGGTTATTATGGATAATAATGATATTCTCATCCGAACGCGTTATGCATTGGATTTGAAAAATAAAGAAATGATTGAAATTTTTAAGTTAGGTGGCGTTACAGTTTCCCCGGAGGATATGCCGAAAATTTTAACGAAGTCTTTGGAAAAAGATGAGGAAGCACCTGCTGATTATGACCAAATGAAAGTGAATCATAAAAATTTGGAAGCATTTTTCAATGGGTTGATTACGTATAAGCGTGGACCGATGCCGAAAAAAGAAGGGCAGCCAGCGCCTGTGCAGGAAAAGCCGGATCATGTTAACAACATGATGCTGAAAAAGCTGAAAGTGGCATGCCAGCTGACGACAGAAGAGATGCTGGATGTGCTTGATGACGGGGGTATTGCAGTATCAAAAGGCGAACTTGGCGCCATTATGCGTAAACCGGGTCACCGTAATTACAAAGAATGCGGCGACAACTTTGCCCGTAAATTCCTTAAAGGCCTATCCGTACGCTACCGCGGATAAAAATACGAACTGCCTAGAATATCATTCATATTCTAGGCGGTTTTTTATTTGCATTGTGTATTAAGTCAAACAGACAGCTTCCTTTTTACATAAGAAATTTGTTACAATGAAAAGTATTGTTTAGGATCAAAAAAAGGAATGGTGAACGAGCGTTGAAAACTTTTAAGAAAGTGTATATCGAAATTACAAGTGTATGTAATTTAGCATGCAGCTTTTGTCCACCTACAGAGCGAGCAAAAGGATTAATAAAGGTAGAGCAATTTGCTCATATTTTAGATGAAATTAGCGGCTACACAAAATATATATACCTACATGTAAAAGGGGAGCCATTATTGCATCCGCGCATCGGGCAGTTACTCGATATTGCACATGAAAAAGGCTTTAAAGTAAATATTACGACAAACGGGACATTAATTAAAAAGAACCGTGAAAAGCTGCTGGGCAAGCCTGCACTCAGACAAATAAACTTTTCACTTCATAGTTTTGATGGACATGAAGGATCTGAAAACCGTGAAAAGTACTTAGGTGATATTTTGGAATTTGTACGGGATGTAAGAAAACATAATGTCATTATTTCTTACCGTCTATGGAATTTACAGCGCAAAAATGTTTCCGAGCTGGCAAATCGCAGAAACCGCGAAACACTTGAAATTCTGGAAAAAGAGTATGAGTTGGACTATGAAATTCAAGAGCGGGTAGAAATGGGCTCAGGAGTAAAAATCGCAAAAAATATTTATTTAAACCAAGATCATGAATTCCGCTGGCCGAGCCTGCTTGAAAAAGCGGATGAAGGCAAAGGGTTCTGTCATGCATTGCGTACACATGCAGCCATTTTAGTAGATGGCTCTGTTGTACCTTGCTGTTTGGATGGCGAGGGTGTCATTAATTTAGGGAATGTCCACGATCAGAAGTTCGGCGACATTATTACTACTGACCGTGCACAAAACTTAGTAGACGGATTTTCCCGTCGTGAAGCTATTGAAGAACTTTGCAAGAAATGCGGTTTCCGCCAAAAATTTGGTATGGATTCCGAGCTGCCGGATGTTTTATAGTCCGCTATATTGAAAGATTAAAAATGGCTGTCCTGAATTTACTCCAGGGCAGCCTTTTCCTATTGAGCCTGCATAAATGTAACCGTCATTTCCTCGCTGTCATACAGACACCATTCTTTATTATCAACGACAGGACCGACATTAATCTGGTATTGATTTTTTCCGACAGCCAGCGGGATATCGTAAGGGACAGAATGTCGTAGCCCATCTTTATAGATCGCAGCTTCATGACTATGTCCAAAAAACAGCAATGGCGTTTCAATGTTCGGAAAGGTAGGATTGAATGTTTTATCCCACTCTATTTGGTGCCCATGAATTAAAGTGGCGTGTTCAATTACAAGCGCATCTTCATATTGAAGAAAGCGCTCATCCCCTGTTACTAGGGCAATACGTTCTTCCTGATTCCCGATAATTGAAGGGAATGTTAAGAGGCTCATAAACCTTTCATCAACTATCGCTGCATCTTTTAACTTTGCATGCCGAACCATTTTTGCCTTTTTCTTGCCGATTTTACACTCAAACAAATCTCCTAAGCCAATAATCTCTGCATTGGGCGCTACTTGCTGTATATGATTTAACACCTTTTTCGTATTTTTATAGTGCGAATGTAAGTCACTCAAAAATGCATACTTCATAAAGATTCACCACCGTATAATTGAATTTCTACAATATTATAGCAATAGTCAATTTATCAATAAAATAATACATTAAAATCCTTTTGTTTTCGGAAAATTTAAATAAATTCTTGACGACTAGCAATATAGGTTTTATTATGAAGTTAAATTTCATATATATTAAATTAATAATGAAGTTTTACAACAATTTGTTCGAGAGTAGGTAATAAACTTGGAAAATAGTATTGAAAGAATACGTTCGGGGATGGAATTGCTTAAACCTGCTGAAAGAAATGTGGCTTTATATATATTAAGCCATTTAGATGATGTCATTCGCATGCCGATTGCTGTGTTGGCTGAAAAAGCTAAAACAAGCGAAGCAACAATTGTGAGGATGTGCAGGGCATTAAACTTTTCCGGTTTCAAAGATTTAAAACTAAGTATTGCTTCAGCACCTACTCTGAAAATTCCACACAACCACAACTTTGAATTAGAAAAAGATTCAACGATACTCCAAATGATACAGACAATTGAAATGCATAATATCGACGCAATCCAACGAACGCTAATGATTAATGGTGAAAGAGAACTTGAAAAGATTATCCATAAAATTAATAATGCGAAAAAGATCATCTTTATTGGCATCGGAGCTTCAGCAATCGTTGCACAGGATTTCGAACACAAATTGAAGCGGATCAATAAAAGCTGTGAAACGATTTTCGATAGTCATGGGCAGCTTATTGCCGCAACACATGCAACGAGCGAGGATGTTGTATTCGCAATCTCGTACTCAGGTGAAACGAAGGAAATTATTAATGCGCTTACAGTTGCAAAAGAGAATCAGACAACGATTATTACAATGACGCAAAACAAGCGAAATACAATACAAAGCTTTGCAGACTATGCATTATACGTTGTTTCTAATGAAGCGGATATTCGTAGCTCGGCAACCGCATCACGCATCGCCCAACTGACATTAATTGATATTTTATATACAGGAATTGCCACATTAAACTATGATAATTCGATAATTGCGTTAAATCGCACACTCGAGGTAATTAAGGGTTTCTCTCGTTAATATTGGTGCTGACTATATTCATATAGTTAACATAATGAAAATGAAGGGGTGTAATGTATGTTTGTTATGAAAAAGAGAAAGCAGACTTGGTTTTTAGTAGCATTAATGAGTTTAATGTTATTGCTCGTTGCGTGTTCGAATGACGAGGAATCAAACAGCGACACTGAAGGAAACAGCAATACTGAACAATCAACGACTTCATCGGATAATACTTCTACAGAAAGTACAGGGGATGGTTTGTCAGGCAAACTGGAAATTCAATATTTTGTCGGAGGATATGGTGATGGATGGTGGAAGCAAGTTATTGGGGACTTCCAAAAACAGCATCCGGATTTAGAAATTGTTGAACATGCAGGTCCGAATATTAATACAGAGATGAACACACGCTGGATTTCAGAATCACCACCTGATGTCGTATATATCGATGGGGCAGGAGCTAGTGAAACACAAATGATCGCTGAAGGTCAGTTAATGGATATTAGTGAATTTGCAAAAGGGGTTAAACTTGAAAACGGTACAGCACTATTAGACAGCTTTATCTCGCCGGCAGAAGAAGTAGATGGCGGGAAAATCTATAGTTTACCATTAGTATTCGATACTTGGGGAACTTGGTATGACACGAAGTGGTTTGAAGAAAACGGATGGGAAGTACCAACTGACTTTGACAGCTGGATCAGTTCTATGGAAAAAATTAAGGCTGATACAAAAATTGCACCATTTGTAACGACAGGGCAGCATACACAATACTTCCACCGTGGCGTATTGAACCCGGCATTTGCTGCAGCAGGCGGCGAAGAGTTATTAAATGACTTAAACAACGGTGTAGTAGAGGCTTGGAAAAAACCTGAAACGCTTGAAGTATTGAAGAAGGTTGAAAAAATTGCTAAAGCAGGCGTAATTGATAGCGGTTTTGCGGCTTACAACCATACGCAATCACAAATGAACTTCTTAATGCATAAAAATGCTTATATTCCAGTAGGTTTCTGGTTACCAAATGAAATGAAAAATGATACGCCGGACAGTTTTGAATTTGGCTTCACACCAACACCGATGAATGATCCTGGTAAGCCATTAGCACTTGTACCGGATATCCGTACAATTGCCATTGCTGAAAAATCGCAAAATCCGGAAGCTGCAAAGGCATTTTTAGAATTCATCTTTACGGAAGAATATGCGCAGGCATTTGCTGAAGCAACAGGTGCGATTATGAACATGAAAGATGTTGATCTGTCTTCGAATACGAATGTTCAGGATTTCTTGAAAAATATTAATGAAATGATCAATAATCCAGGTGCTGTTCATACGTACAAACGTTACACACCAGATGCTGAAGTGCAAAAAATTTCGGTTGAAATTACAAATGAAATTAAATTACTAATTATTGATATCTTACTTGGTGAAATTACTGCTGAGGAATTCGTCGATAAGATGGTGAAAAAAGCAGAGGAACTAAGAAAATAAGGTAAGGAAAATGAGGTTGCTAAAAGCTTTTTAGCAACCTTATTTAATCAATAGAGAAAGGAGTAACGACAATGACCTTTTCTTCCAAAAGCAAATATTTGTTTTTAGCATTTTGTTTACTGCCGACTTTTCTGCTCTTTTTAATTTTTACTGTTTATCCTATGTTAGGCGGGTTGTATTACTCATTTTTTGACTGGTCCGGAACAAGCGCAAACAAAACATTTATCGGCTTAGATAATTATATTCGTCTATGGAACGACTCCATTATTAAAAAGGCAATCATAAATGACTTTTTCTTCGTTTTTGTAAAAGTCATTGGGATCATGACGCTCGCTCTATTTTTTGCAGTGGCATTAACACAGCTTAAGATTAAAGAAGCGCCATTTTATCGAATTGTATTCTTCTTTCCTAATATTATGTCCGTAGTAGTCATCGGGATTTTATGGCAGTTTATTTATGATCCGAACATGGGAATTGTCAACAGCTTATTAAATCAGGTCGGATTGACAGATTGGGCCCGCCCTTGGTTAGGTGATAAAACCTGGGTACTGCCTAGTATAGCGATTCCCGCAATATGGGCAGGGATTGGGTTATTTATGCTCCTTATTATGGGTGGTATTTCGAATGTGCCAAAAAGTTTATATGAAGCTGCAGATATTGATGGTGCATCCGAATGGCAGCAATTTTGGCATATTACGGTTCCGCTTGTTTGGCCACAAATAAAAACATCCATTCTTTATATCATTATTACGTCTCTTAACGGTTCGTTTGTACTTGTGCAAGTAATGACAGGTGGTGGCCCGGGAAGTGCTTCGGAAGTAATGGGCTCGTATTTATACCAGCGCGCGTTTGAAGACTTCCAATTTGGCTATGGTGCAGCGATTGGTGTTCTAATCCTGGTCGTATCGCTCATTACTGTTCTCATTTCGCAATTTATATTGAAAAAAGAAAAAGTCGAATATTAGCGGGGGGAATTTAGATGAAAGTAGTTTCACAAATTTTAGTACGTATCCCGTTAATCCTATGGGCGTTTATCGTTATTTTCCCATTAATATGGATGTTTATGGGTGCGTTTAAATCGAATGCAGAAATCTTCACGTCACCTTGGTCATTGCCGACTGATTTTAGTTTTACAAATTTTGAACGTGCATGGAATGACTACAATATCGGGCGAGCATTTTTAAACAGTTTTTTTGTAACAGTACTTGGCTCGTTTTTAACACTCCTATTATCGATTCCGACAGCTTATGCATTGGAGCGTGTTCGTTCGAAATTTGGTGAAGTGCTAGTGAATGTTTATTTAGCATCAATGATGATTCCATCCGTTTTAGGTTGGATCCCTCTATTTTTCTTATTAATGAAGTTTAATTTACTGGATAACTTGTGGGCGTTATCGCTTGTTTATGCCATTTCACATGTACCATTTACGATCTTCATTCTCGTTGGGTTTATAGGAAATATTCCTAAAGAGCTGGAAGAAGCAGCGGTCGTTGATGGTATGAGTCCATATGGAATTTTGTTTAAAATTGTGACACCACTCATCAAGTCTGGGATTATGACAGTTACAATCTTAAATGCCATTTCATATTGGAATGAATTTTTTATGGCGTTAATTTTACTGCAAACCGAAAGTAAAAATACGTTAGGTGTTGCGATGAATTTACTGAAAATAGACGCGCAATACGACAGTGCATGGGGTGTACTATTTGCGGGACTATGTATTGCTGTTATTCCGGTAATCGCTTTCTATTCGATTTTCCAACGCCATATCGTAAAAGGTATGACTGAAGGTGCAATCAAATAGGAGGGGAATTATGTCTTTATCACGAGTTGAAGAGTTTATTGAAACAGCGGTCCATAATAAAGAACTGCCCGGTGCGGTATTGGCTGTGGCAAATGCAGAAGATGTCCTTTACTGTAAAGCATTTGGGATGGCACATACAAAGCAGCAAATTCCAATGACGGAACAGACGCTGTTTGATTGTGCTTCATTAACGAAAGTAACAGCAACGGCAAGCTCGATTTTATTATTGCTTGAGCAGGGGTTGATTGATTTAGATGATTCCATTAGCTACTACTTTCCGGAACTTAAGTTGATGCATGAAGAAGTTAAGATTCGTCATTTATTAACACATACTAGCGGCTTTCAGGCTGAAATTAAGTTTTATATAGAAGGGATAGCTTACACAGATGTCATTGAACGGATAGCACAGGAAACAGGACGGAAAAATGTAGAGCAGCAGTTGATCTATAGTGATGTAAACTATATTTTATTAGGAAAACTAATAGAAAAGGTTACCGGAATTTCATTAGCAGACTATGCCGATAAAAATGTATTTCAGCCGCTTCATATGCACAATACCGTATTTAATCCGTCTGTCCAGTTACTGAGGAATATTGCTGCTACTGAATATCGTACCTATTTAAAGAAACATCAGTGGGGTGAAGTGCATGATGAAAATGCACTGCATTTTGGCGGAGTAAGCGGGCACGCAGGGTTGTTTTCGACTGCAGAAGACTTGGCAAAGTTTGCTCAATCGTTTATGAAGGGTACCGATTCTATTTTTCACGAGCATACTAAACAATTAGCAAAGCAAAGTTTTACTAAGCAACATGAGGAACAGCGTGGCTTAGGGTGGCAATTGTATTCTTCGCCTTCATTTTCCGGCCAATATTTGCGAGACGGTTTTGGGCATACCGGTTTTACGGGCACTTCAATTTGGATATCGGATGAGAAGCAATTAGCGATTATTTTGTTAACAAATCGCGTTCATTTTGGACGGGGTTGTGAAATTCAACGGTTTCGACGAATTGTGCACAACTTAGTTGCACTTGAAAATGAATAGATAAGGTGAGCATATGTCAGGAAAACTATGGATTGGTATAGATGGTGGCGGCACAAAAACAACCGCTGTAATTGGTGATGAAAGTGGACATTTACTTGCAGTTGCCAAAGGAAGTTCCGGCAATTTAACAGCGATTTCAACAGAGCAGTTGTACACACTTATAAATGAGTTAATCAACCAGTTGTTAATAAAGACAGGGGTCGCATTTACAGATGTGGAAACGGTATTTGCTGCAATGGCAGGGGCAGATCGACAAGCTGAACAACAGAAAATATATGATGCGTTTAAGCAATCACCCGTTCTGGAAAAACTTAAAATCCAGAGTGATATCCATGCCGCATTGGCAGCGGGTACTTGGGGCAGGGAAGGCACTTTACTTATTGCTGGAACCGGAGCGATTATATTCGGTTATGAGCAGCAAAAAACATTTCGTGTTGGTGGCTGGGGCTATTTATTGGGTGACGAAGGAAGCGGGTATCATTTAGGGAAGCTTGCCATTCGTTCCGTTTTAAAAGCGCATGATGACAAAGTACCTTTGAAACCTTTTCAGAAAAAGATATTGACCCATTTTAATGTACTGTCACCTGACCAACTCATTACAAAAGTTTACGGAAGCACGAATCCTGTAACAGCTATTTCATCTGTAAGCAGGATTGTTCTGGATGCTTTTACAGAAGATTTATTAGCAAAATCCATGGTCAGTGCCGTTCAAGAAGCTTTACTGGAACTTATTGAAAGTGCCTATTCACGAATTGATCGGACGAAGCCGGTTGTATTACACGGCGGATTATTTTTGAACAATATATTTTTTGAAGAATTTATCGTCCGTTTTTCATCGCGATTTCCAGATTTGATTGCTTTGAAGCCAACAATTCCGGGGACAGTTGGAGCTTACTTATTAGCGTTACATGAAAGTAATAAGGAAGTAAGTGATGTAGTTAAACAAACGATTCAACAAACATGGCGTCTATTGGAAGGTGAGATAACATGAATTACGATCAATTAACGACTGAAAAACGTAATAATGAAACAATGAATTTGGATGTAATGCCTATCTCGGACATACTTCAAATCATGAATAAAGAAGATATGCAGGTTGTGAATAGTGTTGAACAAGTTTTACCTACCATTGAGAAAGTAATTAAAAGAGTGGTTGACAATATGAATAACGGTGGCCGCCTTTTTTATATCGGTGCGGGAACTAGTGGTCGTTTAGGAATGCTTGATGCATCTGAATGTCCCCCTACTTTTATGACCGATCCGGAACTAGTACAAACGATCATGGCAGGCGGAAAGGATGCATTTTTCCAAGCAGTTGAAAATGCTGAAGATCGTTTGGAAGATGGAATAAACAAATTAAAGGAAAAAAACATAACGCAGTTCGATTCCATTATCGGTATTACGGCAAGTGGTACGACCCCATTTGTAATGGGTGCTTTAGAGTATGCGCAATCTGTCGGTGCCTACACGGTAAGTTTGACGAGCAATATTAATTCTGAAGTAAGCCGCTATGCGGAAGAAGCGATTGAAGTTGTTGTAGGGCCCGAAATATTAACAGGATCAACACGATTAAAAGCAGCCACATCACATAAAATGATTTTAAATATGATCAGTACGGCGTCTATGGTGCAATTAGGCAAAGCATACGAAAACTTAATGGTCGATGTACATGCAAGCAATAAAAAATTAATAGAGCGGGCTAAAAGAATTGTCATCGATGCGACGGACTGCAAATATGAGGAAGCAGAAGAAGTACTTGAAAAAACAAAATTTGCTGTTAAGCCGGCAATTGTTATGCTAAAAACAAATGAAAATTATGAACGAGTAAAACTTGCGTTAGAACAAGTAAATGGCCATACAAGAAAAGCTATTTTACTTTTAAACAATAGTTAATACCGAGAGTTGTCATGAACTAATTCTGGCAACTCTTTTTAATTTTCCACTGAATTTCTGTATAGTGCAATAATATTTCTTATAAAAACATTGTTTCCGTTTTTTGTGCCTGTTAAAATTAAGATGTGATAATATTCAGAAAAAACAAAGGGGGGCGGGGAAATGGGTATTTATACTGAAGAGCATGAGATGTTTAGAAAAGCTTTACGCAAAATGCTGGATAAAGAGGCATATCCATATTTTGAACAATGGGAAAAGGATCGGGATATTCCACGTGAGTTTTGGCTGAAGCTTGGGGAGAATGGCTTTTTATGTCCAATGGTGAGTGAAGAGTATGGGGGGCTTGCACTGGATTTTGGCTATTCTGCTATATTAACGGAGGAACTTGAGCGTGTCGGTGCAGGGTTAGCAAGCGGGATTTCACTTCATTCCGATATTGTGACACCTTATATTGAAGCATACGGGACAACTGGACAAAAGGAGAAATGGCTTCCTAAAAGCGTTACAGGCGAGTACATTTCAGCTATTGCTATGACGGAACCGGGTGCAGGCTCTGATCTTGCAGGCATTCAAACGACCGCGAAAAAAGATGGCGATTTTTATATTTTAAATGGTGAAAAAACGTTTATTACGAATGGCATTCATGCAGATTATGTTGTTGTCGTTTGTAAAACAGATCCGCAGGCCACTCCGGCATATAAAGGTGTTAGTCTGCTTATTGTGGAAAATGGTACACCTGGTTTCAAGCGCGGGAAAAAACTCGATAAAATAGGAATGCACAGTGCAGATACAGGAGAGCTTATTTTTGAAGATGTACGTGTACCTGCAGAAAACTTATTAGGGGAAGAAAACAGGGGCTTCTATTATTTAATGGAAAAACTGCAGCAGGAAAGACTTATTGTCGCTATAGAAACACAAATCGAGGCTGAATGCTGCTTAAAACTGACAGTAGACTATGTAAAAGAACGAAAGGCATTCGGCAGCCGCATCGCCGATTTCCAAAATACTCAATTCAAGTTAGCGGAAATGGCGACTGAAATTGACCTTGGCCGTACATATGTCGATAGTTTAATTGCCAAACATATTGCAGGAGAAGATATCGTGAAGGAAGTATCGATGGCCAAATGGTGGATCAGTGAAATGGCCAAGCGTGTCGTATCAGATTGTCTGCAGCTGCACGGTGGTTACGGTTATATGGAGGAATATGAAATCGCAAGACGATATCGTGATATTCCGGTAGCAGCAATTTACGCAGGAACGACCGAAATCATGAAGGGGATTATCGCAAAGCAAATTATAAAATAGTACTTACAAAGGGGATGGAATAATGAAAAACGTATATATCGTAGACGGGGCACGTACAGCATTTACAGCTTTTGGAGGTTCTTTTGCAACAACAGATGCAGTACAGCTTGGTACAAAAACAGCAGTGGAAGCGTTAAATCGCGCAAACGTACAGCCTGAGCAAGTGGACCATGTCATTTACGGGGGTGTAATTACAACAGGTGAAAACTCGGCATATTTAGCCCGTCATATCGGCCTTTATGCAGGTGTACCAAAGGAAGTTCCAGCATTAACGTTAAACCGTCTTTGCGGATCGGGCATGCAATCTGTCGTTTCGGCGGCTCAGATGATTCAGCTAGGTGAAGGGGATGTTGTACTCGCTGGGGGAGCGGAAAATATGTCCCAATCGCCATATTCGAATTTCGAGCAACGCTTCAGCGGTTCAAAACTGGGCAACCTAGAGTTTACAGATATGCTCCAAGCGACATTAACTGACCAGTATACAGGTTCAGGGATGGGCTTGACAGCAGAAAAGCTTGCTGAACAATATACGATTTCCCGCGAGGAGCAAGATGCATTTGCACTTCTTTCAAACGAACGTGCAGCAAAAGCGCGTCAGGACGGCATCTTTGCGAAAGAGATTGTGCCGGTTGCTGTAGCTACGAGAAAAGGCGAGATTTTAATAGATCAGGATGAACATATTAAAGAAGGCGGTACACTGGAAAGCTTGGCAAAGTTACGCCCTGCATTTAAAAAGGACGGCTCAGTTACTGCTGCGAACGCTTCGGGAATTAACGACGGGGCAGCATCTGTCGTTGTCGCAAGTGAAGATTTTGTAAAGGAACAAGGGTTAAAGCCGTTAGCCCGCATCGTGTCATGGGGAATCGCTGGTGTAGATCCGACAATTATGGGAATCGGCCCGGCTCCGGCAATTCGTCAAGCATTGGAGCGTGCGAATTTAACAATTGAGGACATGGACTTAGTTGAAATTAATGAAGCATTTGCAGCCCAGTATATCGCAGTGGAAAAGGAACTTGGACTGGACCGTGAGAAAACGAATGTAAATGGTGGTGCAATTGCCCTCGGTCATCCGGTAGGTGCAAGTGGAACGAGAATCATCTTATCCGCTGCATACGAACTGCAACGACGCAACGGGAAGTATGCGGTAGCCAGTCTCTGTATCGGGGGCGGCCAGGGAATTGCTTTAATTATCGAGAGAGTTTAGAAACTAGGCGTGCCGGAAAGAGATTTCTGGCATGCTTTTTTGGTGTGAGAGAAATGAGGAGGTTATTAGAACTTCGGTGAACGCTTGAAGTTCATGGCGAGTTTTTTAGTTCAAATCGTGTGGAAAAGCATACGGTTTAAATTTTATTAGAACAATTATACGGGGTATTCGAAAATGTCGGAGCTTTATTAGAAAAAGGCTAGGTGATATTAGAACAAAGCGAACCGATAATAGCACAACGGACGGATATATTAGAACATCGCCATTTTATTAGAACAAATTAAAATATATTAGATGATTTCCGAATTTATTAGAAAAAGCCCCAGCTTCCATGCGCCATTTTTCATTTGACACATCGCCTCCTTTTTTCGCTGAAAAGCACTAACCGACATCCCGCCAAATTTCCGCATTAATAACCGAATATGGTACACTAAAGCCAACGAATAAAAGGTGGTAAAACAATATGTCAGCAATTAGCTTATTAAACGAAACACTTCAAAATAAATGGTCGTTTGAAACGACAATGAAAATACAAGAGGAAATGATTCCTGCGATGGTTGAAGGAAAAGATATCGTAGCAGAATCACCGACAGGTTCAGGTAAAACATTAGCCTACACATTACCGATTTTAAATAAAGTAGACGGTAATAAGAAACAAACTCAGGCATTGATCGTTGCACCTTCACAGGAGCTTGCGATGCAGATCGTTGAAGTAATCCGTGACTGGACAGCAGGAACAGACATCACTGTGCAGCAACTAATCGGTGGTGCGAACTCGGCACGCCAAATCGAAAAATTAAAGAAAAAGCCAACAATTGTTGTCGGGACACCAGGTCGTCTCAATGAATTGGCACGCCAAGGTAAATTAAAACTAAAAGAAATCGAAACAATCGTTTTGGATGAATGCGATCAGCTTCTTAGCCGCGAGTACCGTGTAGTCGTAAAATCATTTATCGAAAATGCTGCTTTTGGCCGTCAAGTCGTTGTCGTATCGGCTACGATTACAGAAGAGATCAAGCTTGTAGCAGAACGCTTAATGTTCGAACCGGTCAGCATCGAAATAAAGCCGGAAGATATGGTGAAGTTCGGCAAAGTTGTCCACTCTTTTGTAAAAGTAGATGAGCGGGACAAAACCGATATGCTTCGTCGATTAGCAAATATTGAAGGATTGCGCGGATTGGCATTTGTTAATAACATCGACCAAGTACTAATGAAACAGAACAAGCTGGAATACCGTGATGCGCCGATTGTAGCACTTCATTCAGATATGAAAAAAGATGAGCGTAAAAAAGCGCTGGATGCATTCCGAAAAGGGGAAGCACGCATTTTAATTGCGACAGATATTGCAGCACGAGGTTTAGATATTTCAGGTTTAACACATGTTATTCATGTTGATGTACCAAGAACAATTGAGCAGTATACACACCGCTCTGGGCGTACAGGACGTGCCGGTGCAGACGGAGAAGTACTGACATTACTATCGTACAAAGACGAAAAGACATTCAAAAAATGGTTGCGCGATCTTTCCTTAAAAGGTGTTCAAAAAGTATGGACTCAAGGACAACTTGTCGAGGGGAATGCAAAGACCGTAACATCAAAAGCGGCACCTGCAGCGAACAAAGCAACAGAGAAAAAGCCGTATCAAGCAAAGTCCAATAAAAAAGGCATGACTTTTAGTAAGAAAAAGGAGAAATAATTCATGACATTCCAAGAGAAGTTAGAGCAATTTGCAGATTTAGCTGTTCGAATCGGAGTAAATATTCAAAAAGGCCAATATTTATTAATTAACACATCTACGGATACGCTGGACTTTACACGTATTGTTGTAAAAAAAGCATATGAAGCAGGCGCAAGCCGTGTTCATGTAAACTTAACTGATGCCAGCTTTGAGCGTGCTTATTATGAGAATGTTACGGTGGAAGAAACAGCTAATTTCCCGAAATGGGTTGTTGCACAACGTGAAGAATTAATTGAACGTAAAGGTGCACTACTTTGGATCGATGCAGAAAATCCAGATTTACTGGCAGGTATTGACTCAGAAAAAATCGGAGCACAGCAAAAAGCAGCTGGTGCAGCATTAGTTAATTACCGTAAAGCTGTTATGAATGATGATATTGCATGGTCAATTATTGCTGTTCCTTCCCCGAAATGGGCGGCAAAAGTATTCCCTGATTTACAGGAACAAGAGCAAGTTCCTGCATTATGGGATGCAATTTTCAAAACAGTGCGTATTGGTGAAGGGGATGCAGTAGCAAACTGGCAAACTCATATTGAAAATTTACACGCACGTGCAGATCAGCTGAATAAGAAAAAGTATGCGAAGCTTCATTACACGGCACCTGGTACAGACTTGACGATTGAACTTCCGGACAAACATTTGTGGAAAAGCGGAAGCAGCGAAGCACCTGATGGCACGACATTCATCGCGAATATGCCGACAGAAGAAGTCTTTACACTGCCTGCAAAGTATGGTGTAAACGGCTATGTATCAAATACGAAGCCACTTGTTTATAAAGGTAATATTATTGATGATTTCAAGCTGACTTTTGAAAAAGGGAAGATTGTGAACGTTGAGGCAAAAGTAGGTCAGGACTTATTACAGCAGTTAGTTGCTTCTGATGAAGGGTCTTCATATCTGGGAGAAGTGGCATTAGTACCGCATGAATCACCTATTTCTTCATCAAATATTTTATATTACAACACATTATTCGATGAAAATGCCTCTAATCATTTAGCAATCGGTGAAGCATATCCGACGTGCTATGAAGGTGGTAAGGAACTTGAAAAGGGCCAACTGGAAGCACTGGGCATTAATACATCGATCACACATGAAGATTTCATGATCGGCAGTGCGGAAATGGATATTGACGGAATTCTGACAGATGGCACAACAGAACCGATTTTCAGAAAAGGTAATTGGGCATTCTAACAATTGAAGTGGGGTGAATAAATGCGAAAAATAATATTTAGTCTTATTTTTTGTATTGTTCTGTTTCCAACGGCAGCATTGGCCAATGAACGGGAAGTTTATATTGCACTTGGCGACTCTTTGGCAGCAGGGCAAACACCTTACAGTCAAATTGATGCAGGTTATACGGATTACATTGCTTTACAGCTGGAGAGACATGGTAAGCTCGGGCATTTTTCTAAAGAGCTTACTTTCCCCGGTTACCGTGTTGGAAATGTGATCGAAACCGTTCAGTCTGAAAAGGCTGAACCATTGCTAAGTGAAGCAACATTAATCACACTTTCAGCCGGAGCGAATAATTTACTGCCGCTTATTACACATAACCCGCAACAGGGAACACTCGCTTTTAGTCAGCTTAATACGAATTTCGCGTTAAATGAAGTGCGTACCCAAATGGGAGAGCTGCTTTCGTTAATTAATGAAAAGGCACCGAAAGCGGCAGTTTATGTACTTGGCTATTATTTTCCTTATGTAAGTGTTCATAAAGAACAGGCAGATGGAGCAGTAGAGGCGGTACAGCTATTAAATACGATACTGAAGCAGGAAACTGAAGCAGCAGGTTATATATTTGTAGATGTTTATGAAGCATTTGAACAGCAGCGCACAACATATTTGCCAAATGTGGCGGATGTGCATCCAAACCAGCTAGGGTACCGTATTATGGCTAATGAAATGTTGAAAAATTATAACGGGAATGAAGCACTCATTTTGCCGATCGATGCAATGCCGGCCCCAAACCCGAAAACATTTGAAGAAATACTTCAGCTGCAAAGGGAGTTAGCGGTAGAAGAAGTACCATATATCGCGCTGCATACGCTGGATCAACCGATACCGATATTTGTATAAAAAAAGCATTCCATCAAAAATCTTTTGAAGGAATGTTTTTTTGTTCAATTACTCACTCACAACGTGCGAACGAATATTCGTACGATGTGGTTTTTTTATTTTCCCTCATGTACACTTATAGTTATAAGATAGGAGGCGGTATTCATGAAAATTTTTCACACAGCAGATTGGCATTTAGGAAAAATAGTACAAGGTGTATCGATGACGAAAGACCAGCAATTTGTGCTTGAACAGTTTATCGAAGAAATTAGAAAAGAAAAGCCGGATGTCATCATTATTGCCGGAGATTTGTATGATCGGTCAGTACCACCGACAGATGCGATCCAACTATTAAATAAAACGTTGAAAGAAATTTTAGTCGATGAAAAAACACCGATTTTAGCAATCGCTGGAAATCATGATAGCGCTACACGTTTAAATTTTGGCAGTGAATTTATGAAGGCGAGCGGTTTACATATCGTCGGTCATTTAGAAAAGAATATCGAACCAGTTATTATGCATGATGAGTATGGGGAAGTTCATTTTTATTTAGTACCTTTTGCAGAGCCGTCAATTGTACGGGCAGTATTTGATGATCAATCCATTACATCGCATGAAGCGGCGATGGCGAAAATCATTGAACAGATTAAACAAACAATGGATTATACGAAACGCAATATTATAATCGGTCATGCCTTCATTACAAAAGACGGGATGCCGGAGCCGAATACAAGTGATTCTGAACGCAAATTGACGATTGGCGGGACGGAATGTATCAGCTCAGCATTATTCGAACCGTTCTGTTATACAGCGTTAGGACATTTACATCAGGCGCACTTTGTTGCAAGCGAGAAAATTCAATATTCCGGATCACCACTTAAGTATTCAGAATCTGAAGTGACACATAAAAAAGGATTTTTGGTTGTTGATTTAAAAGAAGACGGATCAGTGGCGATTGAAAAAAGGATGCTTACACCAGTACGGGATATGCGTGTCGTAACGGGAATGCTTGAGGATATATTGCAGCATAAAGTAAACGACGATTATGTATTTGTTAAATTGCAGGATGAACATTATGTAAAAGGTGCTGCCGAACTTGTCCGCACTGTTTATCCGAATGCTTTGCATATTGAACGAACGATTGTGTATGCACAGCTTGAACAGCATGCGACAACTATGAACCGAGTTCAAATGGATGATTCGGAGCTGTTTGAACTATTTTACACGGAAATGACAGGCAAGCCTTTAAGTGATGAAATAAAAGAAATTTATACTGATGTATTAGAGCAGCTAATTGAAAATGAACGTGAAAAACAGGAGGTGCTGTAACGATGAAGCCAATAAAATTATCGATGACAGCATTTGGACCATATCATCAAAAAGAAGTCATTGATTTTACTAAACTCCATGAACATGGAATTTTTGTCGTTTCCGGTGCAACGGGCGCGGGAAAAACGACTATTTTTGATGCGATTACGTTTGCACTTTATGATTCTGGAAGTGGAGAGGATCGGGAAAAGTCGCTGTTTTTGCGCAGTGATTTTGCGGATGAAACTGTTGATACGGAAGTCGAACTAGAATTTGAAGTACGGGGTCGCCTTTACCGTATTTGGCGGAAATTTGGTCATGACGGAGCAAGTGCAAAGCGCGAGTTTTTTGAAATTACGGATGGGGTCATTGTGCCCGCTGTGGAGAAGTTTCAAGTGAAGCTCATTCAGTCGAAAGTTGAAGAACTGATCGGCTTAACACAGTCCCAGTTCAATCAGATCGTCATGTTGCCGCAAGGAGAATTTCAAAAGCTCCTCACTTCGGAATCAAAGCATAAAGAAGAGATTTTCCGGAAAATTTTCAAAACGGAACGCTTTACGAAAATGGTGGAACTGCTTAAAGAGAAAAAGAATATTGCTGAAAAGAATTATGAACAAGCAAAGATGCAGCAGGACAATACAATTCATGAAATTCGGTCCCGACTTCCGCAAAGAGAATCGGAATTGTTTTCAACGTTGAACAATGATGTCATTAATCTGTATCAAGTAAAGAGTGCCTTGCTGACAGAACAGCAATATTATGAGGGTCAATGTACTGCTTTAAAAGGTGAATATGATGCATCGAAAAAGGAATTACAAAAGTTAGTTAAAACATTAAATGAACAAAGACTGTTAAATGAACGGATTGAAAAGTTTTTAATTCGGAAAGCGCGGCTCGAAGAATTATTGCAACAAAAAGATAAAATACAAGCGGAACAGCAGAAACTTATACTTGCCAAAAAGGCTAATCAAATAGAACCATTAGAACGTGAATATGATAAGGTGAAACGGCAGCTTGAACAAGCGGAAGTCTCCTTACAAAAAGCAAAGACTGACTATGAACGTGCACAAGAACAACTTCAGCAGGCGACAAATCATTATCAGGAGCAAAAACAGCAAGAACCATTGTTGGATAACTATACGAAATCGATTTCGCAGCTTGAGCAGCTTGTCCCGATTTATCAATCGATTAATACACAGCGGGAAAAGGTGGCAAAGCTAGCAGAAAACCAAAAAAATGCCAAGCAATTATTTGATAAGCTGCAAAACGAAGCATTCTCTTTAAAAGAAAAACAACAGCAGCAGCAAGCCATTATAAATGAGCTGGAAGATGCGACCATTACATACCATGAAACGTATGAAGCACATGCTGCATTAGCGCGGAAAATTGAAATGGTAAAAGAAGTGGCTACAATACAAATAAATGTCGAAACTTTAGCGAAACAGCTTGCTGATAAGAAACAAGTTGCTGATGAAGCACAACAGAAGCTGCAAAATATGGAGCAGCAAATACGCAGCAACCAGGCAGCCTTTCTTGCAGCATCACTACAGCACGGGGCAGCATGTCCTGTATGTGGAAGCACAGAGCACCCAGCCATTCATAACAGCGAAGCAGTTGTAATTGATGACAATGCATTGGCACAGCTGCGTCATGAAGGAGATCGGGCGATGCAAAGCTTTTACCAGGTCAATTCGAAATTTGATGTGGAAAAGGCAACATTGGAACAAAAAAGAAGTGCGCTTCAGTTACTTGACGCTGAGCTTTCACAATTACATGAGTATGAACAGCAATTGGCCGTACTGACTGCGCAGTTGACAAAGCAAAAACAGCAGCAGGCACAGCTTATCAATGAAAAGAAAACGATGGCACGGCTTTCAGAAAATAAAGAAGTGCTGCAAGGGCGCATTGAAAAAGGGCAGCAATATGTAATCGATATTGATAAACAATATGCGCAGGAAAAAGGGAAGCTTGAGCAAAGTGAGCAGTCATTATTGCCTCAGTTTTCTAGATTGGATGAAGTAACACAAGAATTGGCAAGCCAGCAGCAAAAACATCGCCATTTGAAACTTGCAATTCAAAATGCACTTGAAGCGATGCAAAAAATCCAATTGGATGAAAAATCTTGTGAAGTAAACCATCTCCATGCGAAAAATCTTGTAACAGAAAAACAGCAGGAATCTCTTTTAGCGCAAAAAGCATTTGAATCAGCATTGGAGCAGGAAGGTTTCGACTTGGAAACGTATAAGACTGCGTTACTGCCTTTAAATGTACAGCAGCAAATTCAGGATGCGGTTGAAGCGTACAAACAAAGTGTTCATACATTATCTGTTCAAATTGCTGAGGAAGAACCTTTGCTCGAAGGAAAAGAACGAGCTGATTTAACGGCATGTGAGCAACTGATTCATGAGCTGAATGAGCAGATCGAGGCACAGTACTCGAAAATGACATTGATCCAGTCCTATGTGGAGCAATGTGAGGAGACGCGCGATAAACTTGACCAATCCGCACAGCAGATTGAAAGCTATAAAGCGAAACTGATGCAAGTCGAACATGTTTATAATTTAATTCGCGGTCAAAATGATGCGAAGATTTCATTTGAGCGGTTTGTACAAATCGGCTATTTGGAAAAAGTGACGCATGCGGCAAATGAACGTTTGCGTGTCTTATCAAATGGCCAATACTTCCTGAAATCTACAGGAAGGAAAGAAGGAAATGCCCAAAGCGGACTCAGCATCGATGTATATGACAGTCATACAGGGCAAACGCGGGATGTAAAAACACTGTCCGGTGGTGAAAAATTCAATGCCTCACTTTCATTAGCTTTAGGAATGGCCGATGTTATTCAAAGTGTTCAAGGAAGTGTGCATATCGATACGATGTTTATTGATGAAGGATTCGGTACTTTGGATGAGGAAGCGTTAAGAAGAGCAATCGATATATTGATTGATCTTCAGCAAACAGGGCGCTTAATCGGCGTCATTTCCCATGTGGCCGAATTAAAAGCAGCAATGCCGGCTATTTTGCAAGTGCAAAAGCTAAAAGAAGGCTACAGTAAAACTGAGATTATTATTAAGTAAGAAAAAAACACATTTCCCTCCAGTTAAAGTGGGAAATGTGTTTTTTGCGTCAACGTTTTGGAGTTCGTCGTGAAGTTGCTGGTTGGGGTGTAGTTTTTTTGTTGTCCATCATTTTTTTTATGATTGGATACACGATTGGTCCATATTTAATTGCTGTTTTAATGAGTTTTTTTAATTTCATTAGTAAACACTCCTTAACGAATACATTTCGTATAAAAAATATACCCAAAGATGGAGCATTCATAAACATTAACGTAAAACTTTAATCGCTTGAGCTAAATTCCATATCGCCAGGATAAACGTAATAACAACTAAAAAAATAAATCCGATAAAATGCGAACTAATAAAAAAATCCTGAATGCTCAAGGTTAAAGTGTCATTCCAGGAAAGAACGGAAGTGAAAAAGTAAATCATATAAAAAATCCCTAACAGTATCGGTATGAGTTGGGTAATAAAAGCTTTTTTAGAATGTCCTTTAACGGCATCATCTTTCGTAACAATAAATATAATTAACGGTAAAATAAACGGTGCAAAATAAAAGCTCAAATAGCTCAGTGCACTTAAACCTTTCGATTGATCCATTATTTATCACTCCTTCGTATCTAGTATATGTAATTCTATTACGTTTCAAAATAATAGCTGTTGAAAGTTTTAAAAATATTCGTTACAATGAGCATGTTCAAACAATAAAAATTAGATGTACCACAAGGGGTGCCGAGAAAGTCGGCTGAGATTGTGCACGGGATTGCACTGACTCTTTGAACCTGTAAGTTAGCACTTGCGTAGGGATGTGGATAGAATCCGACTGTTCAAACGATAGTCAGGCTTTTGTCCTGATTATCGTTTTTTACTTTTTCTAAATACCTAGAAGAAGTAAAAGTTCCATTCTATCCCTCTTCACTTTTGTTACATCGGATAAAAGAAAGGGGCATTGTTATGGACAGAAAGAAATTATTGATGATGGTGGAGATAGCGATATTTGCTGCCATCGGACTTGTGTTGGATCAAGTATCATTTAAAATGTGGGCACAAGGCGGGTCAATCAGCTTTGTTATGGTGCCGATCATGTTAATGGCCATTCGTTGGGGATTAACAGCAGGACTTGCAACAGGCTTGCTGATCGGCGTGATGCAAATGATGTTCGGTGCATACATTGTACACTGGCTTCAGGCTATTTTAGATTACGGTCTTGCATTTACAGTAGTAGGGTTAGCGGCAATTGTAAGAAAGCCGTTATTAGAGGCTGCACAATCTCTCAATAAAGTGAAAATGGCATTTTATATCGTCATTGGGGCACTTATAGGTGGTGCTTTAAGATTTGTATCGCACTTGCTTGCAGGTGTCGTATTCTTTAAAGAATATGCTGGCGATGATAATGTATGGGCCTATTCAATTATCTACAACAGTACTTATATGGTACCTGCTACTATACTTACGGCAATTATCGCAGTTGTTTTATTCACATCTGCACCTCGTTTACTGCAAAAAGTAAAAACAACATAACGAATAGAAAACTCAAAGCTTGCAGTGAGGAATACTTTTCCTGCTGCAAGTTTTTTCATATTAATAGTAGAAAGTTGTACTAAATTAGTAATTAAACGGCAAATTTTAAAATCCTTGAACAATTACAACCGATTTTAAGTATGCTATAGTTAAGGATAGACATTGTTTAAGAGGAAGGAAGTTACACATGATTGTTACTACTCAAGAAGAAATCCAGGCGTTTAAAAAAATTGGACGCATTTGTGCTGAAATTCGTGAGGCGATGAAAGCTGCGACAGTACCTGGCGTGACAACGAAAGAATTAGATGAAATTGCAGGCCGTATGTTTGCGGAAGCAGGCGCGGTTTCGGGTCCTAAAGGTGAATACGATTTTCCGGGATATACATGCATTTCAGTAAATCACGAAGTTGCACATGGTATTCCAGGTAACAAGGTTATTCAGGAAGGCGATATCGTAAACATTGATGTTTCGGGCTCTTTAAACGGGTATTTTGCAGATACAGGTATTTCATTTGTTGTTGGTGAAGGTTATGAAGATAAAGAAAAACTTTGCACTGTAGCAAAATCAGCATTTGATCGTGCAATGACAAAGGTGAAAGCAGGTTCAAAATTAAATCAAATCGGTAAAGCAGTAGAGCGTGAAGCACGTGATCACGGGTTGACAGTAATTATGAACTTAACAGGTCATGGCTTAGGTAAATCATTACACGAAGAGCCAAACCATGTATTGAACTATTATGATGCTTGGGATACAACAATCATGAAAGAAGGCATGGTGTTGGCAGTAGAGCCGTTTATTTCGGCGAAGGCTGAGCATATCGTAGAATCAGGTGACGGCTGGACATTCATTACACCGGACAAATCATTAGTTGCCCAAATCGAACACTCGATTATCGTAACTAAAGACAAACCGATTATTTTAACAACATTAGAAGATTAAGTTATAAACGTGGGTGCATATATAAGTGCGCCCGCTTTTTTTTGTTCTATCAAAACAAGGCTTCAACATAAAATAATCAAACGATTCAAATAAATGACTGCAACAATTACCAATTCCATACACTTTCAAGTAAAATATACATAAATAACCGGAGTAGGGGAGGCAGCACTATTTGAAAAAGCTAAAAGATATGGATTTATCGCAAAAACTGGAGAAAGAGGTCTATAAGAAGCAATTGAAAGCTTTACAATACGAAATGCTAAACGCCCAGCAATTTTTATTCAACAATAAAATAGGCCTTATTATTGCATTTGAAGGTATGGATGCAGCGGGCAAAGGGGGAGCGATCAAGCGCCTAACTGAACGTATCGATCCGCGCGGGTTAATGGTATGGCCCATCTCAGCCCCGCAGCCCCATGAAATGCGGTATCATTATATGCAACGTTTCTGGAGAAAGTTGCCGCAGCATGGCCAAATCGCAATTTTCGACCGTTCCTGGTATGGGCGGGTACTTGTGGAGCGCATAGAAGGATTTGCTGAAGAGACAGAGTGGAAACGCGCTTATGAAGAAATTAATAGCTTTGAGAAACAATTGACAGATGAAGATTATATAATGATTAAATTTTGGATCCATATCGATTCCGATGAACAACTTAAACGTTTTAATGAAAGAGCAGCCGATCCGTATAAATCATGGAAATTGACGGCTGAAGATTGGCGGAATCGTGATAAATTTGATTTATATTGTGAGGCAGCCGATGAAATGTTCGAAAAAACCAATTCGGAAGACGCCCCTTGGCACTTAATAGCAGGGAACGACAAAAACTATGCACGTGTTCAAGTACTAAAAGAAACAGTTGCCCATATAGAAAAAGAAGTTACAAAACGGGGCATGAAGCTTACGAATATTTTCGAAAAAGGTAATGAAACAGCTCCAGATAAAGAAAAAACGGAATTTATAGATATAAAGCCAAAGCCTGTAAAATCAAAAAAGAAAAAGTTGAAAAAACGGTAGGCGAGCTTTGAAATGAAATGAAGGTGGTTCAATGAAAAGCTTATTCAAGCTATTTCACAAGAAGGAGGGTCCAATGGTTCAACTTATTGGGCAACAATGTTCGCTTCGCACATTCACCCCGTCCGATGCGAAAGGGTTGGCAAAATTACTAAGAGACAATAAAATGTATTGGTCCGAATTTGAACCATTACATCGAGATGAATTTTATACGGAACAAGTACAGTATAATAAAATTTTGGAAAGCATACATTTGCTGCAAACAAACCGTGAATTTTCTTTCGGGATTTTTTACAATGCAACAGGTCAATTAATCGGACATATTTCACTCTACTCAATTAAACGTTTACCTTATTCAAGTGGTTTTATCGGCTATTCAATGGATGAGAATTTCACAGGTAAAGGAATTGTTACAGAAGCGGTACGTATAGTAATGGAATTCGCTTTTATTACATTAAATCTTCACCGAATAGAGGCATATGTTGCACCACAAAATTCAGCTTCGATTCGTGTATTGGAAAAATCGGGTTTTACAAGAGAAGGATTATTGCGAGAGCTTTTGTATATAAACGGTAAATGGGTCGACCATTATATGTACGCCATTTTGCAGCGGGAACATAAAGGGACGACAATATAAAAAAGCGACAGTGCTCACTCCAGTAGTTAATTGAAGGGCACTGTCGCTTATTATTTAAATTTTATTTTTGGTCAACTGTGCCGTCCGTTACTAAATCCAGCTTTCCTGTTGCAGGGTCGATAATAAGACCATGTACAGGAACACCTTTTGGCATTAGTGGATGTGTTCTAACTAAATCAACACTTTTTAATACACTTGTTTCAACATCCCCAAAACCGCATAACCATTCTTTTAAATCAAATCGAGCGTAATTGATGACATCAATCGTTTCCTGTTTAACCCCTCGTTCAAGCATATGACCGATCATTACGTTCGGATCAACTGCACTCATCCCGCAGTCGTAGTGGCCGATAATATAGACTTCATCTGCCTGTAATTCATAAACTGCTACAAGTAAGCTACGCATAATCCCTCCGAACGGGTGATTTACGATTGCCCCTGCACTTTTTACAACTTTTACATCCCCATTGCGCAAATTCATTGCTTTTGGTAGTAATTCAACTAAACGTGTATCCATACAAGTTAAAACAACAATTTTTTTATCAGGATATTTTGTTGTAGCATACTGCTCATATTGTTTTTCATCTACGAATTTTCCGTTAAACTCTAAAATTGTTTGTAATGCAGACATTTGTTCTTCAAACCCCTTTCGATTCTATTATATTTTAAAATATTTTTTAGATAATTCAAACAAATGCGCATTAATAAAGTTAAATTTCTACTAAATAGAGAGAAGTATAGCAAAAATCCGCTACCCACAAAAAACAACCACCCTAAGAGTGGTTGTAAAAAACTTTAATGATAATGGTGGCCATCCAATGATTTTTCGTTTGGCGCAAATGCGTTTGCCTTTGAATCTACTATAACAGAGTCGTGTGATTGTAAACCAATACGTAAGTACATAATAAACATAAATAAGAATACAAGAAGTATTACCGTAAATCCTAACACTACCGTATAAAAGTCAGATAAGAACGGATAATGGTGATCAAACATTATAAAAACTCCTCTCTATTTTAGTGATAACAATCATTAACCAATTATAACCTAATAAATTGGAACATTGTAGGGTAATTTATTTAGTTAATGTAGAAAAAATTGTAAATATGGCGACATCTTGAAATTTTATTTATCTGTAAAAGAAGGATGCGATACAGCTGTTAAAATGCCCAATTCCCATTACGGAAAACCGCTTCAACTTGTCCATCTGCTGTAATTCCGTCAATATTCATCTGTCCAGAGCCGATCATGAAGTCGACATGTGTAATACTTTCATTTAAACCGTTAGCTTTTAACTCATCACGAGACATTGACTTTCCTCCTTCGATACAAAATGCATAGGCGCTGCCGATTGCCAAATGGTTTGATGCATTTTCATCGAATAATGTATTGTAAAATAAAATATTCGACTGTGAAATTGGAGAATGGAATGGAACAAGTGCCACTTCCCCTAAATAATGTGAGCCCTCATCTGTAGCAACAAGATTTTTTAACACTTCTTCACCTTGCTCGGCCTCTACTTTAACAATGCGCCCATTTTCAAATGTGAGTGTGAAGTTATCGATAATATTACCGCCATAGCTTAATGGTTTTGTACTAGACACATACCCGTTTACACCATCTTTATGCGGTACTGTGAAAACTTCTTCAGTCGGCATATTTGCCATGAACTCTTCGCCTTTTTCATTGACGCTGCCTGCTCCACACCATAAATGTCCTTTAGGAAGCTCGATCGTCAAGTCCGTCCCAGGTGCTGTATAATGCAATTTCGCATAATTTTTATTGTTTAAGTAATCAACTTTTTCATGCAAGTTGTCATTATGCTGTGCCCAAGCTTCTACCGGGTTATCCAAATCCGCACGTGTCGCTTTAAAGATGGCATCCCATAATGCATCTACCTGCTTTTCTTCCGGTAAATCCGGGAATACTTTGCGAGCCCATTGTTTTGATGGAGCTGCAATAACAGTCCAGCTAATTTTATCCGACTGAACATATTGACGGTACTTGTTTAATGCAGTGCCTGAAGCCTTCTGGAATGCTGCAATTCGTTTTGAATCAATCCCCGACAGTAAATCCGGACTTTGAGATACGATGCTCATAAATGCCGCTCCTTCTTCAGCAAGCCATTCACGCTCCTGTACTTTCCATGGCGGAAAGAAATCGAAAGAATCTTCAGATGCCAACTCATAACGAGTACGTGTAATTTGATCATCTGTATAATCTACAAAAACTTGTTTAGCGCCAACTTCATAAGCGATTTTTGTCACTACTTGTACAAAAGGTGCCGATTCGATAGAAGCTGCAATATACAAATATTGATTTGGTTGAATATTAACCCCGATTTTTACTGCCAGTTCTGCGTATTTCGTCAAATTTGCTTCGAACATAGAATTCATTGATTCATTCCTCCAATAATTATCTTAAAAATTAGTTAATTCCCAACGCATTAATAGTCATATTCAAGCTTAGAAAAGAACAATAATGTGTCAAAAACAAAAAAATCTTCTTATAACTAGTGTAAAGGAAGTTAATAAAAATTTAAATATACCGAAATAAAGAAAAGACATCGTAATTTGGAGGTACTATATATGGATATATCATCAGTTGTTGGGGTTATCATCGCCTTTATCGCCCTGTTAGTCGGGATGTTCTTAAAAGGCGTTACACCGGAAGTGTTAATAAACCCTGCTGCGATTTTAATTATTATTTTCGGTACGATTGCTGCAGTTACAATCGCTTTCCCGATGAAGGAACTAAAAAGGGTTCCAAAGCTTTTTAAAATTTTATTTTCAGAAACAAAACTCGCAAGTGATATCGACTTGATTAAAATGTTTTCACAATGGGCAGATTTGGCTCGTCGTGAAGGACTATTGGCATTAGAAAGCAAAGCAGCCGAAATTGAAGATCCGTTTTTAAAAAATGGTTTAACATTAGCGATTGATGGTCAAAACGCAGACTATATTCGCGATGTATTAACAGAGGAAGTTGAAGCGCTGGAAGATCGCCATGCAAGTGGTGCAGGCATTTTCTCGCAAGCAGGTACATATGCACCGACACTTGGGGTATTAGGTGCTGTAGTAGGTCTTATTGCCGCATTAAAGGACATGACCGATATTGATAAATTAGGACATGCCATCTCAGCGGCCTTTGTTGCAACGTTATTGGGTATCTTCACTGGTTACGTTTTATGGCATCCATTTGCCAATAAGCTAAAACGCAAATCTGCTGTAGAAGTTAAGCAAAAGCTAATGATGATTGAAGGGATTTTATCCGTACTTGAAGGTGAAGCGCCTCGTGTAATCGAGCAGAAGCTGGCTTCATACTTAACGATGGAAGAACGTAAGCAAATTACCGAAAGCGGGGCGGGTGGCCTTGGCAAAGAAGCGTAAAAGACATAAAAAGCATGAGGAGCATATTGACGAGTCCTGGTTAGTACCTTATGCAGATATATTAACGTTATTATTAGCATTATTTATTGTACTATTTGCATCAAGCTCAGTGGATGAGAAAAAATTGGAGCAAATGTCTGCAGTATTTAATAATATTTTTACCGGTGGCACAGGTGTAATGGACAACTCATCTATCATACAAACACCGGATAACTCTACACCAACAGGTATCTCTAAATATATGGAAGATCAGCAACGCCTACATGAAACGCAAAACCGTGTGGACGAGTTTATTGCGATTAATGAGCTGGAAGACCAGTTTGAAACGAAAATGACAGAAGAGGGATTATTAATTACCATTCGGGACAGTATTTTATTCGATATGGGACGAGCAGATGTGAAAGCGGAATATGCAACAATTGCTGACGAGCTTGCTCAATTATTAATGTTTGATCCACCGCGTAATATTGTCATCACTGGTCATACAGATAATGTACCGATTAAGACACCTGAATTTGATTCCAACTGGGATCTGTCTGTAATGCGTGCAGTAAACTTCATGAAAGAAATCGTTTCGGGAAATGAACAACTTGATTCCAAATACTTCAGTGTAAAAGGTTTCGGAGAATTCCAGCCGATAGCTACGAATGATACTCAAGAAGGCAGAGCCAAAAACCGCCGTGTTGAAGTGCTCGTACAGCCACGTATAGCAGAAAATGGCGATGTAATAGTAGAATAGCAAGAAAGCTGTTTGGAAGGGAAACCTTCTGAACAGCTTTTTTATTATGTCACAGCTCATAAAAGAAGAAAGTACTTCCATACTACGCAAGACGAAAAATTTAATATTAATTTGACATTCAGCAAACAAAAGTTTATAATTATAAACAAATGTTTGATTAGAGGTGATAAAGTTGAATGAAAAGGAAAAATTGATTTTCCAATTAATAAAGAAGAATCCCTACTTATCACAACAGGAAATGGCAGAACAACTGGGAATGTCCAGGCCAGCGCTTGCTAATATGATTTCATCGCTTATAAAAAGAGGGGAAATTTTAGGACGTGCGTATGTTTTGCCAGAGAAAAATCAAATCATTGCAATTGGTGGTGCCAATATCGATCGTAAATTCACTATTGAGCAAAATGTCCAATTAGGGACTTCCAATCCTGCTTCTGTTACAGAATCGGTAGGCGGTGTTGCCCGCAATATCGCTGAAAACTTAGGGCGGTTAGGCAACCGTGTTTCCTTAATTACTGTAATGGGTGAAGATCATGATAGTGCATTTATTGAACAAAATTGTAAGAGTATGATGAATGTGGATTTAGTAGAGAAATTAAACGATTATAATACAGGTTCTTATACAGCAGTACTTGATAATATGGGCGAACTGGTAATATCGATGGCAAATATGGCGATTTATGATCAGTTGTTGCCGAGTGTTTTAAAAAAGCACGAAGCAATATTACAAAATGCCAGCTGTATTATCATTGATTTAAACAGCCCATTAGAAACAGTAGAATATATTAGGAATTTCGCAATAGAGCGTAATATCGCATTGGCGGTTATCCCTGTTTCTTCACCTAAGATGAAAAATATGTCGCAGGATCTGCACGGTATCCGTTACTTTATTTGTAATCGAGATGAAGCGGAAAGCTATTTAAATGTGAAGCTGGAAACATATAGCCAATATGAAAAGGCTGTTAACATGTTGTTGCAAAAAGGAGCGGAGCATGTTGTGCTCACTCTTGGCGAACATGGAGTAATGGTGGGGAACGAAGGTAATATAGTACACTACAAAGCCATTGCAACTAGAAATATAGTAGATGTTACAGGTGCCGGAGATGCTTTTGTCAGTGCATTTTTACATGGTGTATTAAACGATGAAGAGCTTGAAGAAGCAATCCAGCTCGGGTTGGTAAATGCATCGAAAACGTTACAATCGGATAAAACAGTACGTGAAGATTTAACAAAAGATAACTTACTTGAATGGAGGAATTTATAATGAAACAATATTTATCATATTCACAAGAGGTATTAGAAGCTAAAGAGAAAGGCTTACCAATCGTAGCGTTGGAATCAACAATTATTTCACACGGTATGCCATATCCTCAAAATGTACAAACAGCTCGTGAAGTGGAACAAATTATTCGTGATGGCGGTGCAGTACCGGCAACAATCGCATTAATCGATGGGAAAATTAAAATCGGTTTATCTGATGAAGAATTAGAAATGTTCGGTAATGCTCAAGGTGTAGCAAAAACAAGCCGTCGTGATATTGGCTATTTACTTGCAACAAAGAAAATCGGTGCAACTACTGTAGCGGCAACAATGATCTGTGCTGAGCTTGCTGGTATCGAATTATTCGTAACAGGCGGTATTGGTGGGGTTCACCGTGGCGCTGAAACTACAATGGATATTTCTGCAGACTTGGAAGAGCTGGCAATGACAAATGTGGCTGTAGTATGTGCAGGTGCCAAATCAATTTTAGACATCGGCTTAACATTGGAATACCTTGAAACTAAAGGTGTACCGGTAATTGGTTACGGAACAGATAAATTGCCTGCATTCTATGCACGTGAAAGTGAATTCGATGTAAATATCCGCGTTGATTCTGCAGAAGAAACTGCTGCAATTCTACGTGCTAAGTGGGATTTAGGTTTACGTGGCGGTGCATTAATCGCTAATCCGATCCCAGTAGAAGATGCTATGGAATCAAGTGTTATTGACGGAATTATTGACAATGCATTAAATGAAGCGAAAGAACAAGGCATCGCAGGCAAAAATGTAACGCCATTCTTATTAGGTAAAGTGAAAGAGCTGACAGAAGGTAAATCACTGGATGCCAATATTGCCCTTGTTAAACATAATGCCCGTGTAGGTGCAAAAATCGCTGTCGAATTAAATAAATAATTAATATTTCCTGGGGAATAGGGAATAAAAAAAGAAGCTTGTCGAATTAATCGATGAGCTTCTTTTTCACATTACACATTTGATATTATTTACGAAGGGCGCCTAGTTCAGCTACGATGGCATTCATTTCACTTGGGCTAAATGAATCGCGTTTCATAACCATTTCATATAAATATTGCAGGTCTTCGTATTTTTCTTCATCAAATGCAGAAGACTGCATAGCATCAACATTTACCATACGAAGTTTTTCTTTAATTTGCTCGATCATATAGATGACATTTTGCTGCGACGGATTTGATAAGTCCATAATTTGTGTGCCCTACCTTTCAATGTTTACAAAAATATCATTTCATGCAACCATCATCTTGTCAACAGGTTAAAGTTTACTGAATACTTTTAATAATATCGAACATTCGTTAAAATACAAATAGATAAGTTTTATGAAAAATTATTAAGGGAATACGAAAGCATATATAGGAGGAGAAAAAATAATGAAAAGTAAACTATTGCCTTTTATAGCAATTGGAGCAGTAACTGGTGCAGCAATTAGTATGATGGATAAACAAACTCGAGATCATACTGTTGAAACAGCAAAGAAAGCAAAAGATACAGTAGCATACTATGCTGAAAATCGGGATGAATTAATAGGATTGGTAGAAACAAAAATGGAACAAGCGCAATCTTTGTATGGGACAGTAAATAATGGTGTCCAATCAATTATGCAAAATCAAAATGATATTAAGGAGTTACCTGCTACAATTCAAAGTATGGTTTCAGAAACGATTCAGGCTTTCTCGAAAAAGGATGATCAAATCGGGTAACCGGATGTCCATGATATCCACTGAATCAACATAATGTGAACAGGTGGTGGCAGCATGGAAGAAAAGGAAGAACTAAAAGAAAAGATTTCTCTTGTTAAATCATATTTTTCACCGGAGCGCAGCCAAATAAATATATTAACTACGAAAGGGTTCATCCAAGACTTAATTTATCGAATTAAAAATGTGGACATGTCAGGCATGGGAGCACAGTTGGCCTATTTTTTCCTGTTATCATTTTTCCCTATGCTTATTTTTATGGTAACGCTTTTACCGTATTTAAATTTGGAACAAGGGCAAATATTCGATTTTTTAAGTGATGTTATGCCTGAAGAAGTATATGGACTGATTGAAACTACACTAACTGATGTTTTGAACAATCAAAACGGTGGTTTGCTTTCAATCGGTATTATTGGTACGCTCTGGTCTGCCTCAAGAGGTGTAGATGCACTGATGAAAGCATTAAACCGTGCCTATGATGTAGAAGGTAGAGCAGGTTTTTTAAACCGTTTATGGTCACTTGTTTTTACGATTGCGTTAGTAGCAGTTATTTTAATAGCCCTGTTATTCCCGGTTTTTGGTCAGCAGATCGGTAATATCGTTTTCGGCTATTTAGGTGTAGAGGAATCATTTGCGAGTATTTGGAATTTCATTCGCTGGATTACACCACCGGCACTTATTTTTATCGTAATATCAGTCATGTATTGGATCGTTCCGAATACCGATCCGCGATTAACGATGTTTAGTGTTATTCCAGGAGCTGTGTTTGCGACTTTGGGCTGGCTTGTATTAACTTACGGATTCTCATTTTATATTAACAATTTCGGAAATTACAGTTCGACATACGGAAGTATTGGTGGGGTCATTATTTTAATGCTTTGGCTATATTTCACAGGAATGATCATCATATTAGGCGGCTTGCTTAATGCATCATTCCAAAAAAGGCAACTTGCTAAAGAAAGTAAAAAGCAAGCTAAATCACCTGTTTTTTAGTTGGAAATTGTATACGGAAAGTGCCATTTCGTTTTATGGAAATGGCACTTTTCTATTGGTTTAATCCTTCACGATACCATAGTGCGATTTGCAGTTTTAACGCATCATGAAATTCAGTAGGATTTAATTCGGTTTGCTCTCTAATTTGTGAAAGCCGGTAAGCTAACGTATGTCGGTGTATTTGTAATTCATCGGCAGTCGCTGAAGCTGACTTGTTATTATTAAAAAAGCATTGCAAAGTAACTAATAATTTATCATCAAGCCGGTTCAGGGTTTTTATACTGTAAATTTGGGCTACCTCCGCTTGAAATAACGTGAAAACTTCAACTTCCTTATGGTAAATTACTTTCGAGACGTTTCGGTGATGCTTTAAAGCTAATTGTGCTGTTTTATAGGAATGTGGTAATTGTTCCAGATTTTTGACATGTTCACCTACAGCAATTTTAATACTGAATTTGCTTTTTATATAAGTATTAAATGCTTCCACTATTTTTGTTAAAGTTGTTTGATTCAATTCTGTAGTTAAAATAAAGTATTCATCTAGCTGAAAGTGTCCAAAGATAACGGGTTTGTTATAAAAGAAATCATCGATATATTGTATAAGTGTCCGATGGGAACCAGTCTTTTGTTCGGCCTTTAATAATATGATGCAATAGGGGGCAATAAAGGGTATGGCCAGTTTATTTATCCGTTCTTTTACAAACCGATTTATAGAAGTGCCACTAATTAGTTCCTCAAAAATATGTACACTCATTTTCCGCTGCCATTCGCTTTTTGATTCAATAAGAGCCTGATGCACTAATACTTCTGCTGTTAATTGAACTAATGAAGAAATATTTAGCAGCTCCTCATCGACCACACCGGTAATTCCAATAATACAAACGATTTCCTCCTGAAAAAAGATCGGCAAATTAATCCCATGCTTTGTTTGGGGAAATTCATGTATATTGTCATCTGATATTATGAGTGTTTTTTTTGTTTCCGCCACATATTTTGCACCTTCATGAAACATTTCCACCCGCTCCTTATCACCGGAAGCTAATATAACACCGTCAATGTTCATTACATTTACATTACGCTTTAACCGTAACATTGTTTGTTCTACAATTTCGTTTGCCATCCTTAATGTTAACAATTTATACACCTCGTACAAAAATAAAATAATATTTATAAAAAAATTATACACCAAGTATAAAGTAAATTCAGAATTTTAACACTATAATCTTTGTAAGCGCTTTATTCACGTGAGGGAGGAATCATATGAAGATTATTATAAGCCCGGATTCCTTTAAAGGATCGTTGACTTCCGGAGAGGTTACATCAGTTATAAAGAAAGCGATTAAAAAGGTGGACAATAACATTGAAACAATATGTTTACCGATTGCCGATGGCGGTGAAGGAACACTTGATGCACTAGTCAAAGCTACAAAAGGAAAGTATTTGACAGCGTCGGTTCAAAACCCTATAGGGAAGCGGATTGAAGCTAAATATGGAGTACTCGGTGACGGAAAAACTTGTGTAATAGAGATGGCCCAAGCTTCAGGGTTAACACTTATTAATGAAGAAGAAAAAAATCCCCGTTTTGCGACAACATATGGAACGGGTCAATTAATACAGCATGCAATGGATTCAGGTTACCGTCACTTTATTATCGGTATCGGGGGAAGCGCTACAAATGACGGTGGCCAAGGGATGCTAAGGGCACTTGGAATGAAGTTTATTGCGAAAAATGGTAAGGAAATTTTAAACGATGTATTTCAATTTAAGGAACTCGAGAAAATCGATTTGTCTAGTTTTGATTCACGAATCTCTGAGAGCACATTCATGATTGCCTGTGATGTAGATAATCCGTTAATAGGTGCAAACGGGGCTACTTCCGTATTTGGTCCGCAAAAAGGAGTAAATCAGCATGATATTAATATATTTGATCAAAATTTAAAACATTATATTTCTATAATTGAATCACAGCAAAATGTAAAAGTCCGTCATTGTGCAGGAGCTGGTGCAGCGGGCGGAATAGGCTCTGCATTTATGGCATTTTTTCCTCACCAATTTAAGCCTGGTGTAGATATTGTGCTGGAAGCAGTGCAATTTTCAAATCATCTGGAACACGCGGATTTTGTTATAACAGGTGAAGGGAAATCGGATGAACAAACACTTTCTGGAAAAGCTCCAATAGGGGTTGCTAAGCTGGCTAAAGAACAAGGTGTTCCTACCATTTTGCTTTCAGGAATAATCGAAAATTCTCATATGCTAAAAACCTATTTTCATCAGGTTGAAAGCATTGTTAGTGAGGAAATTTCAGTGGAGCAATCATTGAATAATCCAAGCTTTTATCTGGATCAAAAGGTTATGGATTTAATAAAAAGACTAATATAAAGGAGTGGGGAAGAAGTGTTGTTTCTAATTATTCTGATTGGTGTGTTGTTCATTGTCTTTGCAACGGCAAAACTAAAGCTGCATCCGTTTCTTGCATTATTAATTAGTTCATTCTTTGTTGGTATTGCAGCAGGTATGCCTTTACTAACAGTTGTAGAGAGTATTAACACAGGTTTTGGAGGACTGATGACGAGTATCGGTATCGTCATCGTAGCAGGTACAATTATTGGAATTATATTAGAAAAATCCGGTGCTGCATATCGTATGGCTGAAGTCGTATTACGGGTAATCGGACCGAAACGACCGCAATTAGCAATGTCGATCATTGGCTACATTGTATCCATTCCGGTATTTTGCGATTCAGGCTATATTATTTTAACGAGTTTAAAGAAAGCGCTGGCTAAACGTGCAGGCGTAACAATTGCTTCAATGGCAGTTGCTTTAGCTACGGGTTTATATGCAACTCACGTACTCGTACCGCCTACACCAGGACCGATTGCGGCTGCTGGAAATATTGGTGCAGCAGATTATTTAGGCACAATCATTTTAATAGGATTAATCGTTGCTATTCCAGCGACAATCGTAGGTTATATTTGGGCAACGAAAGTGGCATCAAAAATTCGAGTTGAGGCAGATGATGAACCGGCACTGGATTACGATGAAATTATTAAGTCTTTTGGTAAAATGCCTTCTACATTCAAGTCATTCTTACCGATTGTATTGCCGATTGTATTGATCGGGGCAGGTTCTGTCGCTGCATTAGTAGGTGACCCGGAAGCGGGAGTTAATACATTCTTCAGATTCCTCGGTTCACCGACAGTCGCACTAATACTAGGGGTATTTGCTGCATTTTTACTATTGCCTGAACTGAGTGAAGAAACATTATCCAACTGGATCGGTGAAGCTTTAAAAGAAGCAGCGCCAATTTTATTAATCACAGGTGCTGGTGGCGCATTTGGTACGGTTATTAAAAATACAGGTGTCGGTGATAAACTTCAGGAAATGGATTTAGGTGCATTAGCAACAGGCGCATTATTTTTATTAATTCCGTTTTTAATTGCCGCTGCTCTAAAAACAGCGCAAGGTTCATCAACTGCAGCATTAGTTATTACATCTTCTTTAATCGCACCGATGCTACCAACTTTAGGAATCGAAGGGGCAGTGCCGTTAGCATTAGTCGTTATGGCAATTGGTGCAGGATCTATGACAGTTAGTCATGTAAACGATAGTTTCTTCTGGGTAATTACTCAATACAGCGGAATGAAAGTTACAGATGCCTATAAAGCGCAAACGATGGCAACATTGCTGATGGGTTTAACAACAATTATCGTAACAATGGCTTTATGGTTTGTACTAGTTTAATAGAGAAGCAAAAAGGTGCATCCTGCTAAGGGGATGCACCTTTTTATTGTTGGATTAAACATTTTTACTCAGCATTCGTAATCCATTTAAAATAACTAAAATCGTACTGCCTTCATGACCAATAACGCCTAAAGGAAGGCTGATTGCTTGGAAAAAGTTCGAAATGATCAGCAGTGCAATAACCGTTAATGAAAAAATAATGTTCTGTTTTACGATACGCTGCATCTTTCGCGAAAGCTTAACGGCATGGGCGATTTTAGATAAGTCGTTTTTCATTAAAATGACATCCGCTGTCTCTAGTGCGACATCTGTACCGCCGCCCATTGCAATACCGACGGAGGCAGTAGCAAGGGCAGGGGCATCATTAATACCATCGCCAACCATGCCGACATGGCCGGATGTTTTTTCGTATTGCTTAATATGCTCGACCTTCGTTTCCGGCAAGCACTCCGCCACATAAGTCGTAACACCAGCTTCTTTTGCAATCGCTTTTGCAGTTGTTTCATTGTCACCAGTCAGCATAGCTACATTAATACCTAGCTCTTGCAGTGCAGCTACCGCTTTTTTTGCCTCTTCCCGAACGACATCTTTAAGGGCGATTAGTGCTGCAATGCCTTGATGATCTTTCAGGAAGACAACTGTTTTACCTTCATTCGCTAATTGTTCGAGTGCTCCACCAGCAAATTGTTTTGCCAATTTTGCTCCAACAAAGTCAGGTTTTCCGATTATATAGGATTGTTCATTAAACTGCGCTTTCATTCCGTAACCAGGAATATCTTCTATGGTAATATTTTGCTCGTTGATGACACCCTGCTCTTTTGCGAATGCGTTAATCGCCTGTGCAAGGGGGTGGTTTGACTGTCCTTCAATCCCTGCTATTAAAGCTAACGTCTGCTGTTTGTCTAAATCATCACGAACAATAAAATCTGTCACAACAGGTGTTCCTTGTGTTAATGTACCAGTCTTATCTACTGCCAATACGCGGATCGAGCTTAAATTTTCTAAATGCACACCGCCTTTAACAAGTATCCCGTTTCTCGCACCATTGGAAATCGCTGAAAGGGTAGCCGGCATAATAGAAGCAACTAATGCACAAGGAGAAGCAACAACAAGTAATACCATTGCGCGGTAAAGAGTTGTCGTCCAATCCCAGTCTAATAAATAGTGCGGTAAAAACATCATGAGTGCTACGGCCAATAATACTGCTTTTACATACACACTTTCAAAGCGTTCAATAAACTGTTGGGAAGGTGATTTTTCGCTTTGTGCAGATTGAACAAGTGTAATGATTTTTTGGAACAATGTTTCGGAACTAGGCTTCGTTACTTTTACAGTTAACACACTGTTTAAATTTACTGTACCGGCAAAAACTTCATTCCCTACATTTTTAGTAATCGGCATTGATTCACCGGTAATCGCTGCCTCATCAACTGTTGAAATACCTTTATAAATTTCGCCATCTGCCGGAATACGTTCACCTGGTTTTACTAATATATGATCGTTTACCTTCAAATCTTTTACGGAAACTTTAATCGGTTCAAATCCGCCTCGTACAAGCCATGCTTCCTCTGGCTGCAGTTCCATTAATGAAGAGATTTCACGATTGTTTTTATTCATTGCATATGTTTCAAGTGCGCCGCTTAAGGCAAATATAAAGATTAATATAGCACCTTCCATCCAGTAACCGATAATGGCAGAACCAATGGCAGCGATAATCATTAGAATTTCTACATTTAAAGACTTATCTTCAATAGTATCTTCAATGCCTTCTTTTGCTTTTGCATAGCCACCGATAAAAAATGCTGTTAAATATGCTATTACAGCAGCTGTCGTTTGCTCTGTTGATTCCATTCGCCACGCGAGCAAAATGATAAAGCCGGATACTAAAGCAGCAATTAATTCTTTGTGTTCTAAGATTTTCTCATTTAATGATAAGTTTTCTCGATTAGAATTATTCATAAATACCTCCTTGATAATGATTATTAATATTAATAGGGACTGATAATGGGTTTCAATTAGATTATAATAATTTCTTATTTAGAATTATTATAATATAGGTAACTTATTTTGTAAATAACATACAATAGAGAATTAAAAAAAATAATGCCAACTTGACTTATAAGGATTATAGAGTAATATAATGGAGTATATTTATTAAATTGGAGGAGTTTACTTTGAATTTCTACGTATTGCTTAATATTGCTTTGCTGTTAATCGTCATTGCTTTTTTATATTTCCTTAAAGCGAAGCATGTTAAGTTTTCAAATCGTGTTTTTATTGCCTTAGGATTAGGTATTTTACTTGGGGTAGGTTTACAATTTGCCTATGGGGCAGGGGCAGATGCCATTAATGAAACTGTTCCATGGTATAACATCGTCGGAACCGGCTATGTAAAGTTACTGCAGATGATTGCAATGCCTTTAGTATTCATCTCGATATTAGCTGCATTTACAAAAGTAACGTTTGGTAAAAACTTAGGTAAGTCAGCAGCAGTTATTTTATCAGTATTAATCGGCACAACTGCCGTTGCAGCTGGTTTAGGTATTGCATCAACAGTGTTATTTGACTTAGATGCATCTCAAATTATGCAAGGTGAGGCTGAAATTGCACGCGGTGAATCATTGGTTGAACGTTCGGCAGAAGTGACACCTTTACCTGAACAGATTTTATCAATGTTTCCTGCAAATCCATTTGCGGATTTAACAGGATCTCGTGCAACATCAACAATCGGGGTTGTAATATTCGCGGCATTTTTAGGATTTAGTTATTTAACACTCCGTCGAAAAGAAGAAGAAACGGCGGCAAATGTTAAAAAAGGTGTCGATGCACTTTACGGTTTAATCATGGGTGTTGTACGTATTATTTTACGTTTAACTCCATATGGTGTAGCTGCCATTATGGCACGTACCGTTGCAACGAGTGATTTAGGGGCGATTATGGATTTAGGTAAATTCATCCTAGCTTCTTATGTTGCATTGATCGCTATGTTCATTCTGCATTTAATCATTGTGGCATTAACAGGTTTAAGTCCATTAACTTATTTGAAAAAAACAGCTGAAGTACTGCTGTTTGCATTTACTTCACGTTCAAGTGCAGGGGCATTACCGTTAAATATTCAAACACAGACAAAGCGTCTTGGTGTTCCTGATGGAATTGCCAACTTTGCTGCCTCGTTTGGTCTTTCAATTGGGCAAAATGGTTGTGCGGGTGTTTATCCGGCAATGTTGGCAGTAATGATTGCACCGACAGTAGGTATTGATCCGTTAACACCTGGCTTTATCGCAACATTAATTTTAATTGTGGCGATTAGTTCATTTGGTGTGGCAGGTGTAGGTGGTGGTGCGACATTCGCAGCCATTATCGTCTTATCTGCAATGGATTTACCGATTGCGTTAGCAGGTGTTTTAATTTCGGTAGAACCTTTAATCGACATGGGTCGTACAGCACTTAATGTAAGCGGGTCAATGGTTTCAGGTGTCGTATCAAGCCGTGCAACAAAAGAGCTCGATACAACAGTTTACAATGAACCAGCCGATACACAATTAGTTCAATAATATTTAAAAGCAGCACAGACAAATTCTGTGCTGCTTTTTTTAACCAAACAATCGATCCCGCATAAAAAAGCTTGCGCTGAAAAATAGCCAAAGCATTAATGAAAGATATAGGTATATATACTCGAGGGTTACGTAAGGGAGAATAATAATCACATAAATTGTATACGAAAGGGCAACAAGAAAGCTGCGTCTATACTGATATTTAGTACTCACGTGTATTTGGGCAGCTATAAATAATGCATTAATCAATATCTTAATATAGAGCATATAACACCACCTATACCTTATATAATAAAATAGTATAGCATACCGATAAAAGGAATAGTTAGAATTATATGTAATTTAAAATACAGAAATAAAAAACGACTTCAACCATTTAGGAAGAAGTCGTTTTTCATAACTATTAGAATACGCGCTCTGCATGCAATGCTAGTTTATCTAAAGAAGATTTCTCTACATCAGCATGTAATGAGTTACCATGAGAGTCCATCGTTACTACTGCAGTAAAGTCTTTTACAGTTAAGTGCCACATTGCTTCTGGAATGCCGAATTCCATTAAGTCTACACCGTCAACTGATTTAATGCAGTCTGCGTAGTACTGAGCTGCACCACCGATTGCATTTAAGTAAACGCCACCGTGTTCTGCTAAAGCTTTAAGAGTTTTTGGTCCCATACCGCCTTTACCCATTACAGCACGGATACCGAATTTTTTCATGATGTCGCCTTGGTATGGCTCCTCACGAATTGAAGTTGTTGGACCAGCAGCTTTTACGACCCAGTTGCCTGCTTCGTCTTTCGCCATTACCGGACCACAGTGGTAAATAATTTGACCATCTAAATCTACTGGCGCTTCTACACCTTCACCGATTAAGTGGTGGTGGATTGCGTCACGACCTGTGTACATACGGCCAGAAATTTTTACTACGTCCCCAACTTTAAGTGAACGAATTTTTTCTTCAGTAATCGGTGCAACCAATTCAACTACTTTGTTGTCCGAGTTTTCTTGTTTTTCTTCATCACGGAAAGTGATTTTTTCACCTTCTTGGTAGTGCCAGTTTGTGATTTCGCCAGTCGCCGGATCGATATCGATTGCCATACGACGGTAAGCCCAACAGTTGTATGCTACAGATACGAAGAATGAAGCTGGTAAACGGTCCATTACGCCGATTTTACAACCTAGTAATGTCGCTTCACCGCCGAAGCCCATTGTACCAACACCGAATGTATTTGATTTTTCTACAATATACTTTTCTAGTTTTGCTAAGTCTTCAATTGGATTCACGTCATCAACGTGACGGAATAATTGCTCTTTTGCAAGATCATAACCTGAAGAGCGGTCACCACCGATACCAACACCGATGAAACCAGCAGAACAGCCTTGTCCTTGTGCTTGCCATACAGAGTGTAAAATACATTTACGGATACCGTCTAAGTCACGACCAGCGCGGCCTAAACCTTCTAATTCTGTAGGTAAAGAATATTGGATATTTTTGTTTTCACAGCCGCCGCCTTTTAAAATAAGCTTCACTGTAATATAGTCATTTTCCCATTGCTCAAACTTCACTACTGGAAGGCCAGCACCAATGTTTGTTCCAGAGTTTTTACCAGTCAATGAATCAACTGAATTCGGGCGTAATTTAGCATCACCAGTAGCTGCAGCAATTGCAGTGTGGATTGCTTTTTTAATTTCGATTTGGTTTACGCCAACCGGAGTATATACTTTAAATGTTGGTAGACCCGTATCTTGACAAATTGGAGATACATTATCTTCTGCCATTACAATATTTGTAGTGATTGTGTCTAAAGACATCGCTGCACGTGTACCAGCATTTTCTGCTTCTTTTGCAGCTTTAATAGCACGACGAACGTCTTTTGGTAAGTTAGTAGATGTTTCAGTTACTAAAGAATAAAGACTTTTTTCTAAAGTTTCTAAGTATGCCATCTTATTTTTCCCCCCAGAAAAATATGTGTATTTTGATCAATAAAATTGATATAAGTTAGAACAAAACTTTCACGAAGAAATGAATGTTATGTCTTTCTTAATAAACCATCTTACATTATAACTCTTTTAATGTAGAAAAAAAAGAGCGCTTACATGAATGTTTGTCAGATTAAATGAAAAAACGGCGAATAATAGCAGAACTAGTCAAAAGAATGAAAAAAGCAATACCCAGTGTACAGGTATTGCTGAATTTTCTATTTATCTTCGCGGGATTGGAATTGATCCATTTTTTCTTCTAAATCATCCATCATTTGAATTAAGCGATCAATATCTTCAATTTCCGTCGTTTCAGGATCGATTGCATCAAGCACTTCAAGGAAAATTTCCAGGCGTTCTTTTAAATATGTTACTTGTTGTTCTTTGTTTGTAATTGGCTTCATAATGTATGATGCTCCTTTTGTATTGACTTATTCATATTATACTACGCTATTTTCTAAAAGTTAAACAACAACTTATAGTATATATCGGACTAACCTATTAAATTAACTTTAAAAAATAGGAAATTGTATAGTACTTGTTAATTATTTTAACATTCTGTTAATTTTGAATATTTACATTAATGAAGTGTTATGATAAAGTAAACTCATACCTAAATAAGAAGGAGATGGTCGGAAAAAACATGTATAGACAAACTCGAGAAAAGGAGGAAGTTTAAACATTTACGGCTAATTGCCGATACGACTGTTTACGCAACATTGAAATGGAATATAGTGATATTTAAAACCCTAGTTAACTTTTAGAGATAAAGTTAGCTGGGGTTTTTGAGTTTATTTTTATTTTTATTTCTCCCAAAAGCTGTGATACGATGAATTGTATGAAATAAGGGAGAATATTGAAATGAGTTATGAACAGCGCAGGTTTGCTATTTTAGTTATTATTGTATCAATTTCAGGATTTTCACAAGGAATGCTTTTACCTCTGATTTCAGTAATTTTTGAAGGGGATGGCGTTTCCTCAACGCTCAATGGTCTGAATGCAACAGGTTTATACATAGGTACATTATTGATCTCGCCATTTATCGAGCAGCCATTACGTAAATATGGTTATAAACCTATTATTTTATTAGGTGGGGCACTCGTTTTCATATCACTGTTTTTATTTCCATTATGGAAAAGTGTCATGTTTTGGTTTATTCTCCGTCTGTTAATTGGCATCGGGGATCATGCACTGCATTTTTCAACACAAACTTGGATTACTTCAACAACAGCTACACATAAACTAGGTAAAAGCATGTCAATATACGGCATATCTTTTGGTGTAGGCTTTGCTGTCGGCCCATTGTTTGTCCCGTTAATTAAAATTTCGGAAAGCTTTCCGTTTATTATTTCATCGGCATTATGTTTATTAGCATGGTCGTTAATCTTTTTCGTGAAAAACGAAAAACCGGAAGCTTTGGCAGGAGATGCGAATGAGTCGGGTTTCAAGCGTTATAGTCTCGCTATAAAGTACGGCTGGATTGCCTTTTTACCGCCTTTTGTTTATGGATTTTTAGAATCGTCCTTAAATGCTTTATTCCCGGTATATGCGTTACGAAAAGATTTTGATGTAACTTATGTATCCGTTATTTTGGCTGGCTTTTCGATCGGAGCGATTGTTATGCAATTTCCGCTTGGTGCATTAGGCGATAAAATTGGTCGTCACAAAGTCATTGTTTCAGGATTGTTTGCCGGAAGCATATTTTTCTTAATAGGTAACTTCTTCGAGCATTCCGAATTGTTTGTAGCAGCAGTATTCTTTTTTGCCGGTATGTGTGTAGGTTCAATGTTCTCGCTCGGTATCACATATATGACCGATTTGACTCCGAAAGAGCTGTTGCCGACAGGGAACTTGCTTTGTGGTATATTCTTCAGTTTAGGCAGTTTAACTGGTCCGCTTTTAGGCGGATTATATTTGGAAATTTTCCCGAGTAACGGGTTTTTATTTGTTATTTCGCTTATGCTTCTGACAGTAGCCGTTGTCATTCATTTTTTTGGCAAATCGAAAAAATTAGCTATATAAAAAAGCGGACGTTCTCTTAATTGGAACGTCTGCTTTTTACTGAAAAAAAGACTATCGCTGTTAAAATCATTGCTAAAATTATGTAGATGAACACATTTAAATAGTTTACACCACCAAATGTCACAGCAGCTTGAAGTGAGCTTGCTGAAGTAGCTGAATTTTCATCATTGCTTGGGAAGATGAAGCCTGCGAAAGAAGAAATCGCCCAATAAGAAATAATAAAAGTGATCACTACAAATAGAAAGTTTTTCATATTAATACCTCCTGGCGATTTCTATTTTACATGAAAAGTAAAGAAGTGGGGGAGGTTCTGTTAAAATGATTCTCTTAAAAAAGCGACGTAACCTATATAAAAGGTTCGTCGCTTTCGTATTATTTTGCTTCTGGGTCTGGTTGATGAAGACCAAAAATATTATTTTCAGTATCGATGAAATATCCTTGCCAAGCCATACCTGGCAGCGCATATTTAGGCAAAGCTATTTTGCCGCCATTTGCTAAAATTTTCGCTTCGGTTTCATCGTAATCACTTACACCTAAAGTACATACTGCGGAATTGACACTTTGTCCTTCTGCAGGAGAAGGGCCTTGCCGCTGCATTAAAGCACCATTAATGCCTGGATATTGGTCGTCACCAGTAATGGCTCCAAAATACGGCGTGCCTGCATATTCACTATAATCCTCAAAACGCCATTCAAAAGCAGCTTGATAGAAATTTTTCGCGCGTTCCATATCGTCAACATGAATTTCAAAATGAATGATTCTTCCCAAATAGATCCCTCCGAGAATATATTTAATTTAATATTGCGTCAATTGGAGTCTATTTGCAAGTTTTTACCAAAGAGAAAACCTACACAAAAGTTCTTGTGTAGGCATAGATTTTACTATTTTTTTAAAGTCAGTTTCACAACACATTCAACCTGTGCTGTTTGAGGGAACATGTCTACTGGTTGAATATATTCAACGTTGTAAGCCTTTGATAATTCCTTTAAATCACGCGCTAGTGTTGATGGGTTACAAGATGTGTAGACGAAGCGCTTTGGTTTGATTTTTAAAACAGTTCTAATAAAGCCTGGCTCTAAACCTGTACGAGGCGGATCTACACAAATGACATCCGGACGGTAATCTTCTTTTGACCAGCGGAACAACCATTTATCTGCAGAGCCTGGGAAGAAACGTACATGCTGCAGGTTATCGTTTGTACGTGCATTGTACTTCGCATCAGCAATTGCTTCATCGACATTATCCATACCGCGCACTTCACGGGCACCTTCTGCCAGCCACATACCGATAGTACCAACACCGCAGTATGCATCGACAACATTTTCTTTTCCTGTCAGTGCCGCAGCTTTTTTAATTTCATTGTATAAATGTACTGTTTGTTCAGGGTTAAGCTGGAAAAATGCACGAGTTGATAAATCAAATGCAAATTCGCCCAATTTTTCATGAATCGCGTCTTTACCATCTAAAATATAAGTGTCTGGACCAAATATTAACGATGTTTTCTCGCGGTTGACGTTTTGTGTAATAGAAACGATTGAAGGATCAATTTTTTTAATACGTTCAATCAATTCTTCTTTATGCGGAAGTTCGCGTCGTGTTGTAACAAGACATACTTGTGTTTCGCCAGAGCGCATACCAGTACGAACAACAATTGTACGAACTAAGCCGTTTAAAGTTTTCCCATCATAAATCGGGATATTTAGCTTTTGTAAAATTTTACGAGTAGCAACTGTAATTTTTGAAGTTACAGGGTGCTGTACAAGACAGTCATTAATATTTAAAAGCTGATTTGTTCCTTCAGCAAATAGACCTGCATATACACGCTTGCCTTCTTTACGTACTTGGAACTGAGATTTGTTGCGGTAATGCCACGGATTATCCATTCCGATCGTTGGACGGATTTCAGCTGTTTGTCCGATTTCTTTAGCGTATTTTTCGAATGCTTGTACGACGATATCACGCTTATTCATTAACTGCGCGTCATAAGTCATATGCTGTAATTGACAGCCACCGCATTCAGAATATACAGGGCAAGGTGCTTCTTGACGGAATTCGCTTGCTTTACGTATTGCCAAAATTTCTGCTTCAGCAAATTTCGGTGATACTTTTGTTAATTTTACTGTTACTTCTTCTCCAGGAATCGCACCTTTTACGAATACGACATTGCGTTTATAAAAACCGACACCTTCACCATTAATGCCAAGGCGTTTTATCGTTAACGGGAACTTTTGCCCGACTTCCATTTTTAGTTCACTCAAGTTTACACGTCCTTTAAATAGAGTGACTCGCACCAAAATTTAGTGCGAGTCACTTCCTTTTCTTCATCAGTACAGTATAGCGGAAAGTACAATGAAAAGAAAGGAACGCTACTTTTCTAATACGGGGAAATTTTTTTCGTATTCAAGCACCAGATCATCCAATGAGCCAAATGTGTAGCCTTGTGCTTTAGCATCCTTAATAAATTGCGGTAACGCTTCAGCATTATCTTGCGCTACTGTATGCATTAAAATAATGGCACCTGGATGAAGCTGGTTCATCAATGCATCATAAGCATATTTTGCGCCGCGTCGTTCATCTTTCAGCCAGTCTTTAAAAGCGATTGACCAGAACATATGGCGATAACCCGTTTCATTGCCGACTTTCAGAACTTCTTCATTAAAGATACCTTCCGGCGGTCGGGCATAATAAGTCCGTTTGACGCCAGTCAGTTCGTTTAATTTGTCATCAAACTGCTTCCATTCTTTCTTCATTTCATTTGCGGACAAACGTGCCATATTTGGATGTCCATATGAGTGATTTCCGATAATATGGCCATCTTTAACCATCGTTTTTACTAAATCGGTCGCGCTCGTTAAATAATGGCCGGTCAAGAAGAAAGTGGCTGGAGCTTTTTCTTCCCGTAAAGTATTTAAAATACTTTCGGTATAGCCGTTTTCGTAGCCGTTATCGAATGTTAAGTAAACAATTTTCTTTTCTTCATTGCCCTTATAAATGGCCCCGTATTTACTTAACATAGACTCAAGCGGTTCTCCTATTTCTACAGGTGCGCCATTCCGGCTTGGCTTGAAGCCCCAATGAAATTCCTCGGCTTTTGCAACAGATACAGATATAAAGGAAATAAATGTGGCGACTAACACGAAGCTAATCCCTAAAATATGTTTTTTCAATGAAAAAGCAACCTCCTTTTACAAGGTAGGTTGCGTGAAAAGCATTGTTTTATTCATATAGATCACGAATTGCATCTTCCACAGAAATAAACTTGAATTCAAAATTTGCGTTTAACAATTTTTCGGGTAATACATGCTGACCTTCCAGTACGAGCATACTCTTCTCGCCAAGAGCGATCTTTAAAGCAATGCTTGGAACCGGGAACCAATGTGGACGCTTCATTGCTTTACTAATTGAGTGCCCAAATTGCTTCATACGTTTTACATTTGGTGTTGTAAAATTAATCGGTCCTGATAATGTATCGTTTTCAATTGCATAAAGTATAGCACGTGCTACATCTTCTACATGAATCCAGCTAAGCCACTGCCTGCCCGAGCCGATTGTTCCGCCAACACCAAGCTTATAAGGTAATACCATCATCGGCAGTGCACCTTCGCCTTTTTCCAAAATTACGCCAAAACGGGTTAAACAAGTGCGGATGCCTAATTGTTGAGCCTGCATTGCTTTATCTTCCCACTGTGCCACAACGCTCCCTAAAAAATCACTTGCTTTTTCGGTAGCCTGTTCCGTATAAACAGCAGTTTCGGAAACAGGATAAATACCAACAGCACTCGCATTAATGAATACTTTCGGTTTGTGCTTAACGTTTTGTATAATTCGGATGATTTCATCGGTAGATTCCAAACGGCTTGATAGGATTTCTTGTTTTTGCTTATCTGTCCATCGTCCCTCATTTAGCGAGACACCAGCTAAATTTACAAATGCATCCGTATTTTCAACATAACGCTCCGGTGTCGAGTCGTCGTTTAACCATTGCACATAGTAGATGTTATCTTCATTTTGTTGCTCTCCACGCGTCAAAATTATGACTTCGTGACCATGTTCAAGTAATAGCTTACTCAATCTCCTGCCAACCATTCCTGTACCGCCTGCAATTGCAACTTTTATAACAAACACCGCCTTTATTTCTTTTTGTCCCTATTAGTATACCGTTCCATGAAACTATAAGTAAAAAGATGTATACTAGAATGTACATTGTTATTGTGAGGTGTACACGGTGCAAGTTCAGATCATTACAAAAATTGGTCGTCAAAAAAACAATCAAGAGCGCTACAATATATACTTGAACGAAAAATATGCTTTTGCCGTTGATGAAGGCACACTTATTAAGTTCGGTCTGCAAAAAGGCAAAGTACTTGAGCAGATGGAAATAGATGAAATACAATATGAAGATGAAATTGCAAAAGCGTTTAACAAAGCGCTAAACTTTTTAAGTTTCCAAATGCGTAGTGAACATGAAGTGAAATCCAAACTCCTGAAAGCGGGACATGGGGAGGCAGTTGTACAGGAAGCTATTCATAAATTAACGGGCTTAGGCTTTTTAAATGATGAAAGTTATTCAAAAGCACTGCTTGAAACGAGAAAGCGTACGACAAAAAAAGGGCCGGCTGCTATTCGCCAAGACCTGATGCAAAAAGGGATTGATAAAAATTTGCAGCAAAAAGTATTGGCGACATTTGAACATGAGGAACAGTTAAAGCTTGCAATGGAATTAGCGGAAAAAGCCGTGCGGTCCAATACAAAAAAAACTCCGGCACAAGTGAAGCAGAAAATTCAGGATGTGCTGTTGCGTAAAGGTTATTCCTATGAGATTGTTAAAGAAATACTCGGCCAGATTACATTGGAACGGGACGAAGATGAATGGTCCGAGTTAATAGAAGCTCAAGGTGATAAAATTTGGCGTAAATATGCAGCCAAATTAACAGGATCTGATCTTCGGCAAAAAGTTAAACAGGCACTTTATCAAAAGGGCTTTCCAATAGAGAAAATTAATGAATATATTGAACAGAAGGAGCAACAACAAAATGAATGAATTAACATATAGTTCAATGACTGAACAGGAATTGCGTCAGGAAATTGCAAACTTACGTGAACGTGCAAGAAAAGCAGAGCAATTGGGGATTGTGAATGAGTATGCGGTCTATGAGCGTAAAGCATTGATGGCGGAAGCGTTTTTAGTTGATCTTTCAACAATTATTCCGGGTGAAATCTATCGTCTGAACGGATCGCCAGGTGAATTTTTCCAAGTAGATTATTTAAAAGGTCGCTTTGCATGGGGACACCGATTAGGGTCGGAACGATTTGAAGAAGCATTACCAGTTTCTATATTACGTCCAATGAAAGAAGGGAAGTAGCATGGAAGAATTGTATCAAAGATTAACAGAACAATTATTAGCGAAAAATCCTAAATTACCGGCAGGTCGTGCACGTACATGGGTGGAATTATTATGCAGTGATTTCGAGTCGACTTCTGCCAAAGCCGGTGCGGATTACCGCGGCGCGGAATATACATCTAAATTAGTGAGCCAGTTGATTGAAAGCTATGGGGATAAGCTTCATTTATTTGCGGCACAAAACCCGAAATATGCGCAACTTTTAAATGACAGTGATGATACGTTGAATTAAAACCATTCAGCAATTGTGTAGCTTCTTTGCTGATTGCAACATAAAACCACCAGTTGTGGCTGGTGGTTTTCCGTCTTTTATTCAGTCATTGCCGGCTCCTATTTGCAGTCGTTTCTGCAATTTTTCTTCTGTGAAAATCCAGCCGGTATAAGAATTGACAATGTTAAGCTCGTCATCTAAATGGGCGACTGCAACGAAAGGATAGCGATCGTTACTGCGGTAGCGTAAATCGATTAAACGCAGTTCTGTTACGCCGCTTTCAAGCTCTGAAATTTCCCACCGGTAAAGTGGTGAAAATGATAAAAAAGCATCTAAGTTTGGATCTTTCATCGCTTTTTCAACGAGCTCCGTTTTTGGGATAGGCTCAATTTCGAACTTATCGTAAATATTGACGGATCGGCGATAGGCACGACCAACATAAAAGTGCGTTTTAGATTTTGCGGCAACTTTCCAATGGAAAAAACGCATTGTCGGAGCAACAATTACAAATTCTTCGTCCTGCAGTTCATGATGAACAGCAGTTTTAACCGCCTTTTGAAGAGCAAAACGTAAAATATAATAGAAGAAAATAATAATGTACATGACCGTAAATGTGAGGACAGGTTCTGTCCCTAATAACCAAAGTAAAATACCGATACAGTGCATGGTGAATATAATTGGATCAAATGTATTAATAACACCGAGTGCAACCCACTTTTTTGAAAACGGGCGCAATGCCTGTGTGCCGTATGCATTGAAAATATCTACAAACACATGTAAGAATACGGCGATCTGTGTCCATAGCCAAACATTGAATAGATGGACATCAGGTAAAATAAGAGCGAGTACACCTGTTATTAATAGAGGCCATAGTAAAACGGCAGGTATTGAATGTGTAATCCCTCGGTGATGTCGTATATAAACCGCATTATTACGAAGTTTTAAAACCGTATCAATATCCGGTGCCTGTTGTCCGATAATCGTTCCAGCCATTACAGCCGTAAAGGTCATGGAATGACTTGCGACAGTCGGGTCTACAAGTGCTAGGCCTCCGATAGCAATCCCCATGACGAAATGTGTGCCTGAATCCAAATGTATCAACCCCTCGATCTTAAAACCGTTCGAGAACGGAAAAATTTAGCAATAGTATCCACATTATAATATACCCTTTTTGAAGGAAATAAAATCGAATTTTTGGAGGACAATGTGAACTATCCATATACAAAACAATTTCGCCAGGCTTTAGTACAATGGTTTTTGGAAGAACAACGAGATTTGCCTTGGCGTCGGACGAAAGAACCGTATCAAATATGGGTGTCTGAAGTAATGCTGCAGCAAACAAGAGTTGATACAGTCATCCCATACTACAACCGTTTTATAGAAAAATACCCTACAGCGGAAAGTTTAGCCTATTCCCCGGAAGAAGAGTTGCTTAAAATGTGGGAAGGTTTAGGTTATTATTCCCGTGTCCGTAATTTACAAGCAGGTGTCCGGGAAGTAGTCGAAGTGTACGGTGGAAAAGTACCGGATAACCGCGTTGACATTTCAAAGCTGAAAGGTGTTGGACCATATACAGCAGGAGCAATATTAAGTATTGCTTACGGAAAGCCGGAGCATGCTGTAGATGGAAATGTTATGCGTGTACTAAGTCGTGTATTAAATATAGATGCTGATATCGCTTTGCCGAAAACAAAGAAAATTTTTGAACAAGCGGTAACGGAGCTAATTGATCCAGAAAATACCTCTGCGTTCAATCAAGGACTGATGGAGCTTGGAGCATTAATTTGTACACCGACTTCACCGAAATGCTTATTATGTCCAGTGCGTGATTATTGCACAGCATTCCATGAAGGAGACCCATCCAGCTTACCGGTTAAATCCAAAAAGCTGAAAACAAAAAATATTGAATATGATGTTTATATTATTCGTGATAAAGAAGGTCGTTTTTTAATGGAGAAGCGTCCTGAAGATGGTCTGCTCGCAAATATGTGGCAGTTTATTATGATTGAACGCCAGTCAGATGAAAATAGTTTAACCAAAGTGGAAAAACAATATAACGTAACTTTGGAGCACAATTTTAAAGAACCGATTTTAAGTTTCAAACATGTGTTTTCACATTTGAAATGGCATATTGACAGCTATTTAGTCGATGTAGCTGAAGTGAATGGCAAACAGGAAAATATGGCTTTCTTTACAAAAGAGCAAATTGCTAAATTACCGATGCCTGTACCGATGTTAAAAATCTGGGGAAAAATAAATGCATAATTCTTTTATCACCAGACCACAATAAAGGTCATGGAGGTGATACAAGATGAGTCGCAATGAACAAAACCAAAACCGTAATAATCAGCAAAACCGTAATAATCAACAAAACCAAAACCAAAACCAACGCAACAACCAACAAAACAACTTTGAAGAGTTTGGTCAAGAACTAAACTTCAACGAGTTCAACCAGCAAAACCAAAACCAAAACCAAAATCAAAAACAAAATAATCGCCAAAACAACAACCTTGAAGAATTTGGTCAAGATCAAAACTTCAACGAAGTTCAACAACAAAACCAAAAACAGCAACGCGAACAAGAGCAACGTAACGCACAATTCGCGAAGCGTAACAACAACAACTTCTAATGAAGTGCAGAAAGATGTTCTGAAAGTGCAAACTTTCAGAACATCTTTTTTTGTTTTAAAAAGAAAGAGCAGGGAAATCATATAAGAAGCTGAACTTATTGATACTTTGTTTTAATATGTGCAACTATTAAGGATTCGCAATAATTTTCACGCAAAATTGAAAATAATTGCATTCGAACTACAAGTTTTGCCAAAGCATTGTTATAATACAATAAAGACTGCTAGAATTTTTAGCTAAGACGAAAAGGTGGGCTTTATGATGGCATTACCGGTTGAAGGAGAAAAAATCCAAATACATAGTTATAAGCACAATGGTAATATCCACCGTGTCTGGCAAGAAACGATGGTATTAAAAGCAACAAAAAATATTATAATCGGTGCAAATGAAAAAACACTTGTTACTGAATCAGACGGTCGCACCTGGCTGACACGTGAGCCCTCGATTTGTTACTTTCATGCAGAGCATTGGTTCAATATTATTTGTATGTTGCGGGATGACGGGGTGTATTACTATTGCAACATCAGTTCACCGTTTGTGTTTGATAACAACTGCTTAAAATATATTGACTATGATTTGGACGTAAAAGTGTTTCCTGATATGAGTCATGCATTATTGGATGAAGATGAATATGAGCAGCACAGGTTGGAAATGAACTACCCCGAAGTCATAGATAAAATTTTACAGCGGAATGTAAAAACATTGGTAAGCTGGATTGAACAACGTCGTGGACCATTCGCTCCGGACTTCATAGAGTCTTGGACAAATCGGTATATCTTATTGAGTGAAATTCAGGCAAATAAAGAGTAGATGAGACACAAGTAACTTTTTAGGTTGCTTGTGTTTTTCTTTTGGGTAAAGTACATGTGTAAATGCTTAATGGGGAATTATGATATGATAATTGCTGTTGCAAAATTTCTGAGGGGAAGTGTTTTTTGCATTGGATAGTATTAAACGTTATATGCGGTTCGTCAAGCCGTATAAAATGCTTTTATTTTTAACGATCGTAATCGGCATACTTAAATTTGCGATTCCGTTATTTTTACCATGGCTCCTGCAAATAATTATCGATGATATATTACTAAAGGATGGTATGTCTACAGAAGAAAAAACAAGCCAATTATTTACATGGATCGGTATTGCACTCGTATTGTTTTTTGTTATTCGACCACCAATCGAATATTACCGCCAATACTTTGCGCAAAACTTGAGTAACAATATTCTATTTGATATTCGTAAGGAATTGTATGGCCACTTACAAAAGTTAAGCTTAAAGTATTATGCGAATACGCGGGCCGGAGAAGTAATTTCGCGAGTCATCAATGATGTTGAGCAGACGAAAAACTTTGTTATGACCGGATTAATGAACTTATGGCTCGATTTGGCCACTATTTTAATCGTAATCGGTGTTATGTTTGCAATGGATGTAAAGTTGACGCTTGTGTCGCTTATAGCACTACCTTTTTACGCATTTAGTGTAAAGTATTTCTTCGGGAGACTTCGTAGCTTAACGAAGGAACGCTCACAGGCTTTGGCGGGCGTTCAAAGTTATTTACATGAGCGTGTTGCCGGTATGAGCATTATTAAAAGTTTTACATTGGAAAAGCATGAACAGAAGATTTTCGATGAAACGAATGGGGAGTTTCTTAATAAAGCGCTGGACCATTCACGCTGGAATGCAAAATCTTTTGCTGTCGTTAATACCATTACGGATATGGCACCGCTGATCGTGATTGGCTTTGCAGGTTATCAGTTTTTACAAGGTGACCTATCCATCGGTGTACTAGTCGCATTTTATGCTTATATTGAACGCTTGTATGGTCCGCTTCGTCGTTTGGTGAGTTCATCGACAACATTGACTCAGTCAATTGCCTCAATGGACCGAATGTTTGAACTGATGGATGAGAAATATGAAGTTCAAGACAAGCCTAACGCAATGGTGTTACCCGCAGCAAAAGGGAAGCTTCAATTTGATCATGTTACATTCAAGTATGATAAAGATGGAAACACGATTTTAAATGAAGTTGATTTCACGATTGAACCTGGACAAACTGTTGCCTTTGTAGGTATGAGCGGCGGGGGGAAATCAACAATCGTCAGTTTGATTCCGCGCTTCTATGATGTGACGGAGGGAGCGGTAAAAATTGATGATCAAAACGTTAAAGATGTTACGATTGAATCATTACGCTCGCAAATCGGGATAGTATTACAGGATAATATTTTGTTTAGTGATTCAGTGAAGCAGAATATTTTAATGGGAAATCCGCATGCGACAGATGAGGAAATAGTTGCTGCTGCCAAAGCGGCGAATGCCCATGACTTTATTATGGGATTACCAGAAGGTTATGACACGAAAGTAGGAGAACGTGGTGTCAAACTTTCAGGCGGGCAGAAGCAGCGTGTAGCAATTGCACGAGTATTTCTAAAAAATCCGCCAATTCTAGTATTGGATGAGGCGACTTCTGCACTCGATCTGGAAAGTGAAGCACTAATTCAAGACTCGCTTGACCGTTTAGCACATGAGCGGACGACAATCATTATTGCTCACCGCCTGTCTACAATTACCCACGCTGACAACATTATCGTTATTGAACACGGAGAAGTTATAGAATCCGGCAATCATCAACGACTAATGGAGCAACAAGGAGCATATTATAACTTATTCCAAGTACAAAAATTAGATTAAAACTAAGTGACTATGTTGAGATAAATCAGCATGGTCACTTTTTTTATGTATATTTAAAATTACATTTTTTTACGATAATGTTGTAAATTACTAGATGTTATAATATCATATTTTCAAATACTTTTAATCTTCAGAATATTGGGGTGGTTAAATGAGTCGAAAAGCTGTGCTTGAAGTGAGAGAGTTAGAAACGACATTTTTTTCAGACAGTGGAAAGGTTGCAGCTGTCGATCGAATAAGCTTTTCAATTCATGAAGGGGAAATTCTCGCCATCGTAGGGGAGTCCGGCTGTGGTAAAAGTGTTACTTCCCTCTCTATTATGGGCCTCGTACCGAGTCCTCCCGGAAAAATTACAAATGGGGAAATTTTATTGAAAGGGCAAGATATTTCAAAGCTTTCAGATAAGCAAATGCGCAAAATTCGAGGCAATGAAATCGCAATGATATTTCAGGAGCCGATGACTTCGCTGAATCCGTTGTTTACGATCGGAAATCAATTAATCGAAGCGATTCGAATCCATCATCCGAAATGGTCGAAAAAAGAAGCGAGTGCCCGGGCGGTGGAAATCATGAAGCTGGTCGGTTTGCCGCGCGCGGAACAGTTGCTGAAAGACTATCCACACCAGCTGTCGGGCGGAATGCGGCAACGTGTAATGATAGCGATGGCTCTTGTATGCAATCCGAAAGTGCTTATTGCCGATGAACCGACAACAGCCCTCGATGTAACAATCCAAGCCCAAATTTTAAAGTTAATGCGGGATTTAAATGAACGGCTGAATACTGCTGTTTTACTCATCACACATGATTTAGGTGTTGTTGCAGAAACTTGTGAGCGCGTCATTGTTATGTATGCGGGGCAAATCGTAGAAGAGGCACCGGTTAATGAAATATTTAGAAACCCGCAGCATCCTTATACGAAAGGGCTTATCCAGTCAGTTCCGGATATGCGTTATAAAAAGGATACGCTTTATTCGATTCCTGGAAATGTCCCGAAACCAGGTTCCATTTTGGAAGGCTGCCGTTTTGCAGCACGTTGTGAATATGCATTCGATCGTTGTTTAACAAATAATCCTCCGCTATATGAATCGTCCGGTACACATAAAGCAAGATGCTTCTTATTGGATATGGAAGAAGGGGGAGTTACACATGTCGAAAGTGCTGCTGAAAGTTGACAATCTGAAAAAATATTTTCCGATCAGGCATGGGATGTTTGCACGTCATGTCGGTGATGTGAAGGCTGTAGATGACGTTTCGTTTGAGCTTTATGAAGGGGAAACATTAGGCATTGTCGGAGAATCCGGTTGCGGGAAATCTACTACGGGCCGGGCAATTATGCGATTGCATGAACCAACAGAAGGCCAGGTGACATTTGATGGCGTAGAGCTCACAAAGTTAAATAACGAACAAATGCGAAAAGTCCGGAGAGAGATTCAAATGGTGTTTCAGGATCCGTATGCCTCATTAAATCCAAGACATACGGTTGAAAAAATATTAGAGGAACCGTTGATTGTACACGGGATTGGAAATGCAAAGGAACGCAAAAAGAAAGTACATGAATACTTGGAAATCGTCGGTTTGAGCTCCTATCATGCGAAACGCTATCCTCATCAGTTTAGCGGCGGACAAAGACAGCGAATCGGTATCGCCAGAGCCTTAATGACAAATCCGAAATTGATTATTGCAGATGAACCGGTATCTGCACTGGATGTATCCATTCAAGCACAAGTTTTAAATTTAATGCAGCGGTTGCAGGAAGATTTGAAACTAACATATATATTTATCGCCCATGATTTAGGGGTTGTGCGACATATTAGTGACCGGGTAGGCGTGATGTACTTAGGCAGGCTTGTCGAAATTGCGGAAAGCGAATCGTTATATCATGAGCCATTACATCCTTATACACAGGCGCTATTATCGGCTGTACCAATTCCAGATCCGCAGTTTGAGAGGGAACAGCTATTGCTGAAAGGTGATATACCGAGCCCGTCAAACCCGCCGACAGGATGCACATTCCATACACGCTGTCCTTTTGCGATGGATAAGTGCAAGCAAGTAATTCCGATGCTCCAGCAAGTTAAACCAGGTCATTCTGTTGCGTGCCATTTATATGAAACGCCACAATGATAATAGATTAAAAAGTCTAGGGGGTTTTTTTATTGAGGAAAGGTAAATTGTATTTAGTAAGTCTTATGATGCTATTAATAATGTCATTATTTTTAGCTGCTTGTGGTGCTGACGATGCAGAAACGTCATCATCAGAACCAAGCAACGATTCAAGTTCAAATACAGACAGCAGTACGACAGACAATTCAAGTTCTTCAACACCTCAAGTATTAGTATTTGGCCGTGGAGCAGATTCTGTATCACTTGATCCAGGTATCGTAACAGATGGCGAATCATTCAAAGTAACACAAAACCTATTTGAAACATTACTAAACTTCGGGGAACAAGATACAACGATCAACCCTGGACTAGCAAAAGAATGGGAAGTAAGTGAAGATGGTTTAACTTACACATTCCAACTTCAAGAAGGTGTAAAGTTCCATGACGGTACAGACTTCAATGCAGAAGCGGTAATTAAGAATATCAATCGCTGGAAAGGTGGAAAAGAGGAAGATTTCTACTATTTCAACTCTATGTTTAAAGCAGAGGGCGAAGATATTATTAAAGATGTAACGGCAGAAGGAGATTACACAGTTGTATTCACACTTTCTCGTCCGCAGGCACCATTCCTTAAAAACTTGGCAATGAGCCCGTTCGGAATTGGTTCACCAACTGCATTTGAAGCAGCAGGCGATAAATTCGGCGATAACCCTGTAGGTACAGGTCCATTTAAATTCACAGAATGGAAACGTAATGACTCAATCACGATTGAGAAGTTTGAGGACTACTGGCAAGAAGGTTTCCCGAAATTAGATAAAGTTATCTTCCGTTCAATTCCGGATAACTCTGCTCGTTTAAATGAATTAATGGCAGGCAATATCGATTTAGCAGATGGTATTAACCCTTCAGACGGTAAAACAGTAGAAGGTGATTCGACGTTACAACTGATTGAACGTCCATCAATGAACATTGGCTATTTAGGTTTAACGAATACACGCGCACCGTTTGATAACAAATTGGTACGTCAAGCAGTAAACTATGCAATCGATAAACAGGCGATTGTTGATGCGTTCTTTGAAGGACGTGCAGAAGTGGCGGCAAACCCGATGCCATCATCAATTAGCGGTTACAATGATGCAATTTCTCCATACCCTTATGATCCAGAAAAAGCGAAATCATTATTAGCTGAAGCTGGCTATGACGGAAAAGAAATTGAGTTATGGGCAATGCCGGTACCTCGTCCTTATATGCCGGACGGAGCGAAAGTGGCGGAAGTTATTCAGAAAAACTTAGAAGATGTTGGAATCCCATCGAAAATCGTAACATTTGAATGGGCAACATATTTAGAAAAAGCGAAAAACGGTGAAGCAGATGCATTCATGCTTGGCTGGACTGGTGATAATGGAGATGCAGACAACTTCATCTACACATTGTTAGACAAAGACAATATCGGTTCAAATAACTATGCGTACTATACTAATGAAGAAGTTCATGAACTATTAATTCAGGCACAGTCTGAAACAGATGAAAATGTGCGTAATGAATTATACAAAAAAGCACAGGAAATCATTCATGACGATGCTCCATGGGTTCCGCTTGCACATTCTACACCATTACTTGCAGCAAAAGCAGGTGTGAATGGGTTCTTGCCACACCCAACAGGCTCTGATAAATTGCATAACGTTTCAATGGAGTAATAGAAAGTTAAGTGAAAGGGGAGGAATATTCCTCTCCTTTTTTCAACTAGTAGAAACATACATTCATAAAAGGGGTGAAGAGCATGCTTCACTACATTGGCAAACGTCTACTGCATCTAATACCTGTATTACTTGGGATGACCTTTTTAGTATTTCTAATTATTCGTGCAATTCCCGGTGATCCAGCACAAGTCATTTTAGGACAGCAAGCTACTGCAGATGCAATCGCAGCACTTCGCTTGAAACTTGGCCTAGATAATCCGTGGTATATTCAATATTTCGATTACTTAAAAGGGATTGTAACGGGAGATTTGGGGGAGTCATTAAGAACAAGGCAGCCGATTTCTTCTGAAATGTGGCCTTATTTAGCAGCTACATTTGAACTGGCATTTTTCGCGATGATTATTGCAATTATCGTTGGGGTAAATGCAGGGATTGTTTCGGCGTGGTTTCAAAATTCATGGTTTGATTACTTAGCGATGGTGATTGCTTTAATTGGTGTTTCGATGCCGATTTTCTGGTTAGGTTTAATGGAGCAATGGGCATTCGGTATTCAGCTGGGCTGGTTGCCGACATCGGGACGGGAAGAAGTGCGGGATCCGGTTACGGCAATTACTCACTTTTACTTAATTGATACATTATGGCAAGGCCGGTTTGATCAATTTATTGTAGTGTTAAAGCACTTATTTTTACCTGGCATTGCACTCGCAACGATTCCGACGGCGATCATTGCACGTATGACAAGAGCCTCTATGTTGGAAGTAATGCGTTCGGATTTTGTTCGTACAGCGCGGGCAAAAGGTCAGAAAATGTTCGTTGTTGTTTATAAGCATGCATTGAAAAATGCGTTGATTCCTGTTTTGACAGTAGTCGGTTTACAAACGGGTATGCTTTTAGGCGGTGCGATCTTAACGGAAACGATATTTAGTTGGCCGGGAATTGGACGCTATATATACGAAGCGATAGGATTCCGTGATTATCCTGTCATCCAGTCAGGTATATTAATCGTTGCCTTTTTATTCGTAATGATTAACTTGATTGTTGACCTTTTATATACAGTGATTGATTCGCGCATTAAATACAACTAGAGAGGAGGCGCATAGCATGGCTGAAGTTATACAAAATAAAGTTCAGCGAATTGAAGAAGAACGAGTAAAAGGACCGTGGCAAGAGGCGTGGACGAATTTCAAGAAAAGTAAGTCTGCGCTGTTCGGCAGTGCAATTGTGTTATTCTTTGTGCTTCTGGCAATACTCGGCCCTTTATTTGCACCACAAGGTATAAACGAGCAAAATTTAAGTATGCGTCTGCAGCCTCCATCTGCTGATTTCTGGTTTGGAACAGATGATCTGGGTCGCGACATATTTTCGCGAATTTTACATGGGGCACGCATCTCGTTAACGGTTGGTTTATCGGCCGTGTTAATCTCTGCAGTTGCCGGCAGTTTTTTAGGGATTATTGCAGGGTACTATGGACGTTGGGTTGATACGATTATTTCGCGAATTTTTGATATTATGCTTGCGTTTCCAAGTATTTTATTGGCGATCGCCATTGTATCGATTTTAGGACCATCATTGCAAAACGCATTAATTGCCATTGCGGTTATTAATATACCGAACTTTGGCCGACTGATTCGGTCGCGGGTTCTAAGTATTAAAGAAGAAGAGTATATTCATGCTGCTAGAGCAATCGGTATGAAAAACTCCCGGATATTATGGAAGCATATTTTGCCGAACTCAATGACTCCGGTAATCGTACAGGGGACACTGGCGATTGCGACAGCGATTATCGAAGCGGCAGCGCTAGGGTTTTTAGGACTTGGTGCAGAAGCGCCACAGCCTGAGTGGGGGAAAATGCTCGCAGATGCGCGGATGTTTTTACTAAACGCACCATGGGCAATGATTTTCCCGGGACTTGCGATTATGCTGACTGTAATCGGCTTTAACCTTATGGGCGACGGATTGCGGGATGCACTTGACCCGAAGATGAAAAGTTAAAAAGAAGGTGTGCGAAAAATGCACACCTTCTTTTTATTTAGTAGAACTCTGATTCCAAGTCGAGGTTTTTTTCTTCACTATGGAAGCTGCGATAAGAAACGATCAACGTATCAAGATGCTCCAGGTTTTCCTCGTAATCTAATATCCGCGATAAAATATAAAGCAGATGGTAGCTTGAAAACTGCTCATCTTCTGCCGCCTCTTCCTGAGCAAGGGCGATCTGTTTGATAAACTGCTCCATTAGCTCACTGCCTTGCAAATATTCCTCGTGACGTGTCCATTTTGAATGTTCTGGCCTCAGCTTCCCGGTATATTTCAATAACAGTTGTTCGTGGTAGGTTAGCAAGAAATCTAAACGTTCTTGAATAATTACTTGGAATTTACTCGGTAACTTCCCGAGCTCATTTTCATGTTTATGCAGACGAACGAGCAACTCATAGCTTTTTTTCGAAGTTAATAACATTTGGCGGTAAATAACCAGTTTTCGGGCTTTCACATACTTCCGGTTTTTGAAATAGCTGCGTTCTTCTTTGAAAAAACCATACATTGTATCAATTTCATTTAGTCGGGACTGCAATTTACTTACAGCCATTTTCGTTGAAGTATGTTCACTAGCCTGGCGAACGGCTAAACGTGTCCAGCGAATGATATCATCCTGGACAGAGTTAATCATTTTAAATAATTTTATTTCGTATTTAGGCGGTACAAATAACATATTGACAACGAAAGCAGCAAAAACACCCAGCATCACAGTACTAAATCGGATTAAACCAAACATCAGAAAATCATCGCCCGGTACTTCCATAATGGCAATCATCGTTACGAGTGCCAGTGAAACGGATTTTTCGAGCTTTAGCTTCATCATAATGCCAAGGACGACAATAGCGGCAATACCGACAGCCACGATATGATGACCGAAAATGAGACCGAATAGGACAGCAATGGTAGCGCCGATTATATTACCCTGTATTTGCTCTAAAATTGTAAGATAAGAGCGGTAAATAGAAGGCTGGATTGCGAATACAGCAGCAATTGCAGCAAACACAGGTGAGGGTACATTCAGTATTTGAGCTAAAAATAAGGCGAAAACAATTGCAACACCCGTTTTTAAAACGCGTGCACCTAGTTTCATGTTCTTTTCCTCCTTTCTGAGGGAGTCAATGAAGAGAAGCCGCTATAAAATGTATAGCGGCAGTTGTTATTATAGTTGAGAAAATGCGTAATCTACTGCTTTTAACGTTTCTTTCACGTCTGCTTCTGTATGTTCTGTCGTTAAGAACCATGCTTCATATTTTGAAGGGGCTAAGTTGATGCCTTGGGATAACATTAATTTAAAGAAGCGACCGAACTTTTCACCGTCCGTATTTTCCGCCTGCTCATAGTTTTCCACTTTGACATCAGTAAAGTAAACAGCGAATGCGCCTTTTAAACGGTTTAGTGTAATCGTCACATTATGTTTTTTTGCAGCGGCTAAAATACCTTCTTCAAGAAGAGCACCTAAGCGATCCATCTCTTCATAAATCCCCGGTTGCTGCAACACTTCTAGACATGCAATACCTGCTTGCATACTTGCAGGGTTACCGGCCATCGTACCAGCCTGATATGCAGGGCCAAGTGGAGCGACTGTTTCCATTACTTCTTTACGACCACCGTATGCACCGATTGGCAGACCGCCGCCGATTACTTTCCCCATTGCGACTAAATCCGGAGTTAAGCCAAGCATTGTATGCGCTGCACCGTAGTGGAAACGGAAAGCTGTAATGACTTCATCGTGAATTGTTAATGCACCATACTCTTTTGCCAATGCATGTACATGTTCCAAAAATCCTTTGTGAGGTTCTACAATTCCGAAGTTGCCGACGATTGGCTCGATTAAAATCCCTGCAACATCATTGCCCCATTTTTCCATCGCTAATGTAAATTCTTCATTATTGTTAAAAGGAACGGTAATTACTTCTGTTGCGACAGCATGAGGAACACCGGCAGAGTCAGGTGAACCTAATGTTGCAGGACCTGATCCCGCGGCAACAAGTACTTGGTCGAAGTGACCGTGATAGCAGCCGGCGAATTTAATGATTTTTGTGCGGCCTGTAAATGCGCGTGCCACACGTACACATGTCATCACGGCTTCTGTACCTGAGTTGTTAAAACGTACTTTATCCAATGTAGGAATAGCTTCTTTTAACATTTTTGCGAATTTGATTTCATGCTCTGTCGGTGTACCGAATAATACCCCTGTTTCTGCTGCATGTGCAATGGCTTTTGCGATATGCGGATGACCATGCCCCGTAACAATCGGTCCATAGGCTGCTAAATAATCGATGTAGCGATTACCGTCCACATCCCAAAAGTATGCTCCTTTACCGCGGACCATGACAACAGGTGCACCGCCGCCTACTGCTTTATAAGAACGGGATGGACTATTTACCCCGCCAACGATATGTTCGAGTGCTTCTGCATGAAGCTGTTCAGATTTAGTATGATTCATAATTTATTCCTCCAAAATAGGTTACATGAAATGATTTCATATCTATTGTAGTATGTAATGAAAGGGAACGCCAAAGAAATTGAAGCATCGGGCATTGTTTTGTATCATAGAAGAAAATTTTGGAGGAATAGACATGACATTAGAAAATTTACAAGCACCAGTATTTGAATTGCAAAACGAAGAGGGGAAAATGATTTCGCTGGAAGAGTATAAAGGCAAAAACGTTATTCTTTATTTTTATCCAAAAGATTTAACACCGGGCTGTACAACACAGGCTTGCGACTTCCGCGATAAATATGAAGATTTTTCAGATTTGAATGCTGTAATTTTAGGTGTAAGTTTGGATGATGCAGCGAAGCATACAAAGTTTATTGAAAAGCACGGATTGCCGTTTTCATTATTAGTGGATGAGAATCATGAAGTTGCTGAGAAATATGGTGTATGGACACTGAAGAAAAACTTCGGAAAAGAGTATATGGGTATTGAACGTTCAACGTTTTTAATTAATGAAGAGGGTATCGTTGAAAAGGAGTGGCGCAAAGTACGGGTAAAAAATCATATTGAAGATGTGTTAAACTATTTAAAAAATCGCACGAATTAATAGGTGCGCAAAGGGGAATGACAATGGTAACGATTTATTTTACATTTGAACCACGCGAAGATTTAAAACAGCCGCTTTTAGCACAGTTTCCTCAGGTAGATTTTTTATTTGATAAGAAGTTGGATGTGGAGAAACTTGCACAATCCGAAATTTTAGTAACTTATGGGGAAGATTTAAAGGAAGAACATTTACAGCATGCAGACAAATTGCAATGGATTTTCGTTGCATCTGCAGGAATCGAGAAGATGCCGGCAGAAGCGATCGCGAAACGTAATATACTCGTTTCGAATGTTCGCGGGATACATAAGAAGCCGATGACTGAATCGATTTTAGCTCATATTTTATCATTGAAACGTGTATTACCGTTTATTTATGAGCAGCAACAGAAGAAAGAATGGAATAAAAAGGCGCGTCCGACAGAGCTAAATGGAAGTACAGCATTGATTATCGGTCCGGGTGCAATCGGCGGAGAAGTAGGACGTATTTTGCAGGCATTTGATGTGCATACAATTGGCTGCAATCGCTCAGGCAACGAAGCGCCGTATATGAATGAAACATATAAGCTGGATGATTTAAAAGAGCAGTTACCGAAAGCAGATATTGTTCTTTCGATGCTGCCGTCTACTAAGGAAACGAAGCATATGCTGACTCGCGAGCATTTTGAGCTGATGAAGAGTTCAGCCATCTTTATGAATTTCGGAAGAGGTGACTTAGTGGAAACGGATACTCTTGTCGGCGTTTTACAAGACGAGCTGATAGAGCATGCCGTATTGGATGTCTATGAGATCGAGCCATTACCGGCAGACAGCCTGCTATGGGACTTGAACAATGTTACATTATCACCACATTTTTCGAGTCATTCATCACGTTATGTAGAGCGCAGTCTGGATATTTTCAAACCAAGTCTGGAAAAATGGCTCAATGGGGAACGTGACTTAGAAAATAAAATGGATATTCTTAGAGGGTACTAATTGAGAATGCTATATGAAAGAATAAGCCTTTAATCGCTTTCATTTTCAATTAGCTTTTCTACCCAATACTTTTAATTCAATTGGAATAAGCAATTGTTGACAACGCATGGACAAATTCGCTACACTAATTATAACGATTACAAATTAATAATATGTATGAAAAGGGGTGCATGACGATGTCTGAATTGCATTTAAAGGATGCGCTGGACACGTTAAAGACTACTGGTGTACGAATTACTCCTCAGCGTCATGCGATTTTGGAATATTTAATTCAAAGTATGATTCACCCAACTGCTGATGATATATACAAGGCGCTTTGCGATAAGTTTCCTAATATGAGTGTAGCAACAGTTTATAATAATTTACGTGTCTTTCGTGAAGTAGGCTTAGTAAAAGAGCTTACTTATGGGGATGCAGCGAGTCGTTTTGATTTCGTAACTGGCGACCATTATCACATGATCTGTGATGGCTGCGGTAAAATTGTAGACTTCCACTATCCCGGATTAAATGAAGTGGAGCAGTTTGCTTCGCAAGTAACAGGCTTTCAAGTTAATTCGCACCGTTTAGAAGTCTATGGTACATGTCCTGACTGTGTAGCAGTCGGTGCAACAAAAGTTCAATAATATTTAACCTAGTAACGGTTGTTGCTAGGTTTTTTTATATAAAAAACTGGAGCAAAAGTTTAATCACCTTTACTCCAGTACTGTCGAACAATTAATTTTTATTGTACTCTTGATTGAATTCTTTTCCTTCCAATGCAGGATCTAAAGTAAGCGGTTCATTGCAATACATGCAAATATCCACACGACCTAAAATCTTTGTCCATTTCCCGCATTCCGGACAGACGACTTGCACAGCCTTTGTAGACAACAATCCTATCCAGCCGTATACAGCTGTACTGCCGATGATGCAAAGAAGTCCAATTGTCATGAAGATTAATACAAGTATTTGATTATTTTTGAAAAAGATTGCACCATACATAATAACGAAGCCGATGAAAATAAGGGATAATGCAAAAGAGCGGATCTTATTAATTTTACTATTATATTTTTTCATTTCAATTGCCTCCTAATCTAAAATATACTATAACATAAATTGGATATAAATTAGTAGACAGGAAAGAATTAGGCGGCTTGTATATATCCCATAATACTATTTAAAAATGTTAAAATGAAGGGTTTTTATAAATGAATGGCGAAAGAAAAAATAACGGGATTTCTATTATTTGTTTTAAGGAAATGATGGACTTTCATCATGGTTGAAAGTTTATCGATGTAATACTAGTTAATTTATCTTATAGCATCTACAATGACATTATATAGAAGGTAAACTTTATAGGGGGATAACAATGGAACATATTTTAAGACCGATTTATCAGGAACGTGCAAGTCAGCCGGAAACGCTCGGAGTAATATTGATAAACAAGCGTGAAGGTGCTGAGAATATGACCGATACATTTGATTCGGTTCTTTTAATTATTGTAAAAGAAAGTGATAAGCCTATTTATTCGAAACACTATTCATATGGTGAAACGAAAATGGTGATGCATATTTTAACGGAGGAACGGTTGCGTAAATGGATTTTCATTGGTTCGAATAAGCGGTTGGTTGATTGGCTTTTCCACGGTAAAATTATGTTTGACCGCAATGAGTTTCTATATAAACTACGTTCTGAATTACAAGAGTTTCCATTCTTCGGTCGTAAATTAAAAACAGGTATCCAGTTTGCCAAGTTAATCCGTCGTTATAAAGAAGGAAAAGAATTATTTGAAGATGGTCATTTTTTAGATGCGTACAATCATGTAGTTGCTTCATTGCATCATTTAGGAAGATTATCGATTATCGATAGTGGGCATTATCCTGAAGTGACTGTTTGGGCTCAGGTAAAACGTAATGATCCAGCAATTTATAAATTATATGAAGAATTGATTATGAGTAACGAAAGTCTTGAGAAGCGTCTGGAGTTATTGTTTTTAGCCGGTGAGTTTTTAATCAATTCCAGAACTACGGATGGGGCGCAACATATTTTGGAAACAATGCTTGCACAACCTTCATGGACGATTCAGCAATTGCATGATCATCCTGAGCTGAGTTATTACTCTGTAGACTTGGAAGTGTTTGTTGAATACTTAATTGAAAAAGAGTTAATTCTGGTGGATACTGTTATTGCTAAAAACGAAGTGATATTCCACAGGAACTATTATGTAGACAGACTTTATATTGAATCTGAGTATGGGTTATAGTATATTAAGCAGAGCGTTTATAAACGCTCTGAAATTATTTTTAAAAAAGTGTTGACGAAAACATTGAAAGTATTGTAATATATTAAATGTCGCTAAGACGTACTTGAAAAAAACTAAATTACTTTCTCGAATTTCTTTCAAAAAACTTTTCCGAAAAAAGTTGTTGACAAAAAGAAACAGAGATGTTAAATTAGAGAAGTCGCTAAAACGACAACGAAACAAAATGAACCTTGAAAACTGAACAAGCAACGTTAATGAAACAAGCTTCTTAAATGAAGTAAACAATAGATATCAACTTCTAACGAAGTTGA
>NZ_JCAXEX010000003.1:0-232527 GCF_059758555.1 Solibacillus sp. GQ1 | reverse complement strand
CCAACTCCGTTAGAAGTTGAAATCTATTGTTTGCTTCATTTAAGAAGCTTGTTTCATTAACGTTGCTTGTTCAGTTTTCAAGGTTCATTTTGTTTCGTTTGTCTCGGTAACTCCCGGCGACTTGTATAACTATACATCCTATTCTATTAAACGTCAACAGTTTTAAATAACTTTTTTTATCTTTTTTATTTCACCCTACTTTCTTCTTATTTAAATGTCCACGAAATAAATACTAAAACCAGCCGGAAAATCTCATGCTCCCTCTCCTTACGAAGAATAAAACTGTTAAAAAATCAAACTACATCTCTTCTCACTATCATTAAACCACCTGCTATATAAACGGAAAATCAAAAAACTCCAATCATTCAAAATCCCAGCCTCAGCTTTGGAACCTTCGAACGTTTGGAGCCTTTCTTCACTTTAATAAGATTTAAGCTTTTTGAATTACTTCCAGCTCTTCAACTTCCCGATATTTCCCTTGATAAAATAATAGCGGATTGCCTTCATTAACTTCAATTAACTTCGGCTTGCCTAAAAAGATTGTATGATCGCCTGCCTCGATTTGTTCAACTACTTCACAAACTGTGCGCATGATCGAATTAGGGATAAGTGGAAAATTGTCGACATACTCAAACTCAAAAGTACTTTCTACTTCAATTTGACCTGCGAATCTTTTGGAAATGTCGATTTGTTCAGACTGTAAAATACTAACGCCGAAAATATTTGACGCTTTGATTTTATTTAATGTTGCTGCCTTATGTCCGATTGAAATTGCGACCAATTCAGGATCGAGTGAAATTGACATAAAACCATTTGCAGTCATTCCATGTGGCTCTGCATCATTTAAAGTAGTAATAACCGTGACACCTGTTGCAAATTGTCCCATTGCTTGTCTAAATGAAAGTGCTGTCATCAAGTTCCCCTCTTTTCCTCTTATATTGTAACGTTTGATTTTGTTTTCCAGACCGGGTTCGTCCATCCATTTAAATCGTAGTCAGACATCGCACTGTCCACGACAGATTTGAAATAATCCACATTCCCAGTAGCCATACCATGGTATAACGCTTCCAGTCGAATGTTTTCATGGTTGCCTGCATAGTTCACTTCGTATAATTCATGGCGCCCACCAAACTCAGACCCGATTGCATCCCATACCATTTTCAATAATTTCACACGTGATTCAGCATCTACACCTGAGCCGCGATAATATTCATCTAAGTAAGGACGAATTTCAGGGTTATTGAAATCAGCAGCACTTGACGGTAGCTGAATTAGACCTCCCGCAACTACTTGTTCGAAAATATGAACGACCTTTACCCATACTTCCGGTGCAAGGACGCGATATGCACTGGCAGCTTCACCATTAGGAACAGCAATTCCGCTCATACCTATATCAGGGTTTGTCGCCATAGCTGTAGATAATGACCAAATCATATTTCGCATCGCAACTATTTCTCCTATATTTGCTTGAACACCTCTAAATTGATGCGTACCAGAAGACTCCGTTGCTTTTAAAATTAGTCCTAACATAAAGTCCAGCTTAACACCTAAACGCGTACACCCGTGGAAGCTGAAGCGATTGACGAAATGTGTGGCCGGCACGAAATTGTTAGAGACTTCTACATTTTTATAAGCCAGAACATCTTCCCATGGAATAAATACATTATCCAAAACAATAACCGCATCATTTTCATCAAAACGGCTTGATAAAGGATAGTCGAATGGAGAACCGTTTACTTTAGCACTAAACTCATATGATTGACGACTGATCATTTTTAATCCCGGCGCATTCATTGGCAATAAGAAAATCAACGCATGACTTACATCTCCATCACCAAGGGATTTAGGTCCGTAGTTAGCGACAAAATTATAATGAGTCAACGCAGCGGATGTCCCTACCATTTTTGCCCCTTTTACGATAATCCCATCATCTCTTTCTTTCACTACACGAACGAAAACGTCTTTATTTTCATGCAATGGTTTTGAACGATCCATTTGTGGGTTGATGACCGTATGATTGACAAATGGTAGCTCTTTCGATGCTTTTCGATACCATGCTTTTGCATTATCTTCAAAACCTACATAGTAGTCTGAGTAGGCATTTAAATGTCCGAGGAACGAAGCTTTGTAATCAGGTGTGCGGCCCATAAACCCAAAATTTAATTTAGACCATTCTGCAATAGCATCACGCGCTCCTAATAAATCGTCCGCATTCTTTGGAGTTATAAAAAATTTATGTGTACGGTCACCATACTCATTAATTCCTGTTAATATTGACTGTTTTTCCGGATCATGCAATGAATCATAAAGACGTGAATATGATTTTGCAGAATTTTCATAGGCGGGATGTTCTACGACATTATCAATCTTTTCACCATTTAAATAAACAACACGACCATCATTTAGGCTTTCCAAGTAACTTTTACCAGTATACATAACTTATAACCCCCTTTGATTTGTTAGCATTAGTGTAATTGAGGAAAGCGTTTTCACATATTGCAGTTCCTGTCTAAAATTTTTGTTTTCACTAACAGCTAATGTTAGTTTCACAATAAAAAAATTACTTAACGACCTGATTTAGTCGTTAAATGATCTATAAATACTAATTTAAATTGCGGGGAGATTTAATACTTTAAGTACTTTTAAATTTAACAAAAGCTGAAATCGGATTTTAGGACAACGTAAATCGATTTGTAATAACTCCTTTATATTTTGCAAACGATACCTGACCCCTCCGACAGATAAATTCGTTAACTTGGCTGTCTTCTCCAAATTACCGCCATTATCTAAAAAATAATAAAGAGTATGCATCAAGTCCTCTTGAGGGAGAATTTCCAGAAGATCTCTTTCTACTATACTTCTAAGTAATTGATGATGTTCCGTATATAATAATGCCCCAAGTATGCCGATATCCTCAAAATGACTGACCGTTTCATTGGCAGTGGCCATTCTTTCAGCAATGATTGCCTCTTTAATTGATTGATTGAGACATTCCAATGTATTGGTTGTTGAACTTATACCGACACGGCAAATAATCGAATCCTGATACTTATCGATTGAATGCAGAAATTTTTCTGGCGCCCCGTCCAATAGTGGGTCATCAAAAGCAAGCGGAACAAAGCATAAAACCCCTTGACCTCGTTGAACAATTAGTACTTCCAGATTTAGATTTTTAAAGAAGTTCACGATTTCACGATACACTTTTACAAACATCTGTAAATTGTCATCACTTGATTTATCTTTGTAGTTAAAGGAAATATAAGCGATATGGTAACTTTCCTGCACATAAATATTCAATAATTTCAATTCCCGTAACAACTCTTTATAATCCGTAATTTCTCCAATAAGAAGCTTTTCGAATAACACGGCTTTCATTCGTTCATTTGCATCAAACATCGCTTTTTTATTGATGAGAACAATACTGCAGATAGTGCTGATTCGCTCGAGTATCAGTTTTTCTTCTTCTGTAATGATTTCATCTTTACGATAGAAAAATCCGCAATATTGGAAGACTTCCTGATCGACTGTTATCGGTGAAATAAGGATTTCCCCGCTGTCCAAATTGATTTCGCGCTGCTCCCGAAACTTCCAATTCGTATATTTCTTTTTATATTCCAGAATAAAGTTTTCCAGGAGTACCGATTGACAGGATGAATAGCTAAGTTCCCCTTCAAGATCAAATAAAGCAATCTCTCTTCCTACCATTTGGTTACATTCCTTTAATATTTCAATTAAATTTTGTTTTTGTACGAGCATTTCATTTAATTTATTGTAGATTGCGATTACATTTTTCAGTTGCAGATTTTCCTTAGCCATCTTATTCACATCGATTTGTTGCTCCAGGTTTTGCATTGGTATAAAGGTTGTATGCTTTTTTTCCAAATCAAAATTTAACAATAAATCCACGCCTTTCAATATATAATTCAATCTCTACTCAACATCTATTTATCTATTTCTTGGAATTAGCGCTTCAATACACACCAGTAGTAACCATTTCTAAATCTATTTCTGCCTTCAATCTAAATAAAGCTTATCACCCCATTTGGTTTCCAAATAGGATGATAAGCATTTTAGTTCAAGGAGATGCAAATATTCTTCGCTTCCGTAAAGAATTCCATACTATGACGTCCACCTTCTCGACCAACACCGCTCTTTTTGAAGCCGCCAAATGGAACACGTAAATCACGAACAAACCAGCAATTCACCCAAATGGTCCCAGCACGTACGGCATGTGACACACGGTGTGCTCGCTTTAGATTTTCTGTCCAAATGACCCCGTTTAAGCCATAATCCGTATTGTTCGCAATCGTTAAAGCTTCTTCTTCCGTATCGAACGGTAAAATCGTTACGACCGGACCAAAAATCTCTTCCTGGCAAGTACGTGCATTCGGATCATGATGCAGGAAAATTGTCGGGGCAATGTAGTAGCCCTTCTCCAGATCATCCGATAATTGTAGCGGCTGGTCACCTGTAACCAGTTTTGCCCCTTCTTCTTTGGCCAATTCAATATAATAATTCACCTTATCGTATTGAACTTTACTTACTAACGGCCCTGTCGTCGTTTTCGGGTCTTGCGGATCACCAACGACTAGCGCCTCTGCTGCCGCTTTAAATTTATCCAAAAATTCGTCTAAAATTGTACGCTGCACTAAAATGCGTGAACCGGCTAAACAAACTTGCCCAGAATTTAAAAATGCTGCCTGAATCGATGTCGGTACAGCTTTTGATAAATCCGCATCTTCGAAAATAATATTCGCTGCTTTCCCGCCAAGCTCAAATGATGTTTTCTTCAATGTATCCGCGCCATTTTTAATAATCTGTTTACCTGTAACAGTCGATCCTGTAAATGAAATCAAATCAATTTCAGGCTGTTCCGTTACCCATGTACCAACCGTTTTTCCGCTTCCATGAATCACGTTTACGACACCATCAGGAATGCCTGCCTGTTGTGCAATTTCTCCAAGAAGTGAAACCGATAATGGCGTCAATTCAGCCGGCTTAATGACAGCTGTATTCCCCGCTGCCAGACATGGACCCAATTTCCAAGTCGTTAACATAAATGGTGCATTCCAAGGAGTAATTAGACCGGCTACACCAACAGGCTCATAGCGTGTATAGTTGATAAAGTTTTCATCCATTGGATACGCTTCATCCCCTTGCTTCTCTACGAAATCTGCAAAGAACCGCAAATTATGGGCAGCACGTGGGATATCGGAGCCGACTGCATGCTGATAAGGCTTCCCTACATCCATTGCTTCAAGGCGGGCAATTTCTTCTTTTCGTTCAACGATTATATCAGCCATCCTGCGAATTTTCGCACAACGCTCCGCTAACGGCATTGTACGCCATTCACTATGTTCAAAAGCTTGACGCGCACTGTTGGCAGCTTCTGTAACGTCCTCTTCGGATGCTTCCGAAACAATCGCAATTAAACGTTGGTTGGAAGGATCATGTACTTCAAATGTTTTCTTTGTTGCAGATTGTCTGTATTGTCCATTAATAAAATGATTAACCGTTAACACTTCTTTTTCAGTTGTTAGCATCTGTCTCTCTCCTTTTGGCAACGGATTTCCCTGCTATGCCCCAATGTGTTGCAGCCGTTTCTTGTAGATGTACGCGCACGGTTTCCAGTGGCGCATCCAATACATCGCTGGCTGTTTTGCTTAATTGTTCAATAAGGCGCTCCTTTTGTTCGGGTGTACGGCCCTCTAAAATTGTTACTTGGATGAATGGCATTCGCCCCCACCTCCAGTAAATGAAACCGAAATCGTTCCTAAGCTTTGGAAACTTGCATGGAAAAAGTCTCCCGGTTTTATTTCGATTGCTTCACTAATGGATCCGCTTAAAATTAAGTCACGCGGTTTTAAATGCAAGTTACGCTCATGCAGCTTTTCCGCTAACCACTGAATGCTTATAAGCGGATTTTGCATCACCGCACCGGATGTTGTCGAAGCAACGATTTCTCCATTTTTATAATAAATAACCCCTAATGCATCAATAAAATCGGCATCCAGTTTTATTGGACGGTTGCCCAAAATATACCGACTCGAAGATGAATTATCGGCAATTGCATCTAGTAATGTAAACTTAAAGCGTTCAAATCTACTATCAATGATTTCAAATGCCGGCAACACAAAATCAATTGCATCGATTACTTCTTCTAATGTTGGTGAACCATTTAACGGCTTCTTTAAAACGAAAGCGAGTTCTGGTTCCAGTTTTGGATGGATGTATGGTGTTAAATCATGTTTACCACCTTCGATTAAGTACATGTTCTTTAAAAGCACACCATATGACGGTTCATGAACCCCCATCATCTGCTGTTTTGCTTTTGATGTTAGTCCCAACTTCCACCCGATTTGTTCCGTTTGTTCTTGCTCTATTTTTTTATCTACTAGTAACTGCTGAATTTCATAAGCTTCACGCTCTGAGAAACCATCTATTTTATTGGCAAACTGTTCAAGTGTTTGCGCATTTTTTTCAGCCCAATACAACTCATCTACAACCGATAATTTAGTAATACTCGTCATATGAATCCCCCTATACAAACTTCACTTCAACCGAACCAATTTGTCCGAAGGCTGCCTTAAAATGATCACCTTTTTTTATTGGTAACGCCGATGTAAATGCGCCAGTTAAAATCACTTCGCCAGCAAGTAGCGGGACATTAAATTGTTGTAATGCGTTCGCTAACCAAACCGCAGAGTTAATCGGACTGCCTAAAACATTACTTCCTGTACCCATTTCAATGAGTTCGCCGTTCTGATACGTATTTAAACCGATTGTTGTTAAGTCAATATCATAAATCGAAAGACGTTGTTCTCCTAATACGACCAAGCCTGACGAGCCGTTATCTGATACCGTATCTTCAAATTTAATTCGCCAATCTGCAATACGGCTGTCGATTATTTCAAATGCCGGCACAATATAATCAATCGCCAATAGGACATCTAGAGGTGTTATATTAGGACCCTTAATATCTTCTTTTAAAACGAAGGCAAGTTCTGATTCAACTTTAGGCTGAATTAGTTGATCAATGTTGATCGTATCACCCGATTTGTACAACATATAATCGAATAAATGACCGTAATCCGGCTGATTAACGTTGAACATATTTTGAATTGCTTTACTCGTAGCGCCAATTTTTTTACCGATGACTTTATGGCCAGCCTGTTTTTTTTGCTCTACATAAGCAAGTTGGATTTCATAAGCCTGCTCTAAAGAAATTGTAGGCGCAAGCTGTGTGAACGGTTCAATTGGTGCCTTCGTCTGCTCAGCTTCCAAAAGCATTGAAGCAAACCCTTGTGCATTTGACATACTATCAGACCTCAACTTTCTTTGTAGATAGTTCCATTGCAACATCGATAATCCAGTCTTCCTGTCCTGCAACGGCATTTCGCTTCCCAAGTTCTTCGATAATACTTACCGGATTTACTTGGAATTTTTCTGCAGCTTTTCTTACGTGTAACAGGAAACTATTGTACACACCGGCATATCCTGATGATAAATTTTCACGGTCAATAAACGGCAAGTAATGCATTTCTGGAGCCACTAATTCTTCCGCAGCATTCATCAGTGTTGAAAGGACGATTGGTGTTTCTATATTCGATTTCACCATTGCTGCAATAAGGACTTCCAATGGTGCATTCCCCGCACCTGCACCTAATCCGCGAAGTGTCCCATCAATTAATGTCGCACCATGTTCAATCGCTGTTAACGAGTTGCCAACTGCCAACCCTAAATTATTATGACCATGGAATCCTATCTGAATTGACAGTGTCTCTTTTAATGCATGTATCCGTTCAATGACTGTTTTTGGCACTAATGCACCGGCAGAATCGACGATATATACACCGTCTGCACCATACTCTTCCATTTTCTTCGCTTCTTCCGCTAAACGCTGCGGTGTCGTACTGTGGCTCATCATCAAAAATCCGTAAGCACCTAGATTTTGCTTTTTCGCTTCTTCAAAATATTGTTGTGAGATATTCGCCTCTGTACAGTGAACTGCGATACGGAGTGCATCAATTCCAATATTGGCGGCTTCTACAATGGCCGGACGTGTTCCAATGCCTGGAACGAACAATGAAGCAATTTTAGATTGGCCTTTTACTTTTACAGCAGCCTCAATCAGCTTCATTTCATCGTATTTAGAAAAGCCTTGCTGAATCGTGGAGCCTTGAAGTCCTGCACCATGACTCACTTCGATCAAAGGAACATTTGCTGCCGCTAATTCAGTAACGATTTTCCCAACAAATTGTGGGGTAAAAGAATGGCTGACTGCATGTGAACCATCACGTAATGTAGTGTCCCCGATTATGATATTGGTCACTTTAAAGCAGCTCCCTTCAGCATATTTTCTGCAATTTTTTCTCCTACTTGTAAAGCCGCAGCTGTCATAATATCGAGATTACCGGCATATTTCGGGAAATAATCGCCCGCGCCTTCTACCTCATTCATAATAATGACCACTTTACGGTTGCCCCAAGGTGTTTCGCGTTCATCGACAATCGGTTGCCCTTTCAGTCGGTAACCTGGTACATATTGCTTCACCTTTTGCACGACATCTTCTACAGATTTCTGTAATTGAATTGGATCAATGTCGTCTTCCAGTAGCGCATATACCGTATTATTCATTAAAATAGGCGGCTCTGCTGCGTTGATGACCGGCATAGCACGTGCTGATTGTGCACCGCCCACTAATTTTGCTGCATTCGCAGTTGTAATTGTAAATTCATCCAAGTTTTGGCGTGTACCTAAACCAATGGACGGGCTTGAAATCGTAGCGATAATTTCACTGTAAAGCACTTCCGCAATTTGGCTCACTGCATAAACAAGCGGCGTTGTAGCCTGCCCGCTGCAGGACACCATATTGATATTCATTTCATTGATATGTTCTTCTATATTAATACTTGGAATAACATACGGACCGATTGCTGCAGGCGTTAAATCGATCGCCACAATGCCATTTTCTTTAAGGATTTTAGCGTGTTCAATATGCGAATACGCACTCGTGGCATCAAAAACTATTTGTGCGGAACCGTGTTCGATAATCCCGTGAATCCCCTTTGCAGTTGTTGCTATCCCCGCTTCTTTGGCACGCTTTAGACCGTCTGAGGCAGGATCAATACCTGCCACCAGAACTAAATCTAAATGTCCATCAGCTTTTAAGATTTTCATCATCAAGTCTGTACCGATGTTGCCGCTTCCTAAAATTGCTACTGGAACTTTAGTCATCTGCTAACCCCTCTATTCGTTTGTAACTTTTTCAGCTATTTTACCTACACCATATGTCCAGAACGAGTCAGGGAAAGCCGCCCCTATCCAAGTATCTCCGTTACCTGGAACATCGGCCATTTGCCAAGTAATCGTTTTCCAATCCGGGTCAAAGATCAAGTAGCCTGCATCTCCAAACAATTCAACTCGCATCCCGCTTGGCTCATAGGCATACATACAAAATGCTTGGCTAACCCCATGCTTATTCGGTGGGATTTCAATAAAGTAACCATGGTCTTTCAACAAATCGCCAACTTCGTATAAGTTTTGAGGTATACCATACCAATAGCAAATATGATGTAATTTTCCTTTAGCCCCTGTAGGCTCAGCCATGAAAGCGATTTCATGAACGAGGTTAGAAGCACTAATCCATGATCCTACGACAAACTCTCCATCAACAATTTGTTCGCGAAGTTTAAAGCCTAATACTTCAACTAAAAATTCTGTATCAGCTTTAGGATTTGATGAGAATAAATTAATATGGTCTAATCGACGTACCGGGACACCACGATTTGGACGCTTACTAAATCGAGAAAGTAACTTAGACTTGTTCTCTTCAGGACAATCAAAGTATTCTACTTCCCAAAAGACTTCCATGTTATGACCATCAGGAGTTGTAAATGCATAAGAAGGTCCATGTCCATAATTTTCGTTTTGCCAACCAATACCATACCCACTCGCCTCAATCGCCTTAACCCGACGCTCTAATGCTTGTGGAGATGTTGTGCGCCATGCTACATGTCCTAAACCTGAATAATCAGATTCAGTAATAATTAAGGAGTATTTATAATTTTCTTCATAAGCACGTAAAAATGTTTGATTTTCAATAACATCTACAACGGCCATACCTAACATTTCTGTGTAAAATTTAATCGATTCCTCCGGCGTGTTAGAAAGTACCTCAACATGTGCGATTTGTGCTACATCAAAGATTGGCTCTACATAATTATTCATGATTAATCCCCCTTGAATGTTATTCTTCGCTCTATTTTCTGAAAAATCAAAATAGATTGTAAATTAATATTAACTGTTATTTTGTTATATACAACAAGAAATTCCCTCTATGCGGGAAAGGTGAAAAATGTTTTTTAGAGAATAATATAAACATCAAATAGAATTTCAATGGGGGTTACAAATGAAGAATAATGGCGAGCTACATTCCGTTAAAAACGCATTGAAAATTTTGAAGGCTTTTAAAATAAACGATCATCAAAAAGGCGTGTTGGACTTGGCAGATGAATTGGGGATTAGTAAAAGCAGTGTACACAGACTTTTAAAAACATTGGAATCAGAGGGCTTTGTAACAAAAGCTAAAAATAATGCCAAGTACGAATTGGGCATATCACTAATTGAACTGAACTCCATTTATTTAAAACATTTGGATATTTACGATGTGACGTTAGAAAGTATGATGAAACTCATTACGTTAACCGGGGAAACTTCTCATTTAGCCATTTTGAAAAATGATGCCATTGTTTATCTTAATAAATTATCAAACCAGCAAACGGTCGAAGTAGAATCACATATCGGCCACTCAAATTATTTGCACTGTACTGCAAGCGGCCGCGTATTATTGGCGTACAGCAGCACTAATACGATTAAACGAATCCTTGACCAACCTTTTATGAGATTTACCCCACGTACGATAGTAGATGCTAATCTGTTGCAAAAAGAGTTGCAAAACACGAAGGAAAAAGGATATGCCGTTGTACGAGGCGAGTACCGCACCAATATGACATCCATTGCCGTACCCATCAAAAACCAGCAGAGTAAAGTAATTGCAGCAATTAATATTGTTGCCCCTACCAATCGGTTAACAGATGAAAAAATAAATTACTATATAAGATTACTTCGTGAAGAGTCTGCCAAAATTACGAAGAAGATTGGGTATTTGTCTTTTCAGTGAGGATTTTTTGGGGGCTAAATTTTATTGGCAGCAAACTTTTTCATCATCAGCTATATTATAGATAGGATTAATAGATAGGATGGATGTTATATGAAAAAACAAGTACACGTAGTTGGAGCTATTATCGAAAATGAAAAACAAGAAATTTACTGTGCACAACGGAGTCCTCAAATGTCATTACCAAACTATTGGGAGTTTCCAGGCGGAAAGATCGAAAAAGATGAAACACCACAGCAAGCGTTAAAGCGCGAGATTTTAGAAGAATTTACATGTGAAATAGCTGTAGGCGATAAAGTTGAAGATACAACTTATGATTACGGTACGTTTATCGTTCGTCTTGAAACATATATGGCTAAAATTGTGAATGGAACACCGGTTGCTTTAGAGCATTCAGATACGAAGTGGGTAAAGCGTGCATCACTTAATGAACTCGATTTTGCACCAGCAGATATTCCAGCCGTTGAAAAGTTATTAAAATAAGTATTTAAAGGTGGTGCTTTTATGGAGCAGTTAGTTAAAAAACTTGAAGCCTCTTTACATAAAGGGTTTATCGATCAAACAAAGGCCGTCTCCTCACAGTTTAAGCCAAAGCTATTATCCAATAAAGCACATGAAAATGTCCTTTCGACACTTTTACAAGAAATGAAGACATGTAAAACGTTCACTTTTTCTGTGGCATTTATTACTGAAGGTGGATTAGCGACAATTAAAACGATGCTATATGACCTTGAGAAAAAAGGCATTCGTGGTCGTATATTAACGTCTACCTTTTTAAGCTTTAATCAGCCAAAAATGTTTAAAGAATTGCTCAAATTAACGAATGTTGAAGTTCGCGTTACTGATGTGAAAGGCTTCCACTCTAAAGGCTATATTTTCGAGCATGATCAGCATTATTCATTAATTGTTGGAAGCTCTAACTTAACGGATAGTGCACTAAAAGCAAACTTTGAATGGAATGTTTATTTAACATCCCTTGAAAATGGTGAAGTGATCAACCATTTTAAAAATCAGTTTGAACAGCAATGGAATAGTGCAATCCCTTTAAGTGAAGAGTGGATTGCACACTATCAAATCAATTATGAGAAGCCAGAATTCAATAATAAAGTAGCCTCTCCACCTTTATATGTAACGAACCCATTAAAAGAGAGTTTAAAAATACAGCCTAATAAAATGCAAACTGCCGCGCTTGAGCAGTTAAAGCTCCTTCGCCAAAGTGGTGCAAACCGTGGACTCATCATTTCAGCGACTGGGACAGGGAAAACTTATTTATCTGCGTTTGATGTTCGAAATGCTGCACCAAAACGCATGCTATTTATTGTTCACCGTGAGCAAATTTTGAAGAAGGCGATGCAAGATTTCCGCAATATTTTACTAGGTGATCCGCAAGACTATGGGATTTTATCAGGTAACACAAAAGATTTAAATGCACGTTATTTATTTGCAACGGTCCAGACTATTTCACGTGACCCTTACTTACAACAATTCGCTAAAGATCATTTCGACTACATTTTAATTGATGAAGTTCACCGAGCAGGGGCCGAATCGTATTTAAGGATTATGGATTACTTTGAACCTCAATTTTTATTAGGGATGACAGCAACACCAGAACGTACAGATAACTTCAATATTTATGAACTATTTGATTATAATGTGGCCTATGAAATTCGCCTTCAAGCAGCATTAGAAGAAGATATGCTCTGCCCCTTCCACTATTTTGGTGTGACGGACTATGAGCTTGATGGTGAACTCATCGATGAAACAGCAGACTTACAAAAGTTAATTCATCGGGAGCGAATCGATCATATTATTGAAAAAATTTCGTATTACGGCTTTTCTGGGGATCGTGTTCGTGGATTAATGTTTTGCAGTACGAAGGAAGAAGCCCATACTCTATCCAACTTACTGAATATGCGCGGATATAAAACGACTGCATTGACTGGAGATCACTCTCAAGAAGAACGTGAAGAAGCGATTGTTAAATTAGAAAATGGTGAGCTGGAATATATTTTGACGGTAGATATTTTTAACGAAGGTATTGATATTCCTTTCATTAACCAAATTGTCATGCTTCGCCAAACACAATCTAGTATCATTTTCATTCAGCAGCTTGGTCGAGGATTACGGAAACATATTGTGAAGGAATATGTAACGATCATTGATTTTATCGGCAACTATAAAAATAACTACTTAATTCCGATCGCCCTATCCGGTGACAAGTCGATGAACAAAGATAATGTTCGCCGCAACACGGTTAATACAGATTATATTCAAGGGGTTTCAACGATTAACTTTGAAGAGATTGCGAAAAAGCAAATTTTTGATGCGATAAATAACGCGAATTTATCCACATTAAAAATGTTAAGAGATAGCTATTCTGGGCTTAAAAATCGGATTGGACGTATTCCATTGCTTAAAGATTTTATTGAACAAAATTCTTTAGATCCCGAAGTCATTATTAGCTACACCCCTACCTATTATGACTTTTTAATGAAGATGAAAGAAGGTATCCCTTCAATTACCGATTACGAAAAATCCGTCTTATCATTCATTGGAAAGGACTTTTTATCAGGGAAAAGAATTCATGAAATTTTATTGTTGCAACTTCTTTTAGAAGAAGAATCTATTTCAGAGCAAAGCTATATTACAGCATTGCAAGCTCGAAATGCGTATATTCATAAAGGTACAATTGAAGGCATCGAAAATGTGTTTTCTTTAAACTTTTTCGTAGAAGCTGACAACAAAAAATTCGGAAATAAACCTTTAATTATTAAATCAAATTCATGCTATATGTTTAATGAGGAATTGCAACTTTCACTTCGAGATAAAAATTTCAAACAGTACTTCGTTGATTTACTTGAATGTGCATTTATGAAAAATAAACAATTCAATAATCACGAGCCATTTAAACTATATGAAAAGTACTCGCGCCGTGAAGTATGTCGCTTACTAGATTGGGAAAAGAACGAGGAAGGTACATTAAATGGTGGTCGTCCGAAAAATGGGGATTTCCCTATTTTCGTAAACTATCATAAAAACGATGAGAACGATCTTGAAACAAACTATATGGATGAATTTTTATCAGACGATACATTTAAATGGTGTTCAACAAAAAATCGATATATTGATAAATCAAAGGAAATGCAAATCCTTATTCATTCTGTTGAAAATGGGACAAACGTTTATCTGTTTGTAAAAAAAGACAATGGTGAAGGTAAAGATTTCTATTACCTTGGTCGATGTGCTGTGAATCCAAGTTCTGCAAAGCCAGAAAGAATTTTAGATAAAGGAAAATATTATCCTGTCGTTACAATGGAGATGGTTCTCGAACAACCAATTCAATACGACATCTACCACTATTTAGTAGAAGAATAAAATAAAGCAAGGTGTAGCCCAAGTTTTGGTCACACCTTGCTTTTTCTATTGATTATTCATTGCCTCTAAATATCTCCCGCTTATGCCACTTGAAATATTTCTTATTCTCTTCTACTCTTGCAACGCGCATTTTCTCATGAATCCCGTATTTCACATAATCCATCTGTTCAATTTCAGAGGATATATGGATTTTCCCCGTTCCATCAAACGCGATATAGCCTTGGTCATATAACGCATCATGGTTATGACATAGTAGAATACCGTTGTATGGATCAAGTCGTTCATCATTTGTTGCATCTTTCCAAGGTTTTGAATGACTTGCGCGTAATAATCCAGGTAGCGAGATGCCGCATAGCGCACATTGATTGTCCCATAACGGCATCAGTTGCTTTCTAAATTTTTGCTGGCCTTTACGGATTTTCACCTTTGCTTCCGCTTCAGTTTCGATTAATACTGGTGCCAGCGTATTACGTTCCTTTTGCGCTATCAGACCAATAGCAAATTCCAGCTGCTCCTCATTTTCCTCATAAATATTCGCATCACTCATAAGCTCAAGTAGTTTGATTGCGAGCATTTCATTACAAGGATACAAAAAGCCTTGGTTGCCGTCACCATTATGTTGGAACGGTGAATACTTGACCGGGAGCAGTGGCTCGATTTCTTCAAAATGTTCTTTTATCGAAACTGGAAAATGTAGTTCCTCGTACACCGCCGGGAATTGATGCCCCACTTCACCTGATTGATCAAAAGGATTCACGCCTTCCCCACAATCTTCCTGAGCAGTACTGATCGCAACGATTTCTCCTTTGACACAGTGAAAAATCGCATCGCCCTTCTTTACTTCCTTCATCCGCTCCCAAGAATGTGGTGTTTGTCCACTATTATCTAAAATTGAGCACCATACGACCTGCTTTTCCTTCGCCTCATCGTATGTACGCCCTTGCATTACGATATAAAAATTCATACGTACACCTTCGCTTCTCTTCTTTGCTTTCTTTTAGTTTACCATTTCTTTTTTCTTATCATAACTAACATGCCTTATAAATAAATCTCACTTCCATAGTATCGTCTCCAAATTCTCCATGAAATTAAATTTAAATTTTTCTGCTCCAAAATTTCGACTCTCGAAAAGCTCCCAAAAAATGTTATAATCCGAGTAAGAATCATTTTCACTACTATTACAACCAGTTGCACTCAGTTTTGAGTTGTTTAACAGAAAGGACTAGAAATGCTAGCAAGATTTTTTACGTATTATAAGCCGCATAAGCGATTGTTCATTATCGACTTCTCGTGTGCGGTATTTGTGGCCGTTTTGGAATTGCTGTTCCCGATGGCTGTGCAATGGTTTATCGATGATCTGCTCCCGACAAACGATTGGGGCATGATTACGAAAATCAGTGCGCTTCTTTTACTGACGTATATTTTAAGTACGGGCATGAACTTTGTCGTGAACTATTTGGGGCATAAACTCGGGGTCAATATCGAAACCGATATGCGCCAGCAACTGTTCAATCATGTGCAGCGTCAGCCTTATACGTTTTTCGATAATATGAAAACAGGTCATTTAATGAGTCGTATTACGAATGACTTATTCGATATCGGGGAGTTTGCGCATCATGGTCCGGAAGATTTGTTCATCGCAATGATGACCTTCATCGGGGCGTTTACAATTATGTTCAACATTAACGCGACCCTTGCGACGATTATTCTGATATTCGTTCCGTTTTTAATTGCAGTTATGTATTGGAGCAATAGACGAATGAAAAAAGGCTGGAGCGTTATGTACACTGAAATTGCGAACGTCAATGGCCGTGTGGAAGACAGCTTCTCCGGTATTCGCGTCGTGAAATCATTTACAAATGAAGAATTCGAAACGAACCGCTTCAAAGACCAAAATGCTCTTTTCCGTAAAGCGAAAATCTATGCCTATAAAGTAATGGCTGGTACGCATTCAAGCATTTACTTTTTAACACGTCTATTGACATTGCTCGTGCTTGTTGTTGGCGCTTGGCTTTCATTTAACGACAATCTATCAGCCGGGGAGTTTGCAAGCTTCATTTTATTTACGAATGTATTAATTAGACCAATCGATAAGATCAGTGCATTACTTGAGATGTATCCAAAAGGAATGGCCGGCTTTAAACGTTTCTGCGATCTGCTTGACCAGGAGCCGACGATTGTCGACCGCCCAAATGCAATTGATGTGGACCAATTAAACGGCGATATCGAATTTAAAAACGTGGACTTCAAATATGCGGACAGCAAGCAAGTTCTGAACAATCTATCGTTCAAGGTGGAAGCAGGAAAAACGGTTGCCTTTGTCGGCCCGTCCGGTTCAGGGAAAACGACGATCAGTGCACTAATCCCCCGCTTTTACGATATTACGGATGGTGCGATTACAATTGACGGTTATGATATCCGCGATTTAACACAGCAGTCGCTCCGCAAGCAAATCGGTACAGTACAGCAGGATGTATTTTTATTTACAGGTACTATCCGTGAAAATATCGAATATGGTAAATTAGGTGCGAGCTTCGAGGATATTAAAGCAGCGGCCGAGCAGGCGAACTTGCTGGAATTTATCGAGAATTTACCGGATGGCTTTGAGACGGAAATCGGTGAACGTGGTCTGAAATTATCGGGCGGACAAAAACAGCGTCTTGCAATTGCGCGAATGTTCCTGAAAAACCCGCCAATTTTAATTTTGGATGAGGCAACATCTGCCTTAGATACAGCGACTGAGCGGATTATCCAGCAGTCGTTGAATGATTTGGCGAAAAACCGGACGACATTGATCATTGCGCACCGTTTAGCGACAATTCGCGATGCGGACTATATTTTCGTTGTCACACCAAATGGCATTGAAGAGCAAGGCACATATGAAGAGCTTGTCGCAAAAGGCGGTATTTTTGCAGGGCTTCATCATGCATAAAGATTAAAAGAAAGATGAGGTGGATGATTGCGGTCATTCACCTTTTTTTCACCAAAATGGAGGGGGTTTTTTAATGAGTATTCCAGTAATTGATTTACATTGTGATGCATTGTGGCGTATGCAGCAGGACGGTCACCGGTTTAACGATGGTCTGCTTGATGTAAATGCCGATAAACTTCGCGCAGGTAATGTGATGGCACAGGCGTTTGCGGTTTATGTTTACCCTACTTTAACATTGGAGGAAAAACGGACTGCGGCTTTTAGGCAAATTGCGCATTTTCAGAATGAAGTGCTAAGCGAACAAGTTGTGCATGTGAAGAAATGGACGGATTTTGAGAAGCTTCAGCCGGGACAAACAGGCGCTTTTTTAACAATTGAAGGCGTTGATTTTTTCGGTGGCGACATTGATTTTTGGCATCAGTTCCGTGAGCTTGGCGTGTTGTCGATCGGGCTTACATGGAATTACTCAAACGAAGCGGCAGACGGTTTACATAGTACATCACAGATTGGCGTTACACCGTTTGGCAAAGAAATCATCAAGCTGAATAATGAACATCGCCTTTTCACCGATGTTACCCATCTACATGAACGAAGCTTTTGGGATGTAATCGAGCATGCCGATTATGTGATCGCTTCTCATTCGAATGCAATGGCGGTCTGCAATCATGAGCGAAACTTGAATGATGCTCAAATAAAAGCAATGATAGAAAAAAATGCGCCGATTCATGTTGTGTATTATCCTGAATTTATAAACGGCACAAGCACAGCGAGCATGACCGACTTGATTCGTCATATTGACTATATTTGCTCACTTGGAGGGAAGCATTTGATTGGGCTTGGATCTGATTTTGATGGAATCGATGCGAAGATTCCCCATCTTGAACATTCTGGAATGCAACAAAACTTAGTTAATGAGCTGTTAAAGAATTACAGTGAACAGGACGTGCGTGGATTTGCGGCTGCGAATTTTTTGAAGCATTTGCCGAAGTAGTGTGTAGTATCGGTTCCTCTATCATTTCATGCTATACTAAAGAAACTTATGAATGAGAGGACGTTTTACTATGAACGGCAAAAATCGAAGCGATGTCTTTCCTGGCTTGGAAGTTGATATTGTACTAAAAAAAGACCAGCGTACAGGCAAAACAACACGCGGTATCGTAAAGGATTTACTGACAAACAGCAGCTCCCATCCCCACGGCATTAAAGTGCGGTTGGCTGATGGACAAATTGGACGTGTTTGTCAGACTTATCCAAAGTAAGTATCAAAGCAAAACTATTCCCCTACCTACATTTTAGGCGGGGGATTTTCTGTTACTGCAATCCCTTCAACATCACATCGGATATTATAAAATCTCAAAATTAATGGGTGTGTATTTTTGCTCGTAAGAATCAAGTTTTCCAACCTTCTTTTGCCTAGCCTTCTATCAAACATTGCAAATGCCTGTATCATTATATTTTCGGAAGTTAACGCTTCTTCAATGGACAATGAACTATATTCCATAAAGGGCGCATAAAAGTGATAACTGCTGAAAATATTTTGGTGAATCATCATTTCTTCTGATTTATCTGATGCTTTTACCAGCGCTTGCCGCTCAGGAGATTGAAACATCTCGTCCCAATTCGGATTGAATGGAATTCCTTTTAAATTCTCTTCCTCTTTTATTTTCCGGTATGTTTCTTCATGTCTTATTTGATAAGTAACATCCGAAGCACTGATAAGTTCTTTTTTATCAAATGTAATCCATACCCTGCTTGGGTCATCATGAAATTTCCGGTAGACAGTTGCATATATTTTAATTCTTCCTTGTAACTTTTCACATATAAAACCTTCAAGTGTTGATTTAGTTTTACTCCATTTAATAATCGATCAGCCTTTCTAAAAATTAGTAATTGCTTCAAATGGGGTTCCGAAGTTCTCCACTTCTAGCAAGGTATTTAAATTTTCTGGTAAGAATTTCAACAACGAAAATTGCCATCATAATAGTTGCGATTGATAAACACTCGATTTTTGAGTCTGTTCAAACTTCTTTAAGTTCGTTAATAAGACAAGATAACCGATTGGCGGGGTTACAATACAGAAAAAATATAATGTTTTTTTCTTTAAGTACCAAGGTGTTGTCGTTTCCATTACTCATCTTCCTTCTAATTACTATATGTGTTCATGTTCAACGTGGCCGTATAATTCAAAGTCATCTATCACTACTTTGCCGATACTTCTACTATTTTCATAAATAGCCCCTATCGTATGTTTTTAAGTTTTTATTCTAACATCTATGTCTAACTGTTTATCTAATAAATGAAAAGACGCTTTTCTTATTTCAGAAAGCGCCCTTAAAAAAAATCAACTTTAAATAGCTAGCTCCAAATTATTGATTCAATTCAATCACAATAGGATCTAGTTCTATTTCTATATGACCTTTTCCAAAATTAAGACTAGCAATTTCAATGGGCTGGATAATCAATTGGCTTGCACCTTCTTGAATTGTTCCAAATTCAGTAGTCCCCTTAAATGTCTTACCGTTATCGTGAGACATACCCCCACCACCAAGCTCATCTAAATACACATGTCCAAGGTCGTCTGATACTCTAAATACAGGTGTCACACTTTCCCAAGATTTCAGCAATTCATCCGTCACCACTTGTTCATAGGAAATAATTGTTGATACTGGCGTATATTCAACTGATTGGAGCGTGAATAGTACGTCTTCATTTTGCACGGTTTCGTTCAGAAGTGCTACGTTTCCTTCTAAACGTTCTAGAGAAAAGGCAAAGGACCAATCACCTTCTATTTCTGCACCTTCATTATCTCTTATTATTGTTGGCTCCCATTTTACCTGGACCGTTTCTGGGTGTTGAGCATCTTTGAAAAATGGTGTAATAGTATCAATACCAACATAACGTGTGTCAGTAATTCTCTTTATTTCACGTGAACCACTCCCCCCCATTGAATCTTCCACATTAAATGAGTGGTGAGAAAGTGTACTACTTTCATCACCAAATGGTCGCTCAGTTTCTATGGCGTAGGATACGGTAATATTCGTTCCATCATAAACAGCATTTTCTATCATCACCGTCGTACCATTGCTCGTTTCAATAAGTCCCACATCAGTAGAAAAGTTTTCAAAGTTAGTAGAACGTTCATCATCCGTAAAGTAACTTATAATATTATCCATAAACGGAATCTGCGATGCAATTGTAGGAAAGGCGAAGCCAGTTGTGATCGTTGCACTTAGCACGATGATGGATGCAACCGCAATATTTCGCAAAATAGGTGCTCTTTTAGGTTTCTTTAATACATGTTGTTTGACACGAGCTTTTTCCATCTCGGACACTTCGACCAAATCGAGATGATCGATATCCAATTCTGTCCATTTTTTCAGACTCATAAAAATCGCTCCTTTAATTTTGTATTGGTAGCTAATATTTTTTTCCCTCGATATAAGCGATTATCAACAGCAGCTTTGGAAAGACTTAAATTTTCAGCGATTTCGTTATTGGATAGCTCCAAATAATATTTCATGATAAAGATATCCCGGTCAATTTCTGCTAATTGACTAATAGCTAGTAATATTTCATTTTTATCCTCACGTTGTAAAATAAATCGATCCGTCTGTAGACTGCTGGTTTTTTGTTCAAGCAGCACATCGGATTGTTCTCGAGCAATTTGTTTTTCTGTTTGGCGATATCGGTCAATTGCTTTATATTTTGTGATGATGCCAATCCACTTCTTAAAATCTTCAGCATTTCCTTGAAATTGATGTGCGTTTTGCCAAACTGTTAAGAAAACATCATTGATACACTCATCAATATCCTGTCTTTTCATATTGCATAAGATTTTCGTAGCAATCGTTTTGACAAGTGGCATATAGGCATCAATAATATATTCGAGTGCATCTTCTTTTCGTTTTTTTAATCGCTTAATAAAGTTGGTTGATGAACTATTCATTTACTTCGCTCCCTATGTTATTGAAAAAGCTTTTTCATAACGTACAACGAAAGCTAATCCTATTTATTCTCAAAATATTTATTTATGTAAAGTTAATTCTTTCAGTTGATTATAATCTACAAATAAAAAACGCGTTCCTGTATTTTTGCAGAAACGCGTCACTTTATTTTAGAAATTACAGATCTATCAGGTCGGCATCCGATACCCCATAAATTTGATTTTTGACATTACACAAGAAGTTGATATTCCCATCAAATAACCATATTTCCCGTCGAAAACGACCATTTCCCTTTTAATTACGCTAATACTGTTGAAACCCTTAGATTACTTTATTACACTAGGTTACGAAAAGTAATCAATGAGGGTGTGACCTACATAACTGTAGATCACTTTATTTTTCACCATATAGCTTACTTTTAATAAGTAATTTACAAAAAGTTATTAGGGGGAATTTTTTATGACGAAACAACAATGGGCATCATTACTTGTACGAGTAGTGTTTGGTTTTATGTTCTTTTACCACGGATTTGTTAAGTTTCAAGGTGGGATCGAGAATACAGCAGGTTACTTCGAGTCACTTGGTTTAATGAGTAGTCTTGCATTTGTAGTAGCAATTATTGAATTAGTCGGAGGTTTATTATTAATTCTTGGACTTGGTACTCGAGTAGTCGGCGTTCTATTTGCAGTGATTATGATCGGTGCAATCTTCACAGCTAAACTATCACTTGGATTATTTGGTGACGGTACTTACGCTGGATATGAATTAGAGGTTGTATACGTAGCTCTAGGTATTTATTTCATGTTCGCTGATCGTTCTCCATTATCACTTGATACTAAATTAATGAACAAAGCGGATTAATAATAAACATAGAAAAGGAGCAAAAGATGTCCATAACAAGACTCTCTTGCTCCTTTTTCATTTCTTTAAGATAAAAGTGTTTACAATATGGTCCTAAACCATTTGCATTTCTTCTATACAAATCCTATCAATTCCTTGAAGTAGGGTCACTGATTGGGTTGGAGGACTCTGGAATTCGATCATATACGGTTGTATCAATTTCGTAAATTGAGCCATCAGCCAGACCTTTGAAAACTGCCATTAAAGGCTGCGTAACCGTTTCCTTCAACATACCAGACTGCTTTTGCCCTAAAGTTTGACTCTGGCCTTTAATTTCAATCAGCATAATTGATGAATCGTTTAATGCAAACGCACCAAGAGCCGTGCCCGGTAAATTTACATTAGGATATTTTTGAACAGCTCCAAAATGTGAGTTTCCTTTTTGAAGTGAAAGTGCCGAGAAAGCATTTACTTGTTTTGCAAGTGTAAGGACATCTTCATCAACTTCATACTGCTTCCCAGTAAATGGATCTGTATAGGGCTCTGCTACCACTGCTGCAAATTGCACCGGAACCGAGCGATTATCCTCATCAGATACTGTATTGAAACCGCGGTGATGAACATCTACATAAACATCCGGTTGGAATTCTTGGAATACTCTTGTGACTGTGCGTGCTTCTGCTGTCACATAGAAGCCGCCATATCTACTGTTATTTGTTGTTCTTGAGTTTAAGAACGTAGCCACTTTGTCTAGTTCTTGATTTTCTACTCTAAAATCAAGATTCGGATTGTAATCCCTGTTCTGATCATACCCCGGGATTCCGTATACTACGCGACCCTCATTATTCTGTGCTCTCTCACTACCATCTTTATTGTAGTACCATGGAGCAACAGTGTTCGTTGGCAACCCAATGTTTTCCGGCAGCCAAGTCTGGTGTGTATAGCGAGTCGGATACCACCTACCCTCATACTGGTTGTCTGCTCCTTCTGGGTTAATGCGCGGCATGATCCAGATTGATACATTATCTAAAATTTCCTTAATTTCCTTCCCGTTTGATGAAAGCTTCTGCATAATATCAATCGCAGCTTCGGCACCAATTTGCTCATTTCCATGAATCTGAGCAGTAATTAAAATACGTTTCTTATTCGGATCGTTATCTCCAAATTTGGCTAAATAGATTGGTTCACCTTTTTCGGCTTCCGTTTGATAGCCATCTGGCGAGAGATTTGAATAACCGGCAATTTCAAGCTTCATCTTTCCATTTGCAGATCGTTCAAGATTTTGAAGCTTCTTTGCTAATTCCTCATTTGACATATAACTTGATAGTGATATATTTTGATTGTCCTCGATGTAAGGTCCGTTTGGTGTTGATTGCGGAGTTGCAAAGGCAACAGAAGAAACACCTAATGTCAGAGCCAATGCAGTTGGTAAAATAGCGTTTGAAAATTTCTTTTTCATAAAATCCCTCCATTATATTGTCCTATTCTAACTACCGATTACACTGTCAACATTATCTTTGAGTATCCAGCGTATCCCAGAAACTGATATCTGCACTTTCAATTGAACCGTCTGCTATTGCTTGAACAGCGGCATCAAGTGTTGTAATCGTTTGTTTGATTAAGTAACCATTACTTTTTTGACCAATCACTGCCGATTCATTAAAATGATCGGACATTCCGCGCATTTCAAAAAGGAGCGTCGCGATATCATACTGAACTGCGGCGCCATTACGGCCGATATTCTCACCATTGCCGCCATTATATTTGGCTAAATGGCCCCATCCAGTAGAATCAACAGCATTAAATACAACAGCTCCCAATTTTTTCGATTTCTCTAATACTTCCGGCTTCACTTTATCATTCGTAGGATAAAGCATAGATCCTGACACTAATTTCCCGTCTCGTCTTGCCTGAGTACCTTGGTGATGCAGGTCTATCATGTAGTCAATATCATACTTTTGTAAGACATTTTTATGAAGAGCCTGAGTTTCCGGATGCACTTTATCAACATGATCACGATTTAAGTCTGCCCCTACCGCATTGTATCGAGTTAGATTTCGGCCTCCGTCAGCGATATAATCATCAAGAGAAAAGTCGACATCTCCCATTGCACCATCTGCATTTAACATTGGCACAATAAGAATATTGACCTTATCAAGAACACCCTTTGTTTTACCTGTGCCAAGATGCTTGATAAATTCCAATGCACCTTCTGTAGTTAATTGTTCATTACCGTGCTGTTGTGTCAAAAATAGGATTGTCGGGTTGTTAGGATTTGTAATATATTTCGCCATGTAAATATCTCGTTTTTTTACAGTCTGACCGATTACTTCAAGCTGCATAGCATCTTGTTTCGCGTCTTGCTTTTTAAGATAATTTACCATTTCATCGTAAGTATATAGGATTGACGTTTGAATCGATTCATTTCCACCATAGTTCGGTCCTTCACCTACAGCATAGGCAGTTAATGAAGCTGGTGTAACAGCTCCCAGTGCCAAAATACCAGTTAAGGATAGTGCTAACGCTTTCTTTTTCATAAGACCCCTCCATTACTTTAATTTTCATAATTATTAAAATAATAATTCATACTATAAGAATATCCACCAATTCGATATTGGTATATAGAGGGAATCTATCAATTTAATTGCATCAAACATAGAACATTTGTTTTAATTTACCAATAATGGTGTATATTATTTTACTCACTATTTCGCTGTTCTTTTCAAGTTTTTATAGAGTAAAAGTCACTAAACCCTTTTGTATAGAAATTAAAAATGCGCAAAAAGCTGAGCTGCTTTTTGCGCATGATTTTACAGTTTCACTTCAAATATAGCTTCTGTTTTTTCCTGCACTTCTTCTAGCGTCATCCCATCCTGAAGCTCCACTAGCTGCATCTTGCCATCTTGAAAATCAAAGACCGCCATATCGGTAATTAACCGGTGAACGACACTTTTGCCTGTCAACGGCAATGAGCATTCACGTTTTACTTTGGACTCACCGTATTTGTTCGTATGTTCCATAATGACGATGACCTTTTTTGCGCCGACAACTAAGTCCATCGCCCCGCCCATTCCTTTCACTACTTTTCCAGGAATCATCCAGTTGGCCAAGTCCCCCTCTTCAGAAACTTCCATTCCACCGAGAATAGCCAAATCAATATGTCCGCCACGAATCATTGCAAAGCTTTCCGCGCTATCAAAAAACGTCGCGCCCACTTTTGCTGTGACCGTTTCCTTCCCTGCATTGATCAGATCGGCATCGACTTCTGCATCTGTCGGGTACGGCCCAATTCCAAGGAGCCCGTTTTCCGACTGCAGCATCACATTATAATGTTCCGGAATTTCATTTGCGATCAAAGTTGGCATACCGATACCTAAGTTCACATACGTTCCGTCCTGAATTTCCTTCACTGCGCGTTGGATAATTTTCATGCGTTGGTCCATCATGCTTCCCCCCTTACAGTACGGCGTTCAATGCGCTTTTCAAATGATGGGCTGTGGACGATATGCTGCACATAAATGCCCGGCAGATGAATTTCGTCCGGATCCAGTTCGCCCGTTTCAACAAGCTGCTCCACCTCGACAATCGTCACTTTACCTGCTGTTGCACATAGCGGGTTAAAGTTGCGCGATGTTTTACGGAATACAAGATTTCCGGAGCGATCGGCCTTCCATGCTTTCACAAGTGCAAAGTCCCCTGTAATCGCGCGTTCCAACAAGTATGTTTTGCCGTCGAATTCCTTCGTCTCTTTCCCCTCTGCGATTGGCGTCCCGACCCCTGTTGCCGTGTAAAATCCTGGTATGCCCGCTCCCCCAGCGCGAATACGTTCCGCTAATGTGCCTTGTGGTGTCAGTTCCACTTCAAGCTCGCCGTTTAAAAATTGCTGTTCAAATGTTTTATTTTCCCCTACATAGGATGCGATGACTTTTTTGATTTGCTTGTCCTGCAAAAGAACACCAAGACCGAAATCATCGACACCACAGTTATTGCTGACAACCGTCAGATTTTTTGTTCCTTTATCTTTTACCGCCTGAATTAGATTTTCTGGAATACCGCATAACCCGAAGCCCCCCACCAATAATACAGCTCCATCGTCTATTGCCTGAATCGCCTGTTGTACAGAAGCTACTACTTTGTCCATGTCCTTATCCCCTTTCACATCCATACAAAATATTCTACAAAAAGACGAGATTCCCTTTAAAAATCTGTTTTTCTATTGGCGGTTTGGCAATTTGTCGTGCGTGTATTTTTTAATAAATTTCGAAATGTTCTAATATATTTTTATTTTAAGTCCACGCTTTGTTCTAATATCCTCGCTTCATTTTCGAAAATCCCCCATCGTTGTTCTAATAACCCCTTCAATTGTTCTAATAAATTCCTGCTCCCGCCCCCACACAAAAAAGCCAAACCGCCCAAAAGAACAGTCTGACTCTCCATTTTAATTTTGTTTTTCATGCGGTGCCTGATAAATTCCAATTTCTTTTGTATTCGGGTCGCGAACAATGCGCTGATCGTCTTGTAACGGAATAATATCCGGATCATCCACATCACCGCTGCGGCCAAAATCTCCTGCAACACTTGTATTCGGTAATGCTTCATATTTTTTCTCAGGCTCAAATGGTACAGGTCGTTCATCCATTACCTCTTTGTTAATGAGGTTCGATGGATTGGACCGGTTTGTAATCCATTCATCGAGTGTATGGCCTGTCCAAACTTCTTCATCAAATGGGTCGGTACCTGTTATGAGCAGTTTACCGCCATCTTCAATTATTTTTTCGTATTCAAGTCGCTTATTTTCCGGTAAACCGAGGCGGCGAAGTTTTTCTTCAATCGGCGATTCTTTCGTTAATGCTGTTTTCACTATACTGCGGACTCCATTTGTTGTAATAAGTGACACTTGCTGATCACGTTCGATGGAGTGAAATTCGTCTACATCCTTTGTTAAAACATAAATATGTGTACCTTCCAATTCATTGTCCGGTCTACGTAATTCCTGGAGTTTTTCTAGCAATTCCTGTTTCGTATAGGCAACATCAATTTTCTGTTTCGGCTCATCAAAAAACATTTGCATCCCTCCATTAAATTATTCGTAAGTACCTTTTCCCCATCTCACCCATACAAAACTTATTTTAAAATAGTTTGCAGACGATAAACTCCTGCGGTATTCCGTTTCAAAATTGGTTCCGTACTGATATTCTGCTTTCGATAAACCGCGAATATCTAGTGCCTTGTATATCGTAACTGTTGCTAGTGTATTTTTCATGACTGTTCTTTCCGGCGTAATCACACATCGTAAACGCGCACCTAAATTAGAAGAAATGGCAATATAAAAATAGCGAAATCCCGTTCCACAGCTAATAAAACTTTGGAACGGGATTTTTTCTCTTATATCAAGTTAGTGTTTCAATTTTTTCATAAATTTCTTTCAGCATAATATCATAACGATTCCCGTTTAAATAAAAATTACAAACATAGATACCACTTTTTCTCTCTGCCAATTTATTCCCTACCGGAATTTCATTATGTAAATAAAGCGTTGAATGTGAACCGTTTATAAGATTTTGAAAATGCAGTGTATCATACGTTATATTTTCCTTCGTAAAAGCAAAATGCCCTTTCGCTGCATCATAATAAACGATCGGAATGAGTGCTTCCTCGTAAATCTTAATATATTCATCCCGGGAAGCTTGTCCAAATACTGTTGGCGTAATAAAAAGTGCATCAAATTGTAAAGTTGAATCCGTAACCACTTCTTCAATTGCTTCGAATGTAATTTCTACAATTTCTATATTGGTATTGTACTGATCTTGGAACTCCCCTAAAACAGCAATTTTTAGCGGCATCCCCTCATACGCGACTATTTCCTCCGAACACCCTGCTAATAATAGAAGCCCGAGCAGAAATAATACTTTTTTCATGTATATCTCATCCTTTCTTAGATGAATTGTATACTAGGTTGCTGTCAATCCTTCCAAATTATTCGTCAGGGAATAATTAAAGGAGCTGCCAACATTATGCGGCACCCCCTTCTGCTTTTTACAAATATAAAAAATGCACAAGGAAATCACTGTTTCCCCATGCATTCAATCCTATTATTGACCAAATTCCGTTACGAATTCAGAAAGCTCTTTACGTACTCTTACATTTGGCACATTATCGTAATAGCCAAACTGGAACATCGAAATGACACGTTCATGTGGCTTTGCGTTTAATGCTTCGCGGAATTTCGGATTGTCTAAGAAGCCTGGTGTTTTCCAGCAAGTACCGATGCCTTTTTCCCATGCTAGTAGTTGCACATTTTGTAAATAGCAAGCTGCCGCAGCATAGTCTTCTAATCTTTCTTTTTGACGAACATCTTCTGTTACAAGCACAAATGCGTATGCACCGGCCAATGTAAATTTTTTCATTTGTATCTCAAGCGCATCTTCTGAAAGCTCCTGCCATTTCGGAACTGCAAGGTCTCGAAGCAGTTCATGTACTTTTGGCAGTTGTTCCTCTGTACCTACTACAATACGCCATGGCTGACGGTTGCCGTGATTCGGTGCCCATTTTGCATCATCCAAAATTTCCATTACTGCCTTTTTGTCAACTTGCTGTCCGTTAAACAGTTTAATCGAACGGCGTTGTAATACTGCGTCTCTTACTGATAAAGTCATCGCCAAATCCTCCTTCAATTACTACTATTACATTAGCATGAATGATCTCTATTTAACATATTACATTGAGGGAATTCTATTAAAAAGGTTCATTATAAGGCAGGTTACCACAATTCTGTTAAGTAACGTATTAAACAAGCGGAAAAACTCTGCTTATTTCACCACTCTCTCTTCCCATAAAGACATTCAAAACTCATCTTCAATATGGTAATAGTAATACTGCATGTTTGGAGTATAGGCAGTGGAATCTTCATACGTATAGATGCGGTCGCTGCTGTTCGATGTATGTGCATTAACATACGGAACCCCCTGCTCAATTCGCGTCACAATTGTACTGTGATCTATCCGACCATCCCCTGTAAAATCGTAAAAAATTAGATCCCCAAGCTGCAGTTCACTTGGCGAGCTTACCCTAGTCGCGCGTAAGCCTTGCGTGGACGTTTCCAAATACCAGCGAAGAGAATGTGCAACAGACCAGCTATAACTCCAGCGCTCCGGTTGTCCGATCATCCACCAGCCTTGCCCACGGTTCGGTGCCCCACGCATTGGAGCCCCTCCAGCACGTAAACATTGGGAAATAAAGTTCGTACAGTCATCCCGAAATACCGGATATTCAGGATTAAAGCTGTCCCACCATCTATTTGCATAAGCCACAGCAGCCATCCGATTATAAGTAGGCAACAATCTTCTCCTTTTTTCACAGCGTATGTCGAGTACTTTGTAATTATGAAAGTGTTGTGAATGTAGAGCAAAAATCCCCTGTTTTTGTAAATCTTTGATACAATTATTTTATTGAAATTATGAAACGGTTAGGGGGAATTATGATGACACAACATGCAGAAAGGGAAATTTTTCTTCCGATAGCCCTTTGCGATAAAAAAGGTAACTTAAATCCGGAAGCAATCGGTTTTGCACGTAGACCTATTATCGACAGTAATTTGTCAGGGCATTTTATGCGCAAGAAAAAATGGAATTACTGGTGTGTATATGGTGAGGAGATTTTATTTTCCGCGACAATCAGTCATATGGATTATGCGGCTGTATGCTTTGTTTATTTCCTCGAATATGAGACACAACGTTACTTTGAAAAAACAATTTTAATTCCGCTTGGGGCAAAAGTAAAGATGCCGACACAAGTGCTGGAAACAATACAATATAAAAATTCTGAAATGTCCATTCAACTTACATACTTCAACCGCGAGACCCATTTAACAGTAACCGCGCCTGATTTTGACGGTGATCCTTTGCATGCAGAGCTCACAATTGCACACCCGAAAGACGATGACTCCCTTAATGTAGTCATTCCATGGAATCGCCGGACATTCCAATTCACGGCGAAACATCATACGTTGCCAACTTCGGGAACGGTAAAAATCGGGAACCGCACCTTTACGTTTACACCGGAAGAAAGCTTTGCTGTACTCGATTACGGACGTGGTGTATGGCCTCGGGAAGCAACATGGAACTGGGGCATGGCATCGCAGCGCGTTCGTGGTCAGCGGATTGGTTTAAATTTTGGCGGTAAATGGACAGATGGAACAGGCATGACCGAAAATGCCATTTTTATCGACGGTCAAATGATGAAAATTCATGAAGATGTTCTGTTTCACTATGATCGCACCAATTTCATGCATCCGTGGACGATCAAAACGAAATTCAGCGGACGCGTCAACCTAACTTTCACACCATTTTTTGAACGTGTAGCAGAAACGAATGCGAAACTTATCGTTTCCTCTGTTCATCAGATGGTCGGTTATTACGATGGATTTATTCAGCTCGACGATGGCAAAACACTGCATATCCAGCAAATGCTTGGCTGCATTGAAGAACATGTTGCAAAGTGGTAACACTTTAGGGGGAAAATTTAATGACAGCTCAAGATTTTAAGCAGGAACAACAGCGTCTGCACGAAACAATCCATTATATGGACCAGATTTTAAATAGCTCGAAAAAAGATATTGAAACGGCACAGGAAAATATCCGTACTGCGATGGCCAATGTGGAATATTTGGACTCCAGTGACAGCTTCCTGAATATTTTAATGAATACACGTTTTTTCGAGCTTGCCCGTAATCAAAAAGAAGGGTTGGAAGCGATTCGGCAAAAACCGTATTTTGCACGAATCCATTTCCAACGTGAAAACGAAAATGAGGAGTTTCTTTATATCGGAAAGACTTCACTTTTCCATAGTGAGACCCATGAACCGATTATCGTTGACTGGCGCTCCCCTGTCGCAAACGTTTATTACGATGGCCGACTTGGTGATATTTCTTATGATGTCCGGGATGAAACACATTCCGGTCATTTGTTTGCCAAGCGCCAATATAAAATTGAAAACGGCGAGCTGATCAATTATCGGGACGTCGATTTAACAACAAATGATGAGCTCCTCCAGGAAGCACTCGAAGGAAAAGCCGATGTCCGGTTAACGGAAATTGTCTCCACTATCCAAAAAGAACAAAATGAAATTATTCGTGCACATCTGCGCCAGCCGATTCTTGTACAAGGTGCGGCAGGTTCAGGTAAAACAACAATTGCCCTCCACCGGATTTCGTATTTCCTTTATACGATGGGCGAGCATTTCAATCCAGAACAGTTGATGATTCTTGCACCAAACCGGTTATTTATCGATTATATTGCTGATGTATTACCGGAGCTTGGCGTCGATAAAATTTGCCAGACAACATATGCACAATATGTACTTGATGCACTGAACCTAAAATTAAAACTTCAAAATCCGAATGAACAACTCGAGCAGCTCATCGCAAACCCTTCCGTACAGCAAGAGTATGCCATGATTTCGAAAACAAAAGGCAGTCCATTTTACGAGCTCATGATGAACCGCTATATCGAGCACTATGAACAGCAATTTGCAGCATTGTTTGATGATGTATTCATTGAAAAATACCGCATTATGAAAGGCGAGCATTTACGAAAGCTGTTTTTGGTAGAATTTCATTATATGCCTGTAGAAAAGCGGCTTGAACGTATTAAAAAGGTTATTCAAACAGAGGTAAAGCGGAAAACCGCAGCTGTGCTCACGACATTGAATACGCGCTATGAAGATGCAATTGGCCGTGCGCTAAATGGCATGCGCGACGCAGAGAAACGCCGTCGTACAGTAACAAAACTGATTGATGAACGGGATGCCCGCGTTCCAAAAATTAGACAGGAAGCAAAATCCGTTGCAACAGTCTATATGAAAAAATTCCAGAAAGTAAAAGTGAAACAGATGTACCGTGAGCTTTTGACGAATCGTGAGTTATTAGGTGAAGTTGCACCTGAATGGCCGTTGGAAGAAGTGGCGCATTTTATAAAAGCACATCAGAAAGAACGTTGGGTACTGGAGGATTTGGCTGCCCTTTACTTTTTGCAGGCAAAGATCAAAGGTATTGATGAGAAGTGGAAAATGCGCGTCGTGTTTATCGATGAAGTACAGGATTACAGCTATTTTCAGCTTGCTGCACTAAAAGCGGGCCTTGAAACGGATATGTTTACAATGGTTGGCGATCTCGCTCAAGGAATCCATAGCTACCGGTCCCTGACAGAGTGGCAGCCTGTACTTTCTCTTTTCCCGCGCGCAACGTATGCAACACTTCAAAAAAGCTACCGAACAACAATTGAAATTATGGATGTTGCCAATGAAATCCTGATGCAGATGGATGAGGATTTACCTCTTGTTGAACCTGTTGTCCGTCATGGAAAAGAGCCTGAATTTATCGTCGCGGAAGAGTTTGATCCCGATATTATTCAAGACGTGCTTGTAAAAATCCGCGACAATCAGCATCATTCCATTGCGCTTATTTGCAAGACAACACATGAAGCCGTTCAGTTAATCGGACAGCTTGAAAACTCCGATGTCCCTGCTCAGTTACTCGATGAGAATTCAGCAATTGATCAGCAAAAACTTCTCGTCATCCCAAGTCACTTGGCAAAAGGGTTAGAGTTTGATGCGGTTATTCTTACGTCATTTGACACACCGTATGATGACAACCCTCTTGACCGGAAACTGCTATATGTAGCCTTAACCCGTGCCATGCATGAGCTTTATTTGATTGGCCCTTCGAAAGAGGCTTTTTTAATGAAGTGAACGAGGTATTAACTTAAAAGCACCAATCGCAGTCATTCAATGCGATTGGTGCTTTACTTTTAATATTGCGTTTATAAGTGCCTTTACCTTACCAACTCTTTAATCAGCCTTGCGGATGCATAGCAAATTTCACCATTATTCAGTGTAATAGATCTTTCTTTTGAATCAATGTTTGTTATCTTACTTTTATTCACAATAAAAGATTTATGGCAGCGGTAAAGATCGGGATGCAGCCCTTCATAATTTTTTAAACGACCGTAAAATTCAATATATTCATTTTCCAAATGCAATATCACTTTATGCGAATCCGAAGATGCTTCGAAAAAGTAAATATTTTGGAAATCAATATTATAAGTGCGTCCCGTAGTTTTGATTTGCAGTTTTTGAACGCTTTCTTGTTCGCCTAATTTTAAATAGCGTCGATGAGCTTCTTTTAAAGTGGATAGTATCTTTTCCTTTAACGTATCCGAATTGTCTTTAATAATAAAATCCAGTGCTGCTAGTTTATAAATAAACGTAAGAAAGCTCATTTCTGCATGTGTTGTAATATACACTAGGTTGGCAATAGGATCCTCTTCCCGAATTTTACTTCCTAATGTAATTCCAGTAATTTCGTCTTTTAAATCTATATCCAAAAAATAACAATCTGCCTTTTCGTTTTCTAAAAAGGATAAAACATCATGTGGATTAGTAGTTGCAAGTACTACTTTCATACCGTTATCTTCCATCATGGCGAAGTTCTCAATTATTACTTTCGTTCTGTCCAATTGAAATCGATCATCTTCACAAATAACTATATTCATCTAATCTACCCCTTTTTAAACTCCATTTCCTGAATAAAATAAGGCGGGCTAATTTTTGTGTTTAAACTAACATTTTGTAAATTGTTTTTCATTTGACGTAAATTGGCCAAGCCTAGGCCTCGATTTTCTCCCTTTGTTGAAAAGCCTTCTTGGTAAATTTCATGTACTTTTATATTTTCTGATTCATCAAATTTGTTAGTTACGACTAATAAAATCGCATCTTTCATATGAATAAAGGCTGCACGTACTTCTCCATCTTCAGTTTCTCGTGCTGCTTCGATTGCATTGTCCAGCAAAATCCCTACCATACGGTTTAAAATAATTGGATCTACCGGGATTTCAGTGATTTCTTCCACAACCTCAATATGAAACGGAACTTGGTGGGTTTGAGCTTGTAAAATTTTTGTCGTTAATAACCCTTTTAAACTATTGATTTTCAGGTTATTTAATACCATCATCGAGTGCTGATTTAACTGTTCCTGTTGACTCGCTTCTAATATGTGGTCGTAAAAGTATGTATGGAGACCATCATAGTTTTTATCATCAATAAATGTACGTAAAGAAGATAAAATATTGACGTAATCATGTTTAAACTTGCGCATATCCTGATTAATTTGTTCAAGTGACGCAACATAGGATTCGAAGTTATTTATTTCGTGTTCTCGTTGCTCCATTTTGAATTGTTTAAACGCTAGAAAGACAATGGTAAAAATACTGATTGTCAGTAATGCTAGATAAATTAAAAACATTACCAAATTATCCTAGACGCTCTCATTAAAATTCCCATGATCAATTTTCATAATATTGATATACATAAACACTATTGCAACAACACCAAGGAACACGAGAATATAGGAGACATAACGGTGGAATACCCATTGATTAATCAAATTTGCAATGCGTTTATAACAGAAAGCAAAAAGAATGCCCAATAGGATGAATAATGATATATGGCTGAAAAAAGTCAGTTTTTCATTGCCTATTCCACCAAGCAGATGGAAAGTCACTACACTTGAAATATTATCCGTAATAACTAAAAAAATAAGGGCTGCTAACGCATGGAAAATATGGATAACTACTTTGGTTTTCCGATAAATCATCCATGTCAAAATAGCTAAATAGTATAAAATCGATACAGCACCAATAAATTGAAACAATATAGAAGTTGGTAAAAATATAATTAATACAATTGTTAGTAATTGCTTTTTTGACCATGACAAGTCTAATACATATGTGTTAAAAAATAGTAGCATCAAATATTGAACAAGAAAAATTATGATCACTTCAATAGTTAGTCCGTCCACTCATTTACACTCCGTTATAAATTTACTGTATATCCATTATATACTAATTAATGAAATTAAAAAGTCTTCCCAAAAGCTATTTTAGCGTTTGAGAAAACTCTTAAAACGTTATGAAATATTGGAACAGCTATTATTTAAATTGAATTAATTGTTTAAATGTTAAACTATCTGATTTTAGAATACCTTTCGGATATATTTTCGCAGCTATAGCGGCAAATAAGCCAATAAATAAAATCATAACCACCAATGAAATAACGATCTCTCCCGGGGCAATCGTATTATAGACAATACGGATCAGTACACTCATTGGTGCTGTAAATGGAATGTACGATGTTACTTTTGTCAAAGTGCCTTCCGGATAATCCATGACAAATAATATTTCTACTGTCAAACTCGCCATCAATAAAATTACAATTGGCATTGTTGCGCTTGATAAATCATCCGGACGACTTACCATCGATCCAACAATTGCAAATAAAGTCGCATAGATGAAGTACCCAACGATAAAGAAAATGAGGATATATGCGGCTGTCCCCCACGTAATTGTCTCTATTACAGTCTGTAAAAACGACCCTGCAGGAATCTCAAAGATACCCAAGTTTGCCCATAATAAGAGGCCGCCGATAAAGATGAATAATTGTGCTAAGCTTGCTAGACCAATGCCCAAAATTTTGCCGTACATCATAGGTACTGGTGCTACCTTTGTAATCATGACTTCCATAACACGAGAAGATTTTTCAGAAGCAATTGCTGTTGCAACATTATTGCCGTATGTTGAAATGGCTAAAAACATAATAGCGATCAACCCATATACAATAAGTAAGGCATTCGGCTCTGTTTCATATAATGATTCAAAACTGCTCTGCATTGGCGCGTTCAACGCTTGAACGACAGTCGGGTCAATTGATTGGGCAGCCACAATAGACGCCACTCTCTTTTGTTCGAGATATGATTCTAACGAGATTAGCAGTTCATTATTCACTTTTGGCATATAGATATTCAGATGCATCATGTCCGCTTGATTTTCCAATACGAAGAAGCCTGTCAGTTCTTCCGCTTTAATCTCTTCTTTTAAGCTCTCTATCCTTGCATCGTCTACAATCTGCCAGCTTCCAGTGACTCCAGCTAGCTCTTGTTCGGACAATTCTAAAGATGTATGATTCACGATTTTATACGTTTCTTCCGAACTATCCTTCGTGAAGCTATTGATAATCGCCGGGGAGGCAAAGAGCAGTACACTCAATGCCAAGAGCCCAACCGTAATATATAAGTATGCTTTTGTTTTAACCGCTTCTTTAAAAACTGTGCTGAATACAATACTGAAATTACGCAATGACATCCCCTCCTGTCCGTTCAATAAAGATTTCATGCAAGCTCGGCTCTTTTAATGAAACCCCCTGCAGTTCGAATTTCTCACCAAATTCCTGAATAAGCTGGTATATCTTTTCGGTACGCGGGATGCGTAATTTGTAACGATTGTTTTCCTGTGTGAAATCATATTGTTTTTGCGTTAAGTAGTCCCTCAAGTTGGGGGCTGCTGTTTCCAGCTCCAAGTAGCGGTAGTCATAAGAATTCTTTACATTCGCTAATTGGTCAGAAACTATCAGGTTCCCGTCTTTTAAAATGCAGATCTGGCTACAGAACGATTCAACCTGTTCCATTTGATGGCTGCAAAAAATAATCGTTTTCTTTTTAGCAATCAATTCTTTTACAACGCTTTTCAACATATCTGAATTAACCGGGTCTAATCCGCTGAACGGCTCATCTAAAATGATAAAATTCGGGTCATGTATAATCGCCGTAATTAATTGTACTTTTTGCTGGTTCCCTTTCGATAATTGTTCGGTACGCTTCTTGGCCGCATAAGAGATTTCAAGTTTTTCCAACCATTTTAGTGCCTCTCTTTTAGCATCTTTTTTGTTCATACCTTCCAACATGCCAAAGTAAATAATTTGATCTAAAACATTCATTTTGGCATAAAGTCCACGTTCTTCTGGCAAGTAACCTATTTTTAGGTTTTTCTTAGAGAAAGGCTTTCCTTTCCATAAAATTTGACCACTATCCTTAGGAATCAGCTCTAGCATCATACGTATGGTTGTTGTTTTTCCTGCACCATTTCTGCCTAACATACCAAGGATTTGTCCTTCTTCTAATTGAATGGAAATATTGTTCACTGCTTTTTTATTGCCAAAGCTTTTATTTAAATTTTTTATTATAAAGGTCATTTGCACCGTTCCTCTCTTAGCTGAACATTTTTATAATAGAAATAACGACGACTCCAATAACAACTCCAACTACAGTTCTTAAAATATTTTTCATTTTACTGCCTCCTTTTATGTTTAACTACGTAATGATTTTCTGTTCAAATGCCTTACTGATCGACTCGATATAATTCGGTACTTTAAAATAGGTATTAATCCGATAAAGTGATTGATCAATTTCTTCTGCTGACATCCCCCGTTTATGCTGGATGAACTCAAATGTATGACCAACCGCTAAATCTCTCAGGATTTTTTTATCCATCTCTTTTAAAGAAACCTCAAGTAAATTTGATATATTACTCTTAAACGATTCCATCAGTAGTACAAATTCGTCCAACCTTGTATTTTTTGTCACACTTGCCCAGCGTTCTTCATCTTTTAATAGATGGTAAATCTCCCCCATTCTTGAATCTACAAGAAGCATAATGTCTACTTCGGGGCCCTTCACTTTTTTTAAACTTTCAATAATCAGCGCAAAATGCTGGTTTGTTGTTTCAATTACCACTACATCAATACACTGTTCTTTAATCTTTTTCCGTAATGCCTGATTAAAAAGAGGAGCTTGAATGGCATAAGTATCTACTTGCCAAGCCGGGCGCTTATCACGAATCGCTATTTGTAATGCTTCGATAAACAAAGTAGACATTGAAACAATCAATACTTTCAAAATATCCCCCCTTTTGGTAATTGTCTGATTTCACTATAATTTTGTTTGTGTGATTAATGTTTAAAGGATCTTCAAAACCAATAAATCAATCATTACCGTACTTTTTTTGCATAAAAAAAACGTTCATATAATCATGAACGTTTGCTTCGTAAGCACTTGAATCTACACGGCTTACAATCCAATATAAATGTAATAATCAAGCTGGGATGACTTCATAAAGCCGGCTTTTTCGTATACATGAAGGGCTGCCATATTTTCGACTTCCACATCAAGTAAAATTGTCTTGTCACCCGAACGTAGCGCATAATCTTTCACTAAATTTAATATTTGCGTGCCGATCCCTTGGCGTTGTCTCTTCGGAGAAACTGCAAATGCTGTAATCCACTGTACTTCTCCTTCTTTGCGGGTCGTCACTGTGCCTACGACTTCACCATCAATTTCGGCTGTCCACATTACTAGGCCTTCAGTCGTTGTATTAAACTCGATCAGTTCCAATGACTCTTCACGAATATCGCCAAAAGCATCACTGAAAACCGAGACAAGTGCTTCCGTGTCCTTTTGCATAAACGGGCGTAAAGTAACAGGTCCCTCTTTTTGCAGAACTTCTGCACGGGCTTCCAATGTTGCTTCAGAAAAGCTGTATAAATACCCGTTATTTTGAAGAAATTCTTTGCCGTAATGCGAGCCTTCCACGATTAATGCAAGCTCCCCTTCACTTCCACGCATCCCCAATCCTTCTTTTAGCACGTTCAATATCGCCGTACCAATTCCAAGTTGACGATACATTGGTGCAACGATCATCGACCATTCATACGTATTTAATCCCATCAAATCGACTGCAGTACCCGCACCGACCAGCAAATTCTTTTCATCATCATATACAAGAACATAAAATCCCCGTATTTCATAGCTTTTCGCTATAGGTAAATTCATGACTTGATTTAATAGTACGCCATCACAAACAGCCGCTGTTTTACATAATTTCTGTACTTCTTCATATGTTTCTTCATCTAAAGGAAACGACACTGTTATTGCCGATAAATTCATTCTTTCTACTCCAATTCTAACTACTATAATTTCTTTATTTTAGTAAAGCTATCGAAGTAACGCAATACTCGCGCACGAATCCATTCAAATTTATCTTTCCATAAATAATATTTTCATTAAAAGCAAAACAACTTCTTGATACAATTTTTCTAGTAAAGGTGCATAAATTTAACTACTTATTACCCAATAATAAGGTATAATAATCCTATGCATGATTATTTTTTACAAATAAAAATTCATCTTAAATGACTAAACGATGTTATTTAATTATAATTGCAATATGAATTAATTAATTAAGGAGACTTAACTTATGACAAAAGAGCAAATCTATTATACTAGTACTGAGCCACTACTAGATACCCCTTTTCCTTCTTTTGTACTTTTACCTAATGGTACACTCGTTCATGGAAATCTCCGTCAATTAGACTATCCAACACAAGAGACAAAAGAACTAATCGGAAAGTCCATACACGACACGCTATTTTCAGAAGTAGGTGACGATGTCATTGAATCAATTTTAACAAGTTCAGTAGCGTTATGTTTGCACAACATTCCTCTTTCACTGAAAGGTCAATCTTCCAAAACTTGCACACTTTATACGAAGCCGACTGTCTTAGCAAATGAGCAAGCGATCTCTGTTCTTTGTATTCCAAATGAAGAAGTTCGTTTAATGGATGAAGAACAGCAGCATTTAGTCGACCTTAAAAACGGGATCCACCAATCATTCATGACCGTTACACTTGATCAGGACGGCTTTATTACTCAAACAAATCAGCCATTTTTAACAGCAAGCCGCTGGACACCAAAACGGGTCATCGGGAAAACATTGTGGCAATTATTCCCGCAAAATCCTGAATCCGAAAAAGCGGTCCTTGAAATTTGGAAAACCTTGCAAAACGGGCAAGTTTGGCAAGGTGAAGTTGAGAAATTGACAAAGGATGAGCAGCTTTACTGGGTACATTTAACGGCGATTCCGATGATGGGCCAAACATTTGAAAAGAACGAGTATTTGCTGATTGAACGGAATATTACAAAAGAGAAAAAGATTCAGTTCCAACTGGAGAAAATCGCATATATCGATACAGAAACAGGAATGATGAATGTACACCGCCTGGAACAAATTATCGGAGAAATGATTGAAGAACAGCGTCATTTTTCATTCGTTTACTTAAGTATTGATAAGTTTTACACAATTAAGGATTTACATGATGGCGTAGCCGGAAATTCCCTTATCTTAGAATTTACAAAACGCATGAAAATGTATTTCCAAGATAGTACGATGGCTCGTATTAATGAAAGTGAATTTGTCGTAATTACACCATTACCAGAATGGTTTACACAAGGTTTCCTGAATTATTTACAGCAAAATCCAATCTACAGCGGTAACGTAGCAGTCCCACTTTCATTAAGCGGCGGGATTACACGCTTCCCGGAAGATCAAATGACATTCTCTCAATTAATGAAGGCATCATTGGCTACGATCGCTTCTGTACGCAGTGCGGGCGGTGACAGCATCGTTTCATTATCAAAATCTTCACATGCTGCGTTAAACCGCAGATCAATTGTTGAAAAGCGATTACTGCTTGCATTAGATCAGAAAAACCTGCATGTTCTCTACCAGCCTCAACTTGATTTAAGAAGCGGTAAAATCACAGCTGTCGAGGCATTAGTCCGTTGGGATGATGAAGAAATCGGCGCTGTATCACCGGATGAACTGATTCCTATCGCGGAAGAGACAGGTCTCATTAATAATATCGGTTCTTTTATGCTGGAAAAAGCATGTGAACAAGCGGTCCTATGGAAAAATGCGGGCCATGCGATCAAAGTTAGCATCAACTCTTCCGTGCGCGAGTTCCGTGATAAAAATATGGCCAAGTCCATTTTGGAAACACTTGAACGTACTGGATGTCCGGCAAATTTACTGCAAATCGAAATTACCGAAAAGTTTGCATTGGAAGCTGAAGCTGAAACAGGAATTATTAAGCAAATGCGGACACTTGAAAATGAAGGCATCGTCTTTGCGCTAGACGATTTCGGTACAGGTTACGGCTCGTTCCGTTATATGCAACTTCTGCCAATTTCAATTTTAAAAATTGACCAGACATTTATTCGCTCGCTGAAATCAGAAAAAAACCAGCAGCTCGTAAACGGTATGGTACAGCTAGGAAAATCAATGAATTTGACGGTTGTTGCGGAAGGTGTGGAAACAGAAGAACAAATGCAGATCCTGACAAGCATCGGCTGTGAGGTCATTCAAGGATACTTTGTAAGCAAACCAAGTTCTACAGAAGAAATTTCTTCGTTATTAGGATAAATAAAAGCTCGTAAGGCAACTGATGATCAGTGCTTTACGAGCTTCTCTTTTTCACTTTTGTAAAGGATTGAATCGAAGTTCTACCTTTTCTCATTATACGCAGGATAATCTGCATCATTACTTCCGCAAATACAAGTCCCATTGCAATCGCGCCGGAAATCATAAATGCCCGCATGCCATTTTCCAGACCTGCAATATAGTCGAGCTCCATCACATTGCGCATCGTACTGTATGCAATGCCTCCAGGTACAAGCGGAATAATTCCGGAAACACTAAATATGATCATCGGCATCCTAAACTTGCGTGCAAAGAAATATGCTACTAATGAAACGACAAATGCTCCAAGAAAGGATGCGCGGACATCATCCAGTCCGCTTTCGAACAGAACATAATATACTGCCCACCCTACAGCACCGACGAAACCACATGCCGGGATTGTTTTGATCGGGGCATTAAAAATGACACCAAAACATGCGGTCGCAATAAAACTAATAACGATTTGAGCTAAAACATGCTCCACCAACGAACGCTCCCCTCCAATCGATCATACCTTGGAATGATCGCACTCCGAATTGATCCAAAAACTTATAGCGAAAGCACAAGCGCAATACCTGAACCAATCGCAAACGCTGTTAAAAAGGCTTCGGCACCTTTTGCCATCCCTGCTGTGAAATGCCCTGCCATTAAATCGCGGACTGCATTCGTAATGAGCAGTCCCGGCACTAGTGGCATGACCGAACCGATAATTATTTTGTCTATTTCCGTACCAACATTAAAATGCACTGCGAGATATGCAACAGCACCCACTCCTACCGATGCTAAAAACTCTGAGAAAAATTTTACGCGGGTCATATTATGAAGAATCGTCACAATATAAAGACCGACACCCCCTGCAACAAAGGCTGCCGGGATATCCGAGATTGTTCCATTAAACAGTAATAAGAAGGCACTGCTCGCTAAACATGCCGCCAAAACTTGAACGGAAATCGGAAGGAAATAATTTGTTTTTTCTATCTTCTTTAACTCGTCATACGCCTGCTCTAATGTTATCATTTGAGATGTAAGCTTACGTGAAACATTGTTTACAAGCACAATTCGATGTAAATCTGTAATTCGTGTTGGAATCGATGTAATTTGTGTAGGCTGTGTTTTACCTAGGGAGAAAATAATACCTGTTGGCGTAACATAGCTTTGTGCATTCATCATATTTTGAGAACGGGCCATCCTTAGCATCGTATCTTCCACTCGATACGTTTCAGCACCGCTTTCAATCATAATACGACCAGCGAGCAAAAAGCAGTCGAGCGCCAGTTCAGTATTTTCAGCATTCATTCAAGGGACCCCCTTCCACTTCTTAGCTCATATTACTTGAAGCAATCGGAAAATAACAGTCTTTTTTCGTGCAAATTATGCTGACAGAACTGCGTATTTCCTTAAAGTTTACAATGACCCTCATTCTGGTCAATATGAAATAGATTATCCCAATTAGAAAGGAACCCGATACATCATGACAAACCCTTACAGAAAACGGCGTGGTCCTTGGATTGATTTAACTCTTATTGGTGCTATCGGCTTTTTAGGTGCCATTATCGTTTTTTTAACTTTTTTAAGCGATGATCCGATTTTCCGGCCCAGCGACAAAACATCCGCTAAAGAGCATACCATTACGGAGGAAGCATCAAAATTCCCGGGAATAAAAATTGTTACAGATCGCTCTGATAACAAGAGATTGCCCTATACCGTTCAATATCCGCTAACGGAATACGAAGCTTTTAATAACACGGTAACGACTTATATAGAACAATCAAAACAATATTACATAAGCATGATGCGCCTGCAGCAGGGTTCAAAGAAGTTAGCAGGCGACCTAACGATAACTGTTGAAACATTCGAGCATGATCATTATTACTCCTTTGTTTTAACAAATAAAATGATTTTAAATACCGAAGAGAAACAAACAACGATTCAAACGTTTCTAATTGATTATGAAACAGGCGATTTGATTGATATTCGTGATCTTTTAAATGAGGATTTAGAAAGTCTAAAAACTTTTGCAGCACATATCCAATCGGAATTGCTTAAAAATCCAGCTTATAAAGAGGATGTATTAGAAAAGGAGCTCGCATTCGCTACCGAGCCAAAATGGCGTTTATTTAAACGTTTTGCATTGAAAGATGACTCCCTATTCATTTACTTTAATGAAGGTGAAGTGGCAAAGACGGAAGCAGGTGTACCAGTAATTGAAATTCCGTTATCATTCATCAATCCGCTTTTAGCATCTGATTTCCAAATAGTGATGCAATCCGAAAGTACGATCATTCCTACTGATAAGGACTCATCAAAAAAACGGATTGCCCTTACATTTGATGACGGTCCGCACCCGGAAGTAACAAAACAGATTTTAGCGCTTCTGGAAAAGTATAATGCCAAGGCGACATTCTTTATGCTTGGAAGCCGCGCGCAATATTATCCGGGCTTAGTACGTGAAGTGCTTGATTGCGGTCATGAACTCGGTAATCATACGTGGTCGCATCCTGTTTTAACGAAAATGTCTCCTGCTGAAATTGAAAAGGAGTACATTTCCACAGAGGAAGCGATTATTCATGCAACTGGCGAACATTCAACTGTTTTCCGCCCACCTTATGGGGCGATTAATGAGGAGATTCGTAACGCAATACCATGTAAATCGGTCAACTGGACGATTGATACTCTCGACTGGAAATACCGCGATTCAGAAAAGCTGTTCCCGATGGTGAAAAAAGCATTGCATAATAACGCAATCGTGTTAATGCATGATATCCACCAATCTACAGCAGATGGACTGGAGCCTGTCCTTGCCTACTTACAAAAGGAGGGCTATGAATTTTTAACGGTTTCTGAAATATTACCGTATCATTAAAAGTAACTTTAAAAAAGAGTGGTGGTTTATAATCGCCGCTCTTTTTGCGTTAATCCTCAGATGCCTGTACTTATTCCTCAATTGAGGGTAATTAATCCTCACTTTCATCGGGATAATCCTCAGATGCTTGCACTTAATCCTCACTTGAGGTCAATTAATCCTCACTTACCATTAGGCCTCACTCAAACGCTCGAAATGCCTGAACTTTTACCCCCTGCTGTTCCAGTTCCTGACGTGCGCGTTTTGCGAATTGCACCGCATGCTCCCCGTCTCCATGCACACAAATACTATGTGCCTGCAGTGCTACTTTCGTTTGCTGAACAGAGGTTACTGTCCCCTCTTTCACCATTTCAATAATTTGTGCAATCGCCTCTGCTTCGTCTGTTATAAGTGCATTTGGCATAGTGCGTGATGTTAATGTACCATCCGCCTGATATGTACGGTCCGCAAATACTTCACGGACTGTATGTAAGCCGTATTTTTCACCGGCAGCAGTTAATTGACTTGATGCCAAACCATATAAAAGAAGCTCCGGTGATATATCATAAACGGCCTTTGCGATGGCATCGGCAAGCTCCTCATTTACCGCCGCCATATTATAAAGTGCTCCATGTGGCTTCACATGCTGCATCATCACGCCTTTTGCCGTCAAAAACCCTTGCAGTGCACCGATTTGATAAACAATTAGATCATATGCTTCCTGCCATGAGATGTTCATTTCCCGCCGCCCGAAACCGTTTAAATCAGGCAATCCTGGATGGGCACCGATCTGCACATTATTCTTAATCGCAAGCTCCACCGTTTCGCGCATGACTGACGGGTCCCCTGCATGAAATCCGCACGCGATATTGGCGGACGTAACATAACGAAGAATCTCCTCTTGCTCCCCCAGCTTATAGCGCCCAAAGCTTTCTCCTAAATCACAGTTAATATCTACTCGAAACATAATGTCTCCCCCAACTTTGGAATTATCTGAATGTTATGCTATTATCATGCCATACATAATGATTCATTCCAATAATGAGGTGACATTTCATGCCGGCACTGCAATTCAAACAACTTAGCGACAAGGCACTGTTCGTTCAGTTCAGTATGACGATCAACGAACAAACCCACCAGCAAATCCAGCAAGCTATTGCAATTTTACAGGAGCAGCCATTCCCGGGGCTAATCGAAATTGTGCCTAGCTATACAAACTTCTGTGTGTATTACGATCCTTTTACAGTGCAGAAATATTTGCAGCAGACCCAAACAACAACGAGTGCTGAAAAGGTTCAGCAATATATTAAAACCTTGCTTGAGCACCAACAGAAGGAAGTTCCCCAAGAAAGTCGGTTAATAGAGATTCCCGTGCTATACGGCGGTGAATACGGACCTGATTTAAAGGAGGTTGCAAACATCAATGGCTTAACACCAGCAGAAGTGATTGCAATCCACACATCCAAGGAATATCTCGTCCACATGCTCGGCTTTGCGCCGGGTTTTCCGTTTTTAGGTGGAATGGATCAACACATTGCAACACCGCGCCGTGCTACACCAAGACTTGAGATTGCGGCCGGTTCTGTCGGTATTGCAGGTGAGCAAACGGGCATTTACCCACTTTCAACACCAGGAGGCTGGCAAATAATCGGCCGTACGACGAAACGATTATTTTTACCGGAACAAAATCCGCCAACATTACTGCGAGCCGGTGACCGCATACGCTTTGTCGTGGTTAAGGAGGTTACTTCATGCTAAACGTTATTAAACCCGGGTTGTTCAGCACCGTTCAAGATGCAGGTCGTATCGGTTACCAGCAATACGGTGTTATTGTAAGTGGTGCCATGGATGCTGTCGCTTTCCGCATCGGCAATGCCCTGCTTAAACAGCAAAATAAAGCAGCAATTGAAATGACGTTACTTGGTGGTTCATATGAGTTTGAGAAAAAGACTGCGATTGTACTGGCAGGCGGGAAAATGCACGCAACAGTTAACGATAATCAGGTTCCGATGTATAAAGTAATTCCCATCAATAGAGGAGATGTATTAAAATGCGGTGCCATGCGAAAAGGTGCAAGAAGCTATTTATGTATTGCGGGCGGCTTTTCTGTTGATGAAATACTCGGCAGCCGCAGCACTTATTTAAAAGCTGGCTTAGGTGGTTTTCATGGACGACCGCTTCAAGCAAGTGATTCGATTCCTTATGGAAAATCGACCATTCCATATCATATATATCAAATCAAAGTAGATCCATTTTATGAGCGGAAACCTATTCGCCTATTAAAAGGGACCGAGTGGCATGAATTCAGCCCTCAAATGCAACAACACTTCATCGAACAGCACTATACAATTTCACTTGAAGCCGACCGCATGGGCTACCGGCTGGAAGGGCAAAGCGCGATTTCATTGGAAAAACCGTTTAATTTGCTTTCTGAAGCCGTTACTATCGGGACGATTCAGCTTCCTCCAAGCGGACAGCCCATTTTGCTGATGGCGGACCGACAAACAGCGGGCGGCTATCCGAAAATCGCACAAATTATTACGGCCGATTTGCACCGTGTTGCACAGCTCATCCCAAAACAGCCTCTTCATTTCGAATTGGTCACACTTGAGCAAGCAGAACGGGCTTATTTCCAGCTGGAACAACAGCTGCGGTTGTTGGAAACTCTTTTGAGAAACTAGACATTTCACAAAAATTCTTGAGTACCATCCACAATCTCCATTAAAATTTTCACAACTTTTTTTCTTATAAATGTTTGAAAGAGGTCAATAAAGGTTATAAAACACTATCGCGAAATAGTTAAAATAAAAAATAGGAGATGGAAATTATGAGTTTTATTTGGTTCTTAATAATTGGCGGGGTTATCGGTTGGCTAGCAGGAGCAATTTTAGGTAAAGATGTCCCAGGTGGAATTATCGGTAATATTATCGCAGGTATTGTTGGTGCATGGATTGGTGGTATGCTTCTAGGAAGTTGGGGACCTAAAGTTTCTGATTTCTATATCGTCCCAGCTATCATTGGTGCAATTATACTTGTGTTCATTGTAAGCTTTATTATGAAATCAATGCGTAGAGCTTCGTAAGCTAAATAATCGTTTAGTTTATATTTTAACGGTAAAGTGAACTCTATGTAAGCAACTAAAAGCGGTCCTCCACAATTTGATTTGGGGAGAACCGCTTTTACTTTGTCCTTACTTTATATCCATTTTTTACAGTTAATTAATTTAATTTTCTGAAAACAATATTCCCATTCTAGATAGGACTGAGTAGTTTTCACTTCGGATTTAGAATAGTGTTCAGCATATCTTCACTTTCACCTACTAGTTCCGCAGATGGTTCACTCATTCTTTTTTCTTCAGCTTTTTCCTTAGCTTCAGCAATTGAAGTCTGGATTTCAGCCATTTTCTTGCTATCCAAATGATAGAACTTCATTGCGATTAAAGAAGCAATCCACCCAAGAACCGGAATTCCAAATGCCAGGAAGATAGTCATTCCATATAGGGAAGTTGTTAACGTATCCCCAATTTCAGGGAAAGTTTCTTTATATCCGATCAATGCTACCGCAAAACCAACAAGAGCCGGAGCCAGCGACGAAATCAATTTATCGACGAAGGAGAACAGTGTTCCGATCATCCCCGGCACATAGCGGCCAGATTTAAATGTTTCATAGTCGGATATATCGGCAATCATCGGATTAACTAAGGCAGATGGCAACGCTCCGAAGCCCATTCCCAATGTGTACAAGACAATAAAACCGATTGTGGCAAGACCCATATCGCTAAGTGAAATTGTTGTTGGATCAATCGTGAAGAGGAAAGCCACCAGCATCCCAAACGCTAAGAGACCGATCCAAGTTGATATGACAAAAGCTTTTTTCAAATCCGTTTTGCGTGCATACCATACTCCCGCAAAAGTGATGAGCAGCGTCGGTACAATGATAATCATTGAGATCGTTCCGCTTAAACTGTAATCCCCCAGTAATATTCCAAATAACATAACTACAACAACTGCATGGCGCAAGACGCTTAACGTTAATTTATCACTGGAAGCTGCAATGATAAGCATTTGCAACGGTCGATTTCCTTTTAAAATCGGCCAATAATCTCGAAACTTCGTTTGTACTGTTAAATCTGCGAGGCCATAAAATTCTTTCTGATCTTTGCTCGCGATGCCTATGACAGCCAGCACTGTAAATATAAAACCGGCGAGTATGGCATAAGTATTCAACTCATGGAATAAAGCCATTGTAAATCCATCGTGCTTGATTACTAAGTAGGAGGCTATAAATACTTGTCCACCGGTGAACAATATCGTGTTGTTGACACCGTCAAATACTGCAAAGAGCGGACGTTGTTTCGGATCGTTCGTCAGCACCGTCTGAGCCGCTTTTGTACAAGCTGTCTGCATCGTATACCCGACGACATAAATTGCATAGACTAAGATAAAAAATACCAATTGGAGTGACTCCGGCAAAAGATGTGTGACATTGTACATAATCAAAATGGATCCCGCTAAAATGATATTCCCTATAACCATCATCGGACGGAATTTACCGAATTTTGATTCTGTCTTATCGATGATAAAGCCGATAATCGGATCTGTTATCCCATCAAATACGCGCATCAATGTCAAAATGGTGCTGACAGCCACAACTGTCAATCCAACAATGCCTGTAGCGTAATAAGTGACAAACGCTAAAATGAACATATACAAATTGGTTGCCGTGTTATTCAGTGTGAAAAATCCAATCTGCCAAATTTTCGCTTTATGGTACGTATGGTCTTCGTTGAGTGCTGCAGCTTTCATTGAATCTCCTCTTTTCTACCATAAGAATTTTTTGTTGCTTCTTTTTCGATTCAAACATTTGATGAAGGCGCTTTCAATATTTTCTTGAAATTTTTGTGCTTACTATAAGTTTGATATGGAAAACACTATTTGTTTAGTCAACAAACTAAAAGTAAGCACAAAATCAATCAGATTTTTCAATACTCAGAAAACTTTATTTAAAAGCCGTTTCACTTTCCAGTACATAAAACAGCTAGCGGAACGGCTTCCTTATTGCTTTGTTACTTACCGCGAGACGACGACAGCCTGTTCCTGTGCGATTAGGCAAAGCTCAGCTGCCTTGAATGCATGCTCTTGCGTCATAGCATTCTCAGTGCGATTGATACAGTCTTTGATGAATTCCCCGAAAAACGGATAGCCGACAGTCCCTGAAAGACTGTAATGCTTTTCGCCATCCTTGTTAACAAGATATAAGTGATCACCCGTTTCTTCACGCGCCACATCCAGATATTTTCGAATTTCGATGGTACCTTCTGTTCCGGTGATGAAAGTGCGGCCATCACCCCATGTCCGCAATCCGTCCGGCGTAAACCAATCGACTTTGAAAATTTGAGTGGCACCATTATCTCCAAGCAGCGTGGCATCTCCGTAATCCTCGAGCCCAGGATAGTCCGGATTATTGTAATTGCCGACTTTACTGTGCAGAACCTCCGCATCTTTACAGCCAGCATAATATAAAAATTGTTCAATCTGATGGCTGCCGATATCACAAAGGATTCCGCCGTACTGCTCTTTATCAAAAAACCAGTCCGGACGGTTTTCTGCATTCAAACGGTGTGGTCCGAAACCGGTCACTTGAATAACTCGGCCGATTGCACCGTCCTTAATAAGCTGTCCTGCAAAAACCGCACCTTCAACATGAAGACGTTCGCTGAAATAAACCATGTACTTCTTCCCGGTCTTTTTAACGACACGCTTCGTCTCCTCCAATTGGGCCATCGTGGTGAATGGTGTTTTATCCGTAAAATAATCTTTCCCGGATTCCATTACCCGGTTTCCAAGTGCACTGCGCTGTGAAGGAATGGCAGCTGCGGCGACCAGTTTCACTTCATGATCGTCCAGTATCTGATCGAGCGATTCTGCTATTGCCACTTGTGGGAATTTCTCGACGAATTCTTCCACTTTTTTTGAGTCCGGATCATAAACCCATTTCAATGTCGCGCCTGCCTCCAGTAAGCCGTTGACCATTCCATAGATATGGCCATGATCAAGAGCGGCAGCCGCAATCGAAAATTCACCTTCCTTCACTACAGGATTCGGTTTTCCTTTCGGCGCATATGTCATTCCGTCTTTACTCATTTATTTCGACCTCCTGTCATTTAACCGTTGCCTCGAACCAGTCGGCATATCCGAGTTTACGTAAATTCTGCGCTGAAATTTCCAGACATTCGAACGGGTCGCGACCGTACGTATCATCCTGTTCCACTAGGAAATACTTTGCGCCGCTTGCAAGCCCTGCATCAATGACTGCCGGGATATTCATATTCCCTTCACCGACTTCCGCAAATTCAATTAAATTTGTAAATTTATTGAAGAACTTTGGCATATCCTTGAAATCTTCCTCATTCAAGTCTAATTGGCCAATGCGGTAGTCCTTTAGATGTAATAAAGAAATCCGGTCTTTATACTGAGTGATAATATCAACCGGATTTTCACCAGCGCGCTGAATCCAATGAATATCCAACTCGAAACCAAGCTTGGACGTATTGTTTTTAATCAAATCAAGAAGGTACTCACCATCAAATTTTTGGAACTCGACATGATGCGTGTGATAGTATAGTTCGATTCCCTGTTCTGCCAGGCTATGCGCCATGTCTTCCGCTTTTGAGATAAACTGCATGATTTTTTCTTTGTCGCCCATAATCGTCAGCGGCAGCATGCCGATGCGGAGGAAATTACAGTCCAGTGTTTTGCAATCCTGAACAATTTTATTAAAGTCATCTGTCAATGTTTCGCCTGGCATTCCTGGCATTATCGGGTCCAGCGAAGCTGATAAAGCTGCTATTTCGATATTGAAATCCTGGCTGGCTCTTTTCAGCTCAGAGACATTATTTTCAGTCATTGGGATTTGCGAGACTTCCACTGCGCGATATCCCAGTTCATTAATTTTTCTCATCGTTTCGTAAACGCCGATTTCCTCGACTTTATCTTTCAGCATCATCATTTGTACGCCGATTTTCCCTTTTTTCATTGATATACCCCCATTGCAATCTGTTTTCTGCTAATGCTTGACTGACGGATGGCATCAATCATTTCCATTGATACTTGCGCATCTTTTGCTTTAATATAACCATCGGTATTGTGCCGGATGCATTCATAGAACTCATTGATCAATTTCACATGGCTTGCGCCGTAATAAAATTTCATGCCCGGCAATTTCCGATCTTCTTCTAACTTCAGTTTCGTTCCGTCCACTAGTGTCTCGGTCAAAATGCTATCTTTAATCGTGAATTTACCTTTTTCAAATAGCAATTCGAGTTCCACTGATGAATTCTCCGCATTGGCATTCGTCGCAAATAATAGACCCTTCGCTCCATTTATAAATTCGATGCTGGCCGTTGCCGTATCTTCTACATCCAATCCATAATCCAGCAATTCATCGATGGAACCTTTGATTGTCTTAATTTCTCCACCGAACAATTGCATCAGATCTATCGTGTGAAGCGCCTGATTGATCATCACCCCGCCACCCGCATACTTCATTTGGCCACGCCAAGGCTTGATGTCGTAATACTCTTTCGGACGGAACCAGGCGACAAGTCCTTTTATACCTAGAATCTTTCCATATTCCCCGCTTGCTGAAATCTCCAGCAGCTTTATAACTGTCTCATTCCTCCGGTTTTGTAGTGAAATCCCGATTTTGATATTTGGATTCAACGCTTCCAATTCAACCAACAATTTGCCTTCATTCGCATCCAGCGCCAACGGCTTTTCCTGAAAGACATGGATACCTTTTTCAACACATGCTTTTGTTGCCGTGTAATGAAGATGATGTGGCAGGCAAATATGGACGCAGTCTAGAGTTTCTTTTTCTAACATCTTATGGTAGTCGGTGTAAAACACTGGCCCTTCGACTGTGCCTTCCATCTCCGGGTCGATATCACAAACTGCGGCAAGCTCGACATAGGGGTTGCTTTGAATGGCTGGAATATGTATTTTTGAAATATCTCCCAAGCCGATGACTCCTATTTTCAGCATATGGATTCCCCCCTCTTTAAAAAACAAATCAACACCGGCAATGGTGATGAGTTGTTTTTATTATTATTTTTGGATTAACAAGCTCTTTTCTTCTTCTATTTTTTTCAATAATTCAGCGAAGTACATATTTTCATCTACCGGTAATTCAACTTCTTTGCCGAGCCAGCTTGATAGATGAATTGCGTTGGCTAATGCCACTCCATAGATTCCGTCGCTTCCTGGTGCGAGAAGTGGTGTACCATCCAGGACATTGTCTGCAAAATTTTTGAGTACGCTTGTGTGCTGTACACCCCATTCGTCTTTGAATTCCAGCACTTCTTCATCATAGATGTCGTCTGCGCCACCCCCCATAAAAATTTTCATAACATCCTGCATGTCCATGCTCGCACTCATTTCAGCTTCCGGACGTTTCAAACGTTTGATGGTCACTTTTTTGCTGTCGTCAACAATGATTTTTCCTTTGTCGCCGTGGATTTCAAAACGGTCCGTTCCCATGATGTCGTGAGTTGCTGTGATGAAGACGCCTGTTGCGCCATTGCCGTAATCGAACATTGCCGTCACTTCGTCTTCCACCGCGATGTTTCGTTGATAGCCGTATTTGACATTGGAATAGACTTTTTTCGGCATACCGGCGATCCATTGCATCAGATCTAGCTGATGCGGAGCCTGATTTACAAGTACACCGCCGCCTTCACCTTCCCAAGTTGCTCTCCAAGCGCTTTGATCATAATAGCCCTGAGGACGCCACCAAGTCGTGATAATCCAATTTGTGCGGCGGATGCTTCCAATCTCATCGTTATCTATGATTTCTTTGACTTTCTGATACAGTTCATTGGCGCGCTGATTGAACATGATGCCGAATGTCAGCTCTGGTTTAGTTGCTGCAAAATCATTTAGTTCCTTCACTTGTTTCGTGTAGACGCCAGCTGGTTTTTCCAATAAAGAATGAATGTCTCTCTTCAGCGCCTGGATCCCCATTTCAGGATGCAGGTAGTGCGGGACACAAGTGATGATAGCATCGACATTGCCGCTCTCCATCATGTCAATGTAGTCTTCATAGAACGGCACAGACGGATATTTTTCAGCCGCCAGTTCTTTTTTCGCCGAATCGATATCGCAGATTGCCCCGATTTCCATATTCGGTACTCTGCCCTCAGCGATAAAGCCTGCATAAGCGCCTCCTTGAGCTCCCAAACCGATAATTCCTAATCTCACTTTTTTCATATTCATTCTCCTCCCACGTATTTTATTTTCGATTTCGGTAAGCTTTTGCTGTCATCCCGACTTTTTCACGGAAATAACGGCTAAAATGAGAAATGCTTTCGAAACCGCTTTCATGCGCAATATTTTTTAAGGTCTTCTCAGGTTCGTTTTCCAACAATTGTTTGACTCGGTTCAAACGGCAACCCATCACATATTCCATGATTGTGAAGCCGGTCATCTCTTTGAAGACATGTGAAGTATATGATTTGCTTAAGTTCAATGCATTCGCAATCGACTCAATCGACAATTTCATCTGGAAATTTCCTTGTATGAAAGAAGCGATATTCTCAGCATGCATTTCTTTTTCAGCTTTTTTGCTTGGAATTTTCAAGGAATGGACTTGGCCAAGCTGATTGACGGCAACCAGAATCTGCAGAAGCAGGATTTTCGTGTTTGCTTCTTTTCCGACACCTGTAAAGTCATTATTCCGTTGCACTTCTTCAAGGCGCTGTACCAGTTTTTCCAACTCTTTTGATTCTTCGTTCTCTTGTGTACGGATCAGGCAGTAATGCAATTTTTCGAAGACGTCCAGCAAATGCAAACCGTCCACTGCCTCTAAAGCCTTTTCCATCCATTGCGGTGAAAAATGGATTGTGCTGCGGACATACTCGCTGTCCGGCGATATATTCGGTTTGTGTAGAGCCATGCCATCCATTAACAGAATATCTCCTGGCTCAAGATCATAAATCTGGTCATGAATCAAATAACGGCAGGATCCGGCATGGAAAAAATAAATCTCATATTCTTGATGGGAATGGTAATCGATATAATCCCAGTATGTTTCCATCTTGTAATGCACCATAAGCGGCTGTTCAATTACTAATTTACCTTTCATATGAATCTACCCCCATTTTATATGATTCTCAGATAATTTCATTAGCTGAAAGTGCTTACATTGTTCATTAAATTATCTGAGAGTGCTTTATTAAAAGATTATTCAGATAATTATTTCAAAGCTTCCCTATTTTGTACAGTGCTTCCTTTTAAAAAACCGGATCGGCACTCGAAACTCCATTATTTCGCTCGAAAATGTAATTTTTATAGGTGATGCCCTAACCTTAGCAAGCCTTTGTGGTATCCTTTAGTTATAGATAACTTCGACTGCAGTCACGGCCAAAAAGGTTTGGGCAAAATGATTAAGCAATGGAGGAAAATGATATGGTTACGGTAGACGGATCTTATATAAAACAGATAAACAGAGGTTTGATTCTGCAGCAAATCATCGAACATGGCATGATTTCCAGAGCCGACCTGTCAAAAAAGGTTGGCTTGAACAAAGCCACAATATCCGTGCAGGTAGCAGATCTGCTAGATGAAGAGCTGATTTATGAAATGCATCAGGAGCACCATAATGTAGGGAGACGTCCCGTCATGCTGTCATTAAACCGTCAAAATGGTTTTGCACTAGGCATCGATCTGGATCATAAGAATATCACATATATTCTTTCCGACTTACTCGGCTATCCTGTACATACTGAAATTATTCCGTTAGAGACTTCAAATTACGAAACCGTTGTGGAACTATTGGCTACGCAAATCATTAAATTTCAGGCTCAATGTTCGGACAGCCGCTACGGTTTAATCGGCGCAGTCATCGGCGTTCATGGCACTGTGGGAAAAAACGAGAAAGCTTTTTTTGTCCCTCAGCACCAATGGCGTGACAAGGACCTGAAAGTCGATCTCGAAAAAGAAACCGGTGTATCCGTGCTAATCGAGAACAATGCCAATGCATCGGCTTTTGCTGAAAAAGTCTTTAAATCCCAGGACAGCGAAAACCTGTTGTCTATTTCTATGTATTCTGGCATGGGACTTGGTATCATCATGGAAGGCGAACTTTTGAAAGGCTATAACGGATTTGCTGGCGAAATGGGCCATATGATTGTTGTTCCAGACGGTAAGCTCTGCACTTGCGGCAATAAAGGCTGCTGGGAAATGTATGCTTCAGAAGCAAGGTTCCTGCAGGATCTCGCCACTCTCAAAAACAAGAGCAATCTCAGTTACAAAGATGTGGAAAGCTGGCTTGCAGCTAAAGATCCGGTTATAATCCGAAAAATTGATGAATTCTTTGAATTTCTGGCAATTGGATTGAATAATATTATCAATCTTTATAACCCCGAAACAATTGTACTCAATAGCCAGGTGCTGAAAATGTATCCCGGCGCCATCGATTGCATTAAAAGCCTGTTGAAGTCTTCGGTCAGCCAGTACCGTGAATTGAAGCTTTCGGATCTTGGCAAAGATGCATGTGCGATGGGAGCATGTGCCCTTGCCATCAAGAGCTTTCTGAAAGTTCCCGAGCTGCGCTTAGATTTATCAAAAAATCATCTACCTGCAGATGATTGTGCGGGAACGATCATCTAAAAGAAGCGGCTGGGACATAGCCCAAAAATGCTATTTTTCTCTTTGAGAAAAATAGCATTTTTTTGCTGTTCGTTAAAAATTGATTTCCATTCCGGGACGCTTTCCACGAGCACGGCCTGAGCCTGTAGTCTCAGGCGTCGTGCTGTTTCCCTAGGAGTCGCCCTTCATTCCAATCAATTTTATAAAATATCCGTTTCTTAATAAGGTTTTTCCTCTTATTCAACAGTACTTCTTTTATGTCCCAGCCTATTCTCGTTGGTTATGAAACTTTTTTTCATTATATGAAACCGTAACTTGCTCTTTTATACGGAAGAACTGCTGAGCGTTGTAATAGCAGATATTCGGGTAAGCATTTAAAAAGAGGTGTTCTTGATGCTAGTGCATTGGCCATCACCTGCAAATGAGTTGCAACCGACCTGCATTGAATAAGTATTATACGGGTTTACTCTAACACTTTCTACTGTTCATCAATCTGCTTCCTATCCACAACATATCTCCTGAGAATTTAAAAAGACCAAACATATTCATCAACTAAAATATGTTTGGCCATTAAATTTATTTATTTTATTAATCTTAATGTACTTATTTTACAACGGCATATAGTTTTTTTATAATTCCTGTCTTAACGCCTGCATTACTTCAATTTTCGTTGCTTTACGTGCCGGTCGCAAACCTGAAATCATCGCCACGCCGATACTGATCGCAGCAGCAATCACTACGAGCTGCCATGGGATCGCTGAGAATTGTACATTGTTGAATCCATCTTCTCCTGTTGCTGCCTTTAAAATAAGCGGCAATAGCGCATTCGATGCAAAGCTTACAATATATGAAATTGCAATTGCAAGAACTGTCCCAATAACTCCGATAAACGCACTTTCCATTAAAAACAGTCGTTGAATCAGTTTTGGGCTGGCTCCAATTGCTTTTAATACACCAATCTCACGCGTACGTTCTGTCACCGCCATTGTCATCGTATTGAAAATTCCGATGGATGCGATCAGTACTGCGATTGTTCCAACAAAAACAAGTCCTGCTTTCAATACTAGGAAAAAGACATTTAACTCATCCAGCTGTTCAGTAACGGAATACACACCGTAGCCTTTTCCGCGTAGCTCTTCTAAAATCGGCTTTACATATTCCAAGCTTTTTGCATAAATATCGAAGCGTTCAGAAAACAGCTGAAAATCGCTAGCTACCTCTACATCAGCAATTACTTGGCTATACATATCTTCAATTACTTCACGTTGCTCATCCATCATATAAATTCTGTTTTCAGTTGCCCATTCGTATGACGGCTTTGGCATAACACCGACAATCGTATACGTCATACGCTCTGACAGTACATCCGGCTGTTCATGTGTACTTAGAGCAATCTCCACTTCCTTGCCGATAAGCGACTCCTTGTACCCTTCTTCAGCACCGTCGTAATAAGTGCCTTCCGCTTCTGCTGCCTTTGATTTTTCCTCAATTAATTTGCGGTCCGCTTCATTCAATAATGATTGGCCGAAATGATAACCAACAATAATTTCTCTTTCGTTTTCAGGATATTTTCCTTCCGATAACGGTTTCGCTACCGATGCATAATCAGTAAAGTCCACTAAACGTATTGATGTAAACGTATCACGGTCCCCCATATAGCCTGCTACATTAGCATCCACACTTGTTGTTTTTAACACCGTTTGTACATTTTCTACCGCTTCAATATCTGCTACTTCCTCTTCTGTAAACAGTGCTTGGCTGCCAAGCACTTCTATTTGGGTCACCGTTTCACTCGATAGAATCTCATCTTCAATTGAATCCTGTAATCCAAAGCCGATTGAGGCAAGCACAATTAAAAACGCACAGCCCATTGTTGCGGCAAGTACTGTCATAAATACTCTCAGCTTATTTTTCTTAATATGCTGCATCACAAAATTTACCTGATCTTTAAATAGCATTGTGTTCCCCTTCTTTCACTAATTGACCGTCATGCATGCGGAAGCGCTTGTCCGCAATCATCGCTACTTCCTCATCATGCGTAATAATAATAAATGTTAAATCCAATTCGCGGTTCAGCTGCTGAATAAGCATTAAAATATCCTGCTCTGTCTCTGAATCGAGGCTTCCTGTCGGCTCATCGGCCAATAAAATCGGTGCATTGGTCACAAGGGCACGCGCAATACTAACCCGCTGTTGTTGCCCGCCTGATAGTTCATTCGGATAATGGTCCGTCACCTCAGTTAACCCGACTTTTTTCATGATCACTTCAACCCTTTTTCTGCGCTCAGATACGTTCATCCCTTGCAGTTTTAAAGGCAATTCAATATTTTCAAATGCCGTCAGACTTGGCATGAGCTGAAAGTTTTGAAAAATAAAGCCGAAGTTTTCTAAACGGAATTTTGCACTCTGAATTTCATTAAATGCCGCAATTTCCTGTGCGTTTACTACAATCGAACCGTGTTCCGGCTTCATAAAGCCTGCCAAAATCTGAAGCAGTGTCGATTTACCCGATCCGCTTTTCCCGACGACTGCCACGATTTCCCCCTTCTTAACATCAAATGATACATCTCTCAGTACCGGAACCTGTCTTTCCTTTCCGCGTTTACCGATGGAAAATGTATGTTGTAAGTTCGTTACTTTAATCATCATCGTTCACTCCTTTTCACTTAACTTCAGTGTAAAGGGCAAATCTTAATATTTAGAAAGGCTAAATATTAAGAAATTCTTAAGAAATCCTGAATACCCCCTTTAAGTTTTTTCAGGACATGAAAAAACCACAAGCACTGTTCCACCTGTGCTTGTGGTTGAATCTTTATTAGAAACCTACCATTTTTTGCTTTTCTAATGTTTTACCGTTGAAGCTCGTCACTTTTGAACGAGATACTGTAAATAGCTCATCATCAATATAAAGAAGACGCTGTACAACATTATACGAATCTTCATATTGTTCACCAGGACGTGCCTTTTCGATCATATCCGCTGCAAGCTCAATTCCTTTAGGTGTTACTTTGTAAATATGAGCACCTGTTCCTTCATATTTCAGCTGGTCTTCCTCATCTGTTGGCGAGTAAATCGTAACCGGGAAGCCGTAATAGTTTTGACGCGAATCTCTGAACAGTGCTTTATGGTCATACTGTACAGGTGAATAAGTACCGCGACCTCCTATTACAACCGCCTGCTGTTCTTTCGGGTTATTGAAATCCGTCACATCAAACAGGCTCAGTTTCATTCCTTTCGTATAGACAACCGGCTCTTTTGAACCTTCCTCCATCTTCACTTCCGTATCGTAACCAATACCTAACAAGTGATTTTCGCCAATTGGATGCAAGTAATTACTGAAGCCTGGAATTTTCAGCTCCCCTAACACTTTCGGCGCTGTCGGATTTTTCGTATCAATAACAAAGAGCGGGTCTGTTTCCTTAAATGTCACTAAATACGCTTTGTCTCCCATAAAGCGAGCAGAGTAAATGCGTTCCCCCTTCGCCAAACCCTTGACCGCACCTACTTGTTTTAAGTTTCCATCCAAAATGAAGAGATTATTTTTCGAATTGGCTGTTGTTCCCCATGCACTGCCTTCTGTAGTAGCGATACGGACATGCCCATCATGCTCATCCATTGAGAATTGATTTAATACAGAACCAGGAACTTTACCTTGTGCTGTCATTTTCACCGCTGTTTTATCAATAGAAATTTTATAAATATTCGTTTCATCGTTTTGGCTCACCGGCAATGTACTAGATACCGTGTCTTCAAGAGATGTACTTTCCATTACCGGTCCGAAACGATAATGATTCATCGATGCAATATAGATTGCGTTTTCTGACATGTACAATTGCCCACTATTACCTAGGAAGCTCTCTGTTTTCCATGCGTTCGACTTTACATTGCTCATATCAATTGCTGAAACGATCAAATAATTCGGTTCATTGCTTTCAGGCAACATGCGAATTTTATCAACCGGCATAACAGTTTCCTTTTCCCCATCGTACGTAGATGGACGAAGCTCTACATCCGGTGTTTCCTGCAGCAGCCAGTAGTTCGGCATACGACTTGATACAACATACAAATAGTTGCCTGCTTTACGGAGACTTGTAATATCCCCGTCATGCCCCACTTCGCGTACTAATGTAGGATTTTTTGCATCTTTCACATCATAGAAGGCAATTTTCGTAACAGATTTCCCGTCATAATACGGCTCTCTTTGTGTTTCCACATACTGTGTGTATCCGATAATTAATGTTTGATTATGCAGCATTAAATGCGATGGATAAATATCTTTGCCAACCTTTAAACGCTTTACTACACTCATAGTTTTAGCATCAACAATGACTACTTTATTGTCGACAATCGTATAAATCGATTGGCCGTCCGTAATTGTAATGTCACCTTCTTCAATCCCTTCAACCTGGTTGTTTGTTGTAGAGTGACTCGGCCCACCACTGCCTGAATCTTTGTTTTCCATCGACATCGCCGATTCTTCAACCACCATATCATTAAAGCGACTCGATACCGCATTTTCTTGTGCTACAAACGCCCTGAAGTAATCTTTTAAATCTTCTGTTGTAGTAAGTTTTTCCACTTTCCTTACAACTTCAAGTGCTACCGACTGTTCCTGCTGCAACTTTGCATTTTTCGCGTATGCGGTTTGCTTAATTTCGAGTGTGTACTTCCCTACGCTAAGCCCTTCGACAGATAAAGCAGTTCCGGCTTTATCAACTGAAAAGTTCACTTTAGCGTTATTGCCGTTTTCATCGACAACTATAATGGACCCATCTGTTAAACTTTTTTCCCTAATTGGCTGCTTTAACGTAATTGAATACGTTTCCCCTTCGAATAAAATACCCGTTGCCTGCACTTCCGTATTTTTAGCCAACATAAAATAACCGAGTGCCAAAACCGCTACAAGTGACGCGACAAGCCCTATACCGAAAAGTTTGCCGTTTTTCATGTAAACCCCTCCCTTTCCATACTTTGTATTGAATTAGACTGGAAAAGAGTGTAAAAGTTACAGAACTTTTAAAATTTTTATGACAGATATTTTCCATGGGTAAATTAAATGCTCTTTCTAACCGTTCACATTATCGTAATATTTCTGACCAACTTATTACTTTACAGATAAATCATTAATATTATAGAATACTAAAAGCAAAGTACTTTAATTAGAGTACTCAAATTAATGTTTGTATAAGAGAGGAAACAATACGTGAAATTTAAACAATTTTTAAAGTCACAAGGAGCAATTGCTTCTATTTTTATGGGAATATTTTATGCGGTAGCGATGCTCGGAATCTTTTTACCTGGATATACAGCAATACCCGGCAATATGGATGAATTAAAAATTGCCATCGTAAATGACGACAAAGGCGAAGCTGGCAATCAGATTGCAGGTCAGCTAGGTGAAAGCTTACCATTTAAGACAATCGAAACAGACTTAACAAATAAACAGGCTCTGAAAGATTTAGAGCACAATGAACTTGCATTAGTTATTCATATCCCTGAAAACTTTTCGGCGGATGCACAGAGCGGTAAAGGTACTAACATTGATTTCACAGTAAATGAAGCTTCATCAACAATGGTTTCATCTTCTATGTCATCTGTAGTTACTCAGATTAATAACGAATTAAGTGCAAATTTCTCACAGCAAACAGCTCAAGGCATTTTAATGAATTTTAACCTCCCTGAAGAACAGGCTGCTGAAATGGCTGCGCAAATCGAAAACAGCTACACTGGAAACTATGTCATTATGAATGATGTGCCAACGGGAATGCATAACAGTATGCTGCCAATGTTTTTAACAATGGCTTGTTATGTAGGTGCAATGATTGCAGGAATGCAGTTAGTCGGTTCATTTAAAGCGAGCCGTGGTAAAGCGAGCAAAACACGATTATTTATGTATGTACAATTGACTGCATTAATGATTGCAGTACTTTCAACTATTGCTTCATTAACTGTTGCCTTTTCAATTGCAGATGTCGACATGGCAGTATTGTTGCCTGTAGCCGGTCAGCAGATTTTATTGTATATGGCTGCATTTAATGTTTGTGCAATTCCAATATTTATCCTTGGTGAAGGCGGTATGATTCTTAACATTCCGATTCTGCTAATGCAAACATTGGCAAATGGCGCAACAATTCCACGTGATATGATGTACGCACCATATGAATGGTTCAGCTATATTACACCGATGTACCATTCGGTTCAATCATATTTAGCGATTATGTTCGGTTCGATCAGCCCTGGCCCTTACCTATGGGGATTAGCTGCAGTAGGTGTCGGAGCAATGCTTATTAATGTCCTTATTGTTTGGATCTTCCATAAGCCGCTGCCAGTTGATGCACCGGCTGAACAACCAGCTTCTTTAAAAAAAGCGGATGAAGTTATCGCATAACTTTGTTAAACTAAGGAAAAATACAACTCGTGCTATTTTCAGGCACGAGTTGTATTTATGTAGCGGAAATTAAAATGTATAAAGTATAGGAGAATACTATGTCCATCCAAATTTATATATTGAGCAAGTTAGCGAAAGAAAGCAGTTATCCATATAAACTAAAAAAAGAGCTGTCAGAACCGATTCCTTTTGATAAATTGGCGAACCTGACGGAAAGTAAGCTCTATTATCATTTCGAGTCTTTGACAAAACAAGGACTTATCGAGCCAACAGAGATTATTAAAGAAGATAACCGGCCGGATAAGCAAGTTTTCGCCATTACAGAACAGGGTCTTGCATTGCTTCCGAACAAAATTTATCAGCTTTTTGGAAAAGCCGATTCCCTTTCAGATACAATTGTAGGTTTAATGAATCTGGACTTTGTGGATCGTGCGAAAATCATTATAATTCTTGAAGAGAAATTAAAAAAGCTTGAAAAGAAAAGAGATTATATTACAAGTTTGAATATGCAAGTTAAGCTGGAAGGTTCTAAAAAAGAAGGTGGGGATTTTTTAACCGGCTATTTTACAAGTCGTTTTAATAATGAAGGTGAATGGATTTCTTCACTGATTGAAAAAGTACGAAATGGATCTATTTAAATAAGCCACGCATTCAGATGAATATATCATCAAAATGCGAGGCTTTTATTTGTATATTGGCATAAAAAACTTATCAATTTTTAAAGAAAAGTTTTAAAATAGGTGTTGTAATTTCTTCAAATGACAATGATTTCTTCCCTCGCCTGTTATACCACTTTCGAACGGTTTCAACTACCCCGATCGGCACGGATTTCCCGTCTATTAAATGATAGTATTGCTCATACCCTTTTTTTAAATGTTCCCATCGACAATCATTTCCTGACATCGTATACTCGGAAACATCGATTATTTTAGCTCTGCCGTTTTGCAGCAGTATATTTTTCAAATGAATATCACGCGGATTCAACCCCTTGCTGCGCGCATATTCTCTTGCTTCTTCGACATCATTTATCGCCTGTTCCGGAATATGGATGCCTTCAAGGATACATTCAAATAGCGTCTTCCCTTCCTCGTAACTTAATACGAGGCAATTGTCGTTCGAACCAAAACAGGTTGAAAAATAAGGCGAATTGCCTAACTTCCGGTAAACACTTTCTTCCACCATTACTTTGGCTGATTTATCTTTCGCATATAGTTTGAATGCATACGCCGGGGTGTGTTCGGACCAAAAAACTGCCGCGTCCGTCCCGATTCCTACACATTTCAAATTCTCTGCTTCACCAATAATCGTAACTGGCTCATTGTTCGGATTGGAAAATACATCTATTTTTGAGAGAGTTTCCATTACTTTTTCGAAGTCTTTTACCATATCATCTTTCCCTTCATCAGTGTTAAAAGAAAAATACATGATCCAATTACTTTTAAAGGGATTCTATATCGCTCATAATAAAATTCGTCTTTTTATATTCACTATATGTTTATTTATTGAGTTTAACATTAAATACGCTAGTTCATGTAATTTACCCGCTTTGTTCAATATGTAAAAAGCCCTTCACACCATTATGTGAAGGACCTTACCTATTTATTAACTAAGGCATAATTATTTTTCACAATTTATTCCACAGGGGAAAGTTCACTTTCTGTTACCCATTTATGATGCGTTACTTCCTCACCTGTTTCAGTATCTTTATAGCTCACCATATATACGGTCGTTTGCTCAGCCGAATCGATTGTAGCTGCCGCACCATCCATTCCGTCCATATGTTCCGCATTTAATACGACATCTTCACCGGAATTGACTGGTGCTTCTCCAGCGTCTTCAAGCTCTTCATGAATAACCCATTTGTGATCTTCAACTGGCTCGCCACCAGTTGTTGGAGTATACGTAACCATATAAACAGTTGTATCAAATGCTCCGGTAATGGTTGCCTTTGCGCCATTCATACCGCCCATATGATCGGCATTAATTATTGCTTCGCTGCCAACTGGATATGTAGGGTTTTCCGCATTCGCCAATCCTTCAGGTACTTCACCTGAACTTGAATGGTCCATTTGGGCGTGTTCCATATTTGAATGATCCATTTCTTCTATAGAGTTTGACTCTTCTTCATTTCCACCACAAGCCGCTAAAACGAGCGCTGTACTTAAAACGAGCGCACCTGTTACTAATCTCTTTTTTTTCATCGCTGCATTCTCCTTTTTTTAATTTTCTCCCCCAATTCATTATACCCCTACTAGGTGTTTAATAACCTTACAAATTTTTAAGAATCTATTGAGGTTAGTTTACTGGACACAATAACGGGAAAATTAGAAGTGTACAAACTTAACGAGGAGGAATGGGAAATGTCACATGAGCAACATCAACAATTGCTGCAAACTTTACATGAGTGTATGGCAGCATGCAACCACTGTTTTGACGCCTGCTTAAGAGAAGATCACGTTCAGATGATGACGGAATGTATCCGTTTGGACAGAGAATGTGCAGATATTTGCAACTACTTGGAACAGGCAATTTCTAGAGGTACCCCGTTTATTTCCGAGCTTGCTCCCGTTTGTGCAAAAATTTGTGAAGCATGCGGAAATGAATGCAAAAAACATGATCATGACCATTGCCAAAAGTGTGCGGAAGCGTGCTTTAAATGTGCAGAAGCATGTAAAAAAGTTGCCTGAACATACGAAAAGTTGCTCCAGTTTCATTTACCAATGGAGCAACTTTTCTTTGTTTAAATATTAATTTCCGTTGAGCACTTTTCACAAATAAATTTGCCTTCCAGATTCAAATAAGCTTTGATTTCCGTAAACCCTTTTCGCTTCGGATAACGCATTTGAACCAATACTGATTCATCGTCTTTAATTTCATTATCACATTTCATGCATTTTGGAATGATTAGGACCACTCTATCCCCTCCCACTACTTTATACTTCAGTTACACTTGTTCTACCTTAGTATAAGAATATCCTTCCTGTTATTTTTTCCGAACAGGAAGCCAAATTTCACTGTAAGCATAACCTTTTTTATTTTCATCCATTTTAGTAAACGAAAAAGTTGGTGCTTGGATAATTTCATAATCGGAAGTAGGAAGCCATTCCGAGTATGTTTTGGCCATTGTTTCTTGTAATGTGGCAGGAAACGGTCCTTCATTCGGAAATACCGCCCACGTACATGCTTCAACTCGCACCTTTTCTAATCGATCACTGACTTCAGTTTCAGTCGTTAAGACACCGATCATATGCGTTAACTCCCCTTCTTCTTTAAGGAAATTCTCATCAGCATGATAAGATGCATTCACAATTTCAAAGGGCTCTGTATTTTGCAGTGCGCGCATTTCTTTTCTTTGTTCTTCCGTTATGCTTTGGGCCAGCTTTACGATTTCCTGATTTACACCTTCAAACTGCATAGGTACACGTTTGCTTACCCCTGCTAAATTAAACGCTTTTTTATCTTCAATTCTCCATTCCATTGAAACTCCTCCTTTTACTGTAATAACGAATGTGAGTTTAGGAAATGACTTGCTTACTTTCTTTTTGATGACACATGATGGTAAGCAATCACACCATTTTTTAAATGCTCTAGTAAAACCGTCGACTGACTGGTAACCGTATTTAAACGCAACATCTGTTACCTTTTCTCCATTTATTAAATCCTTATTTGCTTCCGATAGTTTTCTGTTTTTAACATACTCATTTAAAGTCATCCCTGAAAGGTGAAAAAATACTGTTCTAAGGTGGTAATCGGAAACCCCGGCATACTGTGCAATACTTTCGAGAGACAAGTCCTCGGTTAAATGTTCTTCAATATATTCAATCACCTGATTTAATTCTTTTGGCAACATATCCCTCCTTCATGGATACATATTAGCAAAGCAATTATAAAAACACTCGACATTTTCAGCTGAAATAAATCGTTAGAATTTGTACAAATAATGACGCTTGTTGTTTATTAGAGGAATTAAAAGGGTATTCACACTTATTAGTAAGATACTTAGCAAAAAAGATTGTAGAAATACATGAGAGGAGTTGATACGTAATATGCGGTTGGAAAAAAAGTTAATATTGATATTCAGTTTTATCGCGGCCTGCTTCTTATCAGCTTGTGCGGAGAAGGAAAAGCTTGCCGACGGATCTGAACTGATACATAAAGATCAGTTTGTTTTTGCTGCATCTGGCGAGTTTAAACCATTTAGTTATGTAAATAATGAGGACCTTACGATGTCAGGCTTTGATATCGAAGTTGGCGAAGCGATCGCAAAAGAACTCGGTCTTGAACCGGTTCAAAAGCGTATCAAGTTTAAAGGTATAGTAGAAGGAGTCAAGACTGGCCGTGCAGATGTAGCTGTTGCCAGCCACACGATTAATCCACAGCGAAGCAAACATGTTGCTTTCTCTACCCCCTATTATTATTCTGGACCGCAGATTTTTACCCGACCAGAAAGTGAAATCAAAACTGTTGATGATTTAGACGGAAAGGAAGTCGCTGTAGCTAAAGGATCAACCTATGCTGATACAGCCTCCAGGTATACCGATAATGTTAAAACCTATGACAGTGACATCACTGCTTTGCAGGCGTTAAACAGCGGTCGTCATGATGCGGTAATCACCGATTTTGTTACCGGAAAAAATGCTGCAAAAGAAGGGTTTAAAGTTGAAGGTCAGCAGTTAATTGAACGCAGTGAACAAGCGATTGTACTGCCTCAAGATAACCCTAACCTATTAAAGCGAGTTAACGAGGCGCTGGAAAAACTCCGGGAAGATGGAACACTTACTCGGATTAGCATGAAGTATTTTGGTGAGGACATTACAAAAAAACCTGAATAATTCAATCCTCTAAATAAGAAAGGACGTAGGTACAGTGCCAAGTTTTTCACATTTTCTAGAAGTACTAGTAGATACAAAAGATATTTTCCTTAAAGCCATGCTCTTAACATTGGAGCTGACGGTTGTATCCATTTTAATCGGTATCGTCATCGGGCTTTTCTTTGCGTTAATGAAAATTTCTAAATTTAAAGTATTAGAACTCATTTCAGATATTTATGTCTTTTTAGTTCGCGGAACACCGCTAATAGTTCAAATCTTTATCCTCTACTTCGGACTAAGCGGAATTTTCCTTCTTCCCGATTTTTGGGCTGCATCACTTGCTTTGGCGCTTCATAATGGTGCATACATTTCTGAGATTCTTCGAGGTACTATCCAAGGAGTCGATAAAGGTCAGATGGAGGCAGGACGCTCTTTAGGGATGACCAAAGTTCTGACATTAAGAAGAATTATTCTTCCGCAGGCATTCCGCCGTGCCCTCCCGCCATTGGGCAACCAATTCATTATCGGTTTGAAAGATTCTTCGTTAGCCGCATTTATCTCGATGAATGAACTCTTTAATGTAGCGACAACGCTAGGATCTAATAACTTTGACGAAATGACCTATTTACTCATCGTAGCGATCTACTACTTAGTGTTAGTAGCATTATTAACATTCTTAGTAAACCGTTTCGAAAAGAGATTAGCAATTAGCGACAGGTAGGAGGCGTAAGCAATGGAAGCAAGAGAAATGATAAAAGTTAATCAATTAAATAAGTCATTTGGAGACTTACATGTATTAAAAAATATCGATATGACCGTTTTTGAAAGCGATGTTGTTTGTTTAATAGGATCGAGTGGCTCAGGAAAAAGTACTCTCCTCCGTTGTCTGAACTTTTTAGAAAGAAAAGATAGCGGCACTATTACTATCGGAGGCAAAGAAGTCGACCCTAAAAATGATAATCTTAACAACATAAGGGAAAAGGTGGGAATGGTATTTCAACATTTCAACTTATTCCCCCACAAAACTGTTTTGGAAAATATTATTGAAGCCCCGGTAATGGTTAAGGGCATTGACAAAAAGGAAGCTACTTCGAAAGCAAAACATCTCCTTGAAAAAGTCGGCTTGGAAGATAAGGCCGATGTTTACCCTAATAAACTATCTGGTGGGCAAAAGCAACGGGTAGCAATTGCCAGAGCACTTGCAATGGAACCGGACATCATGCTTTTCGATGAACCGACATCAGCACTTGATCCAGAACTTGTCGGAGAGGTTTTAACAACGATGAAAGAATTGGCTCAAGAAGGAATGACAATGGTTGTTGTTACCCATGAAATGGGCTTCGCTAGAGAAGTCGCTGATTGGATTGTGTATATGCATGATGGAGAAATTATCGAGCGCGGTGACGCTGAACAGTTTTTCAACCACCCGAAAGAAGATCGAACAAAAGAATTTCTAAAGACGACAATGCTGAAATAAATGAACGAGGGTCCTGTCTAAATAGTAGGCAGGACCCTCGTTTTTATTATCGTATATGATTACACCGGATAAACGGTCTTATGATCAGCCAAGATGATACATTTACTTTCATCCTCTAAGAAACGCACATCCCCTTCTGATGAATAAAACCATGTTTTTTGATTCTGGCTATCTTCTTCTACATAAAAAATATTGAGTTCATCTCGGAATTTCAATAACGTATTGGCGGTTTCCTGGTCAGCTTTAAATGAAATTTCCCAACTGTTTTCCACTGGTTTGATCTCATAATCTGTAGTTTTGCAAAATAGTCTGCTGCCGACAGTATGACGTACATATAGCATCTATCCTTCACCTCCAGGTAGATCGATTAAAAGGAAAAATGCATCCTGTTTTGCTTGTATTGTTAACGAATGGAGGTCGGTGATTCGTGCATCACCACGTCTTTGTAACATAACATCCCCATTTAGAGAAACTTCTCCTTCAATGACAAATACATAGATTTTTCGTCCTTGTTCTTGCTGAAAATGAATTTCTTTTTCCGCGTCTAATTTAGAAAGATATAGCGTTACGTCCTGATGAATCATCGCAACATTTTCCCCTGCATTATGAGAAACGACCGGTAACAATTCATTTCTTAACTTGTCAGGGTCAAACGTAATATCTTCATATGATGGTGTTAACTGCTTCTGATTTGGAAGAATCCATAATTGTAAAAAGTGAGTATCCTCAGCCTCTGTTGGATTTACCTCCGAATGAAGGACCCCCGTACCAGCTGTCATTCTTTGCACATTACCGTACTGAAGTGTTCCGACATTCCCCAAATTATCTTCATGCTTTAATTGCCCTTTTAATACAATCGATACAATTTCTGCATCCCTGTGTGGATGAATGCCAAACCCTTTGTTCGGTTTAACAATATCATCATTTAAAACACGCAATGGACCGAATTGGATATTTTCTTCATCATAATACGGACCAAATGAAAAACTAAAATGTGTTTCTTGCCATTCATTTTTTGCTGTAAAACGCTTAGTAGAAGGATTATGTACAATCACTCTGAATCACCTTTCCATCATCGAAATAATTTATCTTGAATTCAAGATAATTATACAGTAAATAAAAGGAATCTGCTATATATAGGCCATATTTATACGCTTAATATAGAAAATAAAAAAGCAGAACTATTATAAAGGTTCTGCAGAATTTTTTTATTTATCTAGGCGAATATATGAAGATGTGTATTACTTCTATTATATAAGGGGAAATAGTCAGCTTGATACAGAACTGAAATGATCAATCCACTGTATCGTTAATAAATTAGGCAATGTGGATATTTCATGGTGAATCTGAATATATTTTCTACACTTTACAGTCGCAACACATTCAATATAAGAGTGGCTATCTTCTATCAATACTTTATAATTGCCTATATCGGGCAGCGAATAATTCGGTAATAAACCATTGTTTTTACAATATTTAGTTTGATAAAAGTCGCCCAAAAGGCTTGGCATTTCATTCAGTTTCCGTTCTTTTAAATGTTTTCGTATTAAAGATGAACTGATTTTTTGATTATTCCATTTCAGTTCTTCTACAACAGTCAGTCCTACTTGCTGTTCGGCCGCATACACTGCTAACGTTTCAACCGTACCACTGGCTTTTGTTCCATATGTGTAGTCAAAACCGCAAATTATCTCTTTTGCATTTAAACCTATAATATAATCATTTAAGAAATCGTTAGCTTCAACTTTTGCTAATTTTTTTGTAAACTCTACAATATAAAAAATGTCTACTCCAAGATTTTTAAGTTTTTCAATCTTTTGATCTAGTGGTTCGAGATAGGAAACTTCTACGTCAGAAAATATCACACTTTTAGGATGCGGAAAAAAAGAGAGAACCGCCAATGATAGATTCTGTGCATTTGCTTTTTCTTTAGCTGTTTGTATTACTTTTTGATGCCCTAAGTGCACACCATCAAAATAACCAAGTGCCATTGCAACATTGGGAGCTTGTTGTTTAATCTCTTGTAAGTTATTAGCATTCACATAGACTACCTTCATGCGATTCTCTCCTTTTTCTTATCTTGTTAGATTTTGTGCTACTTCATAAATTAAATCTTCTTGACCACCGACTGCTTTCATCTGTCCAATTTTCATTAAAAGATCCCGCTCATCGACACCGAATTGTTTTGCGGCCTTTTGTGCATGTAACAGGAAGCTTGAATAAACACCTGCATACCCTAAAGTTAAACTACTACTAGTTATTTCTTGCGGTTGTTGCATGAGCGGTGCAATTACATCATTTGCTAAATCCATTAATTTATACAAATCAATACCCGTCTCATAACCTAGTCGTTCTAAAACCGCTACCATCACTTCTGTTTGCGTATTACCTGCACCAGCACCTAATGCACGAAGACTTCCATCAACATAAGTTGCTCCAGCTTCTACCGCTGCAACTGTGTTCGCCATTGCCATCGATAAATTATTATGGGCATGAAAACCAATATCACACTGTAAATTTTGCTTAAGCGCCTTAATTTTTTCCGTTACATCATTAGGCAACATCGCTCCTGCAGAATCCGTTACATACACAATTTCTGCTCCATAGCTTTCAAATAACTTTGCTTGCTCTACAACTTTTTCAACACTTGCCATATGGCTCATCATTAAAAATCCGGCAGTTTTCAATCCTAGGTTCCGTGCTAGTTCGATATGTTGTGCCGCTACATCTGCTTCGGTTACATGAGTTGCTACACGAACCATTTTCGCTCCTAATTTTGATGCATTTTCCAAATCTTTTTTTGTACCGATTCCCGGAATCAATAACACGGCAACTTCTGAAGTCGTACACTCTGAAACAGCAACTTCAATAAGCTTCAGTTCATCTGTTGTAGACAAACCGTACTGTAATGAAGAGCCTCCTAAACCATCTCCATGTGAAACCTCAAAGTAGCGAACACCCGCTGCATTTAAACCTTTTGCTGCAGCCCGGACCTGTTCTTCTGTAAATGAGTGACGCACAGAATGACTTCCATCTCTTAATGATACATCTAATATATTTAAGGTCATAAGATGACCTCCTTTTCACGTTGTAAATGGTGACGTGCCATTTCATTGCCAACTTGTACTGCGGCTGCCGTCATAATGTCCAAGTTACCAGCGTATGCAGGCAAATAGTCAGCTGCACCATTTACTTCAACAAATACAGATATTTTTTTGCCTTCAAAAATTGGTAATGCTTTTAATGTATATCCCGGTACATAAGACTGTACTTCCTTTACCATTTCCAGAATCGATTTTAGAATTGCTTCTTCATGGCCTTCTTTTTCTACTAAAACATGAATTGCATCACGCATAATAATCGGCGGTTCTGCAGGGTTTAATATGATAATGGCTTTCCCTCTTTTAGCGCCTCCAACTACTTCAATTGCTTTTGATGTTGTACTTGTGAATTCATCAATATTTGCTCTTGTACCTGGACCTGCAGAAAGGCTCGCAATCGTTGCGACAATTTCTGCATAGTCTACCGGTACAATACGGCTGATAGCATGAATTATCGGAATAGTAGCTTGACCGCCGCAAGTAACCATATTCACATTTGATTTTTCGATGTGTTCTTTTAAATTTACTGGCGGAACAGTAAATGGTCCAATTGCAGCTGGTGTTAAATCGATCACTTTCTTACCTTTAGCCGTTAATAAATCGCTATTATGCTTATGGGCATATGCACTTGTTGCATCATATACGATATCAACTAATTCAAGGCGTTCCATTAAGCCTTCAATTCCATTTGAAATAATATTGAAGCCGCGATTTTCCGCACGTTTTAATCCATCAGATTCCGGATCGATTCCTACCATAACACTCATTTCCAATAATGGACTGCGCTCAATTTTATACATCAAATCTGTTCCGATATTTCCAGATCCCAGAATTCCTACTTTGAGTTTTTTCATTTTTTCACCACTTCCTTCGAAATGATAGCGTTTACTTTTCCAAGTACACCAAAATCAGCCTCAAATTCATCGCCTGCTTCGAAGGGAACAGCTTTCGACAAAGCTCCTGATAAAACAAACATGCCTGGCTTAACAGAAATATCATATTCACTCAGTTCATTTGCTAACCATACTACTGCATTGAGCGGATTTCCTAATACAGCCGAACTTGTAGCTTCATCTAGAAATTCTCCATTTTTCTTTACAACCATTCGTATATTTGCAATATCCTCTATATCTTCAAGCAAAGTACGCTTTTTCCCTAAAATTGCTCCTGCCGATGAACCATTGTCTGCTACTGTATCTTCAAATTTTATTTTCCAGTCTGCAATACGGCTATCGATTACTTCTATTGCTGGTACAACATAAGAGGTTGCATCAATTACATCTTGCACCGTCACATTCGGTCCTTTTAATTCTTTATTTAAAATAAAAGCAACCTCAAACTCTACTTTTGGCTGAATAAATGAGTCAGTAGATAAACCTTCGAACTCATCATAAAGCATCGTATCTAGAATAAAACCGTAATCTGGCGTATAGACATTTAACATTTCCTGCATTGCTTTACTTGTTAGACCAATTTTCAGTCCTTCTATCTTCGCGCCGTCGTTAACTTTTTGGCGAATTTGCGTTAATTGTACCGAATACGCATCAGCCACTGTAATATTTCCATAAGTTTCTGTTAATGGTGCAATCGGCTGTTTTGTAAGTTCCGCCTCTGCCAATGCTTTAGCCATTGTTTGTATATTCATAGATTACTCCCCCTTTATGACTCTACCGTTTCCAATTCAGTTAGTTTGCGATACTTGCCACCAAAGAATAACAAAGGATCTTTTTCTTCAAGGCGTAAATCTACTACTTTACCGATGAATAATGTATGGTCCCCTTCAACGTGCTCCGATACAACTTCACATGTGAGTTGAGCAATAGCTCCTTTCAATACCGGTTGCTCAGCTAACATTTCAAATTCAACTGCTTCTCCCGGTCTGCCAGCAAAATGGCGTGAATAATGCTCTTGATCTTCAGCTAATATGTTTACTGTATATTTTTTAGATTGTGATACTTTCTCTAAAAATTTCGCCTTCTCACCAATTGAAATTACAACAAGCTTTGGGCTCAATGAAACTGACATGAAACCGTTCGCTGTCATACCATGAATTTCTCCATCATTTTCTGTCAATAAAACTGTTACTCCTGTAGCAAACTTCCCCATTGCATCTCTAAATAGACGATCATCCATCTCCATTCCTCCATCCATAACTGATTAATTCAATCATAAAGGAGTCAATTTAAAATTATCATTACGTTTTTTATTGAAAATTCTGATAAAAACAATAAAAATTACATGTTACTTCATTTGTAAGGTTTATGGATAATTTTAGTTTAAATTTCAGCTTTATCAGTATTTGATGCGTTCATTAATCGAGAAAATATTATTCATTTTTCTCTAAAAATTGTTTCTTATTTTCTCGAAAATACATTTCGGCGTTATTTTTTTATCTTGTAAAACTATTTTTTTTCAAATAAAATTCTTTTCATGAAAGGTTCGGATCCGGATTTTTCTTTTGGACACATATAGAGGTGCCCGAAAATTTTGAAGAAAATACAAGCATTTGAAGTGTTTTGTAAACGCTATCACTTGTCTAGTATTAACCGGAAAGATGAAAATGACCTCATTTTTAGTTCAATATGAGGGCGAATGGAGGTGGGAAATTATCCTAGCAGTTTATCGGATTTACTAGTGTTTTGTCTGTTAACAAGGTGATGGAAAATAAGACAATACAAGGGGGATTTAACATGCGTTGGGTTGTATTAGGATTTTTATTCTTACTCTCTGTTTTAAACTATACGGATAAATCTGTTCTAGGATTAGCTGCGGAACCAATAATGTCCGAGCTAAATTTAACTTACGATCAGTTTGGACTAGTCGGAAGCAGCTTCTTTGCTGCATATGCTATCGGAAGTATTGTTTTAGGTACATTAACGTATCGCTTCAACTCGAAATACCTTCTAATGATGATTGCTGCTGGATGGACGGTTTCATTAGCAAGTGCTTATTTTGTAGAAACATTAACACAATTAGTTATTCTTCGTGTTGTTTTAGGTTTCTTTGAAGGTAGTACGCTTAGTATGTGTCTCGTCCATCTTGCACGATGGTTTAATAGTTCACAACGAGGGCTCGCTACTGCTATTATGACTTCTGGTACAACAGTTGGTACGTATTTAGCTGCACCCCTGTTAGTTATGGGGATTACAAACTTTGGCTGGCAACATACATTCGCATTGTTGGGGGTAGCAAGCTTGATATGGGCAATCTCCTTCTTCTTTATGAGAGACGAGCCAAAGCAACCATTAGTAGAAGATGTTAAATCTTTAGCTTCAAACAAAGAAGTACCATTCAAACATATTTTGAAAGTATTCATTAACCCTTATGTATTATCAATTTTAGTTGTAGGTTTCGTATCAATGTGGATCACTACTTGGGTGCTTACTTGGGCACCTACTTACCTAACTCAGATTGTTGGCCTTAAGCCGCAAGATATGAGTCTAATATTCGCTGGGATGGGTATTGCAGGGACAATATTTGCAATTTGCGCAGGTAAATTTACAGACTTTTTATTTAAGAGAAACAAAAGTCTCATTAAATCATATGACCGTGTATTAGTTACCGTATTAATTGTTGGTGCAGCTGCATATGCGATGACAACTATTGTATCTTCTCCCATTTTAGCATGCGTTTTCTTAGGCATTGGTTTAATTATGAATACAAGTTTACTGCCATTGAATGCTGCGATTAAGACACTAATCATTCCGAAAAATTTAGTAGGATCTATAACTGGTATTTCATTGTCTATCTCTAGTATGGCAGGAATCATAGGACCTTGGATAACTGGCTACTTAATTACAATTGCAGGGGATGATGTCCGCTCTGGCTTTAATGCAGGGGTAATTGTTATCGTTAGTTTATATGTTGCAACTGCAATCGTGCTGCTAGCTACACGTAAATTAAAAATTACAGCTACCGAAAAAGAAAATGAAAGCCGAATTGCTGAAGAACAGGCAAAATTGGAAGTCGCTATAGATCAATAAAGTATTCTAGACATATCAGATAAAAAAAGACTGTAAATAAACTCAAAAATGAGTTTCATTTACAGTCTTTTTTACTGAACAGTTACTAAATAATTGATTTCGTTTTTATCGTTCAAATTCTTCAAAATTCAAGGAATCTGACAGTATTAAAGCCTGAATGACTAATAAAGTATAGGCTGCAGTTGAAGCATTTTTCAGGGAAATTTGTAGTTGATCCTCGATTTGTTTTATACGATATTGAATACCACCAATCGATAATGCCAATTCATCCATTGTTTCCTTTAAGCGTTGACTGTTTAATAAATAAACGTAAAGAGTATGCAATAATTCCTTTTTGCGGGAATCCTCAAAATTATATAACTCTTTCAACGTCTTTTTCGCCATTTCATGTAACTGCTCAACGCTCATATGTTTTACAATATCACCCAGCATTCCTAAATGCTCGTATGTTGTTAGTAGCTTTTGGTTTGGGAAGCGCTGTGCTGTACGTGCTTCTTGCAAAGAGCCTTCGAAATCTTTAAAGTTACTGAATGTTCTACTAAGACCTATTGAGTATTTATACTCACTATTTTGTTTTTCCATTTTATTAAATATTTTTGTTATTTTCTTTTCCCAGCCCTGCTTGTCACTACTTAGTGAATTGAGGATTGCAATATCTTCACCAAGTACTGCAAAAATACAAGGCAAATCCCACTCTTTTGCCAGCATTGACAGCTGTGTTAGCTGATCATGAATGTCAATAATCTCATTGTTTTTCTTTTTCTTTTTTACACTAATAATCCCTGTTGAAAATGGTGGCTGAAATTTAAAGGGTAAGAATTTATAGTAAGATTCAATATCCTTAATATTACGATTGTGGATTAAGCGTTCCAATAACGAACTGCGCATACGTTGCTGTTCTTCAAACTGTGCCTCTTCGTATAAAATGCATAATGCTACAACTGTGGAAATACGTTCTAAAAATAAATGGTCATTCTCCTCTATATGATTTTCACCAAAGTAAAAAAGTGAACAAGTAGCATAGTTTCTTTTATTTATCAGAACAGGCGCTGTCAGCTTCCAGTATTGATCCCCTTTATACTGTGAAATATTGTGTTTACTATTGAACTCCGATAATTTCACCTTATCTTTTTTTATTGAAAGTTTCTGTTCTTCATTAAAACCTATTTCGCATAACGGATTACCGTGAATATCTTCAATTAAAATCGGAATGTTCAACAAGTCATAAGCAGTCTCTATAATTTCATTCAATGAATGTTTTTCAGTTACTTTTTGCGTGAGTTGACCGTGAAACTTTGATATTTTTTCAAGCACTTGTTTATGATGCAGAAGTGAATCATATGTCATTTCGAGCTCTGATAAAATATTATCATTTTGATAAAGGTTGATCAGTTCTTCTTCCTCTTCCATCCAGTCACGTTCCAGACGAACTTTAAATTCACAGCATGGATCCCCCTTTGCTACGCACTTATATTCAATAGCAATAATTGACTCCCCAAATTCATATGTCAATGCACCACTCGCAAAACCGCATAGCATATGACAAACACATTCATCTGCCAGACCGTAATTTTTAAGATGCAGTGCTGCTTCAAATGATTCTACCCATTGTCCCCATGTATTATTACATTCAATCGTGCCGTCCGGGTGAGCTATAATTTCCCCCATGAAAATAACATCTTTAACATGACCTAAGCGCGAATGTCTTTTACCGACAAGATCTTTGGAACCTTTATTTTGAAGAGTATTTTTTGCAGATTCCATCCCAAATTCTTTGCCAAAACGGAATAAAAAGCCTTTCGTTTTATGGGAACCAATATTGTTAACTAAATTGTTTTTTAATGTGTGGAAGGCATTTGCCGACATTAAAATATCTTTTGTTTTACTAGAATCGAATGCAATTTCACTCATTAAATTCACTTCCCCTTTGATTTTCTATTCCCCATATTACAAAAATAAAATTTGTTTTTCAATAAATTTTAAAGATTCTAACTATTCATTCAATAAAAATCACTATAACTTTTAAATTTTTTTACAGGTATACTCAAAGCAGAAAATACTACTTATCATCACAAGGAGGTAAAACAATGACAATTTTTGAAGGATTTCATAATAGTTACGTATTAGCAAATGGTGTACGTACGCACTATTCTTGGGCCGGAACAGAAGGACCAGCAGTGATATTACTACACGGAGCAGGACCGGGGGCTTGTGGCGCAGCCGGATGGCGTTTTATGCTGCCAGCTCTTGCAAAAGCAGGGTTCCGCGCATATGCAATCGATCAATTATCAATGGGGTTCACAGATGTACGCCCTCATGCATGGCCTGTAAACGGACATCAAAGTTTAGTAGATCATGTACATGATTTTATTGAAGCCTTGTGTCTGGATGAAGTATCACTTGTCGGTAACTCACAAGGAGCTTACGTTGCAGCTAAATATGCAATCGACCATCCTGAAAAGGTAAATAAAGTAGTTTATATCGGCAGTAATACCATTTATCAGGCAATGCAAGAAGTACCTGAAAGAAAGCTCCGTTCGTTCTTGGAAGTAATTGGTTACGATTATACCGAAGAATCGTTACGAAAATTTATGTATCGTAACTCAAATGAAGACACAGTCGTTCCGGAAGAGTTGATTCAGCTCCGTCATCAAGCCGCAACCCGCCCAGGCGTACGAGAATCTAATCAAGCATTTGACGCATACTTGGCAAGAATGAATGAGGAACCAAAACTTTGGGATCGCTACTGCATAAAAGATTCGTTACCAAAATTAAAAGTCCCTGGCTTATTTATCTGGGGGAACCAAGATGCTGTTGCACCAGTTGAGACAGGTTATAAACTCGAAAAATTGTTACCTAAAATTAAATTTGAATATATCGAAAACTGCGGTCACCAGGCACAAACTGACCAACCAGAAATCGTTAACAAACTTGTTATAGATTTTTTAGCAGTTGAAAAGGGACAAAAGGTTACAGCCCAATAAACTATTTTTGAAAGGAATGATTAAATGGTTACCGTAGTTGAAAATAAAGACCTTTATGAAGAAATAATTCAAAAAGCAAAGCGTATTGGTGAAGCTGCAGAGCTAGAAGCAATTGTAGCCGATCACAACTCGACAATTTCTCCCCGCATAGCTGATATTATCCGGGAGGAGGAAATTCACCGTTTAATTTTGCCTAAAGAATTTGGCTATCCACAACTTGATTGGCGCACATTCGTTGATATGGTAAGTACAGTTGGTTACCACAATCTTTCAGCTGCATGGTTAACGTACTTTTTCTCAGCTCATAACGCTTGGGTGTGCTATTACCCAAAACACATTCGTGATGAAGTCATTAATCAGGGAGGTTTTGTAGCAGACGTATTTGCCCCAATAGGCAAAGTAGAAAAAGCGGAAGACGGTTATCTCGTTTCCGGCAAGTATAATTTTGTAAGCGGTATCAACTATTGTGATTGGGTTGGCGTTGGCGCAATGATGAAATTTGATGACAGTGAAAAACCAGAACGTGTAGGGATTTTACTGAAAGTTTCTGACTTGGAAGTTGTAAAAACGTGGGATTCACTTGGTCTTCGCGGATCAGGCAGCAACACATTAATCGTCGATAACATTTTTGTAAAACCTGATGCCATTTTACGCTTCAGCAAAATTATTGAAAATAGCCAGCCACCATATGAAGATTTTGACCAGAATTATTTATACTACAATACACCATTCTACCCTGGATTCTATGTAGGTTTTGCAGCGATGGCTGTCGGTGGTGCCGAGCGTGTGCTTGATGAATTTGAAAAACATACAGCGGGACGCATACGCTTTTCAGGTGTAAATGAAAAAGAGTCCCCTACCAGCCAACGTGTGCTTTCAGAGCTAAAGCTTGAATTACTTTCTGCCAAAACACTATTAAATGAATATATCAATATGATGCAAACGGATAAAGGTGGTTCCTACGAAGGGGCTAAATATAAAGCGATTCGTGCAAAAGTTATCGATAAATGTACACAGATCGGTGTAAAGTCATTACTTACATTAGGCGGTCATGCGTTATTAAAAGGTCATCCGGTAGAACTATTTACTCGTGACTTGATGGCGATTGCGACCCACATTACTTCTCTCTATGAAGATGGAATTTTAGGTTACGGCAGACACTTATTCGGTGTTAATACAAATATTCAAGGTTAATAGCAGGATTGAAAAAGAAAAGATTCAGATGACCTTTTAAAAAAACTAATATCTTATGAGGTGAATATAAATGGAAAAATTTCTTTACGCACCGGAAATCGCAAAATTAGGGCACGTTGCTTTAGTATCAGAAGACCTTGAAAAATCTTTATGGTTCTTCCGTGACACAATTGGTCTGGAAGAAACAGAAGTTGTAGATGGTGTACACTATTTGCGGGCTTGGGGTGATTTCGAACATCATACATTGTCAATTACAGCCGGTGAGACATCTTATATCGATCATATCGGCTGGCGTACAAAACGACGCGAGGATGTAGCAACATTTGCCCAGTTATTAGAAGATGCAGGTACTGAAGTACGCTGGATAAAAGCCGGTGAAGAGGTTGCACAAGGTGAAGCCATCCGCTTTGAACTACCAAGCGGCCACCGTTTTGAACTTTACTATGATATGGAAAAGACGCCTGCGGATGAATCAAGAAAATCCGTACTTAAAAACCAAACGTATAAATCTTGGGCTAAAGGGGTTTCCCCTCGTCGAATCGATCACGTAAATTTGCAAACTTCTCACGACAATGCTGAAATTGTGCAATATTTAAAAGAAGCATTAGGTTTTAATTTGCGTGAATATTTCGTCAATCCAGATGATGTGCAGGTTGCAAGCTGGTTATCGGTAACAAACTTAGTGCATGACGTTGCAGTTATGTCTACCCCACGTTCAAAAGAGCCAAATGAAATGCACCATATTGCTTACTGGTTAGACAATGCTCAAGACTTGCTGCGCGCTGCCGATATTTTATGCGAAGCTGATGTACAATTCGTAGGTCCAGGGAAACATGGGATTTCACAAGCAATGTATATTTACGTAAAAGATCCAGGAAGCGGTTTACGCCTTGAAATCTTCACAAACGGCTACTTAATCTTCGAACCAGACTGGGAACCAGTAAAATGGACATATGAAGAATACCTTAAAAACGGTTCCGCATATTGGGGAGATCGCCGTCGCGACGATGTTGATCGTGAGGCACAAGTAAAAGAATTAGCGAAATCATAATAACTGTACCACCAGTATTCATAATGATGAAAGCTGGTGGTTTCTTAATAATAATCATAGCTATGTATACTGCTATAGAAAGGGGTGTTACTGTTGAAGGCAATGCTAAAGGTGTTAATTTTATCTTTAATTGGGGGTTATATTTTTAACCTGTTACACATCCCTATTCCATGGATGCTCGGTCCAATAGTTATCGTCATGTTAGCACAATTCATTTATAAAGGACCGCTCAAATGGTCTGGTCAGATGCGAGATGCAGGTGTCGTCATTGTAGGTACCGTGATTGGTATACAATTTAACACTAATCTATTCGGTATGATAGGTTCTATTATATTTTACATGTTACTATTAAATGTTATTTTAATAGGCGGCTCAATCTGTATTGCTTATTTAACAAGCAGATGGGCAAAAATTCCAATGAAAGCTGCGATTCTGGGAGCTATTCCGGGAGGTTTAGGTCAGATTGTTATATTTGCTGAAGAAGAAAAGGTTGAGGAAATCGGCATTATCTCTTATTTTCAAGTAATCCGGCTATTATTGGTCGTTGTATTTGTTCCATTTATCGTTGCTGGTCAGGTAATAAGTAAACCTTCCCCAGATGCTAAGCTAACGATCAGTTTAGTACTGTTAATTATCCTGGCATGGGCATGTTCCCATTTAACGAAACGTATTCATTTACCCGTTGCATTTTTCATTACACCAATTATTTTATTAATTACACTGCAACTCACTACACCACTTGTTATGCCCCAAATACCAGGTGTTGTTATGGATATTGCTCAACTTCTCATTGGTGCACATATTGGTTTAATGCTCAAGCCACATATGATAAAGCTACCAGTACGTGTACTTGCAGGTGGCATTTTCAGCGCATTTGCACTAATTGCGCTAACATTCGGATCAAGTTTCTTGATGTCCTTGGCATTGGATACAACATTTCCCACAAGTTTCTTAAGCACAGCTCCTGGTGGTTTAGATCAAATGGTGTTATTAGCTGATGCTGTTAATGCGGAAGTCTCGCTTGTTTCAATGTTTCAAACCTTTAGACTACTCTTCATATTTTTATTAATCATGCCTTTAATGAAAATATTTTACCGGTGGCGAGAGAAAAAAGAAATTGCTTACAATCAAGAAAATGGTGTCGTTAAGTATTGATTATAATAGAAGAAACTATACCTTATTTAGTGAAGGACTGACAAACGAACCCGTTACACCGGTATGGAATTTGGGTGTACAGGAAAAAATAAACCCTTTCCTGCACATCCAAATCAAAGCTTCATACAAGTCATTAAATTTGACGAGCCTTCCCGGAAAATCGGAGAAGTCAATTACAACAATATTGACACTCCCCCACTCTTTTTTATTGAAATCCTCTATTACGGCTCTGTTCCTCAAAATTTTAATTTTTATGCTTCTCTACCAATTCTTCATTTCTTCAATCTTCATTTTTATTAATTTCCCGTTCATTTATCGGCTGAACAGGACGGTGGTTGTCCGGGAAAATTTGCTGGAATGCCTTTATTTGTGCTTTTGACATTTCAATCGGCTGCTCAAAAATAATCCACTGTACTTCTTCTGTACACGGAGGTGTCGTTAATGAACCAGAGTATTGGAACGTCGTTTCATTTTCTGGCAATAGAGCTTGTAAATCAATTACATGCTTTTCGGAATCACCTTTTACCGCTTTATCTGTCGGCAATCCATTCCACATTGAAGCAAGCAGTTTGTTTTCATTTCCTTCTTGAATCATCAACCCAATAACAGCCAGTTTTCCATTCTCGTCACTATGTACTAGATGCAGTTCCATATCATAGTTTTGACCGTTAAACTGGTGCTCGCTCGGTGTATGGAAATGAAATTGTGAAAGCTTGTACTCATTATTTTCAATGATAATGTGATTGCTTTCTGTTGTTGCATTCGCCTGTATCGTATGACCATTATTTTCGAGTGTAAAAGGTGTTGACTCATAGTGAATCTCACTCTCACCTTTTGATTTTCCATCTGCTTTCACTTCGGGAAACTCAACATTAATCGGCGATTGTTCGCTTCCATTCACACATGTTAAATTGCTGGGATCGAGTTCTCCCCAGCGTTCAGGTCCAGTCGATTCCTCATAAGACCAGTCACTCTGATTAGTGCTTGTTGTAATTACTTCTTTTTCTTCACTTTTTTGTTCCGCGCATGCAGCAAGCATCAAACTTGAGAACATCGCTAAAAATAAGTATCCAAGTTTCTTCATCTTCTGTAGCCCCTCTTATCTCTAGAATAATGAAATTATTCCATATATAATTATTTTATCCAAATAAATATACTGGAATATTAAAATTCGGTTAATATAACCTATTCCTTTATCCATATATAGAATCATAATCTAAACTTCTTTTAGTCATTTATACTTCATTTAGCATTCGCTCTTTCAGCTTATTTATAACTTAGAATGCAAATTTGCTTCATAAAAAAAGAGCATGCTCAGTATACTAAGCTCGCCCTTTTCAACCTATAAATGCATATAAACGTTCCTTGTTGGAGTCATTATTAAATATTTAAAAGCACCACTCGAGAGGTGAGCCATTCGCATAATTCATAAAATAAATTGTAGTATCACCCACTCTGTCCACCCATTCAGTATGCACGGTAGATCCTCTGAAAAATAGATCTGTTACATCAAGAAATTCCTTAGCCAGACCTCTAAAATCTTCTTCATTTTCATCAGTTAAAGGTTCACTAAAGTTCCATTCCAGAAACTTTTCAACAGTACCTCTTAAGAGAAAGTTCGCATATGTGTATTGCGAGCTAATTTGATCTTCCAATTCGTTTACCCGGTCTTGTGCCGGATGTGCAAACCAAATTACACCACATAAAACGACCGCGCCCAGCACTCCCTTACTAATCTTCCAATTAATCATTCCTATCACTCTCCACTAAAACTAAAGCAACTGCCTTAATTCCTCCGTCATTTCCTCCACCAGTTCCGGTCTTCCATGAAACTGTGCAGGAGTATTTTGAAATAGCTCCACCTGCCAGCCGTTGTTCTTTTTCACAGCGACTAGTGTTTGATGGACGTTTACGGTAGGCTCAATATCTGATTTTCCAGAAGGAATCATTCCCGCAATCGCATGGAGAATAGCCGCATCTGTTCCTAGCGACCGTATCTCTTTAATTTTTGTTATATAGGGAGCGGTTGGATGCTCTTCAAAGATAGGGTTAAGATGCGCTAAAATTTCTTCTTTGCCAATTAGCTTACTACCATCAAATCCAATTTGGACTCCCTGTTCTGCAAATTGATCAGACATCCCTTTGGCGTCACGTCTATTCCAGGCATCAATCAGTTTATTATAAAGGTCTTCAACTTCAGTATTCATATTAATTTCTCCTCTTGGATTTTACTGACAAAGCTGCACATTTAATACCATTCGCACTGTTTTTAACGTATAGCCCTCAAATTGATCATCGAACTCTTTTAACACTTGAAAGCCTTTTGCGTCATAAAAGCTCTTGCCAATTTTATTGTCCTTTTCAACATTTATATAAATTTCTTTAATACCATCTATTTCATTAATTCCTTTTTGTAATAAAGCCGAGCCAACCCCTTTTCCTTGGTATTCTGGATAAAGGTAAATAGCCCCTAGTTCAGCTTTCCCTTCTTCATTAACAGGCGAGAAATTCGCGAACCCTATAATATTGCTATCGATTTCAGCTACAAAAAGAAAAGAACGTTCCAATCGTTGTTTCATTCTTTCATCATTGTAGGCCATCTTTAGAAACTTTTCTTGGATTTCCAAAGGAATGATCCCCTCATATGTAGCATTCCAGGATTTTTCCGCCACATCCTGAACTTGTGGAATATCTTCAGCATGCATTGTACGAATTAGTGCCATTTTATTCTCTCCTCCGTAACTCTGATTAGTTTTATAAGTAAATATTAACATGAATTACCAAAACGTAACGAAACCTAACCTAATCCCTCAATTTTACAGACGTTTATTGCTGCATATGTGAAGGTTTATTAGCTAATTTCTAGACGGTATTCGCCATTTTACTTAACATAATCGCCAATTTCTGCAAGCTATTCTCCAAGCCCCATCCAACACAAACGAATCACTAGTCCCCCGCTTGCATACAAAAAAGCGAAAGGTCACAACAACCTTTCGCCTCACCAATTTATTCAAATGGCCAGCTTGGCAGCATACAGCGTAACTTCTTATCTGCACGTTTCCCAAGCACATAATCTGCCTGCATCATTGTATGAATTTCGCGTGTCCCCTCATAAATGACCGGTGCTTTGGAATTTCGTAAATAACGGGCTACTGGATATTCATCGGAATAACCGTATGCCCCGTGGATTTGAACCGCATCATCCGCAGCTTTATTTGCAAAGTCGCATGCCTGCCATTTGGCGAGCGATGTCTCCCTCGTGTTGCGTACGCCTTTATTTTTCAGCACTCCTGCGCGATACACAAGCAGGCGGCTCATTTCGTAGCCAGCTTCCATTTTTGCAAGCATTTGACCGACTAGTTGATGCTCACCAATCGGTTTACCGAAAGTTTCGCGTTCTTTACAGTACTTGACGCTCGCTTCGATACACGCCTGAATTAAGCCGACTGCGCCTGCAGCAACAGTAAAACGGCCGTTATCCAGTGCGGACATTGCAATTTTAAACCCTTCCCCTTCTTCACCGAGTAAGTTTTCTGCCGGAATTTTGACATCCTCAAAGAACAGTTCGCCTGTATTGCCTGCACGAATACCATACTTTCCTTTAATTGCCTTTGAGCTAAACCCAGCCCATTCACGCTCTACGATAAATGCAGAAATCCCATGGTGCGCTTTTTCCTTATCTGTATAGGCAAATACAAGAAAGTGATCTGCGATATCACATAAGGAAATCCAAGTCTTTTGACCGTTCAAAATATAGTAGTCTCCATCACGCTTCGCAAATGAACTCATCGCAGCGACATCCGATCCGGCACCAGGTTCTGTCAGTCCGAATGCGCCAATTTTCTCGCCCTTTGCCTGGGGGAGCAAATATTTTTCCTTCTGCTCTTCTGTGCCCCATTGCATGAGCGTCATACTGTTTAAGCCAGTATGAACGGAAACGGCTGTACGAAATGCCGTATCCCCGCGCTCCAGCTCTTCACAGACAATCGCAAGTGAATTATAGTCCATTCCTGCTCCGCCGTATTTCTCCGGTACACAAACTCCCATTAAGCCCAGTTCGGCAAGTCGCTTCCATAAATTCGGGTCAAAACCGCCGCCTGCATCCCATTCGGCAATATAAGGGATAATTTCTGCATCAACAAATTGTCTTACTGTTTTTCGTAAAAGATTCTGTTCTTCTGTAAATTCGAAGTTCATACCCTCACTCCTACCACTTTACAATCATTGATGAACGGTGTGATGTTTCTTTAATATCCACACCTCGTTTCGCCATTTCCTGAATAAACTCACGACCTGGCACAACCGTTTCCGGTGCAAATACACCACGCTCAACAATCAGTCCCTTACCAATCATTTGGGCCACAATTGAAATCGTATTTGCTGTTGCACGTGCCATCGCCGTCACGTTTTGCTCTGTATCTTTTCTTACGACCATTTCATATTCATACGTAATTTGCTCTTCCGATTTTTCACCTGAAATAATTACACGTAATAGTACTGCATCGATATTATTGCCGATATCCAGTTTTTTCTGTAATACTTCCCTCGTTACTTCTCGGACATTTACTTCACGACCGCCAGCTTCAACTTTATTGTTTTTATCAAGGAAACCTAAATCAGCAAGCAGTTTAAATTGCTCGGCATGACCTTTATAGCGGATTGTTTTGTATTCGAGTGTTTTTACATGAGGAAATGTTTTATATAACGTTGAAATTCCGCCTGATGTATAGAACGCCTCCAATACTCCAAACTCGTCAAAGTAAATCGGCTCCAGTCCTGTTAAAGATTCGACCTCTGTTAGCACACCTTTTTGAATCATTTTCGAAGGCTCTGTATAGTGATCGAATACCCCATCCAGTGAGAACACACGAATATAGTGCAGTGGAGGCTGTGGCGTTGTCGGAATACCACCTACATACAATTTGATTGAATCTACAGAATCAAACTTTGTCGCCCCGTAACCCGTTAAAATATTGATCATTCCAGGTGCTACACCTAAATCCGGAATAATCGTCACGCCATTATCGACTGCCTGACCGTGCAGCTCGAAAATAGATTCTGTAATTCCGCCAATGTGGCCTCCTAAGTCTACCGAATGCACCCCTGCATCGATTGCCGCTTTTGCAACACGTTCATTGAACTTATAGAACAGTGCATTCACTACTACATCACCACGGCTGATGACATCGCGTAATGCTTTGTCGTCTTCAGCATCAAGTTGTATTACTTCCACCTTATCTGTAATCAATGTATTAACAAATTCCTCTGCAGGACCTGTTGAAACATCTGCTAAATAAATCTTTTTCACATCTTCACTACGGACTAAATCGCGCGCTACTTCTTTCCCCATCAACCCTGCACCTAACACTACTACTTTCATGTAAACATCCCCTTTTTTATTAAGTCAATTACGCATTAGCGTGATTGCGTCCAGAATTTTGAGATGTGATGATTCTTAAAAATGAATCATCAAGCGTTATTATCGATTTGGGCACGTTGCAACTTGCCGCTGTAGTCTATATAAATACTCTTCCATTCCGTATACACATCAAGAGCTGCCTGGCCTGAATCGCGGTGACCATTTCCTGTACCTTTCGTCCCGCCAAACGGCAAGTGAATTTCCGCGCCTGTTGTTCCGGCATTTACATAAACAATACCTGTATCAAGCAACTGCTGTGCTTTGAAGATTGTGTTGACATCTTGCGAGAAAATCGAGCTTGATAAGCCAAACTTTACACCGTTATTCACTTCAATTGCCTCTTCCAAACTGCTGACTTCAATAATACTTATGACAGGACCGAAAATCTCCTCTTGTGCGAGAATGCTTGATGCTTCCACATCGGTAAAAATTGTCGGGGCATAGTAATAGCCTTTTGCCAATTCGCCTACAGATAAAATTTCTCCGCCAATCAGCAAATTCGCACCTTGCTGCTTACCGATCTGTACATAATGATTGATTTTTTCCAGTGCAGCCTTATTAATGACAGGCCCTACTTTAACTGAAGGATCCAACCCGTCCCCGATTGTCAGCTGCTTCGTTGCTTCCACAAGACGATTTTCCAATTCCTGTTTTACATTTTTATGCACAATTACACGGCTGCATGCTGTACAGCGCTGCCCAGCCGTACCAAAAGCACTCCATAAAATACCTTCAAGCGCTAAATCCAGATTAGCATCATCCATTACAATGACTGCATTTTTCCCGCCCATTTCAAGCGAAACTTTTTTCAGATGTTTTCCGCCAAGCTCGGCTACTTTGCTTCCTGTCGTTGTTGACCCTGTAAAGGAAATTACACGGATGTCCGGATGCTCGACAATCGCTGTTCCTACTGTAGGACCTGATCCGAATACAACGTTGACGACACCAGGCGGCAAGCCGACCTCTTCATATATTTTGGCAAGCTCGTAAGCCATAAAAGGTGTTTCGTTAGAAGGTTTCCATATAACAGTATTACCGGCTACAAGTGCAGGGAATGACTTCCATGTCGCAATTGCAATAGGGAAATTCCACGGCGTAATGAGTCCTGCCACCCCAATCGGAGCGCGCACACTCATCGCAAACTTATTCGGCAATTCCGACGGGACCGTTTCTCCAAATAAACGTCTACCTTCCGCTGCCATATAAAGCGCCATGTCGATTCCTTCTTGTACTTCTCCGCGCGCTTCTTCAATGACTTTGCCCATTTCCTTCGTTAATATTTGCGCGAGATGTTCTTTCTTTTCTTTCAGTTTAAATGCAATTTCATATAAATAATCTGCTCGTTTTGGCGCAGGGACAAGCGCCCATTCTTTTTGAGCCGCTTTCGCCTTTTGAGCAGCGAGTTCGACTTGGAATTTTGTCGAAAGTGGTATCGTTCCTAACTGTTCACCATTTGCAGGATTGATCACAGGCATCGTTTGCAATGAATCGTCTTCTATCCATTCTCCACCAATAAAATTTAACAGCTTCATTTCTCCACCTCACAAATTCTCATTTACCTTTTAATTATTCGACATTCTCTACTTTATTCCCTTTTTTTCTCAAAAAGAATAACAGAATAATATTATTCAGTGACAAATATTATTTTCACCATTTTGAAACTTTTGGAATCTTCAAGCGTATCTATTATTGTAAATATTAAATTGAATTATAAGGGGACATAAAAATGAAAAATCATGAAATCGACTACGTCTTACACGGCGATGATATGCAGTTTGTAGAGGTAGAGCTTGATCCGCAGGAGACGGTTGTGGCGGAAGCTGGAAGTTTAATGATGATGGAAGATCAAATCCAGATGGAAACCGTATTCGGTGATGGCTCGGCAAATCAGGGCTCCGGGTTGATGGGGAAATTACTTGGCGCAGGAAAACGTTTAATTACAGGCGAAAGCTTATTCATGACGACATTCACTAACAGCGGCATGGGCAAACGTAAAGTGTATTTCGCTTCTCCATATCCAGGTAAAATCATTCCAATGAATTTAAGTGAATTGGATGGCAAAATCATCTGTCAAAAAGATGCATTTCTAGCTGCGGCAAAAGGTGTATCGGTTGGCGTAGAATTCCAGAAAAAATTAGGTACAGGATTCTTCGGTGGTGAAGGATTCATTATGCAAAAGCTTGAAGGAGACGGTATGGCTTTTGTGCATGCAGGCGGTACAATTTATGAACGTAAACTTCAGCCAGGCGAAACATTGCGCATTGATACAGGCTGTCTAGTTGCGATGACACAAGATGTAAACTACAATATCGAAATGGTAAGCGGCATTAAAACGGCTTTATTCGGTGGTGAAGGTTTATTCTTTGCAACGCTTTCTGGTCCTGGTACAGTTTGGGTACAATCATTACCATTCAGCCGTCTGGCAAGCCGTGTGTTTGCTGCAGCACCAGTATCTCAGGGTGGTGGCGGTAAAGATGCAGGTGAAGGCGGCATCGGCGGATTATTTGATCTGTTCAATAAATAAAGGCAAAAAGGAGCTGTCTCGCATATTATTATTGCGAGACAGCTCCTTTTCCTTGTTATACAGCTAAAACGATGATTAATATTAGTGCCAGTACAATTCGATAAATCGCGAATGGCGTTAATTTCACTTTTGAAATCAGCTTCAGGAAGAATTTAATCGAAATAAGTGCAAATACAAATGCGCTCACAAAACCGACTACATAAAACCAAAAGTGATCGGCGTTAATTTGATCCCAGTTCTTAACAAGCGACAAACCGCTTGCCCCTGCCATAATCGGCACGGCCATAATAAACGTAAAGTCCGCTGCAGTTTTATGGTCCAACCCTAGCAATACCCCGCCTGAAATCGTTGAACCCGAGCGTGAAAACCCTGGCCAAAGCGATAAACATTGGATAAATCCAATTTTCAGTGCTTTACTGTACGAAATATCATCCAGTGACGTAATGGCCGGCTTTTTAGGTCCCAATTTATCAGCAATAATCATAAAGATCGCTCCGATAATTAATCCTACAATTACGGTTTTGATGCTGAATAGATTTTCATCGATAAAATCTTCAAACAGTACGCCAAAAATACCTGCTGGAATAATACCGATAATCACATGTCCCAGATTAAAACGAGTCTTTTTCTGTCCTTCTATTTTATATAATCCAACTAAACTTAGTAATCGTTTCCACATAACGAAAACGACTGCCAATATCGATCCTAGCTGAATGACAATTTTAAATGTATTTGCCGAACCTGATCCTAGAAATTCCTTCGTCTGCAACCACATATCATCAACAATAATCATATGTCCTGTTGAGGAAACTGGCGCAAATTCGGTCATCCCTTCGACAAACCCTAAAATTAAAGCTTTTAATAGCTCAATCCATTCCATTTTCTTTTCTCCTTTTTACTTTCTTATTCGCTAAATTTCACTTCTATTACCCATAATTCGGAGCGACTGCCAATACGTGTCGGAGGCCCCCAAAAACCAAAGCCGCTCGAAACAAGCGCATGTAACTGCTCTTTTTTGAGAAGGCCGTAATCCAACTCAAAAGTTCTTTCTGTAATGAGGTGGTTTGGCCACATTTGACCGCGGTGCGTATGTCCCGAAACATGGAAATCCACTCCTAAACGAGCCGGCTCATCCATATCCAGCGGCGTATGGTTCATAACAAACCAAGGCAAGTTTTCCTTTTCGGGCTGCATCTCTTTTAAGGCTAAACGGTTTTTGTTCGTCACGTCTTCCCGCCCTGTTAAATAAAAACGATTCGCCACTAAAATTGTTTCATCCATTAAGATTTTAACGTTTGCTTCAGCCATTTCCTTTTTAAATTCCGGTATTTCGTTACCGTAATATTCATGGTTACCCAGTACTCCGTATACACCATATGTTGCCTTTAAATTTTTCATCACTTCGCCCATGTCTTTTTCGACAAAGCGCTTTGGACTATCATCGACAATATCACCCGGAAGAAGCACTAAATCAGGATTTTGTTCATTGGAAAGCGCAACAAATTTCTCCAAATGTCCTTTCCCTGACAACAAACCGAGGTGGAAATCCGATGCCATAACGATACGCATATCATCTCCAGGTTTATCGATGTTGATTGTCGCATTTCGAACTACCGGTGAATAAGCAAAATATGTACCTGCAATCAATAAAACAACGAGTAAACCAACAACCCCTGTACCGACCATTTTCGTTGTAAGCGGTGTAAGTCTGATGATTAAGTTGGCGATGATACAAAGGAAGAGCCCGTACTGCAAAAAGAACATCCAATAGCTGCCGAGCACCGAGAATGGCATGAACAGTGGATGGAGCTTTCCTATAAAATAACCGTATGATACGAGAAACAGCACTGTCCAATAAATAATCGGCCAGCGAAATTGCTGAATCGACAACAGCCATGCCCTAAAATTCCAGCCAAGATAAAAAGTGAGACCACTGTATATCGCTAATGCTACTATGCCTAAAAGTATACGCATCGTAATGTTGCTCCTAACTTATTTTTTATCTACAATGTGCTATTTTACTATATTTTGGACTTATGGCGTTAGTCAATAATATTATCATCTTTTAATTTCAAAGACGATTAGTTGAGGTTTTCTAATAAATTCGATTTTTTTCTAATATGGCATTCACTTGTTCTAATAAAACCGGGGTTTTCTAATATCATCGCCGGATTTTCTAATATGTGCATGAACTTTTCAAATAACAGATCCGTACTTTCAAATATCCGATCCACTTGTTCTAATAAAAACTTTCTTTCTTCTAATAAATCCTGCACGCCCGCTACACCCGACCCAACAAATATAAAAAACTACAGCAAGGCACACACCCCTCGCTGCAGTTTTCATTCCTTATTTATCTGTTGGAATACTAACCGTCACTTTAAACAGATCCCCATCAACTGCGATGTCCAATTGCCCGTCATGCAAATCAACAATTGACTGTGCAATGGCTAGCCCCAGCCCTGAACCTTCTGTATGACGTGATGTATCGGCACGTTTGAAACGCTCGATTAATTGGGAAGCTTCTTCGTTCAGCTCGTATTTCGCGACATTTTTCACAGTCAATTCGGCATTCCCCTCATACGACTTCAAGTTGACGTAAACACGTGTGCCTTCCAACGAATATTTACGTGCGTTAATAATTAAGTTATCAATGACACGCCACCATTTTTGCCCGTCCACACGAGCATAAATCGGCTGTTCAGTGATATTGATACGTAAATCCAAATTGGCTGCTGCAAAGTCTTCTCCATGCTCACCGACCGCCTGCTGCAACAGTTGTGCTAAGTCGATGCGCTGTTTCGTAATTTCTACATTGCCGCTTGCCATTTTCGATACTTCAAATAAATCTTCAATTAATGTTTTTAAACGATTCGATTTCGCATCTAAAATGTCGATATATTTTTTTCGCTCTTCCTCTGTGATTGCTGGATTTTTCAGTAAATCCGTATACGTAATAATTGATGTGAGCGGTGTACGCAAATCATGGCTGACATTCGTAATGAGCTCTGTTTTCATCTGCTCACTTTTTGCCTGTTCATTCATACTGTTACGGACACCTTCACGAAGCCCATTTAAATTTTCGGCGTGTCTTGCTAAAGGAGATTTCCCTTTCACCTTTAAATCTTTTGTGAGACGGCCATGTGCCATGTTTTCAGTATGTTGCATAATACGGTTCAGGTAGCCCATACGACGCATGAACATATAGAGTGCCGGAATAAAGAACACTACAAATAAAAACATATAGAACAGGAAAACACCGAAACTGCCTGCTGTCATAACAACGGCAAATCCAAAGCCTCCAAGGAAAACAACAAGAAGCAATATTAGTGACTGCATCCCGATTGAACGATTTTCAAACATTGAGATAGCACCATCTACAAACTTCGCCGTAAATGTCTCCGGCCAGATTTTCTCCAAGTCACGCTGCCCTTTTAAACTTACCCATATTGAAACAACCATAAAGACGATTGCAACAATAAGCGCAAAACTGATAACGCCTGTCACGATAAAATCCGTAAGAAAACCCGAACGATTATCCGTATAATGATAAATTAGCGTCTGTATGGATCTTGTAAAAGAACCATTAAATATAAATGCAAAGTATGTTGCAATAAGAGTTGCTACGATTCGAATATCAATAGGGAAACGTTCAAATAGTTCACGTAGCTGGAACTGGCGATTGAACTGTTCAAGCTTTGGTTTTAAAGAAGTCATTAATAAAATAAAACTGATAATCCCTGCAAGAATAATGCCGTAATACACATATTTCGTAATGATAAACGCACTTTTTTCATTGCTTATATGAGTGTTTGCGATCCAACTAGCCGGCACAGTTACAACACCTGAAATATCCGATAAATCCTGCTCAAGTGTATAGCTATCTTGCAGAATCCCCATGCTATCATACTCATAATAATTAAGCGGATAGAGACCTGAGAGGCTTTTCCCTACATTGTTAACTGTTTTTTTAAAGACACTCTTTTCACTAATATCGCCATTACGGTAAACTTCTCCGGTTTTTTCATCTTTAAATTCATAAGCAAAGTAATCGTATTTGCTCAAAACTTCTTTCTTTTCTCTTTCAATTTCTTTAAGCTTCTGCTGAATTGCTTTTTTCTTAATTACTAGTATTTTTTCTTTTACATATTCATCATCTTCAAAGTTTTTCTTAATGTCGGCAATCTTGGCGTCACGTTCTTGTTCAATTGCCTCGATTACTTCCTGATCTTGTGTTCCATCTATTTCGCTTGCATACTGCTCTTTAATATTTTGAATTTGCTCAGCAAGGGAACCGTAATATGTACGGTAATCCTCAATTTCCTCAACCGATACTGTTAAAGCCCCTTTAAATTCTTCTTCCGTCGGCGTGTTAAACACATACTGCGAGAACTCATATACTAAGTTCTCTGCTTCATTGTTATAATTTTGCGATTCATAAAAAGTTTTTCCTAAATAACGACCGCCATTAGTAAAAATTAAACTTACTGCAGTTACTACTACAAACATAAGAAAAAGCTGGAGGTATAATTTATTGTTTTTCATTTTTCCTTCCTCCTCACTTAATTATCAATTTCGCCTCGGCGTAATTGCGTCCAGATTTTTTAGGCCCACAGGATGTGGGTTAGTCAGCCGTTGTCACACGATGTGACGTATTTAGGCTGACTTCATTGTCCCTTTAAAAATCTGTGACATCCGCCAGGGGCTTATCTTCATTCAGCAGGCTATCGAAGTACCCGTTGCATCAAATAAAACAAGTATTCCTTACCCGCTTATAAAAATGTTTGTATTCCGCTGAATGAAGATAAAAAATATAGGAATTGCTTTACTAAGGGAACGAATCGCCCTGTCAAATAGTCGATAAAATAAGTCCCGATAAAATAAAAACCGATCACCGCGCCGAGAGCTCCAACCCAAGAGAAAATTTTACTTTTCAATTTTATAACCCAATCCCCACACCACTTTTAAATAACGAGGATTTTTCGGATCGGCTTCGATTTTTTCACGGATTTTCCTGATATGCACGGCAACAATATTTTCTGCGTTATACGCGGGTTCATTCCATACAAGTTCGTAAATATCGCTGATTGAATAGACGCGCCCCGCATTTTTTAGTAGAAGCTCAGTTATTTTATACTCAGTCGGTGTCAGTTTGACAGGTTCTCCGTCCACACGGATTTCCCGCGCTGCAGCGTCCAGCTCCAGTCCTTCAACAAGCGGAGCGGCTCCTGCCGTGCCGAAGTTGACATAGCGTCTTAGCTGGGACTTGACGCGTGCCATCAATTCAAGCGGGTGGAACGGCTTTGTAATATAATCGTCCGCACCTACTGAAAGCCCATGAATTTTATCGCTTTGTTCCGCCTTTGCACTGAGCATAATAATTGGGATATTGCGTTCTGCACGAATTTTGAATGTGGCGGTAATCCCATCCATCTTCGGCATCATGATGTCTAAAATCATACAGTGCACTTCATTTTGTTCAAGCAGTTCGATTGCCTCAAGCCCGTCTGCCGCTTTTAACACCCGGTAACCTTCATTTTTTAAATAAATTTCTATGCCGTCCCGGATGTCCTGATCGTCATCTGTTACGAGCACCGTCAGCTGATTCATCTTGCTCACCTCACAACTTTTTCTTATAAGTTTATAATAAAGCCCATTTCTTAACATCTAACTACTGAAAATCTGAAGAAATTCTTAAGATTTCTTCTTTAAATTAAAAGAGATTCCACTTTATATGCAATGTTTTCTACTTTCCCTGCGTTAGGTACTACTTTCCATTCAAAAAGTTCAACTTCGCCCACAGAACTTTCCACTTTATGGACAGTTTGTTCCACTTTCACCGCGTACTTATGACAATAAAAAAACTGCCTCCTATGAAGCAGCTTTCTTTGTGCCGAATGTTAGCACAACTATTCCACCTAATAATAAACTAACACCGATCCAAGCAACAAATGTTAAATGTTCCCCTACTAAAAACACACCCAGTAATGCAGCTGTTAAAGGTTCGGCTAAGCTTAATGTCACTGCGGCTGACGAACTGATTTTCTTTAAGCCGCCCAAAAATAATATGTATGCCAAACTTGTAGCAGCAAGTGCCATAAAAAGAATCGGCCAAATATTTACGCCTTCTGTCAGCCAGCCAAACCCGTCTTTTGCTGCGAGCGGCAACAAAAATAATGCGCAAATGGAAAAAGTCATCGCTACAGCAGGCAATGTTTCTTCCCGTTTCATCAACTGCTTACTCACATTCGTATAAAGCGCAAACATGGAACCTGCAGCCAATGCTAACCCTATGCCAAGCGGGTTGATCGCCGCCTCACCTTGATTCATAAACAATAGCAAGCAGCCGACAATGGCGAGCACTGTCGCAATTGCCCATACGAACGTTGGCCGGACTTTCCAAAAGACCCACTCGATGAATCCCGCAAATACTGGTGCACTTCCGATTGTCACAACCGTCCCTACTGCAACCCCTGTAAAGCGAACAGATGTGAAAAAAAGACTTTGGAATAAAGCAATTGCAATCGCTGCTAAAATGGTCCACTTCCATGACCAGTTACGGAATGAAATTTTTCTCATTAAAAGAACCGCCAGCAGCAGCACCCCGCCGCCAATACCAGACCTTACACCCGCTACCGCAAAGGAAGAGATCCCTTCCGATAAAAAAGTTTGTGTTGTCCCGACCGTCCCCCAAAGCATAGCGGCCAGCAGCACAAACAGATACGGTAAAATATTCACATCCCACACCCCATTTTTATTAATTATGCTATCATACGTTGTAAGTCTATTCGAGATGAAGTTTTATTAAAATCGATTTATAATAAGATTAACTAAAACTAAAAAGGAGGCATCATGATGTATAAAACGGTAGAACAAACTGCAGCGGAGATAGGCATGCCTGAACATCAGGTTTTACAGTACATTTATGCTGGTCGCATTAAAGCAGTGCATGATGGTGAACACTTTTTAATTAATAGTGCGCAATTTGATACGTACCATCAGCAACTCGAACGAATTAAAGAAGAGATCGAAATCTGGAAGAACACGCCGATTCCCGAAGATGTCGATATAAAAGATGAAGACTAAAAGAAAAGAAGCGAATTCGTTCATCGAGTTCGCTTCTTTTTTAATCTCTTCTTATTATATAGTTACTGTAAACCCCGCACGTTTACCAATAATTTCAGCGTAATCCTCTACCATTACACTTGCAGTCGGATACATCCCCGCTCCTGGCCCAATTACAGATAATGTTCCAATGTAGTTTGTCTCCATCGTTACTGCATTAAACACATCGTCAACGGGATAAAGCGGATGTTCATTGTTCACTAGTAGTGGTGCCACTTTTGCCTGAATCGTACCATCTTCAAGTTTTTCCACTTCCGCCACATGACGATAGCGAAGACCTTGCGCTGTTGCTTCCGCTACTTGTTCTGATGAAATTGTATCAATTCCGATTACTTCTACATCTGCCCAATTTGGCTGTTCTCCAAATGCAAGGCTCGATAAAATCATAAGCTTTTTAAATGCGTCCTGACCCGATACATCATTAAATGGATCGGCTTCAGCATAGCCTAATTGCTGTGCTTCTTTTAATGCTTGTTCAAAGCTCCAGCCTTCCGCACGCATTTTTGTTAAAATATAGTTTGTTGTTCCATTTAAAATTCCTTGAACACAGCTTACTTCGTTGACAAGAAGAATGTTTTTCATTGTTTTAATAATAGGCACACCGCCTGCTACCGTTGCCTCAAAGCCTACGAAAACACCATTTACTTTCGCCAATGCTTCGAGCTCCTCACCCCGTTTTGCAAGCATTACTTTATTCGCTGTAATGACATGGCATTTTGCCTCAACAGCGCGCTTTAAGTAAGTGAATGCAGGCTCTTCATTTACAATCGCTTCAAATACAACTTGCAGATTATTTTCCGCCAGTACGTCATCCATTGATTCCGTCATTAAATGTTTTGTGCCCGGTACACGCTCACGGCTTGCATCGGTTACTAAAATCTTCGCGACCTCTAGTTCAACACCTAGCTTTTCGCGAAGCTCCTGCCTCTTTTCATTTAAAATATGGTAAATCCCCTGACCTACTGTGCCAAATCCTAAGATCGCTGCCTTGATTGTTGCCATTGCCTTTCTCCTCCAAATTCTTAACACACATATATTAACGAATAATTCAAAAAATTTATCTTAAAGAAAATTCTATCCTATATAATACATGAAAACAAGGGAAATCTCGCCTAGAAGGACATTTGTTTACTGTAAACGGTCAATATTCATCCAAATTTTATTTTTTAAGAGCTAATTTGGAGACTATGATGTTAATATTTCCAGTCACTACTTGTGTTTGGGGCTAAGCAGTTGAGAGAGTTTTGTTATGTTCTAATATATTCGGAAATCGTCTAATATATTTTGAAATGTTCTAATAAAATTACGATCTTCTAATATACCCGTTCAACTTTCTAATATGGGCCGTAATGTTCTAAAAGAACGTTAACACCTGTTTCAGCACCCATTTTTTGCCCCCAAAAATGCGTACCCAATCTCCAAGTTCACCCAAATTCTAATAACATCAACATTTCTTCTAATATCCCCAAAATTTCTTCTAATAATCGTTTTCATACTTCTAATAAACCATATACACCGTGTAAAAAATCACCAAATAAAAAAAACACTAGCAAGGGGGCTCGCTAGTGTTCCGGAATTATTTTATACTGCCACGTTTACATCATTATAGGCCCGTAAACGATAGGCAGTTAAAATCTTGGTCATGACGATTTCCTCTTTTGCCGAGTAGTCAGGGACCGCGTATGGGCGCTCCACTAACTGAAATTCACCATATTTTAAGAACCACTCTCTGGCTGGCGATAAAATATGGGCTGTACCATGAATTTTGTATTCCTCGGCAACTTCTTTTACAACATAACCTGCTGTGGTAAGATCGTGAGCTTGTTCAGAGAAGGCACTGTGTCCAAAAACATGCTGCCACATCGTATTCACATCCGCCAAAATTTGCTGGATAGCGCAAGCGTTCACAAATTCCTTTACGTCATTAAGTTCATAAATAATATAGGCTGCAATGTTTTGTGCACTGTATACTTTCCCCATGTTGAACAACTCCTTTTCTTCCAATGATGCTGCAACATCACTTTAAATTTTTCCGGTTGGTAATATTATTATCCCAATTGTATTACTTGGTATTAAATTTGTCAATAAAACTTATAAAAATAGTAGGGATTAATTTTCTAAAAATTGCTTAGCTTCTCGAATGGGAAAAGCTAAGCCTTTTTTAAAGGTTTATGCGTTTGTTTCTGCGCCTACTTCAGCCGCAACTTTCGCTAATGCCTGTTCTAAATCTGCGATAATATCTTCTGCTGCTTCTAACCCGATTGATAAGCGAATGAGCTCTTCCGATACGCCGGCAGTTTTTAGTTCTTCAGCAGATAACTGTTGGTGCGTTGTGCTCGCAGGGTGGATAATCAATGAACGGGCATCCCCAACGTTTGCTACGTGTGAAAACAATTCTACGTTATCGATTACTTGGCGACCGGCTTCGCGTCCACCTTTAATGCCGAACGTAATGATAGATCCAAAGCCGTTTTTCAAGTACTTTTTCGCCAAATCATGTGTCTCAAAATCTTCAAAGCCGTTGTAATTTACGTATTCCACAAATGGGTGGGCTCTTAAATACTCGGCAACTTTTTGTGTATTTTCATTGTGACGGACAATACGCAAATGAAGCGTTTCAAGTCCTTGCAGGAAGTTAAATGCCGCGTCAGCAGATAATGTTGGACCAAAATCACGCAATAGTTGAACACGAAGCTTTGTCGCAAATGCAGCGCCTGCTGTGTCAATCCCGTAGCGTAGACCATGGTAAGAAGTATCCGGTTCTGTAAATCCTGGATGTCTTCCTTGTGTCCAGTCGAACTTCCCTGCATCAACGACAATCCCGCCGATTGTCGTTCCATGACCACCAATCCATTTTGTTGCAGAATGGATGACAACATCCGCACCGAATTCAATCGGATTACTTCCGTATGGGGAAGCAAATGTGCTGTCGATTAATAAAGGAAGACCATTGTCATGAGCGATGTTTGCTACCGCTTCAATATCCAGTACTTTCAAGCTTGGATTTCCGATAATTTCAGCGAAGATTGCTTTCGTTTTATCCGTGATTGCCGCCTGGAAGTTTGCAGGATCTGATTCATCCACAAATTTTACTGTAATGCCGTAGCGAGGCAATGTAGTGGCGAATAAATTGTAAGTCCCACCGTAAAGTGAACCTGCCGCAACAATTTCATCCCCTGCACCGGCAACGTTTAAAATCGAAAATGCTACTGCTGCTGCGCCAGATGAAAGCCCTACTGCTGCTGTACCCCCTTCTAATAAAGCAACCCGTTCTTCAAATGCCCCGACTGTCGGGTTCATAATACGAGAATAAATATTGCCTGTTTCCTGTAATGCAAATAGACGTTGCGCATGAGCTGTGTCATTAAATGCATAGGCTGTTGTGCGGTAAACGGGAACTGCAATTGCACCTGTTACCGGGTCTGGCTTTTGTCCCCCGTGTAATAATAAAGTTTCTGGTCTTAAATTTGTCATTTTATTACCCCCAAAAATTTAATCGATGGTGAAATCGGTGTTTTTTGAGGAGGATTTTTTAAATGAAAAAAACCCTCTTCAGTTAAGAAGAGGGTTGCGCATGAGCAAGTTTGCCTCCTCTTATCTTTCAAAATGATTGTCCATTTTGTAGGAATTAGCACCTTAGTCAGTTCATCACTTACTGGTTGCCGGGCATCTCAGGGCCTATTCCCTCCGCCGCTCTTGATAAGAGTTATGTGATTTGTGTTCCATCGTTGAGTCTCAGTATAAAACATACTAATCCGATATGTCAACACAAAAAAATTAAAATTTTCAGATTTCTATTCAGATTACTCTTATCTGTATTTAACGATATGCAAAAATTCCTTCTCTATGAATTGAACAGACGTTAATAATCGACTTCAAGTAAAATATTGACTAAAATAAGCTTGAAGGCTATATATTTAAGTTTTTTATTACATATAAGGGAGATGTTCACGTGAATACAAAAGAATTATTACGCAGTCATACATCTGTTCGTAAATATACAGGTGAGGAAATTTCTAAAGAAACTGTCATCGATTTAATCGAAACTGCACAAATGGCGGCAAGTTCGCATTTTGTACAGGCCTACAGTGTCATTTGGGTAACGGATGAGGAAAAGAAAACGAAGCTTGGTGAACTGTCTAAAAATGAATTCCAGTTCAAAACAGCGGGCGCCTCTTTCTTGTTTTGCGTAGATTTCAAACGTTTGCAAGTAGCCGGTCAAAAACATGGGGTTGATATTTCTGCTGACACGGCTGAAAACGTGCTTGTAGGGGTAGCAGATGTTGCATTATTTGCCCAAAACTTTGTTATTGCAGCTGAATCAATGGGTTACGGCATTTGCTATATCGGTGGTGCCCGTACAAATCCTAAGGAAATCAGCGAGCTGTTCAATTTACCGGAATACGTTTTCCCATTATTTGCGATGACGATCGGTACACCGACAAAACGCAATGAAACAAAACCGCGTTTACCGGTAGCTGCGGTATTGCATGAAAATGGTTATGACGTTGATAAGTACGAGACGCTGCTAGATGAGTACGATGGAATTATGGAAGACTATTACAGCAGCCGATCTTCGAATCAGAAGACTGCAACATGGACGAAACAAATGGCTGATTACTTAGTTGAACAAAACCGTCCGCATATTAAAGACTTCCTTGCTTCACAAGGCTTTACTTGGAAGTAAGCTAATAAAAAGGAGTATGCCGCAAAATGGCATACTCCTTTTATTTATTTCAACCCTTCAATTTGCAATGCTTTTACAGGCTGGAAATCTTCTCCTGTTTTCGCGTACGTTATCGTCGCCTGGTCACCTTCTTGCAAGTATATTGCAAACGGTGCAACTTCCGTAGAAACGATGAAGTTTTCACCTGTGTTCGCCAGGAAGGATACAATTGTGAAATCACCTACACGCTCTTTATAAACACGCACGACTTTTACCGTCGCTTTGGCCTCTTCGGCATTCGAAGTACCATCTACCGTACTGCCGCCACGGCTTAACGCTGTTTTATAAAGTCTTAACGCTTCATTTGGTGTTGTACCATATGCCGAAATTTCAGGATTTGCTGCTGACACGATAAAGTAATTTTGCAGGAATCCGTTCGCATCAAGTACAGCTGACAGCCAGCTCGCTTCACCGTAGAAGTTATAAAGGATCGGCATTTCGCCCTCCCATTCTTTTTCGATGAATTTTTTCTCGATAATTTCAAGAGCCCCTTGGGAATCCATATAAGACTCTTCCAGATTTCCAGTATAGTACGTTGCTTCACCAGTACGTGCATGTGTTAATGCATAACCAAGCATCGAGTCAACGCCCTCTTTTGGACTTGTAAAATCAGTGAAATAATACATTTCCCCATCTTCCATAAAGATCGGACTTACATTTGCTTCCGTACCTTCATCACTCGGTAACTTAACATCCTTTTTACCGACAAGACTATTCCAGAAGCCGTGTACATAGTTACCGAAATAACTGTTTTGCAAACTTACTGCTTCCGGTGAGACAGCACCGTCAATAAATGCCGGTACATCTGCAATCGCAATTTTCTCTGTTGCACCCGTCTCCGCATCAACAAGCACAATCCCTTTTACATCAAAGCCGTTACGAGCAGAAATGAATTCCCCGTAAGAACGGATGTAATATGGTTTTCCATCTTCATCAATTTCCAGCTGCGGATCTCCATAGAAAATTAATGATGGATTTTGAAGACGAATATGACGCTCCAGGTTTTTATTTAAATAAGCAGATGGAACATAGCTCATTTCTGCCTTCACAAACTTTGGATTATCGCTTGAGTCAGTAGCACTCATCGTGAAATATCCTGGAGTTGTTTTTCCGTTAAACCACTTAAAGAATCCTGAAAACTCTACAGGTGCAATGTAAACATACTGATCATTTACTTTTTGAATTTGCAGATTTCCTAATTCATAATAGCTCGTGTTTGGCACCTGTCCAAACGCTTTTTTCATTTTGTTTTCAACAAATTTCGGCGGTACACTTGCCGGTGTTTTCGTCTCATCAAACGCCGAAATTTCCGTCTTTTCCTTCATTTCTGAAGACTTGAATTTTTCATCTGCATTTAAAAATGGTGCACTTACTAAATAGCCGATCCCAATAATGCTGACAAGCACGATCGCAGATTTAATTTTTTGCTCCTTACCGACTGCAAATATCGCGCCAATAATCGCTACAACAGGTATTACGTATAAAAAAATCGTCCAGCTTAGATCGATTTTAGAAATATATACTGTTAAAAATACTGAAATAAAACTTACTATAAATGTTGTAATGAATAAGCTCGTAAATGTTTTTGATGAAAGCTCCTTATTGCGAACTTTTTTTGATAACGGCATTAATAATAATGTGATCAAAAGTGATCCAATTGCCGTTATTAGCAATAATTGTCCCATAACAATCACCCTCTCTTACTTACTATGTACGAATAACCCTTCAAAAAGATTCATAAACAAGTAAAATCGCATAATTTCTGGCATAATAGAGCATATATTGTATTTTTATGAAATCATAGTTTGGTTGTTTAGTAATTATATATAAATATTATACTCAGGGGGTTAATGGATGGCACGGAAAGTTTTGATTTTACTGTTCTTCGGGCTTGGCTTGTACTATGTATTCTTTTTTGAAACGATTGATAGTTCACTAAAAATGGTCTTTAAACTTTTGCCAATGATTTTGCTTATAGCGCTTGCACTTTTAACAAAAGTACATGTAAAATCTCCATATTATTGGCTTATCTCCATCGGTTTAATTTTCTGTGCGGTTGGCGATTATACATTGCAATGGTTCATCGTTGGACTGAGCTTTTTCCTGATCGGTCATATTTTCTATATTTTTGCATTCCGTTCAACAAATCAGCAGAACACACCACTGTATGTAAAAATTACTTTAGCTTTATACGGTGCGGTTATGATGTTCTGGATTGCGGGAAGCCTGCTACAAAAAGGAGACACTGTACTTGCCATTGCAGTGACCGCTTATATTTTAGTTATTTTAACAATGGGATGGACATCGTTCCGAACAGGAAGTAAGTTTGCTGTCATCGGCGCCATCCTCTTTATCATGTCGGACTCAGTATTAGCTATTAACCGGTTTATGTTTGATGTTCCCGCTTCCCATATCCTGATCATGTTCACGTATTACGGCGCACAGTTTTTCCTCATGCTCAGCATAATTGATTATGATCGATTACGATCGCGTCCAGATTAAAAAAATATCATTTAAAAAATCTATGACATCTGCCAGAGGCTTATCTTCATTCAGCGGATACTTAAGTAGCCGCTGAATGAAGATAATTAGTTCAAAAACCGAAATAAAAAGTGTAGAATAAAAGCAATAAGTATTAGGAGGTCTTTTTCGTATGAAAGAGAAAGTAATTGAACGTTTAGTACGCTATGCAAAAATTGATACACAATCAGATTTCAATTCTGACACTACCCCTTCAACAATGAAGCAATTCGATTTATTACATGTATTAAAAGATGAATTGGCAGCAATCGGTTTAACGGATATTACGCTGGACGAAAACGGCTACCTATTTGCAACACTTGAATCAAATACAGACAAAGACGTACCGACACTTGGCTTTTTGGCCCATGTTGATACGACATCGGACTACACAGGAACAAATGTACAGCCTCAGCGCATCGAAAACTATGATGGTGAAGCGATTACATTAAAAAATGGTTTAGTCATGGCACCGGACTACTTCCCGAACTTAAATAACTATGTTGGCCAAACGTTAATTACGACAGACGGCAATACATTGCTTGGTGCGGATGATAAAGCCGGCATCGCTGAAATTATGACGGCAATGGAATACTTAGTTAACAATCCAGAAATCAAGCACGGCAAAATCCGTGTAGCATTTACACCGGACGAAGAAATCGGGCGCGGTCCGCACAAGTTTGATGTCGAGAAATTCGGTGCGGATTATGCTTACACAATGGATGGCGGTCCCCTTGGTGAGTTACAATTTGAAAGCTTTAATGCAGCTGGCGTAAAAGTAACGACACGCGGCACGAACATCCACCCGGGTTCAGCAAAAAATAAAATGGTGAACTCGATTACAATGGCGATTGAATTCCAAAATGAAATGCCTAAAGAAGCGGTTCCTGAAAAAACGGACGGCTATGAAGGCTTTATCCACTTAATGCATTTCAACGGTGGCATTGAAGAAACAACAATGTCATACATTATCCGTGACCATGACCGCGCTAAATTCGAAGAGAAAAAAGCGTATATGGCAAAGGTCGGCAAAGAGTTACAGGCAAAATACGGTGAAGAAGCATTAACTGTAGCGATCGAGGATCAATATTACAATATGGGTGAAAAAATCGAGCCTGTTATGGAAATCGTCGATATCGTAAAAGAAGCGTTTGCCAAGTTTAACATTACTCCGATTGTCGAGCCAATTCGCGGCGGGACTGACGGTTCTCAGCTTTCATATATGGGCTTGCCGACACCAAATATTTTTGCGGGCGGCGAAAATATGCACGGTAAATATGAATTTGTATCAGCTGAAACGATGGAAAAAGCGACGGAAGTCATTATTGAAATTGTTCAGTTATTCGAACAACGTTAATAGAAACTTTAAATGGGGCGATTACTTTCGCTCCATTTTTTTGTATACTTAATAGACAGAAAATTCAATACAATCAAGCGAGGTGTATGATGAGGGAAATACTGATTGGCATTTTTGCGGCCTTATTTTTTGCGGTTACATTTGTATTGAACCACTCAATGGAATTGGAAGGCGGAAGCTGGCTATGGAGTTCTTCACTCCGCTACTTCTTTATGCTTCCCTTTCTCATTTCCATTGTTGCTATTCGGGGAAAAGGCGGTTTTCGTATTTTATCGAATGAAATGAAAGATCATCCCGGTGCATGGCTCATTTGGAGTTTTGTCGGGTTCGTATTATTTTATGCGCCGCTTACATTTGCCGCGGCATTCGGTCCAGGCTGGCTCGTATCGGGTACATGGCAGTTTACGATTGTAGCAGGTGTTTTATTGGCTCCGCTATTTATTACGACTGTCGCCGGAAAAGACGTCAGGGCAAAAATCCCGCTTATTTCACTTGGCATCTCGGGCATTATTTTATTCGGGATTTTGCTTATTCAAATCCCGCAGGCACAGTCAGTTTCTATGAAAAGCCTGCTTTTCGGTATTCTGCCAGTAATTATCGCGGCATTTGCCTACCCGCTCGGCAATCGGAAAATGATGGAGTTATGCAAGGGAAGAGTCGATCCGTTTCAACGTGTTCTAGGCATGACAATCGCTTCCTTGCCTGCATGGATCATACTCGCAATCTATGCATTGTTTACTGTCGGCCTGCCCTCTGCGAGCCAAGTATATCAGTCGCTGCTCGTTGCTGTTTCTTCAGGTGTTATTGCGACAATACTTTTCTTTATCGCAACAGACCGTGTGCGCCATGATCAAGGAAAGCTGGCGGCCGTTGAAGCAACACAATCGACAGAAGTGCTTTTTGCGATGGTCGGTGAAATGATTTTACTAAGTGTACCGCTTCCGCAGCCGATTGCTTTAATCGGATTGGCGGTTATCATTATCGGCATGCTGCTACATAGCTATAACACAGTACTTATGAACAAAAGATTACAGGCAGCAAGTGAAAAAGGGTAGCGACATTGCGTCACTACCCTTTTTGCTACATCCCCCACTGCCAAATGCCAGTCGGATCTTTATACATTATAAACACATATTCCCCTACAGCTTCGCGGTTATACTGGTAGCGTATTTCCACTTCTGTATCGGATAAATACGTAACATTTCGGTAGGACGCTTCCAAAAACAGCTCGCCTAAACGGTTCGAATGTGTAAATGGAATATCACTTGCCGATAATCTTTCACTAATTGACCCGTCTCCAAAAATTTGATCATACAAATAAAGATCAAAGTATTGTTCTGGTGTATAGTCATTTTCTAACTCAAAATAAATTGATGTTGTTGTACTTTCCTCTGCCAATGCTACGACTTCCCCGTAAATTTTATGCACAGCGGTAATTGTACCTGCCTGCATTGTACCCTCTGCCGGGAAATGATTCACCAAAAAGTATTCACGCGCATTCAATAACTGATCGTAGCCTCCTGCAATCGTATTGCCGTTTTCCTCATACAATTCCTTTAATTCCGATCTTACAGGCTTCCCATTTACCGTTAGCTTGCCGTCCTGCAAAACGACACGGTCTCCTGGTACTGCAACTACTTCATAATAGGCGTTTTCGTATATTGGTAAATGACTGCTCGTATTAGTCATCGTTCGTACTACATCGCCCGCTTCATATACGGCTTCATCAAATAAATTTTCCTGACGTTCTATCACTGTATGGTAAAGTCCCTTTTTCCCTGCAAGTGTAAAGGTTTCTTTGTCTACATATTGTAAATCCGATAATTGTTCCAGCACTGGTAGCTGTGCAAAGGAATCATAATCGATTGTTGATAATTGCTTCTGTTTTTGAAGAGTAGCAATTTTCGCTAAATCATCAAGCGGATCATAAGGGGCACCCCGCCCTTCATTTCCCGAATTATGCGTAAAAGGAACGGCTGTCATAAATAGGAATACCGCAACTGCTGCAACAGCTGCCGTTACTAATTGAACATGCCATGAACGTTTCTGTTTTCGGGGGGGCGGAGTCAATTCGGATTTCACACGCTGCTTAATACGACTTTCCTGCAAGCGTGTATCACCCATCATTTCATCCAGTTGTTTTTTAAATGGATCCATGCATCATTCCTCCAATCCCTCTTCGCTAAAAAACTCTTTCAATTGTTGCTTTGCTCGACGCAAACGTGTTTTCACCGTATTTTCATTCAGCTGTAAATACAGTGCAATATCGGCAATGGACTGTTCGTCATAATAAAATAAAATGAGCGGTTCACGATATTTCAGTGGTAGCTGGAATAACTTCTGTTCAAGTGATGCAAGATGCTCTTTTTGTATAACTTCTTCGTCCGTACCTTTTGTTTGAGCAAAGATCGTTTCAAAAACGACATCCTTTTTATGCTTCCATGAGCGTAAATAATCTTTTGCGCGATTGGCTGTCATTTTTGTTAAATACGTTTTCAATGACGACTCATTGCGAAACTGGTCGCTCTTTTGAAAGTATGTTACAAACACTTCCTGTACGATGTCCTCGGCGGTAGCCCAATTTTTAACGTACAAATAAGCAATGCGCACTAGATAACGCGTGTGCTCATCAACAATTGCATCAAATTCTCTCATGTAACGATTAACACCTTCTTATATCCTTAAGACCAGTCCACCCCCTTTACAAAGGACGTGAACTGTTCAAATGTTTTATTTTCCGTTATGCCGAAACGATTGACCTCATAATTTGACTGCTGCATATTAGCATAGCCTTCATTTGTAGTAAAACCGATTAACAGCCCTACTTCCTTCATCGCTGCGATCATATCTTCATCGTAATGACCAAATGGATACGCTAAAGAAGTCGCATTCGTCAGCATATTTACATTTTGCTGCAAATCCTTCGCAATGTCAGCGGATGACAACTCTAATGCGATTCCTGCCCCTTTGCTGAACTGATGCAAGTTATGTGTATGCGCTTCGTATTGAAACACGTCCGTCATTTGCTGCATCTCTTCGGCCGTGAAAAATTGAAGGGGTCCTTTGGCGTCAAAAACTTGTTCACCTTCAAAGCGCTCTGTACGAGAAGATATAATATGCTGTACCGCAGAAAATCCATGTTCCTTTAAAATTGGGTAAGCATAGACCTTTGTCGATAATAAACCATCGTCAAATGTAATGAGGATTGAATTAACCGGTAAAATTTGGCGACCTTCCAAATAATCATAAAGCTGCGTTGTCGAAATTGTTGTAAATTGCTCTTCAGCTAAAAAGGCCATTTGCTGTTCAAATGATTGTACAGAAACCGTACTCGCATTTGTCACCATTTCTTCTTTCGGCAAAATATGATGATACACTAAAACTGGAATTCCTTCATCTATTTCAACTGATGTTTTATGTATATAACCGGCACGTTCTCCTACTTTTATGACAAACCAACCGTCAAGCTCCCCCACGATCGGGTAACGAAAACCCTGTGAAAGCTGCAGCAACACACTGCTCTTAAGATTTTTTTCTTCATATACATTTATTTGTTCTGTCGTTTTAATTGAGTTCGTTATTTCTGTATTAACTAACGTCTCAAGGGGACGTTTTTCTACAGTGGCACTTCCCTTTTTAATAAAAGCCGAAATTTTCCCGAATCGCAGTTCGTAATAAAGTTCATCTTCTCCTACGATGGCAAAAGAAGTATTCGAATGTACAATTCCAATTTCCGTGAGGGCACTTCCTTTTATATAAATCGGCTGTTCTTCATTCAGTACTATGACTTTTTCAAATAGATGCGTAGTTTGTTCTATTTGGGTTCCTTTATCTATAGCTGTTATATCCTTTTCATTTGCAACTGCACGTTCAATCTTTTCACTTGAACCTCTATATTCAATTGTCAGGAATAATACGCATACAGCGATAAACCCTACAGCAATTAACTTTTTCATCATTTCCTCCGCCTACATTTTTTATTTAAGCAACGTACAGACGGAGAAATTCAAAATAAGTTTCAAAAAAGTTTTAGAAATTTTTTATACACAAAAATACCCGTATCTGTAAGCGACACGGGCAATGGGTCTCCCAACAAAGGAAGAAAAACTAGAAGAAAAATATAAAGGGTGAAAAACTCAGTGTCTGACACTCAGTCAAACTTACATTCTAAATGAGGGGGTTTAGAACGCTATGGCTGAGCTAACAAACTCCTGGAGAAAAGTTGTTAGCTCAGACTTATTTGTACTGTATTACAAATAAGCTCTTGCTACAGTTATAATGATAATGATTATCAGTATCATTGTCAACCCGTTTCCAAAAATCTTTTTAAGTATTTTTTAATGAACGTCGATATTGGTACTGTTTGTATTGGAAGACCATAAAGCAGCCGATACAAAAGCCTAAAATTGCTACAAATGATGCAACCGCCACCATAATCGTAAAGCTGTATGCAACGACCGGCCAATCAAATGCAAACCCTACTATTCCACCTGCCAGACAAATGCTTGCAATCGCTGAATTGAATTTTTGCTGTCCGATATCTTCAGGAATATACGTTTTGATGTCTTTCGTTAAAAATATTTTCGCAAAACGCATAATTGGATTAAACCCGGTGAAAATCCCAAGTAAATTTGCAATTAACGGTATCGCTAAAATCCAGTACTGTCCTGTCACCCATGTGATAACGACTGATAAAAATATAACCCACTGATTTACACGAACTAATGGTCTTGGTACAGAAATCGGTTTTGTCATTAAAACCAACCTTTCTTATATGTTTTATTCATTTTAGCGTTTTTTACCGCGTTTGTGAAGAGAAATGGTATAGTAAATGTAAATATTTTTTAGAAAAGGTGATACGTATGCCTGCACTTTCTTATGATCAGGTAAGACAATTAAATTCCTATAGTATTTTTACCGAAGAACCTGACCGTCCATTATTTACATTGGCGAATCTACATAAAGACTTCTATTTGACGGATTTCCGCAATTTGATGATGGGCATCACGAATGCTGCAACGGAAGCTGCGGCCATCTCCCACTTCGGACGTCGATACGGCATGTTTGTCGCAATGCAGTTTTATATGCTGACTACGTATGATGAAGTTTGGGACGGCAAGCCAGAGGATTTGCGTTTCGCTATTGTTCAGGAGTTCGGCATTCATACACTCGGGATGTATATAAACCCAAATGATTTCCGTTATGTGGAGGATGATGAGCGCGAAAGAGTGATGGCGGATATTTTATATAAGACATCTGTTGTTATTGGCCAGCTACGGAAAACAACGTCCATTTCGCCGCTGACTTTATGGGAAAATATTTTCGGATACATGCTTTGGCACTTCCATACATTACTCGAAAATCCGGCATTGGCTGACCGTGCTTTCGAGGACCTGGACATGCTCGAAGATAAAAATGTTTGGCGTTACTTCTCGGACAAATCACTGTTTTTAAATTATACAGGCGGAAAAAGCCCTTCTGCTCTCATCAATCAGCCTGTTCGCAAAAGCTGCTGTTTTTCAAAAGACATCCCCGGCTTAATGGCTTGCGGATTTTGCCCGATGAAATAATGTTTTGTTTTAAATGCCGTTTAACCGCGGCACTTTTTTATTTTGCAGGATTTGCTTGGGGTCACGTGTTTCTAATATCCGGCCTTCTATTATCGCTGCAACCACTCGACGAAAAAAACGATGCTACAAAATTCATAGCATCGCCTTATCATCTTATTTCATTGCACTGTTTTTCAATGTTGTTGCGATCACTTTGGCGCCATCGAGCAATGCCTTTGCATCAAAGGTCATTTTCGGATGATGGAGTCCCGGACCAAGATCTGCGCCAACGCCGATCATCGTCGCCTTCAACTCTGTATTTTTAATCGTATAGAAGTGGAAATCATCGCTTCCTGGTGTTACTACTGCCGGTGCCAGACTTTTCTCTCCAAGTGCTTCAACAATCGAGCGTTCTGCAATTGCTGCAGCTTCCGATGATACTTCCGCGCCTGGTGTAACGTCCATCCAATCCCATCCAACCCCAATATCGAACATCGCTGCAATTTGTTTCAAGCCTTTATCAACATCACGCTGTACTTGCGCCAATACTTCATTTTTCTGTGCACGTACATCGATTGAGAAAGTCGCATTTCCCGGAATAATATTGACGCTTCCGCCATCTGCTACAATTTTCGTTAACTTCGCTGAGTATACTTCAAATGGATCGACATGGATATTTTTCAGCATTTGCTGAATCGCTACAACGACATCAATTGCATTTTTCCCTTGGTGAGGACGAGCACCATGTGCATCAATACCAGTAATTGTCCCAGTTAAGAATGCTGCAGCACCATGATAGATTGCAGGTGATACTTTCCCTAATGGCAGCTCTTCCATCGGACGTAAATGAACACCAAATAAATGGGTAACATTTTTCATTACACCTCGGTCAATCATCGCCAATGCGCCGCCACCTGTTTCCTCAGCCGGCTGGAAAATAAAGCGGATTTTCTTTTTCAAAGGTTCATTTTTTAATGCATAAAGCGCACCTAAAACAATTGATATGTTTGCATCATGTCCACAAGAGTGATTTGCCTGCATAACCCCATCCACTTCCTGCCATAGTGCATCGATATCCGCACGAACCGCAATTGTTTCTTCGCCTTTTCCGATTTCCGCGACAAGACCAGTCACATCATCAAACTTTTTATAGCTGACGCCCATATCATCTAAGATTTCTGCTAATTTTGCTGTTGTATTTATCTCTTTCCAGCTTACTTCAGGGTTTGCATGGAAATATTGAAACCAATCAAAAATCATTTGTTCTGTAGAATTAACCGCTAACATGAAACGCACCTCGAATATTATTTAGTACTTCTATTATACAGTACAATTTTTGCATACTACATTATTAGTGCCTAAAAAAACGACATCTATCCAATCAGTTTCGTTGAATAGACGCCGTAATATTTTTAAATTCATTTTAAAAACTCCTTTATAGGCTTGAGAAAAACCCTTGCGGATATTGAGTGCGTTCTTCACTTTCCGAAACCTCTTGCTGCTCGGCTAACTCAAACTCCACCTCTTCGTCAAATAAGTAAGTTTCAAACGTCGACTTTAAAAGTGTTGACATATCATTTTCTCCCCTTTAAATTATTTGAATTTTTAATTAATTTAAATAATATAATGGTTTTTCAAGAAAATCAACAAATAAATGCACTTAATGCATAAAAAGTATTAAATCTATCTATTTTCGAGATAAATAGAAAAGCGCCTGAAATAAATTTCAGACGCCTCACTTTTATGAAATGGCCACTTTGGAACCGTTCCCTTTATTTCTAGTAATATATTGAATCACGAACATGACTCCAAATACAATAAGTCCAATTGTATCCGACAGTGATTCAGGGTAAATCATTGCTAAACCTGCACCCAATAAAATAATACGTTCAATCCAGCTTACAGGGCGGTACCAGTAGCCAATAATTCCGACACCTATTGCAATCATACCCATAATCGCAGTGAACACTACCCATAAAATTTGCCAGATCGTTACATCAATCATAAGCAGTGCCGGTGAGAAGACAATCATGTACGGAATAATGAATGCCGCGATGGCAAGCTTCGCGGAGTTCACACCAGTACGAATCGGATCTCCTCCAGAAATACCGGATGCTGCAAAGGCGGCGAGCGCAACAGGCGGTGTAATATCCGCAATAATACCGAAATAGAACACGAAGAAGTGCGCTGATAAAACTACAATCAGTGGAGCTGCACTTGCCGCTACGTCCGGCGCTAGTAATGCAATGATTGCTGGTGCAGCAATCGTTGATGTAATAACATAGTTTGCCGTTGTCGGTGCACCCATACCTAAAATTAACGAAGCAATCATTACAAAGAATAATGTAAGGATAATACTGCCTCCTGCTAATTTTACTAAGCTGTTTGCAAGAGACAGCCCTAATCCTGTCTTTACAACAACGCCTACAATAATACCCGCACAAGCTGTTGCAGCAGCAACTGCTAATGCCGAGCGTGCACCCTCAACCATTCCATCGATAATTTCTTTAAAGCCGAATTTCACGTCAGGATTAATGAACCCGACAACTATACAAGAAATAATTCCGTAAAGCGCCGCGTGAATTACCGGTACACCTGACATCATTAGAATGATTATTAGTACAATCGGAATAAGTAGATAAATTTTCTTGAATACTTTAGAACGATCTGGCATTTCTTCATCTTTTAAGCCACGTAATCCTAAACGCTTTGCTTCAAAGTGTGTCATGATCCAAATACCTGTAAAGTATAGAACTGCCGGAATAGCCGCAGCCTTGGCAATATCCCAATATGTGACACCACGACCGATAAACTCAACCATTAAGAACGCAGCAGCACCCATGATCGGCGGCATTAACTGTCCACCTGTAGATGCTGATGCCTCTACAGCACCAGCAAAGTTTTTGTTGTAGCCGAGACGTTTCATCATCGGAATCGTATATGAACCTGAAGTTACTACGTTTGCTACAGAACTTCCTGAAATTGTACCTTGCAGTGCAGATGAGAAAATTGCAACTTTTGCAGGACCACCTGTTAATTTTCCGGCAATCGCAATAGCTAAGTCATTAAAGTATTCCCCTACCCCTGTTTTTACAAGGAACGCGCCGAATAATAGGAACGCAAAAATAAATGTAGAAGATACTGCTAATGGTGTCCCTAAAATCCCGTCTGTCGAGAAGAACATTAAGTTCACAATACTATCCAAACTTTGACCTCGGTGTGCCATAAAGTCCGGCATATACTGACCATAAAATGCGTAAAGTAAAAACAGCCCGGCAATAATAGTGATTGGTAAACCGACCGCTCTACGGGCACCTTCCAATACGATAATTACTGCCAGTATTCCGATATAGAAATCCATTGTTTGTAGTTGACCTAAACTTTGAACGAGCCGGTCATAATTGATTACCCAATAACTCCCTACAATAATAGCAATAACAGCTAAAATATAGTCATAAAACGGAATTGTCCGTTTTGATAGCTTACGGCTTGCTGGGAAGAGTAAAAACACAAACGTCAAAGCAAATCCAATGTGAACCGTACGCTGAATTTGTGCAGGAAACTGTCCGAAAATTGCTGTGTAAACTTGGAAAAGTGTAAATGCAAGTAAACCAAAATAGATGAAATGCTTCATGAAATTTTGCGGGTTACGCTGATTTGATTCCAAATCATATTTTTCAAGTAATTCTTGCTGCTGTTCCAAAGTAAGTGATTCGTGTAAAGCTTCTGTATCTACCGCCACTTTCTTCTCAGTCATCTAATTCGACTCCTTTCAATTTGTCATATAAAGACAATTTTTGAATTGTTACCATATAGGATTTCCCTCGTACTAAATGCTTTTTTAAAGGAATGATTTTCCCTCTATGCTGAAGATTTAATTTATAGTCGACATTCCCGATATGTAACGTAAAATTTTCTAATTTTGCATCATTGTACTGAAGTGTATAGACCCCATCTTCATATTGTAGTGTCTGCCCTTCTTCAGCATGCCCTGGCATCCCTATTGCCACATCCGTATACTCCATTGCAAGCAGCTGAAGTTCATTTGTAGGCAGCACTTTATAACTCTCTGTTACATCCGTTAAATGTATGGAATGAGTAAAAATCATCTGAAACTCATTTTCATCCTTCAACGGCAAAAAATGTTGAACAGGCTTCTGAACTCTTGTCTCTGTAAAAGTTATGCTCCGTTCAAAAGGAATAAACCAAACAATAACACTAAGAAAAACCAGGATGATAAAAATCCATTTTTTCATTTGAATGATCACTCGCTTAAATAGAAAATACAACAAAGGCCTCTGAAGCTATTTTTGCGACAGAGGCCCTTTGATTTTCCTAATTACTTCACTTCATCAAAGTATCTTTGTGCACCTGGGTGTACGTCAATACCGATTCCGTCTAAGCCTGTTTCAGCTTTAATAAATTCGCCTTTAGCGTGACCAATTTTATCTGTATTATCATAGATTGCTTTTGTCATTGCATACACTAAATCTTCTGGCAGGTCTTTATTTACTGCTAACATTGCACCTACAGAAACAGCAGGAACTTCTGCTTCTAAACCGTATGTGCCAGCAGGAATATTATCCACAGCATAGTACGGGTACTTCTCGATTAACTCTGCCGCTTTGTCTGCTTCAACTGGAATGATGTGCACCCCATTTGTTGCATTTAAAGCTTCAACAGCACCAGTTGGGTAACCAGCTGTAATAAATGCTGCATCAATTTGACCTGATTGAATACCGTCAGTAGATTCACCGAAGTCTAAGTTTTGTGCTTGAATATCATCTTTAATTGATAATCCGTGGATTTCCAATAATTGCTCAGCGTTTGCATAAGTACCAGAACCTGGTGCACCTACAGAAACTTTTTTACCTTTTAAATCTGCAAATGTTTTAATGCCTGAATCAGCTAATGTTACTAATTGAACTGTTTCCGGATATAAAGCGCCTAATGCAACTACAGAGTCAATTTTTTGCCCTTCGAACATTAAAGTTCCTTGAGTTGCATAGTAAGCGATATCTGTTTGAACGAACGCAACTTCACCGTCACCTGCAGCTAAAGCTGTCATGTTTGCTGCAGAAGCTTGAGATACCTCAGCAGTTGTTTTTACCCCTGTATCCGTTGTAATTAAATCCGCAAAAGTTCCTCCTAATGGATAGTAAGTCCCTTGCGTACCACCTGTTAAGATACTTAAAAACCTAACATCTCCGAAATCTGCCTTTTCAGAGCCAGAATCCGTTTTGTCAGTACCTGTAGATGTTTCAGTACCAGTTGAAGTTGATGTTTCAGCATCATCATCCCCACCACATGCAGCAAGGACTAAAATAAATGCACTTAGTGCTAATAAGAAAAGCATATTTTTAGATTTGAACATGAAATTATCCCCCTTTTTACCTTATTATAGAATTCATTTTACATACACAAATATTCAAAAGTCAATTAATATCTTAAAAATCTAATTATTAAGCTAGCTATAATATTCTATAAAAATCATAAAAGTGCTATAAAATGATGCTTTTCACTAACAGCCTTCAACTCTAAAATCACTCTCAGCTTTTAATACATGCCGTATAATGCATAAAAAATGAATAAAATTACTTTTCTAATATATATAATGTTATTGAAATATTCTGTATATTATTAACACAAAAAATCTCTTAAGCAGAAAAAAATACCTTTTCCCTTTAGGAGGAAATGGTATTTTTCGTGTTAAACATTTCTTAGTTTTTTGCCGTTACTCAACTACCCCACAAAAAATTCGCGCACCTGAATTTCCTGATGGATCTGTTTTATAATCGTCCGGTTTTTCATGAATGACAACAGAAGTTCCATCTGCATCAAACAGCGAATTTTCTTTTCCTTTTTCAAGTGTAAAATCAGCTGTCACATAATTTAACTCCACATTACCCGCTTCATCGGCAGTAATATTCGGTAAATCACCTAAATGCGGGCCCTCTGGATTATCGACGCCATGCTGCTTTTTCATTGGATTGAAATGAGCTCCTGCCGATTCAAAGCTAGGGGGGTCACACTTCCCTACTTCATGCAGGTGGATTCCGTGATCACCCGGCGGTAAATTATTTAAAACAGCAGTCAGTTCGACTCCTTTAGATGATTCTTTAAATAAGATTTCACCAACTAGGTTGTTCTTTGTATCATACATCTGCGCCTTCGCAGATAATGCTTCTGGTGCACTTACCGGGACGGTTTCCTTTTGAAATAAATTACATCCGCTTAATAATAGTACACATACGAATAAGCTAATTACTCGCACACTATCCCCTCCTTGCTTCTAGTATTTCAATAAAGAGGGCTGAATATACAAAAAGCCACCCAAAAATTGAGCAGCTTCTTTTCGTATTAGTCTAAAATTTTTATTTGTACTGTACGGCGGCCCCATTCATAGGCGTTACCTAAGTCTGGAATAAATACATCAATTTTATTGCCTTTAATTGCCCCGCCTGTGTCAGCAGCAACGGCTTCTCCATAACCTTCAACCCAAACTTTTGTCCCTAACGGAATGATACGCGGGTCTACTGCAATTACTTTTAAATCTGGATTGGCGCGTAAATTCGTACCGTTTGCCGTTGTTCCTGAACATCCCTCACAATAGGCTGTATACGCTGTCGCTTCAACAGTCATCGTTCTACCTGTATCAGGGGCTGAACTTGTTGTTGTTTTTGCCTGTGTGCCGCCTGTCGCGCTTTTCACTTCACTCTTGGCGTATTCCTGTTGAGGTCCGGATATTGTAATGGAGTCACCCGGATAAATTAAGTCCGAATTGATATTGTTCCATTTCTGCAGCTGGTCAACTGTTGCATCATGAGCTAATGCAATATGAAATAATGTATCGCCTGGTGCAATCGTATATACTTTCTCATCATGACCCCCGATTTTTAATGTATCACCAACAAAAATTGTATTACTCGTTAAATTGTTCAATTCCTTTATCTCTTCAACTGATGTTTGAAACTGTTTACTTATTTTATAAAGTGTATCTTCAGGTTGGATCGTATAAGTATCTGCAGAAGCTTGAGATGCAAATAGCCCCCCTGTAGCGAATACTCCTGCCAATAGAACTGCCATTAATTTTTTCTTTGTCAAATTTCTGTCCCTCCATATTTTCCAAATAAATTTAGGTTATTTCGACTCTGCTATTAACCTTACAGCAAATACATTGCAACACGATGACGCGGATATGAACCCTCCATTACAAGCACATTGCAGAGCTTTTGGATAATTATTACTAAATTTGAAGCGATTTATACATAGATTTACCATTTTTTTGCGGAGTGACAGGATAAGAACGAATAATAATTGGGAATTCGTTTTCAGACTTATTACAAATCCCCTTGTTCCTTTAATAATTCTTTCAATTTTGACGATATAAAGTGAAACTTCAAACAGTAGGATTTTTCTCAATCCCACTGAGTTAGAAGGAACACAAGTTAAAATCGTCACATCCTGTGACAACACTTGTGTGACCAACATCGTGTTGGCCCGAACCAATCGGGCTTTTACGGGTAGTTGATCTCCCGCCTATTTCTTTTCGCACTGCTTAAATCTAGAGGCGGGAGCCTTACCTCTGCCGCTTCGCTTTCGAGGCAGATAAATTACTACCCGTTAATGCGGGATAAATGACAAGGAGGGATAACTATGGAATTAAACGCCATTATGTCAGCTCAGCTAGCATCACTACAGCAAACTGTGCAAATGAGTATTTTAGACAAGGCAATGAATACCGGTGCGGCGACTGCTGTTCAAATGATTGATGCTATGCCCCAACCGCAAGCAACTCCAGCACCCCACCCTTATAAAGGACAAATGATTGACGTCCAGGTTTAGTTTAAAAAAACAGAAAGGACGCTCACGTAAATTGTGAGCGTCCTTTCTGTTTTTAAATTCAGGTATGGCTGCGACAGACAGAGAATATTAGAACACTTTTTACTTATTAAAAATTAGGCGCCTGTTATTGGCGCACTTCGGAATCACATAATCGAAGTGTGAGGAGACATTTTAAAAGTTCTACATACTATATTGGATAATCCAACTTTTATTAGATAATGGACCAAGTCTTTTGTAGGTTTTTCATTATTAGAAATTATAATGCCTAATGTAAACGCTGCGTTAAATTTTGGTTAAACACTTTTAAAAAAACATTTTTCGGGTATAACTAATAGTACACTGATGATATAAGCTAAAAGGAGTGATTATTATAGGTATTCATACATTTTTTACAAGTCTAAATGATTTAGAGCGCATCATCCGCTGTCCAGGTCGCTTTAAATTTGAAGAACATAATGTGGCAGCGCACTCATGGAAAGTTTCCCAGTATGCGATGTTCTTCGCAACACTGGAGGAACGTGCAGGCAGTCAAATTGACTGGAAATCGCTATACGAAAAAACGATCAATCATGACTTTGCCGAAGTGTTTATCGGGGATATTAAAACACCTGTCAAACATGCAAGTGTTGAACTAAAGCAAATGCTTTCACATGTCGAAGAAAAAATGATGGAGAAATTTATTCGGGAAGAAATTCCACATGACTTACAGGATGTATTTTTTGACCGTATGAAAGAAGGCAAAGACGAGACAATTGAAGGACGACTGCTTGAATTTGCTGACAAGCTGGATCAGTTTTACGAGTCTTTTGCAGAGCTGAAGCGCGGGAATACAGACAAAGAGTTTGTTCATATGTATGAAACAGCACTTAGTAAGTTATTATTGATAGATCTCCCGATATCTGTAGATTATTTCCGCAACGAAATTTTATCAGATGTTGTTACGGAAAAAACGGTCATCGATATAGCACTTTTAACGGAAAACATTTTACAACAGCATACTGAATAATAACAGAAGGCTTCCGATTAATAAGGAAGGCTTTTTATTTTGGAAATAAATCCTACTGAAAATCTTCAATATATCCATTCAAATCATTTGACTTTTTTTTTAAAACATACTTTATTGCATTCCACATTAACTTACTATAAGATAACAATAAGGCTACGTTGTACGTACGAATATTAAGTTTTAACCTTTATACTTATACAGGGAGTTTTACATCGATGTTGGAATGGCGTGCCTGGACTCTTTTGACTTCAGGATAGACAGGATAGCATTTGCGAACACCCACTTTGAGGAGTGGTGGTTTAAAACTTTCTATAATAACTACGGCAATGTGGCTGCTTACATAAGCAATACAGCCATTAAATCTTACAGACACTTACACGAATTTATGTGTAGGTGTTTTTTTATTTTCCTTTTCCTGGTATCATCTGAATATAAAATCTATAACCTTGAAGGGACTGAACTATGCGCAGATGGCAATATTTTTTATCTAACTGATTAAAAAATATTGGAGGTAATTAAATTGATAAAAGAACTGAATACTAAAAGATTGTATTTGAGGAGAATGGAAATTTCAGACTCACCCAGCTTGTTTAAAATATGGTCTGATCCACATGTAACTGAATTCATGAACATATCCAGCTTTACACATGAAACTCAGGCGAAAGATATGATCGAACTGCTTGAGGATTTGGCTCAGGCCGGTAAAGCTGTTCGTTTCAGCATGATTGAACGGGATTCGAATGAAATAATAGGTACGTGTGGATTTAACGCTATAGATTTTGAAAATGCGAAGGCGGAAGTTGGTTACGACATCGCTAAAGCCTATTGGGGCATGGGGTTTGCACCTGAAGGTATCAGTGCATTACTGGAATGTGCTTTCGGCACTTTAAAACTAAATAGAATTGAGGCAAAAGTAGAACCCGCAAATTTTAATTCAATCAAGGTTTTACAAAAACTTAGTTTCAAGTTTGAAGGAACTCTTAGGCAATTCGAAAAATCTAAAGGAAATTTTATCGACATCAATATGTACTCACGATTAAAAACAGACTAATTTAGTTCCCTTACCTACTGCCTGTATCTTCAATAAGATATAGGCCTTTATTTTTAGTAACTCTGCAAATTTGCTCAAACAAAAAACCTCATTAAATAACTGTTCGTTATTTAATGAGGAAGAGATCATATAATTCGCTATCCCTTATAGATCAATGACTCTTTTTCAAGCAGAATCGGTCCAGTACTCGTTCTTACTATAAAAGAAGAGTGGTTTAAGTAATCAGCTAATACAACCGCCCCAACGCCTAAAATCTCCACCTGGACATCAACACGTTGGGGACTTTTCTGCAGCTCTGAGAGAATAGGCTTCAACTGATCCAGCTCATGTAGCTTTTCACAGTACAAAATAATGTCAATATCACTGTTTTCATGGCAGACATTGATTCCAGTTCCCATTGAAAAACCAATACTTCCGCCAATCCCCCATTTAAAACCGTCCAATATCTTTTCAATATAAGTAAGTGATTGGACATGCGTCGCAGGATACGGATTTATCAGAACATCAAACGGTCGAATTACACGTTTAATATTAGATATCGTCGTAATCGCTGCAAATCGTTTCGACCGATTATCCCCACGAAATCCTATCGCAACTTTCCCAGCCTCTACTTTCATACGTCTCACAACAGCAATACCTTGAGCCATTTCGTCCTCATCCATCCAAACAGGATAATCACAGAAGTAATCAATTTGATCCATGGACTTTAAATACACTAAATCATGTACAGTCAGTTCCATTGTTGTGTAATCTTTTCACGTACAGCAATCGATGCTTTACGACCATTTTCAACCGCTACTTTTGATTGAATTCGATTTGCTAACGTTCTATCTCCAGACTGAATTATATCTTCTTTTGCCATTACAATTGAATGAAGAACTTTTCGAACTTGTTCTTTAGATGGTTCGTCTGCGTTAATACCGTGGATCAACTCATGTAATGCGCCAAGCGTTTGGAATGAATGGACATCATACGCCATCGATGGAACAGACTTCGCGAATTCGTCCAATTCTTCAACAGTACGCATTGTAACAAGCGCTGCTGATTTTTTGGACATTACATGTACTTGCACTTCTGAATCATCAAGCGAAATAATACGGTTTCCTTGCATACCGTGTGCCAGAAATGCCCCTGAAATTGCTTTTCCTACAACACATGTAACAATTGGGTGCCCACTTTGTCGAGCAACTGCATATGCCTCAACACTTGCTGCACACGCTAAATAAATGCCGAATAATTCTTCATGGTAGCCGAATGCCTGACCCGGAACATCGACAATTGGAACGATTAATCTCTTTTCTGCTGAATCCTTATCTTCTTCGATTGCCTGACGAACATATTTCGCAACCGTCCAGGCTTCCTGCAGACCAAACTCCCCATTGCGGGCACGGTAAAATTTATTTTCACTGTTTGGCACAACAGCAATGAAACGAGCTTTTTCTCCATTTAAATGGGCATCTGCCACTAAAACAGATGGCGTTTCTGAAATTGATGGTGCGTTATTTGTAAATGCATTAAACCACGTACGGCCTCTGCTTGTATTTTCCCCATCTGTAACCGTTGCTTCACCAGCTGCCAATTCCGATCGGTTACTTAAAATCTCCTGGGCTTCATCAGTACCGATTTTCTGTTCAAACTGCAAATGGTTCAGCGTATTTAAGAATGTATCGTACTCCATTGTTCTTTGTTTGAAGTTGTTATTTGTCCATAAGTTTTCCAGCGTATCTAAGTAATTGACAACATCATCCTCAATAACAGCATCGACTAAATTCGAATTGTAGCGCATTGATCCACCAATCATTTTCCAGATAAACGGCTTTTGTTTTGCATTTAGCTCTTGGATACCCGCTTCCTGCTGAACTACTTCAGGGCCATTCATGCCAAGTCGCCCTTCTCGTGTCATGATTAAAGCGGAACAAAGACCAGCTGTTAGCGACATTCCTCCAAAAGAACCGACTTTCCCCGGAATAATACCGATTACAGGTACATATTTTTTCAATGCAACAATTGCAGAACTAATTTCAGCAATTGAAAGCAACCCGTAGTTCGCTTCTTGCAGACGAACGCCGCCTGTATCGTAAATGATGACCGGATGGATCAGTTCCCCTGCTTCACATGACACAAATGCACGCTCTAAAGCACCTGCAAATTTTGCGCCGGAAACTTCACCGATTCCTCCACCTTGGAAACTTCCTTCTATTGAAATAACTAATGAACGACGACCTCGAATTGTCCCTTGCATTATAATCATTCCGTCATCACTTTGCGGCACGATGTTTTGTGCTTCCAAATGAGGTGATTCAAAAAAGTCGAAAGGACCTAATATTTCATGTGCTGTTCCTTCATCTAATAGTAAAAGTGCACGTTCTCTTGCTTTACTTTCTACTATACTTACAGGTAATGTAATAGAATTATTCACCGAAAACCACCTCCGCCGCCTGTGCAAGTCGTATCGATACGACACCTGGTGTTGCACCGAAATCATTAATCTTGATTGAAGCCAATATATCCTGCTGAGAAACAAAACGCTCCACTACTTTTTGCCAAGTTTCAGCATAACCCGTAATTCCTGTACGAACTTCTACTTTTGTTTCCGAGCCTTCGATTGGCTGGATCAGTATTTCTAAATCCCCCGATCCTACAACCCCGATATGCGCTTGCTTAGTAACCTGACGATTTGCCTGAAACGTGTAATTCAACTTTTCCATGCTGTGCACCCCTTTTCAGTTTATCTGACATATTAATTACGAATAATGTGGCCGCCAACAAATCAGCCGATCCCCCTGGAGATAACCAGTGCTTAATATACAACTCATCTAGTTTCTTCATATTTGAAATTGAAAAGCTTGTTAGCAGTTTCTTCGCTTCCTGTTTCGCAAACTCCAATCCTTCAAGACCGCCTCGATGAAGTAAACACGTGTCGTTTAAATTTGCGATCAATACTAATAATGTAGTAAGTTTCGCATCTCTTAGCGACATCTTCTGAGCCGCCTGTAAAAACGCTGGCAAACTATACTTTTGGATATGCGGAAATGCCTGCTGCGCTTCTTCTCTGGCACCTGGAATCCCATAATTCTCTTTTACTTTGATCCCATTCGTTTTGGACTTTGGAATATATTGATCCGGAAGATTGGCCAGTTCTGCAGCATCATTAAATACTTGCGGAAAGAGTACCTTGCCCTGTCTTCTTGCTATTGCGGAGCAGAGTAAACCAATCGACCAGATCGCCCCTTTATGCGTATTACTATTTTCAGTAACCGCAAACATTTCCTTTTCGCCATTCCGTCCAATTGCGCCAAATTGTTCCCTTATTTCTACTGTTGGCTGTCGGTTGAAACTCAGCATTGCCATTTGATAAAACGTATTGTGCAATGAATGTGCTGAATTCTGCATTTTTGTTAAAGATAAATCATGATGCGCACCATTATTTTCTGTATCTACTAAACCAGGCTTTGGTGTTAATTGAACTTCTTCGATCAATGCTGCAACAGCCTCATCAGCAATCCGTTTACAAATCACATGCTGTTTCATCCCTTCAGCTCCTTACCAACTTTTGAATTTCGATGGTGGCTCATATAAACCGCCAGACCATTGAACAAGCTCATCAATATTTTTTGCTGCCAACAATGAACGATTCGCCTCACCGCGTAAAATATTTAAGTCTTCCGGCATTGCCACTAAACCGCGCTCGCGAAGTGATTTTGTACGCTTCACATCATTTTCCATCCCTAATGGTGTTACCCCTGCAATGGAAGCAATCATTTCTCTTCGTTCTGCCGGGCTATCTGTTTTATACAGGTAGGCAATCCCTTCTTCTGTCACAACATGTGTAATATCTTCGGCATAAATCATGACCGGTGCGACTGCCAGATTCGCCTGTTTCTTTACATCAATTGCGTCTAGACGTTCAACGAAGACTGGTGTGTTGGCATCCTGGAATGTTTCAGCTACTTGCACAACTAGCTTTTTCCCGCGAGCCAATTCATCCTGACTCGTCATCATGTTATACCAAGCTTCTGTTGAGTGACGGCGTCCGCCCGGATCATGTCCCATATTCGGTGCACCACCATAACCTGCAACGCGCCCTTTTGTTACCGTCGAAGAATTGCCATATGCATCCATTTGCAACGTCGATCCGATAAATAAGTCAACTGCATACTGACCTGCAAGCTGTGCCAACGTTCGATTTGAACGAAGACTGCCATCTTTACCTGTGAAGAAAATATCGCGACGTGCCTGCACATATTTTTCCATCCCTAGTTCACCGCCAAAACAGTGGACACTTTCTACCCAGCCAGTTTCAATCGCTGGAATTAGTGTCGGGTGCGGATTAAGAACCCAGTTTTTGCATATTTTCCCCTTCAAGCCTAATTGCTCACCATATGAAGGTAATAGCAGCTCGATTGCAGCTGTATTAAAACCAATCCCATGATTTAATGATTGAACGCCGTGTTTTTCATAAATACCGCGAATACACATCATCGCCTGTAAAATCTGAATATCTGTAATATGACGCGGGTCACGTGTAAATAACGGCTCAAGCTCATACGGTTCATCCGCTTCAACGATGAAATCGACCCAAGAACCCGGAATATCGACACGTGGCAGTTCATCTACAATTTCATTTACTTGAGCAATGACAATTCCATCACGGAAAGCTGCTGCTTCTACAATTGTCGGTGTTTCTTCCGTATTTGGTCCCGTATATAAGTTTCCGAAACGATCTGCTTTATCAGCTGCAACTAACGCTACATTCGGAATTAAATCGATAAACAATCTTCCATAAAGCTCAACATATGTGTGCAGATCCCCTAAAATTAATCGGCCATCTTCTATCATTTGTGCGATACGTAAACTTTGAGGTCCCGCAAAACTTAAGTCAATTTTCTTAGCGATACCTTCCTCAAAAATATCTAAATGTTCCGGACGCGACACACTGGACATAATCATATGTAAATCATGTACACGCTCAGGATCGACCTTTACTAGAGCTTGTGATAAAAATGACGCCTGCTTTTGATTGTTACCTTCAAGAACAACCCGATCCCCCGGTTTAATAAGCAACTCAAGAACATCTACAATTTTCTCTGTAGGAATTGTTACACCGTTTACTAGATGCTCCACTTCCGCCAATCTCTTTTTCTTTCCTTCCAACCTTGTTGACCAAGAACGTTGCTGTTGAATTAATACCATATTTACACCCCTTCATTTTTTGCTAAATATAGACAATTATTAAATCCGTCCTTTTCGACACTGTAACTATCCGCCTCTTGAAATGCATTTTTGGCAAGTTTTTTTAACACATCCCCTGGCGACATTTCAATAAACTGACGTACTCCGTTTTCAAATAAAATCGAAGTTGCATCATGCCATCTGACGGGTAAAGCAATACTTTCAGCCAAATCCTGAACGATACGGGAAGACTGGCGAAGTACCCGTGCATTTCGATTTGAAATCAACGGAAATTTCGGCCTTTGGAGCGTTATGTTCTCCATCTCCTTTGCCAATCGATCCTGAACCGGTAAAAACAATGGACAATGGGATGGTGTAGAAACATTCAGCATCTTTGCTGAACTTGCCCCTTTTCCTGACACGTAGTCCAATACGTTTTGCATTGCTTCCTTATGACCCGATAAAGTCAATTGCTGCGGTGCATTACGATTGGATACATAGACCGGTTTTTCATCCGTATGGAATTTCTGTGTAATTTCTATAAGAGTTGATTCAGGCAATCCTACAACAACCGCCATTCCATACGCCTCATCCTGTAAAGATTCCATCAGTTCCCCACGAAGTGAAACTAAATTCAGGGCATCATTGAATGTTAGTACCTCGCTCGTCACCGCGGCGGCAAATGCACCTACCGAGTGACCTGCCAAATAATCTGGTTTTGCACCTTCATTTAGAAAGGCGCGCGCTGTTGCAACACCGGCTGCCAGCATTGTAATCTGGACGTTTTTTGTACTCTTTAATTTTTCTGCTGTTGCAAGCAGCTTAATATCCGTTTTTAAAACATCCGAAGCTTCATCTAAAGTTTCTTTAATAGTAGGGTGTGTAGGAAGTGACTCTAAAAACCCGCCATATTGCGAACCTTGTCCTGGAAAAAGCCATGCCTGTTTCATCGTTAACTTCCCCTCCCTTTGCTTTATAATTGCTTATTTCGGACACTGAAAATTACATCTTCTGTATGCTTTCTTAAAATGGACTTCAGCTGATCCAAGTCATCATTCTTTAAGCATTCGTAAATACTTGTATGTTCTATAATCGATTTTTCGATAATTTCATTATTAGAAAAATGGATTACTTGAATTCGAAGTAACGGAAGTGCTATTTTACTGTACATATCATTTAGCACTAGGCTATTACTTAATTTGAATATGAGAAAGTGAAATTGATAGTTTAAGTGCGTATATTCTGTATAGCTTTTCGTTTTTGTCATCTTCGTTAGGACGGCTTTCATTTCTTTCAGTGTGCCTTTTTCTTTACTAGGATTTTCTATACGTTCGGCTGCCAGCATTTCCAAATGGTTTCGCACATCCAGTAAATCTTTCATATCATCCAATGTGTAACCCTTAATGAACGCCCCTTTTCGAGGTACACGTTCAATAATTCCTTCTGTAGCTAATAAATATATTGCTTCTCTTACAGGAGAGCGGCTCGTTTCATATTGTTCTGCATATATCGATTCAACGACTTGATCTCCCGGTCTTAACTCACCATTTAATACTTGTTCGAGCAAGTTATTGGCGATTCTAATCGATAAAGCATTGTCCAATGCTCTTTCAAAATAATTCAATTAAACCTTCTCCTTCTATAAGAACTTGGTCGACTGTATACAATTCATAATATATCTTTAAAACATAAATTTCAATCGTATTATCTAATTTTCTCTAAAAAAAATAATTTTTTTCTTGATTATGTATATATTATTGTTTATTCTATATTCAGAATACAGTCGACTGTTCTAAACAATCAAAGGGGTGTAGTTATGGTTATATATGGTGTTGCCATTTTAGCTGGATGTTTCTTATTCGGGATGTTCTGTGGTGAATTAATCGGAACTTTAATGGGGATTGATTCAAATGTGGGTGGCGTAGGTATTGCGATGTTACTATTAATCGTAGTCGTTGATAAATTACAGAAGAATGGGAAAATCAGTCTGCCTGCTCAAAGTGGCTTGGCTTTCTGGAATGCAATGTATATCCCGATCGTTATCGCAATGGCAGCGAGTCAAAATGTATTAGGTGCATTAACTGGAGGTCCTCTAGCGATCATTGCAGGAATTGCAGTTGTTCTTATTAGTTGGTTAGTTGTTCCATTGTTAAGTGGGAAAAAGGCGAAAGAATCTGCCATTGAGTTCAATAAAAATCACCCAGCAACAGGGGAGGTAAACTAATATGTGGGAAGCTCTAAAAACTGCACTAGAATCTAATGGTTTAATTACCGGATTCGTTATTGTCGGAATTACTATGTATGTCGCTTACTTGATTTCAAATAAATTAACGAAGGGGCTTATTCATGGCTCGGCTATTGCGATTGTTCTCGGATTAGTATTAGCTTACTTCGGAGGAGTTTATAGTGACGGTACAAAAGGTTTAGCTGATATTTCAATTTTTGCTGGAATCGGTCTTTTAGGTGGCAGTATGCTTCGTGACTTCGCTATTGTAGCTACATCATTCGGAGCAAACTTTGACGAAATTAAAAAAGCAGGTATTCGCGGGATTTCCTCACTGTTTATCGGTGTAGGATTATCGTTTGTAGTTGGTATTATTTTTGCACTTATTTTTGGTTATACAGATGCTGTAAGTCTTGCTACAATCGGTGCAGGAACAGTTACTTATATTGTTGGTCCAGTAACGGGAGCTGCATTAGGTGCAAGTTCAGAAGTTATTGCAATCAGTATTGCAGCAGGGTTAGTAAAATCGGTATTAGTAATGGTAGGTACACCGTTTATTGCACGATTCATTGGTTTAAACAATCCATTAACAGCAATGGTTTACGGTGGTTTAATGGGTACTACTTCCGGTGTTACGGGAGGATTAGCTGCAACGGATGTACGATTGGTCCCGTATGGCGCCGTTACAGCTACTTTCTACACAGGATTAGGCTGCTTACTTTGCCCTACCCTGTTATTCATCTTAACAGATATGATTTGGTAAGTTAATCATTCATTCTCGATATATAAGGTGCAATTTCATATTTTCAAAAAGGTGTCACATTTTTCTCTATAACATTCCCCCAGAATTTTATAAGATAAATCCACCTTCTGAAAGTTGAAATTACAATTAGTAGATAAAACGTGAGTAATGTACTCACGTTTTTTGTTGTACTTTTTATTAACTCATAGGGTAAATATTTTTAATTCTAGTAATTTTATGCCAATATTTAGTGAAACACATATATTTGGAGGACGGCTATGAAAAAAATTCTTTGCATTGGCGAATTGCTCATCGATTTTTTTACAACTCATACGGAAGTATCCATTATAGAAGCGAAAATGTTTGAAAAACAGGCAGGCGGTGCTCCGGCAAATGTAGCAGCAACTATTGCGATGCTTGGAGGACAGGCTCATTTTTGCGGAAAAGTGGGCGAAGATGCATTTGGTCACTTTTTAAAACAAACGTTGGAGCAAGCAGGTGTTCATACGGATCACTTGATAATGGATCCGTCTGCACCCACTACTTTGGCCTTTGTTTCAAGACAGAAAGATGGTGAGCGGGATTTTATCTTTAATCGTGGTGCCGACAAGTTGCTCAGTGTTGAAGATTTGGATCTGCAACAACTCATGACAATGAATTTGATTCATTTCGGCTCTGCCACTGCCCTTTTAAGCGAACCTTTCAGTAAAACTTACGAACAGTTAATGCAAACTTTGCACCTGCAAAACCATTTTATTTCATTTGATCCAAACTACCGGGCAGACTTATGGAAGGGTGATTCTGATTTATTCATTCATAAATGCGAACCTTTCGTTGAAGCAGCAAATTTCATTAAGATGAGTGATGAGGAACTGTTACTATTCGCAAGGACAGAAAACTTCGAACAGGCAATCGAATGGCTTACAAAGTTTAATGAAAAGACAATCGCCATTACACAAGGCGCTTCCGGTACAATGCTTATTCAAAACGGGCAAATTACAACCGTTCCTGCATTTCCCGTAAACTCCATCGATACAACCGGTGCAGGTGATGCTTTTGTCGGTGCCGTTTTGTATCAGTTAAGTAAATTTGAAGACACAAATCTCTCGTTTAATGAATGGGTAACCGTTATCGAATTTGCCAACCGTGCTGCATCAAAAGTATGCGAAAAAGTCGGTGCAATTGAAGCCCTATCTGCATTAAAAGAACTTCAATAATAAAACGAGCGCGTTAAAAGTTTCATTCCACTTTTAACGCGCCCTTCTTCTATTAATGAACATTTAAAACAACTGTCACTTTAGTTCCCTTTCCAAGCTCACTTTCAATAGTAAACTGGCCCGCATGCCGGTTAACGATTTCTGTTACAATCGCCAAACCTAACCCGCTGCTTTGACTCGAGCGTGAAGGGTCAACCCGGTAAAATCGTTCTTTCACCTTTTCAAGTGATTGTTCAGGAATACCGATCCCGTTATCTTTTATCGTTACAAAAATCTGATTGTCCTTTTTACTGCATGTTACTATAATTTTTCCTTTATCCTCACTGTAGCGAATGGCATTTGACAGCAAATTATCCCAAACTTGCTCCATTAACTGTTCATCAGCAAAAACTTCAACCTGTTCCAGCTCGTATACAAGCTCCATCTGCTTATCGTCCAGTTTCCATCGCTTTGAAAACAGCCGTTCTTTCAACTGTTTATCTAACGAATAAGTCTTTTTTTCAACCGGTAAATTCTTCTGGTCAAGCGAGCTTAGTAAAAGCAGTTGCTTTGTCAATGCCGAAAGACGCTTCGTTTCCAGCTCAATAATCTCCAAATATTGCACACGTTCTTCTTCCGTATTGTCAGCGTCCTTAAGTACATTTGCGTAGCCTTGAATGTTGAGCAACGGCGATTGAAAGTCGTGCGATACATTATTGATGAAGTCTTTCTTAATCTGATCATTTTCTGCAAGGCGATTGGCCATCTTTTGAAACTGTGTTGCAAGCTGACCTAGCTCATCATTACGATCAATCGTTAATTGGATATCATAATTTTCAAGAGCGATTTGCTTTGTCGCCTGCTGCAATTGTTTTAATGGCCTTACAAGTTGACGGGCAAGCAAAATCATCGTCAATAATATAACTAAAGCAGTAATAATAATGAAACTAACGATCAACAAATGCATTTCAGAAAACAGTGTGGCATTTTCCTGACGAATAAAAAATGCATAGCTTTCATCATTAAGTTGAAACGACACACCGATTGTATTTCGAATATCATTCGCGAAATGATTCATAAAGTAGGAAGATCCGTTATAATCCCGAATGCCGTGATACACTTCATCCGTACCGACGATGCCTATCATCTCAGGCGTGAGCTTTGTTTTTTTAAACTCACTTCCATATGAAATTAAATTACCATCAGGATAAATAACCCCTATTTGGTAGCCAAGCTTTGCAATGGACTCAAAGTAGGCATCTGCACTTTCTTTAGGCATTGATTTTAAAATTTGCTGTACTTCCTGGGCTACCCCATAATTTTTGGCATCTGTATCAGGTCGTATTTGCGATTTATATATTTGTCCGATTAACAACATCGACATCGTAATACTTATAATAATTACAGCCAATGTCACGATAATATATTGCCTGTATAATGTTTTCATTTTAATTCCTCTATTTTATAGCCGATTCCGCGTACGGTTTGAATTTTCACCTGTGCATTCACTTCTTCCAACCTGCTGCGCAGACGCTTAATATGTGTTGTCAGTGTAAAATCATCCCCGTCATAATCATAACCCCATACTTGTTCCATTAGCTGGTCTCGTGTAAATACGACTTCCGGTCTGGAACATAAAATGCCTAATAGCTCAAACTCTTTTAAAGGCAATAATGATACTTGCTCTCCTACTTTTACTTCATACGTTTGCCGGTCAATGAGCATATTGGCAATCTTTATTTGACTTCGTTCAACCTTTTGAAAGCGCCGTAAAATCGCGCGCACTCTAAACAACAATTCTTTCGGTTCGAATGGCTTCACCATATAGTCATCCGCCCCTGCCAAAAATCCTCTTTCCTTATCATCGAGTGTCGTTTTGGCAGTTAGCATCAATACAGGTACACCGATTTCAGCGAGATTTTTCGTCAAGCTTATGCCATCCATTTTCGGCATCATTACATCGACAATCGCCAAATCGACCGGCTCTTGCTGCAATATATTTAACGCTTCCATGCCATCACTCGCAAACAGCGCTTCGAACCCCTCTTTTTTCAAATGGATGCCGATTAGTTTCCGTATAAATGCATCATCATCTACAACTAATATCCGCATTGAATCACCGCCTTTAATAATTGAAGTTCTATTTCATGTATATTTACTCTCATTTTATCCATAAAAAGAGACATCGAATTACTCGATGTCTCTTCATCTAACCATTACTTCTTGTCTTTTTCAAATGTTAATATCAACATCGGTAATAACATACCACGTACTAGGAATGTATCAATAAGAATACCTACTGCAACGATAAAGCCGAATACGAATAGATCGGCAATCGGCATTGTCATTAATGCCGCGAAAGTTGCTGCGAGTATTATACCTGCTGACGAAATAACGCCGCCTGTATTACGGATAGCAATTTCCAGCGCCTGTTTCACTGTTGTACGTTTGCGCTCTTCAAGGAATCGGGACACTAAAATAATATTGTAGTCGATACCCAGCGCAACCAGGAATATAAATGCATAGACAGGTACACGTGTACTGATTGCATCGTAGCCAAATAATACATCAACTAAGAATAACCCTAATCCCAATGCCGATAAATACGACACTAAAATTGTTGCCATCATGTAAATCGGCATTTTCCAAGACTTCGTAAGGACAAATAATAGTACTAGAATTAAAATTGTTTCTAAAACTACAATCTTAATAATATCATCGTTGTTTACATTACGTTCATCCAGCAGTTTAGCTGTTGTTCCCGCAAAGTGCAGCTCCCCGTCAATTCCGGCTGCTGCTAAATATTCCGCGCTGTTTTTACGCATTTCTTCAAGCTTATCGATCGCTTCCGGATCATATGGATTTAAATCAAAAGCCATTGATAATTTCAGTTTTGTTTCGTCTTCCGAAACGGCTGATGAACGAACAGACGCAATCTCATCTTCGGCTAATAAAGCTTCCGTTAAATCTTGCTTTTGCTGTTCAGTTAATGTTTGTTTACTTTCTACTAATAATGAAGTCGGTGCAAGTTCCCCTTTATCAAAGCGCGACTCGACGATTTCATAGCCGACACGTGACGGCAATTCTTCAGGGAAAGATTTTACCGTATCAAATTCATAATCTAAATTGAACACATTTAATGAAGTAATAATCATGAAAATCAGGACCAATCCGCCTGATAAATAAGGTTTGTTTACAACAAACTTGGCAATTGCTCCCCAAATTCCATGCTTTACTTCCTTTGTTTCACCGAATTTCGGTACTTTCGGCCAGAATGCTTTACGGCCAAATAAGGCAAATAACGCTGGAACTAATGTAATTGAACCTAGCATAATAACAAATACTGCTGTACCAAAGATTGGTGCGAAGTTTTGGTAGTCACGGAAGTCTGCGAAGAATAGCACAAGCATTGCCGCCAATACTGTTCCGCCCGCAAAGAATACCGGCTCGCCAGTTGCACGCATCGCATATTTCATTGCTTCATATTTGTTTTCGTAATGGTTCAATTCTTCGCGGTAACGCGAGAACACGAATAATGAGTAATCGATTACTGCAGCAAATAATAAGATACTCATAATCGATGTTGTAGAGTTATTAATTTCTAAACCAGCTGCCCCCATTAAAGCAACTGACTGATTTACTACTTGATAAACAATAACCGTTGCCAGTAATGGAATAATCGCTAAAAGCGGAGAACGGTAAATAATGATTAATAATACTAAAATAATCCCGATTGTCGCGAATAATAACTGTAAGTCTGCTTGTTCAAACAGTTTTACTGTATCGCCGGCAATCCCTGCTGGACCAGTAATATAGAACTGTGTATCTCCTGTTTTTTCAGCTGCTTCATTTCCGATTTCAGATGCAAAATCATTAATTTCCGCATATTCCGAATTTCCAAGACCTTGCTCCAGCGTCATTGGCACGATCATAGTCGTTTTATCTTCCGACGTGAATCCTGCTAAAGCTTGTGGCGGCAAGTTCGCAATGTCAACTATTTGGTCAACACCTTCAATATTTTCCGCAATTATTGCGTTTAAAATTTCTTTTACGCTGTCGACATTAATTTCCCCGTTTTCATTATGGAAAACCAATATACCTGGTGTTCCTTCATCATTCGGGAAGTATTCGCTTAATTTATTTTCAGCGATAATTGATTGTGCATCATCCGGCAGTGATTGGAAGTTTGTCACTTTATATTCACTTAGCATCGGACCGGCGCTTAAGCCAATCATCAATACTAGCCAGACAATGAGGGTAATCCAGGCACCGCGTTTTGTTGATACCCAATCTGTAATTGGATTTAAAAACTTATTCATCGATATCCTCCTTTTTAACACTTCTGCATTATAAAGGAGCTATATGAACTTCATATAAACTTTCCGGTAAATCAATTCAATACAAAAGACCAAAATGTCCAATTTCTAACATTTTGGTCTTTTACTATCGGGTGCATACACTTTCTATTCCGTTATTAATACACAATTCATTAGCTGCTTTTTATCAATTTTACCAACGACGGTTTTCGGAAGTTCCTGCAGAAAGTAGATTTGCTTCGGTACTTTGTAATTGGCGAGATGTTCTTTACAGTACTTTAAAAGCTTCGATTGAATTTGTTCGGAGGGATGTTCAGAAATTACAAACGCTACAACACATTCGCCCCATTTTTCATTTGGAATACCTATAACCGAAACTTCCTGCACGGCTTCATGGGCGATTAAACATTGTTCGACTTCTTGCGGATATACATTTTCTCCGCCCGTTATAATCATTTCCTTTTTCCGTCCGACAATATAATAATCGCCGTCTTCATCAAACTTCGCTAAGTCACCTGTCTTTAACCAGCCATCCTCAAATGTCTCGGTTGTGGCCTCTTCATTTTTCCAGTAGTGCGTAAAAACATGGCTGCCTTTTAAGCAAAGTTCGCCAACTTCCCCCTCTGCACATCGCTGACCTTCTTTATTGATAACTTTTACTTCGTTGAACAGCATACTTTTTCCGATTGCACCCTTTTTGTTCATCGCTACTTCTGCGTCGATGGAAAAGTTATTCGGACCTGCTTCAGTTAACCCGTACCCTTCTTTAAAAAACAGCCCTCTTTTTTTAAAACATTCATATATAGGTTTCGGACAAGGTGCGCCTCCCGATAAAAATACTTTCACTGTCGGGAAACTGGACTGTTTAAAATACTCCGTTTCAATAATCGACTGATACATTGTCGGTACAAACAATGAAACTGTCGTGTTAAATTCATTAATGGCCCGAACTGCTCTTTCCGGATCAAATTTTTGGCCGATTACTACTGTTCCGCCTGCCATTAAAATCGGCAATGCAAGTGCATTAATTCCTCCTGTATGAAAAAGGGGCATATAATTCAGCGTGCAGTCCTTATCGTTTAACCCCCAGCTAATGACAGTATTCATCGCATTCGTAGTGACAGCTTCGTATGACAGGACAACACCTTTTGGTTTACCGGTCGTTCCCCCGGTGTAAATAATCATCCATGGAAGCTGAGGTTCATCACGCCACTTATATGTAGTAGGCTCAACTAATTCAGAGCTACCGCATGTTAAAAGTTTGGCTGGCGAAAGCTGCATTGCGCGTTCACAATGCGTATCATCCGTAATTAATAAAGCGGGTGTGCAATCGGATAAAACCACCTGTAATTCGGATATAGATAATTTTGTATTCAACGGAACATAGATCAATTCGTTTAAGCGACAAGCAATTAAAATGGCAAAGCTTTCAATTGAATTTTCCATCAACGTTACAACACGATCTCCCCGCTGCAACTGCTGTTTGGAAAAAGTGCTGCTCCATCCATACGCATGCTGCATCAGCTCTTTATATGTCCACGTCTCACCTGTTTCTATTTGAATTAAAGCCGTTTTATCCGGTGTTTGGCCCGCTCGTTTCGCAATCCAAAAGTCCAGCTGTTGCATTAGCCATCCCACCTTCTACATCATAATGCCGCCATCAACTTGCAGAACATGACCTGTAATATAACTCGCTTCATCCGATGCAAGAAATAAATAAGCATTGGCGATATCTTCCGGTTTCCCTAATCGCTGCAAACTTGTAATGCCCTCCATTTGCTGGAGCACTTTTTCCGGCATTTTTTCGACCATTGGCGTTGCGGTAAATCCAGGAGCAACAGCATTTACATTGATCCCTTTACGTCCGAGTTCCTTTGCCCAAGTTTTTGTCATCCCAATAATGGCCGCTTTTGTTGCGGCATAGTTTGTTTGACCAAAATTACCGTATACACCACTTACCGATGAAGTACTGATAATTTTCCCTGACCCTTGTGCGATCATATGAGGAGCTACTGCTTGTGTGCAGTAGTAAACACCATTTAAGTTAATTTGAATGACCTTTTCAAAATCCTCCTCACTCATTTTTACAAGCGTTGCGTCACGGGTAATCCCAGCATTGTTTATTAAAATATCGATTTTGCCGAAACGATCAACAACTTGTTCAACCATTTCCTTTACGTCAGCCAGTTTCGATACATCAACTGCAAAGAAAGCGACATTCTCCCCCAGCTCTGCTTCAATTTTTTCGCCTTGTTGTTTGTCATAGTCTACGATGGCTACTCTTGCACCTTCTTCTAAAAAACGCTTTACCGCTGCAAGGCCAATACCGCCCGCACCACCTGTAATAATTGCTACTTTATTTTCTAAACGCATATAGCCCCGACCCCTTTTAAGATAAGATAAATTCCTCGATTGCTTCTTTCGTTTCATCCAGACAATCGACTAGCGGTGAGTGTCCGCAGTTTGCCAGTTTCATAGTTTGTGCACGGCCTTCAAAATCCTCGATAATTTCGGTTGTCATCGCCCCATTCACTACAAAATCACGGTCACCGTATAAAACAAATGTCGGAATGTGAATATCCTTCACTTGATTCGTTCCCTTTGCGACTTCATTATCGACTGCACTTATATTAAATGTATTTAATGCATGGTACACATCCGCCAAATTTCGCTGTGTCAGCATGTCATCCACATATTGTTCATAGCGTGCTTCGTCCGGCTGCTTCTGCGTATAAATAGCACTGTTCCATACAAACTTCAGCCCTTCACGGTTTTTCGTGTCATACATTTGCTGCATTGGGATGGTTTTGACAGGGTCCTTCTCAATTTGCTCGATTGTCGCCAAGCGCTTTGTAAGATCCGGCGTACCTTCCGCATTTGAACTATAAAATGGATAACCTCGTGTTGAACCGGAAGCAAATAAAACGAGCTTTTTACTGTAGCCCGGGTAATCTGCACAAAACTGCATCGCCACATTACCGCCTGTCGACCAGCCAATAATCGTAAAATCCTTTAACTCAAGCGCATCAACGAAAAGCTTAATATCACCGCTGAAGTCTTTGATCGATGTAATTCGTTTATTGTACGTGGATTCGCCAAAGCCGCGCATATCTACCGCATAAATTGTGAATCGCTCATCCAATGATTCCATCAGTAAATCCCAATGCTTCGAACTTGTCATATTGCCATGAACTAATAGAACAAGTTCATCGCCGCCTTCTCGCTTCCGATATGATAAAGTCTCACCATTTGATAATTCCACTTTTACTAAAACGTCCAGCTTATTCATATTAAGCCCCCCACTTTACTGTAATAGCACCCCATGCGTATCCTATGCCTGCACTCACTAATGAAACAATTTGCCCTTCCTGCAGTTTCCCTTCCTTACGCGCGAGGCAAAGAGATAAAATCTGATCGATTTGCCCGATATGTCCGTAATGCGATAAATAAATCGAACGCTCTTCTGAGAGACCGAGCTCTTTTAATACGTAGTCATGTGCAGACTTTTTCATATGGAGCATCGCAACATAATGTAAATTATTATCGCTATATCCACTTTTCTGCAGCGATTGGCGAATTACCTTTAAAAAATTGCTTAATGATTTCTGCTCCAAACGAAGCTTCATGCCTTCAGGATCAAGAACATCCAATATATAGCGACCTTCCTGAATATGGTCAACCGTTAGCGGTTCCTTTGTGCCCCCTACTGGAACAACGACATCTTCCGAAAATGAGCCGTCTGTAATAAGCGATGCCTCCAGTACTTCATGTCCGCCCGCATTTTTCTGCAAAATCATCGCACCTGCACCTGCACCTAAATTGAACATAAAACGTGTCCGCTCATTTTCATAATCGATAAAATCATGGTTGCGGTACCCGCCAGCCAAAAGCACGGTCTTGACGGAATCATCCGCCAGCATTAAGCTTTTCGCTACTTTCATCGCCATAATTGCCGTACCGCATCGAAGCTGGACATCAAATGCCCAAGCGTTCACCGCACCGATTTCTTCCTGAATTTTTATCGCAGCCGTCCATAACGGGTACTCTTTATGCTCTTCCCCGATATAAATTACGACATCAATATCTTTTGCATCCACTTGCGCTTCGGAAATGGCTTCCTTCGCCGCTTTCACACTCATTTCAACCGGATGGTCATTTGGACCGGCAACCACTTTTTCAACAATGCCCATTTTCGTCTCAACGACAGCCGTTGGAATATTTGCTTTTTCCGCAATTTGGGCACCGGTCATTCTTCCTTCAGGTAAATACATTCCTAATCCCGTTATTCCGATCATCGCTGTATCTCCTTTTCACGAAGCTTTACAGATGCCTTTGTTTTTTGGCCATTTTTCATCTTCCACTCATGGTAACGCATTGAAATTGTACCTACGATGCCACGCGGGAAGAATATTACAGCTAAAATGTACAGAATACCGAAGAAGATAATCCATCGTTCAAAAATAGGATAGTCTCTTGCAAGACCCGATAAATAATGCTGGGCAAACTCAATGACACCTGCCCCGATGATCGGCCCGATTAACGTTCCAACCCCTCCGATAATCGTCATCATCAATGCATCGAGTGTAATGTCCATTGTCAGAACGCTCGTATTGACAAAGCGCAACGATATCGCGTAAAGCGAACCTGCCAAACTTGCAACAGCACCCGCAATAACAGAAGCGATGATTTTATAACCTAGCGTTTTAAACCCGAGCGATCGTGTACGCTGCTCGTTTTCACGAATTGCAACAAGGACTTTCCCGAATGGTGATGCAACAATTCGTTTCAGTAAAATGAAAATCACAACTAGGCAAATGAGCACTAAAAAGTAAAAATACAGTCGCTCACGAAACAGTTCCGGTGCACGGAATGTAAACCCGTCATTCCCTTTCGTAACGGTACGCCACTTTTCCGCCAACACTAAGAACAACCCTGAAATCGCTAATGTAAACATGGCATAAAAGTGACTTTTCAACCGGAGCGTCAATGCGCCGCTTATTACACTAATAATGGCGGATAACACGATTCCGACCCCAATTGAAGCAGCGAATATACCGATTGACGGACCGAAATCACTCAGCATAATCGCTGTCGTATACGCACCAATTCCAAAAAACATCGCGTGACCGAATGAGATAATACCCGTGTAACCTAGTAAAATATCGTAACTCATCGCAAGTATTGCAAAAATACAAAACTGCGTTAATAAAATTGTCATCGTTCGAGAATCCAGTACAAACGGTAATACGGCCATGATTCCTACTACGACTGCATACACTAAATTCATTTTCGATAAAATTAATGGCTGTTTTAACATAGAATCACCCCTTCGCAACTGTGAATAAGCCTTGTGGACGGAAAATCAGGACACTTGCCATTAAAATCATATTGACCGCAACGGATAGAAACGGCACATAATACGCCATAAAGCTTCCGGCAAGCCCTACTAAAATCGCTGCCATCAATGAACCTTGGAAACTTCCCATTCCACCGATGACTACAACGATAAATCCTAAAATCGCATATTCCATTCCCATTTCCGCATACACAACCCCTGAATACGGAGCCATCAGCATTCCGCCCAACGCCGCCAATGCTGCACCGCACATAAAGACAAGTAAAAATACGCGCTTAATGTTGATACCTAATGCCTGTGTCATTTCCCGGTTCATAACACCAGCCCGAACAACCAATCCGATTTTCGTCCGGTTTAAAATGAAATACAGAACACCAAATAAAGCAAAACCTACAACGATAATAAAAATCCGGTATTTAATAATCGTTAAATCGCCAATTTGCCAGCTGCCTGCCAAGTAAGAAGGAACTTTAACAGGTACACCGTTTGGACCGAAAACGACTTTAATCATTTCCTGAAGCACGAGCATGAACCCGAGCGTAATTAAAATTTGCTGTACGTGATTTCCGTAAACCGGCTTAATAATAAGATTTTCCGTAATAAATCCAAGAACTAGACCTGTGAGAATCGCTACAACAATTCCGACTATAAAACTGTTGCTCCATAAATAGGTGAATACCCCTGTATAGGCACCCCATACGAACAGTCCGCCATGCGCAAAGTTCAGCACATCCATTAACCCGAATATAAGCGTCAATCCGGCTGCCAGTAAAAAAATAAGCATTCCTGTCGCTAGTCCATTTATCGTTAAACTGATTATTAGTTCCATCCGTTTCCCCTCCTATCCGATCCCTAAATATTTACGCTTAAGCTGTTCGTCTTCGATTAAGCCTTGCATTTCCCCTGATTGCACAGTCCGCCCGTCATCAATCAATGTAAATGTATCGCCGATTTTACTCGCCATCATAAAGTTCTGTTCGACAAGTACAATCGATGTATGCTTTTTCATTTCATTAATAGCTTCCATTACTTTCTCGATAACAATTGGCGCAAGACCTTTGGATGGTTCATCGATTAAAAGCAGCTTGCTGTCATTGACAAAAGCCCTTGCCATCGCAAGCATTTGCTTTTGGCCACCCGATAAATTGCCGCCTTGCTTTTTCCAGAACTTTTTTAAATCCGGGAATAACTCTAAAATGTACGCCTGCTTTTGCATCGTTGCGTCCGTTTCTTTTCGGATCGCCACTTTCATGTTTTCCTCTACTGTCAGCTGTCCGAAAATGCCCTGATCTTCCGGCACATAGCCAATACCACTATTCGCAATATCATAAGGCGTCATTTTTGTAATATCTTTCCCGTCGAAATGAATTGCCCCTTTCGATGCCGGTGTTAAACCCATAATCGTTCGAAGTGTCGTCGTTTTTCCTGCGCCATTCCGCCCAAGTAAAACCGATACTTCTCCCGCTTTTGCTTCAAAGTTGATGCCTTGCAAAATGTGATATTGTGAAATAAATGTCTCCACATGCTCCAGCGTTAAAATATTATTCATATGCAAGGCCTCCTAAATACGCTTGTTGTACCGTTTCATTGTTCATAATTTCCTCAGGTGACCCGTCAGCTAACAACGCACCGTTGAACAGCACCATAATCGAATCGGACAAGTCGATAATCATATCCATTTTGTGCTCGATCAATAAAATCGTTTTATCGCCGCGCTCCTTAATCGAACGAATCACATCCAATATTGCAGGTACTTCTTCCAATGACATGCCGGCAGTCGGCTCATCCAATAGTAAAATTTCAGTATCAAGTGCCAGTAACATTCCGATTTCCAGTTTTCTTTTTTCACCGTGTGAAAGCTGATTCGCCACTTGATGCATTTTGTCGGTTAATAACACTTGTTCCAAAATCTCAACCGCTTCATTCGTAATCTCTTTATATTTCAAAAAGTGATTGAGCATATGGAAGCGCACTTTTCGTTTCGATTGCACAGCAAGGCGTACATTTTCCAGCACCGTTAAATTCGGGAACACATTTGTAATTTGAAATGACCTTCCAATTCCTAATCGCGTCCGGTCCACCGATGACTTTTTTCGAAGCGATTGACCTTTAAAAAATACATCCCCTTCAGTCGGCTCCAGCTCGCCGCTAATTAAATTGAAGAATGTTGTTTTTCCCGCACCGTTTGGCCCAATAATGGATTTAAAATGCTTTGCTGTCATTTCAAAATTAATGCTGTCCACCGCTTTATGCTCGCCGAATTTAATCGATAAGTTGTTCGTTTTTAAAATCGGTTCCATCATCTCACCCTCTCGTTTTTCATTTACATGGTGATCCTTATAACAAAAGGCTGTCTTGAAAGTTCAACACTTTTTAGACAGCCTCACTTATTTACTAGTTTAAAATAGGAGGTTCCGTTTCTTCTGGAAGTAATTCTCGCAGTAATACCGGTACTGGATAATCAAATTCCGCTACTTTTTCAAGGCGGATCGCGTACATTGTCTGTAATGCCTGGTGGTCTTCTTCACGGAATGTCATCGTTCCTTTAGGTGTTTCAAATGACATACCTTCCATTAATGGTATTAACGTATTTCCGTCCGCATCTCCACCTGATTGTTTCAGTGCTTCTACAATTGCAACTGCTGCTGTAAATCCGCCCGGTGTAAATAGATCTGGCACTTCACCATTGAATCGTGCCTTATGTTCCTCTACTAACCAATCATTCACTTCATTATTCGGTAGTGTATGGTGGTAAACAGAGAATCCTTCCATGCCTACTAATGGCTCCATAAATTGAAGTGCAATAATGTCCGGTGCACCAGTTGAAATTTTAATCCCTTTTTCTTGCAGTTTTAAATCCGCAATCTGGTTCCAAGGAGAGTTTGCCCCTGCCCATACTACGAATAAGAAGTCCGGTTTCGCATCAATAATTTTTTGCAAGTTTGATGTAAAGTCTGTTGCAGCCGGGTCTGCATATTCTTCTAGGACAAGTTCAGCACCTAATCCTTCAGCTGCTGCCTTAAATGCAGATACACCATCCCAACCGAATGAATAATCCGGTGCGAACGTTGCAATTTTTACACCTTCTCCAGCAATTGCCGCTGCTGCTGCGTATGCATCCTGTGAAGAGTTACGCGCCGTTCTGAAAATGTAAGGGTTGAACTCTGAACCTGTAATACTGTCCGCTACTGCTGGTTCTACAATCATAATTTTCTCGTATTCTTCTGCTAGTGGAAGTACTGCCAATGTGTCACCTGAACTTGATGAACCAACTAAAAAGTCAACCGCGTCATCCTCTAAAAGCTTCGTTGCCTTTTGAACGGCTACTTCGGGTTTCGTTTCTGTATCTTCCCAAACGATTTCGATTTTACGGCCTTCCACTTCCATCGTGCCGTCAGTCGCATATTCAAGACCTAATTCGAATCCGTTTTTCGTTTGCTTACCGTATGATTCAAGAGCTCCCGTTAACGATGCAAGTACACCGACTTTTATCGGAGTAGTTGATGCAGCTGTTTCCGTTGTTCCGCTCTCACCTTGCTCAGCTGAATTTGTAGTTGATGAATCATCGCTGTCTGTTGAATCACTGTTACATGCAACCAATAAGAAAATCGATAATACCGCAAAAATTAACCATAAACGCTTTTTCATTCAATGTCCCTCCTAGCAAAATTTTCAGCATAGCTATCTGCTTAACCGTAATGTAACATCGCGAAGTTACAAATGAGTTACATTGGATGAGTGGAACTATTGAGGAGCGCGAATTGCTGAAGATTTGTTCTAATAAAAGCTGATTTGTTCTAATAAAAATTAATTCGTTCTAATATAATTGCGATTTCTAATATTTCTTGCGGTTGTTCTAATATCACATCTAGATGTTCGAATATCAGTTCTCAATCTTTCAATATCCCACCGACTTTTTCTAATAACCCGCTTCATTTTTCCAATAAACAGCGTTGATCCTCCTGGACCCAAATAAAAAAGCTATGTTGAATGGCATCTTCAACATAGCTCTCAATTTATTTACATTTTCAACACAAGCTCATACAGTCGTTCAGTCGGTTCCATTGGTGTGATTTTATATTGGTCGTCCAGTACATCTACACAGCGCTCATAATATTTGATTGCTTCCCGGCGGTTCCCTAAATAGTAATGGGCAAGCATGAGCAACCGGTAGCCCTCTTCATGACCGTCATCAAGAGCAATAATTCGGTCTGCCCACCGAATCACCTTTTCAAACTGCTGCAGGCGAACGTAATTTTGGGCGACACGCTCTAAAATGAGCAGTATTTGTTCATTATATTGTGCCTGAATAGGTTCCAGCCATTCCCGTTCCATGTCAGAACAGAACGGGCCATCCACAAGCCGCATCGCCAGCTTCAACCATTCATTTGAAAGCTTGGCGGTCTTTTCTTCCAATCCGCGCTGCACATAATACATAAAGTGGGCAACGTCACTATGAATCCAGCGTTCTTCCAATTTATATAAATGCTGATGGCGTTTAATAAAATTGCTTTCCTCACGCGCCGATCTAGTTGGCTCCAACGTTTTTAACATCGCGTTAAAAACAACTTTAAAATCCCGTTGCATCGCTTCTTCATCCTGCTGCCAGATCGCATCGCAAATTTGCTGGCGTGATACAAATTGCTCGCGGTGAATATATAAATACAAAAACAGTTCCTTCGCCTTCAAACGCTTCCACTCTTTATCCTGAATCATTTCATTCTCACGGGAAATTTGCACAGGACCAAATAATGTCAATGATAGCTCCGTACTTGGCGCTGCATTTAAATTTAACTGACTAAATACGAGCGTCTCCTGCTGCAGCTCTTTTGCGAGTTGGATAAATACGATTAAATAGCGCGGTCCGAAAAGGGTTTTCTTCTCCATGAAAAACGGATAGTCATTCACACATAAATCCCAAAAGCGACGATGATATGTTAATGCATGTTCTTGATCATTTAATTTGGCAAAACAATACGCCAGCCAAAAGAAACATATCATCTGACCGTACGTATCTTCACTGCGTTCATAATAGGATAATGCCTGTTTTGCCGTATCAATCGCTTCTTCAAAAAGGCTGTTTTCTGCCAACACTTTCGTCAATGCCGTCAGCAGCAGTGCCGACATCCAGAAATCCTGCACTTTATTTGTTTCCCTCAGTCCGATTTGTGCATGGCGTTTCGCCTCCAACACATTATCGCGGTGGTACAAAATAAGTCCCATGTAACACTCGGCAGTAATACGTTTTACATGAATGAGATTGAGGAGCTCAAGCGTCTCATCAAAACAGCCTTTCGCACGTTCAAAATCTTTCATCTCCATATTTAACAGCGCCAGTCCTTTACGCAACTTTGTCAGCGCAAGTGTATATGGCATATCAACGAGCGCTTCTTTTCCGCCTTCTATTATTCGGCTATAGGCTTGCGTATTTTCACCCATTAATACATCGATCAAAACGAGCAGTAAATCGGTCGTTCGGTGTGCTTCTTCCCACTGGAACGGCTTTGACACACGCGTATTCAACAACTCTTTCGCTTTATTCAGCTGACCGTGGCGCAAATAAAGACGCGCATCGATATTATTAATGCTTAGCTGCAGGTTTTGCGACTGGCTCCAGCGCAGCGCCTCCCCCGCTTTCCCTAAATTAATCAGATTTTCGGTATACAAACTATTAATAAGATGGCGTTCTGTATCATTCACATCTACTTCGTTCAATAAACTAATTGCCTGCTGCAGATGATGTTCCGCAAAAACCGGCTGAAGGGTATCCAAATAAATATTGGCCAGCCCAAACTGCGAACGCATTAAAAATAACCGGTCCTGCTGCAGCTGCGCTTTTATAAAGCATTCATTGTACGCATTTTTTGCCCGTTCATATTGCGCACGGTAACGCTGGCATTCCCCTTCATAATAAAGAAGCTGATAAGGTTTTTCTTCAATCGCAAAATCTTTCAGCCGTTCCAGTAAAAATTCAAACTGCCCTGCTTCAATAAACTGTGGTGCAAATTGCATCAGTAACTCGATATAGTACCGGTTATTTTTCAGCTGGGTTGCATGGGTAACAGCTAATACACCTAAATTATGATTGGCATAATACCGGGCTGCCTGTTTATGGAATTCTTCATGCAGATCCGGATAGTATTCGCTCAGCCTTTGCTGCAAAAACTGTTGGAACAGTGCATGGAACCGGTATTTTGTTCCTCCTGCCAATGGTGTTATAAACGCAAGATCATCCAACTTCGGCTTCACTTGCTGGATCCATTCCACCCCGTACAATTCCGTAATGACATCAAGGGAAATCACTTGATGAATGCCAAGCTTTAAAAGCTGAAGCTGCAGTTGTTCGTCCAGCCTATCGAATACTTCCGCGGAAAGGTAGGCAAAAAAATTCCCGACCGAACCTTCCGCGATATCGATGAGCTGTTCCTGACTATATTTCGCTTTATAGCCAAGCAGCATGATCGCCATCGCCCAGCCTTCAGTCATTTGCATAATAAATTCGCTTTGTTCGTCCGTTATTTGCCGGTCAAAAAAAGCTTCAAATAAATATTGAACATCTTCTTCCGCAAAAGTAAATTCCGGCTCTAAACACTCGATCAGCTGATTATTCATACGAAGCGTCAACAAACAGCTCCATTCCGGCATTTTCCTCGTCGCGACAATGATATGGAGGTTGGCAGGTAAAAATTGAAGCAGCTGATTCATAATGTAATTGATCGGAAATACGTGCGACACATGGTGATAATCGTCCAGTACAATTAAAAAAGGATCTTTTATATAGTGCAGCTCATTGGCGATTTGTTTTGAAAGCTGCAGTAACTCTTCCATATTATGAAACTTTAACGTCTCATCCCAACCTTTTAATTTTTCTCCAAACGATGGGAAATGCTGCTGAATACTATAGATAAAATGACGTAAAAACGGAAATATTGAGTCATCATCCGGCGTAATCTGATACCAGGAGGATTTTGTTTTTTGATCGTTTAAAAATTGACTAATAAGCGATGTTTTCCCGTAACCTGCGCTACTATGTAAAATGGTACATTTTGCATGCGGCCAATCCGAAAGCTTTTTCATTAACTTTGCTCTTCTTAAATAGTTATTGACTGGTGTCGGAGGTATAAGTTTCGAGACAAAAATATGTTGCTCCATGCTTCCCACCCCATCTGTAATTAATTACAAACATATTATCATAAAGCAGAAAATTATTCTTTAAAATACAGAATTTATATAAAACGAGACTAATATATAGTATATTAATCTTTCATGTTGAATATTATAACTATTTAAGAAAAGAAAAAATCCTCTATGTTACACTAGAGAATTTTGTCCAACAGCATTAATAGAATTATTAAAGTAGTAGCGATTGCCATGAAACCGAAGAAAAAATAGCCAATTAATCGAATCGGCTTGGGCATTTGCTTCATCTTATAGGAAGTTGGGGTACCGACATGCTTTTGATAGTGCTCATCGGCATCGTTGAACGGTTTTTTCTCCATCAAATCACCCTCTCTTTTTTAATATGTACTATTCTTCAGTACAGAAAGTTTCAAAGAATACTAAGAAATTTAAAACTTCGTTGTCAGCCAATTATGTATGAAAACCTGTATGAAAACTAATTATATAAATAGTCATTTTATAGAAATGAAAGCGAAACCAATGCCTATAAATATAGATTTCATGGTGTTCTTTGCCACTTTTCTAAGTTGATGTACTTTAAAAAAGTACTTTACTTAATTTTCTGAATATTTTATAATTATAAAAAGGAGTTGATACACATGCCAAACTATACTTACATTGCATCTGACGAAAATGACGTATCTTACCTATACGAAGATAACAGTGATTGTTACGATCTGGATTGCTTTGACGACAATGATATTTAAAGGAGTATTCATACGACATGGACGGAATTAAATCGATAAAGGATGTGGCGAATAACTGATTATCGCCACATCCTTTATTATTTTACATATTGAATAAACCAGTCTGCCCCATCCGCTCTCATCGATATACCGATGAAGCCTGATTTTAGAAGTTGCTGCTGTGCCTCCGTATTATCCATTGGGACAAATTGCTCTTCAGTCCACTCATACGCCTTATAAGGAAGTGATTTCTTAAATACATAGCGCAGTTTCCCGCCATACTTCAGTTTCAATGCTGCAATATGCATATGTTGCGAAAACTTGTCCTTTAAACTTGCGATATTGCCCGGCATGACCGTCGCACAAACGGTATTAAATTTCGATTCATCCACTTGCTGCATAATGATGTCTGCCATCGTACGCTGCAAACGATAACCACGATAACCCGGATGAACATTGGAAATTTCCTGATACAGTACTTTCCGCAATTCATCCTCTGTTTTCAAGCCAATATCATAGCCTAAATGTTCTTCATCAATCATTGGTTCCAGCAATGCTCGAAAGGCAATTAATTTTCCTTCAATGAAGACCCCAATCATCAGTCCGTGCCCGCTTAAAATAAAGCTCAGCTCTTCATTATCGAGCGGCTGTAATATAGCTTTGTCCGGCAGTGCATCGACTACTTCCTGCTGCAAAGTGATTAATTCCGGAATACGTGTTTCATCCAATAAATACACTTCATATCGTTCATTCCCTAAAAATCCTGACGCAATCATTTACTGCACCACACAATGGTCACGTGTTAATTCCGCCAAAACCGCTTCGTCCACATCGACACCTAAACCTGCACGTTCATTCAACTGAATATACGGGACATTATATTGAAGGTTTCCGATATCTTTTGAGAATTTTAACGGTCCTGTTAATTCCACACTCGTAAATACTTTGTTCGAAAAGGCAACATGGAAACCTGCCGCCGAACCGACCGAAGACTCGACCATTGAACCGATTTGGCATTCAATCCCTGCCATTTCCGCCATATGTGCTAGCTTCATTGCAGGATATATTCCCCCGCATTTCATCAATTTAATATTTACCTTGTCCGCTGCACGCTTTGCAATAATTTCGCGCATTTCACGCACACCGCGTAAACCTTCATCAATCATGACAGGAATCGATGTTTTCGATTTAATTTCAACCATGCCATCAATATCATCCGCACGTACCGGTTGTTCCAGCCAGTCGATATTCAATTGTTCAAGCTCACGAACTGCTTGCATCGTTGTTGAACTGTTTACCCAGCCTTGGTTGACATCAACACGAATCGCAATTTCATTCCCGACACGTTCACGTACTGCTTTAATGCGGGCAACATCACTCGCTACATCGCGTCCGACTTTCATTTTGAATGAGTTGTATCCCATTTCTACACGTTCTGCAGCTTCATTTGCCATCTTTTCAGGTGTTCCGATGCTTAACACATGTGTAATCGGAAACTTCTCATAATAACGCCCGCCTGTTAACTGATAGGCAGGTACTCCAAGTTTTTTCCCTGCCAGATCAAAGCATGCGATATCAATTGCCGCTTTGGCAGCTGGCGCACTATAGATGAGCGCGTCCATTTTGGCATGGATCTTTTCAAAATTCATCGGGTTTTCCCCGATCATCGCCGGTGCCAATGTATGTTTCAATACAGCATAAGTGCCTTCCAATGTTTCACCTGTCACATGTTCATCCGGAACTGCCTCACCCCAGCCGACTAAACCGCATTGTGATGTCATCTTTACAATAATGGACGGCATGTTCGGATATGTTCCGTAGCTTACGATAAACGGTTCAATTAATGGTAATTCAATATTAAATAATTCAATTGTTTTGATTTGCATTCTTAGTTGTTCTCCTTTTATTAAAGCGGGCGTTTAATTGTGAATTGCTCACCGATTTTTGCATAGTCATTTCCAGCAAGACGACTGATTGCGCCAAGTCCTTCCGGATCAATTCGGCCTTCTTCATACAGAGTTTCTTCTATATGATAGTACACGACTTTTCCGATGATCAGGTCGCAGCCTGCAGTTTCATCATCGCCGCCAAGTTCCAGTGCTTTTTCAAGGACACATTCCAGTCGGACTTTCGCTTCCTTTACACCCGGAACATCGATTTTTTCACTCTTTACTAATGACAGACCTGCAACTGCTATCTCACTTTCATCCGGTGGTAAGTTTGCAGCTGTTTTATTTACTTGTTCTACATTTTCAGTATCAACAATATGGACAACAAATTGCTCTTTTGCACGAATATTTCTTGCAGTATCTTTTGGCTCCCCTTTTTTCCGTTGGATACTTACCGAAATCATCGGAGGATTTGAAGAAACGATATTGAAAAAACTAAATGGCGCCGCGTTCACAACCCCATCTTCAGATATCGATGTAACAAAGGCAATTGGTCTTGGAATGATGGAACCTATCAGAAATTTATAATTTTCACGTTCTGATATTTGTTTTGGATCAATTTTCTTCATAAAAACTCGCCTCTTTTCTTATCACTAATTTGACTTTAGAGAACTGATTGCAACACGTCAAATAGTTTTTCTGCATTTTAATTTAGGACAAATACTTTTATACATATTTAATTCGTTCCATATTTTGTGTGATTTAAAGGCTGTTTTAATAGGCTTTTTCAAGGTTATTGAAACAAAATCCCTCTACCTCCTCCTAGATATTTTTCTTTTTCAATCAAAATTCTTCAGCGAAACTTCAAATATTTCCTATTCAACTAACTGTTATAAACAGTTTCGCCATTCTATAAGGAAAGTATAAAAACAGGGCTATTTAGATTATAAAATTTAGCAAAAACGTTGATTTAGCAGTGCATAAAGCTATTTATGAGGTTTTTTATGTGTATTAGTAACTGTTATATTATGAGTTCAAAAGTATTTTCCAATAATCCGTTTCAAACATTTAAGAGAAATTACTTGCACAACTAAGTATTTTTAGTTATTTAAATAGAATTTATTACAGTTTACAATATTATCCTACCCTTAACATATTGCTATATTAAACTAATACTTCACCACCGGCAAAACCTTGATTTATCAACGTTAAAGCGCATTTTTACCATCAAAAAATAATTGCCTTAAGTACAATTTTATTACCCAAAAGAGAAATATATGTTTTTTCGAGATAATATATTTTGTGAAATTCTACTTGCACAACATAATAAGTTAATGTTAAGTTAATGTACATGGACGTTCATACTTTAGACATAACTACTTCAAGTAGAGAAATGTCGTATAACTGGTATTTATTTTTGTGTGAGGGGGAAATTTTTTGAAAAAGAATCGTTGGTTAATTGCTGCATCAGCAATCGCTATTCACCTTTCAATCGGTGGAGCTTATGCATATAGCGTGTATAAAAATCCAATTGCTGAAGAGCTTGGGTGGGATGCATCGCAAATTACAATCGCGTTTACAATTATGATGGGGTTAGCAGGTTTTGCTGCCGCACTATTTGGTAGTACAGTAGAGAAATTAGGACCGAGAAAAGCAGCGATGGTTGCCGCAGTACTCTTTGGTTTAGGTCAAGGTGGCGCAGGGATCGCAATCGCTATGGATTCGGTTGTTTTATATTGGTTAACTTACGGACTGTTAAGTGGACTTGGGATGGGTATTGGTTATATCGCTCCAGTATCTACACTTGTTAAATGGTTCCCTAATCGTCGAGGTCTGGCGACAGGTATGGCAGTATTAGGATTCGGATCTGGTGCATTAATTACCGCACCGGTAGCTGTAAACTTAATGGAGTCTTTCGGTATTTCAAACACTTACTTTATTTTAGGTATTAGCTATTTTGTATTAATGATGATTGGTGCACTTTATATCGCTCCGCCTAAACCGGGCGAAGTAGAAGAAGCAATTGCATCAGGAAAAGCAAAAACAACTGAAATTGCACAAATGTCTGCACGTGAAGCTGTACGTACAAAACAGTTCTGGATGCTTTGGGCAATGCATTTAATTAATGTTACATCTGGTTTAATGTTAATTTCTGTTGCTTCTCCAATGGCGCAGGAAATTGCAGGTTTATCTGTAGCTGCAGCTGCAGCAATGGTTGGATTAATGGGCTTATTTAATGGTGGCGGTCGCTTACTTTGGGCAGCTGGATCAGATTATATCGGGCGTTCTAACGTATTCGTTATTTTCTTCACGATTCAATTAATTGCCTTTATTACACTACCATTCACTACAAACGCCATTCTATTACAATTGTTCATATTCTTAGTAGTTAGTTGTTATGGCGGTGGTTTCTCGAATTTACCAGCGTTTGCAAGTGATTTATTCGGTACGAAACAACTTGGTGTTATTCACGGATATTTATTAACAACTTGGTCACTTGGTGGGATTTTCGGTCCACTAATCGCATCAACTGTTTATGAAGCTGCAAATAGCTATGTACCATTGTTTTACTTATTCAGTTTCTTAATTGCAATTTCATTAGGAATTTCTTTATTAATGCGCTCGAATGTCAACAAAATGAAAAAACAACGCGCAAAAGAAGAAGCAAGTACAAAACACAAAGGGAAACAGGGAGAACCTGTTCATTCATAAGGGGATTATATAGAGATGAAACGAAGGTATCCAACTTTCGCTTCATCTCTTTTCTTTTTTCTCTTAGTTTTGCGGGTATTTTCTCTATTACTCTTGAATTTAAGAGTGTTACAATTACTGGAAGGGTTGTTTTTCCAGGGGGGATGTTCATGAACCGTCAACATTTCAGTGTTATTTTAGGGGGCATTTTATTTTTAGCTGTTGCAATGGGGATTAGCCGATTTGCTTTCACACCGATTTTACCGTTCATGCGTGTAGATGAAAACTTATCGTTTGCACAAGGCGGTTGGCTCGCATCAAGCAATTATATCGGATATTTCATCGGAGCTTTAGGTGCGGGCTTTGTTTACAAGTCAAAAAAGAACTTCCTATTAATTAATGTTTTTCTGAATGTGTTCTCAATCATTTTAATGGGATTGGTTGAATCTTATTTAATTTGGATAGTGTTACGTTTTGTCGCTGGCTTAACGAGTGGCTTCATATTTGTTCTTACATCAAGTATCGTGATGGATTATTTAGCAGCAAATTTATTAACCCGCTGGAGCGGCTATTTGTTTAGCGGAGTCGGATTGGGTATCGCGTTATCAGGACTTTTCGTACCATTTTTTGAAGCGAGCTTTAACTGGCAAGGATCCTGGCTTGGTCTTGGCGCATTATCTGTCCTATTTTTAGCAACGACAATCTTTTTATGGCGACAATTAAACGTTGCGAATCATATAAAGGAACCAAAGTCTGCGGACAACAATATTTGGCGCGGGTTTATGCCATGGCTGATTATTGCATACGGCTTGGAAGGACTAGGCTATATTATTACAGGTACTTTTTTAGTCGACATTATTTATAATATTGAAGCATTGCGCGCCTATGCCGGATATAGTTGGGTACTGGCCGGGCTGGCTGCCATTCCGTCAGCACCGATCTGGATGAAATGCATGTCCCGTTTTTCACCTGTTTCGATGATGGCTACAGCCTATTCCTTGCAGATTATCGGCATTCTGCTTCCTGTTTTATCTCAATCAGCATGGAGCGTACTATTGTCGGCGATGTCATTTGGTTTTACGTTTGTTGGACTTGTAACGATGTCGACTGCCTATTCCAGACAGCTGTTTCCAAAGCAAAGCAACTATGTCGTATCAATACTGACTACGTTCTATGCTATTGGACAAATTATCGGACCGGTCATTGCATCTCGTCTGGAAACTCATTTCCGCACGTTTAAAGCCCCCCTGCTGTTTGCAGGAGGTACCGTTACACTCGCGCTTGTACTGTTACTCGTCGGGTATTTCTACAGCAGGAAAAGCCCTGTTCATCTAGCTGCGGATATAAAATATTGAACCTCAATCACATCTCATGAAATTATGGAGATGTGATTTTTTCGGTTTTCCAAAATAATTTACCCCTATCCCCCATTAATGTTAAGATACCGATAACATTGTACTTCGGAGGACATTCTATGGAAGAAAAACATTATTCAATCGGTGAAGTTTCCAAACTGACGAATATCTCTATTCAAACATTACGCTACTACGATCAGATCGGCTTATTCAAACCTTCCTATGTCGATCCTAAAACAAATTACCGCTACTACAAAGACTCACAATTTTATCATTTGGATATTATTAAATCATTGAAATATATCGGTGTCTCATTGGAGGAAATTAAAGCGGCGCAACAGTTTACCCCTGCCGAACTTCTCTCCTTTTTGCAACAGCAGGAAAGTGTCATTGAACAGCAAATGAACCGTATGTACGAGATTCAGCAGTCCTTATATAAAACGAAAAGGCAGATGGAAGAACAGCTGGCGATCGATGTAATGGATACAGTCTATTTCAAAAATGAAGAATCGGTCCGTATTTTATCGATTAAAACAAATGAACTGACGCCGTACTATATTCCAAATACGTACTACAGTTCCTTAATTAAAACATTGGAAGTTGAAAACAGCTTGCTGAGCAATCGTTATGGATGTATTTTTCCTTACGAACAATACGACAGTCTGGATGAGCTGCATTACAGCCATGTTTTCACACCGCTGATTACAGATAGGTATATTACCCATTTAACAACAGATATGGACGTGAAAACGATACCTGCAGGACGCTACGTATGCATTGCGTTTATTTTTGAAAGGGACACGTATTTAACCCAATACCAAAAACTTTATCATTATATAAAAGAGCAGCATATACAGGTTGTTCCGGTTGTCTATGAAATCTTCATGCCTCTTAACTATTCTCCAAACGAAGAAGATCAATTCATCGTGGAATTAAAGATTAAGCTACTTTAACTAATTTTTACAATTATTTAAAACAGTTCTATTGACTCTATAGCTACTGTAGGGTTTATGTTAGAAAGTGCGGATTAACGATTTTTTTACAACTTAATAAGGAGCAATAACAATGAAAGACTATAAAATAACATTAGGGTTACTATTATTAAACCTGTTCATCGCCTTTCTAGGAATCGGTTTGGTTATCCCGGTACTCCCTACTCTAATGAATGAACTGCAATTAAGCGGCCAAGTTATCGGCTATTTAACAGCAGCATTCGCAATTGCACAACTGATTGTTTCACCTCTCGCTGGTAAAGCGGTTGATAAATATGGACGTAAAATTATGATCGTCCTCGGATTATTTATTTTCGGTATTTCGGAATTTCTATTCGGTTTAGGAAAAACGATAGAAGTTCTTTTCATTTCCCGGGTTTTAGGCGGGATCAGTGCAGCGTTTATTATGCCTGCTGTTACGGCTTTTATTGCGGACATTACAACAATGGAAACACGATCAAAAGCACTTGGCTACATGAGCGCGGCAATTAGTACAGGTTTCATTATCGGACCGGGCATCGGCGGATTTTTAGCCGATTTCGGTACACGTGTGCCTTTCTATTTTGCAGGGGCGCTCGGTACAACGGCAGCAATCTTATCGATTATTTTACTGCGTGAACCCGAACGCAATACGGAACATGCGGAAAATGCACCGGCACAAACATCCGGATTTAAACGCATTTTAGAACCGATGTACTTGATTGCATTTATTTTAATTTTTGTCGCATCATTCGGACTCGCGGCATTCGAATCGTTCTTCAGTCTGTTTGTCGATCATAAATTCGGGTTTACCCCTGTGGATATCGCAATTATTATTACAGGCGGCGCGATTTTCGGAGCAGTTGCGCAAGTATTACTGTTTGACCGGCTTGCACAAAAATGGGGAGAAATTAAACTCATTCGCTACAGCTTAATTTTATCGGGGGTTCTTGTATTTTTAATGACTGTTGTCAGCTCATATTTTGCTATTTTACTTGTAACATGTATCGTCTTTATCGGCTTCGACTTATTCCGTCCTGCCGTTACGAGCTATTTATCAAAAATTGCCGGCAATGAGCAAGGTTTCGTCGGAGGAATGAATTCGATGTTTACAAGTTTGGCGAATATATTCGGGCCGATTTTAGGCGGGATGTTATTCGATATTGATGTTAACTACCCATATTACTTTGCAACGGTTGTCATCTTCTTTGGTATTCTGTTAACATTAATTTGGAAGAAACCTGCATCGTATATGTAATTTTTTCTGTCTTTTGCAATAGATTTATCTGTTTTACAAGTAAATTTGCATAAGGAGGATTTCATCATGACAACAAAATCAAAATCAGAACAACTTATTTCAACTACGGAAAAATTCGGGGCGCACAACTATCACCCACTTCCGATTGTAATCGAAAAAGCAGAAGGTTCTTGGGTGACAGACCCTGAAGGCAACCGCTATTTAGATATGCTTTCGGCGTATTCTGCCTTAAACCAAGGTCATCGCCACCCGAAAATTATTCAGGCGTTAAAAGATCAGGCAGATGCAGTGACACTTACGTCACGTGCATTTCATAGTGCGACATTAGGCGTTTGGTATGAAAAGGTTAGTAAGCTAACAGGCAAAAATATGGTACTGCCGATGAATACAGGTGCTGAAGCTGTTGAAACGGCGATTAAAACAGCCCGTCGCTGGGGATATGAAGTAAAAGGCATCGAAGCAAACAAAGCGCAGATTATCGGCTGTAACGGCAATTTCCATGGCCGTACAATGGGTGCTGTGTCTTTATCCTCGGAAGCAGAGTATAAGCGCGGTTTCGGCCCGATGCTGGAAGGCTTCACATTAGTTCCTTACGGTAATATTGATGCATTGAAGGAAGCTATTACACCGAATACAGCGGCATTTATCGTCGAGCCGATCCAGGGAGAGGCAGGTATTATCATTCCGACTGAAGGCTTCTTAAAAGCAGCATATAACTTATGTAAAGAAAATAATGTTCTGTTTATTGCAGATGAAATCCAAACAGGTTTATCACGAACAGGAAAACTGTTTGCCTGCGAATGGGAAGATGTTACACCGGACATCTACATTTTAGGTAAGGCGCTTGGCGGCGGTGTTTATCCGATTTCAGCTGTTGTAGCGAATGACGATATTCTCGGTGTGTTCAATCCAGGTTCACATGGCTCAACTTTCGGCGGTAACCCGCTGGCATGTGCCGTATCGATTGCAGCGATTGATGTATTAATAGATGAAAAGCTGACAGAGCGTTCATTGGAGCTTGGCAATTACTTTAAAGCACAGCTTCAGGAAATTAAGAACCCGGTCATTAAAGATGTGCGCGGGCGCGGTCTTTTCATAGGCGTTGAGCTTCACGAATCTGCTCGCCCCTACTGCGAAAAACTGGCAGAACGCAAATTGCTTTGCAAAGAAACACACGACACAGTAATCCGTTTCGCCCCACCGCTCATTATTTCAAAAGAAGATCTGGATTGGGCAATTAAGCAAATTAAAGCTGTTTTTAGTGAATAGGTAGTATATTTAGAGGGCGCTGTGTTATGCATAGTGCCCTTATTTTATTGATGGTTAAGCAAAGGAGACTTATGATGAAATCACTTTATATTACGGGCTACCGTCCACATGAATTAGGAATATTCAATGACAAGCATCCTGGTGTCCCGGTTATTAAAAAGGCGCTGGAAAACCAGTTGCGCATTCTTATAGAAGACGGACTTGAGTGGGTCGTGATCAGCGGCCAGCAAGGTGTTGAAACATGGGCAGCACAAGTTGTACTGGAACTGAAAAACGACTACCCTCAACTCAAATACTCCATTATCACCCCCTTCTTGGAACAGGAAAAAAATTGGAATGAGCATAAACAAGAGACCTTTATGCATATAGTAAGTAAGGCCGATTTTGTGACAAGTGTGACGAAGCGCCCTTACGAAGCACCATGGCAGTTTATTGAAAAGGACAAGTTCATTATCGATAACACGGATGCGACATTGCTCGTCTACGATGAAGAAAATGAAGGGTCTCCAAAATATGTGCTTAGCCTCATCCAGAAGTATATGGAGCAGCATGATCAATATGAGCTGTTGATGATCAATGCATATGATTTACAAATGGTGGCTGAGGAAATGCAGCAAGGAGATGATTGGTAAAAGTTATTTAAATATCTAAATTCAGTAAATATTCTGACTACAGATTTTTGTTTTGGGGTATAATATATTAAACAAATTATATTTTACTATTTAAGGAGGCCACATTATGAACCAATTGACGATGATTAATGAAACAACACCAATCAATATACCGCACCATACGTATAAGCGTGAGTGCCGATATACGAGAGGAATCAACATTCCCCTTGCAGATATCGAGAGAATTTTATACGGGATGAGCGATGATGCACTTCACTATTTTGAGTTCCATAATATCGCGAAAGAAATTAAACAAGGAACATTATTAAATGGCTATACCGGTCTTGCTAATATTATTTCAGACTATTATAAAAACGAAAAAAATACAGAAATTCCTGAACTGACAAACGGTCGCGATTTTTATGTAAAAATAGTCTAAAAAAATTAAGGGGATGACTTCCTAAGTGAATACCAAAAACAACAACGTCTAAAGTATCCTATTTGGTTCGGTGCTTTCGGCGTTGTTTTACATATTGGGAGATTCAGCAAATCGAATTTTCTAAAAATTTGTTTAATAAAAGTATTGACTTCCTAATTGATAAAGATTATCATTATCATTATAAGGTTAGTAAAACCTTTTCGATACTGTTCCCCCCAGTTCAGATTCGAAACTCATTAATTACTTTTCTCATATTTCGAAAAGATTAATTGGATTGATCTTTTCTCCTGGAAGAATGGCAAATCCCCTCACACGATTTGCCATTTTTTCATGGAAAATTGGGTATACATATATTAAAGGAGATGATTTAGTTGGAATTCCGTATTGAAAAAGACACTTTAGGTGAAATCCGTGTACCAGCAGACAAAATTTGGGGTGCACAAACACAGCGAAGCAAAGAAAACTTCCAAATTGGCACAGAAAGAATGCCGATTGAAATTATCCGTGCCATGACTATTTTGAAAAAAGCAGCGGCGATTGCCAATAATAAATTAGGCAAGTTATCCGATGCGAAGAAAAATGCGATTGTAGAAGCAGCCGATGAAATTCTTGCAGGTAAATGGGATGAACACTTCCCTCTTGTCGTCTGGCAAACAGGCAGTGGTACACAGACAAATATGAATGTGAACGAGACAATTGCCCACTTAGCGAACGAAAAGCTGACGGCAGCCGGATCGGATGAAAAGGTTCATCCTAACGATGACGTCAACAAGTCACAAAGCTCAAATGACACATTCCCTACTGCACTACATATTGCTGCAGTTGAAATCGTAGAGAACTACCTAATGCCGCGCTTAAAGCTGTTACAGGCGACATTAAAAGAAAAAGCGTTAGCGTTTAACGATATTATTAAAATCGGTCGTACCCATTTACAGGACGCAACACCGCTTACACTTGGTCAGGAAATTGGCGGCTGGCACCATATGCTGTTAAAATGCGAAAAAATGATTATGGTGAACACGCAGTTCATGAAAGAGCTTGCGATTGGCGGTACTGCTGTTGGTACAGGCATTAACGCCCATCCGGAATTCGGTGCCCGCACAGCTGCAGAAATCAGCAAACTAACAGGTATTGAATTTACATCTGCGGAAAATAAATTCCATGCTTTGACAAGCCATGATGAAGTCGTGACAGCGCACGGTGCATTAAAAGCATTGGCTGCGGATTTAATGAAAATCGCCAATGATGTACGCTGGCTGGCAAGTGGTCCGCGCTCTGGTATCGGTGAAATTACGATTCCTGAAAACGAACCAGGTTCATCAATCATGCCAGGTAAAGTAAACCCGACACAAAGTGAAGCAATGACAATGGTCGTGACTCAAGTTGTCGGCAATGACGCAACAATCGCCTTTGCAGCTTCACAAGGTAATTTCGAGTTGAACGTATTCAAGCCAGTAATCATCTATAACTTCCTGCAATCAGCACGCCTGTTGGCCGATTCTATGAAATCATTCAATGACAATTGTGCAGTAGGTATCGAGCCGAATATGGAAGTACTGGACGCTAACCTGAAAAATTCGTTGATGCTTGTTACTGCGTTAAACCCGTATATCGGTTATGAAAATGCGGCGAAAATCGCGAAAACGGCGCATAAAGAAGGCACAACATTAAAAGAAGCTGCTATTGCATCAGGTCTTTTAACTGATGAGGAATTTGACCGTTATGTTGATCCAAAAACGATGATTTATCCAAATGCTGAATAATTTTTAACGATCCTACACAACCTTCCAACAAGTTTAGTCAATTACTTTCAGCCGGTAATAAACTATTGTTGAGGAGGTTGTTTTTATTGAAAAAAATTCAATTTGTAAAGGATGGTTATGAAATCGTCATAAATATTCGCAGAAATATACAGAACGAAACGACTCAATATGTTGAAGCAGATGCCTATTATAATGATTTTGGCAACTACCGCATATTAGTTTTAGGAGATACTGTAGAAAAAGTAGTGGAACTTGCAACACATGAGCTTCTGACTAATCACCCATTTGAGAAAGTTATAATAGATTATTAAGACATATTTAAAGGGATGCCCAGAAAATGAATTCAGGGCACCCCTTTTTTTACGTTATAGAAGGTTTAAATACATATTGATGAGCTGGTCACCGTAAAAGTATACGATGATCGCGGCAATAGCAATTGATGGTCCGAACGGTACAGGGGTTTTGCGCCCTTTCCCACGGATTTTCAAAATGACGATACCGACAATCATCCCAATCACCGATGCCAAAAATAAGGTTAATAACGTGTTGAACGTTCCCAACACTAATCCAATCAGTAAAAACAGCTTAATGTCCCCACCGCCCATTCCACCTTTTGAAATAATGGCGATTAACAGTAAAATTGAGAAGCCAATTGCGGCGCCGATAATACTATCCCACCACGGATCAAGCGGCGAAAGAATTCTGCCAATGATTAGAAACGGCAGGAAAAACAATAGAATTTTGTCCGGAATAAGCATGTACGCGATATCCGAAACATTTATAATGACCAATAGTGAAATAAACAGTAAAGCTACTGCCAATTCCCATGTGATGCCAAGCTGCCATGTAGCAAACGCAAATAAAAGTCCTGTTACCAGTTCCGTAAATGCGTAAATCGGCGACACTTTCACACCACAAGTCCGGCATTTCCCTCGTAAAAATATATACGAAAAAACAGGTACGAGTTCAATAGCGCTTAAACGTCGATTGCAATGGACACAGTGAGATGGCGGTGTCACAATCGACTCTTTTTTCGGTACCCGTAATCCGACTACATTGTAAAATGAGCCAAATACCAATCCAAAAATCCCCGCAAATATTGTATACATAATCTCCATTTTAGATGCTCCTTACTTGTACCTGCTATATATCAAGTGGTTGATTTCCATTCTGGGTCGGACACATTCTAGTGTCAACTCAGCTCCCCATGAGAAACTTAATCCTCAGTTTGGGGCAGATTATCCTCACTTGATACAGATTAATCCTCAATAACGGTATCTTAATCCTCAATCGTGAGTCTATAATCTTCAAATGCATTTTTAATCCTCACTTTCAAAGGGGACATCATGCACAACTTAGAAAGACAGTGACTTTTAATTTCTACACAATTATATATTCGAATAAATACCTACTCGTAGTAGAAAGTTGTGACTTGAATGTCGGCTGTTACGATTTCCGATGCTTCTTCTGTAAATTTGTCTTCTTCACCTGGAAGCGCGAAATCAATTATATCGATTCGCATCACGCGTTCTTTCTTTTCAATTTCTTCAATGAACTGCAGCAAATTTACGTCATTTGGTGCAGCCACATTGATGTTAAATGTAACTAACTTCAGTGAAGGCGGTAATGTTTCTACAGCGATTGTGGAAACGGGCAATTCTTCTGAAACCTCCGTATCCTCTGGTTGATCAGTAGCACTCTCTGTTAATTCTGTTGCAGCCTCTTCTTCCGTTTCCGGTGTAGAAAGCGGGTCTTGTAGTCCCGAACTAGATACGAGGGCATCATAGTTATTAAAATCGATGCTTTGAATTCGTGAATCTGTTACATACTGCATTTCCTCAATCGATAAAATCAGCTCATCAATTTCCCGGTTATCCGGCACCTTTTTGCGTAGTGCAAATTTATTTACATTCGTTTGAGATTGCTCTGACTGATTTGCTGCAATTGTTTCCTCTATTGCTGCGATTTCTGCATGAAGGCTGTTGATTTCAGAACGAATCATCTGTTCCTCGTCCTGCTTCGGTTTGACGACATAGTAATACATAGCAAACAGCAAAGCCATCGCCAATGCTATTACGATGAGGAGTGTCCCGTTTTTACTACTTGAGATGGAATTCATTACTCTTCACCTCCAGCAGCTACGTGCAATTGATTGATTACGAGAAAAATTTCTACGCTATATCGCGGAACTTCCGTGAATTGCTGTGTATCAATAACTTCTTCACCAGTTGGATTAAGTTCAAAGTTTTGGATTGTTCCCACTTGAACATCATTAAAATACGGACTTTTTTCCAGCTGGCTTACATATGTTGAAATAGCATTCAATGTTTCGAAATCTACCGCTACTTGTACGCCTGTCTCAGAAAATGCATAAGAACGCAAGTATGTATCCGTCGGCAATAAATTTCGTGTCTCAATTATAATCGGAGAGACCGGATATGAAACACGTTCAACAAAAGCGACCGATTCTTCCAATGAACCTTGACTTCCTGTTTGCGATGAAGTGACTTCGGCGTTTAATGTGTCCCTTGTCAGCAATAACGAATCACGTTCAGGTATAGCGCTCGCAATTTCGCTTCTCGCACCAAAATAAGTGATTGCCAGCAAGCCTATTGTCAATATCGATAAAATCCCAACTAAAATAAAGGCTAACTTAAAACTCGTCGCGCCCTTTTCAATTTTGGGCAGAAGGTTAATATCCGGAATCATTCGTTAACCTCCTTTAAAGCAAGTCCCAGCAAAGTCGCATGCTTTGCTTTGCAGTTCGGAAAATGCTCGTTGATTACTTTATCATTGACAATGCTTACCGGTGTCGGCAGATTTTCATTCAACAGTGCCTCAATTGACTGCAGTAACGGATGATCTCCCATAACGACGATTTCATCAACTTCTCTTTCACCTTTATGGAGAGAGAATTTAAAGAAATTCATCATACGGTCGATTTCCAGCACCTGATCAGTAGTTGCTGCACGGAAATCATCCAAATCAGCTGTATAGTTAAATTCGATTTCATCATTTTCGACAATATTTTGCTGCCAGTTATCCGGGTCAGTGTCAATCGTTTGGAATCGCAGAAACTCTACTTCTCCGTTTGAATAGATGCAAATCGACAATTCATTGATTGACCAGTCCGTTATCATATATGTACGGTTCTTATCGATAAACTGGATGTGTTCAAGCAATCTTAAATTACATAAAGCTCGTATATCGGCTACTTGCGGATTCAAATGGTTGTCCAACAGCAAACCGATCATCTTTCCGACTTCATCAGGCGGTGCGGCAAAAAGTACAGCCTTCCCGTCCCCTTCAATCGGGTCATGTACATCGATAAGAGGCTCCTGGAACGGCAGATGAATCGACTGACCAACTTCCATTTGCACATATTCTTTCAGGTTTTTGCCGCTTATATCAGCAGGATGTTCAAATGTTTTCAATAAAATCGATGTATCCGGTACAAGGAAGCGAACATTTTGCTTTCTTCCGCCCCAGTTTTGGACATTTGATTTAATCAATTCATACATCGCCATCTCATCGAGAATAGCCCCTTCCTGAATCGCAATTTTCGGTAAGGGCATTTCGTATATTATGGGCTGATCCACTGTTGCGCCTTTTAAAACGAGTGCACGCATTACATAATCACTGATTACGATGGATACATGCGATTTTCTTTTCATATTGAACATGAGGGACCCTCCCCTTTAACCTTTAATGTAATGCCTATTTTGAGAAGCGCCTGTTTTGGTGGCGCAATCATCACTCAATGGAACACCCAAACGCTGTTGGGTTGGGTGTTCTTTGGGGGATGATTAATTCCATTTGAATTTATCTTCTGCATCAATTTTACCTTTTTCAATGTTTAATTCCGATAAAGTTGCGGCTGTAATAGTATAGCCTTTTCCACCAGATGTTCCTTTTGCTGCAATTGTCTTATTCGTTTTGTTAACTGTAAAAGTTGTAATTGTTCCTAAATCTGTAACATAGTCGCCAACATTGGGTGTAGCCGTGGCGCCGCCTGTAGTATCATTTGTAAATTGCGTTGCACTTGAGTTTTCCGCAAAATATATCTGCGCTGCACTATAAACACTTGCCGCATCCGCTTTGGCCGCTTTTACACGTGAACTATCAATAATATTACCGATCGCTGGAATTGCAATCGCCGCAACAATAGCTAAGATTACAATTACTGCTAGTAATTCTACTAAAGATAAACCTTTCTCATTTTTAATACGTTTTTTTAATGTATTTAACATATTAAATCCTCCTCTTATCTTAATAAATGTTTGATTTTTGCACTGACGCTTTGTATCGCTTCGATGCCTCCTTGCAAAACGTCTTTTAATTTTCCATTTACATTTGTTCATAAAGGCTAAACATCGGCAAGAAAATTGCCGCAACGATAAGACCAACTGCTCCTGCTAACAACACAATCATTAATGGCTCAATTAAAGATTTTAAAGTATCAACATTTCTGTCAACTTCCTCTTCATAGAAATCCGCAATTTTCTCCAACATATAATCAAGAGACCCAGTAGATTCACCGATTCTTGTCATACTTGTTACCATTGGCGGGAAAATCCAGCTTTCCTCAAGCGGCTCTGTCAACGAACTTCCTCTTTCCAAACTTGCCCGTGCATCCATTACGACTTTTCCAACAACCGGGTTTCCAGATACTTTTTGTGAAATCGTCAATGCCTGCAAAATCGGAACCGCACTGCTAAATAAAGATGATAAATTGCGCGTCAACCTTGCAATCGCTGTTTTTTGTAAAAGCGGACCAAATATCGGCATCTTCAGCATCAAATAATGGACGGTGTAATGAAACTGTTCATTATTCCTGTAAAGATATTGAAATACCACAACCCCAATAGCTAGGGCTCCAATAGGGAACCACCAGTATTGCCTCAGCCAATCTCCTAGAGCTACTGTCCATACCGTTAAAGTCGGGAGTTCGGCATCCATTGATTCAAACGACTCAACAAAAGTCGGGACAATGAAAATCAGCATGAAAAACACAACAACCACAATCATTACTAAAAGCATTGCAGGATAAGTCAAGGTCGACTGCACCTTTTTGATTAAGCGGAAAGACTTTTCGTAAGAATTTGCCAGACGCTCCAGCGTATCATCGATATTCCCTGTTGCCTCCCCCGAACGCATCATATTGACGAACAGTTCGGGAAATGCTTTCGGATGTTTCCTGACTGCATCCGAAAATGGAATACCGGAACGAATATCTTCTTCTACCGCTTCAAGCGCTCTTTTCAGTGGCTTACTTGTCGCCTGCTTCGCTAAAATATCGGTCGCTTCTACGAGTGAAACACCTGCCCGAATCAATGTCGCAAACTGACGGCAGTAAATAACAAAATCCTGTGTTTTTACTTTTTTACTGCCAAGGCTGACTTCCATATGCAATAGACTTTTCGATTCTTCGATTTCCCGAGGATTAATGCCCTTTTCACGAAGCTTTGAAATGGCGGCTGCTTTATTAGCTGCATCAATCGTCCCTTTTTGTGTTGCCCCCATCTTTGTGCGGCCTACATATTTAAATACGGTCAAATATACTCACCCGCATTCAGATAAGGACGTACTTCCTCCAACGAAACTTTTCCTGAAGAAACAAGAACTTGTATGGATGTCTCTAATGTATGCATCCCTAACGCCCGATTTGTCTGCATCACACTCGGGAGTTGGTGAATTTTTTCATTTCTTATCAAATTTGTTACAGCCGGAACGCTTACTAAAACTTCAGTCGCGGCGACTCGGCCGGCTTTGTCTTTTCGAATGAATAACCGCTGTGAGATAATTCCTTGCAGTACATTCGCCAATTGTATTCGAATTTGACCTTGCTGATGCGGCGGGAACACATCGATAATGCGGTCAATTGTTGTCGGTGCACTGGATGTATGAAGTGTAGCAAATACTAGATGACCTGTTTCCGCTGCTGTAATTGCTGTTGAAATGGTCTCTAAATCTCGCATTTCCCCAACTAGAATAATATCCGGATCTTGACGAAGTGATGCACGTAAGCCATTCGCAAATGAACCCGTATCGATACCTACTTCACGCTGATTTACCACCGATTTTTTATGTGTATGCAAATATTCGATTGGATCTTCCAGTGTAATAATATGTTTTGATCTATTTTCATTAATATAATCGATCATTGCTGCCAGCGTAGTAGATTTCCCCGATCCGGTTGGACCTGTTACTAAAATAAGCCCTTGTGGTTTTTCAGCTAAATCGTAAAGAACTTTCGGCAAATTCAATGATTCGATTGTCGGAATTTCACTGGCTATCAAACGAGCTGCAATGGCACTTGCATTACGCTGATGGTACGCATTTACACGAAAACGGCATAAACCTTCCAATGAATAGTTAAAATCGGTTTCACCTTTATCCTCGAATTCCTCCAGTTTATAATCCGGTAAAATATCCTGTACCATGCGGGTTACCATGTCTTCCGTAACAATTTCATTCCCATATTGCTTTAACTGACCATTTACTCGGTAAACAGGAGGGATGCCGGTAGTGACATGCAAATCGGATGCATTTTCATCATACGCACGCTGCAGTAAATCTTGTATGTTCAATGTCATGTCCATTCCTCCCTAGTCAATTGTCGCCACACGCAACACTTCTTCTGTCGTCGTGACACCAGCAAGCACTTTCAGTAAGCCATCCTGCAGTAATGTGTTATGCCCGGCGTTTTGCATATAGTCGCCAATTTCATAGCCGCTTGCCCCGTTTAAAATGAGATCTTTCAATCCACGGTCAACAGGAAGCAACTCATGAATAGCAAGTCGTCCTCGGTAGCCGGTGTTTCCGCATGCCGCACAGCCGCGACCTTTTCGAATCTTATTCACTTCTAATCCGTTATTCGCAAAAATTTGTTTTTCCCTGATCGTAGGCTCTATCTCTGTCGTACAGTCACGACATATTTGACGTACAAGACGCTGTGCCATTATTCCTACAAGCGACGAAGAAATGAGAAACGGTTCAATTCCCATGTCCTGCAGCCTTGAAATCGATTCAATCGCACTGTTTGTATGTAGTGTACTTAATACGAGATGCCCTGTTAACGATGCACGTATCGAAATTTGTGCTGTTTCCAGATCGCGGATTTCCCCGATCATGATAATGTCAGGATCTTGACGTAAAATTGAACGTAACCCTGCTGCAAATGTTAATCCTACTTCTTCTTTCACTTGAATCTGGTTAACACCATTTAACTGATATTCGACCGGATCTTCTACTGTAATAATATTTACGCCTTCATTATTTAAATTGGATAGTGTGGCATATAACGTGGAGGATTTCCCTGAACCTGTAGGACCTGTAATGAGCACAATGCCATTCGGTTTCTCAATCATCTTCCTGAAAATCACTTCATTATTTTCTGAAAACCCTAGATGCGATATGTCTGTTGCGGCATTGCTTATATCCAATATACGCATAACAATTTTCTCGCCATAAACAGTCGGTAATGTGGAAAGACGAATATCGACACTTTTGAATTCAATATTAACTTTAAACCGACCATCTTGCGGAATACGATTTTCCGTAATATTCAGTCCGCCCATAATTTTTACACGTGCCGTCATCATATTTTGCATATGCTTTGGCAAAGAACGTTCTGTACGAAGCACTCCGTCGACACGATAACGAATTCTGTACTCTGTTTCATGCGGATCGAAATGAATATCCGATGCACGCTGGGCAACCCCATTGTTAATAATCTGGTTTACGAGACGTACAATAGCCGAATCTTCATCGGTAATTTCCTGCTGCACTTCCGGTGTATTCACTTCAATCTCTGTTAATGCTGCATCCATCGACGCTTGTAGGTCATAGTATTTTGTAATCGTTCGGTACAGATCGTCTTTCGTCGCAATACTCGTTTCGATTTGACAGCCTGTCGCCATGCGGACTTCTTCAATCGCAAAATAATCCATCGGGTCTGCCATCGCAATAAGCAGCTTATTTTTATCCCGACGCACCGGCATAATATTCGTACGCTTCGCCAGTTCTCGCGGTACAAGCTGCAGTAGCTCCGGTGCTATGACATGGTTACTTAGCGTCATATGCGGAATACCTAGCTGGAACTCCAGTACTTCAATTAACTGTTGTTCCGTCAATATGTTTTCTTTAATGAAAAAGTCCCCGAGCTTTTCATCCCGGCTTTTATTTGCCAGTGCGTAAGTAAGCTGTGCTTCAGTAATAACGCCCGACTCCAAAAGCAAGTCCCCTAAGCGTTTTCTCGATTTCGCCTTCATATCTACGCCCTCCTTTATTTTGGAGTAATTAAATTTCCACCTTTATCGTAATAGCTGCCAGGAGGGAGATTTTCTTCTTCCGGATCTCCGTTTACGGAATTATTCGATGCAGCCCCTTGATAATTGTTTGATGAATTCGAACCGTTACTTTGGGAACCACTAACCGGTGTAGTTGACCCATTTCCGTTAGTCGTATCAGAATCCGGGAAACCATCTCCATCTAAATCGACTTGATAGGCAGGGTCGTTGTTCAAAATTTCTGTTGGTGTCTTCACTTCCGGTTGTTTAGATGATTTCACAATGATCCGGTCAACAGGCGGGTAATAATCACGGCTCACAAGCTTCTGCTCATCAAAAGCTGTACGATAAACCGAGACGCGTAAACCTTTCGCACCTTCCTGCAATTGTTCAGTCTGACCAATTGCCAGGTCTGCGGAATAACGTGTAATTGTACGGGGCTGGATTTCCTCATCCTGCGATACCGTCACATCTACTTCCGTTTCCTTTGCCGGTGTATATACCTCAGTCTTCAAATTTCCTTCTTCCATAATCAGTTTTAAAACAACTGGATTGGATGAACTATTTACGAATTTGAGATCTTCGTTTGCAAGTGGATCCACCTTTGCTTCCAAGCCAGCTTTTAAATAGGAAGGGATTTTATTTTGCGAATGCCGTTCCAGTATTTCTGCATTAATATTCAGTGCTGCATTATATAAATTTGATGTAACAAAATTAATGGCTTCACGGTTCGCCAAGTTCATTGTATCGCCAAGCTTTTCAATCATCGAAAAAGCCATCTGCGGTTCTATTACCGTTTCATGAAGTGCAAGGACCAGTTCATTAATCCCCATTGTTCCTTCAGGCATCGGTTCGACTGACAATGAAATCCGATCTGTTTCCAATACCGATACATCTATGACAACTGCTTCAACAGGATCAGTTTTTAAATACGCTGCATTCAGCTCTACATTGTTATAAGTCAAATCTGTATCCCAAGATGAAACATTACTAATCTCGTTTTTCACAACCTCACTAGGAAAAATAATAAGAGGGAGGTGCACTTTCGGCGTATCTTTCCAGAAAGCAAACCATGACTTATGAACCTGATTCTCATAGTTTGCTACCGTACTCTCAATATCAAACTGGAATGTGGAGGAGCTCACTTCAACTGAAGTCCCCCCGCCAGTAACAGTTAAGTTTTGGGAAAACCAATCGTTAACAGCATTCGTCAGCAATGCTTTTAATTCCTCACCCTTTAAATCACCCGTCTCTACCCCGCCGATTGTAGAGCCCACTGCATTATTATCAGCGGAAGCAACCGAACTAACTATAAAGTTTGGGATCCAGATTGATAAAAGGATTATTAGCAAAGCTATTGGGATTATTGGCCTAAAGATAATTTTCATATACTCACCCCGTCTAATCACTCTGATTCATTAAATATAAATAAGGACTTTATAACTAAAATTTAATCTTTAATATGATATATGAAGAAAAAAACTTAATTTATATATCCATTTCACACAACCAGTTTATGGAAAATATTATAATAAATTCAATATATTATCTCATAAAATTCATTTTATGTACTAATTTTTATCCCTTTTACCAAATGTCTACTTATGTTACTATTATAATACACGATGAATTACTTTATGACTATATATTATTTGTTAATTATTTAATTTTATTTTATAGTGTTTCATTTTACCTATATTATTCAATTTTTACATCTAAATATCATTATTTTTATGTATTGAGTAATATAACTGGAGTTCAGCATCATTCCATTTAATTTAAAACCAAAAGAAGAAGGGAGTTATCTTGTGAAATTACTGAAGGAAGAAAGCGGGGTTTCTTTAGTGGAAGTCGTTGCTTCTATTGTATTAATTACTATTATTTTGATTTCATTTTTCGGGCTATTTCTTCAAACCAAGAAAACTAATATACAATCTGAAAATATTAGTTCCTCTACTTATATTGCTCAAGTTGAAATGGAAAAAATTTTCTTATTCTCTAAAACTGTTTCACGTAATACAATCTCAGCAAACTCAAACTTCAACAGCGGGTACATATTTCAACAACAAGTTTTAGGAAGTTGTAACAGTACTTCGAAAACTAATTTTAGTTACAGTAAAAAATACACTTACTCAAAATTAGTAGATAATTATTTAGTAAATTTATATGTTTCTATACTTTGCAATTATCCCCATTTAACAGCTATTAAAATTACAGTATCCGAACTAAAAGACGAACAGGAGATTATAAAAACAATTATAGAAAATGCATACACATGGAAATCAAATTAAAGGGCGGATTAATAGTGAGAAACAAAGTACTTAACAACTCAAACGGATTAACGTTAATTGAGATAATGGCAATTATAGTAATCTTAAGTATTATGGGTATTTTTGCTACAAATTTCATGATTTCTAGTATTAATATAAAAAGTCAACAATCTGCTGAATCGAAGCAAATTACTGATTCTTCTTACATTTTAAAACTGATCACTAAAGATTTAAGAAGTACTTCTAGTGTCGAATACAAATTAAATGAATATATTTTTAAAGATGATACCAAAATCCCAATTGCAACTTACACATTTAATCCAAACGAAAAGAGTCTAATGAGAAACAGTTCACAGATTGCGAATGACATCGTTAATTTTAATATGACCGATAACTCAAAATACAGTGTACGAATCGAATTTTTTTTAAATGGTGAAAAATATAAAACTGATATCGCTTTTAGGAAGGGAGATTAATATGAGGGATTCGAACGAGCAAGGCTATGCTCTTTTTCTAACTATTTTAGTTTTGTCTTTAGTCTCTATTTTAGGTATAAGTTTAATTACAATTACCAGTAATTCAAATAAAATAACAATTCTTGAACGCTCTGACCAATCACTATACTATATAGCAGAAACTGGTATCAATTTAGAAAAAGCCAAAATTCTTCAAACAATCGAGCAAATCTACAAGAAACTCCAATCGGATATTAATGATCCCGATGAAAACAAACAAAAAAAAATTATCGAAGAACATGGTGGCGTTACTAATTACTATACCTTCTTAATTAAAAGTAAATACTGCGAAAAATATAATGACATTATTGGAGATAGTACAAAAACAAAATGTAATAGTACTAATAATCGCTATACGAACTCCTACTTACTTGAGCAACAGTTTTCAGAACAACCTATATCAGATACAGTAGTTGATTTTTCATGCGAGTCGACAGAATGTACATTTACGATATCGGCAGTTGGAAAATTCGAAAACAGTAAACAAAGCCGAGAACTGAAACAAAAACTTGAGGTGAAATCACCAAACTATACTGAAGGTTCGGAGGAATCTGGAGGTTCTGGAGGCACAGGCTCAACCCAACTTTCTGATTATATTGCTATTACAAAAGGAAATATCAACTTATCTGGAAGTAGTACTATTAACGGTAGTGCTGCCTCCTTAAATGGAACACTTAGTTTAGATGGCGGTGCTAGGGTAAACGGTAACGTCAGTGTTTCCAATCCTAGTAAATTTGTATATCCGTCTACGATGGGAGATTTTTCTGGAAAACTAAAAGCCCCGATTTCTTTAGATATCGATTCACTATTACCAGCATATCCAACTAATGAAGCTCTAAGACTATCACAACTAAAACTACCTGATAACCTAGAAGTTGCAAAGGATCAATGGAATAAAACAAATGTAATTAATGATGGAAATTTTTTAGCAACGAATTATATAACTAAAGATTATGTCTATAGTTTACAGAAGGATACGCGATTCAAGAAATTTGAAGTAGATGATAATAATACACTTACTCTAAATATTGGAAGTAACACTGTTAATTTATATGTAAATGACTTTAATATCAAACAAGGACATATTAAAATCCAAGGCACTGGTAAATTAAACATCTTTGTGAAGAATTCTATTAATATTAAGGGCTCCTTTAATAATCAACCTAATGCAAATCTTAAACAACTAAATATTTTTTACGAAGGTACTGCAGGACCTACATTTAGTAATGAAACACAACTTTACGGCTCTTATTATAGTAAAACAGCAGACATAACTCTAACTGGAGGAGCTGGTTTTTATGGTAATATATATTCTGGTGGTCGTAACATTACAATTAGTGGTGGCGTTCCTACTGAAGGGCAATACATTGTAGCACCAAAAGCTAAACTTAATTTACTAGAAGGTGGTAGCATTAAGGGAACTGTAATTGCTGACAATATTCTAGGTAGTGGGGGAACCTCGATTAATAACGGTACGCCAATTGTCTCACTCCCAACCTTACCATCTTATACTCCAATTCGAATTAAAGATAGTAGTAGTTTTATAAAAGAATTAGCAATAAAAGAAATTTGATTTCCCGCACCGAGCACCTACAATTCTGATATAAAAATGTATTGAGTAACTAGAATTTACATATTCCCGATCAAATCAACATTAAAAATCCCACAGAAAAGCTAACAAATTAACTTTTCTGTGGGATTATTTTTATTCATTCTATTTGTTAGCTCTACCTACTCCATCACATGCATCGGATCAACACGCTTCGTCCCGACCATATTAAACAACACATTCAAGAATATCGCCGTTACAGATCCCGCAACAATCCCATTAGAAGTCAAAATCGACATCCATGACGGAAGGTTTTCGAAAATGCCTGGTACTGTTGCAACGCCGATTCCTAGACCGACGCCTAGTGCTGCGACCATTGCGTTTTCCATTGATTTTGCGATTTCTGGTGCTAGCATTCTAACACCTTGTGTAATAACCATACCGAACATTGCCAACATCGCTGCACCAAGTACTGGTGTTGGGATAATAGTAGTTAATGCTGCTAATTTTGGCAGGAATCCAAGTGCTACCAGCATACCGCCTGTAATGAAGATGACTTTGCGGTCGCGTACGCCTGACATTTGGATCAGTCCTACGTTTTGTGAGAATGTTGTATACGGGAATGCGTTGAAAATACCACCGATAATCGATGCTAGTCCTTCTGCACGGTACCCTTTAGATAAATCTTTTGAAGTTAAATCTTTTTTTGTAATATCACTTAATGCATAGTAAACACCTGTTGATTCAACTAGTGATACCATTGCCACCAATGTCATCGTTAAAATAGCAGAAGCATTGAATGTCGGTGTTGCCAAGTAGAATGGTTGCATAATGTGCAGCCAAGATGCTTCAACAACCGGGGCAAAATCAACTTTGCCCATGAAAATACCGATTACTGTACCTGACACCATACCTAATAAAATAGCAATTGCACGAACGAAGCCAACTGTGAAGCGGTAAATTACTAAAATAATTAATAATGTAATAAACGCTAACGCCACATTTGAACCTGATGCAAAGTCTGCTGCCCCTTGTCCGCCAGCCATATTGTTAATAGCTACTGGAATTAAGCTGATCCCGATAATTGTTACAACCGAACCTGTTACAACAGGCGGGAAGAATTTAATTAATTTCCCGAAAAGGCCACCGATTAATACGATGATAATACCTGAAGCGATAATTGCACCGTAAACATCACCTAAGCCGCCGCCAGAACCGATTGCAATAATCGGACTTACCGCTGTAAACGTACAGCCTAATACAACCGGTAACCCAATGCCGATTACTTTACCCTTCCATACTTGGAACAGTGTTGCTACCCCACACATGAAAATATCGATCGCTACTAAATACGTCATTTGCGCTGAACTGAATCCTAATGCCCCACCGATAATTAACGGTACTAAAATGGCTCCTGCATACATTGCCAACAAATGCTGAATTCCAAGCATTGTTGCTTTCGTGTTATTCATAAAAAGTTTTCCTCCAATATATGTGTACTCTTGCTGAGTCAATTTACATCGTCTGAACTTATTACCTTTTAAAAATGTGAGCTGTTAAATTAATCGTAAAATTCTACTTTGCCGTTTGCCAATGATTTAATATTTGCCAATGATTCGATGCGCAGTCCTTGCTCGCGTAAAATTTTGCCGCCTTCTTGGAAGCCTTTTTCAATTACGATACCGGCACCGACAATTGTTGCACCTGCCTGGTTGGCAATGTCGATTAAGCCTTTCAATGCCTCGCCATTCGCTAAAAAGTCATCAATGATAACAACATTGTCATCCGCAGTAATAAACTTATTCGATACCGAAATCTCGTTTGTCTCGTTTTTCGTGAATGAATGTACTTTTGATGTATACAGGTTGTCCGTTAATGTCAGTGATTTGCGTTTGCGTGCAAAGACAACAGGAGCACCTAGTGTTAATCCTAAAAAAGTTGAAGGTGCAATACCGGATGATTCGATCGTCAATACTTTCGTAATGATTTGGTCCGAGTAACGTCTCGCAAATTCGTCGCCGATTTCTTTCATTAACAATGGGTCAATCTGATGATTTAAAAACGAATCTACCTTTAATACTGTATCTGAAAGCACTTGGCCCTCTTTTTCTATTTTTTCCTTTAAAAGCTTCATGATAAAAGCTCCTTCCCATTTGAATGTAAACAAAAACAAAAAACTCGAAAGGCAAGCTCCCTACAATGAGTGGAGCAAGACTTCCGAGTAAGTTCAAAAGTAATAACAAATGTTTTGTGCAATCTATAATAATTGGACAAATACATTCATTAAGCATGCTTCACTCATAGTCGGTTTATTTACGGTAAACCGGTAGAAACTTGCAAGCCTTATCCTTGCTATTATATGAGTGGCGAATATTTAATTTAACAATATGAATGTTCCAATTATAATCATGGAAATGATAGTTTGCAATAACATTTAAATAATAAAATTATTCTTATTTTTCGGAAATTTGGTTAAAAAGTAAATTATATGTGGGATAATGTTCGGTTTTAGGCATTATTTTCTAATGTTTTAGCTAAATTCTCTTTAAATTGTTCGAACTTCGAACCGTCCGCGCCGAAGTAGCTCATGCTGCGGGTAACGAAAATTGACACTTTTTTGCCATCTTCATAAACCATCTCCGCGAATGGGCCGGTCTGTTCCAGTAATTGGACCTTTGTCACATCTCCATTAAAAATAGCTAACCGATCAGCATACCGCGCTTTAAATTGCTCGTATGCGGCAGTCCCTTGCAAAATAATAATTTCCGGCTGAAACTCCTCTACCACTTCTTTAAAAATAAGATTTCCCCGCTCAAAATTAGCTGGATCCTCTTTTTTAGCTAACTTCGCTTCATCGGCTGATTCCAGCTGATATGTATTCAGCGACGTATAAATGATGGATTCCTGGTGCTGATTTTCCAGCCAGTTTTCAAACTGCAATGAACCTTTAAATTCACGGGGTGCCCCTTTAATTTCACTTAAATAAAGGTCATGGAAAAGATCTCTATTCACTAATGACTCTGCAAAAGTCTGCTCGCTTCTGTCTTCCACTTTAAATAACGGCAACGCATGCAAACTTACTAGGAAAATTCGGGATTTGTACGGGTTCCCCTTTGTAAGAAACGGTCGATACAACACATCTTTTCTATCTTCCCCTATTAACCACGGATACACTTTTTTATAGAAACCTTTTGAAATAGGCATGTTTTCACTTCCTTATTCTTCAGTGTTACATAATTTATTTCCAGCATAATAAAATACGGGAATTTTGTTTATTTTATAATAACATTCTTGTATTCATCGTACTCGAAAAATGTTTAATCCTCAATAGCTCTCATTTAATTCTCACTTGAGAATAAATAATCCTCACTTCCCCCTATATATTCCTCAGTTGAAAACAAATAATCCTCAATATAAAAAAACGCAATGAAAGCGTACAAGCTCACATTGCGTTTCAGAAATTATTTATTTGTTAAATCGCAGTCCTTTAAAGGAACGATTTTCGTTTTGTGTTTAAATTTGTAGCCAAACCATAAAGCGGCAAACAGTGGTAAGCCGATATATGAAACGACAACACCATACCAGTCAATTGTTCCACCCATGAAAGCCATATAGTTTTGACCTAACACGACAATCATACATAGGGCAAAGGCGAATAGCGGACCGAATGGGAAGAATCTGGATACATACGGTAAATCGCTCAATGAATTCCCTTGTGCGACATAGGCACGGCGGAATCGGTAATGGCTGATTGCAATGCCTAGCCAAGCGATGAAGCCGGACATACCGGAAGCATTTAATAACCAAATGTATACTACACCGTCTCCGAAAAACGATGCAAGGAATGCTAATGAACCCACTGCCAATGTTGCTAACAGCGCATACATCGGAATACCGCGCGATGTTACTTTCATGAATAGTTTCGGTGCTTTTCCATCCACCGCTAACTGATAAAGCATACGACTTGCTGCATATAACCCTGAGTTCCCTGCAGATAACATCGCCGTTAAAATGATTGCGTTCATAACAGATGCCGCAAATGCCACACCTAAGTTTTCAAATACTAATGTAAATGGACTTGTCGCAATATCTTCTGATAAGAGGCGTGAATCCGTATACGGAATAAGCAACCCGATTGCACCGATTGCGAAAATGTAAAACAGTAAAATACGCCAGAATACTGAACGTACAGCTTTTGGAATATTTTTGGCCGGGTCATCTGTTTCCCCTGCCGTTACCCCAAGCATTTCCGTACCTTGGAATGAGAAACCGGCAGCAAGGAAAATACCGAACAATGCCAGGAAACCGCCATTAAATGGGGCGTCGTCTTTAACGAAGTTTGTAAAGCCGACCGGATCGTTCCCGCCTAAAATACCGAAAATCATTAAGAAGCTGACAATGATGAAGACAATTACTGTCGCAACCTTAATCATCGCAAACCAGTATTCCGCTTCACCGAAAGCTTTTACAGAAGCTAAGTTAAATGATAAAACAACTACGATAAATAATATTGTCCATATAATTGAAGAACTGTCCGGGAACCAGTATTTCATAATTAACGAAACAGCTGCAATTTCTGCTGCAATTGTAATTGCCCAGTTGTACCAATAGTTCCAGCCAAGCGCAAAGCCTAATGCCGGATCGACAAATTTTGTTGCATACGTACTAAACGAACCGGATGTTGGCATATAGGCAGCCATTTCTCCTAATGATGTCATTAGGAAATACACCATAACGCCGATCAGTGCATATGCGAGCAATGCCCCGCCAGGACCTGCCTGTGCAATCGCACCACCCGATGCTAAGAATAAACCTGTTCCGATTGTTCCGCCAAGCGAAATCATCGTTACATGGCGACTTTTCAAACTCTTTTTCAACCCGTTATTACCGAGCTGATCTATTTTAATCTCACTCATGAATATAAAACTCCCTTTTTGTTTTGCTTGTGAAATGTAAAAGAAAAACCACCACAAGTTTTTGTGATGGTTATATTTACACCTCATCAAACTTGAAAGATAGCTCAACACATGCTCACACATGTGACAGTTCTGTTCCTTATCGAAAACAGCCCCAGCATTATTTTCAAGAAGAAAAATAACACTTCGGCAACCATTCCTTTCATAAAGCTTCCCCGATTCTTCCTAATCTCAGCTATACTAGTCTTAATGATTGCGACCTCTACCTCATACATCTACATGAGGTAATGTTTTATTTAATTGATTAAAAGTCTAACATAACATTTTTTTGATAGCAATGGCTTCAACATTATTCTGTTTTTTAAGAGTATTCACACTACTCAAATATATATTACTAGTCAAAAGGAGAATTAATATGGACACCGAACAATTAAATCAAAATAGCAAAAAAATACTATCCAACCGAACACTCATCTATTTTATGGTTGCCGTATTTTTATTTGCGACAACATTACGTACACCGATTACATTAATCGGTCCAATTATTTCATTTATTCGTGACGACCTTGGGATTTCGAACTTTCTTGCAGGCTTCTTAACGACTATCCCTTTAATTGCCTTTGCGGTCGTTTCACCATTTGCACCGCGTATTGCCCGTAGGTTTGGGATGGAATGGACATTATTTTATTCCGTCATCTTGCTATGTGTAGGGATTTTACTTCGTTCCCTTGGGCTAACGTCTTTACTCGTTTTAGGAACAATATTAATCGGCGTCGCAATTGCATTTGGTAATGTCCTTATCCCTAGTTTTTTCAAATGGAAATTCCCATTACATATTGGCTTATTAACAGGGATTTATTCCGTATCGATGAACATTTCTTCCGGACTTGCTGCGGGCTTCAGTTATCCTATTGCTGCAAGCGCAGGCTGGCAAATTGCAGCAGGTATTACGATTATTTTAGGTATTCTTACATTGCTAATTTGGCTGCCGATTTTGCGCCAGGAAAAAGTGGAATTACATATGCCCTCTTCGCAAACAAAGAAAATGCATATGTGGAAATCACCGCTTGCCTGGGCAGTCGCTGGAGCAATGGGCTTTCAATCGTTTATATTTTACTGTTCGTCTGCGTGGATACCGGAGATTTTCATTAGCCAAGGCCTGGATGCTGCGGCTGCCGGGTGGATGGTATCCGTAATGCAGTTTGCGCAAATTCCGATGACATTTATTATTCCGATTATTGCCGGTAAAATCGCTTCACAACGTCCAATCGTCGTTTTCTTTACGATATGTTACTTAGTCGGTTTTACTGGTGTGTTGATGGAATGGACTAGCCTTGCCGTCGTATGGATGATTTTACTAGGCTTTGCAGGCGGGGCTTCGTTTGGTTTAGTGCTGATGCTGTTTTCATTGCGTACGAAGACAGCCTATGATGCAGCTGAACTTTCCGGCTTTGCACAGTCAATCGGTTATTTCGTTGCCGCAATCGGACCGGTTCTGTTTGGTTATGTTCATGATTTAACTGACAGCTGGTCAATTCCGATTGTACTGTTTATTTTAATTTCTGTTCTGTTATTTTTCGCTTCCTTTATGAGCGCAAACAACCGTACGATATAACCAAACGTATGTACCCTTTTATGATATAATAGCGTTAGTAAATAAAAGGAGTACAGGACTATTGCGTAAAAAGAGAAGACGAAATAAAAAACGCCTGCCGGTCATCCCGCTATTTTTCATCGCATCAGCTGGTGCAGCTGGCTTTTATGTAACGCGAACAGCTGAAGGCATCGGTATTGGAATTGTCGCTTATTTCGTACTATATATCGCGTTTAAAATTTGGCTAAGATCGCTGAAGACGAGGAAGTTACGAAAGTCCGGCATTCGCGAAGTCGATAAAATGACCGGTGAAGATTTTGAGAGATTTTTAGGCGAGTTATTTAAACGCCGCGGATTTAAAGTGAGCTATACCGCAACGAGCGGTGACTACGGTGCCGACCTTATTTTAAAGGACGGAAAAGATATTATTGCAGTCCAGGCAAAACGCTATTCCGGTACGGTCGGTGTAAAAGCGGTTCAGGAAATTATCGGGGCGGTAAAAATGTATGAAGCAACAGAGGCATGGGTTGTCACAAACAGTCATTTTACACGCCAGGCAGAAAAGCTTGCCGACATCAATGACGTTTATTTAATCGATCGTGATGAATTGATTCAGATTATGTTAAAAAAAAGATAAAGAAATAGGTGTGCAGAGGCTTTCGCTTCCTGCACACCTATTTTTAATATGGCTGTTGCTGGTATAGGTAGTTTGGTTTTTTTATCGTGTTGGCAATCGGTTCATGATACAAATCAGTAGTTGCAGGAGATAATGGCGGTACAAGCCATACCCAGTTTCCCGTTACATCACGGTTGCTTACATGTTCCTGCTTTTGAAAAAGCTGAAACTGCTGAGCAGCGGTATGATGATCGACAATACTTACACCCGCTTTTTTATATGAATGAAGAACCGCAACATTCAGTTCAACAAGTGCACGGTCCTTCCAAAGCGACGCATTCACCGAAGTGTCCAGTCTCATTGCTTCCGCCACTTTCGGGAGGAAATTATAGCGGTACGTATCCGCTAAATTGCGCGCCCCGATCTCCGTTCCCATATACCACCCATTAAACGGCGCTGCCTGAAAATCGGTGCCGGCAATATTAAAACGCATACTCGAAATAATGGGGACTGAATACCATTTCATATTTAAAGGCGAAAAGTCATAATCCGGATGGGTAATCGCAACTTCCAGTACATGCTCTTTTGGCATTTCAAAAAACTTTGGCTCCCGGTCGTCCACTTGAATGACAAGCGGTAAAACATCGTAGTTTGTACGTGCGCCTTGCCAGCCGAGACCTTCACATATTTTCGTAAACTCGAGTGAATCGGAATCTCCAACAATTCCATCATCTGTTTCATACCCAGCATAGCGGATTAGCTGATGATTCCAGATGCGTACACGGTTCGGTTCAAACAGTGTAATGGCCGGTCTGATTTTCCCATTGTTGGTCGCAAAATCAATGTGTTTTATTAGCGCATCATAAACTTCAACTTCATTTAATAAATGGCGCTCATCAAACACGTTTAAGCTATTCCAAAACAGGCGACCGATGCATTTATTGCTGTTGCGCCATGCAACCCGCGCCCCGTACGAAAGCTCATCTGTTGTTAAGGTAAAGTCCGGATGCTGGGCCTCTTCCAACCGCTCTTTCAGCCATTCTTCTGTCTGATTTGTTTCTTTTTTATATAAAGTAAGGAAATCTATTCGTTCATGCAATACTGCAGTCGTTGTTGCCATCTATTTCATCTCCTTCTAGCCTATATTTTGGCCTCTTAGAAAGGGAAACTCAATGAATCAACAACCGATTAAAACATGTATATTTCATACATGACTAAATTTGTTCATAAAGTGGTTCTTTGTTACCTCTTCTATTTATCACTCGCTTTGAAATTATAAACTGGTGTCACGTGTTTCTGGATTGTCACCGTTTCTCCAATTTGCTCGACAATTTCCTGCATCGGCTTATAGGCCATTGGTGCTTCGTCAAGCGTTTCTTCAGTTACCGAAGTTGTCCAAATTCCTTGCATCGTCTGTTTAAAATCATCCATCGACAAGTTTTTCATTGCGGCTGTCCGCGAGTAGATGCGGCCAGCTCCATGTGGGGCGGATTCATTCCAGTCAGCATTCCCTTTTCCGATACAAATAAGAGAACCGTCCCGCATATTCATCGGGATGACGAGCTTTTCATTCTTTGCAGCCCGTACTGCCCCTTTACGCAAAACCATGGCATCCGTATCAATATAATTGTGTACAGAATCAAACTGTTCCGCGAATTCCCACTTCATATGCTCGGCGATTGTATTGGCAATATGCACTCGGTTTTCATGTGCAAAACGCTGTGCCAGTTTCATGTCGGCAATATAATCCCGGAACAGATCGCCTTCTAAATAAGCCAAATCCTTTGGTGCAACCGGATTTTCGTTCTTATATGCTTTTATCATTTTTTGGATGTCTTTGCTGTTTCCGGCTTTCTTCAGTGCTGCAATTCTTTCAGTTAAATCTTCACGCTGCAATGACTCGAATGCCCGCTTTTGATGCCAGTTCGCCACCTTTGCCCCGACATAGCGCGAGCCCGTATGGATCAATAAATAATGAACTCCCGTCTCGTCTTTTGCCAGCTCAATAAAATGATTGCCGCCACCCAATGTACCTAGCGAGCGTTCTGTATACTCATTTTGTAATCCGCGTGCGATAAAGTTTTCGTTTGCAAAAAGTTCAGTATCCTTTATATTTAGCGCATTTTCATGGATTTCGTTGCCACTCGGTACGAAACGTCGGATCGTTGTATCGAGTTCATTAAAATCAATTTTGCCTTTACCGATTTCCGAAACGAGCACCCCACACCCTACATCAACACCGACCAGATTCGGTACAACACGGTCATTCAACTGAATTGTTGTGCCGATTACACAGCCTTTTCCGGCATGATAGTCGGGCATAATCCGTACTTTTGTCCCTTCCATAAACGACTGATTGACGAGTTCATCAATTTGCTGAATCGCCGTTTCCTGTGGTGTGTTCGTATAAATTTTAGCGTTTGTATATTTTCCGTTAATTTCAATCAATGCTGCTCACGCCTTTCTTTTTTAAACTGAGTACACCGAATATAAGAATTGCGACACCAATATAACTACCAAGCAGTAATATTGGGGATCCTTGGTTAACAAACCCGAATGTCATTTCAGATTGAAGCACAACCGTATCCGGTGCGAATTGCGGTTTGTAGAAAAATGTTTGAACTAAACCGATTAACAGTTGTGCGGTGAAATATAGAATATGTAAAAGCAGTGCTCCGATGATTGCAAACAGGAATTTACGTTTCATGCAAGACCTCCCTTTGTGAAAGTAATTGTTTCTATTTACGAATGGGGGCAAGGAATAGTTTCATAAATTTTCCTGTATGGCAGTTGGCTTTTTTATTAGAAGTTATAGGAGTATATTGAAAACTCGTAGAAGATATTTGAAACTTTCGGCTCTATATTCGAAAATTTGGAATCGATATTAGAAAATCCATGTGCTTTATTAGAAAATGACCGGTTTATTAGCAACTCGAGTGCGGATATTAGAAAATCTCTAGAACTTATTAGAAAACCAAATCTCTTTAACAAAAAATGAGCCATTCGAAAAGCGGTTAAACTTTTCAAACAGCCCATTCCCCTCACTATTTTAAATGAACAAATCTCGATACCATCATCGTTAAAAATGCGTACACTCCGGCTTTTACCGTCTGTAATTCACGTGTATCACGATGCGGGTCGACACAGACGAAATCCATGCCTTTTACAATTTCGTATTTCCCTACTTCATACAGCAAATCGAACAGCTCATCTGTCCGCATGCCACCTGGTGTAGAAGCAGGAACTCCCGGTGCGTATGCAATATCAAGTACGTCCATATCTACTGTCACATAAACAAGATCTACTTTCTTGGAAAGCTCCTTCATGACATTCGCAATTACGGCCTCCGCGCCACGGCGACGGAAATCCTTTAATGTAATGCGGTTTACACCATAATGATTCGCAGTACGTATTAGACTCGGGGCATTGTAAAAACCGTGCAGCCCGATGTTATACACATCTTCACCCTTCACTACACCAGCATCAAGCAGCTGGCGGATTGGTGTACCGTTTGTCGGGCCATCCGATTCTGTTGTCCGTAAATCCAGATGGGTATCGAACTGTAAAATACCGATTCGTTGCCCAGAAGAATTGGCAAATGCTCTCACAACCGGCGCAGTAATCGAATGATCCCCGCCAATTTGTACATAGAAACTCTCAGGACAATCTTTCAATACATCCGTCATCGCCTGTTCAATATTGTCATGACATTGCAAAATATTCGTTCCGTGCATTTTCACATCACCGACATCAGCAACCCGAAATTCCCGCACATCTACATCTTCATCAATTGAATACGTAGTAAACAGATTCCAGCTTTTTCGGAAAAAATCCGGATATTCCGAAGCTGCTGAAGCACTAATTGACGAACGTGACAGTGGTACTCCTGTAATGACCACATCAAAGGAATCTGAAAGCTCCCCATAACTTGGCACAATCCAGTCTTTTACCTTCAAATCTCCAGATTCCACCCGATTCCAAGAAGTTGCCGGACTTACTAGGAACTTGCTCACAGTAAGCTGCCACCTTTCACAACGACGTTTCCTGCTTTAATTACAGTATCGGTATGATTCATCCCGTAGAAATATTGAAGCTGCTTATAATTCGGAACGTCTAGAATCAGTACATCTGCCTGTTTTCCTTTTTCGAGCGTACCGACTTGATCTGCACGTTTTATCGCATGGGCAGCATTGATCGTTGTTGCACAAAGTACTTCTTCCATCGTCATTCCCATGTTCATGCACGCCAAGTTTTGAATGAACGGCAAGCTGATCGTTGGCGACGAACCCGGATTAAAGTCCGTTGAAATGGCTACAGGTACGCCACTATCGACCATTAGGCGGCCTCTTGCATATGGTGCACGTAAAAAGAAGGCAGTTCCCGGCAAGAGCACAGCAATAGTACCGGCCTTCGCCATTGCAGCAATCCCTTCATCTGAAGCAACGAGTAAATGCTCTGCGGAAATAGCCCCGACTTCTGCAGCAAGTTCTGCACCTTCATATGGCTCGATTTCATCTGCATGAATTTTCGGTGTCAGCCCGTATGCTTTCCCCGCTTCCAAAATCAAACGGGATTGCGCTGGTGTGAACACTCCTTTTTCACAAAAGACATCATTGAACTCCGCAAGCTCCAGCTCAGCCACTTTAGGAATCATCTGCTCTATGATAATTTTTACGAATTCATCTTCATTACCCTTAAATTCTTTCGGAACAGCATGTGCACCCATAAAAGTCGAGACAATATCAACAACATGCTCTTCCTGCAGTTTCTTCACAACATAAAGCTGTTTGATTTCGTTTTCAAGATCAAGGCCATAGCCTGATTTTGCTTCAACCGTCGTAACGCCGTGACGCAAAAACTCGTTTAAGTGCCGAACGGTTTTGCTGTATAAATCATCAAAACTCGCTTCACGTGTTTTTGTCGTCGTATAGTGAATCCCGCCACCAGCATTCATAATATCCATGTAGGACCTTCCGGCAAGGCGCATATTCAGCTCATGTTCACGCGTTCCCCCATGCACTAAATGTGTATGGCAGTCCACAAGGCCCGGCATGACAATCTTCCCTCGTGCATCAATAACCTCGGCATCGCTTACTAGATGCGGATATTCTTGTTTTATTTCTTCAAGAGGCGCAATCATTGCAATGCGGTCTCCTTCAATTAATACGCTTACCTCTTTTTTCAGGCCGAGCTCGCTCATCTGCTCACGACGGCGAGGTAATTTCACATCACTTTCCATTGTTAATACTTCATTTGCATTATTTATTAAAATAGCCAAAGTTCATCATCCTTTTAGCATCGGCATATTGATACCTTTTTCTTTTGCTGTGCGAACTGCAATGTCATAGCCTGCATCTGCATGGCGTACAACCCCCATACCCGGGTCTGAAATAAGCACGCGATTGATCTTTTCTGCTGCGAGCTTTGTGCCGTCAGCTACTAGTACTTGACCGGCATGTTGGGAATAACCCATTCCTACACCGCCGCCATGATGAATGCTCACCCAGCTTGCACCGCCTGCAGTATTGACGAGCGCATTCAATAACGGCCAGTCTGATACAGCATCCGATCCGTCCTGCATTCCTTCTGTTTCACGGTTTGGTGAAGCGACTGATCCGGAGTCCAAATGGTCACGGCCAAATACAATCGGCGCTTTCAGTTCACCATTTGCAACCATCTCGTTTACGCGCAGTGCAAAGCGGTGGCGGTCGCCATACCCCAGCCAGCAAATACGGGCAGGTAAGCCTTGCCATTTCACCATTTTCTGTGCCATATCAATCCAGTTTACTAATGCTGTGTCTTCAGCAAACATTTCTTTTGCCAGAGCATCTGTTTTGTAAATATCCTCAGGGTCTCCTGACAGTGCTGCCCAGCGGAACGGTCCTTTTCCCTCACAGAATAGCGGGCGGATATAGGCAGGTACAAAACCAGGGAAATCAAAAGCATTTTCCACACCCATTTCCTTTGCATAGGCACGGATATTGTTTCCATAGTCAAATGTTTCCGCACCTGCCTGCTGGAATTCAAGCATTGTTCGTACATGCTCTGCCATCGTTTCCTTTGCACGGCGCTCATATGTTTTCACATCTGTTTTGCGCAATTGAAGCGCTTCCTCCAACGTCATCCCGTTTGGAATATAGCCGTTAATCGGGTCGTGGGCAGATGTCTGGTCTGTAACGAAATCCGGAATCATGCCGCGATTCAACAGCTCACGGTTAATGTCCGCACAGTTTCCTACTAAACCAATTGATGCAGGTTCTTTAGCAGCCGTTAACTTATTTACAAGCTCTATCGCCTCATCTACTGTTTCGACAAGGTAATCACAGTAGCCTTCATTTATTTTTCGTTCGATTCGCGCACGGTCCACTTCAACAACTAAAATGACCGCACCCGCCATTTTTCCTGCTAATGGCTGGGCACCACTCATGCCGCCCATACCACCAGTTAGTATCCACTTACCACGAAGGTCGGCTGTTCCAAACTTCTTTTTCCCTGCTTCCACAAAACTTAAATATGTTCCTTGGAGAATTCCCTGTGCCCCGATATAGATCCATGAGCCCGCCGTCATTTGCCCGTACATCATTAAGTTGCGTTCTTCCAGTTCATAGAAATGGTCCCAGTTCGCCCAGCCAGGCACTAGATTCGAGTTGGCGATCAGTACGCGAGGTGCATTTTCATGTGTTCTAAATACTGCAACCGGTTTTCCGGATTGCACAATCATCGTTTCGTCATTTTCCAGTTCTTTTAATGTCGCAATGAGTTTTTCGTAACTTTCCCAATCACGTGCCGCTTTTCCGATACCGCCATATACAACCAGTTCATCCGGATTTTCCGCTACTTCCGGATCCAGATTATTCATCAGCATGCGCATTGCCGCTTCCTGTGTCCACCCTTTACATGAAAGCTCAGAACCACGTGGTGCACGGATGTTTGTTTTATATACCATAAAAAATCTCTCCTTTAATTTGAAGTTAGAACAAGATAAACGCTATTGGTGTAACGAAAATGAGTGTTAAAACAACTCGCTCAAACCAGATAATGATCATTTGGCGAATTGATAACGGGATGTCTGTCGATAAAATAACCGGAATGACAGCTGAGAAGAATAAAATAGCTGAAATCGAAACGACGGCTACGATAAACTTCGTTACAAGAACTGCCTCTGTTACAATCATTGCCGGTAAAAACATTTCTGCAATCGATAATGACAATGCTTTAGCTGTCAGCATCGGATCAGGAATTTGCAGTAAATAAGTAAATGGGGCAAAAATGTATGCCAACCAGTCAAACAGCGGTGTATAAATTGCCAATACCATTCCTAATAGTCCAATAGATAAAATGGAAGGTATGACCCCCATCGCCATAATAAATCCGTCTTTTAAATGAATATATAAATTTCTAGGCAAAGACGGGTTTGATTTTGTGGCTTCTACCGCTTCTGTCCAAGCAATGTTTAAACGGTCCTTTTTTACAATCTTTTCAGGCTGTGGAGTTGAACCTTCATAATAATCATCCTTAATTTTGTTTAATGGATAAATTCGGGCTGTAATTGCTGTAACGACGAATGTCACAACTAATGTCACCCAGAAAAATAAGTTCCAGTATTCCATTAAATCCAGTGTTTTCGCAACGACTACCATAAAAGTAGCTGACACTGTAGAGAAGCCTGTCGCAATAATGGCTGATTCTCTCGCTGTATATTTTCCTTCTTTATAAACACGGTTCGTCAATATTAAGCCGACCGAATAGCTGCCAACAAATGAAGCTACCGCATCGACTGCTGAACGGCCTGGTGTTTTGAAAATAGGCTTCATTACCGGCTGCATGAGCACCCCTATAAATTCAAGTAAGCCATAGCAAACAAGCAATGCTAAGAAAACTGATCCAATTGGAATGACGAGTCCTACCGGCTTAATAAGTTTTTCTAATAAAAATGGACCGATATCCGGATTAAACAACCATGCCGGACCAAATCCAAAAATAAGCATTACCCCTGCAACAAGTCCCCCCAATTTAAAAATTGATAACACTATGTTTACTTTTGATGTATTCCACTTTTTCGTGACAAATGGATAAAATGCTCCAAGTACTAAAAGAATCAACACATACCCGTTTACTAACGTTGGTGCGAATGTCGTGAATGCACTTACGATATGGTCGATTAAGATCGATGTTTTTCCATTCCATTCAAATGTGATAAAAAAACTAATAATCCCGATTAAACTGCAAAACACCATTTTAATGAAAATGCTCACTTCAAACTGTCCAACTTTCGGCAGTTCGTGTTCCTCCTGGTACTTTGTCATCCCACCACTCCTTTGTATTCTTATTTTAGTTTTCTTTCAATTCCGAATAAATAGAATAAAAACATCAATTATAGTAATATTTGAATAAAGTAAAATTAATTTGAATGAATTGTAGAATTTATATATGAAATAGTAATTTTTAAAGGTGGTGTTCGATTGAAAATCTTAATTGTTGAGCGGGATTTTGAAGAAATTGCAGGAATTGAGTGGTATTTAAAAAATTATTTTATGCGGGAAATTGAAGTCATTGGCGTAATAGATGGCAGTAAATTAATTGAAGCTTTTGAAGAAACACGACCGGAAGTACTTCTTATTGAAATGGAACTTGTTTCTCCTTCTATAGAGCAGTTTATACAAAAACAGGCGATTCCCGTTATCGGTATTACAGCAGAACCTATTTTTCAGCAGGCAATGAAAGCAATTCGCTTAAAGGCAATCGATCTTTTTGTGAAGCCCGTACCATTAGAGCAATTAAAGTCTGCTCTACTTAAAATCCCTTCGACTAAGCCGGCAGCAAATTCAAGCAGTACGATTCCAGTAGAAACGCAACTATATTCGGATTTGTATTTAAATAAACCCGGAAATTTCCCATTAGATGGAAAGTCCTTCTTTTTAATTGAGTGTGCAGATTACGAGCATAATTTTATGCTGTATGAGTGGCTCATTGAACTGCCTATTTTTCAGAATCTTATTGCCCTGCCGCTGCAAAACCGGGTGATTTGTATTGTTGAAATCGATGTTTTTACCAATCTATTCAGGCAGCTTCGAATCATGAGCCAGGAATGGGAGAAATTCAGTGGGGAATCGCTGAATATCGCTGTTTATGATGGTAAGGAGACAACACTGCTGACAATGTATCAAGCATGTAAAAAAACATTGGCGCAGCGCTTTTATAAAGGGTATTCCCATATTTTTAAAAGTTCGCAAACACTTCATGTGACGAGGCTAGATCCGCTATTAACTCCTGAGGAACAGCAGCTCTGGATTACAAGTCTTGAAAATGGTGATTTAAAAGCAATTAAAACTTTTTTATATACGCTGACAAAAGGTTCTACCTATTACCACCAGGATGATGTGCGCATTCATTTGACGAGTATTTTAGCGCAAATCCGCCGATTTATGATGAAATATCATCTGCAGCAGCAAGCGAAAATGGAACAGCAATACCGCGCACTGTTCCATTTTATTTTAGAGCATCCGATTTTATATGCGATTTTACAAGAGTTTATTTTATTTACACAGCGGTTGATCGATGCGAGAAAAAATTTGCAGCTACAGCAAATTGCCGATTATACGGAGTTGGCTGTTGAAATAATTGAACGTGACTATAATAAAGCTGAGCTGACATTACAGCATACGGCGAATAAATTAAATATAAGCACCAATTATTTGAGCAATGTATTTTCAAAGAAACGCGGCATTCCGTTCCGGAAATATTTGCAGCAGTATCGCGTACAGCAAGCCGAAAAGTTATTAATAGAAACGAGTTTGGGCATCGGGACAATCGCGGAAATGGTCGGATTCACGGACGGCAATTACTTCACTAAGGTATTTAGGGAATACTATCAGTTAACCCCTTACCGCTACCGATTGCAGGTGAGGAAAACAGCCGGAAATTCTGTTTAGGAAAATTAAAAATACCTGGGCACATTTTAAAATGGCCTAGGTATTTGTATTTTATACAGACGCCGTAGCGCGAACGGATAGCCCGAAATCCATATCGGCTGCTGTTTGTTTCAAGTTATAATAACCTCTTAACTTTTCCACAATCTCTGTTGGTGGTTTTTCGTTGTAATAACCGACACGTGTCATCGTCATTCCGCTTACCTTCTGCAGATCGACAAGTGATTCACACATTTTAATTCCTGTGCCAAATGAATCGATAATCGGTACATTGCCAACATGGTGAATATGGTGGGTTGCCAGGAAGATATTCATTGGCCCTTCTCCCGGAATAATGACATCGGCACCTTGCGCTATTGCTATTTCAGCAGCTGCAATAAATTTATCGATGATTGGCTGAGGGTTTTTATAGCCCTCCATAATATCGTAAAAACCGATATCCGCCTGTACGATCGGTCCAAGCTTTTGCGCCAGCCCGTATTGCTGAGCATTGAAACGCAGCTGATCGGCTAACGGCGCCAGGAAATTAACGATTCCGATTTTGGATCCAAGCATTGACGCCATATGCATTGAAGCTTGCCCATACCCGATGACCGGGATATCAACAAGTGCACGGGCCTCAATTAAGCCGACGTCCGGAATTGTTCCAATAAACACCGCATCATAACCCGCTTTTTCCGCGATTAATGCATTGCGGATGAACTGCTCCTTATGCAAGCTTTGCAAATAGTTATAAGTAATATAGTGACCGGGGTAATTTTCAGGGTACGTATCATTCGTCATGCCGTGAAGGACGACATCTACATCTGGACGCGCAATTTTTAAAATATGCTGAATGACCGCATCGCGATATTCCGGAATATCTTCAATTGATGTTAAGCTTTGGTGCCAAATTTTCATTTAAGTACCTCCTGCTTGTTTGCTTGTATTGCTGTTCTTGCAGCTATGCGACCAAATATTGCAGCTTTTCCTAACGAGCTTCCCGTCATATAACCTGCTCCGTGGAAACCTCCAACCATTTCGCCTGCAGCAAATAAACCTTTGATTGGCTCTCCGAATGGATCGAGTACATGCGTCTGTTCATCGACTTGAACACCTGCATACGTAGCAAGCATCGCTGTTGCTGTTTCCATTACATAAAACGGAGCTGTTTCGATTGCCGATGGTGTACCGAATTTATGTGTGAGCGATGTGCGGCCAAATGCTGTATCCTGCCCTTTTTTCACATCCGTATTATAAGAAGAAATCGTTTGCTTTAATGCTTCTACTGGTAGACCTACTTTCTCTGCTAACTGATTAATTGTGTCAAAGCTTTCAATTAAACCTTCTCTGTAAAGTAAGTCAAAATCATAAAGTGCATCATTTGCGACACTTTTGTCCATGACCGTCTGATCCCATACTTGATAGCTCCGGCAATTCGGTTGTTGTAATGCTGCATCGCCAAGCAACTTATATGAAATCGATTCATTCACGAAACGCTTTCCTAGTTCATTAACAATGATGCCGCCTTTATAAAACGTATGGGCCTGCCGCTTTTTAGCATTTGTCGATGTTGGATGAAAGCCGTATGTGCCCTTCAAATAAGTAAAGTCTTCCAGCCATGCACCTGCCGAAGCAGCTAGTTTAATCCCGTCACCTTTATTACCGGCACCACCGAGACGTACAGTGTTCGCTAACTGCGGAGCAAACTGTGCCAGCAGCTCTTCACTTTGAGAAAAGCCGCCCGCTGTTAACAGGACACCGTAATCCGTAGTAAGTTCGACCTGCTCACCGTTCTCTTCGTATACAACACCAAAAACTTGCCCACTGTCTTTTAGTAAACGTACAACGGGTGCATTTGTTTTTATTACTACACCGTTTGCTTCAGCATTTGCACGTAATTGGCCAATCGCCTGGCTAGGAATGATCGTATGTCCGCGCGGGTTGGAATGTCCACTTACAGCTTGGCATGTCTGGAATTGGACTCCCTGTTCGACAAGCCAGTTGTATGTAGCAAGCTGATGTTTACCGTACGCCTCAATGAGTATACGTTTGTTTTTATAATGACCTACAGCGAGAAAATCCTCCATTAAGCTTTCTGTTGTATCTTCAATTCCGAGCTTCTTCTGAAAATCCGTCTCGGCAAATGCCATAAAACAGCCGCTTAATAAAGAACTGCCGCCAATTTCAGCTTGTTTTTCTAGGACAATGACCTTTGCGCCAGCAGCAGAAGCCTCCACTGCCGCGCAAAGTCCCGCCATACCCGCACCAACGATTATAAGATGGTCACGGCCCATGCGTACTACGCCTCCTTAACTGTTTCGGCCAACAGTTCAAGAGCGGCTTCGCAAACTTGCATATCATGTGTATAGTGACCGCCGCTTACACCGATTCCTCCGATGCATTCACCATCTAATTGAATTGGATAACCGCCTCCGAAAATAACGAGGCGATTCGTATGAACAAGACCTTCCATTAGTGGCGGATCATCTTTTAAACGGTCGTACCATTCATGTGTAGCACGATTATACGCTGCCGCTGAAAATGCTTTATTTTGTGAGATTTCCAGAGCCAATACCGGTGCGCCGTCCATAGCTGAAAATGCTTTTAAATTCCCGGCTTTATCAACGATTGAAATCGCGAACTTCATGCCTAGCTCTTTCCCTTTTTCCTCTGCCTTTTCTAACATCTTCTTTGCTAAATCTAAAGTAACTGTGTTTTGTCGGAATGAATATGTTAATTCTGTCATTTTAATATCCCCTTTTCATTGTTATTTAGCTAAACCTACTGGTGCACCAAATCCGAAAGCTTCTACTGAAGTGGCAGTAATCGCTCTGCTTTTTGGGAGTACAAGGTCGACGATGACATTGGCAATATCAATGGCATCCAACCAGCCGTCTTTATTCAAGTTCGCTCCAAGTTCATTGGTCATTTGTGTATCAACCGGCCCCGGGCAAACAGCGTTCACGCGTATCCCGTATGGTTTTAATTCTTCACCCAATGCTTTTGAAAACCCGATTACCGCATGTTTGGAAGAAATATAGGCACTGCGGTTTGGGCCGCCTTTTGTTCCCCAGATGGAAGAAATATTTATGATCGCTCCTGTACGTCTTTCAATCATCGACGGAACCGTTTCAAAGCAGAAGTAGTACGGTCCATGGACATTTATGTCGTGCATTTTAATCCATTCATCGGGAGTTGTTTCCGTAAATGGCTTCAATGCCATCGCCCCTGCATTATTGATCAATATATCGATCGGTCCAAGCTCCTTCGAGACAACAGCCACAGCTTCCTGGACTTGTGCATAATCAGAAACATCACATTTAATTCCGATTGAAGGGACATTATATTTTGTTTCTATCAGCTGCTGCACTTCTGCACACTCTTGTTCATTACGCGCGCAAACAGCAACTTTCGCACCTTTTGAAGCTAATAATAAGGCTGATTCTTTGCCGATGCCCCGGCCTCCGCCTGTCACAAGCGCTACTTTACCTAGTAATTCCATATGAGCCTCCTATTGATAAGACTTTTCCTTTTCCGCAATATAACGCACCGCATCATGCCCTGCACGGCGACCGAATACTAAACAGCGCAGCACCGATGTACCGCCCGGATATTTGCCGTAATACACACCTGAAGTTTCACCTACAGCATAAAGGCCCGGAATCGCTACTTCATCACCTGTTACGACACGTCCATTTAAATCTGTCGCTAATCCGCCATTTGTAAATACGTTGCAGCAAATAATCGGATACGCTATAAACGGACCTTCATTAATCGGAATGGACCAGTTCGATTTATTTAATTCCAAATCAGTTGTTGCAAGGCCATCGACCCGGTTATAAATAAATTCACCTGTTGGACATGCTGCATTGAATTCATCGATTGTGTGCTTTAAATTTTCGGCATTAACGCCGATTTGATTTGCGATATCTTCAATCGTTTCTCCGACGATTGCCGGGATATCGGTTTGCAGCGCCTCTTCATAATTCGGGATGTTGTACATCTTTTGGTCGGTAATCATGTAGGCGATGTGGTCTTCGCATTGGTAAAAGATTTTACGTGCCACTTCCTCATACTGCTCATCAATAGTCGTAACCCCTTCATCCGTAAAGCGTTTTCCCTGCTTATTCACGAGAATGGCATACGGGAACAACATAACGCCCGCTTCTTCGCGTTTACTGCGCGGGTCAACTGTTTCGGCATGGAAAGCATCAAACTGCCCTTTTCCGGCAGCCCCGATTTTTAGTGCCATACGAATTGCCTCGCCTTTGTTAAACAGGCCACCTTCAGATACAGGGGGAATTTTATGTGCATCCCTGCCGATATACTGTGCCATCATTTCCTTATTTCCTTGGAAACCGCCCGCACCTAAAATGACCGCATTTGTTTTCAGTACGATTGATGATCCGTCAGCCATACGTACTTTAATGCCATTGACCGCTCCTTCATCATCAAGCGTTAAATCCCATGCTGTAGTTTCATAAATGATTTCTACCCCTAATGCACGTGCGCGTAAAGTGAGTGCATCAATAATCGCGCGTCCTCCGCCAATTGGTAACAGACGGGGTCTTGATGCTGTCAAAAACATCGTCGGCAAATAGTCAAATTCAACACCTTTCGACTCCACCCAACGTAATGTTTCTCCTGCTTCATCACGTAATGTTTCGGCATAGGCACGATCCATGAATGAATCTGAAAATGAGACCATATCCTCAACAAGACCATCTGCCGGCTTATCGATATTTTCCATACGCATATAAGCAGCCGTCCAGCGTGTGTTTCCACCGCGCTGTTCAAAAGGTGCACGCTCTAAAATGGCAATCGTTAAATCTTCATTTTGTTCCTTCGCTTGTTCAGCTGCAGCTAATGCAGATGCTGTTCCTGCTGCCCCGCAACCTACAATGACTAAATCATAGTCCACTCCGCTCATATCCACACCATCTTTCCGAATATTAAGAATATTGTTTTTCCAGTTGTTGAATTTCTTTTAACTTAAACAATTCTTGTCGTTGTTCCCATGTGCAAATGACATCATGAATGTTTTCCTGGCTTTCATCACGCATTAAAATTTGCATGGCGTCCGTAGCACCTTTAATCGCACCGCGTAAAGCCGAATTCGCACACAGCATAATCTGGAAGCCTAAATTTTGCGCTTCCTGACGTGATACTAAAGGCGTTTTACCACCTTCCACAAGGTTGATAATATGCGGGATACCCGGTACCTCTTTTGTAATACGCGACAGTTGCTCATACGTAGTTGGCGCTTCCACAAAAATTGCGTGTGCACCTGCCTCTTTATAAGCATTTGCTCGTTCAATCGCCTCATCGAAACCAAGGACACCTAATGCATCTGTACGGGCAATGATTGCTAACTGATCATCGGTACGTGCATCAAGGGCAGCTTTAATTTTTCCGACCATTTCATCTTGTGAAATCACTTCTTTACCGTTGAAATGACCGCATTTTTTCGGCATTACCTGGTCTTCGATTTGCAAAGCAGCCGCACCGGCTTTTTCCAGCACCTTTACCGTTCGCTGCATATTGATGGCATTACCAAAGCCTGTATCTGCATCAACAACAATCGGAATCGATGTCACTTCACTCATCCAGGAAACGACCTGGGCGATTTCCGTTAAAGTCGTCAGCCCTACATCAGCCCAGCCAAGCTGTGCATTTGAAATGCCGGCCCCTGTTGCATAAATGGCCTTAAATCCCGTTTCTTCGATAATACGGGCTGTCATTGCATCAAAGGCGCCCGGTAATATAAATGTGTCTTTACTTGCTAATAACTGTTGAAACATCTCTGTTTTTTTCAAGTTTAACCAGCCTCTCAACTAATTTCTTGGTATTTTTGGGTAGCGCGTTGATGGAAATAAATCGAACAATCTTCAATATTTAAATCATGGTAAAAAATAATGTCCTGTGAATTCTTTATATAAACTTTCTGCGAAATCGCGCGCTTGCCGGCTAAAATCGTGACATAGTATTCTCCGCATTGAGGAAGTGTATAGTAGTCGTGCAACCCGTGTTTCATCGAGTATTGAACGCTATACGGCTTTCCTAATAACGCCGTTACTTCCTCGACATAGCCCCGTTTCAGCTTTTCACGAATGCATGTCGAGCTCACCTTTTCACCTGAAATGGCAAAACGCTTTACAACATCAACTTTTATTTTGCAGTCGCTGTCTGACTGGATCGTCGCAATCGTACCGGCTCCTTTAGCTCCGTACGTATAATCAAAACCTGCTACAGCATACTGCACTTGAAGCCCCACTAAATATTGCTGTACAAATTGCTTCGGCTGAAGAGCAGCAAACGATTTCGTAAAATCCACAATATAGAACAAATCGACACCTAATGACTGAAAGCGTTCGGCCTTTTTCTCCATCGGCATTAAATAGTCTACTTCTTCATTTGAAAAGACCGTTTTCGGATGGGGGAAAAAACTCATCACAGCCAATTTCAAGCCTTTTTTCCGGGCTTTTTTTCTGGCTGCTAAAATCACTTGCTGATGGCCTTTATGCACACCATCAAAAAATCCTAATGCCATTACTGCCGGTTCGCTATTTTGCTGGACAATCGGTAGATTTTTTTCATTTACGATAATTGTTTTCATGCTTCTTCACTACCTTTCTAAAATGGCGTAATTTAGAGGTTTCCTTAAGTCCTTACCTTGCTTCAATCGTAATATTATTTAATTCTTTATCCTGTACACTGTCGCCCCAATATGTATTACTTAAGGCACGTTCTTCCAATGTCCATTCAACCGGTTCCCAATCTGGTTCGAAAATCAGGTAACCACCCGAGAATAATTCCACACGGCAACCACTTCCAGGATCCATTACATATAAATAGATTGCCTGAGATACACCGTGTTTCCCTGGACCGATAAATGGCAGATTGTTTTCTTTTAAAATATCTGCAGCACGTAAAATATCCTGTGTATCATCCAGCCAGTACGAGATATGGTGGAGACGGGCCGGTGTTGGAAGCGTTTCCTTTTTTATCATCGCCACATCATGTACAAGGGGTGTCACACTCATCCACCCTGCCAAAATGCCGTCATCGCCACGTAAATATTCACGCATATTGAAGCCGAGCACTTCTGTTAAAAATGCATAGGTTTTATCTACATCTGTCGTCGTATGAATATTTACATGATCAAATCGACGAGGCGATATCCCTTTATTCCATGATTTATATACTTGGTTTTTTAGAATCGAAGCTTTATCCGATGCAGCTTTTGATTTTTCAACGTCATAATAGAGTTCAAATGTATGGCCGCTTGGTAATTGAAAACGGATCGAATTACCGATGCCCGGTGTTGTGCCTTTTGGATATTCCTTAACATCTATTCCTTGCTCGTCTAAAAGTTCTTTGAAGCCTTGAACACATTCAGCTGTTTTTGTACGCCAGCCGATATGTTTGACGTGAGCACTTTCACCGGCTTCAATGCTCAATGTATGGTGCTGAAAATCACTGTAGGCACGCAAATAGTGAACACCATCAATTTCAGTTGTTTCTTCCAATCCAATAACCTCTTTAAAGAAAACTAATGACTTTTCCAAATCTGTTGACACTAAAGCAACATGTCCTAATTTAGCGATTTCTGGTGCCACTGCAATTCCCCCTCAAAATGATGGATATGAGTAACCTGTTTAAGGTTGTTATTGTTTTCAATGTTACAAAATGTACTTTTTGATATCTAGGAAACTTTTATTCAGAAAAATCTAACTTTTAGTAAAAAATTACTGAATTTCAAGAATCACTACCGCTGTTCGCCAGCATAAACTCATACGGTAATACACCTGTCGTTTTTATCGGAAACTGCAGTAAATAGCCTGCTAGCGGTTCCTCTTTAACTCGCGCTTCCGGCAATGCTTCATAGGCTGTTGTCACATATAAGTGATTCAAATTTTTTCCGCCGATTGTGCAGGAAGTGACATGGGAAACAGGGATGATGAATTCTCCTTTAATCTGCTGTTCCTGTGGACTAATACATACAACACGGGTTTGTTCCTTACTCGTTTTTGCCATAAGACCGCTTTTAAATAAAGTTACATATAAATTGCCTTCACTATCGATCGTCATGCCCGCAGGATACCCTTCGTCCATTTTGAAAGTATAAACAATCTTTTCAAATAGCAGCTGTCCGTTTTCTGATAATTCATATTGAAAGATTGCATGTTTCGACGAATCGATATGATAAAATTTATTTGTTTTGCGATCCCACTCTAAACCATTTGATATCGCTACTTTTGATAAATGCGTCTGAATTTTGCCTTCTGCATCAATGGACATTAACTTTGCATTTTCGAATGGATAGTTGGAAAATGCAGTTTGCGGTGTTTCTTTAAATTTCTTAAAAAAACCATCTGTAGAGCCTACCCATAGTCGTCCATCCGGTCCACATTTAGAGTCATTTAAAAAATGTATTTCAGACAGATCGGGCGGCAAAACAAACGGTTTTTTCAGACCTAATTTAAAATTGATAAAATAGAGGCCGTCTTTATAAACTCCAATAAACTGACCATCTGTAGTCGGGATGATCGATTGAATCCATCCCATTGCATCATACACATCTTCTTTTTCCGTTTCCGGATTGAATGTGATGATTTTTTTATTCGCAATATCAAGCCAAATCACACCGTATGCCTGATGCCAGATTGGACCGTCTGCAAATTTTGCGCGGTATTTCCCACAAATCTTCATGCGCTCACCTTCTCTATCTATATAAGTATTTAAAAATATGAGATGAATAAAAAGCTACCTCATATATATTAAGGTAGCATTCAAAAATTATCGGTTTGTTTCATATATAAATGTATTGTGAACACAGCTTCTCATTATTTCCGCAAACTCTGTGCCACTTCGTAAATTAAATCTTCCTGTCCGCCTACTGTTTTACGGCGTCCCAGCTCAACTAAAATATCTCGCTCATCAACACCGAATTGTTTGGAAGCTTTTTCTGTATGGAGTAAGAAGCTAGAATACACCCCTGCATAACCCATAATTAAGCTCGAACCTGAAATTTCCTGAGGACGCGGTAAAATAGGTGCGACGATGTCATTTGCGACATCGATAATATTGTACAGATCAACACCTGTTTGAATGCCCATCCGTTGTAATACCGCAACTAATACTTCGGTTTGCGTATTGCCGCTGCCTGCCCCTAATGCACGTAATGAGCCGTCAATATAAGTAGCGCCCGCATCAATTGCCGCTAAAGAGTTCGCCATCGCCAGTGACATATTATTATGTGCATGGAATCCGATTTCACAGCTGATATTTTCTTTTAATGCCCGAATGCGTTCCGTCACTTGATCTGGTAAAAGGTAACCTGCAGAATCTGTCACATACACGATTTCTGCACCGTAGCTTTCAAATAATTTAGCCTGCTCGACAATGACGCTTGTCGGAGCCATATGTGCCATCATCAAAAATCCGGCAGTTTTCAGTCCCAATTCACGGCTATAGGCGATATGCTGTGCTGAAATATCAGCTTCTGTCACATGTGTTGCAACACGTGCCATTTTTGCGCCTGCATTCACGGCATTTTTTAAATCATCCTTAATTCCGATGCCGGGAATAAGTAAGACAGCTACTTTTGAATCGGTACATTCAGCGGCTGCGGCTTCGATTAACTTCAGCTCGTCCACAGCAGACAGACCGTACTGCAAGCTCGATCCGCCTAAGCCATCACCATGTGCAACTTCAAAATACTCAACACCCGCCTGATTTAATCCTCTCGCAATGTCACGTACTTGTTGCTCGGAATATTGATGCTTCATGGAGTGACTGCCGTCTCGTAACGATACGTCTAAAATATGAATGTCTCTCATCGCACAACCGCTCCTTGCGCTATTAGATTTTTGGCTAATTCATTTGCTACACGTGCAGCAGCTGCCGTCATTATGTCCAAATTTCCTGAATAAGGCGGGAAGAAATCGCCAATCCCTTCCACTTCTAATAAAACTGATACTTTATTACCTTCAAAAATCGGTTCACCACATAGACGGTAACCCGGGACGTATGTTTTTACTTCCTCAATCATCTCTTTAATAGAAGCGCGAATTCCATCTTCTTTCCCTGTCTCCGCTACGAGCGCATGCACTGTATCACGCATCATAATAGGCGGTTCTGCCGGGTTTAAAATGATAATTGCTTTCCCTTTTTTCGCACCGCCGACTACTTCAATTGCATTTGCAGTTGTCCGTGTAAATTCATCAATATTCGCCCGTGTACCTGGGCCCGCACTTTTACTTGCAACCGTTGCAACGATTTCTGCATAGTCAACAGGTACAACACGTGAGATTGCTGCCACAATCGGAATCGTCGCCTGTCCACCGCAAGTTACCATGTTGACATTGTCTTTTTCAAAATGCTCACTTAAATTCACCGGCGGGACAGTGAACGGCCCGATTGCTGCCGGTGTTAAATCAATCATCTTTTTACCTGCAGCTTTAATAACCTCGTAATTCTCTCTGTGAGCATAGGCACTCGTCGCATCAAAAACGATATCTACTTGATCTAACTGTGATTTAAACCCTTCAATACCATTTTCGATTGCAATATAGCCACGGTCACGTGCACGTGCCAAACCTTCCGACTGCGGATCAATACCTACCATGACCGCCATCTCCAGTGCATCACAACGCTCAATTTTATACATTAAATCCGTCCCGATATTCCCTGAACCGATGATACCTACTTTTAACTTCGTCAATTTGCTCACCTCAATCCTCAATCTGTAAACTGTACTTTCAACTGTCCATAATTACCGAAATCAATTTCAAACTCGTCATTTGCATCGAAAAATACTGCCGCTGTAATCGCACCCGCTAAAATGAATTGACCCGCTTTCAGTGAAATATCATATTCACTCAACATATTGGCAAGCCAGGCAATCGCTTTCGCCGGGTTCCCCATTACCGCATTGCTTACACCTTGATCGATCACTTCACCATTTTTCTTCACGACAATCGGAATGTTCGCGAGTTCTTCAAAAGATGGTAAATCAGATGGTGTACCAATAATTGCGCCGGCAGATGAACCGTTATCTGCAACCGTATCCTCAAATTTAAATTTCCAGTCCATAATGCGACTATCGATAATTTCAATTGCCGGTGCAATCGCTTTTGTTGCCTGTAATACTTGTTCGACTGTCACATTCGGGCCCTTTAAATCTTCTTTTAATAAAAAAGCAATTTCGAATTCTACTTTCGGTTGAATAAACTGCGATTTCGAAATTGTACTGTTATTTTCATAAACCATCGTGCTCAAAATGTGCCCGAAATCAGGCGTGTCTACATTGAACATCTTTTGCATGACTTCGCTCGTCAATCCAACCTTCATGCCTACCAGTTCAGATTCCTTCAATTTCTCTTTAATTTGTAACAGCTGAATATGATAAGCGTCGTCAACTGAAATATCAGTTGACGACGTAAAAGGTTCAATTGGCTGTTTCGAACGTTCAGCAGTTAATAATGCATTAGCAGCTTGTTGAATATCCAATTTTAATCCCCCTGTTATACAGTAATTGTTTCTAATGAACGGTATTTGCCCGCATAGAATAGTAACGGCTCTTTCGAATCATCCAGCTTAATATCCCGTACTTTGCCGATGAACAATGTGTGATCGCCTTCAACGTACTCCGATACAACATCACAGCTGATCTGTGCAATGGCACCTTGTAAAACCGGTACACCTGCTAAACGCTCGAAAGTTACCTCTACTACTTCATCTTTCTTTTGACCGGCAAAAACCATTGAATAATCTTGTTGATCTTCAGCTAAAATATTGACACCGAAGATGCCGCTCTCTTTAATTTTTGGCAGGCAGCGCGCTTTTTCACCGATTGAAATCACAACCAGCTTCGGCTCTAAAGAAACAGACATGAATGCATTCGCTGTCATCCCATGCTCTTGTTTATCGTGCTCTGTTGTAATGACGGTAACACCTGTCGCAAACTTACCCATCGCATTTCTAAATAAACGATCATCCATCATAATGAAGCCTCCTCTTTGCAGATTATATTTTCACTTCGTAAACTATCCGCTATACCGCGAAACATTGTTACGCTTTAATTGTCGGGTTATTTTCAGGGTTATTGTCCATTTGATCGCCCCAATAAGTGAAACCTAAGCTCATCTCATCTAGTGTCCAACGAATTGGCTCCCAATCCGGCTCGAAAATTAAGTAACCGTTTGTGAAGATTTCCAGACGTACGCCACTGCCAGGGTCAATTGCATAAATGTACATTGCCTGTGAAATACCGTGTTTTCCTGGACCTTTAAACTCAATACCGTTTTCCTTTAAAATATCCGCTGCGCGCAATAAATCCTGTGCATTATCCAACCAGTATGAAATATGGTGTACTTCATGTGTAGAAGCGGAATGCGGATCAAAGCTGAATGCGATGTCGTGTACGAGTGGTGTTACACTTAACCATGCGCCTAAATAGCTGCCGTCCGGTGCTTCCACATATTCACGTAAGTTAAAGCCTAAATGTTGTATCATAAAATCTGAAAATTCATTTGCAGGGATAGAGCTTAATAGATTCACATGGTCAATACGGCGCGGCGATACACCTCTATTCCATGATTTATGCGTCTGATTTTTTAATACAGAGCGTGTTTCCGGTGCAGCCAATGTTTTTTCCATATCAAAATAAATTTCGAATGTATGTTTACTAGGCAGCTGGAAGCGGAATGCTTTTCCTTGGCCTTTTTCCGTGCCTTCCTCTACCCAGTTGATTTCGATTCCTTCTTTTTGCAGGTTTTCCGCAAAAGCATCTACATCTTCCGGACGCTTTGTACGCCATGCAATATGATCAAGGCGAGACTCTTCACCAGCGCGAAGTGTTAATGTATGGTGCTCGAAGTCACCCCATGCACGTAAATAGTGAACACCGTCTGCTTCTTCTGTTTCTTCAAGTCCAATTACTTCTTTAAAAAACCAAAGTGATTTTTCTAAATCTGTACTAACTAAACCAAAGTGGCCAAGTTTTGAAATTTCCGGATTTGTCATAGTGCATTCCCCTTTTTGATTATTTATCTATGCGAAATATGTGTTTGGCTCTAGATCCACCATTAAACGTCCATGTGTTTCAAGCAAGCTTGACGGTGTAATGAATGCATGTAAATGCATCGTAATAAAGTCGCGGTAAAATGCCTGGAATACGTTATTATTGTAAGCAAATACCGAACCTGCTCCTGCCAGCATCAAATCATAGGCTTCCTTACATAATTGGTTGGCATAGCCGTATTGAGCCTTAATGCGAATACTCACTTTTTGCGTAAATTCTTTGCCGCTCGTTGAATATTCGTCTAAAATTTCAATCGCATTTTCGAATAATGACCTTGCGCACTCCAATTTCATATCGATTTCTGCGATCTGTAAATGCGTTAGTGGTGCATCCGACATTTTGTTGTAGAATGTATTGCCGATTCCGGCTTTATTCACTCGTTCCATATGGACATCGAATCCGCCAAGAGCAGTACCTAATACCGGCGCTGCAATCGATAATGTCAGTGACGGTACGAATGGTGTGCGGTATAACGGATTATCCTTTAATTCATCGATCATATAATGACGCTGCTGTGCTAAGCGGTCTAATGAAATCCGGTGATCCGGGACAAACACTTCCTTAATGACAATACTGTTACTGCCTGACCCTTTTAATCCGACTACATCCCAGTCATCCAAAACTGTTACATCTTCACGAGGCACGATTAAAATCGCCATTTCAATTCCACCATTGCCATCGTCAACCGGTGCGCCACAGTAGAACCAGTCAGCGTACGGAGCACCCGATACGAACGGCCACTGTGCGTCTTTAATGAAGTAACCCCCGTCAACTTTTTCAATATCGATACGGATCGGTTTAAAGTTCCCTGCTAAAATCACATCATTATCACGGTTTGGCCCAAAAATTTCTGCTAGCGCTTTTTCGCCATATACATATGAAATCATGTAATCGCGAATATTGCTTAACGCTGTGAACCATCCGGCAGACGGATTTCCGCGGCTGATTTCAGTTACGACATCAAAGTAATTTTGCATGCTTGTTTCATGTCCACCGAAGATTTTTGGTCGTAAAACCTTCAATAATCCTTTTTCACGCATTTCCTGAATGATTTCATCTGGAATTTGGCTGTTTTTATCGATTTCCAATGTTGCTTCACGTAATTTTGGAATGAGCTGGCGAGCGTTCTCAACAAGCATTTCGCTTACAGATAATGTACTTACTACTGTTTCTCCCATGATATAGCCCCCTATTATGTTTAAGAATGTACTTCTTTTTTATCCTTTGTGAAAAAGTGCTTTGTCGCGTGTAAAAATTCTTCACGCTGTTCGATCATTGCCCAGTGACCACATCTTTTTATGATGTGCAACTCTGCATTTGGTAAATGTTCCAGCGCATAAAGGCTGCTTTGTACTGGCACGAAACGATCGTGGTAACCATGGATTAATAAAAATTCATTTTGCATACGCTCCAGTGCCGTTTGCGGAATTTGGAATTCTATCATTGTTGAACGTGTAAAGTTTTCACGGTATGAACGTTGGATCTCCGGACGTTGGAATGCTTCCCAACGTGCCTCTACTACTTGGTCCACAAAATCCTGCATACGATCCAGGTCATAGACGAACCAGCTCAGTAAGTTGCGCAAGTTTTCTTTTGTCGGGTCTAAATGGAAGTTTGCCAGTTTTGACAGTTCCGGTGTTGGCTGTGACAACGAGACACCTGCACCCATTAGAACAATTTTATTGAAGCGCTCTGGAGCAGCCATGTTCAAATATGTTGCTACAACGCCGCCTAAAGAGTTCCCGATCAGATTTGCTTTTTCAATGTTCAACGCATCCATTAAATCGAGTACTTGCTTCACGCGTACCGACATCCATTGCACACCGTTTTCCGGATATTCTTCCGGATGGTCCGTGCTGCCGAAACCGAATAGATCAAGGGCAACTACATGGAAATCTTCCGCATATTCATCGATGACAAATTGCCAGTTCGCTTTACCATTTGCTCCAGGGCCAGATCCGTGGATTAAAATAACCGCATCTTTATTTCCGATGCCGCCCTCCATAATAAATGTTTCGTAATCGCCTGTTTTTACTTTGCGCTCTATAATTGTCATAAAATTTCCTCCCTTAAATCGTAATTTTTCTTCGGCTATATTTTGCGGCCTGTTCACCTGCAATGCGGCCAAATACCGCACCGGAAGTTAAACCCGCACCACCCGGATAATTGTCGTAATACAAACCACCGACAATTTCACCCGCTGCATACAAACCATCTATTGTTGTGAAATCATTATGAATGACTTCCGCTTTTTTCGAGATTTTCAAACCACCGTAAGTAAATGTAATTCCGCACCCGATGGCATACGCTTCAAAAGGACCTTCTTCTATCGGGTTTGCCCAATTGGATTTCGGAACGTCCAAACCAATTGTTGCTTTGCCGTCCAATATATTCGGGTTGAATGCCGCATCACGGTTGACCGCTGCATTAAATGCATGAACTTCCTGCAGGAAATGATCTTTATTGATGCCGTCCATCTTTTCGGCTAATTGCTCCAACGTAGGGGCGGACACTTTCGAAACGTGACGCCCTTCGTATTCTTCTCGCAGGAAAGGTTTTGTTTTTGCATCGAAAATTTGCCATGCACACTGCCCTGGCTGCTTTAATATTTCACGTCCCAGCTTGGCATACGTATAATTCCGGAAATCGGAGCCTTCATCTATAAAGCGCTTGCCTTCATTATTCACGAGGATGCCGAACGGATAGCTTAGTTTCTGGAAGCCTTCCTTATAATCCGGCAAATAACGGTCGCCTCCAACTGCGTGTGCACCAGACCAGTTTCCTGTAGTACGGGCCCCGAGCTGCATCGCCATCCGTAAGCCGTCTCCCACGTTATACTTACAGCCGCGCGTATGAACCGTATCCCAACCAGGCCCTAAATACTTTGTACGCATTTCGACATTCGCATGAAAGCCGCCGCTTGCCAGTACGACCGCCTGGCAGTCAATCTGGCGTTCTTCTCCTGCGTGACGGACGATCATTCCTTTTACTTTGCGCTGCTCTGTGACGAGATCAACAGCCGCCGTATTGTAATGGATTGTAATACCTAAACGATTGGCTTCATTATGTAACGCATCAACTAAGCCTTTTCCGCCGCCGACTGCTTCGATGACCATGTTGCCCCAAAATTTGAATTTTCCGTCTATTTTATATGCCTGCCGACCATAGATCGGGATGAATTTAATATTGTGATTGAGTAACCATTGCATCGTTTCAAAGCTCTTGTCGGTCATGACCGATGTTAAATCGTAATCTGTACGAAAATTCGACATTGTGCATACGTCATCAAAAAACTGTTCGCTTGGATAGCTGCCGAAATCCGTCATCGCAAATTCCTCATCCGTCATATCCGGCAGCAATTGCCTAACCTCTTCACCATCTTTAAAAGCAAAGCGAATTGATCCGTGCGTGTATGTCGTATTGCCACCCTTTTCTTCTTCAGAGGAAATTTCCAGTACCGTTACTTTTGCGCCATGTTCTGCTGCCGAAATGGCCGCGCATAACGCGGCATTTCCGGCACCTACTACGACGATATCTGCTTGTTCATTTAACATTTTCAAATCACTTCCACTTCATTTTGTAAGCGCTTTATTATCATTCAGCGGAAAACACTCAGAAAGACTTAAATTTTACGGTTGAAGAATTGTTGAATTAAATAATTGAACGACTCTTTCTTCTCGATTTGTGTCCAGTGACCGCATTGAGGGAATACATGCAATTGTGCATTCGGAATATGTTCTGCTAAATAATAGCTTGATTCGATTGAGCATACTTTATCGTTTTGACCATGAATTAATAAAATCTCATGGTTAATGCGGTTCAATGCTACGACTGGAATCGGTACAGCTGCCGTTGAGAAAATTGAGTTATTTGAGCGCTTCACTTCTTCACGCATCGCATTGGCATAGCGTGCATCTGTTAAACCGTCAATAACCGGTTGCATTGTGTCTTTATCGTAAACGAACCAACCCATAATTTGTTGTAAACGTTTTTTAGAAGGATTGTCATAGAATGATTTTGCGCGAGCCAATTCTAAGCTTAGCTTCGTATTTGGTGTGCCACCCGGACCCATTAATACAACGCGGTCAAAACGTTCAGGATATTCAAGCAACAGTTCTAGCGCAATGGAACAGCCTAACGAGTTCCCTACTACATGGGCTTTTTCGATTTCATAGTAATCTAGCAGCTCAATTAATTGCTCAACCCAGCAATCCATCCATAATTGACGGTTTTTTAGCGGTTCATCCGGATGATCACTATCCGCAAAACCGTATAGGTCAGGTGCTAAACAGTGAAAATCATTTCCACAGTCATTTAATGCATAACTCCAGTTGGCGATTGATGTTACACCAGGACCTGAACCGTGTAAAAATAGAATCGTTTCATTTGTCTTTGAACCTGCCTCATGGACAAATGATGTATATTTACCTGTTTTCACGTGACCTGATCTGATTGTCACTTCATTTGCTACTGTCATTTTTCATCCTCCTATACTTCTAATGCTGGAACTGCTTTCTTTTCTTTAATACCTGTTGCATCAATTGTTGGGACAATAAGCGGATTGCCTGTAATGCTGTCCCCCCAGTAAGTGTTTCCAAATGCACGTTCTTCGGGACGCCATACAACTGTTTCCCAGTCCGGCTCGAAAATTAAGTAGCCGCCTGTAAACAGCTCCACTCTGCAACCGCTTCCAGGATCGATCACATATAAGTAAATTGCCTGTGAAATGCTATGTTTTCCAGGTCCTATAATTTGCAGTCCGTGCTCTTTGCAAATATCTGCAGCTCGCAGCAAATCGCCTGAGTTGTCTTGCCAGTAAGAAATGTGGTGGAATCGCGCTGTTGTTTCAAGTTTTTCATGAGATACTAAAGCGACATCATGTACCAATGGTGTTACACTCATCCAACCGGCTAAAATATCCCCTTCTTCTGTTTCAACGCATTCATTGATCCGGAAACCAAGTTCTTCCGTGAAGAATTTATAAGTGACACTTGAATCCGCATCAGTATGAATATTAACGTGGTCAAGACGTCGAGGAGAAGCGCCCTTGTTGTATGATTTATACGTTTGGTTTTTCAGGACAGAGCGACGGCTTTCTTCCACAACCGGTTTTTCAATATCATAGTAAAGTTCTAATCGATGTCCAGATGGTGCTGTAAAACGGATTGCTTCACCGATTCCCGGTGTTGTCCAAGCAGCGATATGCTCAATTTCATAGCCTTTTCCGCCTAATTGATCCGCGAATAAAGCAACATCCTCTTTGCGCTTTGTACGGAAACCGATATGGGTTACCCGACCTGCTTCACCTGGCGCAATGGACAGTGTATGGTGCTGGAAGTCTCCCCACGCCCGTAAATAATACGTATCTCCAATCTGTTCTGTTAGCTCAAGGCCGATAACATCTTGGAAAAAATGCAATGATGCTTCCACATTCGAAGACTGTAATGCGACATACCCTAATTTTGCTATTGCTTGTTTCATTCACTTAGCCCCCTTACTTAAAAGTAACTGTACTTTAATTCACAACTCTCAAACTACAAGAAAACTTTTTTGTTTTTTCTGAAAAATCCGTAAATATTTACTTAATAACGAATTTGATTTGGCTGTAAACCTGCTAATTGTCTGCCATAGTTTTCTCTCGTAATAACCGGTGACAATGAACGGTGGGAGTTTAATGTTAAGAAATCACGAAGGAGACGCTGCATCGGGCTGGCATCATATACAAAGCCGGATCCGCTCGCTTTTAAAATTGCCTGAACCGCGTCATTCAGCATTTCATTTGCGTAGCCAATATCCGCCAAAGCTTTCAGGCGTAAATCTTTTGGCATAATCTCCCCTTTTGCTGCCCACTCATCAATCGATTTTGCTAAATTCATAAAGTAAAGTTCAGCAGTTTCTACTTTTAACTCAGCTGTTGCTAATAACTGATGTGTGCTTGCCGCATCTTTAATCATTTTCACACCCATATGCTGGGCAGTACGGTACGGTAATGATTGTTTGAAATTATCGAGCATCTCTTTCACAACACCAAGACCCGGTAAGCCCAATGATAAAATTAAACATGGGAACAGTGCAGAGTTATATAATGGAATATCGCGTAAATGCGGTGATTGGAAATCTCCGTCTAAAATTTTCACAAATGATGTAACTCGGTGTTCCGGTACGAAAACATTTTTCATTTTCACCGCATTACTGCCCGTTCCTCGAAGACCTAACGTATGCCAGTCGTCTTCAATTTCCAGTACATCAAATGGTACTGTCATTAACAGCTGCTCTAAAATGTTATCGTTCTCATCTTTTGTATACATACCGAAGTAACCCCATGTCGCATGCAGTGAACCTGAACAGAACATCCAGTGACCTTCCTCAACAAGGTAACCGCCTTCCACTTTCCGTACAGTGCAAGATCTTGGTTCATATACACCTGCAAATAATACATCCTCCGGGTTGTCAGAGAAAATTTCCAAGTGGGCCTTTTCACTGAATGATTCCGCCACCATAATATCGCGAATTGCACAAAGAGAAGCAATCCATCCAGTTGAAGCACATGCTTTCGATAGTTCAATAATGACCTGGCTGTAAGTTTCGACATTTGCCTGTAAACCACCGTATCGTTCAGGACGTAAAATATACATTAAGCCAGAATCTTTCAATTCCTGCATTGTCGCTTCTGGTATTCTTCTAATCTCCTCTGTTTCCTTTACACGTTTACGAACATTCGCTGCAATCTCCTGCATTTTATTCATTACTTCAATTTGTCTTTCTGTAAGCGCTGTCGTCATCATTTCAACTCCTTTTATTTGTTAAATCCAATATTACGGTTTTAAATTACGAATAATATGGTGAATATCTATGGAATTTACAATCAAATATAAGTAAAAATTAACGAATCTTGATCGTACAGCAAACGTCCAATCATATAAAAATACGATTTTTATAGATTGTTCAAGCCTTTTTGTTTCATCTATACGGCAATCATTTTTCCAATTTAATTAAACGCTTTTTCTATGTAGAGCAGCTTTTCGGATAATAATTTTAATACGTTATATTTGAAAAAATCGTAGTGACAGAACCCGAATTAAAGTTTCTATAAAAAATAATAACAAGTTGAAAATAGTAATTTTTTTACTAATATTTAACAAAAATTAAAAATTATCTTCTCATTTCAATGTAAAGTGTGGTATGTTTCATTTAAAAATAGTTAATATTCCGAATATTCAGGAGGTTGAAAATGACTGGCTCATCTTATGTAGATAAAGCGTTGTACACTACTACTAATACATTTGGGATTTTAAGGAAGGAATTAATCGAAAGCTTAGGCCTTGAGTACGCAAAATTTTTCTTACAGCGTTACGGCTGGAATATTGGTATTACTCACGCAAAAGAAGTCGATTATTTACCACTTACATTAACCGAAAAATTAAACAGTGCTGTTGGGTATCATCTTGCCTCCGGACAAATTACAGATCTCCTTTCGGAAAGAGTTTTACAGTTACACTCTGATGATACGGTCAAGTATATGTACGCTAAAGGAATTTGGGTTAATTCTTATGAAGTTGAGGAGCACCTGAAACATTTCGGGCAAAGCGATTCTTGTATTTGTCATACATTGGCCGGTTATTCAAGCGGCTTTACCTCTTATTTGACGAAAAAGGAAGTATATATTGTGGAAATGACTTGTCGTGCCAAAGGAGACGAGCATTGTGCATTTGAAATGCGCATGCTGGAGCATTGGGATCCTGAAACTCAATCCGACTTAAAGAAAATTAGTCAGACGCGTATGATCGATGACTTGAACAAAACATATATGGAGCTTTTCGAAGAGAAGAAACATACAGAAAAGGTATCGACTTTCCATAACAACTTAACATTGGGTATTTCACAGGGAATGCATATCGACCAGATTTTGGAAACTATCTACAATACGTTGAATATACCTGCTATCGTACAGGATTTAAGCTTTAATACACACCACTCGATCGGTATGACTCAGGAGCAGCTGGATTTTATTAAAGACGACTTTATTCAGCAAATGCCCCAAACGAAGTCCGGAAAAATCTTAATCCAGCCAATCGACCCTATGCAGCCAAGTCAGGTAGATTGTCCGAAACATACCCGGTTAATTAGTCCGATTATCGTACAGAAGCAAATTATCGGTTATATATCATTCATATATTTTTCGCAGGATACGAATTTTAAAGAAGAAATGCATTATTTACAACGCTCGGCTGTTTCCATCTCCCTTTGTTATTTAAATGAAAAATCGAGTCTGGAAGCGACTGAAAATATTAAAGCTTACTTTTTTGAACAGTTGCTGCAGCAGCAGTATACATCAAAGAAAAGTATGATCAGCCGCAGTTACCTCCTACAAATTGATTTAAATGAAGATTTTTATATCGGAAGTCTTGGCATCACTAAAAAAGGAATACCCGTTCATGAAGCATCCACTATTTCAAAAATTATTCAGTCAGTCATTGTCTATTTGGAAATGCATCAAACATCGATTTTCATTACAGAATTCCAGGATGAAATTGTATTTTTGTTCCCTAAAAAGGATGATACCGATGATATTTTCCAAAATATATTGAAGCATTTGCAGCGCAAATTCAGAAATTATGATTTCCGTATTGGACTAAGCCGCGTCATTAATGATATTGATGACATTGTGGAAGCACATCGTCAGGCAATTTCTTCTTTAAATATTAATAAGCGGGACATGATTGTATATTTCGAGAATACGAATATACTTGGTTCGTTAATTAATCACCAAAACAGCGATATTATAGTGAAATTGGCTCATCGTGAGCTGGAACCTATTCTGTCATTAAAACCAAATAAAAGAGACGAATTTTTGAAGACTTTATACACATTTTTAAATCATAACGGAAACCTAAATCTGACAATGGTTGACTTGAATTTATCGATGAGCGGGCTTGTTTACCGAATTCAAAAAATTGAAGAATTGCTCGATCGGAACCTGCGCAGCTCTAAAAACCTCTTTGAATTAATCCTTTTAATCGAATCATTAATAGTTTTAGGTGAAATTGAAATAGAATAACTGAATTTCGAGTACAGAACAACGGTATTTCCGTAGTTTTGTACTCTTTTTTATTTGTGGTTACTTTCGATTATTAAAAACGCATTCAGACAAAGAACTCCGTAACGTTATTTAACAATTTTTGTTTAATTAAAAAATACTTTTCCGCAAATTATTATCGTTACCGTGAAAGGGCTTACATGTTAATATCTGAATATTCAATCGATTGAGGGGGGTATTTTGCACAACATGCTAAGTCTTTAAGATTCAAACAAAATAAAAATTAGGGGGTATTTAATGTTTCCAACATCCAAAAGAGGTTTTTTAAAGTTTTTAATTGTCCTGATCGCTTTCCAAGACGTAGCTGCTGGTGTAGCGGGATCAATTATGGCAGACCTTATTGTAGCCTTCCCGGAGTTTAGCCCTACTACTGTTATGTTAATTGCGACAATGCCAGGTTTGCTTCAAATTTTTCCTTCCCTTTTCTATGGTAAGCTAGCAAATAAATTTTCTAAACGTGCATTATTAATGACCGGTTTAATTTTATTCTTAATCGGTGGTATCATGCCATTCTTCTTAAGCAATCTATTCGCAATTATTGTTTTCCGCGGTATATTAGGCCTTGGTGTTGGTATAACTTTACCTTTATCCATTGATATCATTACTGGTTTCTTTGATGGTCGTGAACGTGATTTCCTGATTGGATTCGGTACATCGACAATCGCATGTGTTGGGGCAATTTTCTTCCAAGTAGTTGGCGGTATGCTGGCAGACGCTTACGGTTGGAACTATGGATTCCTAGTGTACTTATTCCCTATTTGGATTTTAGCCATTACTTTCCTGTTCTTACCGGAGCCGAAAAAACAAGATGTACCCAATGCTTCAATTAAAGATGTTCTTTTTAAAGCGCCAAAAACAGTATATGGCTTTACAATTGGGCAAATTATTTTCTCTGCCTTCATTTATGGCTATGTAACAAATATCTCAATTATTATTCAGACTGAAGGTTTAGGAAATGCGACGGAAGCCGGTCTGGCGATTTCACTCTTTACAACAGGTACATTAATAACAGGCTTCATCTTCGGTAAACTGCGTTCGGTGATCCCAAACCTGATCGTACCATTTGGTGTACTGTTAACAGCTACCGGGATTTTATGGTGTTCTGCAGTAGGCAGTTTACCGATGATCTTTGTAGCAAGTGTACTCGGCGGCATGGGTTTAGGAATCGTACTTCCTGGCGTATTAGCACGAGTATCGGAGCTATCAAACATGGCAAAAGGGATTTCTTATGTCGGAATCGCTGCTGCAGGTCAAGGCTTGGGCGGTATTGTAAGCCCTTATATGTTTGCCACTCTCCTAGGTGTATTTGGCTTGGAAGGCGGACGCTCTACTTTACTAGTATCTTCTATTGGTCTATTTGTTTTAGCAATTGTCTGGGCAGTTATTATAACAAGAAAATCACCACTATCCATTAATGATAGTGAAGGCCAGACAGAAGTTGCTTAACATTAAAAAGCTGTTCGCTATGGATATCCCCATAGTTGAACAGTTTTTTTATTATTCATTAATTTTTATTGATTTCTTCTTTATAAATCCATTAATTTACAACTAACTATTTTTTATTATTTCATCTAAAATTACGTTAGCTTTACTATTTTAGGAGGGGTTGTAATGGGAATTAAATTAGTACGTTTTCAAAAAGGTGATTTGATTCAATGGGGTGTGTTAGAAGATGAACTATATGTAATCAACGGTTCTTACCGAACATTACGGGATATTTTAACAACGGGTATGGAGGATGTTGTTACTGCAAAACAGTCTGGTCATATTGTGAACCAAGCTGACATTACCATTCTTTCGCCTGTAACAGACGATGCAAACATTTACTGCCAAGGTACTAACTACAGCGCACACCGTGTTGAAGCCGGTTTTTCACAGCAGAAGCCGCCCTATAACCTATTATTTACTAAGGCTCCAAGTACGTTAACTTCTGCAACAGCAAATATCGTATGCCCTGCACATGTTCACTTACTCGACTATGAAATTGAGCTAGGCATTATTTTGAAGCAGGACGTGACGGAAGCGGTTGAAGTGACGGAGCATAATTTAAAAGATTATATTGCAGGATTGGTTATTACGAATGACGTTTCAGCACGGGATGTCCAAATCGTTGAACAGCAATGGTTTAAAGGAAAAAGCTATCGCGGCTTCTGCCCTACTGGACCGTATCTTTACTTATTGGAAGACGGCGAAATTGATTATTTGGAAAAGTTGGAGCTCCATTTATCCGTAAACGGCGAGACACGGCAGCAGGTGAAAACAGATCAGCTATTGTTTAAACCGACTGAAACTTTAACCGAAATGTCGAGCATCTTTGATTTGAAAACCGGTGACCTTATTTTAACTGGTACTCCTGCTGGTGTAGGTCTACGTCTGAATGCTGATATTTTAAGCATTATTTATGATAACTCCATCTCATATGAAGAAAAAGTAGAGGCATTCTATAATTCACAAAAAGATAACGGCTATTTACAGCCTGGCGATGTGATGCGCCTGGAAATTAAAAGTGAAGATGGTGTCATTGATTTAGGCGTACAGGAAAATAAAATTGTACAGGCTGTTACAATAAAATAAAGAGGTATTTGAATGACATGCCTATTCAGATACCCCTTATAAAAATTCTACCTTCTGTACCGATTAAAACGGAAACAGCAACGGTACTGCAATCATCATGACAATAAACATAATGACTTGTAACGGAACACCGACTTTAACGAAATCCATAAATTTATAGCCGCCCGCTGTTAAGACAAGGGAGTTTGTCGGAGATGCAATCGGTGTTGCAAACGCCATACTAGCAGCAGTTGCTACCCCAATCATGAATGTATACGGGTTCGCATCCATAGCAAGTGCTGCAGTGATGGCAATCGGCGAAAACAGTACCGCCGTTGCCGTATTGCTAACAAATTGCCCGAAAACAACGGTTAATAAATAAATTCCCATCAATACACCATATGGACCGAAATCACCGAGTACATTGATAATGCCTTCAGCGAGAATCGTCATCCCGCCTGTTTTCTCAAGCGCTGTCGCCATCGGAAGCATTGCCGCTACAAGTACAATACTTTCGAAGTTCATTTTACTGTAGGCATCATCCATATTGCGCAGACAGCCTGTAATAATCATAAGAACCGCCCCGATTAATACAGCAATGACAGCATCAAATACTTCAAACACCATAAGCCCGATCATCAGCAGCATGATAATACCGGCAATCGGTGCCTTTCCGTTTGCTGCAATAGCTCCTGCTAATTCGCGCGGCTGACCTACTACGACCACATCCTGTGTTTCGCGGGACAACAGCTCAATTTCATCCCATGTTCCCTGCACTAAAATCGCATCACCGAAACGCAGCTTCTGATCGGCCATGTTCTTCAATAAATATTCGCCTTTACGGTTGATTCCTAAAATGTTTAAGTTGTATTTTTCACGGAAACCGATTTTACTAACCGTTTCCTTAATAAGACGTGATTGAGGTGTTAATAACACTTCCGCTACACCGATTTTCTTCGTAACGAGCTCTTTCGCATGATCTTCAAATGGCTGAACAGTTAATGCAAAATCATGGGCAAACTGTGCTACATCATCGGCCAAACCTTGTACATACAGCTCGTCTCCAACATGAATAATACTTGTCGGTCCCGCCAGCTCCTGGTACGTCATCGGCCTTAAATTAAGCCCTTCCTGCACAGCACCGTGTTTTATTTTCATAATATAAATATGATAGGTTGCCGGAAGTTTCAAATCAGCGAGCTTTTGTTCCGAGATTGTTGAATGCTCATTAACGACAACACGAAACAGCTTATCATGCAGATCATATTCCTTGGCAATTTTCTTTGGAGAGAGCTTATATCCCGCATTTGACTGAGATCGGTTTTCCTCATTAGGTAACAGCACATTACGTACTAATACTAAATAAATAATAACGGTAATCGTCGCGATAATTCCGATTGGAGTTATCGTGAAAAATCCAAGTTTTTCGAAGCCATGATCAATGAGTGTTTGTGAAGCGATCAAGTTTGTCGGCGATGCAATTAATGTCATCAGCCCCGACATGCTCGCAATGTAGGATAGCGGCATTAAAAACTTGGACGGACTGACTTTAATGCTGATTGCAATCGAAACTACAATCGGCAGCATTAACGCGACCGTACCAGTATTGCTCATAAACGCCCCGACAATTGCGACGATGACCAGCAGCAAAATAAAGAGACGGAGCTCATTATCTCCCGACCATTTCAATAGTAGATTTCCTGCCATACCAGCAAGTCCTGTTCTTAAAATACCTGCCCCGACAACAAATAGCCCTGCTATCATAATGACTACAGAATTCGAAAATCCTGCCAGCGCTTCAGCAGGTGTTAAAATATTTAATATAACAAATGATAATAGTGCCATTACTGCGACAAGATCTGCCCGCAATCGATTCGTCGTAAATAAGATAATCGTAACTGCCAAAATGATAAAAGTTAATATAAGTTGCATAACCATGTCCTTTCGTATGGTAGTCGCTTTTATTATATAGGAAATAATAGGAGAACTCCCCACCTTTGTCGATTAATAAATAAAAAGCTATTATTAACTAAAATGCGGAGTAATATTTACCTTTTCTTGCTAATAAAAGGTATAATTTACTAGAAAACTATGTTATCAGAATCTTCTTCAATATCCATTATTAATAACTAATTCTTTAATATAAAGATTCCTTAAAAAGAATTATTATAATCTAGTAGAAATTATGATTTAGATTTGTTATATTATTTATGAAGAGTTTTTCAAAAAGATTTAGGAGGAACTATACATGACAAACGAACGTTTAACAACAATTACTGGTGCTCCAGTAGTATCGAACGATGATTCTCAAACAGCTGGTCGCCGTGGCCCGATCTTATTACAAGACGTATTCCTAATTGAGAAATTAGCGAATTTTAACCGTGAAGTAATTCCTGAGCGTCGTATGCACGCAAAAGGTTCAGGTGCATTCGGTACATTTACTGTAACTCATGACATCACAAAATATTCAAAAGCAAAAATCTTCTCTGAAGTTGGTAAGAAAACAGAAATGTTCGCACGTTTCTCAACTGTAGCAGGTGAGCGCGGTGCGGCTGATGCTGAGCGTGACATTCGCGGTTTCGCATTAAAATTCTACACTGAAGAGGGTAACTGGGATATGGTTGGTAACAACACACCTGTATTCTTCTTCCGTGATCCATTACACTTCCCGGATTTAAACCACGTTGTTAAGCGTGATCCAAAAACAAACATGCACAACGGTAACTCAAACTGGGATTTCTGGACTTCATTACCTGAAGCATTACATCAAGTAACAATCGTAATGTCTGACCGTGGTATTCCAAACGGCTACCGCAAAATGCACGGATTCGGTTCTCACACTTACTCAATGATCAACGAAGCCGGCGAACGCGTTTACGTGAAATTCCACTTCCGTTCTCAACAAGGTATCGAAAACTTAACAGGTGCAGAAGCTGCTGAAATTATCGGTAAAGACCGTGAATCTTCACAACGTGACCTATTCGAGTCAATTGAAAAAGGCGATTTCCCGAAATGGAAAATGTACATCCAAGTGATGACTGAAGAGCAAGCTCGCAACTCTAAAGACAACCCATTCGATTTAACAAAAGTTTGGTACAAGTCTGAGTACCCACTAATTGAAGTTGGGGAATTCGAATTAAACCGTAACCCGGAAAACTACTTCGCTGATGTTGAGCAAGCTGCATTCGCTCCATCAAACGTTGTCCCTGGTATTTCATTCTCACCAGACCGTATGTTGCAAGCTCGTTTATTCGCTTACCAAGATGCAACTCGTTACCGTTTAGGCGTTAACCACCACCAAATTCCTGTAAACACACCAAAATGCCCATTCATGGTATATCACCGTGATGGACAAGGCCGTGCTGACGGAAACCGTGGTGCAGCTATTACTTACTATCCAAATAGCTACGGTGCCCTACAAGGTCAAACACAATATAAAGATCCTGCATTAGCTCTTGATGGTCCAGCTGACATCTACGACTTCCGTGAAGATGACAACAACTACTTCGAGCAACCAGGTAAATTATTCCGTCTTCAAACACCGGAACAGCAACAACGTTTATTTGAAACAACTGCTGCTGAAATGAACGGTGTTGAAGAATTCATCAAACGTCGTCACATTTTACACTGCTACTTAGCTGATCCAGCATATGGTGAAGGTGTAGCGAAGGCAATGGGTCTTTCATTAGATGGTATGGACCTTTCAAACCCATACGCTAATACGGTAAGTATGTACTAAGATTTACTCTATGAATTTAGCTTCTTGCTCAAATTGTTAAATTCAATAGCTATTCAATAATTTAGTTTTACTAGATTACGAAAGCGTTATTGATATCCAACTATAATCGCTTACAACCGCAAGTATCTGAGGGGATACTTGCGGTTTTTTTTATGGAAAAAGAGCTGCCACATAACCCAAAAACCCATTTTTCTCTATGAGAAAAATGGGTTTTTTAGCTGTGCGTAAAATTGATTTCCATTCCGGGACGCTTTCCGCGGGCACGGCCTGAGCCTGTAGTCTCAGGCGTCGGTGCTCCTGTCGCTTCGCTTTCGTCGCAAAATAAATTTTGCTGTTCCCGCTGGAGTCGCCCTTCATTCCAAACAATTTTTAAAAGTAACCGTTTCTTACAAATAGTTTTAACGCTATTATGCAAATAATATTGTCGATAAATAAATAACAAACGTCACCGTTAAACAGCTGATAATCGTAGAAAACAGTACTGTCTGGGCTGCTGTTGCCGATTCAATATCATACTCAAGTGCCAAGCTCGAACTGTTTCTCGATGTCGGGAATGCACTTGCGATAAATAGCGACTGTGCCACTACCCCGTCTAAGCCCAATGCAAAAATAATAAGAAGTGCTGTTGCCGGGCCGACTATTAACCGTGTAAAGCAGCTGACAAAAATGGTTTTATTGAACATCGAACGCATTTCGATTGTAGAAAGCTGTGCCCCTAATGTAATAAGTGCAACCGCTACAAATCCGTCTGCAATATGTTCAAGTGGAATACTAAACGTTTCCGGAATCGGGACATGAAAGTAATTTAATGCCGCGCCAATAATAAGCGCATGGACAATCGGCATTTTCAAAAAGTCCCGGACAATTGCAATTCCTGATTTTGTTGATGAAATTAAATTATACAAGCCATATGTATACGTCGTCATATTCTGAAAAATAACAAGAATGACTTGTATCGCTACCCCAATTGGCTGGGTCGCGAAAATCATTTGCGCAACCGGAATCCCATAGTTGCCGGAGTTTATAAGTACAACACTGTTTTTAAAAACAGCCGATTCCTTTTTATCAAGTTTTAACAGTTTTGCGAGCAGCTGACTTAACAGCATTTGCGCACCGATAAATAAAATAATAAAAATTGTAATTTGTCCGAGCACACTCATTTCAATGGATGTTTCATAAATATTGATAAACACCGCTGCGGGCATGAAACAGTATGTAATGAGATGGGATAATGCTTTAAGGTTAAACTGAAACTTGCGCTGTAATACGGCACCTATAATAAGCAAAATTAAAATCGGTGCAACAATTTTGAAGAAAATCATCGATAAATAGACCATGCGAAAACTCCTTTTGTGCATGTGTGCTGTAGTTGTTAATTATAGCGTATTTGCAAAGGAATTGTCAGAAGATCTGACAGTTTTTCCGTTTTCAGCTTAGCGATTTTTTTCTTAAAAAAACTATGATTTCCGGATAGAAAATCATAGATTTGAGAATTTTATAAGTAATCGATTGCTATTAATGCATTGTAAAATAGTTCAGCAAACTCCCCGCGTGATAATGTTTTCTCAGGATTAAACGAACCTTCCCCATCAACAACCCCAAACAGCTCTAAAATCGCAATGCTTTGACGTGCTTCCAATGTCAGGTTTGTTACATCTGGATAGCTGAAGTTTAACTCATTATACGCCTTTGCCAAATCCTGATTTAAATAGCGGTACATGTTGGCAATAATGATGGCTGCTTCTTGCTTTGTTAGCGAGGCATTAGGTGCGAAACGGCTCGATGTGGCCCCGCTCATGATACCTGCTTCCAATAAACCTTGAACTAGTTTTAACTGCTGGGTATTTGCTATATCCAAATATTTTGATTTAGTGTTACTTGATACATCAAGTGCAGATGCAATCATCACTGCTGCATCGATTTTGCTTACTTGTTTATAGCTTTGAACTAGTCGGCTTTTCGTATTAAATAATATGCCACGCTTTGTCAGCTCTCGAATCGCACGTCCTTGATCATTGTTCGGAATATCCGTGTAAATAACTTGGCTGTTCGATGCTTTAAAAGTACCACCTGTCACTGTGCGGATAATGAATTTTGAGCCATCCACTTTAAATGATGCCGGTGATGTACCGGTTGATAGAACACGTTGAATAACTTGCGAAGTATTCGCTTTTAATTTAGCTACCGGAACATGAACTTCTACTGTACTTTCAAATGTTTTTGCACGATTTCCTTCAGTAAATTGGATGTGCAGCTGATTATTCGTCACATTTAAAGATACACCCACAGTTGCTTTAGAAGTCTGTATTTCAGATGTAGGAATAACGATTTCAATATCTCCGGCTTTTAAACGCATATTCCGGTCTGCGATGTTTTTTACTTGAGAAGCGGTAATCTGTGTTGTATATCGCCCATTTTGGTATGTCATTGTTTCATATTGGGACCAGTTTGCCGTTTTTGGAATCGTTGTTGCCACTGTACTTGCGGAATCGTCCGGAATGTAAAGCGGGTCGTATGCTGGCTTCTCAATAACTACTCCGCCTGGCTTTATTTCATGAATATAATCAGGGTAATACGTATAAACAAGTTCAATATAATGCGGATCTCTCCACATAGTTTCAAGGCGGACAAGCTTTTCCAACGCTGTTACATGTCTCTTCGCTTCCGCCGATAATTTGTTGTAAAGGGAACGAGCTCTCGCAATTTCCTGTGTCGTCGAGCTGCGGCTAATATCGTTCATGTATACATCAAATGCATTGGCATCAAGCTTTGCCTGCTTAACAACCGTATTTTGATAAATAATATAATTCTCGCCATCAATTAAAATATTGAGGTTTGTTACAAACGACTTCGCAAAATCACTCAATGAATTGTACGCCAGCCGAATACTCTTGATCTGAGCTTCGGTATATTTTGTTTTATCGATACGTTTAATGCGATCCATCACGACTTTTGCTTCTTTTTCAGCTTGGCCCTTTTGCACAGCTAAACGGCTTTCAAAGTATTCCAGGTTTGTAACTACTCGCTCATCTACTAGCTTTTTTGCCTCGCTATTTAATGCATCGTAAGCTTTTCGGGCTGCACTAATCTTAGCAGGCGTTGGCTCATCGTTGAATGTTTGAATCATTTCGGTAACTTTTTCGGCGGCGATACGATTGGCGATTTGCGCTTCCTTCTTCTTCAAGTCTTCCAAAAGTACTTCCACTTTGCCGAAGTTATTAATTTGTTGGCGTAATTCCAGCGAAAGATTGTTATAAGCTTCCTGAACTTTTTCTAGTTCCAGTCTAGTCGAGTTTGTATTCAATCCATCTATCACTTTATTAATATCTACAGGTGTTGCCAGAGAATCGCCCAACATTTCGGTTTGCTCCGCCTCTACTTCCCCCATCATGCCAACACTTACTGGGACTGCAACTAAAGCAGCTAGCATTAACTTCGATTTATTCATATGTATCACTACCTATCTCATTTTATATACCGTATTTATTATATCGGCTCTTATCCCATATTTTAGAATATAAAGTAAGTGGAATTCAGAGAAAGTCATGTTAAAGTAAAATTAATCCAATTATAAAGGAGGCTTTTTTATGAAACGCTTCTACTTAGCATTTATTTCTATTATTTTAGGGCTATCTTTTTTTACTTTTCCGGCTAACTCATTGGCAGCGAAGCAAGTGTTTAAAGATGTTCCATCAGACCATTATGCGTATGATGCGATTAAATGGGCATATGATTTCAATATTATAAACGGCTATGCTAACGGTACATTCCGTCCAAACCAACCGGTCACAGAACAACAATTTGCCCAAATTTTAGTAGGATACTTTGATTTGGAGCCTGTCTCGGGAGAACTGGAAAAGTTCACACCGAAAGCGATCCCATCTGATGCAAACTATAATACGCTTGCTGCCTATCAAGTACCTTTAAACGGCTATTTTCATAACAACATCCGAGGAACTGCTGTAAAGCGTGGGACTGTTGCACAGGCAATTGCCTATATAGCAGATGGACAAACGACTTTAAATAAAGCAATCCGTTTTTTACTCGATCATCATATTTCTAACGGACAAAATGCAAAGTATGAGCAAACTAATTTACAGCGTTTTTTCGGTACAACAAATAATTTAACGCGTGCACAGCTTGTTCTATTTTTTTATAACATGCAAAATAAAAACTTCTTTTATCGTTCAGACATAGCAGAAGAAAGCTTTGCTAGTAATAGCCCTCTTTATCAGCGTGCTACCTCAGCCCGCAATATGCTAGATCGCTCATTACGCGCAGGTGCAAACTGGTCCCCTGCTGCCGACAAGAAGCCAAATAAAACTTGGGACGGCGAGTATACGTATTTTCATACTTACGGGAAAGGCGACTTGGATTCAAAGGGGCGTGTATTAACAATCTCTAATAGTACGAAAACCGGTTTCCAATTGATCTATTATACGTATGACGGCTGGGCATCCGGCACTATTGAAGGAACAGCGACATTCACAACCGATACAAAAGCGCGGTTATCCAAAACAGCAGATGGTGACCGTTGTGTTATTGAATTCGAACGGCTTACTAATAAGACAATTAAAACAACCGAGTTTTATTGTGAAGCCGGCCGTGATCAAGGAACGACATATAGTGGAACGCTCACTTTAGAGTAGCAAAAAGGTTCTTGTCTAATAAGGTGGCAGGAACCTTTTCAAGTTGTAATTTACCATTAAATAATATTGATTTAATTTTGAAACTTATTTCCAAATAATCCGTCTGTACGTTAATTCCAAAATAAAGAAAGGATTTAACCTATGAAAAAAATCATTATCTCCTGTGCGTTAATGCTCGTTTCTATTATCGGATTTTGCAGTTCTGCAACTGCTGCACCATATGAGACATACAAAAATTTTCATTATGTAATTTTTACAGCTGAAAATGGAAAACAAGAGGTACGAATTATTGGCTCTTCTGCACCAAAAAATTTAACTATTCCCGAAACAATCGCCGGCTTTCCTGTAACGGAAATTGCGGATAATGCTTTTGCGATTGATACAGAATGGTTTAATTATGATGCGCCTGATTATGAAGAGAGAATCGTCCATACCGTTAGTTTTCCCAAAACGTTGAAACGAATCGGTGATGGAGCATTTATAAACAACTCTCTTCAAAACGTTACATTACCAGTCGGACTTGAAGCAATCGGGACAGAAGCCTTTATGGGGAATTCCATTTCATCCCTTACTGTTCCAGATTCAGTCACAACAATTGGTTCATCAATCGTCGGCGCTCTATACAGCGATCGTAATGTAGATGTGACATTACCTGCTCATTTACAAAGTAATCAGGACCACCAATATGAAAATTTATATTATGCTATTACCGAATATAAAGGTAAACAGGAAATTAAAATTACCGGCTTTGACGAAAATGCAGGCGCTGAGTCGTTCAATATTCCGGCTGCCATCAATGGCATTCCCGTTACCGAAATCGCACCATTTGCCTTTACAACTAAACACTCCATCGTTTCAGCTACTGACAAAGCATTGAATAAAAAGCCATTTAGTATAACATTGCCAAATACAATTCGTGTTATCGGACCCTATGCATTTGCATCCGTTAATTACGATAAAAATATGCCGCTTCAACTTCCTGCTAGTGTGGAAGTAATCGGCAACAATGCGTTCAGCTTCAGTGAAAACATATTTGGAGGGAAAACTCTTGTCTTACCGAACAACTTGAAAACTATTGGTAAGGAAGCATTCAGCAATAATAAAATTGCCGGCGTCTCGATCCCAGACTCTGTTACGCACCTTGGCAAAAAAGCCTTTTACGCAAACCGCTTGTCACAAGTAAAAGTCGGCAAAGGGATTAAAACCATTCCAGACTTCGCTTTTGCGAACAATGGCATCACAAGTTTAACTTTACCGAATACATTACAGACAATTGGCCACAGTGCATTCCAGTACAATAAGCTGCCGCGCCTATCATTACCGAACAGCGTAACAAATATAGGACAGTATGCATTTGCCTTTAATAGTTTGACTGCATTAACGTTGTCAGATGGATTAAAAACTATTTCGGCCAATGCATTTGCGAACAATAAACTAACAGATGTAACAATTCCAAAATCTGTCGTGGCCATTGAAAGATTCGCTTTTCATACAAATAAACTTAAATCTGTGAAATTCCCGGCAACATTAAAGCTAATTGGTGACCAAGCTTTTGAAACAAACGAATTAACATCGCTAGCACTCCCGGAAAATGTGCAAAGTATTAAGTACGGAGCCTTTAGCGATAATAAATTAACTAAAATCACCATTCCGTCAAAACTAACTGTGATTGAAAGCTTTGTATTTGCGGATAATAATTTAACTAAAGTGACGATTCCTAATAACATTAAAGTTGTCGAACAATATGCATTCATAAACAATGCTTTAACATCTGTTTCATTAAAATACGGGTTAACATCAATTGGCCAGCATGCCTTTGATATGAACAGGTTAACTTCCCTCGTCATACCGGACAGTGTAACAGCGATGGGACCGTATGTATTTGCTAATAACAAATTAAAATCAGTCCAAATTTCTAAAAATATAAAAGTATTGAAAGAAGCTGCGTTTGCGAACAATGCGCTAAGCTCGGTTTCGATTCCTTCTAAAGTAACGACAATCAGCAATGGTGCGTTTTTCAATAATAAGCTAACAAAGCTGACAGTGCCTGCAAATGTCCAGTCATTAGAGTTCAGTTCAGTGCTTATGAACCCGCTGAAAACCATTACATTACAAGGTAAGAAAACAACGATTATTAAATCCGCCGACATTAATAAAGCATCTGCTAAATATGAATTTGGTATCAATACAAAACCGCTGAACAATCTTTATACAACGAGTAAGTATACAAAAGCTTTCGCAAAATGGAATAAGCCCCAAACAACTCCGACGACACTTTATGTGAGATGGAAATAATACGCTATAACAAAAACAGCTGCCTCTCCCGGGCAGCTGTTTACATTTATTTTTCAATCAAACTTGTAACGGTAAAATACCATTCCCTGTCCCGCAACTCACGCACAATCAAACCGCGTTGTTCTGCCAGAAGTGTTAATCCGATAATTTCAGAAATAATAAATGTAAAATATTTCGCAAAGCGGGCACCATAGATTGCTTCTCCTATTTGTTTCGCAGTATGATGATGTCCTTCACTTATTTTAGATACAACCTTTTGCAGCTTGTATTCTATTTTACTTAAGCTTTTCTCCATCACTTCATTCAAGTTTTCATAAATCTCTTTATGTCCGGCAAACACGGTGCGCACATTGTAAGCTTTCATTTTTTCAATCGAGTCTATATATTGGCTAATCGGGTTCGTTACGTTTCCTGATTCGTCATGATCGATTAAAGCATTCGTCATACCAGTAGCCAATAAAAAGTCCCCCGCGAATAGCCATCCTGTCTCCTCATCAAACAAACAAATTGAATCCGGTGAATAGCCAGGAGCAGTCATTACGCGTAATCCTCCGATTTCTTGCCCGTCTTCCAGTTTCATAATCGGTGGATAGATCATCACCTGTTCTTTATTTTGAAGGGTATTCTCCATTTTTGCCATTCGTTCACGTCCAAATTCTGGTACCCCGTATTGCTCATACAAATCATAGTAAAAGCTAAGCTTCTGCTGTAAATAATCATGCTCACACTTCAAACGAGGAATGGCAATTTCACTGGCATAGACAGGAATCGGGTAATCATTCGTTATTTGATTTACTACCCCGATATGATCATTATGAAAATGAGTTAAAATAATACCGGTAATTTGATTAATTTCTATATTATATTCTTTCAATTTCCTATAAAAAAACTGCTCAAATTCCTCATTTTTAATGCCCGCATCGATTAATGTATAATTTTCTCCATTTTGGTAGACATAACAGTTAATACTCCCCAATCCACTATAGTCAGAAGGGAAAATAATCGGATAGACTGCTTTATTCCCTGTTTTTATTATTGTATCCACTTTTCCACCTGCTTCCACTGTTTTATACGCAGAAAGGGCATGCCCCGAAATCCATTCCAGACAGCCCTCTCTATTGTATCTTTATAATACCTTACTATACGCACATCAAACAGTGGATACTTCCGACTCTTACTCTACTTTTTGCGGCTGTACCAATTCTATATGGCGTTGCATCTGCCCTACGTGACTTTCAGTATGCAATACAATTAGATGGTTGATTAGAAATGATAACGGCTTGCCATCAAAATTCGGGTTGTAGCTAGGGGCTGTTTTCTCTAAATCTTCCTGTTGCACTTTTGCAAAGCTTTCGTTCACTAAAGGAATGAGCGCATTGAGCCTTTCAATCGCTTTTTCCTTTGAAACAGTCGCTACATAATTTACATCTACCGCCGCTAAACGACGGACATGTTCATGGTTACGTCCCCATTTTGCTCCTGGTACGACTAATAACGCTTCTAAATCGGCTACCCAAAACTCGATTGCTTCAATAATATGAGCAGCGATTTGCATAACCGACCATTTTTCTTCGGATGGTTTTTTATACAGCACATCCTTCTCTGTTACACTTATTAGATCAACCATACTATTGATGCTTTTCTCGAAACTTTCAAACTTCTTTTCCATAACATTAGTTTTCATGATATAATCTCCTTATTTTGAATGACTTTTTAAGAAAGGTGAATAGAATACTATGTCAAGCAGTACTACAATCGGATCATTATCATTAGGTATTCAAATTATCGATGTCGTTGCGCAAAGCGACCACCCACTACGTTTTTCCGATATTCAGGAACAAACAGGCATTTCTAAAAGTAATCTCTATAAATATTTAAATACACTTATCCAGTTAGATTTGCTTTATCGTGATCAAAAGACCGGTAGCTATTCACTCGGCTATAAATTTTTGGAATACGGGAATGCTGCCATGCAAAACGACGATTTTATCGAACGCCTTACACCCTATTTTAAAGAACTTAGCAATCTCACAAATATGACGACATTGCTATCGCTTTGGGTAAATGATTCCCCGGTTATCACAAATATTTGGAATACGAATTTTGGCTTAAGTATCGGTGCGCAAGTCGGTACGAAACTGCCGATTAATTCATCTACAGGAAAAATTTTTGCGGCCTATGCTAATTCCTTGGAAATTACGAACTGGATTGAAGCTCAGCAAAATGAACTTACCAATTTTGATGTTGCGGCTTTTCAACGCGAGCTGAAAGGAATTCGCAAAAACGGGTTTTCGTTTGCACATGAGCCTCTTGTCCGTCATGTTTCCTCTATCGGTTTACCAATACTCAATTACAAAAATGAGCTTGTCGGTGCCATCACAGTTGTTGGCTTTGAAGAGGACGTTCCTACAGACACTTCATCTGAAATGATGCAGCAAATTATTGATATGAGTAAAGAAATGTCGACTGTATATGGCTTTAAAGAGAAAGGGAACTAATCCCCTTTCTCTTTTTAATTTTCCCTTATTCAGCTCTTAACTTCACTTTTGCGTGTGTTGAAGTAATTATATAAAAAGTCTGCTACATCATAGTTTGTTTCCTTGTGACTGCCGAATAAATGATCACGTAATAACACAAGCGCACGGTCAAGGTCGTCAGCTGTATTTGCGTGAATAATTTCACCCCAGCGACGCGCTGAATTTTGTACCATTGCTGTGCGCGGCTGGCGCTCTTTCTGGTAGCGTAGAAATGCTTCATTGTATGTTGCTTCATTTTCCAGAGCTTCGCCTAATACATATGCATCTTCAAGTGCCTGAGCACCGCCTTGTGCTAAATATTGAAGCATTGGATGAGCCGCGTCTCCCAATAGTGTTACATTTTCATCTGTCCAGTTTTCAATTGGAAGACGGTGAAACATCGGCCAGCGGAATTGAGTCGAAATATATTTTAACGCACGTTCTACATCCGGATGTGCACCTTCAAAGCGTTGTTGCATTTCTTCCGGTGTACCCCAATCGCCTTCCGGTTTATAGTCATATGTTTTGAACACAACGACTTGATTATATAACTCACCGCGACGAACAGGATATTGTACTAAGTGTAAGTTTGGTCCAATCCACATAATAACGTCATCCATTGCAATATCGCCTTCAGCAGTAATCTCTTCAATCGGTAATGTCCCACGGTATGCTACATACTCTGAACAGATCATTTCGTCTTGAGAAAATAGCTTACGTACATTTGATTTAATACCATCTGCCCCGATTGCTGCTTCTGCTGTATAGGACTCACCACGTTGGTTTGTAATCGTTACTTGACCTGGCGTTTGTGATACTGTTTGGATTTGCTCATCGTTTTTAAATGAAATACGGTTATTTTTCAAACATGCTTCATATAAAACACGGTGTAGATCCGAGCGGTGCAATACAACGTACGGCTGCTTGAAACGCTCCTGGAAACCGTCAGTCAAATCAAGTACAGCTAATTCCTTTGCCGTATAAATATCTTTTAGCACTAAGCGCTTCGGTACGACCGCTACATTCAATATTTCTTCTTTAACACCTAATTGGTCTAATACATGCAGTGCGTTAGGTGCTAATTGGATACCTGCTCCTATTTCTCCGAATGCAGGTGCTTGTTCTAATACTGCTACCGTTTTATCTGTGCGTTGTACTATTGAAAGCGCTGTCGCTAAACCACCAATTCCCCCACCAACTACAATTACATCACTAATATTTGTCATATCATTACCTCCGATTCTATAAATAGAGAACTTTGTTTACTTATAATGAAAATGTAACGTAAAAGAGAAACATTTGTCAATAATATTTCTAAATTTACTGATAATTAATTGATTTTAATAGGTCCTAAATCACTTATTTAAAAGATTTTTCTGAAAAATATTGACTTTACTACCTAAAGTACTTTATATTTTCTTTAAATAGAGAACTTTGTATTCTATTTCGATAAAGGAGGATAACTATGAAATTAGTCAACTATACAGTGAACGGTATTACACGTGCTGGAGCGATTGTGAAGGAACAAGTAATCGATTTAAACCATGCTTTTGAAGCGAAATTGCAAGCAGAAGGTGAATATCGTTATAAGGAAATTGCCCATGCTTATGTGCCGGCAACTACAGATGGAATTTATGAAGGCGGGAAAAAATCTATTGAATTGGCGCAACAAGCTGTCGACTTCATTTTAGAGAATCCAAATGCTTCTATTACAAAAGCGATTTTTGATCGTAACGAAGTACATGTTGGAGCACCAGTATTAAATCCAGGAAAGATCATTTGCGTAGGTCACAACTACCGTGAACATATTCTGGAAATGGGCCGTGAATTGCCAACACATCCCGTTATTTTTGCTAAATTTGCCAACACACTTTTAGGTCCGGATGATGATATTCCATTCTATCCGATTTCTGAACAGCTTGATTATGAAGCAGAGTTTACATTTGTTATTGGCAAACAAGCCCGTAATGTTTCAGAAGAAGACGCCCTGGATTACGTAGCCGGCTATACAATTACGAACGATGTGACTTATCGTGATATTCAACGTCGTACATTACAATGGCTGCAAGGTAAAACAGTAGACGGTTCTGCACCGATGGGACCTTATTTATTAACAGCTGATGAATTACCGGATCCATCAGGGTTATCTGTTGTATTGACAGTGAATGGCGAAGTACGCCAGCAAACGAACACGGCTAACTTAGTATTTTCTGTACAAAAGCTAGTTGCTTTCCTTTCTAACTTAATGACATTAGAGCCGGGTGATGTAATTTTAACAGGTACTCCAGGTGGTGTTGGGGTTGCAATGAATCCTCCGACTTTCTTGAAAGACGGTGATGTTGTCCGCATCGAAATTGATAAAGTTGGTGCTCTGGAAAACAAAGTAGCAGCTGCAAATGTGCCAGTAAGTGTATAACCTTCAATACGGTCTAGTATTCTTTTTGCACAATTACTATTAAAGGAGTGAAGATGTATGGCAGGAGTATCAGAAGAAGTAAAAGAGTTTATGAAAAGTGACACGGTAAAGGATTTTACGAAAGACATTGAACAATATCATTTAGGTCCACTTTGGGAAGCCATTCCGGAAATTATGAATCATACACCAAAGCCACAAGCACAAGCTTACCTTTGGAGTGATGAACTAATTAAAAAGAAAATGGGCGAAGCAGCACAAATCTTTACACCAGATCGTGGTGGAGAACGTCGTGCAATCTATTTCCAAAATCCAGGATTAACATATCGTCAGCCATGGGGTTGGGCATCTACTACACAAACGATTTACGTAGCGGTACAAATGCTGTTACCGGGTGAAAAAGCCCCATCTCACCGTCACTCTCAATCAGCATTGCGCTTTATTTCTGAAGGACAAGGCGCCTACACAATCGTACAAGGCGAACGTATTTTCATGGAGGAAGGCGACTTTTTAATTACACCTAAAGGTTTATGGCACGGGCATGAACACGTTGGCGATGAGCCGATGTTATGGACAGACGCGCTGGATATCCCGACTTTATACGGAATCGGCGGTACTTTCTTCGACCCTTATGAAGGCGGTTTACAAGAGCCGAATATTCCGGATAACTTCACGGAAAAGCGTTATCGTGGAGGAATGGTACGCCCTGTCGGAGATGACAAGTATACAGTAGCACCACTTGCCAACTATAAATGGGATCGTACGGTTGAAGGAATTAATGGCTTAATGTCATTTGATCCGGACCCGCATCATGGTTTTGCTGTTGAATATATTAATCCTTCTACAGGTAAAGCAGCCAACCCGACATTAGGTACACGTATGCAGCACTTACCAGCCGGCATGCATACAAAGGCTTTACGCCACACGCACTCTACTGTTTATCAGGTGCATAGAGGTGAAGGCTACACGGTTATAAATGGTACACGCTTCGATTGGAAGAAAGGCGATTATTTCGTAGTTCCAAACTGGGCTTGGTATGAGCACTTTGCTTCTAAAGATTCCTACTTATTCTCTGTAAACGATATTCCGATTATGGATCGTTTTGAACTAGAAATCGAGCAAGCATATGAATCGAATAATGGGCACCAGGAAGTGACTGGAGAATTTAAAGCAGCATTCCGTTAATGCAGCATCTATAAAAGTTCTGCCCAATTTTTATAGATCGTAAAATTCTTCATTTATAATCACACAGTATAACAATTGAACTTTGAACAATTTTCCACGCATCCCTTTTATAATATATCTCAAAAAAACATCCTACATCGATAAATCGTCCATGCCGAAAGCGATTTGTCTGTAGGATGTTTTTTATTAAAGTATAAAGTTGTAATAGCTGTATGATTTACTATTTGTATGGCCTCATTACAGCTGGACAGTCTATCAGGTAACCTTCATTTTTCCCTTTACTAAATAAAAGGCTCTGTTAAATTAATTGTTGACTTTGAAATAAATAATTAGAGGAGCTCAGCAAATTAAGTTCCTCTAATTATTTTCCTTTCATGACAATACTCATACTAAATTTAACCTTTTAGTTTTCTAAATGAATAAAGCACTTTTCATATATTTCAATGGCTTCAATTTGTAAATCATTTAAATTAATCTTCAATTCAACTTCTAGCTCTTCATTTTCTTCTCCGTCCCAGCAGATGTATATTTCACAAATATCACCTTTCGGGAGCAATTCTTTTAGATAATGACATAAATCGAGAAAATTTTTTTGGGATTTTTCATAGTTATGTGGAGAATAAGCCTTATTATAGTCCGTCAATTCCCAAATAGGATTTGCAAATTGTAAAATCTTAAAGATATAGGGTGTCGTAAAATGCTTTTGTTTAACTATGTTAAGATGTTCTGCATCGGGGCAAACATAGTCAACTTCATATTCATGTTCTACATCACCTTCATTTAGTTTTATCGGAAAATTAAAGCCTATATAGACTATCATACTCATTTCTTCAAACTCCTTAACATTCAGTATTTCAAATAATTCCCTATGTTGAATTCATTTTTAAAATAACAAAAAAACACATTGCATAATTTGCAATGTGTTTTCTTTCAAGTGTATATGACCCGTACGGGATTCGAACCCGTGTTACCGCCGTGAAAGGGCGGTGTCTTAACCACTTGACCAACGGGCC
>NZ_JCAXEX010000025.1:0-206 GCF_059758555.1 Solibacillus sp. GQ1 | reverse complement strand
TAAAATTGGTGGAGCCTAGCGGGATCGAACCGCTGACCTCCTGCGTGCAAGGCAGGCGCTCTCCCAGCTGAGCTAAGGCCCCAATATTAGTATTAAGAGGTTATATAAAGAATTTATATGGTGGGCCTAAATGGACTCGAACCATCGACCTCACGCTTATCAGGCGTGCGCTCTAACCAGCTGAGCTATAGGCCCTCTTAGAAGTA
>NZ_JCAXEX010000024.1:0-216 GCF_059758555.1 Solibacillus sp. GQ1 | reverse complement strand
TTTTCTATTTTTGGGGACATACTCAAGAGGCTGAAGAGGCGCCCCTGCTAAGGGTGTAGGTCGCGTAAGCGGCGCGAGGGTTCAAATCCCTCTGTCTCCGCCATCGGCCCGTTGGTCAAGTGGTTAAGACACCGCCCTTTCACGGCGGTAACACGGGTTCGAATCCCGTACGGGTCATACATAGGAAAACGAAGAACGCTAAGTACTGTTACATGT
>NZ_JCAXEX010000023.1:0-220 GCF_059758555.1 Solibacillus sp. GQ1 | reverse complement strand
TGGGTAATACAGCCTAGCGACGTCCTACTCTCACAGGGGGAAGCCCCCAACTACCATCGGCGCTAAAGAGCTTAACTTCCGTGTTCGGTATGGGAACGGGTGTGACCTCTTTGCCATCATCACTAGACTATTTTCTTTAAAAGACATTATTCATTATATCATACTTTTTTCAATCGTCAAGTACTTTTTTAATGATTTTCATTCTTTCAAAACTGGATAA
>NZ_JCAXEX010000022.1:0-229 GCF_059758555.1 Solibacillus sp. GQ1 | reverse complement strand
ACGTATTCAATGAAACGTTTATCCAGTTTTGAAAGAATGATCTTTCTAAGGGTTTCAAGACACAAGCTAGTCGAGGAAACGACTGAGTGATTGAAGGAGCGTACTAAAGTACGTGACTGAAAGAACGAGGGAAGTTGACGAAGGATAGCGCCGTGTATTGGAAGCCGAAAATAGTGAAGTGATGATGGCAAAGAGGTCACACCCGTTCCCATACCGAACACGGAAGTTA
>NZ_JCAXEX010000021.1:0-247 GCF_059758555.1 Solibacillus sp. GQ1 | reverse complement strand
GGAGGATTAGCTCAGCTGGGAGAGCACCTGCCTTACAAGCAGGGGGTCGGCGGTTCGAGCCCGTCATCCTCCACCATTTCTAAATGCCGGTGTAGCTCAGTTGGTAGAGCAACTGACTTGTAATCAGTAGGTCGAGGGTTCGACTCCTTTCGCCGGCACCATTTAGAGAGCCATTAGCTCAGTTGGTAGAGCATCTGACTTTTAATCAGAGGGTCGAAGGTTCGAGTCCTTCATGGCTCACCAGTTT
>NZ_JCAXEX010000020.1:0-310 GCF_059758555.1 Solibacillus sp. GQ1 | reverse complement strand
CAATATTATGTTTAAACTTGTTTCATTACTCAGTTTGTAAAAATGGAGGAGGTAGAGGGATTCGAACCCCCGCGCGGTGTTACCCGCCTGTCGGTTTTCAAGACCGATCCCTTCAGCCAGACTTGGGTATACCTCCAAAAGTATAAAATGGCTACCGAGGGAGTCGAACCCACGACCTTTCGGGTATGAACCGAATGCTCTAGCCAGCTGAGCTAGGTAGCCATGATGATAAGTTTATCTCTACTTGTAAAGCGTGTAAGCTTTATCCAGTTGAGTTATATGGCGCGCCCGGCAGGAGTCGAACCCACAA
>NZ_JCAXEX010000002.1:0-396658 GCF_059758555.1 Solibacillus sp. GQ1 | reverse complement strand
CCGACTTCGTTAGAAGTTGAAATCTATTGTTTGCTTCATTTAAGAAGCTTGTTTCATTAACGTTGCTTGTTCAGTTTTCAAGGTTCATTGTGCTCCCAAAAGGAACTTCTCAATGTTATCATTTTATAACTATTATGTCAATAACATTTTCTAATATTCTTTCGCTTCAATAGCGACTTACATTAGTATATTACAATGTTTTATTGAAGTCAATAATTATTGTAAAATATTTTCGAAGTAACCATCCTCTTAAGGACAAGTAATAATATACCTCAAAAGGATAGTTAAAATCAAGCTTTTTTTCTAAAAAACTTTTTAAAGTCTACTACAAACAACATAATCCCCAAAATAACGACTAATCCGCCTACTATTTGGGAAACAGTCAAATATTCATTGAAGATTAAAATCGCAAGTAACGCTGCACCAACCGGTTCGAATAAAATCGCAATCGAGATTACATTCGTACTTGTCCATTTCAATGCCCAGTTGAAAAGATTATGCCCTAATAAGTTTGGAATAATCGCCAATAAAATAAACCACATCCAATCAATCGCCGGATATGGACCGAATGATTCCCCTTTTATAATAATATAAAAGAATAAAGTAATTGTACTTACGGAATACACGACCATCGTATAAGTAACAAGTGATAATCTTTTCCGTACATCCTGCCCGAACAATAAATAACCTGTTATTAAGGCACATGCAATTAATGCTAATATATCCCCGTAAAGTGCCGTACCGCTAATTTGGAAATCTCCCCAGCTAATAAGGACGCTGCCTAAAATCGCAATGCCCCCTGCAATAAATGTCTGCAGCGTTATTTTTTCTTTGAAAAATAAATACGTCCCGATAAATGCAAACAGCGGCTGCATTGTTACCAGTACAGTAGAACTGGCTACAGAAGTGTAATTTAATGATTCAAACCATAATATAAAATGAAATGATAAAAATACCCCTGCGATTGATGAAAATATCCAATCACGTTTTGACAGCACTTTTATTTCATTGCTATATTTCATTAAAAACCACGGCAGCATTATCAATATCGAAAACAGCATACGATAAAATGCAATAACTCCAGCATCTGCACTTGCAAGTTTTACAAAAATTGCAGAAAGGGAAACAGAGATTACGCCAATAATAATAGGAATATACGGGTGGATTGGTGGTTTATCCACTATAACCCCTTCTTTCTATATATATATCATCTAATACGAAATATTTTGCGATACCTCATATTCACATTATCAAACTATACCTTATTAAAGATTTTTTTTCGAGAGGATTTGAATTCCATTTTAAATGAAGGAGATGTTTGGATATGGAATGGTTAGCGAATGATAAATTTACCGTAGAAATTTTATTAAAATTACTAATTGCGGCTACACTAAGTTTAATTATTGGTATCGAAAGGGAATTGAAAAAGAAGCCAGTCGGTTTAAAGACAAGTTTAGTAATCGCGACATTCAGTTGTTTACTTACAATCATCTCAATTGAGACTGCCTATTCAACACCTGCACGGGACGATATCAACATTACGATGGATCCATTACGTTTAGCCGCGCAAATTGTAAGCGGTATTGGCTTTTTAGGTGCCGGTGTTATTTTGCGTAAAGGGAATGATAGTATTACCGGACTGACAACAGCCGCCATGATTTGGGGAGCCGCCGCCATCGGAATTGCTGTAGGCGCTGGTTTTTATATTGAAGCATTTATTACGGTCCTGATTGTCGTATTGGGTATTGAACTTCTTGCTCCCTTCCTATTGAAGTTCGGTCCAAAACGTCTAAGAATGCGCGAAGTTTCTTTAATTATCAATACCGACCAAGCGGACAATATAAAAAATGTCGTGGATTATTTGAGGGAGCATGATATGTATATCGATAATATTTCAATCCGAGATGTACCATTTTCCGAAAAACTATTACATGAAATCGATATACGATTATCTACCGTCGAAACGAACCATACTATCGAACTTTATAACCGGCTTCGGAAATTGGATTATGTAGTAAATATTAAAATCGAATATTTAGATTAACGGAGGAAAACGCAATGGGAGAATTTTTCAAATTACTAAAGGATGGTAATAAACCGTCCTTACTCGCAGCATTCGTCAATACATTTTTAGGAACGATTAAAGGGGTTGCGTTCTTCTTTACAGGAAATGTTGCGATGTTTGCCGAAATGATGCACTCTTTCGGGGATGCCGCAAACCAATTTTTCGTATTCATAGGGTCTGCCTTAGCAAAAAAGGCGCCTACTCCAAAATTCCCGAATGGATACGGACGTATTGTTAACTTAGTCTGTTTGGGCGCCGTTTTAATTGTAGCAATCCTTTCATATGAAACAATTAAAGAAGGATGGCATCATTTTATCCATCCTGCATCTGAATCTTCAGGAATTTGGATCGCTCTTAGCGTATTGGCAATTGGTATTATTCTAGAAGGTTTTGTTTTAAATAAAGCTGCAAAAGAAGTGCTTCATGAAGTTAGCGTAGAACCTAAGGGGATAATAATTCTCCAGTCTGCAAAATATTTAAAGCGTGCAAAACCGGCGACAAAGCTTGTATGGATGGAAGACTTAGTGGCGACTTCGGGTAATGTCCTGGCGTTTTTAGCAATTGTTATTGCATATTTCACCGAATTTTACCGATTAGAAGGATTTATTTCAATGGTAATCGGTTTAATGATGTTTTACGTAGTTGGCCGTGTCTTTTTAGATAATGCACGTGGTGCAATCGGTGAAACGGATGAGGAAATGCTTGTGCATATCGGAAATCTTGTGATGGAAGATCCGCATGTAACAGATATCGCACGACTTGAAGTAATCAAAGAAGGCGAATTTTTACATGTGGAACTTATTGCGGAAACAGATCCAAGTTTGTCTCTCGCTTATTTAGATGATGTACGCGATCATTTAACAACACTGCTGTTAAACCAAAAAGGTGTGACAAAAGTTACGTTGGCGTTCGATGAGGATAATGGAGAACGCAGCTGGAAACATATCGCTACAAAACCTGAATCAGAAAAAGGCATGATTTAATTGAATCCAATAAAAAGGAAGCTGGTCCCACTATCCGACCGCTTCCTTTTTTCACGTTCTTATAAAGACATTTCTAAAATTTTGCGTACATCGTCTGCTTCAAGTTTATTGAAGTTGCCGAACGGACCATATACTAGGCAATGCTCAACCATTTCTTCGAAGTGTGTAGCATCAATATCATAGTCAGCTAAGCGATTTGGGGCACCAAGAGATGTCCAAAACGCAGATAATGCTTCAATACCTTCCAATCCAACTTGTTCCTCTGATTTGTTTGTCGGATCAATATTGAACACATTTACAGCTAATTTTGCAAAACGCGAAGGATTCACATGTAAATTATGCTTCATCCAATTCGGGAATAAAATAGCTAAGCCGCTTGCATGTGCAATATCGTAATATGCTGAAACCGCATGCTCAATGTTATGTGTTGCCCAGTCACCGCGTGAACCTAATGCAAGGAATCCATTTAAACCGATAGTTCCCGCAAGCATTAATGTTTCACGATGCTCGTAGTTAGAAGGATCTTTCAATGCTTTTGGCGCAACTTCAATCAGCGTGCGTAAAATCCCTTCGCTCATTTCATCTGTAATCGGCGTGTTTGTCGCATTGTTGAAATACTGTTCAAAAATATGCGACATTGTATCAACAACACCATTTACCGTTTGATTTGCCGGCACCGAATAAGTATAAGATGGGTCTAAAATCGAGAATTTCGGGAAAGTTGCGGGACTGCCCCAACCATACTTCTCTTTTGTTTCTAAGTTTGTAATAACCGAACCTGAGTTCATTTCAGATGCTGTCGCAGCTAATGTTAAAACAGTCGCCAATGGTAATGCTTCAGTTGCCATTACTTTTCTAGTTACGATATCCCAAGCATCCGCTTCCACCTTTGCACCTGCAACGATTAATTTAGAGCAGTCAATTACTGAACCGCCCCCTACTGCTAATACGATATCAACCTGATTTTCTTTACAAATTTCAATACCTTTACGCGCTGTTTCTACACGAGGGTTTGGCTCGACACCAGATAATTCGAATACGTTCATATTCAAGTCATTTAAAATGGTCATAATATCATCGTATACACCATTCGATTTAATACTTCCTCCACCATATACAATTAATATATTCTGGCCGTATTGCGGAAGTTCTTTTCGTAAATGTTCGATACTCCCTTTACCAAAATGAATCTTTACTGGATTATAAAATGAAAATTCGTTCATCAATGGTTCCCCCTATTTTTCAAAAAAGTCCCACTCCAATTATAGGAGTGAGACTTAATAATATAATGATTATACCCATCCACGGAAGCGAGAGGCCTCGGCAGTACGGCGTACACCTACCATATAAGCAGCTAAACGCATATTAATATTGCGGTTTTGTGCTGTTGTGTAGACATTTTCAAACGCAGTAGTCATTTTAGAATATAATTTTTCACGTACTTCTTCTTCCGTCCAATAATAACCCATATTGTTTTGAACCCATTCAAAGTAAGACACCGTTACACCACCAGCAGATGCTAAAACGTCTGGTACAAGAAGAATACCGCGCTCTGTTAAAATCTTTGTCGCTTCAGCTGTTGTTGGACCGTTTGCTGCTTCTACAACAATGTTTGCCTTAATTTGATGTGCGTTGTCTGCTGTAATTTGATTTTCAATGGCAGCAGGCACTAAAATATCGCAATCCAGTTCTAGAAGCTCTTTGTTTGAAATTGTATTTTCAAACAATGTCGTAACCGTACCAAACGAATCACGGCGATCTAATAAGTAATCAATATCCAAACCGTTCGGATCATGCAACGCACCGTGTGCATCTGAAATACCAATGACTTTTGCACCTAAATCGCTCATAAACTTCGCTAAGAAACTACCTGCGTTACCGAAGCCCTGAATAACCACTCGTGCACCTTTAATATCGATATTGCGCTTTTTTGCAGCTTCTTCGATGACAATTGTAACTCCTTCCGCAGTTGCACGGTCGCGACCTTGTGAACCGCCAAGAACGATTGGTTTACCTGTTATGAATCCTGGCGAATTAAATTCATCCATACGGCTGTACTCATCCATCATCCAAGCCATAATTTGAGCATTTGTAAATACGTCCGGTGCCGGAATGTCTTTCGTTGGACCAACTACTTGACTAATCGCACGAACATAACCGCGACTTAATCGTTCAATTTCGCCCATTGACATTTCGCGTGGGTCACAAATAACGCCACCTTTACCTCCACCATACGGAAGATCAACAATGCCACATTTTAACGTCATCCACATCGAAAGCGCTTTCACTTCTTCTTCCGATACCATCGGGTGGAATCGTACGCCACCTTTTGTTGGACCAACTGCATCATTATGCTGTGCACGGTAACCAGTAAATACTTTTGTCGCACCGTCATCCATTTTTACAGGAATACGCACAGTCAACATACGAATCGGTTCTTTCAGTAATTCATACATTGCTTCATCATAGCCTAGTTTATTTAATGCCTCATGAATTACTTCTTGAGTTGATGTAAATAAGTTCAAATTTTCAGCCATTTTATTATTCGCCTCTTTAAATTTTGATTTATTTGGGTCTTTCCGCCAACATTGTAACATACTTTATTCAGAGTTTGTTAAATATTTAGCCACATTTTATACACTTTTAATATTTCCGTTGATAATTAATGAAGAAAGCGCTTTTTTCACGAAATTTGCTCAAAACTGACCAATTTCCCCCATATAAAAAACATGTCCAACTTATTAAAAAATAAATTGAACATGTCCTGCTTAGTGTCCAGATTGTTCGATCCAATCTTTCAATTTTTCCTTTAAAATTTGAAAGCCATCCGCATCCACTTCATCAACCCGATCTTGCAAAGTACGTCGAGGCGGCATATCCCTTTTCCGGTGAAACGGTACTTCCTGCAATTCGCGTATCGATAAGCTTATTTTTTTTTGATCTGTATCCACATCCAGAACTTTAACTTGTATTTCATCCCCGACGGATAAAAAATCACTTACATCCTTCACAAAACCGTATGTGATTTCAGAAATATGCACAAGTCCCTGCGTAAATTCATCTAAAGCAACAAAAGCTCCGTATGGTTGAATTCCTGTCACTTTACCCGTTAGCACGTCACCCACTTCAATTTTTTTTGCCATACTTTGTTCCTACCTTCTTTTCGTATATACGTAAATGTCATGTTAAATTATAACATATGAGACGGACTGTAACAAAGAATCGCTTTAATCTAGCGTTTTTAAGTCATTAAATAAGAGTCTTACTAAAAAAATATGAAATTTTTTTCTCTTTCTATAATTACATTCAATAAATTCACAAAACTTTTTGCTAAATACGTGAATCGTACTGTAAAATGAGTAATTGCATATATATGAGGAGGTTTTGTTTTGTCATCTAGAGATCAATTTACATCTAAGATCGGATTCATACTTGCAGCAGCAGGAAGCGCAATCGGTCTTGGCGCGATTTGGAAGTTCCCCTATATGGCGGGGACCAATGGCGGTAGTGTATTTATTATTTTGTTTGTTATATGTACAGTTTTAATTGGCTTGCCGATATTAATTGCGGAATTTATGATTGGACGACGCGGTCAAAAAGATCCGATTACATCTTTTAAAGAGCAGGCTCCAAATAAACCATGGTTTATGATCGGTTGGATCGGTCTTGTTGCGTGCGGGTTAATATTATCCTTCTATAGTGTTGTAGGTGGTTGGATATTGAGCTATATAGTTCGGGCCGTTAGTTTTTCACTTACAGGACAAGGGGCTGATTTCAGCACTTTGTTTTCAGATATCATTTCCAATCCATGGGAAGTGTTAATCGCACAAGCTGCTTTCATGCTTCTAACATTATTCATTGTCCAAGCAGGGATAAAAAACGGGATTGAAACAGCGAGTAAATGGATGATGCCGATTTTATTCTTATTTTTCATTTTGCTGTTTATCCGTTCCATTACATTGGACGGTGCGATGGAAGGTGTTAAGTTCATGTTCATTCCGGACTGGTCTTACTTGAACGGCGATACGTTAATGTTAGCGTTAGGACAAGCATTCTTCTCTCTTAGTATTGGAGTTGCGGCAATGATAACATACGCATCTTATTTATCTAAGAAAGAAAAAATTGTAACTTCAGCAGTCAATGTAGCAAGTATGAATATCGCGATTTCTTTATTGGCGGGTCTTGTAATATTCCCTGCCGTATTCGCATTAGGGTTCTCTCCTACAGAAGGACCGGGCTTAGTATTTATTATGATTCCAGCTGTTTTTGAGCAATTGCCATTTGGCGGGTTTTTATTGCTCGTCTTTTTCATCTTACTTCTGTTTGCAACAGTTACTTCAGCGATTGCATTGCTGGAAGTGGTCGTTTCCATTGGTATTCGGGAAAAAACTGCCCAGCGCAAAAAAGCATCTTGGTTATTAGCATCAATTATTTTTGTCATCGGTATTCCTAGTGCTTTATCATTCGGAATTTTATCGGATATCACCATTTTTGAACGTTCCATTTTTGACTTTGTCGATTATGTAACGAGCGCGATTTTAATGCCGATCGGTGCCTTTTTAACATCTATTTTTGCCGGATATTATTATTCAAAGAAAATTTCTCGTGAAGAAATGATGACATCACCAGTTGTTTATAATTGCTGGCTGTTCATTGTACGCTATGTAGCACCACTTTCAATTGCAGCTATCTTTATTAATAAAGTTTTCTTTAGTTAAGCTTGAAAAACTTGTTCGATATGAATTCGGACAAGTTTTTTTATTTTCACAACTAAGAGGACTTTATAAGTTGTTGTTCATATGATAGTAAACATATACGGGGAGGAGATGGGAAATGAAATTGCAGTTTCAGGAACAGTTAAAAACTTTACGTTCGGAAAAGAATTTATCAATTGAAGAGCTTTCATTACGAACACAAGTAAGTATTGAAAAACTGACAGCCTATGAAAACGGTGAGCAAATTCCTTCAACCCAAAACATTTTAATTTTATCGACTGTTTTAGAAGTACCGGTTTCTAACTTAATTGACGGATTACATTAAAATGCGGGCGACCTCAACTTACAGGTCGCCTGCATTTTTATATAATACACTTCGCTTCAAATTTTACGGCAATTAATTTATATGCGATTGCAACACATTGCTCAAAAGGAATCCATTGTTCAAAAGAGTATTCATAAACTCTTTGAATGACTTTCGCCAATGTTGTTGGATCGTCAATATTTTGAAGTGCAGCAACTACATCTGCCGTTTCAGTCGCATAACTTTCGGAACCGTAGCTAAAAGGATCCCACTGTTCCAATAAATGTACACACTTTTGATTCATTTCAATATTATCCATTTGATTCACCTTACTACCTCTTATAATAGTTAGTATGATACCATAATCTGAAAGAAAGCATAAGAAAAGAGGGTTTAAATGTCTATTTTTAATAAAGTTCATGAGCGTCGCAGTTCCGCATCTGTAAAATGGGATATGATGAATGTCGTCTACAATTTGAAAGATACAACAGAATTACTTCCGATGTGGGTAGCAGATATGGACTTCCCTCCGCCTGCAGCTTTAACAGAAGCGTTAAAAACTCGATTAGAGCATCCTATCTTCGGCTACACTTTTGCCGACAATGATGTAAAAAATGCGATTGTTCACTGGTATAGTACCCGCCATCAGTGGACGATTGATCCGAACACGATTATTTTCCAGCCTGGTGTTGTGCCGGCAATCGCGACCGTTATCGAAACCTTTACAGAACCTGGCGATAAAATCGGTATGTCTACACCAGCGTATCCTCCATTCACAAATGTACCGACTGCTCAGAAACGCGAAGTCGTGACATGTGAATTAACCGAACAAGACGGTCATTATATGATGAATTTTGAGGAGCTTGAAGAAATATTCCGCTCTGGTATTAAACTGTTTGTTTTATGTAATCCGCATAATCCTATCGGTATTGTATGGAGTCCAGAAGAGCTGGAACAGTTAGTTGCGCTCTGTATTCAATATGATGTGTATCTATTATCCGATGAAATTCATGCCGATATTTCAATTCAAAAATCGTATACGCCTGTATTAACATTAGCGAAAGCAAACGAGGCAAAAATCATCACATGTATTGCACCAACGAAAACATTTAATATTGCAGGAATTCATGCCGCAATGATTGTCGCACCAGACAAAAAACTATTTACGGCAATCGAGAAAAATACACAGGCACACGGGAATTTAGGTTTAAATACATTTGCTTCGACTGCCGTAAAGGCTGTCTATACAGAAGGAGCTGCCTGGTTGGATGATCTTCTTATTTATTTAAAAAACAATATGGAATATGTTGTGAAAGAATTGAACGCTATTGAAGGACTTGAAGTGGAAATTCCTGATGCGACATATTTAATGTGGATTGACTACCGTAAAACAGGTATTGAAGAAAAGGAATTAATGGCACGTCTTCTATCGGTAGGACAAGTTGCATTAGATCCAGGGACAAAATATGGGGAATCAGGAAGAGGCTTCTTACGTATTAATGTTGCTTGTCCATTTGAAATGCTGCAGGACGGTGTTGAACGCATTAAACGAACAATGGCTACATTCGAATAAACAATCAAAAGGGGCAGCCCGGAATTATTAATTTCCGGAATGCCCCTTTTTCTATTCCATCATTTGATTATTGTTTTTATTATTCTTCCTTAGCGTTTTCTTTAGCGATACGCGCATCACGTTCTTTTAATGCGCGTTCTTCTAAAATTTTAGCCTGTGCAGCTTGGCGAGCAGCGATACGGCGGACGAACCGGAATGTAACCAAAACAATAATCAGTAAAATGGCGAATTCAATTGCAGCGGGAAGATACAATGACTTGTCTTCCGGGAAATATAAAAAGCCACCAGAGAAATTCATTAAAAAATGGTTCACGTGCCCACACGTCCTTTAAAAGTTAGTCAATTACTGTGATTGACTCAATCTTAACATCTTCTTTAGGCTTATCGTGCATATTTCGGTCAACTTTAACAATATTGTCAACAACATCCATACCTTCAACAACTTGGCCAAATACTGTATGTTTGCCGTCTAACCATGGTGTACCGCCGTTTTGTTTGTAAAACTCAACTTCATCTTTTGACCAGCCGCGCACTTCCATTTGTTTTAACATAGATACTTCAACTTGAGGTGCTTGAACGATGAAGAATTGAGATCCATTCGTACCAGGACCTGCATTGGCCATTGATAATGCGCCACGGATGTTCATTAGTTCAGGAACACACTCATCTTCGAATGTACCGCCCCAAATAGACTCGCCGCCCATACCAGTACCAGTTGGATCTCCACCTTGTACCATGAAGTTCGGAATTACACGGTGGAAAATAATACCGTTATAGTAACCTGATTTTGCATGACCTAAAAAGTTTTCAACTGTTTTTGGTGCGTGCTCCGGGAATAATTTAATTTTGATTGAACCCATAGTTGTGTTCATTTCTACCATTACTTCACCTGGATTTAGTTCTTTCGATAATTGTGGAAACATTTTTGTCTCTCCTTTAAATAAAATGTGGAATGGATGGGTATAGGTATAGAAACCAAACTTCCCCTTTAATACCAAGTCCAAGTTTACCATAACTCTAATATTTTAAGCCACTAACTTGCGAAGGACTTCCTTCGTATTCCGAAATAAGTTATACTAAATATTAATTTAAAAGGAAGAAAGTGATAATTTGAAGCAAAATATGAGACATAATTTCATCATCATTTTAATAGCAAACTTTATTGTTGCGGCTTCTGTTACGATGATTATGCCGTTTTTGTCTTTATATATTGATACACTCGGCGACTTTACAGATAGCTATGTACAAACATGGGCAGGAATAATCTTTGCTGCAACATTTGTTACGGCATTTTTAATGTCTCCGATTTGGGGGCGGATTGCTGACAAATACGGGTACAAGCCGATTATGATTATCAACTGCTTCGGCGTTGGGTTAAGTATCTTTTTAATGGGTTATGTTCAAAATGTCGAGCAGTTCTTTTTACTGAGGCTTGCGATGGGTGTTGTGACAGGCTTTATCCCTACTTCTATTGCATTCATTAGTAAGCATACTCCGAAAGAAGTGGCCGGGAAAACGCTCGGGACATTGCAGATGGGCAGTGTCGGCGGAACATTATTCGGTCCTGTATTAGGAGGCTTAATGGCAGATACTTTCGGGTTTAAGTACACTTTTATCATTACAGCAGTCACAATTACAATTGCTGCGATAATTATCATTTTCGGTATTCATGAACCGACCATTATCCGTAAAGTTAAAAATGCCATTTATTCAAGGAAAAATGTAATCTGGGCTATTTTCCATCATCGCCTTATTTTAAATGTAATGTTCGTAACTTCACTCATTCAGATCGGGAACTTTAGCATTCAGCCATTGCTGTCTCTTTACGTATCTGAACTTACCCCTTCTCAAGAAGTAGCCATGCTCGCCGGCGTTACCTTTAGTGCCGCTGGGCTTGGTAATATATGTTTCGCGAGATTTTGGGGGAAATTGGCCGACCACTATGGATATGAAAGAATTTTATCGTACTTGTTAATCCTTGCCGTCATTTTTATCATTCCACAGGCATTCGTTACGGAGTTATGGCAGCTTATTATACTACGATTCTTATTTGGTATTATATCCGGCGGTCTCATTCCGATTACGTCCGCGCTCATTCGCCGTGAAGCACCAATTGAAGTGCAAGGCGAAATTATGGGCTATAACCAGAGTTTCCGTTTCCTTGGCAATATTATCGGACCGGTATTAGGCGGGGTTGTAGCAAGCTTTGGCGGGATTCATTCCGTATTTTATACGACCGGCCTATTATTTTTAATCGGCTTTGTCATTATGTCCTTTTTGAAAAAGCTTCCGACGCAGTACATGGACGAGATGTTGAAAAAACATGCTTAAATGTTCAATGTATATATGGTATCTTTAAAAAACAACAGATGATTACGCTTAGTACGTTTTCGTTTTGTTGTTTTTTGTTTGGACAATTATAATGAATATCCTATTTGGGGGCCAATTATCCATGAAACAACTTTTCGGCTACATTGTCATTTTATGTAGCATTCCTTTACTTCTTCTGATTGGGAATGAGGCTTGGAAAGAACTAGTGAAAGCGGAGCAGTATGAACAGTTAATCAAGAAATCGATTAAGCTCCCTGAAGTAACTTCCACATCGCCCATTACCTTATATGATGCAAACAACAAAATTTTCAGTGAAGAATATACTGAATGGTCACAGCCACTTTCGCTTGATGAGGTCCCTGAAATTGCAAAACAGCTATTTATATACAGTGAAGATGAAAGTTTTTATGAACATATCGGTTTTGATGTGAGTGCAATTGCCCGCGCGCTCATCGCAAATAAATCGGAGCAGTCTATCCAGCAGGGCGGTTCCACCATTACACAACAGCTTGTCCGCATGCGTTATTTAACAACGGACAAAACATATGAGCGGAAACTGATGGAGCTTTTTTATGCCTACGAAATTGAGAAATCTATTTCAAAAGACGAAATTTTTGAGATGTATTTAAATGAAATGTATTTCAGCAATCAAGTATACGGAATCGGAGCTGCGGCAACTTATTATTTCAATCGGCCGTTATCAAAACTTTCCATTCCCGAAATCGCTTTTATCTCGGCTATTCCGAACAACCCCTCATTATATGATCCGGTCGTGCACTTCAAAAATACAAAAAGCAGGCAGGAACGGTTAATCGATAAACTGACAGAGCATAGGGTTATTACAGCTGAAGAAGCAAAGATGTATAAAAAAGAACCGATTCAATTAAATATTAAACAAAAAGCACAGCAGTATCCAAGTTACAGTACATTCGTTTTACAGGAGCTGAAATGGCTCATTGCCGAACAAACGGGTTACCGTGAAAAGATTGATAATACACCTGGTAAAATGGAAAAGGAATTTCTACAGTTAGAGCTGAAGAAAAAAACGGACGCAATTTTACGTCAAGGTGTTCATGTATATACTGCGCTGCAACCTGAGAAACAGCGACAGGATGAAGCGGCCATTAACCGCATTTTACCGAAGACCGATTTACAGGCAAGTGCAACGATTATTGATAATGAAACACGAGAAGTGATCAGTATTTTTGGCGGGAAGAATTATAGAAAGCATGATTTGCACCGTGCATTCCAATCACCTAGACAGCCGGGTTCTGCATTTAAGCCCATCAGTGTGTTTGCCCCTTACTTTGAAGAAACTTCCGCAACACAATATTCGATCGTAAATGGCGGTCCGTACTGTGTCGGGAATTTCTGTCCGAAAAACTATGGACGCATTTGGTACAACAATATAACCGTGGAAACAGCATTCAAAAACAGTATTAATACAAGTGCATTACGATTGTTTAATGCCATAGGGGTCGATACAGCATTTCGTTATATTAACCGGTTCAATTTTGAATCGATTATAGAAAAAGACCGCACATTTGCCGCAGCATTGGGCGGGTTAACATACGGTGTGACTTCACTGGAAATGGCCGATGCATACTCCAGCTTTATCGACGGCTATTATGTACCTGTTCATAGCATTCGTAAAGTAACGGATTTAACAGGAGAAACGATTTTTAGCTGGCCGCACAAACGTGAGGAAATATGGTCTGCCTCGACAACGAAAACGATGCGCAGCCTTTTGAATGAAACGGTAGCTACAGGCACAGGAAGAGGTCTTTATAGCTCATCCGGCTTTATCGGTGCCAAAACCGGAACGACGAACGAATTTAAAGATTATTGGGTTGCCGGATTGACGGATGACTTTACGGCAGCCGTCTGGATAGGCTATGATCAGCCCCTTTCAATGGAAGCAATCGAACGCGCAAAAATTCATTTTTCTATATTCAATGCAATAACAGAATAAAAAAAGCTTGTTAGTTTTAAATAGCGCACCTCCCCCGCTAAAATCCTAACAAGCTTTTTTTATACTATGCGAACGGCAAGCTCGCAAGAATTCCGTTGTATAGCTTAATCACGGCATAGACGACGAGAGCCACTAATAGAAACCAGGTAATTACTTCATAAAAGATTAATCCGATCACTCCTGGAATGGACATATACTGACTCTTCTTATAAACGTTGTAAATAAAATAACAAAAAATCGTGAACATAAAAATGCCGACTAAAATCGGTAAGGATTGACTCCCAATTACCGAAGCAAATGCTCCGAAAAAGAAGATGACATATCCACCGCGTGCTGCATGGATCGTTTGCCCTTCTTTATCTTTTGAGAAGAACAGCATTCCAAGCTCATGAATCGTTTCACCGATCAGCTTCAATGCTGAAAAAATCATGAAAAATAGTAGCACAAATACAATCAGTAATACGAAACGCAGCTCCATATCCGATAAAAACTCACGCATTCCATTATAGAGACCGATTGCACGGATTAGTTGTAGCGATTCTGATATAGCCAACATACTGAATGAAAAACTGAATAAAATAATTGTAATGAATGGTAAGTAGCCATATAAATATGGATTTTTCATAATTTCGTTCCCTCAAAACTCGTAATATTTCTTTTCCTCATCATAGCTAACAATGTGGGGACGAGCAAGCCTCTCCTTATCTACTTACCGCATTCTTACCAGTAGCGTCTCGGATAGCGCGGATAATACGGTGGATAGTAGTAATTAGGCGGATACGGTTGATAATACGGTGGATATGGTCCGTAACGATTATTATTCAGCGACCCCCCTAAAAAACCTCCTAAAAAGCTCCCTAAAAACGGAACCCCAAATGGATATCCAAATCCAAAACCTGGATTATAACGATTAACCATGTTCATGTCCTCCTCCCTTATGAATAGTGTATTCATAATTATGAGAGCCACTAGTCACCCGCCTAAAAATGAAAAAGATGCCTTGCAAGTTTTTCCTTGCAAAGCATCCTGTCATGTTGATTAGATATCGCGTAATTCTACTAGTGTTGCCAAAGTACGTACCATCGCACCTGTGCCGCCTTTTGGTCCCAATGCATGCGGTGCATCCGCATCAGAAGTTCCTGCAATATCAAGGTGAACCCAAGGAGTACCTTCTGCAAACTCTCCAACAAAGCCGCCGCCGAAAATCATATGGCCGTCACGACCCGGAGAGTTGTTTAAATCTGCCACTTCGGATTTACGGATACGCTTTTTATCGCTTTCTGTTAACGGTAAGCGCCATACGAACTCACCTGTTTCAAGTGCCGCGCCCATAAACTCTTCGAAAAATTCTTCGTTATTTGTTAAAGCACCTGTTTTATCTTTACCTAATGCAACGATTACTCCGCCCGTTAATGTCGCTACATCGATTAAATAGTTGGCACCTTGCTGTTTCGCATATGTCATAGCATCTGCCAGTACTAAACGGCCTTCCGCATCTGTATTTAATACTTCAACCGTTTTGCCGTTGTACATAGTAATAACATCATCCGGCTTAAATGCATCCCCTGATACCATATTGTCTGTAGAACCGATAACGGCAACGACATTTTGTTTCGGGCGTGTTTCACCGATAATGCGCATTGCACCAAGAACAGCGGCTGCACCACCCATATCACCTTTCATGCCGACCATGCCTTCACGCGGTTTTAATGAGTAGCCGCCTGTATCGTATGTTACACCTTTTCCGACAAAGCCGATCACATCTTCCCATTCTGGTTTCCCTTTATATTTCAATGTGATTAAACGAGGCTCTTCTACAGAACCTTTATTGACAGATAAAATACCGCCCATACCCAGTTCTTCCATTTGGGCTTTGTTTAAAATCTCAACCTCTAAACCATAAATATTGGCAAGCTCTGTTGCATAATCTGCCAAATCACTTGCTGTCAGTAAATTAGGAGGCAAGTTGATTAATGTACGCGCTTCATTAACCGCATCCGCATAAATTTTCCCTACTTCGAAATTACCGATCACATCTTCCATATTCGCTTCAGTAACAAATTGAATTTGATCAAAATATGTTTTCGGCTCATTTGAAGTCGTTTTATAATTTTGTACTGAGTAATAGCCTAGATTTAAACCTTCACCAGCTAAATACGCAACTTCCGCCTCTTCCAGCTGATCTGTTGTAAACGATTCTACCCAAACTGCCACATCACTTACTTTTGATGCTTTCAGTTCTTTACCAACTGCTGCAAATACTTCACGTAATTCGTTTGCTGTTATATTTTTACGTTCACCAAGACCGACAAAGTAAATACGCTTAAGTGAAGAGTGGCTGCCTGAATACGGTAATTTCGTTATTTTTTTTGTGTCTGATGAAATTTCACCTGCATGTAGCCATGTATCAATGATATCTCCGTAAAATTCACTAAACGCTGACCAGTTTTTCATTTGTTCACGATGTTTTTGTACTCCGATAATCAATGTTTCCGAAGTTTGTGTTTCAAACGTTTTTGCTGTTGATTCAATATTCATAGTTAAAACCCTCCTAATGTATAGTTTCATTATATACAAATTTTTTTAATTCGGGTAACGAAACATCCAATAATTTTTATTTTTCTGCAAGTTTAAATTCAAACGATTATAGGGAAAATGATATAATTATAGCAATGAGGAGAAAGTAGGTGTAATTATCGAACTTCTACAAAATACGCCGCTTTGGCTTGGGGTTTTTGCGATTGTTTTTGCGCAAATTTTAAAAGTACCAATCCATTTTATCGTAACGAAAAAAGTGGATTGGAGCTTGCTGACATCTACCGGTGGAATGCCAAGTTCCCATTCTGCAGCTGTAACAAGTGTTGCGACGGCGGTCGGTATTGAGACCGGATTTGATTCACCCACTTTCGCTGTTGCAGCGATGCTGGCAGGAATCGTCATGTACGATGCGAGCCATGTACGCTTTCAGGCTGGGCAACACGCGGCCGTTTTAAACGAACTGCGCCACGATCTCCGTTTGTTTTTTGATGAAATTAAACGTTGGCCGGAAATGAATGAGCAAGAAAAAATAGAGGATTTAAAAACATTATTAGGTCACAAAAAAAGTGAAGTATTCATCGGAGGATTGGCAGGAATTGTTTTTGCGGCTTTATGGTACACCATTCAAGTGTTATAAAAAAGGGGTATGTTAAAGGCTAAATCGGCTTTTAACACACCCCTTTATTTTTTTTCGTTGCGGATACTCCGCTAAAGTAAACTAAAACATGCGATATCCTGCTTTTCGCAGCGCAATCATGACAAAGCCCGACACGATCGCCCCGCCAAAACCACCCGATAAGACAACAATATCAACAACCTTTAATGCTTGAATTTTATCGATTAAAGCCGGAAATGCTGTCCCTGCCTTAAAGAAATAATCCAAAAAGCTTACTTCATCAATGATAAAAATTACGACAACCGGATAGACAATAGCCATTAACCATGTCATCCGCAATAACATATTCAATAAAAAGCCGATACCGAAAAACATGACAAAAAACAATACGACGGAAATGATTACTTGTACTAGCGAAACATCATTCATGTTATGTATACCCCCATTAATCTATCATAATTTTACATGATATAACAGGTCCTTTCAATTCAACATCCAAAATAACGTATAGAATACTAATATTGTCAGAAATACTTCATAAAGTAAATCATTTATTTTTTGAAAAACAGATGGTATTCACTATAGCCGAATACGTCCCCCGGGTTCACACCTTCAATAATTGGGTGAATATGTTGTGCCGCATGCTGGTTTGCCATTTCTCTGAGCATAACCGATGACAGTTCATGGTGAATAATTTCACTCGGTGCCATCCAGCATGCTTCACCGATTTCTCTTTCCTGCAAAGTAAAAGGCTGATCATTATCCACCGGCTTACAATAAAAAATCGCCATATTATCACTAATATCATTGAGGATTACACCGGAACGGAAGCCGACAAGTCCCTTTACTTCACAAAGAATCCCCGTCTCTTCCATAACTTCACGCGTCGCAGCCGTCGTAACTGTTTCGGCTGGCTGGACAAACCCCGCAGGTAATGACCAAGCCCCTTTTAGTCCCCCATATGTTTTTTTTACTAGCAGCCATTCTCCTGATGAATTTTCAACAATTGCGGCAACTCCAAGCCAAACTTTTCCTCGATCCTTCTTCATAAATAACAATCCCCTTTGCTATGCTGATAAAGTAAAACTTCATGAGAGTTAAAAAACTTGCAAAGGAAGCGTTACACACTCGTTTGCAAGTTTGAAGTTCGTTTATATAAATTTGAATTTCCCTTTTTCCAACGTTAAGCCGACACCGCCGACTATATATAATGCACGGTCATCTACGACTTTCTTTAATGCTGATGCTGGCTTCCCTGTAAATTTACGACCAAATGCTGTTCCAATGGCATCTTCTTGACCTAATGAACAAACAGCTCCTTTATCATCGTAAGCAAATACTTCTGTCGGCTCATCATTCATTAAATGCTTTATATTTTTAGCAATGATCTCACCTTGCTGCATCGCAATTTGAGCTGTTGGCGGGTAAGGTCTGCCTGCTTCTTCATTCAATAAAAATGCACAGTCTCCCACTACAAAGACATCATCAAAACCTGGTGCGCGCATATCTTCCCGAACTGCAATACGTGCACGGTTCGATTCAATACCGGAAGTCTCGATTAGAGCATTTCCACGTACCCCTGCAGCCCATACAACTGTACCGGCTTTAATGAATTCCGTATTTTCTTCATCTTTTTTAATTTTCACGCCTTCTGCTGTTGCTTCCACAATCGGTGTGCCGATAGAAAATTCCACACCTTTTTTACGCAGCTGATCCTGCGCATAATCGACTAATTCCGGATCAAATCCAGGTAATACGGTCGGTGCTGCTTCTACACAAAGAAGACGTACTTTTTCCTGAGGAATATCAAATTCTCTGCAAAGCTCAGGAATCCGGTTGCCGAGCTCCCCTAAAAATTCTATGCCTGTAAAGCCGGCACCACCTACGACAATCGTAAGTTTACTGTCGTCTTTCACTTCATCCAATGTCCAAGAAGCAAACTGATACTCGATATGCTCACGGACTTGGCGTGCGGTATTAATATTCGTCAATGATAATGCATGTTCCTTCAGACCGGGAATACCGAATGTTTCCCCTTCGAAGCCTAAGCCGATCACTAAATAATCATATGAAAACTCACCAGCTGATGTTTCTACTTTCTTTGTATTGACATCAATATTTTCTACATTGGCAATGACGAACGTTACATTGTGATTAATAACTTTTGAAATCGGATAACGTGCTTTATCTGGAGAAATCGTTCCTGCCCCTACTTCATGCAGCCATGTTGTTTCATAATGATAGTCGTTTTTGTTCACTAAAATAATTTCTGCTTCATTTGTATTGATTAATTTTTGAAGATTTACAATCGTTGTTAATCCTCCGTACCCTGCGCCTAATACTAAAATTGTCGGTCTCTTCATTCAATCAAACCCCTTCATTTTAATGAACCGGCGCTATAAATCTATTTGCCATTTTTATAGAACGCCAGTAAACGGTTTTTTACTGAAATACTAACATAATAGTAGCGTTTTTCCTGTGTGATTTCAAACATATGGATATTATTCATTGTCAATTTACAATATTATGTTCATATAAGTAATCGTATTTAATATCAATAAACAAAAACTCTTCGTTTGAAATAGCCATTGAATACGTGCGTGTTAACTCGCCTGTTTCAATATCACTGTAGACGGAGGAAAACTCGCCTTTATTGTCTTTTGTCATTTTAATAATGTTCAACAGAAAGTACGGTCGCCAGCTCCAGTTTTTACCGATGATTTCTTCTTGCTTTTCCCATTTTTCATCGTTCCAGCGGATATTCGGGGATGTTTGGAAACCATTGCTGTCACAAATATAAATACGAAATGCACATTTTTCCAATGCGTTTGCCAGCTGCATCAGTTTATCAATTTGTGATGTAGATGGATTGATTTGATCGACTGTTGAACAAATCATCCGTTCAAGACGTTTCATTTCCTCATACTTTTGCAGAAGCAATTTCTTCTCCGTAGCAATAAACTGCTCACAATCTTTACGGAAACGTTCTTTTAAAGAATCGCGTACTTGCAGCTCTTTATGCGGCAGTTGCAAATAAGGCCCTTTGAAATAACGGGTACCGTTTTTCCAGCCGTGCTGTAATTGATAGACCGTTTCAATATTTTCGATTAATAATTGCGTTCCCATCTTCACAGCGAGTGTACGAATAGTTGAAAACGCATGGTTTTGCGCACCCCATAAATTATAGTTCAACTGGCCGACATTAATTTTAAGAATAGCCGGTTCAAGTAGTAAAATATTTTCAAGCTGTGTTTGTGAGCCAACATCTGCCAATGCAATTTTAATGCCATATGTTTTAATATAGCGAATTAAATGCTGCAGCTGATTCATCTCTCCTTCGTAAAGATGTTCCGTCATGACAAGGGTAATATTTCGGAGGTTCGATTCAGCGACTGTTTCTTTCAGCATTGAAAAATAGCTTTCTCCAAAATCAAGCAAAAGCAGTTCAGGGTTGCACGGAATATACAAACCAACATCATCAATTAAATGGGCAACATTTTGCAACGATCTGCGAACAAAGATTTGCTCAATTTCTGCTCTAATATCTGCTGGTACGTCTTTTTCATATGTAAATTGCTCAATATTAATCGGCTCTTTTTCATTTTCACTTTCCACTTGGCCTATCGCTTCATAAGCCACAATGCGATGCCCATCTGCACTATAGATTGGCTCATATAAAATTTCGATTTGATCTAACTTATCCAGTAATTCTAAAACACTCATTTAGAAAAGCCCCCTAGCAGTATGGTGATAAATCTATAATAATTCAAACCTTATAATAATACAAAACGATACAATAAAACATAGTTATTTTATAGGAAATATAAGTTTTAAGATTTTGACAAATTATTCTGCATAGTGAAAAGGTGGATTTTTTTAAAAAAACCTTTAACGAAAGTTAATCGCTAAAGGTTTTAAGATTGGTTACATTTTATTCACAGGGCGTGCTGCCAAAAATTAATTAAAGTTTAAACTTTCTCACTAATGTATTGAGTTCTTCTGCTAAATTGGCAAGTTGTTTCGAACTTCCGGCTACTTCCTCCATTATACTGCTTGTTTGTTGAACAGATGCTGCTGTTTGTTCAATGCCAGCAGCGGATTCTTCAGATACCGATGCAACTTCTTCAACAGAACCGTTCATCACTTGTGTACTAGCTGAAATCTCTGATAAGTTTTTGCCGATCGTTGTAATACTATTTACCATTTCTTTTACAGCATTGCTGATCCCTTCAAAAGTTTCACCTGTTGATTCAATTTGTGTTTTGCCTTGTTCTACTTCTTTATAACCTAATTTTAATGAGTCGGACACGAAAGAAGTTTCCTTTTGAATATTGTCTACAATACCCGTAATATCTGTTACAGAGTTTGATACTTGCTCAGCCAGTTTTCTTACCTCATCAGCAACTACAGCAAATCCTTTTCCATGCTCTCCAGCCCTTGCAGCTTCAATTGCAGCATTTAAAGCAAGAAGATTTGTCTGATCGGCTACATCCTTAATGACGGTAACTAGGTTTGATATTTCCTGTGATTGCTTGTCTAGCCCTGCAACCTTTTTAACGGATTCATTTACAATGGAATGGATTTTTTCCATCTGTTGAATTGACTTTTTCATTAATTCCGATCCGTCATTGGTCATATTTAATACATCTTTTGAATTCTCCTCTATCCGTAACCCATTCTCATTTGCATCATGGACTCTTTCGACAAAAGTATTCATTACAGAAGCTAATTCACTTGCATGATTAGCTTGTGTTTCTGAACCAGCAGCCAATTCTTGCATAGTAGATGCCACTTGTTCTGATCCCATTCTCACTTCATCGGCAGATTGTGATAGTTCTTCACTTTGACTAGTTAATGACTCTGAAGTTTCGGAAACCTTTTTCATCGAATTTTTAAGATTTTTATGTAATAAATTGATGGTATCAGCCAATCTGCTTATTTCATCTTTTGATTTGACTAGCAGCAGTTCTTTCGTTAAATCACCATTTGCTAGATGTCCCATCTGTTCCGTTACTTTAATGATTGGTTTTGTAATTAAATTTGCATAGAACCATATGATGATTACCCCTAAAATAATTGAAATACCCATAACAATAAGAATAATAGTCAACAGCTCTGTAGCAGGTTGATTAAAATCCATCATATAGGTACTGGCAGTCACTACCCAATCCCAGTTTGGGTCTATTTTTGAATAGGAAACCTTCTCTTCAATTTGCTCTTTATTATTTGGTAATGCTGAATTATAAAAAGTAAAGCCACCACCGGCATTCGCTAATTTAATCATTTCTTGAGCGAATTTTACACCGTTTTCATCCTCATCATCCCATGCACTAGCACCCTCTTTAGATGGGTGCGCAATACGAGTTCCATCTTGACTATATACAATCATATAGCCGTTTTTACCAAGATCAATTGAAGAGTTTATAGGTCGAATCCCATCCCCATTCTTTTCGCCTAAAATAATCTCCTTTACTTTCTCTTGAGCACTTTCAAGTGAAATATTTCCTTTTTCAACTTCCGAATTATAAGCATCAATTGTAGCAAGTGTAAATTCAACACTGTTTTGCAAGTTTGTTTTACCTATTTGCTCTAAGCTAGTAGAGCTTTTCTGGTAACTTGTCACTCCAATTACAATCATCGGAACAATCAATAGTAAAATAGAGATTCCAATTAGCTTGGATTTAATAGAAGAGCTAGATTTAAACTGCTTTTTCAATTATGTACACCCCTTATATTTAATTTTTTATTGGTTACTGCAACTAATTAACCTCCCTATTTATAGAATTAATTAACTATTACCCCTCTAAAAAAGAGTACAAATTACTCCTACACAACTTTAAATTATAGATAAAAGTACTAGTTTTAATTCTCGAATGTTATTTTAACCTAATTTTTTACTTATTCCAACATATTTTTACATAATATCCTCTTTCAGTTGTTTATTTTCTGTTTTAAGCATAAAAAAAGCCTCCATGATTTGTATGTTTAATAACATCACAAATCAAAGAGACTCGTTATTCACAATCCATTATTCACATGGTTGTTCTACTGCTGGGCGTGCCGCCGCTTTAAAGCTTGTGCCGCATCCGCATGAAGCAAGTGCGTTCGGATTGTCGATTGTGAAACCGCCACCCATTAATGATTGTTTAAAATCAATTTTCGTGTCTTGTAAAATGCCCGCATCTTCTTGGGATACGATAATTTGAATGCCGTGTTGGTTGTCAACGAAGTCATCGTCATTTATTGTTTGCTCAAATGCCATACCGTATGATAGACCACTGCAGCCTCCGCCTTTTACGGCAACACGCAGGCTCGCATTTTCTTCTCCGTTATGAACCATCATTTCTTTGACTTGAAATGAGGCCGCTTCTGTTAAAATGATTACTTGTTTTTCACTTGCCATTCCAGTCACCTACTTTCTTTTATTTATCATAACAATTGTAAAAGCTATCTGACAACAAAACTGCTCTACCTGATTATATTCCTGCATTGTGTAAAAGGGGATAAGGATAAAATACCTAAAAAATTCACATAAATTCAGTAGATTACTCACACTTTTTTAAATTTCCTTGCTATAATAAGGAATCATAATTAAACGAAAGGTATGAACCTTTATGGAAATTTCCCCATTTTACGAAAAGACAGTGAACTGTATTCATTGCAAGAAAAATTTTTCAACACTTAAAGTTCGTACCAAGTCCATAAAAATTGAACATACAACATCCGACTTTCAACCAGTCTATACAGACAATAACGTGAATGCATTATATTATAATGTTTTTGTCTGTCAGCATTGCGGGTTTTCGTTTACCGAAGACTTCAGTAAATATTTTGCTCCAGGTGTAAAAGAACAAATCAATGAAAAAATTTGCAGTCATTGGATACCGCACAGTTTCAGTAAAGAACGTTCTGTTTTCGAAACAATTCAAACATATAAACTTGCGTTGTTTTGTGCAACGATTAAAAAAGAAAAATTCGTCATTACTTCTGGCTTGGCATTACGCTTGGCTTGGTTATATCGATCATTAAAAAATAACGTTCAGGAACTGCGCTTTTTAAAATTGGCCCGCGATCATTATATGGAAAGCTATTCAACGGAAGATTATGCAGGTACAACAATGTCCAGTGTACGAATTATATATATGGTTGCTGAGCTGTCCCGTCGCCTTGGGGATTATGAAAATGCAACACGCTTCTTTTCACGTGTAATTGAAAGTCAACGTGTAGGCGGTGAAGCCAAACTCGTCAATATGGCTAAAGAGCAATGGGAATTAGTTCGAGAAGAGCGAGGTAAAATCGTCCAATAAAAGAGAGCTGCCAAGTAAGTAATAACTTTCTTGGCAGCTCTTTCAAATTTGAATTAGAAAACTTGTTCTACTTCGACGATACCCGGCACTTCTTCTAGTAGTGCACGTTCGATACCTGCTTTTAATGTGATTGTAGAACTTGGGCAGCTACCGCATGCGCCTAATAAACGCAATTTAACGATACCTTCTTCAATATCTACCAATTCACAGTCTCCGCCGTCACGTAATAAAAACGGACGTAATTTATCTAAAACTTCTTGTACTTGTGCATATTGTTCTGTTTCTGTCATTTTGCTCGACTCCCTTCATTAAAATCATTATAATGTGAAGGAGCAAAAAAATCCATTATTGAATAACGAAAGGTTGGAATTCCTATGTCACAATCACATCCAGTTATAGAAGTTTTCGGCGCTGATATCATCTGTGCCAGCTGTGTAAATGCACCATCTTCCAAAGATACATATGAATGGCTTCAAGCGGCAATTTCACGAAAATATCCGGAACAGCCGTTTACTATCCGCTATATCGATATTGAAGGTGTAATTGATAATGAACGTGATCAAGATTACGCAAATCGTATTCAAGAAGATGAATTTTTCTACCCTTTAGTTCTAGTCAATGATGAAGTAGTTGGTGAAGGCTATGTGCAGATTAAGCCTGTATTTACAGCGCTCGAATCAGCGGGCTTTGTACCAACAGAAGAGTAAATTATAACATAAACAAAAAATTCAATTTTCTCCTTGAGGAAATTGAATTTTTTTGTTTACAGTCAAATTGATTTCCTTTGCAGGGATGTTCAATTTTAATTTTCGTTTTGCTTTTTATAGTACCAAAGCAGACCCGACTTCATAAGGCGTGCAATGCGTCCTGTTACCGTTGTATCAGCTAGATGAACGAAGCCTTGTTTTTTACCAAGGGAGCCCATAAAGCCTTTCATTTTGATCTCTGAAAGCTTTTCTGGAAGTGGCTCGCCTTTCCAGCGCATTTTTAGAACTTTAACGATTCGTTCGCCTTGTTCTTCTGCCAATTGCGCTGTTGGAGGTAAATGAGAAGAAGCACAGTCTCCTACTACAAATACATTTTCATCCCCAACTACATGATAATGATCTGTAATGATCGGGCGATTGAATTTATCCTTTTCAACATCCAGTTCACGAACGATTTTCACAGGCTGTACACCAGCTGTCCATACGATTACGTCAGCTTCAATTACTTCATCATGGTTGTATAAACGGCCTTCTTCAACGCGAGTGATATTTGATTCTGCAATTACATCTACGTTGTGTTTAATAAACCAAGACTTAATATACTCACTTAGCTTTTCCGGGAAATCGCGTAAAATACGGTGTGAGCGGTCAAATAATTTAATTTTTAAATCTGAACGGCTTTCACGTAGTTCACTTGCAAGCTCGATTCCTGAAAGACCTGCACCAATAATGGCAACTGTCGAACCTGGAGCTAATCCGCATACTTTTTCGAATGTTTTACGTGATTTGGCGATTGTTTGAATACTGTATGTGAATTCATCGGCACCCGGCACTCCATGATATTTATCGATACAGCCTAAACCAATAACAAGCTGATCATAAGCAAGCTCTCCGCCGTCACCCAAGTAAATTTTTTTATCTTCACGGTCGATGCGTACTACTTCTCCGTATACGCATTTTAAGCGCTCATGTTCCGGAAATGCAACACGGACTTCCTTATCTGTTGATGTACCTGCAGCAAGTGCATAAAATTCTGTTTTCAAACTATGGAATGGTGTACGGTCTACCAATGTAATTTCTACATCTGCTGGTAAACTTGGTAATAGACGAAGTAAAATTCGCATATTTCCGTATCCGCCACCTAATAATACTAACTTTTGCATAGCATATTCCCTCATATCTGTAAGTAATCAATTATAAAGCTTTTAGGCATCATAATTGTGTTCACAAAGTTTCCATAAGTATTATAACTGTTTGTGATAAGTTTCACAATATGTTAAATGATATTTTGTGAATTTATTCACATAAGTTTTTTATTATTCTATTTTATTTATTTTGTTGCAATTGAAGCATATTCAAACATATGTTGAAAGATATTAAATCGGAGAAATTGACGTTCGCAGCAAAAAAAAGTAGGATTGCTAATAGTGAGGTGACAACATGTTAAATCCATTAGTCGAATTTTGCATCAGCAATTTAGCAAATGGTGCGCAACAAACATATGAACAACTGGAGCAAGATCCTGATATTGATGTATTGGAATATGGCTGCTTAAGCTACTGTACGAAATGTGCCGAAAACTTTTATGCTGTTGTTAACGGGGATATAGTTGAGGCGGACACTCCAGAAGAGCTGACGAAGCGCATTTATAAATATATAGAAGAAAATCCGATGTGGTAAACGTCCCACATCGGATTTTTTCTTTATTTAATAAGTTCCATTAAATTTTCTACACAATACGTAGACAGCTTGGCTTGCTGTTTTACAATTTCAGTAGGAGTAACTCCCGTATTGACATGAATGGTATCACAGCCAAAGTTTATACCACATAAAATATCGGTATCATAGTTGTCCCCGACCATAACCATTTCATTCTTTTCAAAGTGATGCTCTTCAGCAATGATCTGCAGCATAACCGGTGATGGTTTCCCTACGAACGTCGGTGTAACCCCGCAAACATTTGCTACTAATTGAACAAATGACCCATTCCCCGGAGTAAAACCCGTTTCATTCGGAAATTTAATATCACCATTTGTTCCAATTAGCTTCGCGCCATTCTGGACATAGCCACATGCTTTTACAAGTTTCTCATATGAGATTTGACGGTCTATCCCCATTACAAGAACATCGCTCTGTTCATCGGTAATCTCTAATCCTTGCTCGATTAAAGCTGTGCGAATGCCAAGTTCACCGACAACATTCACTTTATTATTTGCACTCATTTTTGCTACATAGGCTGCCGTTGCAAGTGAGCTTGAATAAATATGATCAAGCGGTGCCTCTACGCCAATATCTTGTAAAATTTGCTGAAGTCGTTCACGGGTTTTCGATGAATTGTTCGTTAAATAATACGGTTCAATTCCTTCATCCTGCAGTAGGTGGACAAATTTCACGGCAGAATCGATCGCTTCACTCCCCCGATAGATTGTCCCATCCAAATCAAAGCAATACGCTTTATACGGAAACATTATGCCTCATCCTCTGGTAAAAAGGCTGAAACTGGTCCTAATTCATTTGTTAAATAATCGTGAACTTTTGGAGAGAATTGCTTGAGTATATTTAAGTTTGCTGTTAATACATTTAAAATTTCTTCACTATCTACAGCGATAAATTCACGAACGATCATTTTGCGTAAGCCGACAACCGCTTTTAAGGGTGCATCCATCTCTTCTGTAATCACTTTTTCATCAACGAAAATATCGATAATGTCTTCGTAGCTTCCAGGATCACGCATAATAAAGCCGTCAATCACCAAGTTTCCTACATCCATCATCGCTTCCATTACATTATGGCCGATTCGTTGTAATGCCAGCTTATGAATATCATCTGCCAACCAGTTTTCAGTCGATTCAAAGATCGACAGTAACTCGTCCAAGTGTGCTAAGTTGTTTGTAATTTTATTTCTATCTACGAAGTACATAGATAAAGCCTCCATTCAATCAATAAAAGTTGATAGTGTTTTCCTTTATATAGTACCATATTCTATAGAGATGGAAGGGGTACAAAACAAAATGGAACGATTTTTCTTATATGATGATGTAGAAGATACAAAAACGCGCTTCGTCAGCTTTGCCGGAAAAACTCAGCGCTATGATTTAGCCATATTGCAAAGTAGTCGCTTTTTCGGAAAAGTGCTCGTTCTTGATATCCAGTTTGGCCGTTTTGCCATTATTGGAGCAGATGATGTGGAAGAACCTGGGTATTTAGAACATGTATACAACCGTACAGAAGAAGAAACGGAAGACTTACGTGAATATTTACGTGAACTATTAAGCTAAAAAAGAGGGGGCGCTATACGGCGCCTCCTCTTTGGTACGTTATTCAGCTGATTCAACCGGCTCTTCTGCCTCAGTTTGTTGTGCAACGATTTGTTCTTTCTTTTGTTCTTGTGCACGGCCTGTTTTTTGAAGTATAAAATAGGCGCATCCAAAATTACAATATTCGTACAAATAGTCTTGAATCGTACTAATTTTTGTATCAAACGTGGATTTTTGATTTTTATCGTCAAAAAATCCTTTTAAACGTAGCTGACCGTAACCCCAGTCCCCTACAATATAATCATATTTCGATAAAATATCTGAGTATCGTGCGATAAATGCATCTTCTTGAAAACCTTCCCGCACATTTTCGATCACTTCATAAGCATACCCATCTGCAATAATCAAACTAGACACCACCTATCTATTTCCATGTTAATGAATATTGAACCTGAAAGCAATATTCACAACAAATTTTGTAGGTAAATATGGTGAAATCAGCTATAGTCCGTCTTTCGGCGAGTATTAAAATGCCCGCATAGATAAGTTAAACGTCTATTTTTCTATAATGTAACACTTGATTGTTTTGCTGCATTCACTTGTTCATCCGCATGGTAACTACTGCGTACTAATGGACCTGCTTCACAATGGCTGAAGCCTTTTTCCATAGCGATTTTACGCAGCTTGCCAAACTCGATTGGAGAGTAATATTTTTTTACTGGCAAATGTTTTTTTGTCGGCTGTAAATATTGGCCGATTGTCATAATATCAACATTGTTTGCACGCAGGTCATCCATTACTTCATAGATTTCCTCTAACGTTTCTCCTAAACCAATCATTAAAGAAGATTTTGTCGGTATAGTTGGCTGCATTTCTTTTGCTCTGCGTAAAAACTCCAGTGAACGGTCATATGTCGCTTTTGCCCGAACACGTGGTGTCAGACTGCGTACTGTTTCAATATTATGGTTTAAAATGTCCGGCTTTGCGTCCATTAATATGCGTAAACTTTCTTCACGACCGCTTAAATCAGATGGTAGTACTTCCACAGAAGTTAACGGGCTTTTACGGCGGATTGCACGCACCGTTTCTGCCAATACTTCCGCGCCCCCGTCTTTCAGGTCATCACGCGCTACCATTGTAATAACAACATGCTTTAAATTCATTAACGCAACAGAATCTGCTACGCGCTCTGGTTCAGCCAAGTCCAATTCATTAGGCAAACCTGTTTTAACTGCACAGAAACGACATGCACGCGTACATACAGAACCTAAAATCATCATTGTTGCTGTACGACGCTCACCCCAGCATTCGTGAATATTCGGGCAGCGAGCTTCCTCACATACCGTATGCAAGTTATTGTCCCGCATTAATTTTTTTAGTGCTTTGTATTCGTCATTGGTATTTAGCTTAATTTTTAGCCACTCCGGTTTGCGCAAGTGTTCTTCTCTAGGATTAGTTGGTTTACAAGATGTCATATCATTTACTCCCCTCACTCAAATGCTACGATGTTCTGATGTCAGAGTATCATATTAACAACTTTCCAACAACAGAGTATTCTCATAATTTTAATTTATCATAATTAAGTTACTATTCGTAAGGGATTGGTACTTCGATAGACGGCTGTGCCCCTTCACCTGCACTGTAAATATGCGGCACTGTTCCTCTTACTAGACCAATTGCTATCGGGATTTTCTGCTCGACCGACGCAGATTTACTGGCAAATGGCACGATAATTTGGACATTCACTCCAATGAGTAAATTTACTTCTACAATTGCATTATTTATGCCAAATTCACTTACTGTTGATTCAACATTACTGCTCACATTCCCAATAATATGAAAGCGAATCGGTATTTTCGGCCCTAAATTCCCGATAATCGGAAGGTTTAAAGCCTGCCCTAATGGTACGAAAAATACGATTCCGTCCCCGGCTTCCATTTTTCCTACGTCATATTCTACATTTTCCAAATTCGGCAAATGTGATAAATCTCCATTTTCAGCCTGTTCTAAATACTCTTTTACTAATGCTGTTGTTTCTGCCCGTACTTGGTTAATTATTTCCGTATTAAATTTTGTCGTAATCATATCATCTGATTGGGTCGGTAAATCGACGATGACATCATTTACATCAAGCACACTTGATGTTCTGGAATTAATTGCTTTACTCACAACATATGAAGCTACTTTAAATGTTTGGACTTCGGCGTACTGTAAATAGGTTGGCATTAATCTATCGTTAATAACATATATACTAAAACAAACCATACCGACAATACTGACGATAACGATTGTTACGGCATTATGCATTTTGCCTTTTTTCCTGCCATAGGAATTCCACTTTCTTTTACGAAAACGCAAAAAAAATCCTCCTTCCCATAAAATATGAGAAGGAGGATTTTTCTATTCTATATTTTCATCAAAATCTACATCAACTTTTTTAATATCGACTGTCGGGTAATCACTTAAACATATTTCATATGTAGCGTCCAACATCTGACCGTTTTCCTGGAAAATACGTATCCAAGGACGTGTCACATCGACAAGATTTTGCTTTGATACAATTCCACGTCTTCCATCGGACAACAGCACAATTGATCCATTTGCATAATGGACAACACTCCGTTTAAATGCCTGCATCACCTTTGCATCAAACTGCATTCCGTTACCGTTATCTATGATTGCAATCGCTTCTGACGGCAACATTTTCTTCCGGTATATCCGATTTGATGTTAATGCATCAAACACGTCTGCAACAGCGATAATTTTTGCAAACGGATGAATTTCATTGTTAACAAGCCCCCGTGGATAACCGCTTCCATCAATTCGTTCATGATGCTGAAACGCGCAATGTGCTACAAGCAATGACACTGAATGTAAATTGCGTAATAAGTCAAACCCGTAACGGGCATGGTTCTTCATCTCTTCGTATTCTTCATCCGTTAAGTTACTCGGCTTCAATAAAATATCAGGCGAAATAAGAAGCTTGCCCACATCATGGAAAATAGCCCCAATTCCAATTAATCGTATGTCTTCGTAAGAATAGCCCATTTCCTTAGCAATCGCGATTGAATACAATGCTACTTGGAATGAATGCTGGTAAATATATTTGTCATACAAATAAGCATCCGTCAGAACCATTAATACTTCCTCGCTATTAATAATGGCATTCATAATATCATCGACAATAAAGCCAATTACTTTGGACTGTTGATCCAGCACATAGGACGCCTGATCCCGTTTCGCTTTTTTCACATTTTCAAACGATTTAGCCATATTTTTAACGGCTTCCATTCTTTTTAACGGTGCAATCGTTTCTTCTATTTCAATACCGGCTGATAGTTTGTCATCAATGTATAAATAATGAATATTCAGCTCTCGCAGCCTTTCAATAATTCGGCTTGTTACAACGACATTTTTATGAAGCAGTGGATGACCAGCTTCATTCCAAATAGTTCTGCCGACTGCCATACCTTCTTTCAAAACATTTATCGATATTAATCGCATCTATACTAATTTCTCCATTCTACTATTACGTTCATTATATAATTGGAAAGTGGATTTTGGGAAATTTACTGAAACTTTTTCATACAATAATTTTTAAAGACATCCCGGATAAATTCCGGTAGCATATATTGCTTTTTTGCATATTTAAAGCTTGGGAAAAAATAACCGAATGTAAACAGATCCAGTGTTGCTAATCGGTAGATCCGATCCGGCTCCATGAGTTTCCCGTTAATATATAACTCACGCTGCTTCGTCATCTCAATACCATAATTCAATATTTTTCCGAAAATCACACCCCTAAAACCAAGGCCTTTTAATTCAAGACGCGGCCATTCTTCGTTTTCGGATTGAGTGAAAATTTCTTTTAATTCACTGCCGGTTATTTGCACGACACATATATTTATCGGATGGGGAAAAATTTTATGAATATCATATGTAGAAATTAGTCCTTTACGCAACGGTTCGACAAAAATTCCAGCATTGAACATAACACAATCCGCTTCTGTATAATCATACATACACTCTGCAAATAAATCCGATAATTGGGAACGGTGAAACCATTCTTTATTGTAAGGTTTCGTTAATGTGAAAATAGGCTTTTCCAAAATAGCCTTTGCTTCTTTTTGAAGATTGGACAACCACTGTTCTTCTTCTTCGACAGTTGGTAAAAGTGCGTTTTCAAATAATTGATCTGATTTTCCCACTAATTTTCTGGACTTGTGGTCAAATTCCATCGTTAACTGTCCGGTATACTGCCCAAATTTCCCCCCTCCAGTTAAAAGTACATTGTTTTCCACTTTACCTTTTTCAAACACATGATGTGTGTGCGAACCGAAAATCACATCGATAATCGGGCATTCCTGTGCCAGCAATTCATCTTCGGTAATCCCTAAATGTGATAAACAAACGATTATATCTACCTGCTCTTTTAATTCAAATGCAAGCTTCACAAGCTCTGTACGCGGGTTTGTCACGTCCCACCCAAGCTCCTTATAGAAAAGGTCGAACGGAGCAGTCGCAGCTATTACAGCGATTTTTGTGCCATACTGGGTAGTTAATATTGTGCAAGGTTTCAACCACCGGGGGTTTTCTTCTGATTGTGAATATAGATTTGCAACAACTACTTCGAACTTTGCGTCATCATATAAATGATAGAGCAAATTATAGGAGAGCGTTATGCCTTCATTGTTTCCAATTGTCACAACATCATAATCCGCATCATTTAGCATTTTGATATTACCCTTACCTAGTGTTGCCTCTGTATATAAATTGGAACGGTCCAAATGATCTCCTAAATCGATCAAGAAGCTAGTTTCACCTTTATCGGCCAGTAATTGACGTTGTATTTGAATAAACGACTGACTGCGTTTCCAGTACGTAAAATGACTATGCAAATCATTCGTATGGAATATATGAATTACTTCTCGCACTTTTGCATTGCCACCTCGCTTTACGTTATTCTTCAAAAAGACCTAATTGCTTTGGCGCTAAACCATCAAATTCAAGATCAAGAATTTGCTGCATTCGTTTTGCATTTTTTGCTGCATGCCCTCCAGAATTATTATTAAATAATACGAAGACATGTTTTGATTGGCGTGCCAAAAATTTTACTTCCTCTGCAAGTTTCTGCAGTTCCTCTTCATTATAATCATATAAAAACCGCACTTTGCGCCAGTTTTCCCCATGCCCTATATTTCGCCATCCATGAACATTGCGACCATGAATACGTACGAGCACCTTCTCACTAGTAGCAATTGGTACAAAAGGAGCGGAGCCGCTTCCTGCCTGCGGTTCATCACAAACTGTATGAATCAACTGATGGTCTTTTAAAAATTGCAGTGTCTTCTCTTTCATCTCCGCACTGTACCAAGTTTGGTTTCGAAACTCAATAGCAATAGGATACCCTTGTAATTGTTGCTTTATATAACGGATATATTGAACATTTTTCCCTTGGCAGTCAAACCAAGGAGGAAATTGAACTAGTACCATTGCAAGTTTACCGTACTTTTTAAATGTATCTGCACAATTTCGAAATGCGTTGAACATATCATTTTTCGTCTCAAATGGCAGTTCATCGCGTAAATGACCTGTCATGCCCTGATAAGCCTTCACGACAAATTGAAAGCTATCCGGTGTATCCTTGCACCATTTCTCTACATTTGCCGGTGAAGGAATCGCATAAAAGGACGTATCTAATTCTACGACAGGGAAATGCCCGCTATAATCAAATAATTTATCTTTTGCTGCAGTAACTTCACTATATACTTCCGGGTGATCTCCCCAACCAGTTAAGCCGATTGAAATCATCGTTCTTCACCTCTCTAGCATTGTATAATACCTTACCCTTTTCAATAGTCATTCATTGCAAAACACTACATTTCACATCATAATAATAGAAAAAAGGAGGACAAGTTTATGCATATTTTACAATCAACAGAGGAATTTGAGCAATTTAAAAGCAGTTCAGCCGTTATTTTCGAATTTACAGCGGATTGGTGCGGAGATTGTCGTTTCATTGATCCGTTTATGCCGGAAGTCGTTGAAAAATTTCCGGAATATAAATTCGTTAAAGTAGACCGAGATAAGTTTTTAGATCTATGTATTGATTTAGGAATTATCGGTATTCCTAGTTTTTTAGCTTATGAAAACGGCACGGAGCTTGGACGTTTCGTCAGCAAAGACCGTAAAACACAACAGGAAATCGAAAACTTCATTTCCAACTTAAAATAGAAAAAAGCTTCAAACGCTTAAGTAGTCGTTTGAAGCCATTTTAATATTATTTAATAATACCTTCATGCTCTTCATTTTTCATAATCTTACCGTTCTTCTTTTCCTTTAAAGCCCAAAAAGTGAGTGCTACTGCAACTACAACTACAGCACCAGGAACCCCTAAAGCTACTGGCCAAAATAAGTTTTCCATTTTTGTCGCTCCTTTATATACATTCTAAATCCATTATTCCATCTAATACAATTATTGTAAACGTATACTGTGCGCTTTCTGTAATCTTTCTAGTAAAGTTGTTTATTTCTTCACGAATTCACCACAATTAGAACAAAAGCGCTAAAGCGCCCGTTCAACTCCGACAGCCATTGGAGGGCCCGACGCAAAAGTAAATGCTTCACCACTTTTGCATGGAGGGACCGAAATGGCCGAGGAGTTGGCGCTTTAGCCTAGACGTAGACAGTCGTTTAGTTCAAAGTTATCCACAATGCCAAAATCTATTGTTTCCTTAACATAAAAAAGCACCTGTCTCCAATAAATTGGAGGCAAGTGCCTGGATAAAAATTATCCGATAGAACCTTCCATCTCGAACTTGATTAGACGGTTCATTTCTACTGCGTATTCCATTGGTAATTCTTTTGTGAATGGCTCGATGAAGCCCATTACGATCATTTCTGTCGCTTCTTCTTCAGAAACACCACGGCTCATTAAGTAGAACAATTGCTCTTCAGATACTTTAGAAACTTTCGCTTCGTGCTCTAAAGATACGTTATCATTTAAGATTTCGTTATATGGAATTGTATCAGAAGTAGATTCGTTATCCATGATTAATGTGTCACACTCGATGTTTGAACGTGCACCTTTAGCATTTTTACCGAATTTTACTTGACCAAGATACGTAACTTTACCACCTTGCTTAGCAATCGATTTTGAAACGATTGTTGAAGATGTGTTTGGTGCTAAGTGAATCATTTTCGCACCAGCGTGTTGGTGTTGACCTTTACCTGCAATGGCAATTGATAATGTCATACCACGTGCGCCTTCACCTTTAAGGATACAAGCAGGGTATTTCATTGTTAATTTTGAGCCGATGTTTCCGTCGATCCATTCCATTGTACCGTTTTCTTCAACAACTGTACGTTTTGTAACAAGGTTATAAACGTTGTTTGCCCAGTTTTGAATCGTTGTATAACGGCAGTAAGCGTTCTTTTTAACGATGATTTCTACTACAGCCGAGTGTAGAGAGTTTGTTGTGTAAACAGGCGCTGTACAACCTTCTACGTAGTGTACAGATGCATCTTCGTCTACGATGATTAGCGTACGTTCGAATTGACCCATGTTTTCAGAGTTAATACGGAAGTATGCTTGTAATGGTGTGTCTAATTTAACGCCTTTAGGCATATAAATAAATGAACCACCAGACCAAACTGCAGAGTTTAATGCTGCGAATTTGTTATCTGTATAAGGGATTACTGTACCCCAGTGTTTTTTGAAGATATCTTCGTTTTCTTTTAATGCTGAGTCAGTATCTTTGAAGATAATCCCTAAATCTGTAAGGTCTTGCTTCATGTTGTGGTAAACTACTTCAGATTCGTACTGAGCAGATACACCTGCAAGATATTTTTGTTCAGCTTCTGGAATACCTAATTTGTCGAATGTTGCTTTGATTTCTTCAGGTACTTCATCCCAAGAACGTTCAGTTGCTTCAGATGGTTTTACGTAATACGTAATTTCATCGAAGTTTAATGACGCTAGGTCACCGCCCCATTGAGGCATTGGCATTTCATAGAATTTTTCAAGAGCTTTTAAGCGGTAGTCAAGCATCCACTGTGGCTCTTCCTTCATACTTGAGATTTCACGAACGATATCTGCTGTAAGTCCACGTTCAGAACGGAAAATAGATACGTCCTTATCATGGAAACCATACTTGTAATCGCCGATTTCAGGCATTTTTTTAGCCATGTTGTCTCCTCCGTTCATCTATTGAGAAGTGCTAAAATGTGCATAAACACACTTTAGCCTTACTACTGTTTATTTCTTTTCGTTGTTTACGCCTTTTTCCATCGCTTTCCAAGCTAATGTAGCGCATTTTATACGTGCCGGGAATTTTGCTACACCTTGCAGTGCTTCAACATCCCCAAGGTCGTACTTTTCATCGTCAAAGTCTTCGCCCAGCATCATTTTTGAGAAAATATCAGCCAGTTCTAAAGCTTCGTCCAATTTTTTGCCTTTAACGATTTGAGTCATCATTGATGCTGAAGACATGGAGATTGAACAGCCTTCCCCATCGAACTTCGCATCTTCCACGATATCATCGTTTAGCTTCAATGTTAAATGGATACGATCACCGCAAGTAGGGTTATTCATATCGATTGTCACACTGTTTTCTTCAAGAGACCCTTTGTTACGAGGGTTTTTATAGTGATCCATTATAACGGAACGATAAAGTTGATCTAAATTATTAAAAGACATCGCCAAAATACTCCTTCGCTGAGCGCAATCCTGCAACTAAACGATCAACATCTTCTTCATCATTGTACATGTAGAAGCTTGCTCGAGCTGTTGCTGTTACTTGAAGCCATTTCATTAAAGGTTGGGCGCAATGATGTCCTGCACGGACAGCGATTCCACTCATATCCAATACTGTCGCCACATCATGTGGATGTACGTCGTCTAGATTGAATGTAACGAGTCCGCATCGTTTCATCGGGTCACGTGGTCCGAAAATCTGAAGACCATCAATTGTTTCCAATTGATCCATTGCATAACCTACCAACTTATGTTCGTGGGCTGCAATATTGTCTAAACCGATTTCCTCTAAAAAGTCGATTGCAGCACCTAAACCAATTGCACTTGCAATGATCGGTGTACCACCCTCGAATTTCCACGGTAACTCTTTCCATGTTGATTCATTTAAACCTACGAAATCAATCATTTCACCGCCAAACTCTACTGGTTCCATTTCTTCAAGAAGCGCCTTTTTACCATATAGTACCCCAATTCCAGTTGGTGCACACATTTTATGTCCTGAAAATGCTGCGAAGTCAACATCCAAATCTTGAATATCGATCTTCATATGCGGTGCTGCCTGAGCTAAATCCGCAACAACTACCGCGCCATTTTCATGGGCAATTTGTGCAACTTCTTTAATTGGATTGATTGTACCTAATACGTTGGAAACATACATCATAGAAACAATTTTCGTTTGTGGCGTAATTGTTTCACGTACTTTTTCCAATGAAATTGTACCGTCTGCTTCAAGGTCGATATATTTCAGTACCGCCCCTTTTTCTTTTGCAAGCTGTTGCCATGGAATAATGTTTGAATGGTGTTCCATGTACGTAATGACAATTTCATCACCTTCTTGTACATTTTGACGACCATAGCCTGAAGCAACTGTATTAAGTGCTGTTGTTGTACCACGAGTAAAAATTACTTCTTGTGTTGAACTAGCATTAATGAATTTACGAACTTTTTCACGCGCACCTTCATAGGAATCCGTTGCACGGTTACCAAGTGTATGAACACCTCGGTGAACGTTTGAGTTATCTAAATTATAGTAATTTGAGATTGCTTCAATAACTTGAATCGGCTTTTGAGATGTAGCCGCACTATCCAAATAAACTAAAGGATGTCCATTGACTTCCTGATTTAAAATTGGAAAATAACTTTTAATATCGTTAGGTATCATTATCGAACTTTCCTTTCGATAACCTCCGTCAGCTGCTTTTTAACGCCTTCGATTGGCAATTTAGCAACAACTGGCGCAAGGAATCCGTGAATTACAAGGCGCTCTGCTTCTGCTTTAGAAATACCACGACTCATTAAGTAGTACAGTTGAGTTGGGTCAACACGTCCAACAGATGCCGCGTGTCCTGCTGTTACATCGTCTTCATCAATTAACAGAATTGGGTTAGCGTCTCCGCGTGCACCTTCTGAAAGCATCAGTACGCGAGACTCTTGTTCTGCATTTGCTTTTGTACCACCATGCATAATATGACCGATTCCGTTAAAGATTGACTGTGAAGAATCTTTCATTACACCGTGTTTTAAAATTTGACCGTCGGAATTTTTACCCCATTGACGGATTAATGTTGTGAAGTTAAGTTTTTGATCTCCGCTACCTACAGTTACCATTTTGAAATCTGAAGTAGAGTTATCGCCAATTAAGTTTGTAGTATTTTCATAAATTGTATCTGAGTTTGTCATTAGACCTAATGCCCAGTCAATTTTTGCATCGCGCTCAGCATGTCCACGGCGGTTTACATAAGCAGTATAGCCATGTGCCAAGTTGTCTACTGCACCGAATGTTACTTGTGCATTATCTTTTGCGATTACTTCTGTTACAACGTTTACTTGACCATGTGCTTCATCAAATGTAGAAATATAAGTTTCAACATAAGTAACAGCAGAAGATTCTTCTGCTACTACTAACACGTGGTTAAATAATGAAGCTTCTGCATCGTCATTTAAAAACACAACTTGAAGAGGTGCTTCGATTACAACGTTGCGTGGCACGTATACGAAAATACCACCGTTTACTAGTGCTGCATGGTAAGCAGTTAATTTATGCTCGTCCACTTTTACAGCTGTTGTCATAAAGTATTTTTCTACTAAATCTTTATGATCGCGAACTGCTGTTTGAATATCCGTAAAAATTACACCTTTGTTTTTCAGTTCTTCTGAAACTTTAATGAACGCTGGTGTATTGTTGCGTTGGATATAAAGGTTTTCTTGTGTTTCAATATCAACTACTGATTTCACCTCTACAGGCAGCTCTTCCAATGAATTAAATGGAGTGCTTTCTACTGTATGGTTAGGGAAATCAATGAAGTTCCACTTGCTAATGTTCGTTCTGTCTGGTTTTGGTAAGTCAAGCGCAGCAGCTTTTTCCATTGCGCTCACACGGAAATCAGCAAATGTTGCTGGTTCAGCATGTTTTTGCGAGAACGAGCGTACTTCTTCTGCTGATAACGCTAATTTTGTTTCAACCGTCATCTTCGTCGTCCTCCTTAATTATGCTTCTGTTACTTCTTCAGTATCTTCAATACCTAATTCAGCTTTAATCCATTCATAACCTTCTGCTTCCAAGCGTTGTGCTAATTCAGCACCACCTGATTTTACAACTTTACCTTGCATCATTACGTGAACATGGTCAGGTGTGATGTAGTTTAATAAACGTTGGTAGTGAGTGATCATTAAGCAGCCGAAACCTTCGCCGCGCATTTCGTTAATACCTTTTGAAACTACTTTTAATGCATCGATATCTAAACCAGAGTCGATTTCATCTAAAATACCGAATGTTGGTTTGATCATCATCATTTGGAGAATTTCGTTACGTTTTTTCTCACCGCCAGAGAAACCTTCGTTTAAGTAACGTTGAGACATTTCTTCAGGCATTTCTAAGAATTCCATTGTTTTATCTAATTCACGGATGAATTTCATTAATGAGATTTCTTGTCCTTCTTCACGACGAGCGTTAATTGCTGAACGTAAGAAGTCCGCGTTTGTTACACCAGGAATTTCTGATGGGTATTGCATAGCAAGGAATAAACCTGCTTGGGCACGCTCATCAACTTCCATTTCTAATACATTTTCACCATCAAGGTAGATTTCGCCTGATGTTACTTCATATTTTGGGTGACCCATAATTGCAGAAGCTAATGTCGATTTACCAGTACCGTTAGGACCCATGATCGCATGTACTTCGTTTGTATTGATAGTTAGATTTACACCTTTTAAAATCTCTTTTCCGTCGATTGCAACGTGAAGATCTTTAATTTCTAATGTTGACATTAAATTACCTCCAAATATTCATTTGCATACTTTTTGTACGCCAAATTAAGTTCATTACCAATCTTACCCGAAATGAATGTGGGTTGCAAATAGTTTAGAATGATTTTAATTAAAAAATATCTATCATTCTTGTAAAACACTTTACTGCGGTTTATTTCTACTATTTAAACAGTAATAATTTAGCTTTTCATTTTTTCAATAGCAATCATTTAATTGAGAATCAATTTCACTTATTCAAATGATTGATTCTATATTTTCTCAAAAATATTTAAAGTTGGATTATAACTTAAAAACGCCATTTTTCTCCGGGAGAAAAATGACGTTTTTTGCTGTGAGTAAAAATTGATTTCCATTCCAAGACGCTTTCCGCGGGCACGGCCTGAGCCTGTAGTCTCAGGCATCGTGCTTTTCCCGCTGGGGTCGCCCTCCATTCCAATCAATTTTATTAAAATATCCGTTCTTACTATCCTATTAACTTTTAACTAACATTTCATTTAAATAATAATGAACACTTGCGGCAACTCCGCGTCCTTCTTTGATTGCCCATACGACAAGGCTTTGCCCTCGGCGTGCGTCACCTGCAGCAAAAACGCCCGGAATATTTGTTTCGTAGTCTTTAACCGATGCACGGATACGGTTATTCGTTAGTTCTACTCCGAAATGTTCTGGTGTTTCTTTTTCAGCACCTTCAAAGCCGATTGCAACAAATACATGCTGTGCCGGCCATACTTTCTCAGTACCATGCAACTCTTTAAAGTAGTGGAAGCCATCCTCGCCTAGAATTTTTTCCATTTGGATAGTATGAAGCGCTTTTACATTACCCTTACTATCTTTCTCTATTTTCGTAGTTTGAATACAATATTCTCGCGGATCACGACCAAATTTTGCATCAGCTTCGGCATAAGCATAATCCATTGTATAAATGTTCGGATCTTTTGGCCACATTGTTTCATCTGTACGTGTTGTGGCTTGTTGCGGATGTTTCCCAAATTGGTAGACAGATCGGCATTTTTGGCGGAGTGCTGTTGCTACACAGTCAGCACCTGTATCCCCGCCGCCAATTACGATGACATCCTTCCCTTCCACATTTAACGCCTGATTATCCGCAAAGTCTGAATCCAGCAGGCTTTTCGTAACATCCGTTAAATAGTCCATCGCTAAATGAATATTGCCTGCATCGCTTCCTTCTAAATGAAGAATTCTTTGTTTTTGTGCTCCTGTACATAAAATTACAGCATCGAAATCAGCTTGTAATTGCTCCTTCGTTATATCTTTTCCGATTTCCGTGTTTGCAACGAAATCGATTCCTTCCACTGAGAGTAAATGAATTCGACGTTCAATCACATCTTTTTCAAGCTTCATATTCGGGATTCCGTACATTAATAACCCGCCAAATCTATCGGAACGTTCGAACACCGTTACGGAATGACCTAGTTGGTTCAGTTGGTCTGCTGCCGCTAAACCTGCAGGACCCGAGCCGACAATCGCCACTTTAAAGCCCGTACGCGATGCAGGAATACGTGGTGTAATCCAGCCATTTTCAAATCCTTTATCAATAATCGTACGTTCAATCGATTTAATCGCGACAGCCGGATCCGTAATGGCAAGTGTGCACGACCCTTCACATGGAGCAGGACAGACACGGCCAGTAAATTCAGGGAAATTATTCGTCATGTGCAATCGTTCCAACGCTTCCTGCCATTTCCCTTTATATACTAAGTCATTCCATTCAGGGATGACATTTTGAATCGGACACCCTGCTGCAGTACCGCGAATTTCAATTCCCATATGGCAAAATGGCGTTCCACAATCCATACAGCGCGCACCTTGTGTCTGTAATTTTTCATCAGATAGCCTGCTTGTATATTCACCCCAATTTGAAAGACGCTCTAGTGGTCGTTGCTCCTGAACTTTCTCCCGTTTAAATTCCATAAAACCCGTTGCTTTTCCCATGCTAGAAACCCCCTCTTATTTTGTGCTCACAAGCTTCTTCTGACTAGTCGTCACTTCCGTAAATGCCTGCATTGCTGCATCGTCTTTTGTAGAACCGGTTGCAGTGTAATTGTTTATTTTATCTACCATTATTTTATAATCCGTTGGTACAACTTTAACGAACTTCGGAACGAACTGCTCCCACTTAGCTAACACATCCAATGCGTAGGAACTATCCGTTTCTTCAAAATGCTGAATAATTAATTGTCGAACAGATTCTATCTCCGCTTTGTCTGTCAGTTTTTCAAAATGGATCATTTCCATATTGCATTGTGATTTGAACTTTTCCTCTTCACTCGGCAGAATATAACCGATTCCTCCAGACATTCCGGCACCAAAGTTTTGACCGACATCCCCTAATATAACGATCTTACCGCCAGTCATATACTCACAGCCGTGATCTCCAATTCCTTCAACAACGATTTCAGCACCTGAATTACGAACACCGAATCGATGCCCTGCACGTCCGTTAATAAAGGCTTTACCGCTTGTTGCCCCGTATAAACAAACATTTCCGGCGATGACGTTTTTCTCCTGTTCACCTTTAATCGGTGCGATGGCTGTCACTTTTCCCCCTGACAAACCTTTACCGAAGTAATCATTAACATCTCCGACTACGCGCATCGACATTCCTCTAGGGATAAATGCGCCGAAGCTTTGACCAGCATGGCCTGTAAACGTTAAGTTGATTGTATTATCAGGTAATCCTGCTTCCCCGTATTTGCGGGAAATTTCACTGCCGACAATTGTTCCCATTACACGGTCTGTATTTTTAATCGGGTAGTTTAATTCAATTCGTTCATTTCCTTCTATTGCCTTTGAAACTTGCGGCAATAACTCGCGTAAATCAAAGCTTCCCTCTATATTATGGTTTTGCTGATGATGCTTCGTGCGTGTTCCTTGGATTTGATGAAGCAGTGCCGTTAAATCAAGCTGGCTTGCTTTCCAATGTTTTGCCGTGCGATCTGAAATTTGCAGTACATCTGTACGACCGACCATCTCTTCCACAGTACGGAATCCTAAAATACTCATGTATTCACGCATTTCTTCCGCAACAAAACGCATATAATTGACAACATGATCAGCTGAACCCATAAATTTAGCACGGAGTTCCGGATTTTGTGTTGCTACACCTACCGGACAAGTATCCAAATGACAGGCACGCATCATGACACAACCTAAAACGATTAACGGTGCTGTCGCAAAACCAAATTCCTCTGCTCCTAAAAGTGCTGCCATTACGACATCTTTCCCCGTCATGAGCTTGCCGTCCGTTTCCAGTGTCACTCGGTCGCGCAGTCCATTGAGCATCAATGTTTGGTGCGCTTCCGCTAAACCGAGCTCCCACGGTAAGCCTGTATGCTTAATCGATGTTTTCGGCGATGCCCCTGTACCGCCATCATAGCCTGAAATGACGATGACATCTGCCGCCCCTTTAGCAACACCTGCAGCAATTGTACCAACACCCGCTTTAGCTACGAGCTTTACAGAAATTCTTGCATGACGGTTTGCATTTTTTAAATCGTGAATTAACTGTGCCATATCCTCGATTGAGTAAATATCGTGATGCGGCGGCGGTGAAATTAACCCCACCCCAGGAGTAGAACCACGTACATCCGCTACCCATGGATATACTTTATTGCCTGGCAGCTGGCCGCCTTCTCCCGGTTTGGCTCCTTGCGCCATTTTAATTTGCAGTTCATCGGCATTTACTAAATAATGCGATTTCACCCCAAAACGTCCTGATGCAATTTGTTTAATTGCACTGCGCTTGTTGTCACCATTCGGCTCGATTGTAAAACGGGCCGGATCTTCCCCACCCTCACCAGAGTTCGAACGTGCACCTAGACGGTTCATCGCTACCGCTAATGTTTCGTGCGCTTCTTTCGATAACGAACCAAACGACATAGCCCCTGATTTAAAACGTTTCACGATGGAATCCACTGACTCGATTTCTTCCATCGGGATTCGGCGTTCATTCTTTTTAAAGTCGAATAAATTACGTAAAAATCCGATTCGTTCTTCATTGGCCATTTCCGCATACATCCGGTACAAACCAAAATCATTTTTACGTGTAGCCCACTGGAGTGTATGGATTGTTTTCGGATTGAACGCATGATGCTCTCCATCTGCACGCCATTGGAAATCTGAACCTGAGTGCAATTGTTCTGACATTGATTGCATTGCTTCCTCATGGCGGCGTCTCGCTTCTTCACCGATTGTTTTTAAGTCGATCCCGTCAATTTGCGAAGCCGTACCTGTAAAGTATTCGTCAATCACTTCTTTTGAAATTCCGACTGCCTCAAACACTTGGGCACCACGATAAGATTGAACTGTTGAAATTCCCATCTTCGACATCACTTTAACGACACCATCTGCTGCTCCCTTTCGGAATTTTTGAACTGCTTTTTCAAACGGTACAGATAGATGACCCTTTTCAATTGCCTCATCAATCGTTGCATATGCTAAGTACGGGTGAATGGCATCAACACCGAAGCCGATTAGTGCAACAAAATGATGAACTTCCCGAACTTCCGCACTGCTAACGATAATGCTGGCCTTCGTACGTAAACCGATTCGCACTAAATATTGATGGATTGTACTTGCTGCCAGAAGAACAGGCATCGTTAACTGCTTAGCGTCATCCATATAGTCAGACAGTACAATAATTGTCTTGCCGCCAAAAATAGCCGCTTCCGCTTCCGTTTTGATTCGGTTAAGTTCACTTTCTAAATTTTCCGTAAATTTCAGCGAGATTTCTGCTACTTCAAAATGTTCTTCGTTATTATTTACGATTTGCTCATATTCTGCAGTCGTTAATACCGGTGTTTTCAGCAGGAGGCGACGTGCATTTTGCGCATTCGGCTGTAATAAATCACCTTCCGCTCCAAGCAATGTCATTGTCGATGTCACGACATGTTCCCGAATGGAATCAATCGGCGGGTTTGTCACTTGTGCAAATAGCTGCTTAAAGTAATTAAATAATGATTGCGGTCTATCTGACAGAACAGCTAATGGTGTATCATTCCCCATCGAACCAAGCGGATCTTTTCCGTCATTTGCAAGAGGTACAATATATTTTTGTACATCCTCAAATGTGTAACCGTGAATTTTCTGGCGTAATGTCAGATCATTTATTTCAGGTAACTGCTCTTCCTTCACTTCGAGTTTGATCATATTTTCTTCCAGCCATGCTGCATAAGGTTTTTCTGCTGCTACTTCGGATTTCAGCTCCGCATCCGAAATAATTTTTCCTTGTTCTAAATCAATTAACAGCATGCGGCTTGGGCTTAATCGGTCTTTGTAAAGAATGTCTTCCTCAGCGTAATCGACTACCCCAGTTTCAGACGAGAAAATAACATGATTATCTTTTGTCACATAAAGTCTTCCTGGCCGCAAACCGTTACGGTCCAGAATTGCCCCGATCTGTTTGCCGTCCGTGAAACAAATAGCAGTCGGTCCATCCCATGGCTCCATTAAGCTTGCATGAAATTGATAAAACGCTTTACGATCTTCATCAATGCGCGGGTTTTCTGTCCATGGCTCCGGAATCATCATCATCGCCGTCTCTGCAGGTGAACGTCCAGCTAATACAAAAAATTCAAAGGCGTTATCAAGCATCGAGGAATCTGAACCCGTTGTATCAATAATCGGTAATAACTTTTCAAGGTCATCCCCAAACGCTTCAGATACGAACTGTTGCTCACGTGCACGCATCCAGTTAATATTGCCGCGCAATGTGTTAATCTCCCCATTATGGATAATATAGCGGTTCGGATGGGCCCGTTTCCATGATGGGAATGTATTCGTTGAGTAACGTGAATGCACGAGTGCCAATGCGGATACAAAGTTTTCGTCCTGCAGATCCACATAAAATTCACTTACCTCTTCTGGTGAAAGCAAACCTTTAAAAACAATTGTCTGACTAGAAAGACTTGGAATATACAATTCGAATTGTTGCTCCGTAGCCCAATGTTCGAGCTGTTTGCGGATGACATACAATTTTCGTTCGAACGCCTTATTGTCGTTTTCGTTTGAACGAATAAATACTTGGCGAACTACCGGTGCAGTCGATTTAGCAATCTCACTTAAATTTTCCTTATTTGTCGGAGCAGTTCTCCAACCAATCAGTTGCTGATTTTCCTGTTCAATTAATTCGTTCATCTTTTGTTCAATTTTTAGGCGTTCGTTTTCATTCTCTGTGAAAAAAATTTGACCAACACCATATTCACCTATTTCAGGTAAATTAAGATCCGTACAGTTTTGTTGAAAGAAAGCATGTGGGATTTGAACTAACAGCCCTGCCCCATCACCTGTCTTGCCGTCCCCGCCGCGTCCTGCACGGTGTTCTAAGCGACATAACATTTCCAATCCTTTTTCTACAATCTGATGTGAAGGTATTCCTTTTATATTTGCATACATGCCGATTCCGCATGCGTCATGTTCAAATTCAGGATTATATAACCCTTGTGCTTCTGGTAACTGATGAAAACTCATATTCATTCCCCCTCATTCTTTCAATCCCGTATTTACATTTTAAAGTTTTCGAAATAATATAAACAATATATAGTTTGGATATAAACAATCTACTTTTTAGATGAATGGGGTGGGAATTGTGGAATTAAGACAGTTACGTTACTTTGTAGAGGTGGCAGAACGGGAGCATATTTCTGAAGCAGCAGAGCATTTACACGTTGCCCAGTCTGCAATCAGCAGGCAAATTGCCAACTTGGAAGAAGAACTCGGCACACCGCTTTTTGAACGAATTGGGCGTAACGTAAAGCTGACGCCGGTCGGGAAGATTTTTTTGGAACATTGTATTTCCGCACTCAAGGGAATTGATTTTGCTGCAAAGCAGGTAGAAGAATATTTAGACCCGGCAAAAGGGACAATTAAAATAGGTTTTCCTACAAGTTTGGCAAGCTATGTATTGCCGACCGTCATTTCGGCATTTAAAAAAGAATACCCGGAAATTTCTTTCCATTTGCGCCAAGGATCCTATAAGTATTTGATTGATGCGGTCAAAAATCGCGAGCTGAATTTAGCTTTGCTTGGACCATTACCACCAAAAGACGAAGCAATCAATACAACCGTGCTGTTTAGTGAAAACATCCATGCTTTATTGCCTGCAACACATCCACTAGCAAAAAAAGATTCGATTAACCTTGTCGATTTGCGTAATGACCAATTTGTACTTTTTCCGGAAGGCTATATTTTAAATAAAGTGGCTGTTGATGCATGCCGCTCTGTAGGCTTTATGCCGAATATCACTACCGAGGGAGAAGATATGGATGCTTTAAAAGGGCTTGTGGCAGCAGGAATCGGTGTGACACTTTTACCGGAAAGTTCACTTTACGATTCAACACCGCGCATGACTGTCAAAGTGCCGATCGCCATTCCTAATATAAGACGCACAGTCGGCATCATTGCACCAACAGCAAGAGATCTTGCTCCATCCGAAGAAGTATTCGTCAAATTTATATCCAACTTTTATTCACGATTAACACGATTCCAATAAAATGCATTTGGACAGAAAAAAATTTTCATTGGATAAGGAGATACCCCTTATTTAAGAAAAGGCTATTTTATGTCCAGAAAAAAAACCATTTTCTCCCCGAAGAGAGAAAATGGTTTTTTGATCATTTTATTCGCCTGAAACAGGTACTACAGAGCCGCCCCACTCTTCAACGATAAAGTCTTGTACTTCTTTTGAGCGTAATGCATCTACTAATGCTTTAATTTCTTTTGAATCTTCATCACCAGATTTTACTGCAATAATGTTTACATATGGTGATTCACTAGACTCGATTGCGATTGAATCTTCCAATGGGTTAATACCGTTATCGATTGCGAAGTTTGAGTTGATTAACACCGCATCGCCTTCTTCATTTTCATACATTTGCACTAATAATTCAGCTGCTGTGTTTGCATCGAATTCGAAGTTTTTCGGATTATCTACGATGTCTTTTATTTCTGCTTTTGTTTTATCAATACCTTCTGCTAATGTAATTAAACCTTGTGCTTCAAGTAATGAAAGCATACGTCCATGGTCTGCCACTGAGTTAGAAAGTAAAATCGTTGCACCTTCAGGAAGTTCTTCTAAAGATGAATATTTTTTAGAGTAAATACCAATCGGCTCGATGTGAATACCGCCAGCATTTGCAAAGTCATAATCGAAATCCGCTTTTTGAGCTTCGAAGTATGGGATGTGCTGGAAGTAGTTTGCATCTAAATCACCGTTATTTAAATCTTGATTTGGAAGAACGTAGTCTGTATAAGTTGCAATTTCTAGCTCAATACCCTGTTCCTCTAAAATTGGCTTAACTTTTTCAAGGATAACTGCGTGTGGTGTATTTGACGCACCAACTACTAATTTTTCATCTTCTCCGCCACATGCTGCTAAAGCAAGTACTGAAGCTCCTAAAATAACGCTTGATAATAATTTCTTCATTTGTTTTACCTACCCTTTTTTTAGTTTGTTCAGTTTATCGAAACCTTTTTTATATTCTGATTATTTTCCTTATAGACGCGCACTTTTTTAAAGTTTGCGTCCATATTGTTTCGATGCACCATTATTTATAATTACGGCCTTTTATGAGCCACTAACTATCGTTTGTCCACTCTTGCTGTAATGAAGTCCCCAATAAATTGGATAATGAATACTACAACTAAAATTAAAACAGTTGCCATTAATGTCACATCTGTTCGGTTACGCTGAAAACCATCAAGGAATGCCAGGTTACCTAAACCACCCGCACCGATAATGCCGGCCATTGCTGTATATCCTACTAAAGCTACCGCAGTAACAGTAATACCAGAAATTAATGCCGGTAAGCTTTCCGGGATCAGCACTTTCCAAATAATCGTAGAAGTTTTCGCTCCCATTGAGCGGGCTGCTTCAATGACACCTTTATCAATTTCTCTTAATGCTATTAATACCATGCGCGCATAAAACGGTGCTGCCCCAATAATTAGCGCAGGTAATGCTGCATTGGCGCCACGGATTGTTCCAAGTAAAAACTTAGTAAATGGAATTAATAAAATGATTAAGACGATAAATGGAATCGAGCGGAAAATATTCACGAGTGACCCTGTCAAAAAGTGTACAATTTTATTTGCCCATAATTGATTGTCGCTCGTTAAAAATAAGACAATACCAATTAGAAGTCCTAGTATAAATGTGATGACTGTCGCAACAGCCGTCATATAAATTGTTTCATATGTTGCTTCGAGCATTTTACCCCAATCTACGTTCGGAAATAATTGATTAAACATGCTCAATCACCTCCGCCTGAATTTCTTGCTTTGCTAAAAAGCTTAATGCTTCCGCGACTGCTTTTGGCTCGCCATCGATATGAATAAACAATGTACCAAACGAACCGCCCGTTGTATTTGAGATTTTGCCATGCACTATATTAACAACTACGTCAAATTGCTTAATCATTTGTGAGATGACAGGCTGTTCTGTCGTTGCCGCTGCAAATGTTAATTTAGCGATTTTGCCTTCTGGATAATTGGCTAAAATCTGTTCCAGTGATGCTTGCGTTTCCTGTGTTTCACCAGAAGCCTGTGATACGAAGTTTTTCGTAATTGGTGCTTGAGGATGCTGGAACACTTGCAATACATCTCCCTGTTCCACTACTTTACCGGCTTCCATTACCGCTACTCTGTTACAGATTTTGCGAATAACATGCATTTCATGTGTAATGAGTACAATTGTAAGTCCGATGTTTTTATTAATATCGAGCAGTAATTCCAAAATTGAATCCGTTGTTTCCGGATCAAGCGCTGAAGTCGCTTCATCACATAAAAGTACTTCCGGGTTGTTCGCCAACGCTCGTGCAATGCCGACACGCTGCTTTTGACCGCCTGACAATTGTGAAGGATACGCTTTCCCTCTTCCTTTTAAACCTACGAGTTCAATCAGCTCTTCTACTCGCTTTTCACGATCAGCTTTTGAAACGCCTGCAATTTCAAGTGGAAATGCAATGTTTTCTTCAACTGTACGTGACCAGAGCAGATTGAAGTGCTGGAAAATCATACTTATTTTTTGGCGTGCTTCTCGTAATTTTGCCCCGGAAGCTTTTGCAATATCCTGGCCGCCTACAATGACAGAACCTGTTGTAGGCTTTTCCAAACCGTTCAGCAGTCGGATCATCGTACTTTTACCGGCACCACTGTAGCCGATAATTCCGTATATTTCACCTTTGTTAATCGATAGGCTTACATTATCAACTGCTGTAAGTTTACCGTTTTTCGTGTTATACACTTTTGTAATATTTTGTATATCAATCATCGGTTGTACTCCTTCTAAATTGAAATAACCTTCCTGCTATTTCAAAATCATGTTCTATTCTCATTCAAAACCTCCGTTGAATGAAAAAAACCTTTCTACCAAGACAAGTAGAAAGGTTTCACATACATTTATACGGTAAACCGTTCTCTCATCTTTCAAAGTTTAAACTTTGTGTGAATTGGCACCTTTGCGTAAACGCTGGTTGCCGGGCTTCATAGGGCACTTCCCTCCACCTCTCTTTATAAGAGCAACGTTATTAAGTTTTATTATTATGAATGTTACTTTATCACGACAAAGTGACTACGTCAATTACTTTTTTAATATTTCATACAAAAACGGTACGGATTTAAATGCATAAATTTTATTCGTTAGTTCCCCGTTGTCTGAAACGATTAAACAAGGTACACTTTCAATTTTCAATTCATATGGTAAATCCCCTAAATAATTGATATTTGCCATACCAAGCGGAAGATCTGGGAGTAATTTCTCAATTACTTCCAACATTTTTTCCGACACTTCACAAGTGCCGCACATAGGCGTATATAAGAAAAACGCTGTCTGATCATACTGTTGTACGTTCTGTTCCCATTGCTGTTTCGTCCATTGTTCCATTATACTGTCATCCTTCTTTTACTAAAAATTTTGCCTGTAGTAAAATATCCCTTAAGATTTTAGTAGGTGTTTTTTCTACTTCTACATATTCGTGAGGTATGATAAGCTGTGTCGCTTCGGGATATGCACGGTTCATCAGTTTACGTAACTTCTCACCGTTTTTATCTGCATCAAACATAGTGATAATTTCATCTTGCTCATATTCTTCCAATAAATCAATCAAATTGACTTCGCTTATTGTGCCATTTGTACAAATAATTGTCACGTCCTCAGCTAATATCGGGATTAATCTCAATTTATCGGCACGTCCTTCTACAACGATGTATCTTCCCATATAACACGCTTCCTTTCATTCGACACCTTTATATATAGAATAACAAAAAAACACTAAAACCTTTATATAGAAGGCTTTAGTGTTTCATATTATTGTTCGATTAATGCAGTGTAAGCATCTGCGTCTAATAACTCGTCTACTTCTGCTTCACTTGTTAACTCAACAGTAACCATCCATGCATTACCGTATGGTGATTCATTTACATATTCAGGATTGTCCAGTAATTCTTCGTTGATTGCAACAACTTTACCAGAAAGTGGTGCATATAGTTCAGAAACTGTTTTAACAGATTCTACACTACCGAAAGGCTGATCCCTTGAAATTTCATCGCCTACTTCAGGTAACTCTACGAATACGATATCGCCTAGTTCAGACTGTGCGAAATCCGTAATACCGATTGTCGCTTTACCGTCTTCAATTTTAACCCACTCATGCTCTTTTGAATAACGTAATTCTTTAGGTGTGCTCATTCGAAAACCTCCATGTTATATGTAGTACATTCAAGTTCATTTTGCCATATTTCGTTCGGAAATACAATGTGAATAACTGTTTATTTCCAAGTTTCTAAGAAGTCAGACTCCTTAAATCCTAAAGTTAATTTTTTACCATCTGTAACGATTGGTCGCTTAATTAACATACCATCCGATGCTAATAGCTCTAATTGCTCATCCTCGGACATTGTCGGTAATTTATCTTTTAGGCCTAATTCACGATATTTCATGCCAGATGTATTAAAGAATTTCTTCAGCGGCACTCCACTAGCTTCGTAAATTGCTTTAAGTTCCTCTTTAGATGGTGTCTGCTCTACAATATGAATATTTTCATAGTCCACACCTTGCTCATCTAGCCATTTTTGCGCTTTTTTACATGTTGTACATTTCGGATATTGGATGAATTTTACTGTCATGTAAGTACTCCTTTTTGCCCTGGATTTTCCTATATTGTAACGGATATAGAAGGACAAATCAAAAATGTGTTCGCACTATCGGAGTTTTACTGGTTATGGTTGTTATTAGAAGATGTGCAAAAAATATTAGAACATGCCCGACGTATTTTAGAAGAACGGCTTCACTTCACTTATTAGAAACTCTGGGTGACATAATAGAAGATAGGAAACTTATATTAGAAGTTCCCATGTATATTAGACATTTTGAAATTATATTAGAACATTTTACATTTTATTAGAAAACCCATAGAAAAACCGGGTGCATTGTATACACCCGGTTACCGTCTTTATTAAACTACATATTTTTCTGCTTCGATTAGTTTCGCTGCAGCTTCACGTTTTTTCGGAATTAAGTTGTAAGGGTTGTTGCGCGTTAATTTACGTAATGCTGATAAAATCATACGTGCATCGTCACCTTCAACTGAAGCGATTAATGTTTCTTTTGCTTCTTTTTCGATTTCTGCGAATGCTTCCTGACAGAAAATTTGAGTGTAAAGAATTTTTTGTGCTGCTTTTTCTTCTCCGTCACGCTCGATTGCTTTTTGTGTACGGATTACTGCAGATTCCATTGCGTATAATTGGTTCGCAATGTTTGCGATGTTTACTAACAGCTCTTGTTCCGCATCCAGTTTTGCACCGTAGCGTTGTGCTGCTGCACCTGCTGCAAGTACTGCAATCTTCTTGGCATTTTTCACTAAATATTTCTCTTGCTCTAAAGCACCTTGGCCGATTTCTTCAGGCATAAGCATTAATAGCTCGTTTTGCAGTTCTTGCGCAACTTGTAATAGTGGTAACTCACCTTTTAATGCTTTTTTCATAAATGTGCCCGGTACGATCATACGGTTAATTTCGTTTGTACCTTCGAAAATACGGTTAATACGAGAGTCGCGGTAAATGCGTTCTACTTCGTACTCAGCCATAAAGCCGTAACCACCGTGTAACTGAACCGCTTCATCCGCTACGAAATCCAATGTTTCAGAACCGAATACTTTTGCGATCGAGCACTCAATAGCATATTCAGCGATTGCTGCTGCAACTGATTTGCCGTCTTTTTGCTCTTCATCAGATAACTGGCTTAAACGGTCTTCGAAATAACCAACTGTACGATAGTTTAAAGATTCAGATGCATAAATGTGAGAAGCCATTGATGCGATTTTTTCTTTCGTTAAGTTGAAATCCGATAATTTTGTTTTGAATTGCTGACGTTGGTTCGTATAAGCAACTGCTAATTCAAATGCACGTTTTGATGCACCTACAGTACCTACTCCTAATTTATAACGTCCGATATTTAAAATATTAAATGCAATAATATGACCGCGGCCTACTTCACCTAGTAAGTTTTCTACAGGCACTTCTGCATCTTCTAAAATTAATGTACGAGTTGAAGATGATTTAATCCCCATTTTCTTCTCTTCCGGACCTACAGAAACACCTGGGAATGAACGCTCTACAATGAATGCAGTGAATTTATCGCCATCGATTTTTGCGTATACCACGAATACATCTGCAAAGCCTGCATTTGTAATCCATTGTTTTTCACCATTTAATACGTAATGTGTGCCAGCTTCATTTAACTTAGCTGTTGTTTTAGCGCCTAATGCATCCGAACCTGAACCTGGCTCTGTTAATGCATATGCTGCGATTAATGCACCTGAGGCTAACTTCGGTAAGTACTTCGTTTTTTGCTCATGGTTACCGAATAATACGATTGGTAATGAACCGATCCCTACATGGGCACCGTGAGTGATTGAGAAACCGCCAGCCGGTGACATTTTTTCTGCGATTAATGCAGATGAAATTTTGTCTAAGCCTAGCCCTTCATATTCTTCAGGTACGTCAGCTGCTAGTAAACCTAAGTCACCTGCTGTTTTTAATAGACGTACAGAGTGATCGAACTCATGGTGCTCTAAGTTTTCAACTACCGGTAATACTTCGTTCGTTACATATTCCTGTGTTGTTTGAGCAATCATTTTTTGCTCGTCTGTGAAATCTTCCGGTGTAATTACTCGGTTAATATCCACGTCCTCGATTAAAAAGCCGCCACCTTTAATAATGCTGTTTGTTGTTTGTGCCATTATAAATTCCTCCCTAGTTTCCTTTGTGATTTATTGTTTCCCCAGACAATTAAAGAACTTCAAATACCCCTGCTGCACCCATTCCGCCGCCGATACACATTGTTACGACACCGTATTTACCGCCGCGGCGTTTTAATTCATTGATTAGCTTCACTGTAAGAATCGCACCAGTTGCACCAAGTGGATGGCCTAATGCGATTGCCCCCCCGTTAACATTCACTTTTTCCATATCAATGCCAAGCTCACGAACTACTTGAATTGACTGTGATGCGAATGCTTCGTTAATTTCCCACAGGTCAACTTGATCTTGTGTAATTCCTGCAATTTCAAGTGCTTTCGGTACTGCTACGATTGGACCGATACCCATTACTTCCGGTGGAACTCCGCCGACAGCAAATCCCAGGAATTTTGCCAGTGGCTGCATGCCTTGTTTCTCCGCTTCTTCACGGTCCATTACTAGTACTGCTGCTGCACCGTCAGAAGTTTGAGAAGCATTTCCTGCTGTTACAGAACCTTTTACATTGAATGCTGGACGTAATTTTGCCAACGTTTCTACCGATGTACCTGGACGAACCCCTTCATCTGTATCAAAGATTGTAACTTTTTCTTTTAACTGGTTGTTTTCATCGACGTAATATTCCGTTACTTCAACCGGAACGATTTCGTCTTTAAACTTACCTTCTTTAATCGCTTTTTCAGCTAATTCGTGTGAACGTACTGCAAAAGCATCCTGCTCTTCACGTGTTACATTGTAACGATTCGCTACCTCTTCAGCTGTGTGACCCATACCGATATAGTATTGTGGTGCCTCTTCAGCAATTTTCGGGTTTAGGCGAACTGTATTACCAGTCATCGGAATCATACTCATTGACTCTGCACCACCCGCAACGATTGCTTTTGCATGGCCAAGCATAATGCGCTCTGCTGCATAGGCAATTGTTTGTAGCCCTGATGAACAGAAACGGTTAACTGTTAATGCTGGTGTTTCATCCGGTAACCCTGCCAATGCCCCAACTAAGCGGGCAACATTCATACCTTGTTCTGCTTCTGGCATTGCACATCCCATAATTAAATCATCAACTGGACCTTCATAGCCCGCACGTTTTAATGCTTCTTTTACTACTACTGCACCAAAATCATCTGGACGAGTGTTCGCAAGTGATCCTTTTTTCGCACGCCCGATTGGTGTTCGTGCTCCTGCAACGATAACGGCTTCACGCATAATGATGTTTCCCCCTTGTGATTAGCCAGCAATTAAACTCGTAAGCTAGTTGCCGGCAAAATATTTCAACTGATACAACGTTTTAAGATAAAGTCTGTCGCTTTTTGCGCACGGACTTCGATTAGTTACGTAATGGCTTTCCTTTTACAAGCATGTGCTGCATACGCATTTGTGATTTTTGGTCTGCAACTAATTCAAGGAATGCTTGTTTTTCCAGGTTTAATAAGTACTCTTCTGAAACTTCTGTTCCGTATGGTACCTTTCCGCCTGCGATTACATATGCAAGTTTCTTCGCGATTTTCAGATCATGCTCTGTAATATAGCCTGAATCGAACATTCCTTGAGCCCCTAATAACAATGTTGCATAACCAGGTGCGCCTACTACTTTCACCGGTTTTTTCACTGGTGCTGTATAGCCAGCTTCCGCAAGTGCAAGTGCTGCTTGTTTTGCATCATAGATTAAGTGATCAGGATTTACTGAAATACCGTCCGCAAAGTCCAGGAAGTTATTTTCACGTGCTTCTTCACCAGAAGTCGAAACTTTTGCCATTGCAATTGTTTCGAATACTTTGTTTGCGATTTGCTGGTAATCTACTTCCACGCCATTTGGCAAGCCTTTAATGAACTTTTGGTAAAGCCCTAAGTTACCGCCGCCTCCTGGGATTAAGCCGACACCTACTTCTACAAGACCCATGTATGTTTCAGCAGATGCTTGAATATGTGCAGCCGGTAAACATACTTCCGCTCCGCCACCTAGTGCCATTTGGAATGGTGCCGCAACAACCGGTTTTGTTGAATATTTAATACGGCGCATTGCTTGCTGGAATGACTTAATAACAAAGTCCAATTCAAAAATATTATCATCTTGTGCTTCCATTAAAATCATTGCAAGGTTTGCACCGACACAGAAGTTTTTACCTTGGTTCCCGATTACGAGACCTTTAAAGTTTTTCTCAACTTCATCAATGGCATAGTTAATCATTTGAACAATATCCAAACCGATTGCATTTGATTTTGAGTGGAATTCTAGTAATGCGATTCCATCACCTAAATCGATTAGGCTTGCACCTGAATTCGATTTGATCACGCCATGTTTTTTCTTGTAGCGTTTTAAGTCGATCGCTTTTTCGTTCACCGGTACTTTTACATATTCTGAACCGTTGTAGTAAGCTAAATCACCATCGATTTCTGAATAGAATGTTTTCAGGCCTTTCTCTAATAATCCAGTAACGAATTCTGGAATTTCACGGCCTTCTTCTTTCATTTTAGCGACTGATTTTTCTACGCCGATTGCATCCCACATTTCAAATGGACCTTGAGCCCAGCCGAAGCCCCATTTCATTGCATTGTCAATTGCAACGATGTCATCAGCAATTTCACCTACTAATTTTCCTGAGTAAATTAATGTCGGTGCAAATGAATTCCATAATAGTTCCCCAACTCGGTCATTTGCATAAATTAAAACTTTTAATTTGCCTCCTGGACCTTTTGCTTGTTTTGCCATTTCTAATGATGGTGCTGCAAGTTTCGTAGTCGGTTCATATTCAAATGTTGATAAATTCAATTGCAGAATTTCTTTTCCTACTTTTTTGAAGAAACCTTGGCCCGATTTAGCGCCAATCCAGCCATTTGAGATCATTTTCTTTAAAATAGGTGATTCTTCAAATACTGCCTGTTCTTCACCCGTTGTCTGGTCATATACGTTTGTAGCAACATGTGCAAAAGTATCAAGACCAACAACATCCAAAGTGCGGAATGTCGCAGATTTCGGACGGCCGATTAGTGGTCCTGTTACCGAATCTACTTCCCCTACTGTATAGTTACGTGCAATCATTTCGTTCATTGTCACGATTAGGCCGTATGTTCCGATTCGGTTAGCGATAAAATTCGGTGTGTCCTTTGCGATAACAACACCTTTACCTAATACATCCTCACCGAATATTTGCATAAAGCTTACAACTTCCGGGTTTGTCGTGTTTGCCGGAATGATTTCCAGTAATTTCAAATAGCGTGGCGGGTTGAAGAAATGTGTCCCAAGGAAATGCGCCTGGAAATCTTCTGAACGCCCTTCCGCCATTGCGTTAATGCTAACCCCTGATGTATTTGATGAAACGATTGTGCCTGGTTTACGTACAGCATCAATCTTTTCAAATAAGCCTTTTTTAATTTCTAATCTTTCTACAATTACTTCAATAATCCAGTCAACATCTTTCAGCTTTTCTAAATCATCGTCAAAGTTACCTGGTGTAATTAATGCTAGATTTTTTTTCGATGAAAGTGGTGCTGGTTTTTGCTTTAGTAATTTTTGCATTGCTGAAACTGCAAAACGATTTTTAACAGGTTTTGAATCAAGTGTTAACCCCTTAGCTTCTTCTTCCTTTGTTAGTTCGCCCGGAGCGATGTCCAATAACAATGTAGGAATCCCGATATTCGCCAAATGTGCTGCAATCCCTGAACCCATTACCCCTGAACCTAAAACCGCTACTTTTTCAATTTTGTAAGACACGAGCACTTCCCCCTTCTCCCTTGAATGAACAGTCATTCATTTTGAAATCAAAAAAAAACTTCAAACAGCTTTTCTGTTCTTAGTGTAGATTATTTTGACAATTTAAGCAATAATTTTCTCGCAATTTTAAATAAAATTATTATTCTTATATTTTTATTGCTAGATGGAACATATATTAAGCTAAATTACTTTTCGTAAGCTGTCATAATCGTGTACAATGGGCGTAAGGAGCGTGATTAATATGCAAGAAATTACAACAATTGAACAATTCACAGAACTGACAAGCAATGAAAAACCAGTAATCGTAAAATTCTTCGCTGGCTGGTGCCCGGACTGCACACGTATGGATATGTTTATCGATCCAATTATTGAAGAGTACAATCAATTTGATTGGTATTCAATCAACCGTGATAACTTCCCGGATTTAGCGGAGAAATATCAAGTAATGGGTATTCCTTCATTACTAATCTTCAAAAATGGTGAAAAATTAGCACACTTACATAGCGCTAATGCAAAATCACCTGCACAAGTAGAAGAATTCTTAAACGCACAAGCATAATATGTATTATGAATGAATCCAAAAGTTTACCACTTTTGGATTTATTTTTTATTTTTCATAAGCTAAAGCGCTAGTCATAATGCGGTTTTTTAATTACAATTGATTACGTGAAATTTTATTGTAAGAAAGGAAAATTTATGACTTCAGATCAACGAAAAAAACTTGCTTTACTTATGCTTAACATGTTCATTGCTGTTGGGAGTTTCGGGATTATCATTCCAATTATCCCTGCCTATTTAAAAGAAATTGGGCAAGGCGGAACAGCTGCAGGTTTAATCATTGCGATTTTTGCATTCGCACAATTTTTAGTATCACCTATCGGGGGAAAATGGACGGATAAGTATGGTCGTCGCCCGCTCATTAATATCGGACTGCTTACGTTAGCTATTTCGATGTTTATTTTCTACTTTGCTGATTCCATTTGGCTGCTTTACTTATCACGTGCTATCGGCGGAATTGGCTGTGCGTTCTTAATTCCTGCGATTTTCGCATATGTAGCAGACATTACAACAATGGATCAACGTGCAAAAGGTAATAGCTTTATTTCAGCCTCGATGTCACTCGGTATTGTAATCGGACCAGGTATCGGAGGTTTTTTAGCGGATTTCGGACTTAAAACACCGCTTCTTGTTTCAGCGGTAGTCGGATTGCTTGCGTTTATCGTATCTTATTTTACTTTGGCGGAGAGCCAGGAAGAGAAAGTCGAAATTCTTCAAGACGAAAACTCTTCAATGATGAAAGATATTCTTTTATCTGTTAAAAAGCCATTCTTTATTCCACTGATTATTACGCTAATCATGAGTTTCGGTTTAATGTCTTATGAAACTGTTCTTGGACTTTATGTAGATGATAAATTTGGTGCAACACCACAGGAAATTGCCTTCATGGTCACATCAACAGGATTAGTCGGTGTTATTATGCAATTATTTGTAGTTGACCGCCTTGTAAAAGCGATTGGCGAAGTAAATGTATTAAAATTATTTTTAGTCGTTACGGCTTCGGGCTTCTTCCTGTCGATTATCGCAGGAAGCTATACGATGTTCTTTGCGATTTCGTTATTAATATTCCTAGCGACATCCATTTTGCGTCCTGTATTAACGACATTAATTTCAAAAATGGCGGGTAATGAACAAGGATTTGCAATGGGTATGAACAATGCCTATATGAGCATCGGCAATATTATGGGCCCTCTTCTTGCAGGCGCATTATATGACATCGATATCCTATACCCGTTTATCGCAGGTTTAATCATATTAATTTTCACAATCATTCTTACTTTTATGTGGAAAGGTATTAAGATTCAAAAAACAGCATTAAAAGGAGGCCATTAATTGTGAAAATTATTGTATTCGGGGCTACTGGTGGCGTTGGCCAGCATTTTGTTGAAATGGCTGTCGCCGCTGGTCATACTGTTACCGCATTTGTACGTACACCTGAAAAGTTAAAAACGAAAGATGTAACAATTATTCAAGGCGATGCATTTAATGCAGAGCAAGTGGCCGATGCGATCGTCGGGCAAGAAGCGGTCATTTCATGTTTAGGTTCAAGTACAGGTGTAAAGAAATCCAATGAACTTGAAACAATGGGTAAAAACATTGCGGACGGTATGGAGAAAGCTGGCGTAAAACGTTTAGTGTATTGTGCTTCAGCTGGCGTGGATGGAGAAATTCCGGGTGTAATGGGGAAACTCATGATGAAAATGCTCGCCAATCCATTAGCGGACCACCGCGCAGCGCTTAACTATTACAAAACGAAAGATATTACGTACACAATCGCTCGTCCTATGGGCTTAAAAGATGAACCGTTAAAAACCAATTACAAAGAAGCAGTCGATACGGTTCCAAAAGGTTCAAGCTCGATTCCAAGGGCTAGCGTGGCTCATTTTATGGTAAAAGCATTGGATAATGCACAGTACGAAAACAAATCAGTTGGTTTATGCAGCTAAATATACAGACAAAAACTACCCCAAATACTTGAGGTAGTTTTTGTTTTTATTTGGCGTTGTTGATTTCTTCTATCTTCTCGGCTAATTGATGAAAATGATCGGCTAATGCTTTTGGAATTTTGAACACTGTCAAAGTATTATTTACTATATCATGTTTTTTTACATAGCTTGCTTCATTGCTTTCACTCACCATTAGCTCCAGGTTTCCTCTATTTCCATTCTCATATTTAATATCAATCATGTACTCAGGTATGCTTAATCTAATGTACTCTTCATTCACGGTTGCCTGATTGAATAATTCATTTACCTCGTCTAAATCTTCCTCTAAAGTATAAGCATATGTCCCAAGACCGCCGATTTTATAAATCCCCAGCGATTGGATTTTATCATCCAGCAGAATATCACTAGTTTTAGGTATATCTTCAAAAGCAATCGGTATTGTATATTCATTACCTCTCTCGTCTACAAGGATACGAGGAGCGGTCCGTGTCAAGGTCCAGCTAAACCCGTCATCCCCTGTAATGAAATATTGGTTATCTTTTGTTTTGATTTTTATATTTGTATATCTTTCCTCGAATAATTCCCCCGAGTAGGGTATTTCATCTTCTGATTTAGGTTTTTCTAAATAAAGGCGTGTATCGCTTGTGTAATAAAGTGTTCCATTATTAAATACATACATTAATCTGCTATCTCTACGATTTTGCATCATCATGTCATTAAAATGTTCAGGTTTTGCCAAATACATATTCTCATCTTCTGAATCGACCGCCAACTGTTCATCCGATTGCGGCATAAAGTAAAGCATTCCACCTACAACAAAAAGCAATAGTAATACAATGGCAGGCTGCATGAAGGGCAACCGCTTTTTACGGTGCTGTTTCCCATCCAGAACTTTTTGTACAAATGCTTCATTCATCAGCGGCTCACTGCTAATCACTTCATCAATTGCTCGTTTCATTTGAGAATTCGTCATGCCATTCACCACCTTTTAATTGATCTCTTAACTTTTCACGTCCACGCCTAAGTCTCGTTTTCACGGTATTGTCCGAAACCGAGAGTAAATGTGCAATTTCATCGATTTTCAGTTCCTTGTAGTAATATAAAATTATAATTTCACGGTACTTAACCGGAAGCTCGAGAACTACTCTTCCCAGCAATTGATTTTCGCTTCTCTCAAGCACTTGCTGTTCTGCAGATTTGGCCCCTTTAAAAATTTCCTGAATTTTATTTGTTAAAATGGTATTTTTGTAGCTCCAGCTGCGTAAATAATCATAACTACGATTGATTGTCATTCGATATAAATACGTCCGGTAACTCGCATCGCCACGAAATTGTCCACGCTGCTCATAAGCTTTTAACAGCACGTCCTGTACAATATCTTCTGCCATTTCTTTATTTTTCACATATGTATAGGAAAGTCGAAGCAATTCTTCTCCATGTGTTCTTATAAACACTTCAAGCTCCATTTTCTTCCCCCCTTTGTTTTAATTGCTAACCGTTAGACGGAGCTGTTTTATTTTTAGTTTCAACTTTAATGATTATTTTTTTTATTTATGGGTATTAATCTACTTTATAACACTTTGGAGGTTTTAAGTATGCGAGTATTATTAAATGTAAATGGCAGGTCACAATATAGTTCGGACATCCGGCCTGAATATCAAAACTCGGCATGCGGCCCAACGACTGCACACGTTATTTTGAATTACTTATGCGAAGACGAAACAATCCGCACGAAAGATGTAAACGAACTTTATAAATTATTAGGTGGTACAAAAATAGGACTTTTTAAATGGCGGATGATCAGAAACTTGCGTCGACTGCTAGGGGAAGACTGGTGTATCGAAGAATGTACGTTAACTCAGGCAATTGAGCAGTTACGCCTGGGTAATCCGGTAGCGATGAAATTTGATGTATATTTTACCGGGCAGTTTCTGCGTAATTCCAACCCTCTCTATAAATATCATTGGGTACCATTAATCGGATATGAAATTAAAAACAATGAACTCTACTTAACGATTCATGATAACGGAGGCCGTAACCGTGACAGTCAAATCCGGACTTTTAAATATGATGACCAACGCAATATTTTAAGCTTTGTGAAAATCGAAAAGGAACAGCAGTAGCATTTATGCTACTGCTGTTTTCTTTTTTCTGAATAAATGATTAGTCGATTGGCTATTACTGTAATTAAAACTGCGAGGATACATTATGAAATCAGTGAGATCTATAAGTCTCTTACATATTATCTTTTTAACAATGACATTCATCGGGTTGAAAAACCATGTCACGATTATTCCATCCTTACTGAATGGAGCAGGTCGTGATGCTTGGTTTTCTGTTATTTTTTCAATATTTTTGATGATCCCCTGGTTAGTTCTTCCTTTTATCACATTAAAAAAACTTAAAGATGAATCTCTTCGTATGTATTTACTAAACAAATACCCTAAGCTGGGTATAGTGCTTATTTTTATCATTGCTTTTTACTTACTTCTCATGGCTGTTATTACAATGCATGAAACACTACAATGGGTTTCAATAACCTTTTTGCTGCAAACGCCGCCATTGATTTTGTTTTTCTTTTTTACAGTTGTATGTTTTTTACTGGCCACATCCTCCATATTAACGATTACGATGGTCAATGTTGTCGTCTTGTTTGGTGTTGTCGTCCTTGGCTTCTTTATCGCATTTGTTAATATTCAAGTGAAAGATTATGCATTGCTGCAGCCATTTTTCGAGCATGGATTTACACCGATTTTCACATCTATGGTATATCCTGCTTCCGGCTTTATTGAGCTTTATTTGCTCGTATTTATTCAGCAGCACTTTAAAACAAAGCTTAAATTTCGGCATTTATTAATCATGCTCTTTATACTATTTGGATTAACACTAGGTCCCTTATTGGGGGCAATTGCCGAATTCGGACCAACTGAGGCTGCTAAACAGCGCTACCCCGCATTTGAAGAATGGCGAATTGCCACAATCGGAAGCTTTATAAACCATATTGATTTCTTTTCTATTTACCAGTGGCTTACAGGAGCATTTGTCCGTATTGGTTTTATATTATTTATAGCAGTCGAGCTATTAGGGCTCACTGGTCAAAAGAAGAAAGTTTGGGAATATATTTTTCCGCTCTTTGTTTTTTGCTCACTGCCTCTTTATTTACTCGATGACAGTATATTTAGCAAATGGAAGGGGCAATATTTTCTAATAAGTACTACGTTATTCTTTTTCGTACTTTCAATTATTCTCTTTATATTAGTAAATCGAAAAGCAAAGCGAAAGTTGGAATATAATGATTGAATACGCTACCTTAAAAAAGCAATTTGAGAATTGTGCAGATATTCGCTTTCAAACATTTGACTTCCCTGCAAGCAATGTTATGCTCATCACCTGTGAAGCGATGACAGACAATCATTTATTCAATGAAGTAGTCGTACCCCGCTTAAGAGTGGCATGCAATCAAAAGGAACAATTTGAAGAGGCAGTTTTAATGCAGAAATTACATCTTCCGCAGCTACTGAAAATTGAAGATTTGCAAGAAGCTGTTACGAATGTATTTAGCGGATTTGTTCTTATTTATATCGAAAATTTAAATATACTGTTATGCAGCAATATTGAAAACAAGCCTAATCGAAGCCCTGAGGAATCAAACTTAGAAGTAACTATTAAAGGTCCACGTGATAACTTCATTGAAGATTTAGGTGTAAATATTGCTCTTATCCGCAAACGTCTGCCTACGAATTCGTTAAGTGTTGAGAAAATAACGTTAGGGACACGTTCAAAAACAAAGATCGCTATATTATATTTTAATGACATTGCAGATTTATCTATCTTGAAACAATTAAAAAAACAACTCTCTGAAATCGATACAGATGTTATTTTAAGTGGTGAATTAATAATGGAACGGTTGAATAAAATTTCCTATTTAATTCCTTTAAATGATTCGACAAGTCGTCCTGATTTTGCGATGCAAGCACTCGTTACCGGACGCTTTATCATTTTAGTAGACGGAATTGCATACGCAATTATCACGCCCACCAATATTCTAGCATTATTAAAGTCCGGAGAGGATAATGATTTCCCATCCATATTCAGCTCGTTAGAAAGATTATTACGTTTATTCTGCATATTAATAGCGCTTTTACTACCGGCTTTTTGGCTTGCGTTAACAACATTCCATCAAGAGCAGCTCCCAATTCAATTACTTGCGACAGTTGTACAAGCCAATACGGGCTCCCCACTGCCTGCAGCTATAGAAATGCTTGGAATGCTTTTTATGTTTGAGTTATTTCGTGAAGCGGGATTACGCTTACCGAGTATTTTAGGTGGAACGATCAGTGTTGTAGGTGGATTAATTATAGGTGATGCAGCCATTCGAGCTGGGATTACTAGTCCGGCAATGATTGTGGTCATAGCCATTTCAACAATTGCTACCTTTACACTTGTCAATCAGTCCTTCGTTACGACAATCAGCATGATGCGAATTGTATTTATTATTATTACATCGATTTTAGGACTTTTCGGCTTCTTCTTATCAATCTATATTTGCCTTGTTTATATCGCGAATATCCGTGTATTTGGTGTTCCTTATTTAAATATAGCTGTCAATTTGAGCTGGGATAATATAAAAATGTCCCTTTTCCGTCCACCAGCAAAATCAAACACTAAACGACCGGAAATATTAAATGATAAAGATAAAACAAAGGAAAAAACAAAATGAAAAAATGGCTTTTGCTTCCATTGTTACTTTTAGTTGCTGGCTGCTGGGATACAAATCAGCCTGAACGTATGTATTATTTACTTGGCCTGGGAATCGATTATAAAGATGGTGAATATGAAATTTATAGTCAAGTTGTTGCTTTCACTAATATTGCTAAAAGCGAACAGCCGAACCCGGAAGCTACGCAGGCTGAAGTTGGGATTGCCAAAGGAAAGACTTTTGATGAAGCATTTTTTAATTTATATCAAACGATGGATGAGCGCTTCTTTTTAGGGCATTTAAACTATGTTCTCTTTTCGGAAAATATCGCAAAGGAAGGTAAAGTAGAACCTGTTATCAATTCCCTTATCCGATACAGGGAATGGAGGTATACAACTTGGGCTTATATTACAGATTCACCACTCAAGGAAGCTTTGCTCATCACACCCATTATCAATAAATCCATTACCCTTTCAAAGGTGTCCGACCCGCTCAGTTCATTTAATCAGTCATCTCGGATCCGTCCTATACAATTACGAGAACTTATGATTCATTTGAATGAACCTAGTCATGAAGCCAAAATACCATTTATCGAAATTAGCGAAAACTGGTCAAAGGAAGATGGACCGGATCCAGTCTATTCATTTAAAGGCATAAGCATTATCGGTAAGAACTCTGGTTTAAAAGGGAACTTATTAGGCGACGATTTAAAAGGTGTTCAATGGCTAGAGAATGAAACAGACCGCTCAGATATTACCGTTAAAACGGAAGAGTTTGAAGAGTTATATACAACGACAACCGTTGACGAAGTGCATTCTAAAATTACACCAATTGTTTCCGAAAATAATGTGCAATTTGATTTACAAGTGCAATTGGTTGTTCAAACAAATGAAATTCTTAATGAAAATAAAATGGATTTATTAAAAAACAAGATTAAGGAGCAAGTAAAAAAAGAAATCGAGCAAACCTATAAAGCTTCCTTAAAATTTGATGCTGATATTTACCGGTTAGCTGAGGTATTGTATCGAAAAGATTTGAAAACTTGGAAAAAGTATGAACAAGATGGAAATATTCCTCTTGACGAGTCTACTATTCGGAAAGTGCATGTGGAGCTTGTAAAAGTCAAAGGTGAACGTATCATTTCCCATTAAAAAGAGGTTGTGCAACTGTGCACAACCTCTTTCGCATTTTATTTATAAATCGAACGCGCATGTTTCGCGATTAAGCGGTAGCCATGCTTTTCAATGTGTTCAAATAACTCCGGAGCATAAGGTGCTAATGCTAATTGATCCAGCTCTATGTCAATCGGTACATCGCAGTGTATTGTAGCCAATTGATGCGATAATCGTAACATCGCTAAATTTTCACTGATTTTAATACGTTGGCCCGGCTTTAATGTCGGCAATGCTTCTAATACGCCATCAATGGAACCATGGTTTTGAATAAGCTGTAACGCTGTTTTCGGCCCAATGCCCTTTACCCCCGGGTAACCATCGCTTGTGTCTCCCATAAACGCTTTAACTTCAGCGAATTGTTTTGGCGCAATGCCATATTCCTCAACAAATCGGCTTTCCGTATACACATCATATTCTGTATAGCCCTTTTTCGTAAAGGCAATCGTTGTCGAAGGGTTTAGTAATTGCAGTAAATCTTTATCTCCGCTGATCACAGTAATTTGAGCATCGTCTTTCCACTTTTCAATCATTGATCCGATTAAATCATCCGCCTCAAGACCTTGTGTGCCAAAGTTTTGCCATCCGATCATTTCCGATACTCTTTTAGCCATATCAAACTGCGGCAGCATCTCTTCCGGTGGTGCAGGTCGATTTGCTTTATAGCCATCGTACAGTTCATTGCGGAACGTAACCGCACCCATATCCCAGCAAACAGCTAAATGTGTCGGCTGCATCAGATTCTGTGCTGTCAATACATGACGGGCAAAGCCTTGAACACCGTTTGATGGTGTTCCGTCATCTAAACGTATAAATTGATTCATCGCTGCTGACGCAAAAAATGAACGAAACAATAGCGCCATTCCATCAACTATTAATAAATGTGGTTTTGTCATAATAAATCTCCTCTTTCTACTAAACACTTATTATAACAAAAGCACCGGTAGAATGTTGCTGTAAATACTTACCCGTTCGGTTTCAAGTAATCGATGATACGATTCACGTCTTTGCTGAAAATCCGATCCTCCGTCATTGCAGGTGCTAAGTTACGAATGTCTTTCCACTTCTCATAAAGCTTTGGCGACATGTTCTCCACACCCCTGTATTCCACTGCCTGTGCGGCACAAAATGCCTCGATTGCCAGTACATTTCTTACATTGGCAATAATCATGCCCGCATGGCGAGACCCTGTCGTACCCATCGAAACATGGTCTTCCTGATTCGCAGAAGACGGTATGGAGTCAACTGATGCAGGATGTGCCAATGTTTTATTTTCCGATACTAAACTTGCTGCGCTATATTGCAATATCATCGCGCCTGATTCAAGTCCTGGATTCGCACTTAAAAATGCAGGCAGCCCTTCATTTAACTGCGGGTTTACTAATCGCTCAATACGTCGCTCTGATACATTGGCCAACTCCGCCATCCCGATTTTCAGAAAGTCCATCGCAAACGCAATTGGCTGTCCATGGAAGTTTCCTCCTGAAATGACTAAACCACCGTCATCAAAAATGAGCGGATTATCTGTTGCCGCATTCATTTCGATTTCGAGCTTTTCTTTGACGTAATTCAATACTTGCCAGCTCGCTCCGTGGATTTGCGGGATGCAGCGAAGCGAATACGGATCCTGCACCCGCTTTTCCCCTTGATGTGTAATGAGTTTACTATCCTTTAACCAATCACGCATACGCTCTGCAACACCCATTTGTTCTTGCATGCCGCGCGCTTCATGAACAGCTGGATGGAAGGCATCGATAATCCCGTATAAACTTTCCATTGTTATTGAGGCAATCCATTCACTCGCATAAGCCAGTTTCTCGGCTTCCAAATAATTGACTACGCCTTGTGCAGTCATTGCCTGGGTTCCATTAATTAATGCAAGACCTTCTTTTGCCTGCAGTTCAATTTTCGGCAGTCCCCGATGTTCAAATATTTCATGTGACGGATGTTTACTACCATTTACAAATACTTCTCCTTCCCCAATAACCGCCAAAACTAAATGAGAAAGTGGTGCCAAATCTCCCGATGCTCCAAGTGAACCTTGCTGTGGAATAACAGGAACAACATTTTCATTAATCATCCATAACAGCCGTTCCAGCACTACCAAGCGAATACCTGATAACCCTTTTAATAGTGCATTTAATCTAAGCACCATCATCGCTTTTGCAACTTGTTCCGAAAAAGGTTCCCCAAAACCGCATGCATGAGAACGGATTAAATTAACTTGGAGCTTGCTTACTTCGTGCTCCGCAATTTTCACATCGCTAAACTTTCCAAACCCTGTGTTAATGCCGTATACGGTTTTATCCTGCTGAACAATTCTTTCCACTGCTTCACGACTTTTAACAACACGTACTATCGCTTCCTCTGCTATTTCTACTTTTTCCCCATTATATAAAATGCTCCCTAATTGTTCGATCGATAAATTTTGTCCGTTTAACTGAATCATTTACCGCACCCCTTTTAACTATTCTTATCTCTCAATTTTATTATTGTTTAAATAGCAGTTAATTGCTACTAATATTTCACCTTTAAAACAATAGTTAAGTTGAAAATGCTTATTTTAAGGCCTTTATACGTTTTATTTCTAAAAAGTTGTTTACCTGCTAATACATTAATCTTCTAGTGATTTAGTATTTTATTATAGTAAAGTGCTAAAGCGGAGAAGGATAAAAAAATAGAGATCCTGTAAAAGGACCTCTACTTTGTACGCTTCATATCTCGGATTGCTTGAATGGATAATCGCACGAGCAAAATCGCACATAAAAACAAACCTAAATAAGCAGCCGTATTTAAATAAATTGCATAAGCATTATGAATAAATTGCGAGATTGCCAGTAATGCAACCGATATAATTCCAAATGTAATTCCGACCATCAGTAAAACAAACCGTGAAAACAGCTGTGTTATAAACATGGAATTCGCTTTATCTGAGAAAATATCGTGATGCAAGATGATTTTCCCGCTCTCCACTTTTCTGAACAACTGATCAAGCCGGCGCGGTATTTTCCGTAAATTCGGCAACATCAGTGCCAGTTCTTCTTCGATTAAGTCTTTCGTCTCTACCGGATGTTTGAACGGTTTCAGGAAGCTTGATTTCAAATAATCATTGGAGAAGTCTTTTACTTCACTGAAAATCCTAAATCCCGGGCAAATAATAGACAATGTACCGTCCAATGTTACAATCGCACGTAATGCGACGTTGACGGAAGGATAGAAATGGAGGCCAAACTCACGCACAACAGAGAAAATGGAGTACATTAGCTCATCAGTCGGGATCGTCGACACATAGTTGATTTTCAGCAGAATCTGGCTAATCGCCTGCTCCATTTCATGCCGATTGATCTGCTCGGCATTTTCTACAAGCTGGGCAATCCCATCAACAACAAGTGCTGCATCGTTTTGATGAATTCCGACAAGGAAGTACTTTAACCCTTCCTGCTGCAATTCAGCTAAACGGCCGACAGCCCCATAATCGAGAATCGCGACACGTCCGGTTGTTTCCTCAATATAAATATTCCCAGGGTGCGGATCAGCATGGAAAATTCCAGAAATAAGCGTTTGCTCTAAAAACGAATACAATAATGTTTTTGCAAACTGATGACGGTCAGCGCCCAAATCTGTAAATAGTTCATTAGCTACTGTAACGGACTTCCCTTTTATATATTCCATCACCACAACATTGGAATTACTGCACTCCCGGTATACTTTCGGCACTTTTACATCGATACTGCCACGTTCTACAATTTTGGCAACTTGCTCCATATTGCGGGCCTCGATATTAAAATCAATTTCTTCCTTCAATGCCATGCTAAAGCCTTTCGCCAGATCGTAAAAGCCTAAATTTTCAGCCCACTGTGATTTGCTGGTAATCCATCTGGCAAACTCCATTAAAATCGATAAATCATCCTGCATTATATTTTTCACGTCAGGCCGTAAAAACTTCACAACGACAGGTTCGTCTGTTTCCTTTAACACCGCTTTGTGTACTTGACCGATCGAAGCGGAAGCTAACGGTGTCTTACTTATATAGGAGAAGATTTGATTCGTTCCCGCATTAAAGTTTTCAGCAATTATTTGGTCAACTTGATGTTCGGAAAGCGGTTTTACATGTTGCTGAAGCTTTTCAAGTTCATCAATAAAAATCGGAGACAAGAGCTCTTTACGTGTTGACAGCACTTGTCCAAATTTAATAAATACCCCGCCGCACTGCTCAAGTGTATCCCGTAATGCCTTTGCCAGTTCACGTTCATCTTCGCGTGCACGGGCATATTTCATCGTTCGTGTGACTCCGTTCGTTACAGCAATCCCCACCACTTCACGCAATCGTTTTTGACGCTTCCAATACGTAATGAGTGTTTTAAAATAGGAACGTCTGCCGACAGGTGTGCCGTTTTCATTCAATTCTATCGAATCAAACAGCTCGAAGAACAGATAAAGCAGCATCGAAATCAGAAGCATACTGCCGAGCCAGATAATTGTTGTTATGTTGACAACATTTGAAACGATTCCTTGGTCATAATAGTCCGATCCACGCAAATATGTATACCAAAAAACAAAGGTCGTTAATGAAACACTAATTAGCACGGATAATATTCTTTTCATGAGACTTATTTGTGAGCCGATTAAACGACCGCTAATAAAGAATATAAGCGCGGATGCAATGAGCAGTTGAATTATAGCTGAAATAAAATCCATTCAAATCGCCCCTTTAGGTCAAAGTTAAATGTGTATGCACTTCTACATTCCCTTTTAACGCTTTACTAATCATACAAGTTTCCTCTGCCTTATATGCATAGCGCTCCGCTATACGACGGGTACGTTCATCTTCTTTGTTCTGCAGATCAATAACGACATAATGGTGGATCGCTTTGTAAGTAAAAACTCCATTTGTCACATCAACAAGCCCTTCTGACTTCAAATTCAGCTTTGCGTCAATTTGGCTTCGCTCAAGCATTGCCGCCAATGTAATTAAATAACAGGTTGCCGCAGCACCTAGCAGCATTTCATCCGGATTTGTACCAATACCAGGACCATCCATTTCCGGCGGAATCGAAATTTGTGTCTGCAATCGTTCGGTTTTCAAGTCCCCAACCGCATTTCGTCCCCCTGGCCAGTCAATCGTTAACGTAAATGTATGTACCGTCATAAATATCACTCTTTTCAATTTTCTTTAACTATAACATTTTGGTATAAGATTTTCAGATAATGAAAACAGCCGACTAACAGAAAGTTCCTGTTAATCGGCTGATGTTTACCAAACGTTTTGTTTATATTTTTTATAGTAGTTGACCTGACGGATAAACATGTAGATTTTGCGTTTCAAATGCTTGTCCTGTTTATAGAACAACGGATTTACAAGTTTCTTTTCCTTGATCAGACGTCGAATATCCTTTTTCACCGTTTCATCGTAAACGAATTTTTTCAAAACAATTTTCGGAACGACTGAAAACAGGACATCTCCTTTTAAATACGAGCAAGGCTTCGGAATATCGTGAATCAGATCTTCAACAAAATTGCGCGCCAAATTATGACCCATAGCGTTAATATAATAACTTGAACGACCTTGACGGATATTTACTTCGAACACTTTAAACTTCCCGTCACGTTCATCGTATTTCAAATCAAAGTTACCGTAGCCGCGATAGCCGACCGCTTCCAAAAAGCCGCGCAGTTTCGTCATCACTTCTTCGTTGTAGCGAGTTATTAGCGCTGTGTAATTGCCGATCGCCGTTTTCGTATGTTCCTGAAGGACAACTTGTGCAAACGATACAAGCTGTGTTTCCCCTTTTGAATTGACATAGACAACCGAATCCCACATTGCTGTGTCATCACCGGGAATATAATCCTGAATAATGAGTTCTTCCTGGTAACCGCTATTTTTAATCATATCGATTACATTTTGAACTTCTTCTTTGCTTTCCACTTTGAATACTTTCGCCTGGCCTGTAAATGGATGACGGCTGTATTCAATCCCGTTACTTGGTTTAATAATAACCGGATACATCATGTCGGTTTCAAATGCACCATCTGTTTTGCAATCATAAAATACAGTCGTTGGAATATCGATGCCGTATTGTTCGCACAGCTTATAGAAATTGGATTTAATCTGCAAGTCATTCATTAAATTCTCATCGATATAGTTGAACACGAAATAATCTCTTAAGATCGCTCGGTTTTCAATAATTAAACGGACGTATAAATCATTTGTGCCGATTAAAATCAGTTTTTCCGCTTCATTTTCATATTTCTTCGCTACGCTAATTAATATTTTGGCAAACTGGTCCGGTTCACCAAGTTTTTTGTCATACTCAATTGCACGTGGAATATTGCTTAAGTTCGTAAAAGGCAAAACACCTTTTCCTACTAGAATCGGACGGATTTTATATTCTTCATGGAAAGAAATCGCCATGTTATATGCATTAATATCAGTACCGACGATAATCGGTAAAAATGGTTGTCGAGTCATTACTATACTTCCTCTCAATCTGTTCAGCGGTCTTTATATTTGATTTATCACTTATTTATCATACAATACTCTATCGATTTATGCTGTATTTTGTAAACGGTTTTTATTATTTCCCGAACATTTTAATGAAACTTCTCCTCGATTAAAACGTACGTATTAAGTAAGAGGTGATCGGGATGAATGCTCAATTACAATTATTTTTTACAAACATTGATAAAATCGTTTTATATTTTGGGGCTGATGCAAAATATTTTTATATTGACCTTGCATTAAAGCTGACTGTCCGCAATATCGTATTCAACTATGAAGATTATGAAAAAGTCCGTCAGCAAATCAAAAACAATACAAAATGGTATAACTTTGCTCGAGTTAATACTCAAATCATTAATACATACTTTGTTCATTATGCAAAGGAACCTGAAAAAGTCGGTGATGCTTTAAATCTCCACAAATCTCTTACAAAGCAGTTTACCCGCCATGAGGACAGCTATATTGCGGCTGCCTATTTAAAATCGGAAGAACATATCGAGCGAATCAATCTGTTAATTAAAGATTTAATGAACAAACAAAGCGTAAAATATGCACCGTTAAAACTCTCCACTAACGCGATGCTAGCCGGACGGGCGGAAGACACAAAAGTACTGGCAAACAGTGTGGAGCAGTATTATCAGGCACTTGTGTCAATCGGATTTGAACGTACTAAGGACACGACAAATACAGCTGTCATTTTAACAATCGGAACAGGGGATTTTCATCACGAAACCTTTGCCCGGTTAAAAGAGCTGGCGACATATATTAAAAAGACAGAAATAACACTTACAACGCACCGTTACAATACGATTGCCCTGCTCTCACTCGCCAAGTTTGAAGTTCACCAGTTCCCGGCACTCCATGATATGCATGAAGAAATATGCCGCTTTTTAAAGTTAGATCGGATGCATTTTAACTCTCTGCTTGTAGCAACCCAAATATACACATCGACTGAAGCAATCGGTGACTTATCCTCATACGATGTAGGCTTCTCCACAATTATTTTCTCTGCTGCAGAGCATTCAAATACAGGACGTTATGATAGTGACATTACTGCCGGCGGTGCTGATTGAATAATAAAAAAACTGTGCTGAACCGGATTCGATTCCGTTCAGCACAGTTTTTATTAATTTTGTTTACGTTCTTTCGCATATTCAGCTGCTGCTGTAAAAACGATATCTGTCGAAGAATTCAATGCTGTTTCACAAGAATCCTGAATTACACCGATGATGAAACCAATAGCCACGACTTGCATTGCAATATCGTCTGAAATCCCGAATAAGCTACACGCTAAAGGAATCAATAACAGCGAGCCACCTGCAACACCTGATGCACCTGCAGCTGATACTGCAGCCAACACCATTAAAATCACCGCAGTAAGAAAATCAACTTCAACTCCCACAGTATGAGCAGTTGCCATCGTCAGAACGGAAATCGTAATCGCTGCCCCGCCCATATTAATATTGGCACCAAGTGGAATTGAAACAGCATATGTATCCTTATCCAACTTCAATTTTTCCGCCAACGCCATATTTACCGGGATATTCGCCGCAGAACTGCGTGTGAAGAATGCTGTAATTCCACTTTCTTTAATTGATGTAAAGATAAGCGGATATGGATTTCTGCGTGCTACCGCAAAGACAATAAGCGGATTGACAACAAGTGCCACAAAGAACATTGTTCCTACTAGAATTAGGATTAATCGCAGATACTCACCCAAAGCAGAGATACCAGTTGTAGAAACCGTCTCGAATACAATCCCTAAAATACCGAATGGTGCTAAGCTAATGATCCACTGCACTACTTTTGTAATGGCATCCGACAAGTTGCCAATAACGCCTTTAGTCGTATCATTGGAAGCCTTTAGAGCAACTCCTAAAACAACAGCCCAAGCTAAAATACCAAGATAATTTGCATTCATAATGGCACTTACCGGGTTAGTCACAATATTGAATAATAATGTTTCAAACACTTCAAAAATTCCACTTGGCGGCGTCAAATCTTCCGCACCGGTTTTTAATGTTAAAGTTGTCGGGAAAATATAGCTGACCATAACGGCCACAAATCCTGCCGCTAATGTCGCAACCCCGTATAAAGAAAGAATCATCTTCATATTTGTTGCTTTGCCGCTAACATGTGAAGCAATCGCATTAATAACAAGCACAAATACTAAAACTGGAGCAACTGCTTTTAAAGCTGAAACGAATAGAGTCCCTAGAATGGTAATACCACTTACCGTGTCAGGAATCGTTAGTGCTAAAATAACGCCAATAATTATACCAACAATAATACGGTTTACTAAGTTAATGCTGTTCCATTTTTCGAACAATCTTTTCATAATTTCCCCCGCTATTCTAAGATGTTACATTGCTTCTGGATGTTTGAGACGAGTAAGTGAATGGGTTCATTGCACCACAATATTTCTCCGGCTGAAGCTTCATTTTTATATAACTCTTTAAAATTAAATAATTTACTATAGACCAATAATACAATGTGCGACTAAATAACACAACTGTATTTTTCCACAGTACACTATTAACGAATGTCTTTACTCTATTTGCGAATTTTTTTGGATAATTTTATAAAATATTGAAGCTAATACTTGCTGGAATAACATCCCGAAAACGACCGGCATTGCTACTTTTGACGGGAAATATGTTGTAGCGATAACGACCCCTACCGCAATATTCCTCATTCCCCCATTAAAGACAAATGTCGCCTGATCGGCCTCTGATTTCCAAAATAGACGGCCTAATAAAAGAGAAAATGCATACCCCGAAACTGCTAAAAAGAGAACTACAGCAATTACTTTCGCGAGCTCCCAATCTATCGTTTTTACATAGGGGGCAATCGCACTACTATTAATCATAATAATTGCGAACAAACAGAGCTTCGAGATTAAAGACATTGGTTTACCATATTGTTCGAACAGCTTTCCTTTTGTCCATTCATTGACGAGGATACCTAATATCGAAGGTAAAACAATCATCCAAATGAGATCAAAAATAAGCGCTGGCGTATTTAGCGAAATAGACTCTCCAACAACTAAATGCAAGATTAACGGCATAAGAAGCGGAGCAAGCAATGTATCAATCAAAATGATGGCGAGTGATAAAGGCAAGTTTCCTTTACTGATCGTCACCCAAATGACGCTCGTAACTCCGGTTGGCACGGCAACGGAAATGAGAAAACCGATTGTTAATAGGCGGTCATCGAATATGAGCTCCGCCAGAATGAATGCCCATAAAGGCATGAGTATATGTAGAAATGCAATCATCGATAAAATCGTTTTAGGGTATTGTTTAAACACTTTTATATCGCGAAATTTCAGATTCAAACTGCTAATGAAAGTCATGACCGCAAATAATATCGGAACTAGAAAAAGAAAATGTGTCCCGATTTTTTCGAGCAGAACACCGATGACTAAACTGAGCGGTGTTAATACCGGCATCCACCTTTGAATAAATTGGTTGAGCGATTGAACCATGTACTGCGCCTCATTTCTTGAATTAGTATTCCTTACCGAATTGTAACATAAGCGGAATGCATCCGGACGAGAATGGATATCATCTTTCTATTAGGTAATGGAACCATTTAAATAGATAAGTCAGCCAACTTTATGTTATTTTTATGATATGTATTTAAGGAGGGTTTGCAGTGTCATTATCTAAAAAAGGCTATCTTGTGTTATTTGTCGGGATGCTTTTATTAATCATTTCCATCTTTTTCACAACTAATTGGAGCATTACAGCATGGCTAGTATTATTTATCGTCAGTCTTCTATTCTGTACAGTCGGAATCATTATGTTAATCCTACATTTAGTTAAACAAATAAAGTTAGAAAAGCAGAACAAACAAAACAAATGAAAAAATGAGCAACCTTATTATTGGTTGCTCATTGTTATTTTTCTTCCTTTACAGACAGGATGTTAACGGCTTCTTCATATTGAATACGTACTGTTTTTCTGGCACGTACTGACGATCTTGCTTTTACTTGAACTTGCTTTTTTTCGCCATTATGCTCAATTTCTACTAAAAAGCATTTTGCCCCACATTGCATATTCTTCAACTCCTTATTCCTTCAATTATAACGACAATTGTCCTTATAATCTATTTGAGCGGCTTTCGTTAATATAGCAAAAAAGCCGCAAATAATGGATGATACAACCATCATTTACGACCTTTTTTATCCCGCATTAACGAAAGTAAAAATCCCCGTTAATGCCTGATTGGTTCAACTAACAATCTGTGGGGCTGAAAAATACCCCACGGATTGGAATTTCACTTTAAGTTGAGGGAACAATAATTTCCCCATCATCTTCATCTTCAATTTCTCCCACAATTTCGGACAGGATATCTTCCATCGTAACAAGACCGATTGTGATGCCTTTTTCGTCCGTTACAATTGCCATATGGTTGCGCGATTGCTGCATTTTTAAAAACACATCTTTTATCGCCACCGTTTCTTTATAGCGAGGAATCTCACGAATGTACGTAATGAAAGAATTCGTACGTCCTGCAGCAATATCTGTCAGCATTTCCTTAGTGTTAATGAAACCGATAAAGGCTGCAGTATTTTTAGTACGATCAATGACCGGGTAACGCGTAAATTCGTATTCATCAATTACGTTAAGAATTTGCTGTAATGTAAATGTTTTTTCGATTGTAATCATTTCACTGCGCGGAATCATTACTTCTCGTAACTTTCGCGAATCAAAAGCGAAAATATTTTCTAAATAGGCAAGCTCCGTCTGGTTGATCTCTCCGCCTTCATAACTTTGCGTCACAATCAGTTTAAGCTCTTCTTCCGAGTAAACTGTATCGTGTCCAGCAGGTTTGACACCAAAAATTTTTAGCAGTCCACGAGCAGAACCATTTAATACGGAAATAATCGGTCCTGTAATTTTCCCGAACCAATAAAGTGGCGGTGCTAATAAAAGCGTCATTTTTTCAGCATATTGGATGGCCAATGTTTTTGGCATCAACTCGCCAAGTACTACGTGTAAAAAAGTAACAACTGATAACGCAATTACATAAGAAAGGGCTGTTGCAACTGCCGCAGGAATGCTGAAATAGTCAAAAACAGGCTCAAGCATTTTTTCTACGGTTGGTTCACCGAGTGCACCAAGAATTAATGCTGTAATCGTAATCCCAAGCTGACAGGCCGATAAATAGTAATCCAAATCCTTTGTCACCTTTTTTGCAGTGATGGCTTTTTTATTACCCTCTGCGATAAGCTGATCGATTCGTGACATTCGCACTTTTAAAATCGAGAATTCTGCCCCAACGAAAAAGGCTGTTAACAAAATAAATACCGCAATTAAAATTAAATTTATTATTATAATACTGTCCAATTAATTCCCCCGAAATATGAGGGATTCACCTCCAAGACATATAAAGTATCGATCATTTACTGCTGAAGTTTATATTGTCTTAATACAACTTCTTTAATTTGATAATTGTCCATATCTGAAATGACCCAAATATGGTCGTCGAATTTTATTTCATCACCGATTTGAAGCTCTTCTCCGTTTTTGATTGAGTCGATATTTGTGTGCTGAATCCAGCCGCCAATTGTATCAATCTCTTCACTGTCCTCAAACTCAAATCCGAAGCGATCTTCCAGTTCATCAAGCAGTACACGGCCATTAATCGTATACTCGTTTTCTCCTGACTTGCGAATATCATCTACTTCATCCTCGTCAAATTCGTCTCGAATTTCTCCAACCAACTCTTCCAAAACGTCTTCCATTGTTAAGACACCGGCAGTACCGCCATATTCATCGATAATAACCGTCATATGCACTTTCGCCTTTTGCATTTTTAACAGTGCATCTTGAATACTCGTCACGCCTAAAACAAACGGGACTTTCGTTAAAAACTGCTCGAGCTGTACCGTGCGATTTGAAACGATATAGCTAAGAAGCTTATTAGCATTGACGACACCAATAATGCGGTCTTTATCATTATTTTCAACAATCGGATAACGTGTATAGTTATGTTCATCTAAAATTTGGATAATCTCTTCTGCGCTCATATCTTTGTCGATTGTAACTAAGTCTGTTCGCGGCACCATAATATCTTTTGCAACACGTTCATCAAAAGCAAATACATTTTCTAAATATTTCAGTTCTTGCTGGTCTATTTGGCCGCCTTGGAAACTTTGAGCCATAATAATTTTCAGTTCCTCTTCCGAATAGGCCTGCTCTTCACTTGCTGATTTAACACCGATTGCGCGTAATAATAAACGCGATGTTCCATTCAATGCCTGGATAAACGGATACATAATTTTACCGAACCAATAAAGCGGTCCTGCAAGCATTAATGTCACTTTCTCGGAAAACTGAATCGCTAAAGTTTTTGGCGCCATTTCCCCAATTACTACGTGCAAATAACTTACAATAGCAAGTGCAATTACATAAGAAGCAGCCGAAGCTACTACATCAGAAACATTTAACCAGTCAAATACCGGGTGCAGCAGTTCTTTTACATACGGCTTTGTAAACGCACCTAAACCGATTGCTGTAATTGTAATTCCAAGCTGACAGGCAGATAAATAATAATCAAGATCCCCTGCTACCTTTTTTGCAATGACTGCTTTTTTATTGCCTTCTGAAATCAATTGATCAATACGGGATTTACGGATTTTTACGACAGCGAATTCTGCTGCTACGAAAAATGCGGTTAAGCCTAAAAAGATAATTAATAAAATGATGTTTAATATGGTGTTTACGTCCAATTACTTCCCTCAGCGTGAGGGATTCACCTCCAAAAATAATTTAATAAAAATTGGTCTTTCTCTTATGTACCCAACTATCTTATTGAACATGCTAACAATGATGGTGAAGTTACTAATTCATTTAAGAGAATTCTTCCCTCCAAAACCATCACGTTATAGTTTAAGAAAATTATATAGTTTTTATTTTCAAATCACAATTAATTGTGCCCCCAAAATATAAAATTACAAAAAAAGCTTTCAACTTTGAATAATCAAAGCTGAAAACTTTTAATAAATTTATTCTACATCGACTGAAGATTTTATAATTTTCCCGTTATATAATTGAACTTTTTCATAATCATCTTTCTCTACTTGGAGAACGAATGTATGAGGCATACCTTCGTCTTCACATTTTTGTCCGACATTGTCGATCAATTGAACAGCCAAGTAATTATCATGTTTGTAAACATTATCGACTGAAGTACCACAGCTGCCAGAATAAGTGACAATAAATACTGCCATATATTTATCCATATCAATTGTGAAATTGTCTACATCAAAGCGACCTTGAAGTGATTCAAATTGTCCTTGTGTATTTGCATAGGCAATATGCGGAACGAGCGATTCATAAATCGGCGCAATTTTTTCATCATACTTAATAATTTCAAATGGTACTGCCTGTTTCTCGGTAAATGTAACTTTTGTACTTTCTCCATTACTACAACCTGCCAACAACAATAGGATTATAGCAAACAAATATTTTTTCATTATAAATTCCCTTCTCTTTCTTATCTTCATAGTGAATTTTAGTCCAGTTACACACATTTTTCAAATCTTCTATACTTATTTAAGTAATTATCCTTTCATTAACAATTTCCCCTAATTCATTATGAAATAAAACATCCTAATGGAAATTACATCTTTGGGCGTAAATTATGATCATTACGGTATTTCATCTATTAATAGGCGAATTCCTATTGGCGTTTACCCGCATCTACATACATTACAAAGAATACTTAAGAAAGAAGGTATGCTTGTTGTATCAAAATCCGTTTGAACGCTTTGATGAGAGCCCTGAAGGACAACCATTTCAACAACAGTTTTTCCCTGCACCACCAGGACAAGGCCCGGGGGGGTTCCCTGGAGGCCCAGGTGGTTTCCCTGGACCTGGACCGGGATTCCCGGGAGGTGGTCCTGGAGGTTTCCCAGGCGGTGGTCCTGGTGGCTTCCCTGGAAGTCCTGGAGGCGGTCCGGGTGGGGGCCCTGGAGGCAATACTCAAATGCCAGCCGGACCGCCCCCTAGCTTTACTCCACAAATGCAACAACTATCCGCTAGCCAGTCACAGCAAGGTTCCAGTGGTATAAGACGTTGTATTTTCCGTAATACGTTTATTTGGCAACGAAACGGAAACACTTTCTGGTTCTTCCCGACGTTTGTTACGCAAAATATCATTTTAGGCTTTAGATGGAGTCGTTTCGGCTGGGTATACAGTTCTGTTAACCGAAATTCAATTCTAACTTTCCAATGTTTCTAATTTAATTACAAAAGCTCTTATGCGGTAGTATTCATTACTACGCCATAAGAGCTTTTATTTATTGTTGTCTGCTTTTTTTACAGTGTGACTTTTATGTAATTTTTTCATAGCAAAGAATCCAGGACAAACTATTTCTGTTGCTTTCATCGTTCCCCAATTCTGCTCACGGTTAATAAAATAGCAAAAAAATTAACTTGAATGCTAATTTTTATTCTTAACAACAGAAAAAGCAATGACAGCGATATGCCATTGCTTTACTAAACTGATTAAATTAAGACGTTACAGTTTCAGCTCCTGGGGTTCACCATCATTCATTAATTTGATTGTAATCGGATCAAATTGAAGCGTAACCATATCTCCGTCTTCTGAAGTAAATACATCTTTAAAGAAGTTTGTGATTTTCAATTTTAATGAATCATCCTTTACTTCGCTTAGTTTTGCTGTAATTTCTAAATACGGGGCATTCAGATTTTCTTTTGTATAGCCCAGTAAAATATGAGTGTAAGGATTTTCATTTAAATCGTACACTTTCTGAGAGTCCTCAGTTGTTGTCGCATAGAGCGTGAAATCTTCATTTGTAAATGTCATGTAACGAACATAAGGGTGATGTCCGTTTAATGTAGCCATTGTCCCGATTTTATGGTCTTTAATAATTGAAAGTACTTTTTCTTTTAATGTTTCCATTACACTGCCTCCCTTAGTATAGTTGAATCTCTTCCTGGTTTTTTCCGTTTTTATTCATAATTCTCATTCGTGTCGGCGTAACTTGAATTAGCACAAAGTTTCCGTCCGCATGCTCCGGATATTTTTCAAGCAGCTGCTGCTTCACAGCATCGTTCAATGTTGTCGCTGCATTGCCTTCAATTTCTAAAAACGTTTCAAGTAAACCATCGCTTTCATAGCCTAATAAAATATGGGTACCTCCATATTCCGTAATTTCGCGTACTACATCCGAATCTTCCAGCGCTACCGTATACAATTTTGACTGTACGTAGTCAAATGTCATATAGCGCGAATTCGGCACACCATTATTATTTGTGGCCATAACGCCAATACTGTTTTCATTTAAAATTTGCAATGCAATTTCTTTATTACTTTTACTCATATTTTCACTCCTCCGGTAAATTAAGTTCCATTATTCGTGAGATGAGAAGCACGTCCAACCGTATATAATTCCAAATTAATGGGAGAAACCGCTGTTGTGCTGATGCTTTTATAATTCCCTTAATAAATTTAAATAAAACAATTTTCTTCATATTTAACTTGACTTAAGACCCTCTCCCCCTTCCCCATTCCAGAAATTTCTGCGCAAAAATTTATTTTTTTCAAGTCAGCAACTGTAAAAAATTAAAAGTTATAGGGATATTTGTTTGAATATTAAAAAAATTGTAGATAAAATGAAATTGGAATAGATATCCTTTTATTCTGCATGACAAAGAAAACTATATGTAAGGAGGACATTGGATGAAAAGATTTACTTGGCTTTCTCTTATTCTCACAACTCTTTTATTAGTTTTGGCTGCGTGTAGCGACGCCGAAGAGACGACAAATGAGTCAACGCAAGGCGATAGCGGCACGACAGAAGGTACAACAGAAGAAAATGCTTCCGGCAAGCTCGTCATTTACACAGGGCGTGACGAAAACATGGTACAGGGTGTTATCGAAAAATTTAACGAGCGTTACCCGGATATCGAAGTGGAATATATGACAATGGGTGCACAGCAGATTTTAGAGCGTGTCCGTGGCGAAAAAGCCAACCCACAAGGCGATTTTTGGTGGGGCGGTACACAGTCAGCGATGATGGTTGCTGCAAATGAAGATTTACTTTTACAGTGGGATCCTTCATTTATCGATTCTATTGACCCTCTTCATAAAGATGAACAAAATCGTTGGGTCGGTGAAATGCTGTTACCTGAAGTGATTATGATTAACAGTGAGGTAATGTCACCAGAAGAAGGACCACAGGATTGGGACGAATTACTTGATCCGAAGTGGAAAGATGAAATTTTAATTCGAGGTGTTCTTGCTTCAGGAACGATGCGCACAATTTATTCTTCCATGATTTTCCGCCAAGGTGCTGATGATCCGTCAAAAGGCTATGATTGGCTGATGCAACTGGATGCGAACACGAAAGAATATACACAAGATCCTAACGCATTGTATTTAAAACTGGCTCGCCAGGAAGGTTCAATTTCGTTATGGAACTTACAGGATATTTTACTGAAAAAACATACAACGGATTACACGTTTGACTTTATTTATCCGGAAAGTGGCGCACCGATTTTAGTCGATGCAGTCGGTATTGTAAACAATGCTAAAAACGAAGAGAACGCGAAGTTATTTATGGAATTCCTGTTCGACCAAGAGACAATGGTTGAACTTTCAAAAGAGTATTACCAAATTCCAACACGTACGGATATTGCGGCGGATGCAATGCCGGACTGGTATAAAGAGTTGGATTTAAAACCATTGGATATTGATTGGCAAGTAATGGCCGATAAAGAAGCGGAATGGATGGAACATTGGGATACAAATATTAAAGGAAAAGGCAAATAGCAGTTATATGACTGACCTCTGAATTAAGAGGTCTTTCTTTTCCTAATTTGTCGGTGTGAAGGGAGTTGGATTGGATGAAAGCTGTTCATATTAACGACGTTTCAAAAAAATTCGGTGATGTCGTAAGCGTCAAAGATTTAGAGCTGGATATAAAATCGGGTGAATTTTTCACATTTTTAGGTCCGAGTGGCTGTGGTAAAACAACAACATTACGGATGATCGCCGGATTTTACTACCCCTCTCAAGGAAAGATCTACTTTGACAATCAGGATGTCACAACATTGCAGCCTAATAAACGTAATATCGGAATGGTGTTTCAAAACTATGCACTCTTCCCGCATATGACAGTCAATGAAAATATTGCATTCGGTCTTGAAATCCGGAAATATGATAAAAAAACGATTAAAGAAAAGGTTGACCGGATACGCGAGCTCGTTCATTTAGGACCATATGGCTCACGCAAAATTAATGAATTATCAGGTGGACAGCAACAGCGTGTTGCTTTGGCACGCGCTCTTGTCATTGAACCTGATATCTTGCTGCTGGATGAGCCATTATCCAATTTGGATGCAAAGTTACGTGAGGAAACGCGTATTGAAATTAAACGGATTCAGTCAGAGCTGGGCGTGACGACAATTTACGTTACCCATGACCAGACTGAAGCAATGGCAATGTCAGATCGGATTATGGTAATGGAGCATGGTGTCGTCAAACAAATTGGTACGCCTCAGGAAATTTATCACCGTCCAAACAACCGCTTTGTCGCTACTTTTATAGGAGAGACAAACTTGCTTACGATGAAAGTAAAATCGATTGAAGACAATATTATTACTGTAACAAATGACAAAGGACTTGAATTGCAAGGCCTGACAGAAAACTTGGCAGCGGGGCTTCAAGTATCAATTGGGGACGAAATTTATGTATCCGTCCGACCTGAAGCATTTGAAAGCGGTCCTGGTGAAAACTCCGTTACAGGGATCGTCGAGCTGATTGAATTTACCGGACTCAGCGTAAATTACTTTATGAAATGGAATGATACAACGTTAAAAGCAATGATTATTAGTCGGGGTACTGCAATACTGCAAGCTGGCGATATGATTGAATTACATATCCCTAAACAAAATATTTATTTCCTAGGAGAATAAGAGAGGGGGCACACAATGAGCAAAAAATCCGTTGACACATACGAAGCGAGTTGGTGGTCTCGTCTTACACAATCACGCTATTTTGTCTATATCCTTATCTCCCCGCTGTTTTTAATATTGTTTGCCTATGTGATTTATCCATTTTACTCGACATTTATTCAGAGCTTTGCTGGCGACAATCAGCTGGCAAACTATCAGAAGTTTTTTAGTTTAGAAAGCACAGCCAATTTAGAGGCTCTCTGGAACAGCTTTTATATATCAATCATTAGTGTCATATGCTGTGCTGTTGTCGGAGTTATGATGGCCTTTTTACTGGAACGCTATGATTTCCCGGGGCGCCGTCTGCTCTCTATTTTAGTACTTGTCCCGATGGCATTACCTCCTTTAGTCGGGGTTTTATCTTTTACATTTTTATATGGTGAAAGTGGCATATTCCCTCGCTTATTTCAGCAGATGTTTCAATTGGAAGATGTTCCGTTTGCATTAAAAGGGATTTGGGGTGTCATTGTGGTTCATACGTTCACGATGTATACGTACTTCTATTTGACTGCTTCTGCTGCGATTAAAGGGCTTGACCCTTCTTTGGAAGAAGCCGCAACAAGTCTTGGGGCAAGCCGGATACGGGTTTGGCGGAAGATTATTCTGCCGATGCTTACCCCATCTTTAATCGCATCTTCCCTGCTCGTTTTCATGGTGTCGATGGCATCCTATACCGCGCCACTCATGTTCGGGGTTGAACGTACAATGACGATGCAAATTTATTTATCGCGGACAAACGGCAATTTGGATATGGCGGCAACTCAGTCAACCATTTTATCGTTCGTTTCCATCACCTTTTTACTTATTATGCGCTGGTATCAAAACCGACGTAACTATCAAAATTTAAGTAAAGGCGTAAGTGTTCACCGGTCGGAAGTGAGCTCGAAGCCTTTGAAATATTTAGCGGTTGCCTTGTCCTTCATTGGAACATTAATTTTGATCCTGCCGATTTTAGTGCTGATCTTAATATCATTTTCAAAAGACGGTGCCTGGACAATTCAGATTTTGCCGACCGAATATACACTCGACCATTACAAAGCGCTATTTACTGATGAGCGGACATGGCGACCAATTTGGAACTCGCTGCAAATGGGCTTCATCGCAACAGTCGGCAATATTATATTCGGTGTTGCTGCTGCTTATGCGATGGTCAGACTTAGTTTCAAAGGGAAAACAGCACTCGATATTTTAATTACGATTCCTTGGGCATTGCCGGGGACGGTTGTAGCTGTTAACTTAATCGCTGCGTTCTCTACGGAAAGTGCGTTTACATTCAATCAAGTATTGATCGGTTCATTCTGGATTTTACCGCTTGCGTATTTTATCCGGCATTTACCACTTGTCTTTAGGTCAACATCCGCTTCCCTTATGCAACTGGATCAGTCCGTAGAGGAGGCTTCGCGAAGTTTAGGGGCATCGTGGTGGTATACATTCAGAAGAATTGTCATTCCGCTTACTTTGTCTGGTGTTCTTGCCGGTACATTGCTCGCATTTGTCCAAAGTATTGGGGAGTTCGTCGCATCGATTTTGATTTATAATACGTCGACGATTCCATTGTCGGTTGCAATTTTCCAAAAGCTGTATGCCTTCAAGTTCGGTACAGCATGCGCATACGGTGTGCTGCAGATTATTTTAATCCTCATTGTTCTGATCATTTCAGAACGCTTATCAAAAGGCTCTGCAGGAAGCGCTATATAACGTAAAAAAGTAAAAGCAGAAAAAATGCTTTTACTTTTTTTTATTAGCTATAATTCTTTTGCCATCCACACTTGATCATAATAGTTGCCGTCAATCTTTAGTGCACGCTGTTCCTTTGCGAATTGCTTAAATCCTAGTGATTCGTAAAGAGAGATTGCCTGTGCATTTGTTGACTCGACTGTTAAATGTAATTGTTCAAGACCTTCATTTTCTCTTAATAGGCGCAACAGTTCTTCTATCATATCCCGCGCTACACCTTTCCCTCTTGATTCTGGCATAACATAGAGACCGACAAGAACGCCTTTATGATTTAGTTTTGCACCCGTTTCTCTTTTAAATGTCGCAATTCCGATCAGCTCGTTCTCTTCAAATGCCCCAAGCGTAAATTTATCGGCTTGTGGGCGAAGTCGTTGTTCAATTTCCGGAACCGTATAATTGTTCTCATGTTCAAAAGACGAGCTAAATAATGTTGGGGAATTTAAAAGCCCGTGCAATCTAACCTTTTTATATTGCTCTGCATCTTTATAACCTAATATCCGAATATTCATCTTTTCACCTCATAACATTGCGTTCGCGTTCTATAATCTATACCCCATTTCTTAATCTTTTACACTATTTCTCTATTATCGCTAACTCTATTTCGCTACGTAAAAGCGCTGGCGCGTCTGCATAAACCCCAATATACTTTGCCTTTTTTTCAAATCCGCCTACTACTTGAATTGTCTGCAATTCTTTCAGCTCAATAATAAAATCAGGCTGCTCCTCTGTATTTCCTAATACTTTAAAATGATGGATCTTTTCATCTTGTACGGACGTATGCAACTGGGAAATATTTTTCAGGTCAATTTTTGTTTGTTTCAATAAGCCGTTGGAAAGATATAAATTTCCGTTTTCGATACGGACTGGATTTAGTACTAATGCGCGGGAATCTGCTAGCAAGAATATGAGTCCATAAAGTGAGAGAACTGTATGGCCCCAAGCTAAAATCGGCATACGGTCATGGAAGAACCAATGAAAGGCGACTGCTTCAAATAATGCCGCATGGAAAATCATCACTAAAACACCTACGTACATTGTATTTTTGTGAACGGTATATCCGCTTGGCTGTTTTTTCTTCCAACTGCAAAACGCATAATAAAAAACAAGTATCTCCTGGCAAAGTACTCTCATTAATACATTATCTTTTACTTTCTCTGCTACGATTCGAGGAAATGCAAAAATAAGTTGCTCCTGCTCTAATTTGACCGACCGAATGGTGCTCGGTAAATATTTTATGAAAACAAATAAAATGATTAATTCTATTAAAACCAATCCGGCTTCAACAGCGATTGCAGAAAAAGTTATATAACGGAAAGGTTCCATCAATCCATTAGGGATGACTAGTCGAGCAAATAAAATACCCGCAGCAACAAAGACAATAAAATTTTTGACAGTCCATTTTCGCTTTTGCAGCAAGAGAAGCGCAGGTGCCACAACCGCACAGTCTATTAGTGAACCGATTACCATTCCATGTACTTGCTCATCTGAAAGTGCGGAAACAAACGATAACTGATAAACAATCATATTGCCCAGTAAAATGACACATGCAATCAAGAGCCATTTATAATCAACTACTCTTTGAAAAACCATCGCAATCCCCTTCCTTAGATACACCGTATAAATTCCATAAATCTGGTACTTTCATTATAATTGAATATTACCCTTATATCATAAAAAAACGCAGAAGTTCACAAAAACTTCTGCGTTGTAATTATTCTATTTGATCGTACTAGCCGTTCACCAGAATGTCCTTCATTAGTTCCCTGTTGCGTTTTTCGAACACTTCATTATGCGAAGAAACTTTTGCATACTGATCTGCTGTTGGTTCAAGGCTAATTTTGATGGCATTGATCGCATTGACCGCATCCTGGAATGTACCGGTAATTAAATATACTTTGTTATCATATTTGGAAATATCACCAACAGCGTAAATACCGTCAACCGATGTCAGCCCTTTACCGTCCGTCAAATAATAATAGTCATAGTCTTTATCTTTTTCCGGAGAGAGTGCCGCATCAAAAGAAAAGGAAGAATCCCGGTCATAGCCGTGGTTGACAAGGACATCATCCACTACGATTTTCGATGTTTCCTTTGTTACGACATTTTCTAAAATGACTTCTTCTATTTTTGTTTTCGTCTCATTAGCCACAAGGGTTTTAATCTGTGTATTTGTAATGATCGGAACGCCATTATCCTGCAAATGTCGGATTTGTGCTTCGTGTGCAGATAGCTTTTCGCCTCGGTAAATAACTGTAATCTGCTTGGCAATGCCGATCAGATCCTTCGCCCAGTCAATCGCCGAGTTGCCACCGCCTGAAATCAGCAGTGACTTGTCCTTAAAGCTTTGAATGCCTCGAATTGTATAATGCAAGTTCGATACTTCATACTTTTCCGCGCCTTCAATATGCAATTTAATCGGACTGATAATGCCGCCACCTACTGCAACGATCACTTTTTTCGAATAGTGTTTTTCGCCTGAACTTGTCTCAATCACAAATAAATCTTCTTTTTTTGTTATGAAATCGACTTTCGTATTTAGACATACGGTTGGCTTAAATGTCAGCCCCTGTTTAATGAGATTTTCAATGACTTGCTGTGCTGGAGTTGGAGGCATACCGCCGATATCCCAAATGATTTTTTCAGGATAAACATGAAGTTTCCCGCCGAGCGTCGGCTGAAACTCCATGATTTTTGTTTTTAAATCTCTCAACCCTGCATAGAACGCACTGTATAATCCGCTAGGACCACCGCCAATTATCGTTACATCATAAATATCGTTCATTCGAAACACTCCATTCTTTTCATTTGTCGGACAATAACGCTTTTCGCGAAATCGCCTCCGGATTCCATTGACTAAGTTGCAGCTAAACGAGCATTCCGGATTTCGAATGGTGTCTTCCGATAGGTACAACAGAAGGCGAATCCGAAACAGGATCTTGTGTGACAACACAGTTTAAATTAAATATATCTTTGATCAATTCACTCGTAATGACGTGTGCTGGTGCTCCCTCCGAAACAAGTCGACCTTTATGTAAAGCAAAAATATAGTCGGCATAGCGGGCGGATAAATTAATATCATGAAGTACCATCACAATTGTCGTTCCGTGCTTACGATTTAAATCCGTCAATAAGTCCAAAATCTCCACTTGGTACGTAATATCCAAGTATGTAGTCGGTTCGTCCAAAAACAAAATGTCGGTTTGCTGTGCAAGTGCCATTGCAATCCATACACGTTGTCTTTGCCCCCCTGAAAGCTCATCGATATGACTGTCGGCAAGTTCGGTAATGTTCATCATTTCCATCGCTTCCGCAACTGCATCGTAATCCTCAGTTGACCAGCCTTTTAAAAAGCTCTGATGTGGAAACCGGCCCCTGCCAACTAAGTCAGCAACTGTGATGCCTTCAGGTACGATCGGTGATTGCGGAAGAAGTCCTAAAACACGTGCAAGCTGCTTCGGCGGGATTTTGTTAATCGATTTATCATCCAACAATACTTGGCCGGAGATTGGCTTGATTAATCGTGCCATCGTTTTTAAAAGTGTCGATTTTCCACAGCCATTCGAACCGATAATAATGCTGATTTTATTGCTTGGAATCGCTAGACTAACACCTTGTAAAATCGCTTTGTTGTCATAGCCTGCAACAAGATTTTCCGTTTGGAATGTATGTGTCGATTTCATCATAAATCTCCTTTCCGATTAATACGGATTAATAAATAAATTAAGTATGGTGCACCGATTATCCCTGTAATGACCCCTACTGGATAGCGTGTCTCAAAAGCAAACTGTCCGATAAGGTCTGCCGCCAATACTAAAATGACCCCGATTAAACCTGCAGGAATAAGACCTGAAAATCCGACACCTACTAATTTTTTTGCGATGGGACCTGCCAAAAAGGAAATAAAGGCAATCGGACCGGTTGCAGCAGTCGCCAATGCAATCATGAGCACCGACGTAATAATAAGGATGACTCTCGTTTGATTTGTATTGATGCCTAGAGATGTTGCCGCCTGTTCACCAAGTTCCAGCATTTCCAGACGCTTTGCAAAATACATTAAAATCGGAGTGCAAATACACACGATAAGAATTAGCGGGTATAAGTTCGTTAATTTTGCACCGTTTAAACTACCGCTCAGCCATCTCATTGCAGCCGGAATATCATGTGTATCCCCGATGAGCATTAAATAGTTGATAAAGGCCGTCAGCATCGCCTGAATGCCGATACCGATTAAAATAAGTCGACCAATCGAAAAGGATGTGCCTTTTGCCAGCAGATAGATAAAGATAGCTGTTGCAAGACCTCCGATTACAGCAGCGATGGATACGACCGTATTGCTTGCATTTAATACAATGATGCAAAATACAGCTGCCGCACTTGAACCTGTTGTAATTCCGATTACATTTGGATTTGCAAGCGGGTTGCGCAGCATCGTCTGGAAAATATAGCCCCCGACACCAAATGCAAAGCCTGCAAACAAACCGGCCACCATTCTTGGAAAACGAATTGTATTTACCGCAAAGGATGCTCCCTTCACTTGTTCACCTAATAAAACCTTTATGACATCCTGTACCGGATAAATCGTGTTGCCAAGCATAAGCATCAAACCGCAAAGTACTAGCGAAATGATTGCCATCAAGGTAGTCATCAATATAAACCGGCGTTTTCTTTTTAATCTTGACGTCTTAATCATCTTCATCGTTTCATTCATCATATTGCACGCATTTTCGCTTTCATCGTAATTAAAATTAAAATCGGCGCACCTATAAAGGCCGTCACAATTCCAACTTCGAGCTCACTTGGACTGCCAAGAAGCCTTCCGATCACATCGGAAAAGGTTAAAATAATCGCCCCCGACAATGCTGACATCGGAATAATATAACGTAAATCAGGACCTACTACGAGACGTACGATATGTGTAGCTAATAAACCAATAAAGCCGATTGGACCTGCCAATGCCGTTGCAGCACCACATAATAATACGCCACCTAATGCCGCTACAATTCTTACAGTACCTGTGCGTACACCCAGCCCTGTCGCAACATCATCACCTAATGCCATCGCATTTAATGCCGGAGCTGTAATTAAGGCAATAAATAGTCCTACTACTATAAATGGAATAAATAACGTGATCGTATCCCAGCTGCCGGAACCGACACTTCCGACTTGCCAAAATCTAAACTGATCCATTACATTCGTTCTTGGTATCATGACTGCCACAACCAGTGATGATAAAATTGCACTCGTAGCTGCACCTGCCAACACAAGCTTTAGTGGTGTCGCACCACCTTTCCCCATTGAACCAATCCCAAATACAAAAATAGCGGTAATAAAAGCTCCCGCTATCGCAAGCCAAATATACTGATTTGCTGAACTGATATTCAAAAAGGCAATGCCGCAAACGACAAAAAGGGATGCCCCTGTATTGACACCTAATATACTTGGATCTGCAATAGGGTTACGTGTCACCGATTGCATAAGCGCTCCGGAAACACCTAATGCTGCACCACATAGTAAGCAAAAAACTGTTCTTACTACACGCTGCCTTACGACGTTCGCTTCATGAGACTGAGCCTCTGAATGGAATAACCCATTCAGAAGGTCTGTCCAGCTAATCATCCGCGAACCAAATACAAGTGATGCTAGTATACATAGTCCGAGTAAAATTATTAAAAGCAATAATACTTTTATAAAATTGCGCGGCATCATAATTTGTTTCTTTTCTAAAACGGATGTACTTTTCATATTACTTTAACTTTTTTGCAACTTCCGAAATTAAAGTTACATATTCGTCGATTGTATATTGAATTGACAGCGGGTTCGGATTTCCTGCAGCAGCAAGTGGTGTGTTGTCAGGAATAATTAAAACCGTACCATTTTTGATTGCAGGTACTTTACCTAAAATCGGATCTGCCTGAAGTGCTTTTAATGTGTTGTCATCGCCATAGGCAATCAGAATTTCAGCATCATTTAAAGCATCTGCATTTTCTGCACTTAACTCGATATAGAAGCTGTTTTCATCCTGAACTTGCGCTTTAATGCTTTCCGGATATTCCATACCTAGCTCTTCCAGTAATTCACCGCGTGGATCAGCTGGTGTATAGATATAGAACTTCGATAAATCTGTAGCGTTAAACATACCGAACGCCGCTTTCTTACCTTTGATTTCCGGGAATTCGTTTGCTTTATCTTGGATTAATTTTTCTGTATCAGCGATCAATTGTTTACCTTCTTCTTCCATACCCATACCTTTTGAATTGTATAGGATTTGGTCACGCCATGTAATAACCCATGGAATTTCCGGATATGCAACAACTGGTGCAATCTCGCTTAATGTATCATACTCTTCTTGTGTAATTCCTGAATACGCCGCTAAAATCACATCCGGATTTGAATCTGAGATTGCTTCAAAATCTATACCATCTGTATCTTGGTAGATGTTCGGATTTTCTTCACCAAGCTCTTTTAATTTTTCTGCTGTCCATGGAAGCATACCGCTTTCATCTTGTACACCGTAATTTGCTGCTGAGAAACCTACTGGTACTACACCAAGAGCAAGTGCCACATCATGGTTTGCCCATGCAACTGTTGCTACACGTTCCGGTTTTTCTTCAATTACTGTTTCACCTAATGCATGTTTAATTACGATTGGGTATTGAGTTGCCGAATCTTCAGAATTCGAAGAGCCTGTTGTTTCATTTGACTTATTCTCATCTGTACTTGTTTCTTTATCTGAGCAGCCCGCAACAACTAGTAAGCCCATTGCTACGAAAAGCATTGCCATTAAAGAATAGAACTTTTTCGTTTTCATCTAATTAACGCCCCTTAAAATTGATTGATAACAATTATCATTTTCACTAATTAAAATAATAATGCTATTTGATAATGATTGTCAATGAGATTATTACTTATTGCGGATTATTTTTTATATAGTAAGAATTTTATACGAATATAAATAAAAAAGCGGCTTCTCGATTGAGAAACACGCTGAATTTAATAAGGGCTATTAACCTTATCATAACTTCTAAAGTATAACGATTGTATTTGACTCAAACCTCACTTCCCCATTATTTCATTCCTTAATAAATATTTTTTCTATTTTAATCTTTATTTCTCTTTAAATTGACGTTAACGTAAATGGTATACTTTCGCCAATGGGGGGTGTCTATGTGAAATCCATTAAAACAATCGCTAAAGAATATGCACTCACACCTAGAACATTGCGCTACTATGAAGAGCTCGGGATTTTAAAACCGACACGACCTCATAATGGAATGCGCCATTATTCCAAACGGGAGGAGGCAAAGATCAAGCTAATTATCAGAGGAAAAAAGTATGGCTTTTCTATGGAAGAAATTAAGGAAATGATTTTGCTTTTTGACCTTGACCGTACAGGTATTAAACAGCTGGAGCGGACAATCGAATACGGTCAGCAAAAGTTAAAGGAGATTGACCAGAAGATTCAAGAGTTGTATGAAATCCGTCAAGATATCGAAAGGACGGAAGCTATTTTTCGAGAAAAACTAATTCTATTATTGGAGGACCAATCATGAATATTTCTAATCTGTTAGCTCGTCATGCAAGAAAGTATCCGAATCAAATTGCTGTCATTAGTCTCGGTCAGGAAACGACGTATCAACAATTGGATGAACAAGTAAATAAAATCGCCGGCTCATTGCGTACAAGCGGAATCGTTAAAGGTGATAAAGTCGGGATTTTCATGCCAAATGTGCAAGAGTTTGTCACGCTTTACTTTGCCATTCAGCGTGTTGGTGCTGTCGTTGTACCGATCAATGCCAAGTTTGTCACGCGTGAAATTGAGTATGTGCTCAATCATAGCGATGCAAAGGCGATCTTTGTCCATGAGTTGATTTTCGAACAGGCTGCTACGATTATGTTCAATGGTCTAAAAGTAAAAACAGGTCCTGCTGTCCATGACTGGCAAAGCTTCGATCATTTCCAGACAGCTGCCCCTAATGAAGTTGTATGCTGTGATTTAGTGGAGGATGACGATTCGACTTTACTTTATACTTCCGGCACAACCGGCAATCCTAAGGGAGTTTTACTGACTAACCGTAATGTACTTGCTGTATCGCATATGATTGCAATTGAAATGGAAGTAAAACCTGAAAGCCGAATGCTGATTATGATGCCGTTAACGCATTCAGCTCCATTGAATTTATTTTTAGTTACAGCTGTTTTAGTCGGGGCAACCGCTGTACTCACACCGACGTTTACGCCTGACTTGTTAATCGACACGGTAGAAAAATACAAAACGACACACTTCTTCGGGGCACCTGTTGCCTATCTTTTAACTGCCGGCTCACCGCGCATCGCAAATGCAGACCTTTCGTCAATGAAATGGTGGGTTTACGGAGGGGCACCGCTGTCTGAAAAAGAAGTCGTCTATATCCAACAGCAGTTTAATACGGACAACTTAGTATGTGTGTACGGTTTAACGGAAGCGGGTCCGAGCGGATCGATTCTACACGCAGCCGACCATCCTCATAAAGCAGGTAGTATCGGAAAGCGTGCACCATTCGGAACAGAGCTGCGTGTTATTAACGCATTAAATGAAGATGTAACTCCTGGAGAAATTGGCGAAATCGTTTTATATGGTGAAGGTAATATGAAAGAGTACTATAAAAATCCGGAAGAAACGAAAAATACTTTCGTTGATGGCTGGGTACGTTCAGGCGATTTAGCCCGCATTGACGAAGAAGGCTATATTTACATTGTTGACCGTAAAAAAGATGTGATTATTTCCGGCGGCGTCAATATTTATCCGAAAGAAATTGAAGATCAGATGCTGCTGCATGACGCTATTTTTGAAGTAGCGGTGTTCGGCGTGCCGCATCCTGAATGGGGCGAAACTGTAAAAGCGGTTTACTGTGCGAAAGTCCCTGTTTCCGAGCAGGAAATTCGCGAGCACTTAGAAGGCAAACTTGCCGCATTTAAAATCCCGAAATTCTTTGAACAAGCTGAAGCACTTCCGCGCAATGCTTCCGGGAAAATATTAAAACAACAGCTAAGAGGTGAAGCAAATGCAAGTGTTAGCCAATAAACGTGAAAAGAGCCAGAACTTTTATGAATTTGATCAAACATTGCATCAGCTATTACAACAAAAGCTTTCCCCTTCTTTTTACCGTTATGCAGATGAACGGCTGACTGCATTCGGTGCACTTTGTGCAGGACCAATTGATGCCCGTGCCAAAGTGACGGACCGGGAAGGCGAACCGAGATTACGTCGCTATAATGCATACGGCGATGAAGTGAGTGAAGTCATTGTAAACGAAGGCTATAAACAAACAGTTGCCGAAACATACGCAACCGGAATTGTCGGCTATGTGCATAAAGATATTCCTAAATTAGGTCACAAAGGCAATTATGTATACAGTTTTGCGCAGGGCTATTTATTATCTCAAACTGAGCCAGGGTTTTACTGTCCTGTTACATTGACGATGGCCACGGCTTATTTATTCGAGCACTATGCATCTGAAGAGCTAAAGCAGAAGTTTATGCCGCATATTTGTGCTACAGGCGATACGGAATTATTTGAAGGGGCCACGTTTTTAACGGAGCGTCAAGGGGGATCAGATGTCGGCGCAAACGTTGTGGAAGCGCGATTTGAACAAGGTGAATGGCGTTTATACGGTGAGAAGTACTTTGCATCGAATGCCGGGATGTGCGGAGTTGCAATGGTACTTGCGCGCCAGACGACCAATTCCAAGCAAGGTTCACGCGGCTTAACATTGTTTGCTGTACCGTCGCGTGACGACGATGGTGAGCTTAATCACATTACAATCCGCCGTTTGAAAGATAAGCTTGGCGTAAAAGCGGTACCATCAGGGGAAGTTGAGTTTAACGGTGCAAAAGCATATGTTGTTGGCGATCCGTCCAAAGGAATCTACTATATGCTCGAAGCGCTTAACCTATCCCGGATTTGCAATGCCGCAGCATCTGTTGGCATTATGAAACGTGCACTGGATGAAGCGGTCCATTATACAAATGGGCGTATCGCTTTTGGCCAGACTGTTGCCGAGTTTCCGATGGTGAAGCATACGTTAGGCGCATTGCACGCAAAATGGCATGCATCACTTGTCGCGTTATTTGATTTAGTATCGCGCTATGAGGAGGTTATCGGCGGTAATGCATCTGAAGACGAACAGCAAATCGTCCGCCTGTTAATTGCGTTAGTGAAAAAGGAAACGGCAGAATGGGCGATCGAATTTACCCATGAAGCAATTGAACTACATGGCGGCAACGGCTATATCGAGGATTTCGTACTCCCCCGTTTACTTCGGGATGCCCAAGTATTAACCGTTTGGGAAGGAACTGCGAACATTTTGGCACACGAGCTCATTCGCCTTGTGCAAAAAAATGCGCATATTACGCTCCTTCATGAACTACAGCAAACGAGCCATCCGTATTTGCAGCAGCTTGCCTCTGTCGTGGAGCAGCGTTTTGCAGTGTTTGTCACACTAGATCCGGCAATGCAAACGCTCGAAGCAAAACCGCTGATGCAACAGCTTGCTCGTCTATACGAAGCAGTTGTCGCAGTAAAGCATGCTGAATCGGGCGGTGAACGCGAGCAGATGCTGGCGGAAATTTATATCGAAGAACAATTTGATCAAAAGCCCTTTGGTGAAGTGCCGTTAGCGGTGAAAGGGTTTAAATTGTTGAATAGCGGTTATTGATTGGTTGAGTGGAACGCCTTGGTTGAGTGGTTACCGGGCGTTTTTTGTTGGGCTGGATTATGTTGTCCGGGATTTGTGCCGGGTGTCACTAGAGTTTGGCCGGGTATTCTAACATAGTTACAGAAGTTCAAATATCATTTTATTTGTTCTAATAAAGTTGCGATTTTCAAATTTATTCTCCAGTTGTTCTAATATCACCTCCAGACTTTACAATATCGGGTTGAGTTTTTCTGAAATCGTGTTCAATTGTCTAATAAAAAAAGTGCGAGAAAAAAAGATTCCTTTTTTTAACTTTCTGTTGTCTAGTTACATAGTTTAATGGGTATGAGATTTTAGATAGGATATGGAGGATGGAAAATGATTCGATTATTAAAGAAAATGAACGGTGGCACACAATTTTGGCAAGCCTGGAAAATGAATAAGCAGATTCATATATTATCCGGGACATTAGGTGAGCAAGGTAAGGAGGAGGAACTGCCGTTAGGATTTTTCCAAAGTTCTAAACGCGTCATGGAAAAACTGGCAGCAGAGAAGGTCAGTCAAGGCTATGAATATGTAGATCCCGGTTCTTTAATTAAAATTGCTGTTCAATACCGTTATGAACTGGAAGAGCAGTTTGAAGAAGCGGAAGAAAGAAGCCTGTTCGTGGAGGATTTATTAGATGATATTTTGCACGAAACTGGAAACGGCGAGCTTTATGGCTCCGAAATCGGGGATGGTGCCGGCATTACGTTCTGCCTCGTTGTTGATTTAGGATTAGCACTGAGATCAATCTTAACAGAACTAACCGAACATCAAGTAATTGATGGAGCGGAAATTGCCTATTTAAATGATGAGGAGACCTATATTGGCATTTATCCTGAAGGCATAGTGTTTGAGCTCGTATAAATAAAAAATAAGGGTGTGAACCATATAAAACACTGTCCACACCCGTTATATCTTTAAAGTTTACTTCGCTTCTTCAATCGCTTCCATTAAAGCAGGAAATAACTTTGCATCGTCTGCATCTTCATCTGTTACTTCATTTAAAATCTCAAAATCATCTGCATCGATGACAAACAGGCTTATGCCTTCTTTTAAAAATTCATCGGCTTCTACTTCGCCTTCGTAATATTGATACGTTGCTAAAACGATGTTTGAACCTTCTTCTTCATCAAAGAAGAAATAAAGCTTTTCCGTGTTGCCGTATACTTCTTCTAACACATCTTCCAGTGCTTCCGTACCTTTACTCCACTTCACTTCATTATTTATTGTCGCTGCCACGAGCGATTCTAATAGTTCGTCTACTGTATTTGTCATAATAAGCCTCCAACTCCGCTCTATTTCGCGGTTAGTATTCCCACTGTAACATAAATCTAACGTTAAAACGTTAAAGACAGAGTATTATTTGCTTACTATTTGTTCATTCACCTCATAATGCGCAGCGAATAATTTTTCAATTGTCAATTGCAATAGATCGACTAATGTTACAAATGCAAAATCCGCGTCAAGCCGCTCTGTCCATTTATGCGGATCTCCCCCAACCGGACCAATGTTCAGCACCGGTACATTCAGCTTTTTCATATCCCCGATCGGCAGCGAGTAGCCTTTATCCCAAACCGGCATATTGTTTATAAGGGACGCAATCGAACTGTTTTCATAGTTTAAACCTACATAACTTAAATCCGATATTCCGGCAAAGTAGTTTTGAATGTGGAACTCCATATCATATGTTTCCTGCGTGTATTGCTTCAACTCATTTACAAGGTTGCTGATGAGTCCATTTTTGCCCGAACTGATTGCAGGATAAAATGGCGGCGCAAAGAAAATGACAATCATCGGTGCCAGTTCATTACATAACGCAGCTAATTGATCGACTAGTTCAATCGTTCGTTTCCGATCGTCTTTTTCGCTGTCACGATTTGATAGAAGCCCTTCAACTTTTTCCTCACCGTATTTCTCCAGCGCATATTCGTAAATCTCCTCATACGTCATGACCTTCACTTTTAATTCTTGCGGTGTAAACTCCGTATGCTGTGAGTACTTCGTAGCTTTGTTCATATAGGACTGTTCTATTTCACTTGCTGCTCTAATCGCTTTTTGCTGAAGCAATGAAACAACGTCTGTCATGCTTCTTTCAAATAGAAATAAATTAAACAGCGTCACAGCCCGGTGTGAAATTTGTGTGGAATACTCCGTTTTCAAGTCGTGATAAATTAAGTTCGTAGGAGGCGGTGTAATTTCTTCGCCCACCTTTTCACAAAAATCCGTATTTAATTCCATTTCAGCTGTGATTACCGATGCCATATAATTTGCATTCAATCCCCCGAACGGTTCCCCAACATGGGCTTCCTTCCCGTAGCATAAAAAGCCCGGCAATGCTTTTCCGATAGATCCTGTATAGAAGTAATTATTTTTATCACCCGGAAAATTGCTGAACATCGGCTCTGAATTTAAAACCGTAGTGTATTCAAGACCATGCTCTTTTGAAAGTTGTACAAGTTTTGGAACCGCTGCTCGCATTCCTTCAGAGTTTACTTCCTCATCAGGAACGGTCAATAAAAGAATGTTGCCGTCGTACTCTCCGAACGTCGCTCGCTCAACAATGGACATATGCAAGGCAAGCCCGCATTTCATATCCATTGTCCCTCTGCCGAATAGCCAGTTTCCGCTCTCCATATCAACCCGCACTGCTTCAGGCAAGTCGTCCTTGATCGAGTAAAATTGTTCCGTTAGCTTCTCAGGATCAAAAGCATATTGTTTCCATTTTCCGTAGTCCTGAACATCCACTACATCAAAGTGACTAATTAATACAATTGTTTTTTTTGTATCTGGAGATTTTTTGACCAACGCGTTAATGAAACTACGCCCGTCACTCAAATATGTTCGATTTAAATGGCCAGGGTTTTCTTTGAAATACACCAGCTCCGACAGTTTATTCACTACAATATCAGGGAATTCCTTTTCTGCCTGTGAACCTGAAACACTTTGCACTTGTACAAGTTCACATAATAATTGCCTTAACTGCTCTTTGCTCTTCCATTTAATCACAACATACCCTCTCCTTTGTCTAATTCTAGCTGTCTCTCTATGTCGCCTCATTTTCCTCAGTGTAAATAAATGTGAATATTCAGTCAATCATTTGTTTAAGACTATACTATTCTTCGAGAGTTGAAGCGATCAAAAAAATCCCGCTACCATTTAAGATAGCGGGATTTGCTATGTGCATTTAAGTTTATTTCTTTTCTTTACCCATTGAAATGGAATAATTGAATTAAAGATAATGCGTTAATTAATAACGGCTTGCCGGAATATCGTAAAGATTTTCCGCACATGCACGATTAAGCTACTTTCTATTATATACTCCAAAAATCTGTTGGTAGCCAAATTCATTGAGTTTTAAATCGTTTCAGTTACTTTTCTAATTCATAAACATCAGTTATGTGAATATAATATTTTTGTTCCACATTATTATTGATAAGTTTTCCTTCATATAATAATGTACCTTGTTCAATATCAAAAATCTTGAGTATAAAATCATTATTCACTTCTGTCATGACGTAGAATTTTCCGTTTAGCGTAGCCGTGCTATTAAGTTCAGGAATTAACACTTTTTCAGAATACGGTACAGTAATCGGTTCAAGCCATCGCTGCTGTCCGATATTATAACTGTAAATGACTATTTCCTCTTTTGTTGAATAGGCGATAACTAAATAATTATCATCCACTTCAATACTTTGCATGTTCTGATCTAAACCTTCCGGTAACTGAATATCTGTTATTTCATTCGTTTCCGTATTTAATGCGCTGAACTGACGTGAAAAAATATCTTGTTCAGGATTTTTCAAATCAAAAGAATTTATAGCATAGACGTGGTATTTTTCATGACCTAAATTTGAATAAGAATTGTAGGAATCAATACTTCTTCTTGTCGTATCATCCGTTGTTGCTTCTTCAAGTAAATTTTCACTCAGCAGCTGCTGCTTTTTCAAATCAATAATTACTTGATACATTTTTTCGCTTCCGTCATTATCCATTTGTTTTACAATAAGTTTAAGCTCATTATCAACAACCGTAATGTCATTATAAAAAACCCAGTTATATCTATTTTTCAGTTGTGACTCGATAGTAAATGAAGTTTTTTCATCCTTCACTTTATCCAGTATATCAACTTCATAACTATACGTGTCCCCTTCTTTTATCTTCCAGCCTTCCTCAGGTTCATTCATATAAATAAGCTTCGTATCGTCCTCAAAATAGTTATTTTCAATAAATGCTTTACCGCGCATAAAGCTTTTATGTTCATCTATAAGTCTTTGAAACATTATCGGCACTGTACGGTTATGAATAGATTCAATTAATGTGGATTCATCTTTACTAATAAGAAGTAAATTGTATCCTATCCCATACTCAACGCTTGTTTCGAACATCAATGAATCTATATATTTATCATCACCAGAAATTTTTTCGAATGTAAAATCATACTCTTTGTCTTTTGCGTTCACTACTTGTATATAGTGCACAGTAAATGTTACAACGATGATTCCGGCAATTAAAAGAAGTTGCCAATATTTTTTCATGTCATTCCCCTCCTCTACACATTAATCTTTCGTTTTAATAAATAATCTGCTAAATAAATCGCAAGGGCAGTAGTTAAAATACTGAACCCAGTAACGATTAAATAAATCTCATTCGTATAAAAATAATCGGTGATTGTTTGAATGATTACTGGAACCATTACAATGACAACTGAAATCACAATATAGATTAATGCCAGGAAAAGCCCTTTAAGATGATAGCTGCGTTCAAATAATATAGAAGTAAAGACTACTGCAACAGCTGTAATACCAATTACATAATAGAAAACAAATAATAACGGTGATTGTGGATACAATAAATCCAGTATTTCAGTAGAATAAATATAAATTACACTTTCATCCATCCATAATTGGTCAGGTACTATTCGTTGAGTAATTTGTTTCACAACTTCCAGTAAGATGATTTGCATTCCTGTTAAACCGAAAACAAAAAGCAAAATTGTTGTCAATTTGGCAAAATACACATTTCTGCGTGCTGTAGGCAGCATGAACAAACGATAAATAACCGATGATTTTCCTAACCAATCACGATACCAAATAAAAAATACATAGATCATAAGTAACGCTGCTGCAAATACAAGGGATAGTATGAAGTATTCCGAGAATAAAAAGTTCTGCAGTGAATACGCACCATAGTTTTGTATATAGTCACTTACTGTCATTTGGTCACGCAGCATCGTTGTTTCCGCATTGCTTACATAATGTAAAGACGTGATAATAGCCCCGAAAATTTGGGCTGCTACTACCGCAATTATTAAAGCTAGAAAGAGTTTACTAAATCGTTTCACTTCAAAATTGACGAGCTTTATATAGTGATTCATCAGACATACACCTCCCGCATTACATCTACTACGGATTTGCCTTCTGTTTCCCGCATCTGTTCTACATTCATTTCTCTTAATACACGGCCGTCTCCGATAAGCACCGCTTTGTCGATTAAATGCTCGATATCATTAATTTCATGTGTTGTAATAATAACGCCGCGGTTTTCGATTAAATGACTCGTAAAGACATTTGCAATCTGTTCCCTAGAAAAGATATCGATCCCTGAAAATGGCTCATCCATTAGTATGTAGTCTACATCCAATGCCAAGCCAAGCAGTAAATTGACTTTTGCTGTGTTCCCTTTTGACAAGCTTGAAATTTTATCGCTCGGATCCAGTTGAAAAAATGCGAGAAGTTCTGTTGCCCGCTGTTCATTCCACACTTTATAAAAATCGGCCATAAACTCGAAGCTTTGTGCAATTGTATAGTTTGGTGACATTGTCAGACGGTCTGGAATATACGTAATTTTTTCGTACGCATCTTTGCTGATTTTTTTTCCATCGATTAAAATTTCGCCACGGTCAATCGGAGTGAGCGCCATGATAGATTTCATAATGGTCGTTTTTCCTGCACCGTTAATTCCGATCAGGCATGTAATTTGCCCTTTTTCTGCAGTAAAGCTCATATCTTTCAATACTTGCTTTCTTTTATATTTTTTAGAGACACTTTTAACTTCAATCACGATGCTCCGCCTCCTCATACTGTTTCTGTACGAGCTCCATTATTTCGGGAAGTGGCGCATTGATTGATTTTATCGAACTGATAAATACTTGCACCGCTTCACTGATTAATTCTTCACGTACACTTTTTAGTACCGCTTCATCTTTCGTAATGCAACTTGGCATATTTCCTTCTGTATAAATCAATTTCTGCTCCTCCATTTCCTTATAGGCACGCTGCACTGTATTCGGGTTGATTTTGAGCTGATTGGCCAACTCCCGTCTAGATGGGATGACATGCCCTGGCGCAAACGAACCTTTTGCAATTTGTTCCTTAAAATGACGGATAACCTGCACATATACAGGATCCCGGTTATTGAATTTCACATCCACCTTGTTCAGCTCCTCTCGTGTATTACTCACTTAGTACACTATCTGCAAAAAAATCCATATAACCGAACTCTGTACTAACTGCTTAATACAGTATGCATAAAAAAATGTATTAAGCACTTCATACACCCAATAAGTGTATTATGTGGTTAATACATTCTTTTGTCAATATTATTTTTTTACAGGTAATCATTTACAGATGTTTTCGGATAATCCGCTTTAATCCATTCATGGTCATTCGAAAGTTTTTCATCGCTTATGAGGAAATATTGATAATGGACTCGATCTCCCTGATCCGGAACCGGGTCATTCCATGTAATATCGAGGTGATACCACTGTCCATCCACTTTCACCAAATTCCAGGCATGTGGTCCGCCGGCATTACCGACAACATATTTCGCCTCGATACCGAGCGCTTCAAACATTAATAATGCAGCCAATGCATATCCTTCACAGACACCTTCCCCATTCATTAAAACAGAATACGGTGTATGTGGATTTGCTTTACTGTTCACATTGTACTCCGTATGCACAACTAGATAATCATTCACAAATTTCACTTTTTCCGATACCGTTGCGTTTTCCGGAATTGTACTTATAATTTGATCGATTTTCCCTAGCACAATGGCATTTTCTTCTGCTGTTAAATCATAGTTTACCGTTGCATGCCATTCAACTTTATTGCCGTAGTATTTGGCGCGTGTTGAGAACTCGCCCATGACCGCCCATAAATATGGTTCATTTACTTCCAGCCATGCAAATACTTCATCTATTGTCGTTTCAAAATCGGAGACATCCCCTTCATAGTAAACCGTAAACTGATGTTCAAACTGCGACATATGATGGGCGATTGCCTGGCCTAACTGCTCCACATTGGTCACTGCCTGCGGTAAATCTTTTACGTCGTAAACCGGAACAACCTTCTTATTCGCCAAATCCTGAAAATTAAAGCTTTGCAGTTTATTTTCACCTTGCATAAAGCTTGTCACGATCTGATCAATTTTATCTTCCAAGTTAACATTCAGTTTTAATTGAATGTCTTGGTCAACTGTCGGCAATGTCAGTGAAGAGGCTTTTACTTCCTCTTTCAAAATTCCTCCTGAAAGAATTGTCGCAATAAGAAAAAGACATGTAAATAACCCTTTTGAATACGTTAATGCGCTTGCATACAGTTTTGTAAAAGGATTTCTCGTCATACGGTTTAATTCCGTATTTGCTTTCAGTTCAAACTTATCTCGGTCTCTGGAGGCAAATAATCGATTTGGTTTTGATGTCGCGTTATTATAAACACTTTTATATACGTCAAATAGCTGTTGCTTATTGCCTTTTGCCAATTTAATTTGTTTAAAATTCTGCCTGATTCCTTTTCGTATTCTGCTTCGAATATATAATTGTGCGGTAAAGGAACGAAACAGCTTGATAAAAATTACTAGGACGATTAGAAAAATGATTGAAAAAATAATTAAATTACTCATATTACCCCCTACTAATTTTACTTATTTCTATATTACTTAATTATAGTTTCAAATGATAAATAATATGCATGACATTCTCATAAATAGTCCTTTTACTATTTTTCTCGCCCCTTATTTATAGATTAGTTTTACGGTAAATGAATTTTCCGAAAACAATTTACTTCCACTGCATAAAAGTGTAAAATTACACTAATAGAGTATCATTACTTTTATTGAAAGAGGTGATTGTGTGGAAAGAGATACAGAAATGCTGGAACGGATTGCGGCTTTGGAACAGGAAGTACGCTCATTAAAAACAGAAGTACAGCATTTAAAGCAACATGTGAAAATAGAGCAAGTTGTACCCGTTCAAAAAGAACCGGTAAAACCTTTTGTACGAAAAAAACTACCTGTACCAAGTAGTACGGTTGCTGTTCCTAGAGAAGACCCTATTCCAGAAAAGGAAAAGCGGTCACTGGAAGACTTGTTTACCCGGGCATTACCGCGAATCTTTACGGTCATTTTAGTGCTCGGTGTCCTCTGGGGCTTAAAACTCGTTAGTGATTACGGCTTCTTATCCGATAGCGTCAAAATTATTGCCGGCTTTGTATTATCTATTGGTCTTGGCGCATGTGCATACTATATGGAGAAAAAGGAAAAAGGGTCACGGGTTGTCGCGTTATCGCTTTACGGTGGTGCCTTCATTGTCGGGATTTTAACAACTGCTGCGGGGGCCATTTTATATGATGTGCTCAGTTTATATGTAGCATTAATTTTTGCCCTAATTTATATTGTTTACGGCGTTTTCATCAGCTATGTTAAAGGAAATGAAGCGTTGACAGCACTCGTTGTCTTTACGTCATTATTACTGCCGTATTTATTGGAATACATGCAGTTTAGCGGAGTGATTATCGGCATTTTCGTCGTGTTGCTTTTCGCCGTTGTGCAAGTCGTTATTTTAAAACATACACAGCGTAGAGCACTTTATATCGGGACGGCCTTTTCAGTTTTAGCACTGGCGGTTGTTTCGATATTCCATGATGAACGACTGGCCTTTTTTGCATTTGCGATCATTGCCGTTTTCAGTCTGTTTCTCATAAGTTTCATACGGTTATATTCTAGTAATAGTAAGTTGCATGCTAGTTTACTATTCACTTTTACAGTCATCGTATTGTCACTCATAAACGGAATACTTTCTCGTGAAGAGACTCCGTTACTAGTCGCTCTTGTTTTGTTCTTTGCGATTGTAGCCGGCGCTTTATATATCGTATTCAAGCGTGCGGAACGACTGTTAATTGATATGTTCGGGACATTATCGATTATTGTACTGCTGAATATTATTACCCAGCTCAATATTTCAAGCGAAATGTCATTGCTTCTGATGATTGTCGTGTCATTTGGCGGACTGGTCGTTGCGTTGAAGCATGCGATTTTCTTCATGAAATGGGTTAAGGGTATTACGTTTTCTGTACTCGCCTTTTTCGTTTTAATGTTTTATGAAGTGGAGCCATTCTTCTCATTGAAGCATTTGAACATTGTTCTTGTTATAGCGATGCTAATAGGTCTTTATAAAGTCCTGCTTCAGTATAAAGCTGCACCGGTTGAAGAGAAAAAGAGACTTTTCAAATTGGAAGATATTTATCCGTGCCTATTATATTTAGTTGCCCTACTTTATGTTTGGAAACTGGACTGGGCGTATATGCCGCAGCACTACACAACGTTTTTAGCAATTAGTTTAATTGCATTTGCATTTGCCGCTGTTTTAGTCGTCAAACCCGAAATCGTCGGTCATTTTCTTCCTTGGCTTGCTTCTGGCGTTTATGTGTTTGCGGGACTTGTTTTACTTTCCACTGTATGGGTTGATGACCAGGCAGTTATCGTCGCCCTTATCGTTCGCATTTTGTATTTTGCCATTCTGTGGGCAATTGTTGCTGATGCTTGGGAAAAAGGATGGATTTATAAAAACTACAAAACGTTTTTCAGCCAATATATAGAGCAACTGACGATCGCCAGTATGATTATTTCGATTATATGGATTTTCAGTATAACGAATTTCATGAATTTCCATGATCTTATCAATTGGAACTCAGCGGTTATTCTAAATACTGTATTTATTTTCACCATCGCCTGCTTCTCGTTGTTCCTTGCAGCGAAACGAAGCTACTCGAATTTGAAGATGGTCGGTATTGGCTTACTGTTCTTCGGGATTATCAAGATGATTTTCTTTGATTTATCCGAGCTCGACATCCTTATTCGTTCGATTTCGTTCATCATTATCGGTGCAATCGGACTTGTCATTTCAAATAAGCTACTCGGAAAAGGAAAGGACGAATAATTGTTATATGAAAGTAGTCTGGGCGATTTTGCTCAGGCTATTTTTTATTTCAATTCGTCGAAATAGAAATGGCATTATGTTATATTTAGTGTATTATTACACGAGGTGATTCGATGGATCGAGATTTTATTATACAAATAACATCGGAAAGTTTGAAACTTATCCGCACTGAAAATAACTATACACAAGATAAAATGGCCGAAATTTTGGGCATTTCGAAAAAGACACTCGTACAAATCGAGAAAGAGCGTACTTATGCAAACTGGACAACGACGATTGCGATCTGCGCCCTCTTCCGTCATAGCGAAACATTACAAAACCGTATTGGCGGCGACCCGATGGAAGTCATTGAACTTACCGCACATAATGTCATCATTACCCCACGTGAAAAAACAATGGGCGGTTATGTTTGGTGGAAGAACATCGACGAATATAAACACCACCGACTTCAGCAAAATCTTTTAAGCAAGCATTACCGCATTTTAGATGACGAAAACTATCGAATCATTAGTACGTTTGATGAAGATGTCGTAATGGAAAAATGGCAAGCAATAAAAACAATTGTTTAATTGAAATTACGAGTAAATAAACGGTCCTGCTGAGTGAATTTCCCCTGTCAGCAGGACATATTAATTTAACCCCTCTTTTAATTCATTCACTAACAAATATCTCATAAAAAGAAATTAAATAATTGTTCTCCTACCCTTTTGTGCATTTTAACGAAAAATTTATATAAACTAGACAATTTGATGTTTTTTTAACTTTTTTAAACTTTTTTAATAATAAACATTGAAAATTACCTTAATTCAGAATATTATTATCTATAAATATTATGAACTTTGTTCACTATATTAATAATTTAAGTCGGTTCAATGGGGATTGGGGACTTTTAGGGGGAATGCATATGAAGAAAATTAACGTAGCACAGGTTATTGCAGACAGTAAGTTTAACCGCTTTCATTTCAGCTTATTGGCATGGTGTTTTCTCATTATTTTATTTGATGGGTATGATTTAGTGGTCTATGGTACAGTTGTCCCTGTACTGATCGAGGAATGGGGATTGACGACAGTTCAAGCCGGAGCAATTGGCAGTTATGGTTTGTTCGGTATGATGTTTGGTGCGATCATTTTAGGAATTTTAGCAGACCGTATTGGCCGAAAAAAAGTTACCGCGATTTCGATCGTATTATTTAGCTTATTTACAGTCCTATGTGGCTTTACAACAAATGTATTGTTATTTTCAATTTTCCGCTTTTTCGCTGGGTTGGGCCTCGGTGGCATTATGCCGAATGTCATCGCATTATTGACAGATTATTCACCTAAAAAAATGCGCAGTATGGTCGTTTCCATTGTATTATGCGGCTATTCTGTCGGCGGGATGTTAGCCCCTATTTTAGGTATCTTAATTATGCCAAGCTTAGGCTGGGAGTCGATTTTTTGGGTGGCCGGAATTCCACTACTATTATTACCATTGATGTATAAAAAGCTGCCGGAATCAGCAGTTTACCTTGCTAGAAGAGGAAAGACAGAAGAGTTATTCAAGAATTTACGAAAAGTAGATCCGAATATAACATTTGACGGAACGGAAGAGCTCGAACATATTCCGATTGATAATTCCAAAGTTCCTGTTGTCGGATTATTTAATAATAAACGTGGTTTAAGTACGGTCATGTTTTGGACAGCGTTTTTCTCATGTCTTCTAATGGTTTATGGATTAAACACATGGTTGCCAAAGCTCATGATTGAAGCGGGCTATGGGTTGAACTCGAGCTTAGGCTTCCTCATTACACTTCAAGGTGGTGCAATGGTCGGTACGATTATTATCGCCCGGTTATGTGATAAATACGGTTCAAAGAAAATGCTCGTTCCGATGTATGCCTCTGGTGCAATCGCTTTAACACTTCTAGGGTTTGGAGGTAATACGTTTTACATTTATGTGTTAGTTGCTGTCGCTGGTGCTGCAACAATCGGTGCTCAAAATATTGTACAAGCATACGTTTCACAGTACTACCCGCCAAATATCCGTTCCACTGCATTAGGGATGGCATCCGGGATTGGGCGTATGGGCGGCATGATGGGTCCCCTTCTAGGCGGCTTCCTATTATCAATTGCATTGCCGATTGAAATGAACTTCATCGCATTTGCCATTCCGGGTTTAATTGCTGCGATTGCTTTAACATTCGTTTCGGATAAACGCTCGTATGTAAATATGCAAAATCGCGTGTCTCCAGAAAATGTTACCGCAACTAAAGCAACACTGTCCGAAGCAGTTGATTAACAGAACTGAATTTAAAGATAAGGCAACATAATTAGAAATTTCGTTAGACAAGTAAAATCTCTTATTAAGAAACGTATATTTTTAAGCATAGTAAAAACACCCTTTTTCTTATAGAAAAAAAGGGTGTTTTTGGGTTTTGCCCCCTTCCTTTTTGCTTCAGCAGCTTTCGAATGTCGTGACCACTGTCTGAGTTATTTAATATAAATAATCTTCCCCACGTTGAAAATAAACTTCGAATTTCGGGTATTATTTAAAAAACAACTCTTTTAAGGATGTGTGCATAATGTGGAAGGAAATTTATGCGGATTTACATATACATATTGGGCGTACGTATAAAGGACGCGCAGTCAAAATAACAGGAAGTAAAAACCTGACGCTGACAAATATTTTGGAAACCGCTACATCGAGAAAAGGTTTGGATTTAATCGGCATTATCGATTGTCATTCACCAGAAGTAATCGAAGAAGTAGAACAGCTGCTTCATGAACAAAAAGCAACAGAATTAGCGGAAGGCGGCATTCGTTATAAAAAGACGACGCTTATTTTAGGAACGGAAATCGAGATTTATGATGCCAATTGTCATGGACCGATCCATGTCCTTTGCTATATACCAACGCTTACGAAGATGAAGCAGTTTTCAAGCTGGCTGCAGCTTCACCAGAAGAACATCCATCTAAGCACACAGCGTACGCGATGTGATGGACACACTTTGCAGCAAAAAGTCCATGAACTTGGCGGCCTTTTTATTCCGGCGCACGTATTTACCCCGTTTAAAAGCCTTTTCGGCAGAGGGGTTAAAAGTAGTTTAACGGAAGTATTTGATTCAAACCTCATTGATGGAATTGAACTCGGATTAAGTTCTGATACGATGATGGTAAAAGGGATTAGTGAATTGGCCCCTTTTAGCTTTGTAACAAATTCGGATGCGCATTCATTAGGAAAGCTTGCCCGTGAATATCAGAAAATCCGGCTAAAGGATGCTAATTTTGAAGAGCTGAGAAAAGCGCTCCATCAGATAGAAGGCAGACAAATCATAGCTAATTACGGACTCAATCCCCTTCTTGGCAAATATCACGAGACGGTATGTGCCAACTGCGGTGAACAATTAACCGAAGAAGGTCATAGCCGCTGTCCTCATTGCGGAAAGGAACAACTAATCAAAGGTGTTGCAAAAAGAATTGTAGAATTAACGGATAACCCGCTACTGGAAATCAGCAGGCCTCCATACATTCATCAAGTTCCGCTCGACTTTATTCCAGGTATTGGTTCTAAAACAATCGAAAAGATGCTGGATGTGTTTGGTACAGAGATGAATATTTTGCATGAGGCTTCATTGGAAGAACTAAAAAACGTCATTCCCGAAAAACTCGCAGTCCTAATCGACTTATCTAGAAAAGGACAAATTGCCATAACGGGAGGCGGTGGCGGGATTTACGGGAAAATTGATACGAATTAAATCCATTATATCAATTAAACATTGTAATTCTTTCCACTTTTTCAATCATCATATTCGTACACTCTACTAAGTTATAGTATACTTAGTTGATAGAAATTTTATATAAAGGCAGGGTAGGAACATAATGAAGAAAAAACGTAAATTGGGCATTGGCTTCAAAATTACGAGTGGATATATTATTCTCATAGTATGTTTAATCGTCGCAGCTCTTGTCTTGAATAATCAAATAACAAGTTTACAAAAAGAACGAAACGACATTATTAAATATGATTCTCAAATGCGTATGATGTCAAACAATTTGGAACGCCAAATTCTTAATATGGAATCCTCCTTACATCGTTATTTAATTACGGACGATGAAACGCATTTAGATAAGTTTAATGAAGAAATGGCAACATGGAAAGCTTCCTATGATGAATTAAGCACTATTGTTTATGACTTTTCAAGCGGTCAGGAACAGCTGGAAGTAGTACATAGCGGTATCGAAGATTGGATTAACAATATTGGACAACCTCTAATGAATGCGATACTTGCTAATAATAATGAAGAAATACTTGGAGCGTTCAACGGTGTTGAAAGCAGCTTGGCCATTAGTGAACTGCAGCAAAAATTCACTGCTTTCCGTACTTTTGAAACAGAATCGATTCAAGAAAAAGTAGCGGATCTTAATGATCAAAATACAGCGTTAACGTATAGTCTTTTTGCAATCCTAACATTAATTGCGACAGTGACAATCGTTATTTTCACAATTATCTCACGTAATATTGCCGGTTCGATCAACGAAGTTACGGAAGCGATTCAGGATATGAATGCTTCAGACGGTAAAGTACGGAAACGTATTACTGCCAAAACAAACGATGAAGTAAAAGATCTCGTTCTGGCAACGAATTCGCTTCTTACGACATTGGAAAACCGTCAATGGTACCAAACGAACTTGGCCGAAGTTGTAACAGCCTACCAAGGTGTCGATACGCTTGATGAATTAGGTGAAGTATTGCTGAAATCATTAACGACTCGTACACATTCGGTGTATGGTGCATTTTACATTCAGGATATTCGCAACCATAACAAGTTCAATAAAATTTCTGCCTTTGCAGAAACAGGCGATAATGTAGGTCGTGACAGCTTCGAAGTTGGACATGGCTTCATCGGTCAAAGTGTAAAAGAAAAACGTGTATTGAGCTATGACAATAAAGATAACAGTTTCCACTACTTAGAAACATCACTCGGAAATATTCCGATCTCGAACGGTATTATCGTTCCTGTACTTTTCGGAAGAGAAGTTGTAGCTGTTTTTGAATTGGCTTCACTTAAGCCTTATAGCCAACAGCATCGTGATCTTATTAAAGAAGTTGTTGTGCATCTAGGTGTAACGATCAACAGTATTATTGGTCGTATGGAAGTCATTCGTCTTTTAAATGAATCACAGGCGATGACAGAAGAATTGCAAGTTCAGTCAGAAGAGCTACAAACACAATCTGAAGAACTGAAAATGCAAACAGAAGAACTGACAACAATTAATGAACGTTTAGAAGAGCGTACACGTGACGCGGAACAGAAAACACATGAACTGGAAAAAGTACAGGTTGAGTTAAGACAAAGTGCAGAACAGCTGCGTCAAAGCTCAAATTACAAATCAGAGTTCCTTGCGAATATGTCTCACGAATTACGTACACCGCTCAACAGCATTTTAATCTTGTCTGAAATGCTTGCGGAAAACCATGAGCATAATTTATCTGATGACGAGCTGGAATATGCAAAAGTTATCCATGATTCAGGCGAAGATTTACTGAACCTGATTAATGACATACTGGATTTATCGAAAGTTGAAGCCGGAAAAATGGATTTATGGTTCAGAGAAATGGATATTTATGAAATTCCACAGCATATTCAAAGTCTATTCCTGCCGGTAGCGAAACAAAAAGGTTTGGAATTATCGGTGGATGTAGCAAATAACCTTGCTGAAATTTTCCATACAGATGTGAAACGATTCCATCAAGTTTTAAATAACTTGCTTTCCAACGCACTGAAGTTTACTGAGGAAGGTTCGGTAACAGTGAAGGTGGATAAAGCACGTATAACACCTACCATGAGACAGCTAAGCGACACATGGATCTCGATTAGTGTGACAGATACCGGTATTGGTATTCCGAAAAATAAACAAAGCATTGTATTTGAATCGTTCCAGCAAGCGGACGGAGCCACTGTTCGTAAATATGGCGGAACAGGCTTAGGTTTATCCATTTGCCGCGAAGTTACTAAACTTCTTGGTGGCTGGATTACGTTAACAAGTACTGAAGGTCAAGGTAGTACGTTTACTGTGTACTTGCCAAGCTTACCTGATGGAAATGCTGTACAATCGACAATTGCTGAACAGGAAGCAGTTTATACAGATGCCACTCCAGCACTTCCGATGGGTGCATCAAAGTCGATATTTGATGAAAAGCATATTTTGATTGTTGATGATGATTACCGTAATATTTATGCGCTTCGTCAGGCATTGGAACATAAAGGTGTTCACATTATAGAAGCGTCTAACGGTGTAGAATGCTTGAATATTTTACAGACAGCAACACGTGTTGATGCTGTTCTGATGGATATTATGATGCCTGAAATGGACGGATATGAAACAATGGAGCGTATCCGCAAAGATTTACAATTACATGAGCTGCCGATTATTGCATTAACAGCAAAAGCGATGAAACAAGACCAAGATCGAGCATTTGAAGCTGGGGCTTCCGATTATATTAGTAAGCCTTTAAACTTGGAACAACTATTCTCCGTACTAACGGTATGGCTCACAAGTGGGGAAAGTTTACGAAATGTATAGAAAGAAGTTAGAAGTACGATTATTATTGGAAGCAGTTTACACATTATCGGGATATGATTTCCGAAAGTATAATCAACAATCTATATTGCGACGCATTGAACATCGCATGCGACTTAATAATTTTTCATCAATATCACAATTAACCGAATCGGTTATATACAATAAAGAGTTGTTAAAAGTGTTGTTGAACGATTTTTCGATTAATGTAACTGAAATGTTCCGGGACCCCTCATTCTTTAGGGCGTTCCGGGAAGAGATTATCCCACAGTTGAAACAGCTTGATAAAATACGGATATGGCATGCAGGTTGCGCAACGGGTGAAGAAGTTTATTCAATGGCTATCCTTCTGCAGGAAGAAGGTCTGCTGGATCGTACGATGATGTATGCGACAGACATGAACGAAGATGTGCTGAAAAAAGCTGCGCATGGTGCCTTCCCTCTTCATAAAATGCAAGCCTATACGAAAAATTATATTTTAGCTGGCGGAACTGAAAGCTTTTCCCATTACTATAAAACGGATGATAGCTTTGCCACATTTCAACCTTACTTAAGCGAAAATATTATGTTTGCACAGCATAATCTGGCGACGGATAAATCATTCCAGGAATTTGATGTTATTATTTGCCGCAATGTGCTCATTTATTTTACACCTGAGCTGCAGCATGAAGTACATCACCTCTTTTACGATAGCTTAGCAAGAAACGGATATCTTGGCTTAGGAGATAAAGAAACATTGCAGTTTACTCCGCTCGTATCCAAATACCGCACCGTTAACGGTACGGAGCGTATCTATCAAAAGAGATTTTAGTAACTATTTAAATATGTAAAAGTTGAAAAAATGGTACATCTAATACGGATGTACCATTTTTTTTTTTGGATTAAACAGCAAAAAACTCAATTTTTCTACAAGAGAAAAATTGAGTTCTTTTATTTAAATCCGTTAATTAACTGTTGGCACGCAATAATAGTACACACATATCATCTGGCTGATTATGCTGCTGTTCGCCCTTCAGTAAATAGTCGATTGGTGAAGTTTCCGTCGACCAGTGGCTACTCGCAATTTTACATAGCTCTTTTTCAGATTCCAGATCACACGGACCCATTGCTTCCAGAACACCATCTGTAAAGAGGACAATTTGGATAGAAGAATTATATGGTATAACTGCTTTTTCAATTTTGATATCTTCCACAAATCCTACCGCATAGCTCGTCGACGTAATCGGTACTGTCTTTTCCCCATCAACTAGTGCATACCCTTTCGGATGACCTGCATTGACGTATTCCACTGTCTTTTTCTTCGTATCAATAATAAAATACACGCCGGTGAAATAATACAATATATTTTCTTTTTCATTTTGCAGTAAATTCATATAACGATTCAACTCTGCAATAACAAGCTCTGGGTCGGTCAGCTTTTTAATTGCCTCACGCAAAACAGATGAAATATACATACAAACAAGCGATGCGGACACCCCATGCCCCATCATATCCAATAACATGACAGCATAGCGGTCTTCATCAAGCTTGTCCCAGTAATATAAATCGCCTGCCAGATTCGATGATGGTAAATAAGAAGCAGTAATTGAGATATTCGGTTCATGAACAGCTGGGCTTAAAAGACTTTGTTGGACACGGGCTGCCAGATCCAACTCTCTTTGAATAATCTTTTCCTGATTTGTATGCCAGTCCAGTTCTTTTTTCAACCTTTTCCCAACACGTATACGGGCTAATAATTCTATTCGATTAATAGGTTTTGTTATGTAATCAATCCCGCCAACATCTAAAGCTTCCGACAATTTCACTTTATCTTCAAGTGCCGTTACGAATATCACCTGGATATCTTTCCATTGAGGATTTTGTTTTAAAATACGACAAGCTTCAATTCCATCCATCTCCGGCATCATAACATCCAATAAAATAACATTAATGTCATAGCACTTAGGAGCATTGGATGGATCTAAGTAGTCAAACATTTCTTTTGCAGATTGTACGGAAACATACTTCTCATAACCATCACTTTTCAATATTTTTTCAATAACGAAGAGGTTAACTTGGTTATCGTCTACAACAAGAATGGTCATTACATCAACTTCTCTCTATTTTTTTAGATAAAGCATATAAATTCATTGCCCGTTCCCCATAATTATACAGAAAACAACAGTTAAAAGAAATGCGGAGGCTTTCTTGTCACATTTTCAGTCTATAAGTCTCATTAGCTATGTACTATGTATAATATAAGTAATTAATAAACCTATTACGAAAGCTCCTGCTAGTCTCTTTCACTGAGTATAAAAGTAATAAGTAATAACGAATAATTTTCTATGGATTATCCTCATATATGTTTCCCACAAATAACGGATGGGTAAACATATAAGTTATGTTTATTTTGAGAAATTTTGTATAGAATATTTTTTATTGGGAAATTATCCAGGGTGTATAATACGTTGAATAATACTTCTCTATATAATCTTATCTATTGCATTTGTAAGAGTGTACATATATGATGAGCATAATTATTTAAAGAAAAGGATTCGATTTGATGAAAGAAATTTTACTTATTCTATTATTACAACTTCTTTACGTTCCTTTATTTACACTGCGTACAATTTTTTTAGTCAAAAATATTACAACGCTCGCTTCAATGATCGGAATCGTTGAAATGCTCATCTATGTGTTTGGTCTGTCTCTTGTTTTCAGTGGCGACCAAGGTTTTCTTGCAATGGTCGTTTATGCGGTCGGTTTTGGTCTAGGTATTATTATCGGGACTCGCATCGAACAAAAGCTGGCGATTGGCTATATTTATGTAACGATTAATACGCAAATCCGCAATGAAGAGCTGATCCAAGTTATGAGAAATGAAGGGTTTGCGGTAACGACATACGTTGGTGAAGGGCGTGACAGCCAACGTTATAAATATGAAATTTTAACAAAACGGAATCGTGAAAAGGAATTATTTATGCTAGTCCAACATCATGAGCCATCCGCGTTTATAATTTCCTATGAACCGAAATCGTTTAAAGGCGGTTTCTTAGTAAAACGAATGAAGCAACATAAGAAATATAAATAAAAAAGTCCAATGAAGAAAGTGCCGTACTGTGCTCCCCCTTCATTGGACTTTTTATATTATTTCACTTTTTGAACTGTTACTTTTTCCAGTTCCTGCCCTAAAAACTTCGCGAGCTGCAACATTGCATACTTCTCTTCTTTTGCCTCTGCATCCGGGTTGTAGTTCGTATTTGTATTGACATCATACGTAAATATTTCCCCTCTTGCATTGCGGATAAATTCAATGCCCGCTACATCAATTCCACTGTCTTTCAGGAAATTCGCATAGTTTTCAAGCAGCTTTGTTTCGTTGTTTTCGACGATTTCAAATTTTGCACGCTGTTCTTTCGGCTCTTCTCCTACCGGACAGAACAGATCGCCAATTTGGCATACATCTGCTGGACAAAGCTCGAATCCTTCCGACGTATCGACTTGAACTGAGTAGAAATATTCGCTTCCGATAAATTCAACACGTGTGATGTACGATTCAGGTGATTCAATATATTCCTGGATCAGCACAATTCCATCAACAGGCTCTTCATAGTCCGGTTTAGCCAAATGCTCTTCCAGTGCAGCGATTGAATAGAACAGCTGAACGCCCAATCCTTTACCTGCACGATTATGCTTCGTAATAAAAGGTACGATATTCAGTGCTTTTGCCGCTTCAACAATTTGCTGTTTTCCAACAGCCGCAATTGTTTTCGGTGTTTTAATTCCGTGCTTTTCCAGTGCCGTGTACTGTTTTACTTTACTTAACTCCAGGCGTAGTGCATTGCTGCCATTTAATACTTTTCTTCCGTGGAATTCAAGCCAGTCCAGTACTGCTCCTGTCAGTTCAGGTGCGTAACGGTGATCACGCGTATGTGATGAGGCACTCATTCGGTTGTAGAATACTCCTTCCGGTGGGGCTTCAGTCAAGTTGACGATCCCCTCGTCTAAATGCCAAGTTTCATATGGTAAGTTTAATTCTTCTAAACGATTTACTAAGTGACGCGTCCAATCATCATTTTCATGGATTACGTAGATTTTTGCCATCTGTCATTCCTCCGATATGTTGCAAGCTTTTACACAGAATTTTTCAACTTTAAAGATTATACTTCCATCATACATTAATCCATATGAAATTAGTATGATTTGTTACCCGGTTGTTAATAAAACTTCATTAGAAAATAATAAAAGAACACCCTAGCGTTAACTAAGGCGTTCTTTTAACGTGAATACTCTGCTACTTTATTGCGTCCTGCCTGTTTGGCTCCGATATAAAGGGCACGGTCAGCGTTACGTAAAAGCCCTTTCGTTTCATCCGTATCATCCGGCACATTCGAAATGCCGATGCTCACTGTAATAAATACTAGCTCTTTCTGACCCTCTTCGGCCAAATCGGATTCAATTAAAAATGGTGTTACTTCTACACATTGACGAATTTCTTCACCTAATTGGACTGCCTCTTCCTTCGTCATATGCGGTAGAAGCATGACAAATTCTTCTCCCCCATACCTTGCCAAAACCGATTCTTCCGGAACAAAGTTTTCCAGTAGTTTAGCAAAATTTTGAAGGATAATATTACCCGCATGATGGCCATACGTATCATTAATGCGTTTAAAATAATCGATATCCATCATTAACAATGAGAACTGCAGATGGGGGTTCGCTATAATCCGCTCCTGCTCCATCACTAGCCTTTTATCTAAATAATGATAATTATATAAACCTGTTAATGCACATGTCTCACTTTTCTCAACTGCCGCGCTGAAATACTTCGCTTTTTCCAGCGATACAGCAAAATACGTCGACAGTAAGTGAACGATATCCATCTGGTACTTTTCGAAAGCGTTCTTTTTGCGTGCCGTTAAAATCAATGTTCCTTCCGTCTTTTGATTACGGTGTATTGGAACAATCATGACACTATTCATATCAAAAGGAATAAAATCCGGAGCATCTTTTTCCCATTCTTTCGCACTGGAGAACACTTTTTTGTCTTCTGTCTGGAAGCAAATATGAATAAAGGAATCTCGGATTGAATCGGAATCTGCTTGAATTTCGATATCCTTTCCATCTACTCTTGCACGCAAAATCACATATTTCCCTTGAATATGATCGACAAGATACATCGCATCATGGGCAAAGAGCTGACCAACCCGGTGCATAAACAGTTCAATAATTTGCTGTGCGCTTAATCGATCTGCCAGCTCATGACCAAACTCACTTGCTTTACTGAGCGAATAGTTGACGCGTTCCGAAATATTGTACATTTTTGCAATAAACGTTACCGCAAAAAAAGGAATGCCTAGCAGGAAAATCGCCGGTGCTCCAATTCCATTAATCAGGATAACTAATGTAACCGCAAACGGGATCGTAATAGTCGCACTGCCATAATCCCATAATATATGTTCGCTGAAAAACTTTTCATCTTCTCCTGTAAAACGGTCACGCACATACAAAATCGTATGATTGATAAACAAATGCAATACGACAAATACTGTTCCGTAAAGCAGTAAGTGCGTTAAATTCGTGTTCCCTACTTCAAACCCCGCTAAATGTACAATGCCAGCAGCGAAAAACGACGTATAGGCAAACATCCACGAAGTAAAAATAATCCGGTAAAATGCATCTTTATGATTTCTCATCTGGTAAATAATCGGCAAAATACTTAACTGGACGATAAGCATTTCTGCCCCGACACCGTACAGCAAAAAGGCTGCCAATGTCACCCATTGAGAAAGAATAATCGTCGTATTCCCGATTTGGAAAGGAATCGCTGTTGTTATGAGTGCGAAAATAGTCAGATACACGAAAATTTCCCAGTCGATTGGCTGACTTGGAAACAGAAAATATAAACCGTACATGAGGGGTAGCCCAGTAGCTAACCAAAGCAATAATACATTCTGTTTTGTTCTTTGATTAAATTCCATACCGGCCCCCCCACCACTTTAACTGAAATGTCTGACAACTATTAGTATATCATGACTACTAAGGAATGTAGCATGTTTTAGTTCCTAATTTTTTGTTTCTATTATCCTAATAAATAGAAAATTGATAGGTTTTTAGCTTTACCGTACTGTAAAATAATAACATAATTATACAATTTTTCAATAATATTATTTGAAATAACACAAAAAATGTAAATCTTTTATTTAGACCGTTGGATTACTTTTTCTACATTGTTCCATACATAAATCTCTTCATTTACTGTCTTACCTGCTATATTTAATTGAACCGTTTTAACATACTCAGCTCCATAATATTGATAAAACAGTCTTGTTTTATTATCTGCTAATACATCCACATATATTTTCTGATAGCCCTGCTCTAAAAAGGTACTCATAATTTGATTCAATAGTTTTTTCCCGACGCTTTTGCCTTGCCATTCTTCAAGTAAATAAATCGATGTTAAATCGCTTGCTCCTGCCTCTTTATTTGTATTACGTGAGCCCCCTGTGACAAAACCAATAATTTCTCCCTCATTTTCTGCAACGAAGATTGTATTAGTTTTATCTAAAATATTGTTTTCCCAAAGTTTTGTGCGTTGCGCATAGCTGAGCCCATCCAGAAAGCTCTGTGGAATAATTCCCTTATATGTAGTCCGCCAACTATCAACATGGACTTTGGCTATCCCAGTGGCATCACTTATATTTGCTTTGCGAATAATCATCCCGTCTCTTCCCTTCCTATTTAAAATATTTCAAATTGCTCAATGTCACCTGTTTTCATATCTTTCAGCTCATATCGTCCGCGTTGAATTTCATTTTCCCCTAAAATAACTACTTTCCGGATATTTTCACGATTTGCTTTTTCCATTGCTTTTCGCAATTTCTTCCCACTTAATTCAACTTCTACACGATTTCCTTGCTGACGTAATTGCCAAGCTATACGCAGGGCTTCCTTTTCCTTATTTAATGGAATAATATAAATATCCACCAACGATTGGTTGGCATTATTTTCTCTTTGCTCCATCGCTGTATATATAACGTCTAAACCAAATGAAATGCCGACAGTAGAAATTTTCTCCTCTGAACCGATCAATCCTCCAATGGCATTATCGTAACGACCGCCGCCTCCAATACTTGATTTAATGGCACCATCTTTTAGAAACAGCTCATAAATCGTTCCTGTATAGATTTCCAGACCACGTGCTAAAAATGGATTAAACACACAACTTTCACCGACATTTAAAACTTGTAAATAATCTAGCAGCTCGACTAATTCTTCATATCCTTGCTTAATTAATTCATTCTCCATTCGGTACTGTTCAAAATATGCCAGTGTCGGATTAGCATTTAAAAACTGCTTAATAAACTCAATTGTGGAAGGTAAAAGGTTCTGTTCTTCCAGTTCTTTCAGTAAAGTGATTTGATCGATTTTCTCCATCTTATCAAGTATAAGAATGACGCTGTTTATTTTTGTTTGAGGGACTTCAAAAAATTGCAGTAACCCTGCCAATAGCTTACGGTTATTGAATTGAATCACCATTTCAATATTCAACTTGTTAAAAGCATCGATTGTCATCATCATCAATTCAGCTTCTGCGGACTGGGATTCTATGCCGACAACATCCACATCGCATTGAGTGAACTCTCTAAACCTTCCTGCTTTAATCGGTCCATCCCGGAAGACTTTCCCGATTTCGTAGCGCTTAAAGGGCATTGATAATTGTGGGTTCATCGCAATTACTTTTGCAAAAGGTATCGTTAAATCATAACGAAGTGCTAAATCACGTTCCCCACGATCTGTTAATGTGTACATTTCCTTTAAAATTTCTGCCCCACCTGCATATTTGGAAGCCATTAACTTTGTATAATTTAATATCGGTGTCTCCAATGGCTTGCATCCATACAATATAAACGTATCTTCTAATGTGCGCCGTATGTTGCGTCTGATGACTTCCTGGCTTGGTAAATAATCCTGTGTTCCTCTTACGTTTTGATAGTCCATTTTTTTCATACAAATCCTCCTATTTTTGAGAAATAAAAAAATCGTATAATGATAAAGCTCCAAAACGGCTTTATTATACGATTCAATGCGAAAAAGTCTTCCTATTCATTATTAAAAATCTAATAAAGATAGCAAGACTACTTAGTATGAAGATGTAATTGTGTAAACTGCTGCTGAGTATAAATGAACCCTTTCATAAAATTTCCCCCTTTTTAATTACTACACTATACTGCATGCTTCCAGATTGTGTCAACATAAGTTTCAGAATTTTCTTTTTATAGTTGGAGAAGTACTCATCTAATTTGAGGTGTTCTAATATGACTTTACGATTTTCTAATAACGCTTGGATCTTTTCTAATATCCCCGAGTTATCTTCTAATAAAATTCCGATTACCCATAATCTCCCAAAAATTATTAATTTTCTGCATAATTTTTTTATTTCATTTATTAAATGACAAGTATACGTTAAAATTGAAAATGTTGGAGGTCGAACCTCTACATAATGTATTTAAAGTAAAGGACTGATGAAATGAAAAGAAGATGGTTGTTTTTGATGAGTCTTCTCGTTGTAGTCGTGCTCTCTGCCTGCTCTCAGAAGTCAGAGGAAGAGAATAAGGAACGGGTGAAAATTGGGGTCATGCTGTCAGATGCAGGACTTGGTGATCAGTCGTTTTCAGATCTTGCTTTTGAAGGTCTCGAAAAAGCACGCGATGAGTTAAATATAACGTTTGATTACCGTGAACTTGAATTTACCGGTACATATAAGCAAGGGCTGGAAGAACTCGTTGCGGAAGGACAGGATCTGATCATTGGAATCGGGTTTACAGTCCAGGAAGATATGGAAGCAGTGGCTGCTGCTAATCCGGACGAGCAATTTATATTAATCGACGCAGTGTCTGACCTGCCGAATGTTCATAATATAACTTTTAAAGAAGATGAAGGTTCCTATTTACTCGGGGCGCTCGCTGCGATGAAAACAGACAGCAATACTATCGGATTTATCGGCGGTGTTGAAAATGAAGTTATCAAGCGTTTCGAAACTGGGTTTAAAGCCGGTGCCAAACAAGTAAACCCTGACATAGAAGTATTATCTGAATATGCAGGTGATTTCGGTGATGATCAGCTTGGTGCTTCAATTGCCCGCGATATGATTGCGCAAGGTGCGGATTATATTTATCCCGCTGCCGGCTTCACAGGGGTCGGCTCTATTTTGGCGGCACAGGAATCCGGTGTACATGCATTCGGTGTGGACAGCGATCAGTTTTTCCTTGCTGAGGATACGATTGTTTCTTCAATGCTAAAACAGGTCGATACTGCTGTTTATCAGGCAATTAAAGAAATTGCGGAAACAGGGACACTTTCAGAAAAAGATAATGTGCTTGGCATTAAAGAATATGGTGTTAGTCTTGCACCAATCCGTGTCGTGAATTTAACTGCGCAGGAACAAAAGCAAATTGATCAGTTACAGCAGGAGATTTCGGACGGCCAAGTGAAGATTAAGTAGAAGGAAGGATCGTACAACAGTGAAATTAAAAAAGAAAATATTAATGTTAGCATTGTTACCGCTGCTTTTAGCTGTCTGTATTATCGGCTATAATATTAGCCAGCTTATGAGCCTGAACGCATCAACAGAAGAAGTCGTGGATTCCTTAGTTGCCGTTGAGGAATTAAACAGCTCAGTTCAAAGCCTGCAAAAATCATTGAGCGTCTATTCGATCAATGTATCCGAAAACAATAAATATAATATTGAAACGGATTTAGCGCGAACTGAAGAAGTTTATAACAATCTGAAAGGCAGTTTTTCAACAGAACGCCAACGTCAAATTAGTGCACAGTTTGAAGAAAAGTTCGCAAAAATTGCCGAAGCGACTGCCGCTTCCCTACAGGAAACAAATGTTGCTGAAATTAAGCGTCAATCCCAGCGTACACGAGGAATCGTTAATGATGTAATCGAGTTGAAACGTGATGTGAGCGCAAACTATACTGCGATGCAGCAAGAGCTTGGTAATAAAATAAACGCGATTACATGGATCTCCATTATTTCCGCTATCGCACTTATCATCGTAAGTGTCGTGTCGGCACTATATTTCACAAACAAAATTGTTGGCCGCATCAGTCGATTAACAACAGGTGCAAAAGAAATTGCTGCCGGGAATTTAAATGTGCAGTTTGAAGATCAGGAAGCTGATGATGAAGTTGGTGAATTACAGACTTCATTCCGCCAGATGACCGGTAACTTAAAGGAAATCATTACGCATGTTTCTGACAGTTCTGATCAGGTTGCAGCATCTGCCGAGGAGCTGATGGCCAGTGCCGATGAAACAATGCTTGGTACAGAACTGATCTCCACTTCCATTCAAAATGTTTCGGACGCAGCAGATAAGCAAAAAGAAATGTCGAGCTCCTCTGCTGCCTTTGCGCAAAAAGTATTGGAAGAAGCTGAAGAAATCGCGAATCAGGCAAATCAGGCGACAGCACTTTCTATTTCAACCAATGAGAAAATCGAAAAAGGTTCGGTGTATGTAGAAAACACCGTGTCTCAAATGAACCTCATTCAATCAACAGTAGAAGAAACAGCAGATTCGTTAACACTTCTTGCTAGCCGTACGACTGAGATTGTGAATATATTAAAGCTTGTACAGGATATTTCCGACCAGACGAACCTGCTTGCACTGAATGCTGCAATTGAAGCAGCGCGTGCAGGTGAAGCAGGTAAAGGCTTTGCCGTTGTCGCGGATGAAGTGAAGAAATTATCTGAGCAGACGAAGCAGTCCGTATCCGATATTTCGCGCATTGCCGCTGAAATTGAAAACGATACGACTACCACCGTTTCGTCAATCCAGCAAGTGAAAGACCGCGTCAATGCGGGAATCACGATTTCGCACGATACGAAGGCAACGTTTGATGAAATTCTTGTTATTATCGGTCAAGTACAAGCTCAGGTAAACGAGATTACCGCTGTATCTGACAGCATTCATTCGAAAATGGAATCGGTGTCAGAGCAATCACTTGAGATGGCGTCGGTTTCTGAAACTACAGCAGATAATGCCGTTTCAGTCGCATCCGCTTCAGAAGAGCAGCTTGCATCGATGTCCGAAGTGAATACCGCAGCAGGTTCTCTTGCCCACCTTGCCGAAGAACTGCAAGGCATCGTGGCGAAGTTTAGAACTTGATGCTACATGTGCCAACCGAAATCCTTTAATAGGGTTTCGGTTTTTTTGTTGGGGTGGGTCTACTAGAAGAGTTACAACTGATATTAGAAAATCCTCATTCGTTATTAGAACATTCACCACCTTTATTAGCACATCTCGGATACTTATTACAACTGACACTTATATTAGAAAATAAGACTTTTTTAGATAACTTTTCGCTATATTAGAACATCCCGGCAATTTATTAGAATATCTAACCTCTGCAATTCACCCCCATCCATAGAAATGTTATATGACAAAATTCCCTGCTTAAACCATAATAAATTTTACTTAATTCCAAAACTTCATTTTAAGCCTAAATAACTACCTATCACCTATAAAATTAGTCTTAAGTACTTTAAATTTAAACCGAAGTTATAAATATATTTTAACTATGAATTCGGAGGAAAATAAATATGAATATTGGAAAGAAACTGTTCGGTAGCTTTGGTATCGTTATTGTAATTCTCATTTTTCTTTCAATTTTTTCTGTCATTAAAATGACTGAAATTGATGAGGATTATTCGTATGTAATCGATGGGGCCGTATTTAATGCGATGGAATTATCGGCAATTCAAAATGCGACATCATTACAGGGACTATATATCCGTTCCTATGTTTTACGCCAAGATCCAACTGATATAGAAAGACTTACTACTCAAAGAGAAACAATTGCAGAAAAAATCGGTGAAATCGAAGGATTATTTAGAACCGCTAAAATGCAGGAACAATTAAGCATATTAAAAGAACAACAAGCTTTATATAACGGCTATGTAGAAGAAGTAATTGCGTACGTCGATAATGAAGAAACAGATAGAGCTTATAATATGTTATTCGAATTCGCTGTACCAGCTAACCGCAATATTCAGCAAACAATCAATGGTATGGTTGATTTCCAAAAGGAACAGATGAACACTACTAGTAAGGAAACAACTGAAAGCGCAAATATAATTAAAATTTCGCTTATTACAATTTCTGTGATAGGTACACTCATTGCAGTTGCTTTAGCCATCTACATTACACTCAGCATTACCCGTCCATTACGCAGATTAACAAATGCTGCAAATGTGATAGCGAATGGGGATTTACGCGAAGAAGATATTCATGTTAAATCAAAAGATGAGATTAGAGACCTTGCGACTGCCTTTAATGCAATGAAAGCCAATCTTGCTAGCTTGATCAGTAATGTATCATTAAACGTTTCAAGTACAACAGCAGCTTCTGAACAGCTGGCGAGCAGTACCGATGAAGTATCTGCAGCTTCTGCTGATATTGCAAAACGTGTGGAAACTGTTGCTGAAGGCGGTAGTAACGCTGCAGCAATCGGCAATGATTGTGCTGTTGCTATGGATGAGACAGCTCAAGGTGTAAGCCGAATCGCTGAAGCCGCGCAAGTATTGAACTCACATGCGATGGACATGCAGACAATTGCTGGAGAAGGCGGTCATACATTACAGACAGCTGAACAGCAAATGTCGGTTATTCAGCAGTCTTCTTATGAAACAAAAGAAAAAATTAAACAGCTGAGCAGACAATCTGCCGAGATCGAGAACATTACAAAAGTGATTACGGATATTACAGATCAGACAAACCTTCTTGCTCTAAATGCAGCAATTGAAGCGGCCCGTGCAGGAGAACATGGTAAAGGGTTTGCCGTTGTTGCTGACGAAGTGCGCAAACTTGCTGAGCAATCGAAAAGCTCGGCATCGCAAATTGCCGGCTTAACATCTACGATTCAAGCAGATACGAGAGAAGTTGAAGAAAGCGTTAATGCAACAGCTCAAAATGTTGATCAAGGTGTTATTTACTTACAAAATGCGCAAGTTTCATTTAATCATATTGTCGGGTCGATCACAGAGATGACTTCTCAAATTCAAGAAGTGTCTGCATCATCCGAACAAATTTCCGCAAGTACAGAGGAAGTTGCAGCATCTATTGCTGAAATGGCTCATGCAGCTAACGGAGCTGCCGGTGAGATTGGCATTGTCCTGTCAGCAGTTGAAGAACAAACTGCCACTATGCAGGAAATTAACGCTGTCGCCCAATCATTGAGCGTAGGCGCTGTCGGAGTTCAAGAACAAATTAACGAATTTAAAGTGTAAAATTTAAGACGCAAAAGCTGTAAAATCAGCTTTTGCGTCTATTTGTATTATTGGATTCTACTAAACTCTAATCCAACGAATTAATCTGCTTGTACCATTTTCACTAGCACACTTGCCAATGCTTTCTTTTCGCTTTCATCTGCTACTTTCCATAATTCCTGCAGCACTTTTTCTTCACTGTTTCGAGGTTCTTCGTTTTTAGCTAAATGCTCCGCTACAAACTTGGCGCCTTTTGCCAACATGTCATCGCTCAAACCTAGTCGTTCACCTTTAGCAAGCTGGTCGTTCAAATAGCTTTTGAACGTTGAAAAGCTTTCTAAAATCTGATCTTTTTTCTCTGGAGATAATTCATCAAGTTTCTTGTTAATGTTATTCATTTCACTCATTTTGTAATTCCTCCTAGATTGTGTTTTGGCGTTCCCCTAACAATTACCCGCCTCATTTGTGATTAAACTTTATTTCATAAAAAATCTTCTAAATAAAAATTATTATACATATTATAACTATGATTGCTAAAAAACGGGTACCGCTTCACCTGTTAGTGAGCAGTACCCGTTTTACGATTTATTTTTTGGGTTTATTTTCAGTTTTTTCGATATGCTCCATAATTCGTTTATGACGACGGACATCCCGCTTCGTAATAGGAATGACTTCATGTCGGATCATTTTGAAGAAGGAAACAATGAGTAAGAGCATGACGACAGTAAATGGAAGGGCTGATATGAGTGAAGCTGTTTGCAAAGCTTCGAGCCCGCCTGAAAACAATAGTACACTTGCAATCGCAGCAATTAAAACACCCCAAATTACTTTTAATCGATTATGAGGGTTCATCGTCCCTTTATCCGTCATGCTTGCCATAATAAATGTCGCTGTATCCCCTGATGTAATAAGGAAAATAACAATTAAAACAATCCCTAATATCGAGGCGATCGTTGTTAACGGAAGCTGTTCCAGCATTAGAAATAATGCGACAGTCAAATCAGTATCAACTGCTTCGGCAATTGTTGTGCCTTTGTTCAAATCAAAGTAAAGTGCTGAACCGCCAAATACCGCAATCCAGAAACAAGAAATAACCGGCGGAATGATTAAAACGCCGACGATAAATTCACGAATTGTACGCCCTCTCGATACGCGCGCTACAAAAGACCCGACAAAAGGTGACCAGGCAATTGCCCACGCCCAATAGAAAATTGTCCAATCCTTCACCCACGTTCCCCCTGCATACGGCTGCAAACGTAAGCTGTACTGCACAAAATTCGTAATATAATCACTGATTGCTAAAACGAAACTTTCCAATATGAAAACTGTAGGGCCTGTAACAAAAACAAATACTAGTAAAATCAAGGCTAAGTACATGTTTACATTACTTAATATACGAATCCCTTTTTGCAGGCCGCTTATAGAAGATGCCATATATCCAATGAAAACTACACCTATAATTGCTAGCTGTACCCAAATGGAAATCGGTGTGTTAAAGACGGCATTTAAACCGCCGTTTGTTTGTAAAACACCTAATCCAATTGATGTGGCAACACCCATTACTGTAGCAATAACAGCCAATATATCAACTGTATTTTTAATGCCCTGATTTGTTCCTGTGACAGGCTCTAACGCTGTAGATATTAACAAATCTCTTTTTTTATTGAACTGCATATAGGCCATAACTAATCCAATAATCGCAAATACGGACCATTGGCTAATCCCCCAGTGGAAAAAGGCATAGCCCATTGCGAGACGGGCAGCATCCGTTGTTTGCGCCTGGACATCGTTAAATGGTGTTTTAAAGTAATGACTCATCGGCTCGGCCACACCCCAGAAAACTAACCCAATTCCAAGGCCCCCTGCAAATAACAGCGCAATCCATGTATGGAATTTAAATTCCGGTTGTGCATCTTTTCCTCCTAAACGGATTTTCCCGTACTTGGAAATAGCCAGTACGAACAGAAACACAATAATAATAAAAACGGAGAGCAAGTAGAACCAGCCAAAATAGTCGGTTGTCAAACCAAATAAATATGTAGCAACATTACTGAAGGCATCTGGTGCGATGCTACCAAAAATAACACAGATTAAAATAAATACTGCTGAAACTGTAAATACAGTATTCGAAAAATATTTCCCTTTCATATGTTCACCTCTTTAAATACATTGAAGAGAAATTACCCATATTATGCTATTTCAAAACATCCTTACCATGAATGTTACTATCTTTCTATAATTATTTTGGTGATACTCATTGGATTTACCACTAATTTTTATTATTTTCCAAAATACCATGCCGACGCATTCGAATATAAAATCTTATCGCTAGCCTGTTCATCGAAAAGTTGCTGGATCAGTGTAATATCGGCAACCTCAAATGGCCTTTTTGCCCGGGTTGACGGCAAGTCCGTTCCGAACATCAGTGCATCCGGGTTAATGCTGTATACCTCCTGCAGTGCTTTTTGTACATTCAATTCGACACGGCCAAAACCTGTCGCTTTCACACGAACCCCTTTATCGACCAGCTTCAGTAAATGCGGCAGCCCTTCTTCGGATAACCCTAAATGATCGATGGAGATCGCCGGTAATTTTTCAATGGTTGCAGCTATTTCAGGCAGTTCTTTCGCATCAATATACAGCTCGCTATGCCAGCCGACCAATTCATGCACACGTCTTGCAAAATAATCAAGCTTCGATAAATCTTCCGAGCCTCCGCGTTTAATGTTAAAGCGCAATGCTCTCACTCCACTTTTGTGCAGTGCTTCAATTTCTTCGTCGGACACCGTATACGGCAATTGGGTTACGCCGCAAAATGCCGGTCCAAGTTTCTTCAATGAATGCAGTAAATATGTCTGGTCAAATCCTTGAAATGAGCCCGAAACAATTGCTCCGCCTTTAATTGATAGATCTTTTGTTTCCTTATTGTAAGCTGCAACGTCATAGCTTGGCGGCATATACCCCTGACTTTCAATAATCGGAAACTGATAATCGATAATATGAAAATGTGCATCAAAAATTCTCATTTCGCTTCCCCCTTTGTTTTACTATATATTTTTTGTTAAAATATGTCTCTTAAAGAAGCGGGGGTTTTATTAGAACAGTTGGTACGGATATTAGAAAGTAGCAGCTGCTTATTAGAAGATTCGAGATGAATGGTTATGACAAAAGACGAAAATCCTACTGTTACGGATTCAATTGGAAAACTGTTGAACCGGTGATGACTCCAGCTATTCAACAGCATCAGAGTTTGTAATTGATGGCGGTTTGACAGCCAACCGGTACGGGTGAACGAATAATTAAAAAACCGGATCATTTTGGGGCGCTTTATCGAGCGTCAAAATGGTTCGGTTTTATTTTTAGGCAAGCTAGTACTTGCCGTTTATTTAATTGAATGGGAGGGATTACGCCATCCAAGAATGATTTTTTCGAAGGTAACTCACTGTTTCTTTATTGAAAACCCGTTTATCATTCCGGTAATTCGTGCGCTGTTTGGATTTTTCATATAAATAGCGTTCTTCGATTGTTTCCGGATAAACTTGTGGAATTTTAGTAGGTTGCCCGGCTGAATCAAGCGCTATAAATGTAAAATAGGAAATTGCCGCAATCTTGCTTTCTCCTGTCCGCATATTTTCGGCATGCACTTTTATAAACACTTCCATCGAGCTCGTCCCCGTCCAAACTACAAATGACTCGAAGGTAACGGCTTCTTCCGGACGGATTGGTGTTAAAAACTCTACAGTATCAACCGATGCCGTGACACATTCACGCCTGCTATGCTTTGCCGCAGATATTGAGGCTACTTGGTCCATATCGCTCAACAGTCTGCCGCCGAACAGCGTATTATGATTATTAAAATCATTCGGGAATACCCGACTTGAACGAATTACTCTTGAAGCATTACAAGGTTTTGACTCTTCCATTTTTATATCATCTCCAACAGATATTTTTCTAAATTTTCCAAAAATTACTTTGTTGACCATATTAAATCATTCTATTTGAAGAATCAATGTTAATTTATATTTTATACTGCCTTCGATGGGCGATTAATTGATTCGATTGGGGGTGGGATTTTAGTTAGAAGTTTTGTCGTGGATATTAGAACATTTTACGTTTTATTAGAACATCCGGGGAGTCTCAAAAAAGACTGTAAGGAATTGACCTTACAGTCCTATTTCATATACAAATCGACTAATTGATAGCATCGCTCTTTTGTTAACTGTGCTTGAGTGCTTACATATTGTAGTGTTTCCATTGATCCGCCTTTATATTGTAATGCGTCCTCTGTTGCCTTTTCGTCGCGATATTCCAGCCAGTCACGCTGCTCTTCTCTTAGTTTGCTCATGTCATTAGGTGGCAAGGTTTTCTTTAGATCTGCGTAGATTTCATTTAATAGCATATCCCATTTCGAGAATATTTCTCCCTCTGCGGCTGTCATTTCTACTTGTATCCCTTGATCAAAAATTTCATCAAACTCTTTCACACTTTTTTCTACATCCACTAATTTAGCGAGGTACTTTTCCTTCAAGCTGACAGATGGATCTTCGGGTTCTCCAGGCGGGGGATTTCCTTCTTCGTCCCCGTTCGCGGAATTTTGTTCAAAGCTTTCTCTGATGCTCTTATTAATTTCCGTTTCGGCTTCTACAATCATGCCTTCAAGCTCTTTTTTCAAATTGTTGTCCAATGCCGGATTTTCCAGCAGTGAGTGTGCTTTTTCCAAAACACGGTCCCAATCGGCCTGACTCTTTGCTTCCTTTACTTCATTGAATTCTTGAAGTTGTGCAGACAAAACCTTTGTTTCTTCATCGGCTAAACTATTTTCCTCAATCAATGTTAATGCTTCTTCGTATTCCTCATTTTCCAAAGCTACGATGATTTTGTCTTTTATTTGCTCCTCACTTTCAGTACCGCAGCCGGCCAGCAATAAGCAAGCAGTAAACATTCCTACTAATTTCTTCATGTTGTTTCCCCTCTCTCTATTACAGGCTACTAATTAAGGGCAATTCAATAAAAACTTCTGTACCTTTTCCGTATACGCTATTCACCTCGATTGTCCCGCCGTGCTTTAAAATGATCGTACGGGAAATCGCTAATCCAAGTCCGGCACCAACGGATTTCACATCGGCTTTATAAAAAGAATTCATAATATGCTGTAGTTGTTCTTCCTTTATTCCAATTCCTTCATCCCGAATTATACAAATCGCCTTCCCGTTCGATTCATATTGATTAATAACTATTTCTCTGTTATGAGGCGAAAATTTAATCGCATTTTCGAGTGTATTCAATAAAACTTGCCGGATTTTATCTTCATCGGCGTAAATAGAAACTGGGTTACTATTCAGTTTCATGCGGATATTCTTTTCATTTGCTTTACTTTGCAACTGTAATGTTACTTCTTCAACCAGTGTCGCATAGGCAAACTTTGTCAGGTGTAGCTCAATGCGGTTTGACTCATATCTTGAGAAATTCAGAAGATCCTCCACCAATTTTATGAGGCGATCAGATTCACTGTTGATCATCCGTAAACCAAAGTTGATTTCTTTTTCCGTTAAGCCTTCTGGTGACTCCAGCATTTCAGCCCACCCTTTTATTCCTGTCAGCGGTGTCCGAAGTTCATGGGAAATTGAGGAGATGAAATCATTTTTTAACTGGTCCGTTTTGACAATCTCATCCGCCATATAATTCAGTGTTTTTGACATTTCGCCTAATTCAGCCGGATAATCTTCCTTGATTCTTTTTTCGAAGTGACCTTTCGCCATTGTTTCTGTAAATTGAATGATTTCATTAAAGGGCTTCACAATAGACTGGGCAAGCTGAAGGGCTACAAGAAAGACAATTGCCGCAACTCCGAAACATAGCAAGATTCCGTATCCTAACAGGCTTTGTATGAGAAGATTGGTCTCTGTTAATGACGTAGTATAACGAAGTACGCCTATCACTTTGCCGTCCAACAGCAACGGGATATACATAGCCAAAACTTTCTCTTCTGTCTGTTCAAGCTCCTCCTTTTCATAATAAGGGCTATAGGAAGAAAAGAGATTCGGATCCACTGTATAGCTGATGTCTTCATAAAACCCTGTAGAAGACTGGATCATTTCACCGTCACGATTCAACAGCTGCAGTTCCGCACCGTCAAACTCATAGCTTTTTACAACGAAGTCACCGAAATCTTTTATCCTGTCGGAAGTAAGCTCGATTTCATTTGCCCATCTGGGATGTATCGCTTCAACATGTTGTTGAAATGTATTGGCGATTCCTTGGTAATAATACTTTGTCATTGCGCCCCAAAATACCGTCATCACGAGGGTTAACGTCAAAATGATGATAATCATGAAATAAAGAATGACTTTACGTTTCATTCGTTAACCTTCCAAAGGTATCCGCGTCCCCATTCTGTACATAAATACATTGGGGAGGAAGGATCTTTTTCGATTTTCTGACGAATCCGTCTTATATTGACATCCACAACTTTTAATTCGCCTACATAATTTTCACCCCATACAGCATCCAATAACTCATCCCTTGTAAACAAATCGTTTGGATGCTCCATAAGAAAATGCAGCAGGGAGAATTCAGTCGGTGTCAGCTTCACTATTTCGTCTGAACTGTAAAATTTGTTGTTTTTTAAATCCATTTTGAAGTCCCCGGAAATCAGTAAATCGGTCATTTTGGATGCTGCCTCGTCACCGACATTTATTCTCCGCATAAGCGAAAAAATTCTCACTTCCAATTCCTGTAGACTAAACGGTTTACATAAATAATCATCGGCCCCTATCACAAGGCCCTCTATTTTATCCTTCTCTTGTGTTTTGGCTGTAATCATGATGATGCCTACCTTTTGATTCACTTTCCTGATCTCCTGGCAGACCGTAAATCCATCGATTCCCGGCAACATTAAATCGAGCAAAACAACATCGAAATTTCTATTTCGAAATAACTCTAATGCCTGTTCGCCTGATTCGGCTTCCATCACTTCATAGCCTTTCTTTCTCAAACTTAATGAGACAAAACTGCGAATGGATAGTTCATCTTCAACAACTAGGATGTTTGTCATATTTGCCCTCGCTTAAAACTCGTATTGTTCCAAATGAAATGCTTCAACAGGAAAATCCGGGTTTTCTTCTATTGTAGAATAATAAATCGTGTCTTTCGTTTCTTCTAATATTGTTTGAGCGGAATTGGGTGTTTCTTTATTCGCCCATTTCACTTCATACAGCAGATCATTGTTTGCAAGTGATACAAGTTGAATGCCGTTTTCTATCGATTTAATGGTCACTTTTCCGTGCCATTTTTCCGGAATATCTATATAAAAAGTATGTTCAAGGTTGGTAGCCCTTTCTGTTACTTTTTTAGAAGTACCGTTGATTGAATAGGAGACATAGCGCACGAGATATGGGGTTTCAGTTGAATCTGCCTCAACCCACCTTTGCGGCAAATAGGTTTCACCGACTTCCATTATGTCGTCTTCATTAATATCCGTACTGTATAATGGCAGCGATTTAAGTGGAAGATCTCCTTGTTCAGCCCCTACCTTTATCAATTTCGTACCGTCATAAGCAATAATTTCAGTTAGCATAGCGTTCACACCAATTGCGCTATCGATAAATAATGCGTGATTGCCGTCATGTAACTTTCCGCTCTTCATCCGCTGATGAAATGCATAGCTGTTTAAAGAAACTGCAGATAGGGAGACTAAATCCCCTAATTCGTAGTGAAATAATTCGGCGGTATACGACGCTCTTCTTTCACCGTCCACAAGAAGAAGTTCCAATCTTTCATCAGTATTATAATCTGAAATATCAAGCCCTTCATAACTGCGTTCGACCGTCTTTTTCAAGCTTCTGTCCTGCCATACATAAATCATCATCTGTTTTTTCGTTTCAAACTCACTTTCTCCTAAACCGACTACTACTTCCATTACACCGTCTTTATCTAAGTCATGAAGTCCAAAATAATCGATTGCCTGCCCATTTGGTTCAACCTTCGTCGCTTCCCGCCATTCATTATCTTCTTCTTGTAAAACAACAACATGAACTTGCGATTTCTGTTGTGGATTTCTGTATAAAACAATGGCTTCTTGCTGTCCGTCACCATCCAGATCCTCGATAAAAATGGACTGATTTTTGTGGCTTTGCACCGGTGTGACGAGTTCACTGGAGGGTGGCAACAATATCTTGAGCTGTTGTTCCAGTTTCCTTTTCTGTTCGTCTTGCTGGTCTGGTGAAATAATTAAATCATTTGGAGATTTTACAAGATCGCAGCCCGCAAGCAATGTAACTATTAAAATCGTTATCCATCCAATGCATTTTCTCATGTGCATACGCACCCCTAACTAACGCTGGCTTTAATCGTTTTCTGGAATAGGTTTATTATATAGCCAACTCCTATGGAAAGAGTTACAAAAAGGTTACAGTTCACTTTGCTTATGACACACTTTCCTAATTTTTAGGTAACGATCCTCCTGTATTTTACAGATCCCTCTTTAAGTCCATAATAATTAATATAAAAAAAGTCGAAAGAACCAGAGCGATTGGTCTAATTGAATCAAATTGTCCATCAATTGTTGACGAGTAATCGTTTAAGGAGTAGCATAGCCGTTACAGTGTATTGATAATGATTATCAATATCATTATTGATATGTTGATTATTGAAGATTTATTATAGGAGGTTTCAGCCCATGTTAGATGGTTTTACACCGTGGTCTGCTGAGCGAGCTGAGTTTTATCGGGAGTCTGGTTGTTGGGTAGGTTTAACTTTCGGCCAGATGCTTGAAGATCGTGCTCGACTATTTGCTGACAATGTGGCGGTTATGGATGGTAAACGATCACTTACATATGCACAGCTTAATGAGCGTGTGGACCAGTTGGCAGCCGGTCTTTTACTGCTTGGGATTCAGAAAGAGGATCGTGTCGTTGTACAGCTTCCGAATGTGGCGGGGTATGTAGAAATTGTATTTGCCCTATTTAAGATTGGTGCACTGCCTGTCTTTTCACTTCCCTCTCACCGTTCCAATGAGATTCGATACTTCTGCGAATTTGCGGAAGCGAAAGCTTATATCGTAATGGATCATTTTGGGGGATTTGACTACCGAGGTCTTGCGCGAGAAGTTCAGCACGCAGTTCATTCGCTGGAGCATGTCATCGTTCTTGGCGAGGCGCAGGAGTTTGTATCATTTGATTCATTATTCAGTACACAATCTATCGATTTCCCTGAAGTTAGAGGGAGCGAAGTAGCATTTTTGCAGCTATCTGGCGGGAGTACAGGAATTTCCAAGCTGATTCCGAGAACGCATGATGAGTATATGTACACGATTAAGTTGAGTGTTGAACAATGCCAGGTGACAGAAGAGACGGTATTTTTGGTTGTGCTACCGGTTTCTCATAATTATCCGATGAGTTCCCCGGGGATATTAGGGGTCCTTTATGCAGGCGGTAAAATCGTTTTAAGTCCATCGCCTAGTCCGGATGTTGCTTTCCCGCTTATTGAAAAGCACCGTGTGACAATGGTACCGCTTGTCCCGTCCCTTGCCCTGCATTGGCTGGATATGAAGCCGAATCATACGGAGGATTTATCGAGCTTGGAAGTCATGCTTGTCGGCGGCTCGAAATTCAGTGCTGAAGCAGCGAAACGTGTGCGTCCTGTATTTGATTGTCAACTGCAGCAAGTATTCGGTATGGCGGAAGGTTTGGTGAATTACACTCGATTGGATGATCCTGATGAAATTGTCATTCATACGCAAGGTCGCCCGATGTCCCCATATGACGAGGTGAAAATCGTGGATGATGAAGACCAGGAATTGCCGGTTGGCGAAACAGGTCATCTGTTGACACGCGGACCTTATACGATCCAAGGATACTATAAAGCGCCCGAACATAATGAAAAGGCGTTCACAAAAGATGGCTTTTACCGGACAGGTGATATTGTCCGATGCACGGAAGGCGGTTATTTAATCGTAGAAGGCCGGGCAAAAGATCAAATTAACCGCGGCGGGGAAAAAATTGCGGCGGAAGAAGTTGAAAATATGCTGCTTGCCCACCCAGCAGTCCATGATGCGGCAATTGTCGGGATGCCCGATTACTATATGGGTGAAAAAAGCTGTGCCTTCATTATTCAAAGGAATACGGAGGTAACGAAACGCCAGCTGAAGTCATTCTTGCGTGAGCGCGGACTGGCTACTTATAAAATTCCGGATGAAATTTTATTTGTAGAGAAATTCCCATTGACCCATCTAGGCAAAGTTTCGAAAAAGGATTTACGCCTTTTACTTGAACAGCAATTACAACGTTAAAATACAGAATATTAAGAAAAGAAGGTTGATAATATGACAACTCAAACTGATTTTACAATGGAACAGCTGCGCGAACTTGTTGCTCAATATGTGACAGAACCGATTGATACGATTTCGGATGAAGATTATTTACTGGATGTCGGAATCGATTCCATCACGATGATGACGATCGTTGAAGAACTCCGCCAAAAAGGCTTTGCACTTACATTCATACAGCTTGCCGATGAGCCAACAATCTATGGATGGCATCGTCTGATCAAACAATCGATGGCAGATTACGGAGGTTGAGTCGAATGGCTGAATTACGTTTCCCTTTAACTGAAGCTGCTGCAGGGATTTGGTATGCCCACCATTTAACGGAAAGCCATTTATACAATACAGCGGAGTACTTACATATTCAGGCTCCGGTGGATTCCACCCTTCTGTTACAGGCAGTCGATGCCACAATTGAAAGCGCGGTTGGACTACATATCCAATGTTCAGAGGAAGAAGGTTCACTTTTCCAGACGATTCCTTCTTCTGTTCAATTTCATTCTGAACAGATTAGGTGTTCAATGGCTGAAGCGTTTCAACATATGCAGGAAGATGTCGAAACATTGCTTGATTTAACAAAGGACAACTTTGTTCGCGCTATTTTATTTTCGGTGTCTGCCGAAGAACATTTCCTTTATTTGCGCATTCACCATCTTGTCAGTGATGCGTATAGTTTCCGGTTACTGTTCCAGCAAATTTCCGAGCGCTATTCGGCTTTGCTTCATCATGAATCATTCACAAAGCAGTTTGGTGACTATGTTCAGATGGTAGAGCAGGAAGTGAAGTACAGAACTTCCGATAAGGCAACGGCGGACGCTGCCTACTGGTTATCCAAAATGCAAGGAACCGAAGTCATTTCGCTCAGCAAAAAAAAGAGTGGTCGTATGGGACAGATTATTTTACACCCCTCTTCCCTTTCTGCCACTACATGGATGAAATTAGAAACATACAGTAAGCAGCTGCACGTCAACATACAGGAAGTCGTTACCGCAGCAGTTATTGCCTACACAAAACGGATGTCACAGGCAGAGGATGTGATTGTCGGCATTCCGTTGATGAACCGTTTTGGTCATAAGTCACTGTCCGTACCAAGTACACGGGTAAATGTTTTGCCTTTGCGTGCAACGTTTACGACTGAAGAAACTTTTGAACAGCTATGTATAAATGTGAAAAGCTTTATGACGGAGATGAAGCAGCATCAGTTGTACCGTCAAGAACAGCTGCGCCGTGATTTGCGGCTGACTACCGATGATCAGCTGTATGGTCCGGAAATTAATTTCATGCCTTTTTATGAAAACTATCTGTTCGGAAATGTCGAGGTAGAGCACAAGAAAGTTGTGACAGGGCCTGTTGAAGATATTTCTTTCAATTTCTATAGCACGCCAAATGGAATGCAGTTTGATCTTGTAGCCAACTCGGATCTTTATGAACAGGCAGAAGTGGAATGTCATGCCGCACGTTTCCTACAGTTGCTTGAGTTATTGGTAGATCAAGCTGACACACCACTGTTCAACTTCCCGATACTATTGCAAGAAGAAGCGGCAATGTTTGAGGCAAAACAAGGTACTGTCAGTGAGCTGAAAAATGCCACTGTATATAAATTATTCAAAAAACAGATGGAAAATATGCCTGGTGCAACCGCTGTTGAGATGAATGATACATCTATTTCCTATGCCGAACTGGATCTGCTTGTCGGTCGGATTGCGCATCAGCTGAAAGCGCATGACATTGGGCTCGAAGACTTTGTCGGAATTTGCATGGACCGTTCGATTGAAATGGTCGCAACGATGCTTGCCTGCTTCAAGGTTGGTGCTGCCTATATTCCGATGGATCCTGCTTATCCGGCAGAACGGCTACTTTATATGATTGAGGATGCTCGTCCTAAAATTGTGCTCGTAAATGGTGAGGTTTCATTTATTGCAGAAGGAACATCGATTGTGCCGTTACACCCTTCGAAGCAAATTTACGAACCGATTGCTAATTGTATTGGACAAACAGCTTATATGATTTATACGTCTGGATCTACGGGAAATCCAAAAGGTGTCGTCGTTGAAATGCCAAGCCTGGTTAACTTTTTACAAGCGATGCAGCATCAATTTACATTATCTGAAAAGGACAATTTACTGGCGATTACAACGATTTCTTTTGATATTTCGGCATTGGAGCTTTATTTACCGCTGCTGTACGGGGCATCGATTCATCTGGCGACAAAAGAACAGGTACAGGATCCAGTTGTGATGCAGTCGCTGATCGAGCAGCAAAACATTTCCATCATGCAGGCAACACCGACTGTTTGGCAGATGATGGTACAGTACGCAAAAGATGCGCTGAAAGGACTTACTGTACTTGTCGGTGGTGAAGCACTTTCAAAAAGCCTTGCGCAGGCACTACTGGAAGCAGGAGCAACCGTTCACAATATGTATGGACCTACCGAAACAACAATCTGGTCAACTTGCACGGAAATTCGCCCGCAAGATACTCCTTCATTAGGGAATGCAATCGACCGGACAGATATTTATGTGCTCGATACCATGCTGCAGCCCGTTCCGATTGGTGTCGTTGGGGAATTGTATATTGCTGGTGACGGACTGGCGCGCTGTTATCATAATCGTCCAACCTTAACGGCAGAACGTTTTGTTGCACATCCATTTGCATCCGGAAAACGCATGTACCGGACTGGCGATCTAGTTGTGTGGCAGGAGGATGGCAGCCTTCATTATGTTAGCCGGGCCGACCACCAAGTCAAAATTCGCGGCTTCCGTATTGAATTAGGTGAAATCGAAAATGCGCTTGAAGAATTCACTTCAATTGAACAAGCCGTTGTGATGATCCGTGAAGATCAGCCGGGTCATAAACGAATCGTAGCCTATGTAGTTGGGAATGAATCAGAGGAACAATGCAGACTGCAGCTTGGAGAACGTTTGCCGGATTATATGGTACCTGCTCATTTTGTTTTCATGAAGACCTTTCCATTAACGAATAACGGAAAAGTCGACCGGAAAGAGCTGCCGCAGCCTCATGTTTCGATTATTGCAAAAGTGAAACCGACAACGCGTACCGAAGAAACGATTTGTACATTCTTTGGAAATATTTTGAATCTCAAATCAGTGGGAATTGATGAAAACTTCTTCCAGCTAGGAGGGCATTCCCTGCTAGCAACCGAGCTACTATTGGCATTACGGAAAACATTTGCTATCGATTTATCGATCTCCGTCATTTTCAATCAGCCTACTGTAAAAGAGCTGGCACAAGCAGTGGATAAAGCAAAGAAAAAGACGCTCGCTGTAATCGACAGACAGCAAGTTGAAAAAATTCCTTTATCGCATGCACAGCGCAGTTTATGGTTTATACAGCAGCTGGAGGAATCAAGTGCTTCTTATAATATTCCGCTTGTTTATACATTTGATCAGCCGATTGATGTATTAAAACTGATTAAAGCCATTGGTAAAGTGGTAGAAAAACATGCCATTTTACGTACAGTTTATCCTGCAGTGGATGGGGTGCCCTATCAGAAAATCGTTGAGGATACGCCGAAAGTGCTGATTGAGGAAGTAAGCCCCGAAGAGGTGCCGGCTCAAATTAATGCGTGCACGCGCTATGCGTTTGATTTGAAACAGGAACCCGGCTTCCGTGTAACGCTCATCAATTTGAACACATTGGTCGTTGTTTTCCACCATATTAGTGCGGATGGCTGGTCACTTGCAACATTCACTGAAGATCTGCAGCTTGCCTATGAAGGCCATGAGCTAGAGCCGTTAACGATTCAATACCATGACTTTGCGGTTTGGCAGCAAACGCACGGTGTTTATACAGACGACAACATTACTTATTGGAAGGAAAAACTGAAGCATGTTCCGGATGAAATTGAGCTTGTCCGGGATGGAAAGCGTCAATTGCAGGTGAAACCGACTAGCGAAACTTTGACGTTTACAATCGATTCCGCGCTTCACAGACAATTGCAGCAGCTTGCAAAAGATGAACAGGCAACTCTTTACATGGTGCTACAAAGCGGATTCTTGGCCCTCATGACAAAGCTCGGTGCAGGGGAAGATCTGATTCTCGGTAGTCCAATGGCGGGCCGTGATCAGGAAGAACTGCTGGCAAATGTCGGTATGTTCATCAATACGGTTGCGATACGGACGGATACTTCCGGGGACCCTCGTTTCACAAAATTAATGGAACGCGTAAAACAAACCTCGATTGAGGCAATGGAGCACCAATATGTTCCTTTCGATCATATTGTCGAAACATTAAAACCGACTCGTGTCCCTTCACAGCATCCGATTTTCCAGATTATGTTCGCCTTACAGAACACGCCTCAGCCATCACTTGTAATGGAAGGCCAAAATGCCGACATTCAGCTGCATACGGTTGGGCAGCCGAAATTCGATTTGAATATCGAAATGCGGGAGGTATATCTAGCCGAGCAGCCTAATGGTATCGAAGTACAGGTGGAATTCCGAACAGATTTATATGAAGCAAAAACAGTTACCGCTCTTATGGAACGCTATGTAATCGTCCTGCAGCAGGCGTTGCATAATCCGGCCATTTCAGAATTGAATGTGCTGTTGGAACAGGAACAGGAACAAATTCTGCTTGACTGGAATCCGAAAGGCCATGTAAGTAAGCCAAAAACGATTGCCGAACAATTCGAAGCGATTGTGGAAATGCATGCCGAACGAATTGCTGTCAGTGACGAAAACGAAGAGCTTACTTATACCGAATTGAACCGTAAAGCGAACCAGTTAGCACATCTTTTACTCGAAAAAGGCGTTACATCCCAAACATTTGTCGCACTGTTAATGCCGCGTTCAACCGATATGATTGTCAGCATTTTAGCCGTTTTAAAAGCCGGCGCTGCCTATGTGCCGATTGATCCGGTTTATCCGCAAGACCGAATTGACTATATTTTAAACGATTCAAACCCGAGCTGTTTAATCACTACAGAAGACCTGAAGCCGTCTGCAGAAGCGACATCTGTGTTGGAAGTGCTTGTAATGGAGGAGGTTTCACTTACTTCATTCCCTGGTGAAAATACAAATCATAACAATCATCCAATGAATCCGGCCTATGTTATCTATACTTCCGGTTCAACTGGCCGACCAAAAGGTGTGGTTATTCCGAACCAGAACGTTATCCGCTTACTTGATGCAACAGATGAATGGTTTCATTTTAACGAAGAAGATCGCTGGTCGCTGTTCCATTCCTATGCCTTTGACTTTTCCGTATGGGAAATATGGGGTGCCCTGTTATATGGCGGTGAGCTCGTAATCATACCGTACAATGTCAGCCGCTCACCTACCGACTTTTTGACATTGCTTGCAGACAAGAAAATTACGGTGCTGAACCAGACACCATCTGCCTTCTATCAGCTCATGACCGTTGATAAAGAGCATCCCGAACTGTCCGGACAACTGGCACTACGCTACATTGTGTTTGGCGGGGAGGCACTTAACCTGACGCGTTTACAGGAATGGTATGACCGACATCCGGAAGATGCACCTACCCTTGTGAATATGTACGGCATTACCGAAACAACTGTCCATGTCAGCTACTTAAGTGTAAATGAAGAACTGAGCCAGTCACAGGCGAATAGTCTGATCGGCACGGCGATTCCTGATTTAAATATTTATGTCCTTGATGGGCAGTTAAAACCTGTTCCTCCCGGTGTTGTCGGCGAAATGTATGTTTCTGGCGAAGGCTTGGCACAAGGCTATTTAAACCGCGCTTCCTTAACGGCAGAACGTTTTATCGCCAACCCGTATGGACCTCCGGGAAGCCGGATGTACCGTACAGGCGATCTGGCTCGCTGGACGAAAAATGGCGAACTGGACTATATCGGACGCATTGATCACCAAGTGAAAATACGCGGTTTCCGCATTGAGCTTGGCGAGATTGAACAAGTGCTTCTGAATCATCCGCAAATCGCACAGGCAGCTGTCATTGCGAGAGAAGATCGAAAAGAAGATGTCCGCTTGGCTGCCTACTATGTTCCGGAGCAAGGCACGGACGTAACCGAGCAAATGTTGAAAGATTTCGTCTCCCGTTCGCTACCGGTCTATATGGTTCCTTCAAGCTGTACTTGCCTGGAGCAAATGCCGCTTACAGCAAACGGAAAACTGGATACGAAGCAGCTCCCTGCTCCTGTTATTACATTGCAGGAACTTGTATTGCCGAAAACACCGCAGGAAACATTGCTTTGTGAACTGTTCTGCGAAGTACTGAATCTGCCACAGGTCGGCACAGAGGACAGCTTTTTCGAACTTGGCGGCCACTCGTTACTAGCCGTACATCTGATCGGACGCATTCGAGTGGCATTCGGGAAAGAGCTGGCAATCGGGCATTTGTTTGAAGCACCTACTATATCCGGACTCGCACATATTCTGCAAAAAGGAAAAGAATCACAGGCATTGAACACCGTACTGTCGTTACGCAGCGGGGAGCAACCGATTTTTGCTGTCCATCCTGCTGGTGGGTTAAGTTGGTGCTATGCAGGATTGCTAAAAAATCTGCCGCCGGAGTTTGCCCTATACGGCATTCAAGCAAAAGGGATTGCCGAAGACTGTGAACTTCCGGGTTCTTTAACTGAAATGGCGCTCGGCTATATTGAAGCCATCAAAGAAATTCAACCAAAAGGACCTTATCGTCTACTCGGATGGTCACTTGGCGGAAATGTCGTACAGGAAATGGCTGTCCAGCTGGAACGCCAAGGAGAGGAACTGTCGCTTCTATGCATTATGGATGCCTACCCGTTCACATTCACCCCGCCAGTGAAGCTGACGGAAGAACAGGAGGCACTCGTGGCACTTCTTGCCCTAGCCGGGTATGAACCTGATATAGAAGATGAAGTGACACAGGAATATGTAATAGATGCTCTAAAAGCAGAGGGCAGCGCGATTGCAACATTAGATGAATCGACCTTTCTGCGCTTAAAAGAAGTTTATAAAAACTCGATTCAGTTACTGAAAAATCATCAGCAAGAAACGTATAATGGCGATGCTTTATTTTATAAATCTACACTTGTGCCATATTGGATCCCGGACGTTGATGTTACTTCGTGGAATCCGTATATCAAAGGAGAGCTTACACAGATTGATATTGCCTGTCGCCATAAAGATATGTGTCAATCCATCCCATTGAATGAAGTCGGTCAAACATTAGTCAAGTACTTAGTAAAGGAGAAAAAAATGTATGTCTAACCCTTTTGAACAAGAAGATCGTGAATTTTACGTTTTGCGAAATTCGGAAGAACAGCACTCTGTATGGCCAGCAGTCATTCCTGTCCCTGCCGGATGGGAGGTCGTATATGGCCCTGCGTTAAAACCATTATGCCAACTCTATATAGAAGAAAATTGGCTGGATATGAGACCTAAAAGTCTGCGTAGTGTTTTGGGATGAAAGCACAGCGAGCAGTCATCATCGCCCTCTATGTTGTGGCGATGTTCATGGTTTCAATCGACGGAACGATTGTCAATGTGCTACTTCCTACAATTGCCGTTGAATTCGGTGTAACGCCGGGGGCAACGAACGGCATTAATATCGGCTACCTTGTCAGCATCGCTGTTGCATTGCCTGCTGCCGGCTATTTAAGCAATCGGTACGGCGTAAAAAGAATGTATGTACTCTCTGTCAGTCTATTTACACTCGCCTCTCTTCTTTGCGGATTGGCGGGAAGCTTGCAGGCCCTTATTTTAGCGCGCGTGCTGCAGGGACTGGCAGGAGGAATCATTACACCCGTCAGCATGACACTGCTGTTTCGGACATTTTCTCCACCGGAAAGACAAAATCTGTCGCGTTCATTAGTATTGCCTATCGCCTTTGCACCGGCGATTGGCCCCTTAGTGGGTGGACTGTTTTCGGAGTATTTATCATGGAACTGGGCGTTCTTCATTAATATTCCGTTTGGTATCATCATCGTCCTGATCGGACTTTTTGCCTTAACGGAATTTGAGATTTTTAAAGCACCGTTTGATACGAAAGGCTATCTGCTCATTGCACTCGGGTTGCCGCTGTTAATGCTCACTCTGAGCCTTATTGCATCAGACGGTGTTTCCATTACGGTCGTCTTTTGTGCGATTGTCGGTGTATTTTTATTAAGCCGGTTTTATGTATATGAACGAAAAATAAAAGAGCCGCTGCTGGATGTGCGTCTGTATGAACAACCGCTTTTCCTTTCATCGAGTCTCGTCGCGATGTGTTCCATGGGCGCCTTGATGGGGATGCTGTATCTGTTCCCGCTCATGTATCAGTACGCGTACTCAGCTTCTGCTCTGGAAAGCTCACTTATTACGTTTACCGAGGCACTTGGACTGATGGTCGCATCCAAATTACTGCCTCGAACATCCAAGCGTTTCGGAATGCTGCATACAGTACGTCTCGGTTTGATCGGTACAGTAATGATTTTCTGCTGTATCGCCATCATTGGTCCTTCAGCAAATCCTTGGCTGTTACGCGGATTGATGTTTGCAGTCGGGATATGTTTAGGACATAGTGTAATCGGTTCGCAACTTTCGGCCTTTCATCATGTAGCAAAAAGTCAGATGAGCAAGGCGACAACGCTATACAATACGCTTAACCGCGTTGGAGCAGCAGTAGGAATTGCACTTGTAGCGACGACATTAACCGTGTCTGGTCGCTACTTTTCAGAGATCCTTTCTTATCAGTACGCCCTCGTTGCTACGGTTGTTCTGCTTCTGGCAGGACTCGGCTGTTCTTTATTTGCGAAAGAACAGGAAACTATTCTAAAGGGAGAAAAAGCATGACAACCATTGCCTATTGCAAGATCAACGAGATGCCTACTGATTGGCAACGTTATCTTCCCTTTTTGGAAAACGACGTGGTGCAGCGTATTGGACGCATGCGGAAAAAGGAAGATCAGTTGCGGACGGTTTGTGCCCATTTACTGACGAAGATGATGTTGGTGACGACTTACGAAATGGAATTGTCTGAAATTCGCTTTACCAAAGATTCAAACGGTAAATACCAACTAGGACAAGACCTTCACTTCAATCTCTCCCATTCCGGAAGTTATGTAGCATGTGCCATTAGTGATTTTCCGGTTGGAATTGATGTGGAACAGCAGGTAACAAGGGACTTCTCTCTCTTTCAAACATTGTGGAGCGAAGAGGAGAATCACTTCTATAAGCTTCTTGAACAGGAAGCATTCTATGCCCTCTGGACTGCTAAGGAAAGTTACGGGAAATATAAAGGGTTTGGTTTACACGATTCTTTAATAGAGGCAACGATTCGGCAAGATGGATCGATTCATCACCCCGCCTCATGTGTAAAAGCCCGTACCATACCTTTTTTCCTTGCACCTGGTTACAGTGCAGCTGTCTGTTTGGAGGATTCCTTGGAAAACGTGACGCACGTTCAGTGGGCACAAATTGAAACGTTTTTCAGGGAAAAGGTTGGAACATATGAGAAAATTGATTTAACGAATTAGCATTTAAAAAGCCTGTAACCAAGTAAAAGGTTACAGGCTTAATCCATTCATCTTATACTCGCTGAACATTATTAATTACTACTTTGCTTTTAGGCAAGCTTGGAATACTTACTTTGCTGTAGCTTAAATCCTGTTCCGGAACATCGTATGTCATTTGGTTAACTAGGAAATCCAGACTCACTTTCATCATCTCAATCGTCACCCATTCCCCCGCACAGCGATGGCCTAAATAGTAATCGCCGCCACCTTGCGGAATAAAGCTGAACGGACTGCCATCCCAGTTTTCAAAACGGCTCGGCTGAAACACTTCGGGATTCCCCCAAATATTCGTATCATGATTCGTTCCGTATAAATCCAATAAAGTTAATGTACCCTTTTCAAACGTATAATCCTTCCATGTAAAATCTGTTTTTACTTCCGCAGCGGCAAAAGGGAAGAATGGATAAAAACGGCGCACCTCCTGCACAAACATCTGTGTATTTTTTTCGTTGCCGGATTGAAGTTTCTTCCGCTCTTCCGGATAATGATGTGCAGCCAATGCTGAAAAAGTAATATAGACCGCAATCGCTACAATCGGCCTTAATATATTGATTACTTCTACAGAAGCGACCTCCTGATCAAGAAGATTCCCTTCCAAATCACGATGCATTGAAAACGTATACAGTGCTGTACCTTCTTCGGGATTCAATTTCCCCTCGCGCACTTGGTCGATGAGGTTCCCCATCCACTTTTCCACCCGGTTTCGTGCATGTCTGCCAGCCCAGTGCGATGGTCCGATTGCCGTCGCCGATTCAAACATCGATCTAAAATCGTCGGCGAGCTTTTTCATGTCCTTGTCTTCCACCGGTACCCCCGCCCACTCACAAGCAGTACGGCACATAATTTCCAGCGCTTCCTCGTAAAGAACAACGTCGTCCATCTCCTGCCATTTAGTTAAAGCCGTGTCCCACTGCTTCGCGGCAATTTCATTCAGTTTTTTAAGTCTGTCCTGGGACATTATGGACATAAACATCTTTTTCCGGTGCTTATGGGTATCTCCATCCAGTGTCTGAACACCCTTTTTGCCGAATAATGTTTCGGCAACACGGTTTGGTGCAACGCCTGCCCTTTTAAACTTACTGTTATCGTAAAAAAGGTCGGCCGCTTCCTTTCCGCCCATACAGACCGCCTTTTTTCCAAGCAATCGTGTTTCGAACAGATCGGAATGAAAGCTTTGTCTTCTATTTAAAATATACAAATAGCCTTCTCTCAGAAGATTCAAGCTGTGGTCAATTCCTTCTTCCTTTGGCACCGAATTTGTCATCTACTTCATCTCCTTTTTTCTAAAAACATTGTCGGTAACCAATTCCCTGTTTATTCTTCAAAAAAACTTGCTTCCATTTGAACGCAAAAAACAGGCGGCGAAAATTTTCACCACCTGTTCATTCTTATACGAGCTCTGCTTCTGCAGATGTCTCACGCTTTAGCTGATCCATAATTTGTGCTGTAGAATAAACTGCCCCACAGCGTCCTGCCACATAGTTGATCGCCATTTCGTGCTCATCTTGTGTAAAATCAGCTACCGCATCGGCAATGAAAAAAGGCTTAATGTCCGACATGAAAGCTTCTCCAGCAGTCATGAGGCAACCGATATGGGCGTAAACCCCGCAAATGATTAACTGATCTCGGCCTTGTTCATTCATCATTTCCAGTAAATTAGATTTTTTAAATGCACTGTAGCGCCATTTTTTCAATACGATATCGGCCTTGCCTGGCGCCAATTCATCGATCACTTTTGTAATATTCGGATCGTCTTTTAGTCCTGTTCCCCAAAAATCAGTCAGTAATGCGCGATCCTCTGGTTTTTGATTTCCCGATTGCGCCGTATAGACAACTGGAATGCCAAGTTCATCGCATTGTTTTCTGATTGCTTTTATGTTGGCGATCATTTCACGAACTAATGATGAATCCTTCTCATAATAATCGATAAAATATTGCTGCATATCATGAATGAGTAGGACAGACTTGTTGGGATCGACTTCCCAACCTACTTTATTTTTTGGAAGATTGCTTTCTTTTGGCATTTTATATGATGAGATCGCTGGAATAGCCATCTAAATCACTCCTTTTTCTTTGTTGGTGAACCCTGTTGTATTTCATATAAATAGTCGTTAAATATCCTTCAGCTGCTCTGTATCGATACCCATTGCGCGAAGCATTGTCTGGAATTTCGCACCCGTCTCAGCCAATTCTTCTTCAGGCTTCGATTCGCTCACAACGCCTGCTCCCGCAAATAATCGTAATGAATCGCCATTTGCCTCTGCGCAGCGAATCGTCACAACCCATTCCCCGTCGCCTTCAGCATCACACCAACCGATTGTGCCTGTAAAGAAGCCTCGGTCAAACGGTTCAATTTCTGTGATTGCCTGTCTTGCCTTTTCCGTTGGTGCGCCACAAACAGCTGGTGTAGGTTGCAGGGCAATGGCTAAATCCAACGATGAGATATCCGCTTCCAGGAGCTCTCCTTTAATGACAGTCGAAAGATGCATCATCGTTTCCGTATACACGACTGACGGTTTTTCCGGGACTTCGATCGTTTTTAGTAATGGACGCAATCCCTTGACGACTGCTTCCACTACGACCGCATGCTCATGTAAATCCTTTGGAGAAGAAAGCAGTTCCTCTGCACGTCTTTGGTTCTCTACCGGATCTTCACTTCTAGGTCTTGAACCTGCCAATGGATTCGCGATGGCGTACATCCCTTGTCTTGAAACAAGCAGCTCCGGACTAGCCCCGATGAGCGAAGCCTTTTGATTTCCGTATTCAATCGGTGCTGCAAACGTATATCCATGTTTGTTTTGATACGCAAGATTTCGTAACAGCTGCGGAAGGTCGATCGGCTTATTGAGACTTACTTCCAGTGAACGTGCCAGTACAATTTTATCGAGTTCGCCGTTTTTTATTCTTTCAATCCCTTGTATGACACCCTGCTTATAGTGCTCTGGTGATGGATTGGATACGAGCCGATTAACAGTAACAGATGCTGAAGCGGTCACTGCCCTTTCCTCCTGCTGCAATGATGGTGCGATTTGGATAGATTCCGGAACAAGTAAACAAGCCTTTTTATAGTAATCAAATGGCACCGCGCCCGCTACGACAGGTCGTGGATGTCCTTGTTCTTTGGCTTTCTTCAACGCGCTCGCCACTCTATCGGACAATCCTTCCATCTGGTTTTGAAGTGGTTCACCCGCTGGCACGTGCATGAATACACCTTTGCCTAATATCGTTCTTTTTGGTGTTTCAATGAAAAAATCACCAACTTCATACTCATCTAAAAGTTCATGTTCGATTAGTGCTTTTTGTTTGCTTACCATATTACCGCTCCTTTTCGTTTCACTACTCTGAATTCAAAAGACAGACTTAGCTCGCTCCCAATGTTGCGCCGCCATCCACGACAAGATTGCTCATCGTAATATGGCTTGAGTGCACGGACAGGAAAAACAGGATAGCGCCGACAATATTGTCCGGTTGTGCAATCTTTTTCAGCGGAATCCCTACTTTATACGTTTCAGGCATTCCTTTAATCATAACTTCAGCTCCATGATCATCGGACCACATCGAACGTTGCATGTCCGTATCGGTCGAGCCTGGTGAAACGATATTGCAGCGTATATTATGCTCTGCCAGCTCTAAACCGAGACATTTTGTAAACATGACCGTTGCCGCCTTTGATGCTGCATAGGCCGCCATAGAAATTCTCGGTACACTTGCGGCATTTGATCCGACTGTTACAATTGAACCTGCTTTTCTTTGAATCATATAACGGCTTACCGCTCTTGAAACATAAAACACACCTGTCGTATTAATTGAAAAAATCCTTGCCCAGTCACGGTCAGTACATGATTCGACCGGACCTGTAGCCAATGCACCTGCTACATTGACGAGCATTTCGATTGACCCGATTTCGTTTTCCACTTTCTCTACAACTGCATCAATGGCGTTACTATCCCCGACATCTGCAGGAAAGGCGAAAACTTCGTGGTCCTGCTCTATTAAACCATTCACATGGCTTCTCAATTTCTCCTCGTTATAATCGATTACAGCAACTTTTACTCCTAATGTAGCCAAGCTTTTGACAAGGCTTGCGCCAATTCCCTGGGCTCCGCCTGTCACAAGAGCAACTTTCCCTCTTAACTCCTGAAAGTTCACTTCAACACTTCCTTTCGTTTACAGTTATGTATAGACAGCTTGATTTCTTATTAGAATCAACAATCAATAATGATAATCATTATCAATTGATTCTATTAGCAATGATAGGCCTAACATTTTACAACGTCAAGAGACATTCAAACATTCCAATAGAAAGACCTAAGTTTTAGTTTAGTGCTGATTTAAAGAAGTAATATTCGGCATTTTTGAACAATTTATAAGGAAAACTGCGTTAATTAAATCCAAATAAAGGAATAAACATGAACTTCCTCTCCTCTATTATGTAGTCTTATCAATTCATTACTGACCTGTAGAGAAGCTATCATTGTGTAAATATTTTGCCAGAAAAACATTCTTGGATATAGAGAGCGATAGGAATATGGAATTACTGCACAAAAGATTATGGAATTTATTCGTTTTTCCTGTGAATATTATTTTTTTCTGTTAATGTAGAACACCGTTAAATACCTGCTACTAAAACATTCCCAAGCTTTGAATCCCATAAAAATTACTACAAGCCCGAAAGAATTTTGTTTAACAAGCGCTTGTTTGTGTTAATTACAGTAATAATACTTTTTTCAGATAACAGAAAAAAGCTATACATAAAAACGTGCATTACAGTTTTACTTAGAAAATAAAATAAAGGACGTGGTTCATGAATGTTGGAAATCGTTAATTTTTTGAATAAATATGTTTGGAGTAATGCGTTAGTATTTTTATTTTTGGCGGTCGGTCTCATTTTTACGTTGAGAACTCGATTCGTTCAAGTAAGACGTTTTAAAGATATGATCACATTGCTGTTTGAGAAAAATCATGACAGTGCCGGCATTTCTTCTTTCCAGGCATTAGCGATGTCATTAGGAAGCCGTATTGGTACAGGTAATATTGTCGGTGTTGCAGCAGCCATCAGCCTCGGTGGTCCTGGTGCAGTTTTCTGGATGTGGGTTATGGGATTTTTAGGTGCAGCCACTTCATTTATTGAAATTACCCTTTCTCAAATTTTCAAAAGTAAAATCGAAGGTGAATACCGCGGCGGAACACCGTTTTATATTTACAAAGGCTTGAATTTAAAATGGTTTTCCATTATTTCAGCGACGATTTTAATTATCGTTATCGGTATTTTATGGCCGACAGTACAGGCGAACACGATTGCTTTAACGGTTCAGGAATCATTCAATGTTCCCCCACTTGTAACAGGTCTACTGCTTGCTGCATTAATGGCCGTAATCATTTACGGTGGGGTAAAGCGAATCGCCACTGTTTCGGAATATTTAGTTCCGTTCATGGCATTAGCATACGTGACAATTTGTATCGCATTATTAGTTATTAACATTTCTGAAATTCCGGCGATGTTTTCATTGATTGTGACAAGTGCGCTTAACTTGAATGCTACATTTGCAGGTCTGGTCGGTACAGCCATCGCAATGGGTGTACAGCGTGGTGTATTCTCAAGTGCTGCCGGGTTAGGTACGGAAACGTTTGAATCCGGTGCAACGAGTGTTTCGCACCCTGCCAAACAAGGTTTAGTACAGGCATTTTCTATTTACATCGATACGTTTCTAATCTGTACAGCGACAGCCTTTATGATTTTAATTACAGGTATGTACAATGTTGCGCCAAGTGCAGGCGAGGCCATCGTATCGAACATTCCAGGTGCTAACCCTGAAATTTATACACAGTCGGCAATGAGTACACTGATCTCTCCGACATTCGGTCAGTACTTTATGACAATTTCATTATTCCTGTTCTGTTTTACTACGTTAATTACGTACTTCTACAAAATGGATACAAACATTGCCTTCATTAAAGAAACGCTTAATATCGGCAAAGCAGGGAAAATCATTACGCATGCTGCCCGCCTCGGACTTTTAGGCATGGTTATTTTCGGCGCAGTGAATTCGGCTACCCTTATTTGGGCGATTACTGATTTAGGAGTAGGTTTGCTCGGCTGGGTGAACGTCATTACGATCGTGCTGCTTTCGAAAACCGCTTTAACCGCACTGAAAGATTACGATACGCAAAAACGCTTGGGGCTTAACCCAACGTTCAACCCGCTAGTGTTAGGGATTAAAAATGCGGATTTCTGGGAAGACCTCGAAGCAAGATCTTCGATACCAAATACCGTTCCTTCAAAAGGAAAAACGGTCGTAGCGAAGAAAGTCCAAGAACGTCTGCAACCAGTGCCGAATCCGTTTTCTGAATAAGTGATAGGCTGACCATCGCTCGTTGTTTCGGTTGTGGTCAGCTTTTTTATTTATTATTTACTTCATATATGGTTCAATTATAGAACAAATGTTCCAATTAAGAGGTGAAGTTTATGAACATCGAATGGCTGCATATCCGCATCCTGATTACGTGCTCGATTGTGGGCTTTGCCAAACGTGAAGCATTGGCCGCAAGCTATCCGACAGAGGCAATTGATGAACTGGAACAGCACGGCTATATTGCCCGGACGCGCTATGGCCATTATTACAATACGAAGCTTGCCGCGCAGTATTTAAGAAAGTTTATTACAACGTATAGCCCGCGCTTGAAGGTTGCGGAAATGGTGGAACTGTTGGAGCATGCACCCGAATATATCGTCGTCGATATTGAAACGACGGGTGGCTCTGCTGCTAGAGGTGATAAAATCGTGGAGATTGCTGCACTAAAAATTCGCAACGGAGAAACGGTGGACCTTTTTCACCGCTTTGTGAATCCGGAAAAACTGATTAAAAATTCGCATATTCACGGGATTACTAATGAACGGGTGAAAGGTGAGCAAACGATCTCCCCTGTCATTCACGCCTTTAAAGATTTTTTAGGTGATTTGCCGATTGTCAGTCACCATATCGGGTTTGACTGGTACAGCTTCCTCGCACTCGAGTTTTTCCGAAATGGCATTCGTCCAACGAATCCGGCAGCCTGTACGGTACTGCTTGCGCGCAAATATTTGGACAGTCCGAGAAATAATTTAAATGTCATTGCCGAAACGTATAACATCCCGCTTCTTAACCATCATACAGCCGATGCGGATGCGATTTGTGCCAATGAAATACTGCAGCTTATTTTGAAGAAAGCGACTGCACAGTAGGAGACGGTTCTATCGGTTCTATTTGTGCGATCGCTTTTTTGTTTTGTGATTTTATTAGAATAGTTAGGGCGGTTATTAGAAAATGTCGGCGGGGTATAAGAACATCGGTGTCCTTTAATTGAAGATGTCGGCTGTTTATTAGAACAACTCACTGATTTATTGGCATCGCACTTTTATTGGAACATTTTTTTGTTTATTAGAACGATGCAGGTCGTTATTAGAAGCGTTTGAATGCCTCCTGATTTATTTGAAACTATTTCCATCCAATCGACGTAGAATAGAACAATGGAGGTGTACGGATGAGAAACTTATCTTCATATATGATGCTTACTGGGATATTGATCACTGCCCTATGCGGGAACTGGATCATCCTTAATTATGATGAGGTCGTGATTTATCCGAAAGCTTCTTATCTTACTTTCGGAATCGGGTTAGTACTGGTAGGATGCACTTTTGTAATGAATCAAATCTTCAGTTACCGGGAACAGGAAAAAGCACATACAAAAGATAAACGGCATGCTCTAAACGAATGGCTTACTGCTAATCAGCCAGTTAATAAATGGTTGAGTGGACTTGTTGTTCTACCGCTTGTGATCGCACCGTTTTATAACTGGACGCTGTTTTTTACGATGCTGGAATGGTATTTATTTTCGGGGCTTGTAATAGCCGGTATTATTTACATGTTGAATGGTGACAGAGTAGAAGACAATAAGGACTGGGAGTATAAAGGGAAGACAAAAATGATGCTTGATCTGATCGATTACCGCAAACATCCCTTTAATATTTCGCTTATTATCTACATCCTGGTCATTGTCAGTTTTGTGTTAAGCAAGAGGTTGGATATTCCGCTCTATATGGAAACAGGGGGCAACTCGCGCTACGTTACTTCTTTGCCAACGATTTCGTTTTTAATGTCTTCCTTAATGGTCGTGAGTACGTTTATTTATATTATCAGTCATGGGAATTTCTTTGGTTTTCGTAAAGCTGAGTTAAGTTATGAAAGAGTCATGTTCGTCCACTTTACAGAAATTATTGTATGTGGTGCCACCCTGTTTATTTTAATTTTCACATTAATCAATGCGTTGTATGTGTATTTTTAAATGGATGGCTACTAACGACATAGGCACACACTGGTAAATTATTGCATATTTTAACTACAATAAAAAAGAGGTGAACTATTGAACCCGAATCAAGATTATACATCAGTGCAATCCCAGTTTACATTCGACCTTAATAAAAACCCGTTATTCGTTAAAGACCAGCAAAATTTTATTAATGTAATGGGCGGCAACCAGTTAAATACGCTTGATAATATATCGCTGCTTGATATATATCTTAGCGCCAATAATGTGATTGAACCGCACTATCACCAAAATGCGGCGGAACTTGTTTACTGTATTACAGGGAGTGCGATTGTTTCGATTTTGAATCCGTTTACGAAACAGCTGATGCATTTTCCGATTAGCCCCGGTCAAGTAGCGAACGTTCCTCAAGGGTGGTGGCATTACGAAGTCGCTACGCAAAACAACACGCATCTGCTTGCCATTTTTAATGCTCCGACACCGGAAGTCATTTTAGGTTCCGACCTCCTTAAGCTGACACCAGCAAATATTATGGCCCATACGTATGGCATGAACGAAAATTTATGGCAGCAGGCAATTGCTCCTGTCAGACCGAATACTTTCATCGGTCCGCCAAACCCTTGGCAACATGCCCAACCCGGTAATTATGGCGGCGGGTATGAGCAGTAGTTTTTCTCGGTCAAAGGAATCAAATTTAGAAAATGCATTTGCATAATGAAACGGCCGTGTTATGATAATTGTGAAATTAACCCAATATTGGAAGCAGATGATCTGCTCATAAAACTACTAGGGGCGCCTTTTGGCTGAGAAGTACCCTTTGCACCTGATCTAGGTAATACTAGCGTAGGAAAGTAGTGTCGATCCCCTATTTTTATTTTTGTATAGGCTACGATACCACTTTCTTAATTGAAAGTGGTTTTTTTTGTTGCAAAAATTATTATAAAGGATGGTAGAAATGAATAAAACGAGAAAACTTACATATTCCGCGATTATCGCAGCGATTACGACGATTCTCAGCAGTTTGGTGTATATCCCATTAGGTTTTGCAAAAATTTTTCCGATTCAGCACTTTGCCAATGTCGTATCGGCGGTACTGCTCGGTCCATGGTATGCGGTATTACAGGCGTTTCTTACATCGACGTTAAGAAATTTGATGGGGACAGGCAGTATCTTTGCCTATCCGGGGAGTATGATTGGCGCACTTCTCGCTGCATTTTTGTTTGCGAAAACGAAGAAGTTGGCGTTTGCAGCGGTAGGTGAAGTGATTGGGACAGGGTTGCTCGGTGCGTTGGCTACTTATCCGATTGCGATTTTATTTTTAGGTCAGGAAGCGGCACTGTTCGGTTTTGTCCCGGCATTTATGATGAGTTCGTTTGCGGGTGCGCTTTTAGGCTATGGCTTGCTGAAGATTATGGTGAGAAATCGGGCATTTGGCGGGATGCTTTATCAGAATGTTGGGTGAAGAGCTGGCGTTGAACGCAAGGGATTTATTATTAGAAGACTTTAAAATATATTAGAATATGAAGCGCCGGGTATCGAGTCATGGCACCCGGCACATTTTATTAAGCTAAATTGATCTGCCATGACACGCCGTAACGGTCATTTAACCAGCCGAATTTCTTACTGAAACCGTAATCACCGATTGGCATTAACGGATGTCCGCCATCAAGCAGTTTTTCATAAAGATGATTGATTTCTTCTTCTGTATCACATGTAATAAAAATAGAAAATGACGGTGTGAAGCCAAACTCATGTTTTAAATTACTGTCAATGCACATAAATTCCTGACTTTTTATCGAAAAAGTTGCTTGCATAACTTTCCCTTCATCTCCGCCTTCATTTGCTCCATAGCGGACAATACTCGTAATTTCTGCGTCCTCGATAACGGATGTGTAGAAGTTCATTGCTTCTTCTGCAACGCCGCCTTGAAACATTAAAAATGGTTTTGCGCTTTTCATTGTACCCTTCCCCTTCTGAATTCAAATTTACACCACTTCAATTTAGCCTATTTTACCATTTTTCGCGAACTTTTCTCCCTATAAGTTAGAGGCATCTCCTAACTAGACGGTGCCTTTGATTTAATATTTAAATTTCGCGATGAGCTGTTGTTCCGAAGATGCGGCTACTTCTTCTGGAACCGTATAAAGATATAGTAGAACAATTCAACCTTTTATTAGAAAATCTTCCCCGAAAATTCAATCACCGGATGGTCATAACCCCCACCTTGTGTTTCATTATACGTCCTAACCTTGATAGCTCACTTTTCCGGTCTCAACTAATTCCTTCAGACCCATGAACATTAAATTCCAGCCATGTTCTGTGCCATCTCGCATTTCATCTAGAGCTTTTACGATGTCTGCATCTGTCCATTGCTCTTCATTTTCAACATGGATCAGTTGAGTGAACGTCATTTCACTGCCTTGTCCCAACTCTTTCAGCTCCACTGTGATTGTATCTTCCAGTTCGCTGAATTGCGGCATTTTAAAAGTGAACACGATTTTTTCAGGCGAATTGATTTCAACATACTTCCCGATCGCCCGGTAGTCTACACCTTGCCGGTGGTCTACAATTTCCCAACTGCCCCCTACTTTTGGGTCATTTTGTGCAACCTTGTTCGTCCCTTCCAATGTAAAGAACCACTTTTTCATCATTACAGGATTCAACCATGCGTCAAACACTTTTTCAGGCTTTACATTAAATTCTCTTTTCATTGTTAATGTAGTCGTTGAGGTATTGTTCATTCAAATTCTCCTTTTAGTTACTTTAGTTTATTAATAACCTATTCACAGGAACTTTTAAAACAATTGCTCCAATAAAAAAGTCTCCTGCGAGATTATTCTCACAGAAGACTTGCTTCATCAATTATTCTCCGAAAACGATATGCCACTCGGCGCGGCCTGCTAAAAATTCCTCAGCTAATGCTTTTGCGCCTTCTAAACTATGGCTTGCCGCCCAGCCGCATTGCACTTCATTACATGCTGGAACAGCCTCTGCCTTCAGCACATCTTGCAGCGTATTTTCAATAATCGTTAATACGCCGTCATAGTCATTGTAGTTCAGTAATGCCAAGTAGAAGCCTGTTTGGCAGCCCATTGGCGATAAATCAACGACATCTTCGCTATGATTGCGGATACGGTCAGCCATTAAATGCTCTAAAGAGTGTAGTGACGGCATTTCCATATGTGCCTTGTTCGGCTGTTTGAAACGGATATCGTATTTTGTTACGACATCGCCTTTCGCTCCTGTTTTCGTACCGGCAAGTCGCACATAAGGTGCCACTACTTTCGTATGGTCTAAATCAAAGCTCTCTACATTTGTTTTTTCTGTTGTCATGTTGAATCCCCCTAGTTAAATAAATTGCATCGATTTTATAAATTGTTGAATCCGTTCGTTGTTGTTTGCCGTAAAGAAGTTTTCGGTTACGCCGTCATAGCCGATTTCACCGTTTTCGAGAAATAAAATCCGATCTGCCACTTCGCGCGCAAAATTCAAGTTGTGCGTCACGATAATCATCGACTTGCCTTCCTCCGCCAAATTTTTCAGCACCTTCAGCACTTCTCCTTCCAGCTCGGGATCCAGTGCACTTGTCGGCTCATCGAACAGTAAAAACTGCGGCTCCATTGCCAATGCTCTTGCGATGGCGACACGCTGCTGTTGCCCTCCGGATAATTGCGATGGATACTGGTCTGTTTTATGACTCAGGCCAACCTTCTCCAATAATTGCTGTGCCTTTTGTTTAGCAGCCCCTTTGTCTTTCCTTAAGACGGTAACCGGCCCTTCCATCACATTTTCAAGCACTTTCATATGCGGGAACAGATTGAAGCTTTGGAATACCATCGCTGTATTTTGGCGTATTGAAAGCAGGTTCTTTTGAGAGATTGGCTTGTTCAGTTCAACTTTTTGGTTGCCGACTGTCAGAATCCCTTTTTCAGGTCGCTCCAATAAATTGATACAGCGTAACAGCGTTGATTTCCCTGAACCGGATGGACCTAAAATAACCGTTGTTTCGCCTTCATGAAATGTTAAATTAATATTTTTCAATGCCTCGTTTTCGCCAAAGAACTTCGACATTTGCTGAAATTGTACGATAATAAGCCCTCCCTTCTAGCGCTTCACCTGACACTTCTACACATACTTCGATGCGTATTTTTCCAGGCGGCTTTGAATGATCATCAGTATACTAATGAAGATTAAATAGATGACCGCACAAAGTGAATAAATCATAAGCGGCTCATATGTACGTGCGGTAATTTGCTGTCCGACCATGAATAGATCCGCTAGAGTAATACTCGCAACTAACGATGTGCCTTTCACTAAATCGATAAAATCATTGGCCACTGATGGTAATGAAATTCGGACGGTTTGCGGTGCGATAACTCGTCGCATCATTTGCCAATACGTCATACCGAGAGATTCTGCAGCTTCCCATTGTCCTTTTGGGATGGCCAAAATCGAAGCTCGAATCGATTCAGATGCATAGGCGCCTGTATTCAGTGAGAATGTAATAATCGCCGCTGTCCAGGCATCAAGGGTAATCCCCAATTTCGGAAGACCGAAGAATACGATAAACAATGTCACCAATAATGGTGTTCCACGGAATACCCAGACGTAAGTACCGAAAATCCAGCGTAATACTTTATAGTTTGAGATTCTAGCCAGTGCCGTCACGACTGCGATGACTAATGCTATGGCAAAGGCAATGAGCGATAGCGGAATGGTAACAAGAAGTCCTGCTTTTAAAATCGGCCAGATCGAGTTAAGTAAAATATCCATTTCTCTACTCATCCACTAACACTCCTTTCTATAGTTAAATCCACGTAAAAAAGGCCGTCGAAACGACCTTTCCATTAGTTGTTTGAAATAACATTTTCACCAAAATATTTTTCCGAAATTGCTTCGAATGTACCGTCTTCTGTACGTTCTTTAATAATTTCATTTAACTTCTCACGGAACTCATCGTTTTCTTTATTTAAAATTAATGCGATATCAGTTGAATTGATCGCACCGTCCAGTACTTTCAATTTCGTGTCCGGCTGTTCCTGCAAGTATGTCAGGAATGTCACGCGGTCATGGATTGTTCCATCAGCGCGGCCTTGTACAACAAGCTCGATTGAACTCATCAGATCATTTGTTGCGACAACTTCTGCACCAAGCGCTTCTGCATCGCGGGCAAAGTTACTTGTAATTGTTTGTGAAGATTTTTTGCCGTCCATGTCAGCCGGCTCTTTAATTTCTGTGTTATCTGTATGTACAGCAACAACCGCTTCTGATTTCATATATGGCGTTGAGAAATCATACTTTTCTTTACGCTCATCTGTAATCGATACGTTGTTAATTACGAAATCGTATTTATCTGTATCTAAACCCGCAATTAATGAATCCCATTTTGTTTCAACATACTCAGCTTCAACACCTAGGTCTTTTGCAATCTGATCAGCAATTTCATATTCAAAGCCTGTTAATGCTCCTGATTCATCATGGAAGCTGAATGGAGGGAATGTTCCTTCAAGACCGATTTGAATTTTTCCGTCTGCCTGGATTTCCTCTAATTTATTTTTTGCCTCGCTTGCGTTTTCTTCTGATTTATCGCCACCACATGCTGCTAAAACGAGCGCTGATAATGTAACGATTGATAGTAATTTTTTCATGCTAAATGCCTCCGCTTTTAATTCCTAGTTATTTAATAAACTTTATATTATAACAGGGTAATAATAAAAACAATCTTTATTTTCTGAACAATTATTAAATTTAAAACTTTTAGTTAATAAAGGCTAGGAATCGTGCAAAATGCAGATAAAAAGTGCCAATTCCCTCAAATAGAAAATTGACACTAACTTTATAAATGCATGCCTGTCCATTGCCAAAAAGTAAAGTAGAAAAGCATGATGATGAATATATATAGGGGCATTAAAATGGCGCTAAGCTTTACGAGATTCCGCGCATCATAGGAAATATCCCCCTCCTCATAAAACAGCAGCAATGCTTTTGAGCTGACCGGCACCGTTACACAATAGTTCATCCCGATTAAACTTAAAAACACGACAGTTGAGGGGTTTACGCCGATTAACTCACTGAACAAGATCAGTCCTGGAATGAAGACTATGGCACGTGTCGTATGGGAAGTAATATACAGATGACTTGTTACGGTAATCGTTAGGATCATTAATACGATCAGCCAGTCCGGTGCACCGACAAACAGATGCAACACGCTGATCATTTCACTTTCTATCCATTCCACAATGCCCGTATCGACCAATACTTTGCCGAGCGCGGTCGCTGCAGCAACAAACATCACAAGATTCCATGAAACGGCATTCATTCCTTGTTTCCAGCTGATAATTCCGAAGTTTGGCATCATGAAAAGAATGGCACCGATTACTGTAATCAGTTCAATATCCAACCCGTGGAGGCTTTCCGTCATCCAGCCGATGATTAAAAATAATATGAGAACCATTGTCTTTTTTTCATCTTTTCCAAAAGGTTTTGTTACAGGAATCGTTTCAATACTTTCCAATTTCTCTACACTACCCCGCGGCCACAATGTCCATTTGATGACGATTAATGAAAGCAATGTTACAACAAGTGCAAACGGAACACCCCATATTAACCACTGGATGTAGGAAATCGATTCACCGGCCGTATTTTCCAGAAAGCCGATGCCGATTAAATGGGAACCTGCTCCGATTAAAGTCGCCGATGTACTCATTAAAATGATTACCGGTGCAATAATCGCCAAAATACTTTGTTCTTTAGAAGAAAATTTCTCGCTGATTTGCTTAATAATCGGCATCGACAATGCTGCTCGCCCTGATGTTGAAGGGATAAAGAAGGCCGATGCAAACAATACCGAACTTAGTCCAAGCACGACATTTTCTTTTTTATTCGATTTACTTAAGATGAACAGCGTCAGTCGCTCGGCCAGCCCTGATTTTTTAACGGCTTCCCCGATAATAAACGCGCCGATCATAAGCCACACGACTTTCTCGGATAATGAGTTGTACAATAAATCAGGCTCTGCCGCATTCATTAAAATTATAAATGCAATAAGGGTCATTGCCACCCAGCCTGCTGAAAATTTCGTTGTCACCCATAACGTCATCGCTGATAAAAATGCAAAAAGGGATACTTTTGCACTGTAATCCAAATCTTGAATGAAAATAACGGCAATCAGGATTAGAATGTGTATGGATATAATGATCGCTGTCTTATTCGGCATCGATTGTATCTTTGATTTCAGGCGATTTTGCTTTTGTTTATTTCTTTCTACTTTGCTAGACATGTTAAATGGCTCTTTCTTTTCTATTTTCTTTATTGGCTATTTCCATGCCAATTGAAACTTTACGTAAAATTGATTCCGTACTTTCCTCGATCCATTTCGGTGCTTTTTTAATCGCCTTTTCCAAAGATATCGGTTTTTGAATGATGCTGCTGTAGGCATCAATCCCGGCATGATAGTTCAGATTTGCGCCTTTTCCGATTGTTCCTGTAATCGCGATGACCGGGATGTGATTCTTTTTCGCAATGCGTGCAACCTCAGCAGGGATTTTCCCGTTCGGTGTCTGAAAATCAAGACTGCCTTCCGCTGTTAATACGATATCCGCCGTCAGAATTTTTTCTTCTATATTGATATATTTCATGATGATATTGAACCGTGGATGCAACGTGGCACCCGCAAATGCAATCAGTCCCGCACCTAACCCGCCGGATGCCCCGCTGCCCGGTAATGAACGAACATCCAGTTCAGTTGCTTGTTCAATCAAATCCGCATAATGATCAAGCGTAGATGCTAGTTGTTCCACCTGTTTTGGTGTAGCTCCTTTTTGAGGTCCAAATATATGCGCAACCCCTTTTTCCCCGCACAGAATATTTCCCCAGTTACACGCAACATTGATCGAAACGTTCTTTAACCGTGGATCAGCATTTTCCGTATCAATGGTATTGACAGCCATTAAATCTTCTCCGCCATTCATTTGGACAATTTGCCTGTTTTCATCTAAAAACTGAACGCCCAATGCTTGCGCCATTCCTGCACCCCCATCCGATGTACCCGAATCCCCGCAGCCAATCAGAATATTTTCAATGCCCATATTAAGTGCCGCAACAATCAATTCCCCTACACCATAAGTAGTCGTTTTCAACGGGTTTCTTTGATGGCGCGGCACGAGTTTCAAACCTGCCACCGCCGCCATCTCAATGACCGCAGTCCGTTTCCCGTTCTCTTCATAAATACCAAAATAGCTTTTAATCTTTTTGCCGACCGGTCCGGTTACTTTTTTATAAACTAATTCTCCGTCCTTTAAACGAACAATTGTCTTCACGAATCCTTCCCCGCCATCAACCATTGGCATTACTTCCAAATCAATGGTCGGGTCAAAACGTCTTACCCCCCGTTCCATCGCTAATGCGACATCCTCTGCATCCAAACATTCTTTAAACCCTGATGGTACGATTACAATTTTCATTAGGCATCCCTCCAAAATTTATTAATTGTAACTGTACCATCCCAAAATTAGAAAATACTGAGAACTCTATTAGATTACGATGATAGAACGAGGAGTGCGTTTAACAATTGGAAATGGCGCTGTTCCTCGTTGCAAGGAAAGCGCCCTTCTTTTAATCTACTATTCTTCATAAATCATTTTCTTTGTCATCCCGCCATCGATTGTCAGATCCGTCCCTGTAATAAAATCATTTTGCGGGTTCGCTAAATACAGACAGGCACGTGCAATATCATCCGGTTTGCCGACGCGGTTTGAAAAATGCTGGGCGTGGTCGGAAGGTCTGAGAGCATCGTAATCTCCTGTTTCAATCCATCCAGGCGAAATGCTGTTTACTGTTATATTGAGCTCACTGAACGAGCTTGCCAATGCATGTGTCAGGGCAAGGATTCCGCCTTTTGTTGCCGCATAGCTTTCTGAATTCGGTTCGGACATGACGGCACGCGTTGAAGCAAGATTGATGATTGCCCCACCGTTTTTCATCAGCTTTGCCGCCTCACGTGAACATAAAAAGACACTCCGCAAATTCGTATTGATGATGTCATCCCAGTCTTCAAGCGATAATTCCAGCGGTGAAATCCATTTCCCTTTTCCCGCATTATTGATCAAAATATGAATCTCGCCAAAACGGTCAGCTGCCATTCCCATCAATTGACGTACACTCTCTTCACTGCGCACATCGGTCTCGGCAAAAATGGCGGAGTGCCCTTCTTTTTGGAGTTCCCCTGCCAGCTGGACACCTAAGTCATGTTCGATATCTGCGATGATAACATTCGCACCGGCTTTTGCAAAATGGGTTGCTACGGAGCGCCCGATTCCTTGCGCCCTTTATAAATTGCTTAGTAAGAGTGTAACTGAAATGGGTTGAGATTTCGTGTTTGAGGTTGTGCTTTTTTGCCGGTGCAAGCTTTGATTATCACGTTATTGAGTGACGGGGCGGATTTTTATTAGAAAAGTTCGCGTACATATTAGAAGAGTTGTATGGGATATTAGAACATTCGCGTGCTTTATTTGAATAGTTGGAGCACTTATTAGAAAAAATAGGATTTATATTTGAACATCTCACTTTTATTAGAAGATTTTTCGGGATATTAGAACAATGGAGAGCTTTATTAGAAAATCACCCTCACTGCAATCGATTCCGCCCATCTAGTAGAACGAGTAATTACCTCACTTTCATGCTATAATAGATGGAGCGGATCGTTGCTAGTAAGGCAATGACAAAGGAGACAAAATAATGAGTCAACAAAATCAAGAAACAACACAACAATTACCTGAAAATTTCAGTGAATTAAAGAAAGCTGTAAACCGTACAGCAGATTGGGAAGCACGTTTAGATGCGGTACAGGAATTAGCGAAAATTAAAGCCGATGAATCAATTAAAATTTTGCAATATGTAGCGAAGGCCGATCTAGTAACAAAAGTTCGTGATGCTGCTGCGAAACAATTAAAGAAGATGGGTCAGCAAGTTGAACCGTCGGAAGCACCGAAAGGCGAATTGTTCAAAGACCTGCGTAAAATTTTCAAACGTATTAAGAAGAGCTTGCCTGCGGACCACACGTACGAGGACTTCAAAGTAAAATTGGAAAAAATGCGTATCGATATTTACAACACATATGAAGGCGAAAAAGGTGCACAGTTTGACGCTTGGCTGAAGGATATGTGGGAAACAACGACAACTCGAAAATAATTACAGTGAACACGGATTAATTTCCGTGTTCTTTTTGTTTCGTACACTCTAAAAATAGAAGAACATCAATTGAATGATGTTCTCATTGGCACTTACCTCGGTGCGTTTCGATCTAAAATTGCGGACGTGTTATCTTCATGTAAATTATTCAAAGTCGTTGTCGTGCTGTCCACTTTGGTGTATTCATTCAGCTCATCCATTGGAATCACATCTGTTGTTTGTACTTCCACAGCATGAGCAAGTAGCGCTTTGCTGTCATTTGGTGAAAAGCCAAGCGTTTCTTCTACTTGCCGGTTTTTCATTTCTTCATTTTGATTCTTTTTCGGATTGTTCTTCATTTTTTACACCTCCTTTATTAGGATGTGTGATGCATCGTTCATTATGTAAAAAACAAAAAATAGCACTCTCCTTATTGGAAAGCGCCATTATGAAACTATTAATAATCTCTTTGAGCATCCGTTGCTTCAGCACTATCAAATACTTGTCTATCAATATATTTGTGGAAGAACCATTCCCCTAAACCGATGACTACAGCCGAAACAATGGCAGCTGCTACAATATTGTCGTTGTTTTCAGAATAGCTTTGTGCCATAAAGTAAATAACAATCGCTGCTAGAAGTACATCAGATAATGTTGCGATGATATTTCTTTTATCCTGCTCTGCGTGGGTACCAGCATTTTGGAAAATTCCTAAATCCCCAACAACATAAGCTAAAAGTGTTAACACTAAGCTGATTACTAATGTGTCGCTAAACGCAAAATCAAAAAATCCTGCAAGAATAATACCTAAAACTGCCGCAATCATCACAAATTTAATAACTAAAGCTTTCAAATGATTCATATAGAATTCCTCCTTTAAATTTGTTATACAGCATTAATACCCATCTAATATATTTTTACTCATTTTAAGAGAAAATTATTAAAAATTAATATTTTGAAATAAAATTCATCATTCGTAAGTATATCTTTTAAAAGAATGGAAAAAATAGTGGAATAAACAGATGAGGTGAACATAGTGGGTATTTTTGATGGTTTGATGGGCAATGCAAGTGAATTGAAAGCAGAAGATGTTCAAAAAGAGATGGCCGAAATCATTACGAGTAATGAAGAAGTCAAGCATGCTTATAAAGTAATACGAGATACATTCATCTTTACAAACAAACGCTTGATCCTCGTTGATAAACAAGGAATGACGGGGAAAAAAACGGAATATATGTCCATTCCGTACAAAAGCATTACAAATTTTTCGATCGAAACAGCTGGAACTTTCGATTTGGATGCAGAGTTGAAAATTTGGATTTCCGGAAATAGCATCCCTCTTCAAAAGAAGTTTAATAAAGCGACGAATATTTATGCTGTCCAGCGCGTTTTGGCAGAAAATATTTCGTCTTCATAACAATTAAAACGAACGATTGTGATTGCTCCTTTCCGGGAAATCCGAATCGTTCGTTTTTTTGTTTCTTTTCTATTTTGTAATTTATGATATGGTAGAAGCAATATGGATATCAGGAGATTTTCCGTTATATTAGAACATGTCTGGAGTTTATTAGAACTTCCGCCGCACATATTTAAACATCGGGAACACTTATTAGAAAGATCGTACATATATATTAGAAAAACACAGTTTTATTAAAACATTTTTAAGTTTATTAGAACATTGAGCGGTGATATTAGAACTTTTCTAAGAAAGCGAGGAACCCTTCATGCAAATCGAACTCGATACAAATACGAAAAAATGGATGCAGTCAAAAGGCAAGCCGGTTTCTGTAAAAACCATTTCGGTGAACGCCTGCTGTGCACCACCTGTCCAGGAATTGATGACTCATCTAGGAAAGCCGAAAGATGTGCATAACTATCAGGAAATCAAAATCGATAACCTGTCCATTTTCATTGAGAAGCATCTTTCACATAATGAGAAAATCACACTGAAGCTTACAGGCATCGGTATTTTCAAAATGATTTCGGCAAAGTTAGGGAGCAATTAGTAAGCGATTCCCACACGCGCTTTTATAAATTCGTTGCTTTGCAGTAAGCTGTAGGTAAAATCCGCTGTATCCGGAACTGAAATTTGGCTGCCGTCTACCGGTAGAAAATCTCGTTCTATCCGGTAGTTCCCGAGCCTCTTTCCGTCTGGCAAATATGTAGAACAGACAATTGTCCAGTCAAGGTTGGACTGCTGCAGTAACTCGTACACTTTATGGTGTTCTTCGGCAGCACGGGTTAACTTCCGCTTTGATTCGCTTGACTGATAGCGCAGCAGTTCCGGGCTGACCCGGCTTTGCAGTATGCCGGCAGTACCGATCGTGATGATTCGTTTGATGCCTTCTTGTTCCATCGCATCAATAAATAGCGGCATACTTTCGGTTAAAGTCGTTCCCCCATCTGTATTCAGTGCACTTAACACTACATCCACCCCATACATCGCCCGCGCAACATCTTCTTTCTTCAGCACATTCCCTTGAATAACTGTTAAATTTTCATGCTGATTTTCAATTTTGTCCGGTGTACGAACGAGAGCTGTTACATGATGGCCGTCCTTAAGCGCATTCATAACCAAATGACTTCCAACTCGACCTGTTCCGCCTAAAATTAATAGATTCATGAGTAAAACCTTCTTTCATATATGAATGAGCTTAAACAAATAAACAGTCGGCCCCGGATATCGGTCCCAACTGTCTAAATGGAATTAGTGCTGTGTAATTAATTACCCTTCAATATAATTTGCTTCCAGGCCGCGCGCTACTTCCTTCGTTTTATCCATAACTGCCCGGTGTGCCGCCGCAACATACAGCTCGTTTTCGTAAAAACGGAACGGTATTTCCTGGCTTTCATATTGCCACATGAAGAAGTGGCCGTTAATTTTCATATTGACACCGTCTTGTGTGACACTATAGAAATCTCGGTATTCGAAATCCGGTTTTGTCGCAAAGAAGTTTAGGCATTCCTGTAAGCTGAGCGTAGGATTCCCTTCCTGATCATGACGTGTAATTTTATATCGTGGATTCATTCGTGTATTCATTAAAAATCTCCTTTAATAACCATCTATCGTTTCATTATAGTTGGTTATGTTAGTTAAGGCAAAAGAGATCGTTCAGGTTCCTTAACGCTTCACTACATATTTTTACTTTGCTGCAGAAGTTTAGACTTCCCGGACCGTTCCCACTCTTCCACTGTCTCATATGCTTCTTTCGGAGAGTATCCTTTTCCTACTAGAACGCCCATAAGAATAAATTCCTGAAGAATATGAGTAGTGTTTATCCCTCTTTGAAAATCTTCTAATCCTTCTTTCACTAAAAATTCAGTATGTCGTATCCATTCATCCGGCGTCTTCCCAGAAATAACAGGGAATTCATTGCTGTGACCTCCGCCTTCTTTCATAGACATTGCTGCAGCTTTCGTAGGGTGAACCGTTCCGAATGGATGGTTCGGCGGAGCGTAGATAGAATATAGTTTTAGTGGGACATTACCGGTATTTGTTAAGTTATGCCATGTTCCGGCAGGGATGAAAATGGCAAAGTCATCCTGGACATTTCTTCTGAAGTCTAATCGATCTTTATTTTTGCCCATTTGAGTTACCCCTTGCCCTTGCTCTATCCGTAAAAATTGATCGACATTCGGATGCATCTCCAGTCCAATATCTTCTCCCGGCTCCAGACTCATTAATGTGAGCTGCAAATGCTTCCCAGTCCATAAAGCCGTACGATACGTATTGTTTTGCTTCGATGCCTCGTTAATATTGATGACAAATGGGGTCGCTCCATAATCCTTTAACATCATTCCATTATTCCCATCGGAAACAGGAGAGGGATTTAATTGATTTATAGAAATAGCCCCATACGGGTATGTCCAGTAAGTCGGGGTTCCAACATAATTATACGGCGAAGAATTCATATAATATGGTGCTTGATATGGATACCCGTAAGATTGATAATACATTTATTTCATTCCCTTCACAGAATCATCGTATTATCATATGCGACAGTTTTAAAAACGCCTATTATAGAATATAGTTACCTGTCCCTTTTATAGCTTTGTATCATAATTTATGTTCATTTTAAGTTTGTTTAAATCTTTATCAATTTTGGAAATTAATCTATGTAACTCTTCATTTTCAGAAGGGGTAAAGGTTTCGCCATTGCGTTCCCTTAAAATCACCGCTTGATTAATGAGTCTTAAACATGTTTTAATCAGTGCCAAATCCTTTTCGATTGCCTCTTTACTTATGTCTATTTCGCCCATTTATAACACTCCCTTCCATAAATTATATATCAGGAAGCACAAAAATACTCCCCTTTGCTTAAAGGAGAGTGTTTTTTCATATTTTATTCCCAAATAGCGGATGCCCACTCAGGATGATCGATAAATGGATTACGGTTATGCTGGTAATCGGTATATATAATTTCATTTCTTGTACGTTCAAAATTGTCGACCGGGTCTTGTTTATGCCATTGGAGCAGTACTGAAAGTTTCCCGTGATAAGGCGCCGTGCCGTTATTTACTTTATTATTTAATTCCAAATCTACTTCTCCGCTGTCCCCTTCATAGCGAACCGCCATATAAAACAGCATACGGGCAACATCACCTTTTACGCTGTCTCTTGGCTCCCATGAATCAGAATCATAGTAGTTGCCCGATGCTTCTGAATGCTCGTTCCCGCCATTGTCAAAGTCAAGATTGCTTCGCGTACCGTTGACACTGACATCGGTTGGACGCAAGTGATGCAAGTCAGTTCCTGCACCCATCGATGTGCCAAAGCCACCATGCGATTTTGCCCAAACATGTTCACGGTTCCAGTCATTCACGTTCCCGCCGTTTGTAAATTTGCTTTGGGAGCGGCCTGTATAAAGAAGGATGACGTTATTCGAATTGTTCGGATCTTCATCTGTTTCGCGAAGAGCTGTCCATACATTGGAATACGAAATTTCGGTATGGTCATCTATAATATTATGCAAAGCCGATTTTAAAGCTGTGCCGGTCTTCCCTATAGCTGCATCATAATAGGCACCCGTTGAAGGATTTGGTGTCGGAATCGGCTCAGGATCGGCAGGACTTCCCCCCACTATTTCAAATGCTGTACTATTTTTCAATCCAGGATGAGAAAAGTATGCGGACAAGGCACCCGTGATTTTTACGCTTTTCCCCATTAATGAAGGATTTGATTTTAATCCGTAAGAAGAGCGGAAAGAAGTTGGAATCTGTACATAGATCATGTTAGCGGTATTCGTTTCATTCGCATTGTCCGCTATAGCCAATGCATAGTCACTCGGAAAACTGCCTGTAAGGACCGTCGTTGTTGATGTAGGTTGTCCCACCACATAACCTTGAACTGTTTTTGTGGAGTTGTTTTGATTGCTGATTGCCTGAGATACGGAGTAAGGTGTCGACCATGACCCGTCGCCAGCTGCTGCATTTGTAACAGTAGATTGAAGAGGCTGAATTAAAATGAAAACAATAAGTACCCAAGAAAACAGTAGAGTTACATTTCGATTTTTAACCATTTTTCTCCTCCTAGTTATGCAATTTAAGTTCAATCAGCAAACGCCAACCAACTCCTCTTTATATTATCATAAAATTATTAATATTCCGTTAATTTTTGAAGTAAAATCGTTAAATTATTTAATTACTTGTTAAGAATGTGATGGAGTTATTTTAGGCACGCCAATAAAGCAAAAAGGCTAGAAAATGAAATAGTCCACTACTCCATTTTCTAGCGATTATAAACTTCATTTAAGCGATTGCCGGAATTTCACAATTTCCACAAGGCGATTGTTCATCATATCAACGGAGTCTTCAAAGTTATTCAAGTACCATTGAATGAGTAATCCGATAATGGCATTTGCATTGTAGGCATGCAAATATTTCTTTAACTCATGTTCATGCTTTACATAATCGGTCTCATCCATCAGCTTGCAAATTTCATCAAAGAGCATGTAATAATATTTCATCGACACATCTTCAGATAATACAATTTTGTAAAAATCCTCGTATTTTTTTACGTGGTCGAAAATCTTTACGGAATTCGGGTTTAAGTTCATTCCGCTGACGGTTAGTTCCAACCCTTCTTTAAATGGCTCATCATATGAAATTTGTAAATCCAGCATAATTTCTTCGAACAATTCCTGAAGTACATCGTCAACACTTTGATAATGAAAATAAAACGTCCCGCGATTAATCGTCGCTTCTTTACAAAGCTCGGTAATTTTAATTTGGGGCAATGACTTTTCCTTCAATAATAAAAGTAATGCTTTATGTATTGTTTTTTTCGTTTTGATAACACGAAGATCATTTTTATTCATGGCGACCTCCTTTATTGTACAATTCTATCAAATCTGTTGGATATCGTACAACACGAAGGTTTTTTGCTGATTGAAAACGCTTTAATTTGTGTATTATAATTTTATTGTACAGATGTATAATAATTATATTTCAGGAGGATGATTTCAAATGAAATTACAAGGTAAAGTAGCAATCGTAACTGGTGCAGCTTCTGGTATGGGGAAAGCAATCGCTGAACTTTATGCAAAAGAAGGCGCAAAAGTTGTCGTTTCAGATTATAACGGTGAAGGTGCAAAAACAGTAGCAGACGCAATTGTGGCAGCTGGCGGACAAGCAATCGCAAACAAGGCAAACGTAGCAGAATTAGCTGACATCGAGCGCATGTTTGAAGAAGCTAAAGCAGCTTACGGTCAATTAGATATTTTAGTAAACAACGCTGGAATCATGGACGGCATGGAGCCAGTCGGTGAAATTACAGATGAGAAATGGGATCGTGTTTTCTCAGTAAATACAATGGGTGTAATGCGTGCTATGCGTATCGCAACGAACCTCTTCCTTGAACAAGGTCACGGTGTTATCGTAAACAACATCTCAGCTGGCGGTTTACGTGGTGCTCGTGCTGGTGCAGCTTATACTGCTTCGAAACATGCAGTTGCTGGTTTAACGAAAAACACAGGTTATATGTACGCTAACTCTGGCATCCGTTGTAACGGTATCGCACCAGGTGGCGTAATGACAAACATTCAATCATCAATGACAGGTGTTTCTGAGTTCGGATACAGCCGTCAATCTACTGGTCAAGGCACAATGCCTCGTGCTGGTCAACCGGAAGAAATCGCTAAGCTTGCATTATTCCTAGGTTCTGATGATTCAAGCTTCATCAATGGACAAGTCATTGCTGCTGATGCAGGTTGGACTGCATACTAATTTTCATGTAGCTGATAGATTAAATAGAGAGACAAAATCTTAGATCACTCGATTTTGTCTCTCTTTTTCTTGCTTTAAACAGACGCCGCTGCATCCTGATCAGCTTTCACACAATCGATTGCAATAACAATAGCAATGATGATTTTTTCCATGTCATCCTTCAGTACTTCTACCTTGTAGCTATCCCCCCATGTAAACCATTCCTTGCTTACTTGCCCGATGACTTCCCCATGCTGTTTTACTGCAAATTGCATATCCCACCAGTTCCCCTCAATTTCCACCCCAACTGCATCCACCGAATAGCGTGCCTTGAAAAGCGAGAGCTCCTTCTGGATTGTCAATACCTCTTGTCCTTCGACTTCCACATAAAATTTTGGCAGCAAGCTGAGCACCTTTTTCGTAATTAGCGCGACTTCATTTCTTGCTGTATCCATAATCGAGTACGTTTTCGGTATTTGCATAAAACTTCCTTCCACAAAATATACATCATTTTCGTGCTGATCCATTACCGTAAATTTTCCGCTAAGACTGAAAACCTTTTGTTTAATATAGAGCTGTTTCATTCAAAATACCTCCTTTAGTTAATACCTTTACGATTAAATGAGAAAAAAAGATTCAATCGCTAAAATGTTGATGCGACTAATAAAAATGAACCTTCCATCTCAAACTTGACTGGAAGGTTCACTTTTTCATTTATATTTCGTTAATAACGCTTCAGGAATATGGCAGTAATCATCCGGACATCTTGTTAACCGGTCCTGATGCTCTTCCGCACTTCTCACATAGTTAGTGAGCGGCAGCACTTCCACAACAATCCGGTCAGCATCCGGTCTCGCTGTAATATATGCTTTTGCATCAATCAAGTGTGCTTCGTTTTCGCTATAGACACCCGTTCGGTATTTCTCGCCTACATCCTCGCCTTGTTTGTTCACACTGTACGGATCGATGATTTCAAAAAAGTACCCCATTAATTCGCGCATCGATACAACATTCGGGTCAAACTCGGTTTTAACACACTCGGCATACCCATCATAATCGCCGTCCAGAGTGGTTGTCGTTCCGTTTGCTCTTCCGGCTTCAGTAAATGTTACACCAGGCAATGTTTTCATAAATGCCTGTACACCCCATAAACACCCACCTGCAAAATATACAGTTTCCATCTCGGTCACTCCCCTATGTAAACTAGTCCTTTGTGCTATGTATGTCGATCTTTCATTCTCTCTACTATTAGTATACCATTTCAGGCTATTTATTTTTAGACTACTCTTTTAAAATTTCCGTACTATACTGATAATACAAAACGAAAGGGGTGTGTCCTATGAAAGATCAAACAGATGTCCTCGATCGGGGTCCTTTTTTTCATGGTACGAAAGCAGAACTAAATATCGGAGATTTATTGGAGCCTCTTCACTTATCCAATTATCAGGATAAGAAATCGAACTATATTTACTTTACCGCAACATTGGAAGCTGCAAAATGGGGTGCCGAATTGGCAAGATCAACAGCAAAAGAGCGAATTTATATTGTTGAACCATTAGGTGAATTCGAAAATGACCCGAACGTTACGGACAAAAGATTCCCAGGTAACCCAACACGCTCATATCGTTCGAAATCTCCTTTGAAAATAGTCGCCGAATTAGGTTGTTGGGAGCGCCATTCCGATGAAGTCATCAATCATATGCTGGCATCTTTAAAGAAATTAAGTGAAGAAGGGAAAAATGTAATTTACGATTAAACCGGTAAAAAGCCAGGTACACAATATGCTCTTGTGTGTACCTGACTTTGATTACTTACTGTCTCGATGTTGATCGGCTAACAACTTATTTCGTAATGCTTCATCACTTGCATAAATGTAAAGCCCTTTAATCCCGCGCTTCATTAAAATATTAATCGAGTTCAGCACAATCTTTTCCTTCGCTTCGTTCACATCGGCAATGCCTTCCGTGCCTGAGTAGGCCCCTTTATCCATATACTTGCTCGGGTCAATGACTATTTCGTCTTGGGCTTCGTCATATTGAACAGACGGTCCTAGTACAACACCTACGTAATTTAAATCAAACCCTTGAATCGTATAGATCGAGCCGGCTTCATGCACCGTTTCAGGCTTTTCCGCCCATGTATATTTCGTACTTGTCGTATTCCAAGGCATTTTGTATGCGCCGTTTGATTCGTTTACATAATACGTCCCGCCATCTTTTTTATGCAAGTAATCAAATGTTGAGACGACCCGGCTCAAGCCAAATTCACTGTTGCGCATCTTTATTGCATCATGCATATCCTTCATCGTTTCGAACACTTTGAATTCATAATTTTCATCATGAGGCAGCGGAAGCAGCTTTTTATTTTTGAAGGCATTAATCCAATTAATGACATCATCATTTGCCTGCATCCGGAACTGGTTCGTTAACTGGTATTCTTCAGTGTACGTACTTTGCTTCTTTAATTGTTCAAGTGTTGCCGCACCCCATAGACTCTTCAGTTTGAGCACCTGATTTTGGTCGTAAATGATGACGACGACTTTCGCTAACTTTAATAGTTCCTCCAAGTGATTATTGCCGTGGAAGTTATTATACGTATCCGGCTTTGTCAACAATAAATGCGCTTCATCCACAAAAATGATGTCCGCCTTTTTATTGTCTCTTTGCAGCGAATTGACTAAAGGTGTCGGCTTTGCAAAGTTTTTCGCTTTTAAATGCTTTACCTGTTTCGCAATCCCTTTATAGGTCTTGAACATTTCTTCGTGATTCACGACCAGATAGTTTTCTGTTTGATAAAGCGGTGACGAAGCTTCTTCCGCCCGTTCCTGAATCGTGTTGAAAATCGAGCTTAACACAACGCTTTTCCCGACACCCGCTTCACCTTCAATGACGAGTAAACTGCCGTATTCTTCAGGATTGGCACTTACTTGTTTCTCACAAAATTCGAGTACCTTTTCTTTCAGTTCAAGCTGCTCGAACGATAGTTCTTTAAACGGCGACAATTTAAAAATGTCTTTATTTTCAATGACATGCAGTTCATGATCGACCAGCTTTTGCTCGTGCAGCCTCTGCCAGATTTCTTTAAACAATTCTTGATCGTAATACGGCTTGTCGTAATAATTGTGTGTAAAATCGCTCGCCGTTTTACTTTTGTTTTGCAGCGTATATTTTTCATCACCAAGAAAATAATTAATCAGCTTCGTTTCCAGATGGAAGGTTGCCGAACGGTTGAATTTTTCATGCTTGATGAGGTTAATCTGACTGACGTTTTTACGGGCAGTTAAATGAGCTTTCATCCGGCTTTTAAAGTACACCGTCTCCCCAATATAAGCTTCTTTATTGCCATTTAACACGTAGATGACCGGGTAGTTCAGATAGTGTTCATTGTTATTAATCTGATTGATGCTTTCTTGCTTGAACGGCCAGGACAGTATTTCAATTGCTGACAAATTGCCACCTTCTTTGTTTTAAATCGTTGCTAATTATTAGTTACATATTAGCATACAGGATGATCATAAATCCCTCGTAAACCGGCACTTCGGAAAACCCTGACAGCCATAAAATGACCCGTGCTTGCCATTACGCACTACCAAGTTACTACCGCATTTCGGACAAGCAGCATCTGTAGAAACATGAATAGGCTCAACGATTACCGGTCCTGCAGTAACGGGCTCCGCCTTTACTTTAATCACTTTTTTCTTTGCAGGTTTGGCAATTTCTTTCACGTATTCTAGATGGCGCTTTTTAATCTCCTTCTTTTGCTGCTTTGTATCAGGAACAAGTGCATGTAGCAACTGCGAAATCCTGCTAAGTTGTTCACCTGATATTTCATTTATCGTAAATTGATTAATTGTTCGTTTTAAATGTTTTGTTTGAAGAACATGTGCTTCATGAAAAGGTTCATTAAATTTAAATGTTGCCGCATTCGAAAAAACGATTATTGAATGCAGTGGTACATCCATATTTAAGTAGTGCTGCAATGCTTTAATATGCGCTTTATTTTGCACGACCGGATTATAGAAACGTGACTTTTTCTTATAGATTGTTTGCGTCCAGTTTCTTTGACTTTCACTACCAAAGATCCACCCTGTATAATTTTTCGTTTCGATTACAAAAATGCCATTTGGCGAAAGTAATACATGATCGATCTGTGTCATTTCTCCATTCTTTTTTGGGACATACAAATTATTGTAAATCTTAACGTCCTCCCCTAAACTTTCCAGTATTTTGCGAATACGCCGTTCCCCAACATATCCTTTCAGCTGTGGTAAATAAGCATTAGAAACGAGTGAAGTTACTACAATAAAACCGATTGCTACATAAGTGTTCACCTTTAACAAAATTACTAATACCAATATGTATGAAAGTAAACCGAAAACTAACATTTCCTTCCCCCTTAAAAAGTCCTACTCTAAGTAGTTAGACATATATCATATCATCCAGTTTTTTACAACAAAATCAACAAATCATTGCAAACAAAAAACCGGTCCGTACAAATTTTGTACGAACCGGCTTATATCACTGTCTATAATACTTTTCCTAAAAACGCTTTTGTTCTTTCTTCTTGCGGTGTTTCAAACAACGCTTTAGGTTTGTTTTCTTCAACGATGTAACCGCCATCCATAAAAATAACACGGTCCGCTACTTCTTTCGCAAAGCCCATCTCATGCGTTACGACAATCATCGTCATACCTTCTCTTGCCAAGTCTTTCATAACATCAAGAACATCCCCTACCATTTCAGGGTCAAGTGCACTCGTTGGTTCATCAAATAACATGATTTTTGGTTGCATAGCAAGTGCACGGGCAATTGCCACACGCTGTTGTTGTCCACCTGATAACTCAGAAGGATATGCATTGGCTTTCTCTACTAAACCAACTTTTTTCAACAGTTCCATTGCCCGCTCTTTAGCTTGGTCTTTCGTTAAGCCTTTTAATTTTAGCGGTGCATATGTGATATTTTGCAATACTGTTTTATGCGGAAATAAATTAAACTGTTGGAAAACCATTCCTACTTCTTGTCTAATTTGATTTAAGTTTGCATTTTTAGCGGAAATCGCATGACCGTTTACAATGACATCTCCGCCTGAAATTTCTTCAAGGCGATTCAAGCAACGTAAAAAGGTACTTTTTCCTGAACCTGATGGCCCAATAACACAGACAACTTCTTTTTCTTTAATTTCTGTAGAAATATCTTTTAAAACTTCTAGTATCCCAAATGATTTTTTAAGATTTTTTACGGTAATAATGCTCATCGCAGGGCCATTCTCCTTTCGAGGTAATTACTTAACAATGTTAACGCATATAAAATCACAAAGTAGATTGCACCAACAGTTAACCAAATTTCAAACGCCGCAAAGGTAGCAGAAGCCTGTATGTCTCCTTTTTGCGTTAAGTCAGCTATACCGATAACAGATAATAGCGATGTATCTTTCAAACTAATAATTGCTTGGTTCGTAAATGTAGGAAGCATTCTTCTAAGTGCTTGTGGCATAATTATGTCCTTCATCGTCTGAGCCCCTGAAAGACCTAGTGAACGTGCTGCTTCTGTTTGTCCTTTATCAATTGATTGAATTCCCGCACGGATAATTTCAGAGAAATAAGCTCCGGCGTTCAATGAAATCGCAAGGATCCCCGCTGTAATATTATCCATCGGAATAAACTTTGTTACACCGAAGTAGATGAAGAATAATTGTACAATGATTGGTGTACAACGGATAATATTAACAAAGACTTTTGCAATGATATTTAAAATTGTTAATGGTGCCAATCGGAACAATGCTACGATAAGACCGATAGCAAACCCTAATACAATAGCAATAACAAAGATGTAAAGGGTCATCTTCAACCCTTCCAGTAAATAAGGTAACGCAGCGATTGCTACTTCCATATGTATTTCACTCCTCTTAAAAATAAGCACGCTATATGCGTGCTTACCGTTTTATTCAGCTAAATAATTGTCTAGAATTTCTTGATACTTTCCGCTTTCTTTCAAGTTTTCTAGACCAGTATTAATTTTTTCAAGAACCTCTTCGTTTTTACCTTTTAATACACCAATTCCATATTTGTCATCATTTAAACGGTCACCAACAATTTTTAATGGTAAATCTTGTTGTGCGATTGCATATGAGATAACTGGGTAATCTTCAAATAATGCTACAGAATTTCCGTTTTGTACTTCTAAGAACATTGATGGGCTATCATCAAATTGAATCATTTCAAATCCAATTTCTTGTGCAATCGAAGTCGCATAGTTTGCGCCAACTGTTCCTTTTTTTACTGCTACGCGTTTTCCTTTTAAATCTTCTACAGATTGAATATCTGTATTTGCTTCACTTACAATAAGAGATACCCCTGCATCGAAGTACGGCTCAGTGAAATCAACGACATTTTTACGTTCTTCTGTGATACTCATTCCACCCATAGCTACATCTAATTGCCCTGCTTGTAATGCTGGAATAATCCCCTTGAAGTCCATTGCTTTTAATTCAACTTCAAAACCTTGATCTTCACCAATTGCTTCGATTAATTCCACATCAATCCCAACATATTTACCATCTTTTTCGAATTCAAATGGTGGGTATGTAACATCAATACCTACTGTATACACTTCTTTGTCTGAATCAGTTGATGATGATTTTTTTTCTGTTTCTTCTCCACCGCACGCTGCTAATAACAATGCTGGTACGAGTAATAGACTTGCTAATAGATTCTTTTTCATGAATTTTCCCCTTTTATTGTATATTTAGATATTTCTAAATTCAGTTTATTATTAAAAAACTGCCATTACAAGCTTTTTCGTTCTATTTTCCTTTGTTATATCATTATTTTGCTAGTTTTAGATACTTTTCTGCAATAAAATTCTATTTATCAGAAAATTTTTTCTGTTTATTTAAAATTATTATTATTTTGATTGAGCGCCATCTTAGAGAAGGATGCAGTGAAAACTAACACACCACCAACGCCAATCTATCAAAAAAGAAGCCCCCTATTAAAGGGAGCTTCTTTTTTGTTGCTATCTATATTTGTACCACACCAATTAAAACCGCAATGATCAGTAGGGTAATACTTAATCCCCACATCCAGAAGAATGAGAACTTCAAGTGTTTGCCCATTTCCAGACCTGATAGTCCAAGTGCCAACCATACTGCTGGTGCAAGTGGTGATACGAATGTGCCTACGATGTTACCGATGATCATCGCATACGCTGTCGATAATGAATCGATGCCGTACGTTAAACCGATCTGGTCAACAACCGGGAACAATGCGAAGTAGTATGCATCCGTACTTAACAGCAAGTCAAACGGTACACCAAGTACCCCGATAATAATATGTAAGTACTGTGCTAAAAAGCTTGGTAAAATATTTACGGCATTATTGGCAATGGCCGTTAACATGCCTGTCCCGTTTAAAATCCCTAAAAACAGACCTGCTGCAATAATGATTGAAGCCATTGTCAACGCGTTCGATGCATGTGCCTGAATACGTCCCATCTGCTCTTTCGGTGTACGGTAGTTTAATGGTAAAGCGATTGCGACACCGATCAGGAACGCTAAGCCCGCTGGTAAAAGTCCTGACATTAATACAGCAAGAACAACAATTGCTAAAATCGCATTTGCCCAAATAAGTTTTGGACGTTTCAATGTTTCATCCGTTTCAGCATTTAAAATACTATTGCTTAAATCAAATTTTAACGTTTCTCCTGTTTGCGCTCGTTTCGCAATCAGGCGTTTTTCACGGAAGCCCATAAAGATCGCAAGTAACAGCATCAGCACAACACCGATGATTTGAATTTTAATTAACGGATGCCATAGCTCTGTTACATCTGTTTCTAGAACGGATGCAACACGCCCTAATGGCCCGCCCCATGGAATCATATTGATAATCGCCGCAGAACCGCCGACTAATAGTAAAAGTAAATACGGGTTCATCCCAAGTCGAACATATAGCGGCAATAATGCCGTAATCGAAATTAAGAATGTGGAAGCACCTGAACCGTCAAGCTGTGCAATAACCGCGACAATTACCGTAACGATTGCAACAAGCACGACATTCCCTTTTGACAGCGCTACCATTTTATTGATAATTGGTTCGAATAACCCGACATCCTGCATAATCCCGAAGAAGATAATCGCAAAAATAAACATGATGGCAACACTGATTACAGAACTGATTCCATCATTGAAAAATACCCCTAAATCATCGAACGAATAGCCTGCAACAAACATCGCCACTACTGGTGGAATAACCATTGCGACAATTGGTGATACACGTCCGCTAATTAACAGCACAACGATAACTAAAATCGTAATAATACCAATAATACTTAACATTCAACAACCCCCATTGCTTAGAATTCTTATAATCTTATGACAATTCTATGTTAGGAGGAAGAATGTGCTCATTTATTTAATAAAAACAATAAAGCTAATTTTGTTCATAAGTTTCACGGAGGACATAATTCCGTTCTGGACGCCCGACTGTTCCGTAAAGAAGTTTTGTCTCCAGTATATTCATTTCCACTAAGTATTCCAAATAGCGGCGTGCTGTGGAGCGGCTCGTGCCGATTACTTCACTCAGCTGTGTCGCCGTCAATGTCGTGAACTTTTGCTCCTTAAATAAGTGAATGACCTGTTCGAGCGTAAAGGTATCGATCCCTTTTGGCAGTGCCTTTTCAGTCGCCGTCGAATGATTTTTCCGGTAAAACAACGTATCCAAATCTTGCTGCGATAAATGTGTTTTCTTTTGCAAAGCCGATTGTATGAGATGAAACTGCTGGAATGATTTTTGCAGTCGTGCTTCATCAAACGGTTTTACAATATAGTCGAATACCCCATATGCATACAATGCTTCCACATGTGCACGCTCGGCCGCTGCCGTCACCATAATGATGCGGACTTCCGGGAAATGTGATCTTACATACGCAACGAGTTCATAACCTGTAACATCCGGAATATATAAATCCATCAACAGAGCGGCAGGAGGTGTGTTATGCAGGATCGCTTCCTTTAATGAGGCCCCCGTTAGAAATTGCTGTACTTGTGCACCCGGCTGTATCGCTTTAATATAGTCTGCATGAATCGCCGCAATGCGAAAATCGTCTTCCAGTAACCATATATCCATTGAATCACTTCCTTTGTAAAATGATTAAAAAGCAGGCCCCGCCTATATCGCTTTCTTCTATTAACAGTGAGCCGCCGACTTTTTCAAGTGCCTGTTCACTGATCGCCAGACCGTACCCCCGATCATAGCCGTCCTTTGTCGTAAACCCGAGAGTAAATATGTGATTTGCCGTTTCTTCATCGATTCCCGGCCCATTGTCATGCACCTCAATAATCAGCTCATGACGATATTGATGAATAAAAAGCTTAATTTGCTTGTCCGTTATGTTTGTCTGATCCAAAGCATCCATTGCGTTTTGAAGGACATTCCCTAGCGATGTTAATAATGCGTCCACTTCTTCATCATTATAATCGATTAAAACATCCTCGGTTTCGATCGTAATCGTAATACCGCGCTCTTTCGCTTCCGATATTTTCCCTTCGAGTAACGCCTGCAGCAATATCGAAGGCTGTGTTGCAAGTGCCTGTTGCTGTTTCGTAGAATCTTGCTGCTCCTGCCTGATAAATGCAATCGCTTCATCAATATGGGCTTGCTTCAACAAGCCAAGGATAACGTGCAGCTTATTCGCAAATTCATGTGTTTTTGCCCGCTGCATCCGCGCCTGCTGCTTCACCAATGTCAGCTCATTAATGACCGTTTCATATTCAAGCTTAGCCCGTAAAATATATAAATAGCCGAGCTGCTCCTCATGTTTCAATGGCGTTTTGGTAATAATCATCTCTTGCTGCTGCAACGGAATTTCCAGAGCCCGAATCACGTCTTCTTTAAAAAGCCGTTCGGGAAGTAGCGTATGTAATGAGATCCCTTCTGTCAGGGATGAGATGAGTTCCTTCGCACGTGTATTAGCAATCACCACTTCATTATTCAGTGTCGTTAAGATCACACCATCCGTTGTTTCCTCAAGTATTGTATGATACGCCGAATAGAGCTTCGCAATTTGCGCCGGCTGCATACCGAGCAACTGTTCCTTTACATAAAGCGAGATTAGCACCGCACAGACAATCCCGAAAACCGCGAGCAGGAGCGTGATCTGAAGCCAACCGAAAAAGGCAGTATCAATCGTCTTTTGTATATCTTTCGTTAAAAATCCGACCGAAACAACCCCGACAACATTGCCGTCAACTAAAACTGGGACTTTTCCGCGGATCGATTCTCCCATTGAACCCGTCGTTACCGAAACAATGGACTCTTTGTTAATCAGCGCTGAATCATTATCCCCGCCGACCATCGACTGGCCAATCTTTTCAGTGATCGGATGGGTGTAGCGAATCCCTTGCTCATTCCCTATCACGACGAAACTCGCTCCGGTCTGCATTCGTATATCCTCTGCAATCGGCTGAAGAATGGAAGACGGATTTTCCGCAGAAAATGCATTGACTATATCCGGCCGCTCAGCAATCAAGTATGCACTCGTTAACGCCTTTTCTCCCATCTCCTCCAGTACCGATTCATCCAGATAGTGATTGATCAACAACAAAAACAGCACACAAATTGTGAATATGATTCCGCTGATGGTGATAAGAAGACGGGTTGTTAATGATTGTTTTACGCGGGTTATCATGGGACGATCCTCCTTTTGAGCGGTGTTATTATTAGTTTAACATGTAGAATGATCTCGTTTAACAGGATTCAGATGAAACCACCGCAAAAAAACACGTAAAACCTTTTATGAGTAGGGTTTTACGTGTTTTTAATAACTATGCTAATTTCCGATACCAGAACCGTTGGGCTGCTATCGCTTGTATGAATTGGGTTGCGAACTCCTGCATATCTGTTCCTGTTATGACACCCGGCTGACCTAAAATCTGATTTACACGCAGCCATTCAATACCCGCACCCGTCGCACCAATTGGCTTGTAATGTGAATAGGCTTCATCGATGAAGTAGGCCGCATCCTTGTTGAACATGACGTTTGTGTTACTTCCCCTTACCATATAAACAGCATCAAACAGCACGGATTTTGCAGTTAGGAAGGTGTTTTCGGCTTTTACGACCACTCCGTCTGTTCCGTATACCATCCCAATATGTTCGCTAATAATTTCCGGAACAATGCCTTGGTTAATCAATTGATGGAGCACGTAATTAACTTCCGGACCATTGAATCCCTCTGTCAAAATGACCGCTACTTTCCGTGTTTGTACGGATTTCACTGTATTTTCCTGACTGAGTGCCGGGGAGGACTTCGTTACCGCCGAACCGCCCCTTGCAGGAGGTTGTGACCCGATATTTATTGCAAAGGCGGTTGCTAGTTCCATATCTACATTGGCGAACATATTCACTACCTGCTGTTTAACAGATTCACTTTTCACTTTACTTAGTTCAAAACTGAACGCTTCAATGATATGCATTTTTTCAGGTGGGCTCATACTGTTCCAGAAAAGTGTCGCTTGTGAAAAATGATCGGCAAAACTTTCGCTTCGAGCCCGGATTTTTACTCCGTCCACTCTTTCCTGATAAGTGGCATATCCGCCTTTGTCCGGACTTACAGGTGACGGCGTGTTCCCGGCTAATGAATTTCGGTGATAACTCACTTTCCCAAGATTAATCGTCTGTCGGTGGAAGCCTTCCCGCTGATTGTTATGGAATGGAACAACCGGTCTGTTAATCGGGATCTCATGGAAGTTAGGTCCGCCCAGACGAAGTAATTGTGTATCTAAATACGAAAATAGCCGTCCTTGTAATAATGGATCATTTGTAAAATCGATCCCTGGCACGACATTCCCCAAATGGAAAGCAACCTGTTCTGTTTCCGAAAAGAAATTATCTACATTCCGATTTAACGTCATCTTTCCGATAATATTTACAGGAATGTCTTCTTCCGGCCAAATCTTTGTCGCGTCAAGGATGTCAAACCCGAGGCTGAATTCGTCCTCTTCCGCAAGAATCTGAACACCTAGTTCGAATTCAGGGAAAAAGCCGTTTTCAATCGCACCCCATAAGTCATTGCGGTGAAAATCCGGATCAATGCCCGCCAGTTTACGGGCCTCGTCCCATACTAAAGAATGCGTTCCCAATAAAGGCTTCCAATGGAATTTTACGAAATGTGCTTTTCCTTCCTCATTGACGAGACGAAACGTATGCACACCAAATCCTTCCATCATCCGGAAACTACGTGGGATGGCGCGGTCTGACATGATCCACATGATCATATGGGCAGATTCCTGGTTATTCGCGACAAAATCCCAAAACGTATCATGGGCAGTAGAGGCTTGCGGTATGTCATTATCAGGCTCCGGCTTAAATGCATGTACAAGATCCGGGAATTTTATGGCATCTTGGATGAAAAAGACTGGAATATTGTTGCCAACTAAATCATAATTCCCTTCCTCGGTATAGAATTTCGTTGCAAATCCTCTCGCATCACGTACGGTATCGGCAGAACCACGGGAACCATTGACAGTGGAAAAACGAACAAATACAGGCGTCTTTCTAGATGTATCCTGAAGGAATTTCGCTCTTGTATAATTTTTCATGTTTTTATATAACTGAAATTCACCGTGAACAACGAAGCCACGTGCATGGACAACGCGTTCTGGAATTCGTTCATGGTCAAAATGCGTTAGTTTTTCTCGGAAATGAAAATCCTCGAGTAAAGTTGGCCCCCTCACGCCTGCTTTTAATGAGAATTCATCCTCCGACACTTTTAACCCTTGATTCGTTGTAAGATCTTTTCCCCTGTCATCTGTTCGGAAAATATCTAATTGTTCGTCCTTGCTGTTCTTGCGGTCATTTTGCTCATCCATCCAATATCCCTCCTCAACATTAAATGGTATGAGTCCATGGAATAATTTATGTAAAGTCCTATATGTATTTGCGAATAGCATAATAGTAAGGAGAAAAGAATTAGAACTATCGTAAAGGTCCTCTTAAAAATAAATAAAGGACAATCCCAACACCTGGGATTGTCCTCTACATTTTAGTTCATTCTTTCACGAGAAAATTCATCATATAATTTCAGCCTGCGCTATTGCCTCAAATCTTGCCAGCTTTGCACATAGTGGATAGCTACTCCGCTAAAATAACGATTTTTAGCATAATGACCCGCCACTTGGTTGAGTACTTGGTTCATCTTGATTTCACCTTCATCGGCAAATGTTATATAAGGCTCATCTGGAAACGGCATTGTTTCAACACCAATCACAACCGGTGTTTGATACTTCTTTGCATAACTCATTTCATTTTTTGTAATGCTCTTTAGTGCGGCAACTGTATTGCGATAGGCCATTATGGAGACGCCGTCTGTATTCGCAATCATCCACTCTGCCAAGTTGCCTTCACCAAATTGGTTATAATATAGCACTTCATCATACCAGAATGGGATGTCCGTCTCTAACCTTAAATCTGTACAGCGTACTTTATAGAGGGCGTGTTGTATTAATTCTTGATACTGACTGACTGCAAGGTTTCGATTCTGTTCCCATAATGCAGATAAATAAGGCTCTACATCTAAATGGACTGCTGTGAATTTCGATGCAGGATATTCCTGATGGTATTGACTGATCCATGCCCATAACGCATCAAAATTTGCTGTATTCCAATAAGGACCTCCATCCAGTGCCTGCACTTCAATATTTGCTTCGCGCATCCTGTTAATAAAGGCTGCGTACACATCATTCGGTATTGCCGGGTCAATCTGCAAATAAACGGTCGTTACTTCTTTATCTATTAGAAACTGGATCGTTTGCTCATCTGTAATCGTATGGGTGTGCCAAAGCCAGGTTGATTTTGTATTATTTTGCTGTGCATGTGCTTCATCCAATATAAAAATGACTCCTAACATCATAAAAGCAGCGAATAGTTTTTTCATTTACATTCCCCATGTTCATTCGTAGTTGTTATTTTTAGTATAAATCATTGCACTTGTTTGGAGAAAGTATATTTTAAGAATTCTGTGAACTCGGAATCTACATTTCCAGCCATCCTTCAGTTCTATCATGCGAATTTGAAAAAAAGTAAAGCTCGATGCGTTTTCGTCGCAGCGAGCTTATTTTTCCGAATCTTATTTCAGCAATTTATCCAAAACAACAGCCGCCTGCGCCCGTGTTAACGATTGCTTCGGATTGAACTCATTATCAATTCCTGTCATAATGCCCGCCGCTTTCAGAGAGGCAACGGCTTCCTTTGCATGCGCGGAAATATCCATATCGTCCGTATAGACAGGCGCTTCAGCTGCTGTAATCTGTCCTGCCGCCTTCAACGCATTGTAGACCGCTACGGCGAATTCTTCACGCGTAATTGGTTTTGCTGCGCCGAATACTTTGTTGTTTAATGGACTGATGAACTGATTTTCCACTGCCCATGAAACAGCTACTTGTGTTACAGGTGCTTTCACGTCATTGAAATTCGTAACATCACTTCCCGGTGTACCTGCTAAACGGTGGAGTACCAATGCGGCATGTGAACGGCTAAACGGCTTGTTCGGTGCGAACGTTGTCTCATTTACCCCTTTAAATAAACCGCGCTTTGTTACGTTTGCAATAGCATCTTTATCCGGATGATTTTCAACATCTTTAAATGCGATCGGAACGTCCATTACATTCAACACCGTTACCGTACCACTCACTTCATGACCGACGATTAGCTGCGGCTTGTCATCCTTCGTAATAATAGCCATTCCTTCTGGTGAAACATCACCTTTAATATCATCCGAGAAGTCACGTAAGTTCAGATAGTCTACAAATTTTGCACTTGCCGGGTTAGTAATGTTGTACATCATGACACCACCGATGCGCTCCAGTCCAATGTATGCAAAGATTTCATCACCTACTTTGCCGATCTTTACATCTTCCGGCTCGGGTCCTTTTTTGCCGCTGCGACTATCAAGTTTTACGTTCGTATTACTTGCGTTGAAATGTTCAGGATGGTGCTGTGCTGTCATTGTTTCAAAATCACTGCCGCTATCGAACACGACATCCATCGTCTCTGCATCAAAAATCGCAAACGAACGTGCACCGAAAATATAGTCCTGCCCTTCTACAAAACCTTCGTAGCCAGACGTATCATATGTTACGATTTCTTCTTCCGTTTCGATTTCATTCAAATGGAAGTTTTCGCTGTCTTCCTCACCCCACTCGCGTCCATCGCCTTCATTGGCCGTGACGAGATAATCTTTGCCGTTAATCGAGACGGCCGCCATTCCATCCGGCATATAGATTCCGAAATAGTTTTCATTTTTAATATCAATTTTGCCGTCTTTCAATAAATCGATTTCATTGCCAGGCTTGCTGTGGTCTTTGAAGCCAAGACCTTTTACAGACACCACTTCATTTAATGTTAAATCAATAGTGGCAACGGCATTGTTTTCCTGTAACGCTACATATGCTTTTGTGCTCGCTTCATTAACTGCTATGTATTCTGGCTCTAAATCATCAGAAGGGTTCGTATTTTTCTTTAATATTACATTGTCTGCCACAAGCTCAGCGCGCTTTTCAGGTGTATCGAATGCATCGAAGAAAAGCGTCTCTTCTGTTAAAACGTCATAGCCGTTTGCTGTATCAATTACAGAAATGCTGCCTTTCGGGTCCACAATATCCTTGCCATAACCTTCACGCGGTTCACCTTCATTTGCCGTTAAAAGCTTCGTCCCGTCTGTTGTGAATGTAATGTTATCCGGTTGACTGCCTACTTTTGTAGCGCCAAGAAGCTTCCCTTCACCAGTGAGTATCACGGCATAACCGTCAGTATTGTAGCCTTTTGCCTGTACAGACACCGCAATCACATTTTCTTTCGGATGCACCGTAATACTTGTTAAGTCCCCGTATTCAAAAGTTTGGTCGAATGAGGCAATCGTTTTCGCGATATCAATCGAAAGGAAAGGCTTTAAATTCATTGCTTCGTCTTTTGTATAGTTGAGTGAGATTGCTTCGATTTTTTTCGTTTCGCCATTTACGACATATGTTGCATGTGAGTGCGGGTTATACGCAACGATTTCCGTTGTACCGCCATCTTCATTTTGAACACCTGAATCATAGCGGGCATCCAAACTTAATGCTGCTTCTGCGACAATGGCAGGTGTAGTGACCGTCGCTCCAATAAGTGCAGCAGCTAATAATTTCCTAGACATAGACAACATTCCACCTTTACATTTTTTCTAAGTGTAAAGGTGGAATGTTAAGGTCATATGAAGGATTTGTTAGAGTTTGTAAGTATTGTTGTGCTGGGTGAAATGAAAGACCGAGGAAAGTAGAAAGTTCCGGGTTGAAAGTAGAACAGATCGGGGCGAAAGTAGAATTCTGTGCCTTGAATGTAGAACGAAAGCTAGGAAAAGTAGAACAACTTGGCTCAAAAGAGGAATGGTTCGGGAATATTAGAAAACTCCGGTTTGAAAGTAGAACAGTTCGGCCAGAAAGTAGAACTTGGCACCTTGAATGTAGAACGAAAGCTGGCGAAAGTGGAAAAAGCTGCTCTTTTAAAATACCTTACTTAAATTTTCCACAAAAACAAGTACCATTTTTCAATTCTTTCATATGATTTATATGAAAGGGGGAGAAGGTTATCGTCTATACGGAAACGATTGATCTTCAAGGTCATTTATTTACTGCGGTAACGGTTCAATTACCTAAAACAACCTTGCTAACGATTTCGAATGAGCATGGGTACATTATGTGTGGTGCACTCGATGTTGGCCTGTTAAATGAAAAGTTGGCCGATCGCAAAATCATTGCGGGTCGTGCAGTAGGTGTTCGAACGATCGATGACTTACTAAAAGCGCCACTGGAATCTGTCACATACGAAGCGAGAGCGTACGGCATTGAAGAAGGCATGATTGGCGAAGAAGCTTTATTAAAAATGATTTAGTTACATTGTAAGTTCTCAGGTGATGAGCTCCACCCCAAAAAAAGTTCCATGCAAAAAACCGCTCTTTCAATTTCTTGAAAAAGCGGTCTATCTATTTTTATTGACGTGATTACGTACAATTAGATTGCTTTATTATAATAGGAAGCTTTTGACCCTTTACTTCTTTTCACAGCTAGAAGCTCTTCTAATTTTTGAATATATTCACGGTCTGCCGATATTCTTGTAAGGCTTGTTAATAAATATGGTCTTAATCCGGAATTGATTTTTTGGCAACGCGCAAGATTGATCAAATACTTGGCCATCTTAAATGACTTTAAGTGCGTATGTCCATTTTTAAATTCCTTCTTCGTATTGACGACCATAAATTCCTGCTTTCGCCCTTTATAAAAAGGAATAATAATAAACTCATCTTTTTTGAAAATTTGATTCATATTATCCTCATCCTTTTCTCGAATATATTCAAAAACGACCTTTCACATACGGAGAAATAGTGATCACCCCGTTCCTTTTAATGCCCCTCCCGCCTCTCCTTTTTATTGGTCTTACGTTTCCATACCCTATTTACCGCTTACTTTATTCCATGGTTGAATAAAAAAGCACTTTTTTAGGTATTATTAACAGTTCGGATATGTTTTTACATTTAATTAATATAGGATATTACAGAGGAAACGCATTTGACAGGACTATCGCTTGAATTTCACTGAATTTTCTGTAAAATAATATCAAGTTCTATCCACTACTTGTAATGTTTTGCTCGCACACTACATTTACGAGGATTGGGTTGGGCTTTCTTTATCGTACTCTGCTTGGCAAAATAAACGATAAAGTTCCGCTTATTGGTATTTTACTGGTAAGATAAATGGAATAGACTGAAAAGCCGTACTTATTTTCCGGGAACACTTTAATTATAGAAAAAAGGCTACATTTAAAGTAATTGTTTCTTTTAATGTAGCCTTTTTATTGAATTTTATTATATGAATTTTTTTATTCTACTTGGCTACTAATAGCGCTGCCGCTTCTTCCAACGTGACCATATTCGTAATCATCGAACAAGCCGCATCAAGAATCGGGAACGCTAATGCAGCACCCGATCCTTCTCCAAGTCGCATATTCATATGCAGCATCGGTTCCAGCCCTAAAAGCTCGGCCGCAATTTTTGCACCTGGTTCTTCCGATAAATGTGACGGTATCAAATATGCTTTCACATTCGGATTTAATTTATAGGCGATTAATGCTGAAACGGTTGAAATATACCCGTCAACAACGACCGGCACACGATTCGCTGCTGCTGCAAGGAAGATTCCTGCCATCCCGCAAATCTCCAGTCCGCCGACTTTCGCGACAACATCAATCGGATCATCCGCATTCGGCTCATTCAATGCAATTGCTTTTCGAATAACTTCGGCTTTATATTTAATGCCGCCAGCCCCGACACCAGCGCCGAAGCCCGTTACTTCCATAGGATCACAGCCATGAAGTACCGAAAGAACCGCAGCACTTGGCGTCGTATTTCCTATGCCCATTTCACCTGTACCGATAAGATTGATACCGTTTTGGATCGCTTCTGTTGCGACTTCAATCCCTACTTCAATTGCCTGAATCGCTTTTTCTCGGGTCATCGCTGGACCTTTCGCCATATTGTCCGTCCCGTATTTCACCTTTTTAATAATGACCCCTGCGTCTTGAGGTAAATCTTCTTTTACTCCGATATCTACCGGAATGACTTGTGCATTCGTGATTTTCGCAATCGTACACATTCCTGTCGTCCCTTTTGGAAAGGAAAGTGTTTGGAATACCGTTGTACCTTGCGGGTTCGGCGTTACCCCTTCCTCATATACTCCGTGGTCTGCAGCCATGACGATCATCGCTTTGTTATCGATTTTCGGCGCAAGCTCACCGGTAATTGTAGCAATTTGCATAGCTAAAGATTCGAGCTTCCCTAAGCTTTGAGGCGGTTTAGCTAATGAGTCTATGTACTGACGTGCTTTGTCTTCCATTTGTCGGTCGATTTCTTGAATTTGTTCAATCGTTTGCTGTAGTAATTTCATGTTTCGTTTCCCCCATTAGAATGAATTTTTGACAATAAAAATAGCCTGCAGTTTATTCGATAACAAATAAACTACAGACATATCCAGTGTCTATAAAAAGTAAGCATACTTAGGCAGGTCTCCTGGCTCAGATTCATGATTTCATAGCCCCTTCCCAGATTGACATCCAGTGGGCTTTGCTATGAAACTCCTCTATACAGTGTTGGGATTACGCTAAAGCTTTTCACTTTATTCCCTATTCTCCCTTAACGGGCACCTAATGCTTGATGAATTTAACATTACTTTACTTTGAACCTGTCTTCTCGTCAAGGGGTCTATGCATTCAGCTTCTATACGTCTCCCCAATCGACAACGTTTTCAGTTCCACCTCTTCCAAATCCGCGCGCTGCCAATGATCATGCAGCCGGTCAATCGCTTCTTTCGGTGTATCATCCGCCAGCATATAGGCACCGTAATGCATCGGAATAAACACTTTCGCTCCGACCTCACAAAACGCCTGGATCGCTTCTTCCGGTGTCACGTGGGAGGCATGCATAAACCATTCCGGCTCATATGCACCGATTGGCATTAGCGCTGTATGTATGTTGAAGCGTTCGCCAATATCTTTGAAGCCTCTAAAATACCCGCTATCTCCGGCGTAATAAATACTTTGCGCATCCGATGCCGTTTGCAATATGAAGCCGCCCCAATGCGATGTATTCGTATCCCAAGGCATGCGTCTTGTCCAATGGTTTGCAGGAACGAAATGAATTTCAAGCGCACTTGATTCATGCTTGTCATACCATGATAGCTCGATAAAGTTGTGCAACTTATGACGCTTCATTAAATAACCGAGCCCTTCCGGAATAAGAAACAATACGTTGGGATTTCGTTTTTTCAATTTCTTTAACGTCGGTACGTGCAGGTGATCGTAATGCGAGTGTGAAATGAGGACAATATCAATGTCCGGTAATTCATCCAGCCGCACCCCCGGCTCTGCCAACCGTTTCGCTACACCCATCCAATTTGCCCAAACCGGGTCCGTTAAAATATTGAGCCCTTCTTTTTGAATCAAAAAGGTCGAGTGGCCGATCCACGTAACGGACTGCTCCGTGCGATTACTTTTTAGAAACGCAATTTGCTTTTCCTCACACTGCGGTACTTCGTAATCGACAACTTTCTTTTGCTTTGATCGCTGCCATTTCAGGACATCTTTAAAAGTACCGAGCCGGTCATCGTGGTCTAAATTTGTAAAGCGTTTACTCATCGCAGCACTCTCCTATTAATAAAGGCTTAAATTCCTACGCTGATCACCCAGCTGCGGTTTCATTATTATCCTTGCAAAAAAGTAAACAAAAAAACTTAAAAAAGTACCGAGTACAGTAATGCTGTTTGATACCGGAATAGATGAAGCGATAACGCTCATGATATTTAATGTGTAAAATACTATTACTCCAATTAACGCAACTGTCATCACTTTATTTTTTCTTGCCAATTGTTTTCGATACAGCGGGCTGCCAATGCCGTTCCTGCTATGCTTTGTCTCTATAATTTGTTTAATTAAAGCATAAGTTAAACCTGCAATAATGATCCCAACTACTGCAAATCCAATCCTATCATCCATTTCAATTTTCCCCGTTTCACTAATCTCCCAAATAAAACTCCTTTATTTTATACGGTAAGACTTTACTCATAATAATTCCTGCCAAAGCCAAGCCAATCAAAATCACTCCAATTTCCATAAGGTTTTTTAACCATGTGATTTCAATCATATTCGTTATGTTGGATCCACCTATAATGATGAAAACAGCTCCAGCCCATGCCAATAAAAAACCTGCGCCAAATTGTAGCCATTCTTTTTTTGAAAGCTGTTTAAAAACCGCCCTATGCTTATAAAATTTCCGAGTCGCAAAGATTAATAATAACCCTGTTAGAATATATCCAATCATCACAATCCCCCTGTATCTTTTCCTTTTAAAAGTTTAATTGTCGCCCATAACGAGACGATGAACAGCAACATAAATATGAAAAAAGAAATTCCCGCAAGCCATTTTGCAACGATCGACGGCTGATTAATATATAGCTGTATATTTTTAATTAAAAATCCAATAAACACGGTTTGAGCTAGGATTAAGCTAATACTTACAGAAATCGTCTTTGAATTCTGTGTCATACCCGCTCTCCCCCTTTAGTTATTATTTTACTATACTAACATATTCTCCTAAAACAAGGTAGTACAGAGTCCGGCTTATAAAACTTACAGCGCCCTTCAACAAATTAAAAAACCGGCATGAATTTCTCCATGCCGGTTTCACCCTATCAACTAAGTACGCTCTCACTTTCCGCATACACTTTCACGCGGTTACGACCTTCTTCCTTCGCAGCATATAAAGCGGTATCTGCCTTATGCAATAGCTGATGCAGTGTTTCCTCTGTCCAGTCCACCACTTCCGCCACACCAATACTTAAAGTAACTGAAAGATTCCCTACTTCTGTCATGAGGGGTGCCTGCTCAACGGCAGTTCGAAGCTGGTTGGCTAGTATTTCACCTTCTGCTTCATTGAAACCTTTCAGCGCAATGACGAATTCTTCCCCGCCGTATCGCGCGAAGAAATGGCTTTCCAGCAGTTGTGTTTTGCAAGCATTTACGACGTGCACGAGCAATTGGTCCCCAATATGATGCCCGTACGTATCATTCACCCGTTTAAAGTGATCGATATCCATTAATAGGGCCGTAAATGGTAAACCTGTTTCCTTAGCTTTCTGAAAATCCTGCTCACTTTGCTGTAGAAATGCACGGCGATTATAAATCTTTGTCAGCTCATCGTAATAAGCTTGCTGCTCCAATTTTTCCTGCAGTCTTTTGATCTCCGTAATATCCGTAAAAACCAGCAACAGACCTTTACTGTTTCTCGCTTGTTCCAGTGAAGTAATACGGACTTGATAAACCCGCTCCGCATGTTCGGAGCATAACCTTACTTCTTGAACGTACTCGATATCGGCCGTTAATTTGAATGGCAGGGCCTCTCCTGTCTGCTCATTCCAAAACTTCACGAAGTTTTTGCCAAACATCGATTTGTTCAAATTAGGCAACATCACTTTGGAAGCTTGATTGAATTCAATAAGCCGGTATGAATCGTCCAATACGATGGCCCCATCATTGATACTATTATAGATTTTATCTTTCGCAATCGGCATAATCCGAAACAGCTGCGATGTGCTGATTGCCCACAAGTATAATAATGAAGAAAGCCATAAAATCATTGGTACCGGATCCACTCCTGGAGGTGTGAATCCGTTCAAATAAAGAAACGCTGTCACTATCGGAACAAGCTGGCCGAACATTAACGCAATCAATTGGGGGCGGTATACTTTCGCCGTTTCCTTCCAATGAGAAATCAACAGCAAAAACGCGACAAACATGCTGGCAAATGTGTAGACACCGTGCACCATATACCACATGCCAATCTCCTGATAAACAAAAGGTGCCCCTAAATTCGGGTCCAGTTCAAATACACGATAATGAAGATGATGCCAGTGATTTGTCGCTACCATAATAATTGTAATAATCGGAACAAGAAGTATGAGCATGCTTCTTCTAACCGTCAGCTTAAATCCTAAATAGCTCATGACATACAGTAAACCTAATGTTGCAGATGTAGGCATCCCGATGTAGAGAACGGTATTCCAGAAACTGATTTGTTCGAGCGTCGTCGATATTAAAGACATAGCCGAAGCAAAACAGTAAATACTAATGGCTGCTGTATATAAAATAAAATAATTTGCGATATTTGTATATTTATGACGTTTGCTAAAGGCATAGAGACATAAGTACAAATTCAGTACGCCTGACGTGCAAACAAGCGTAATATACATAGTCAATTGCGAACCCATTTTTGGTTCACCCTCTCTTAATTAACACTTTTTCCTTATAATGTAGCACATTTTAAAATATAAATGGATATTTTATTGAGATAATAATGATGGAATGAGGGCTTCCGTCCCAAGACTTCTTTAAGATTTCGACTATAAAAGGATGTGTTGTTTAACAATACCCACTATTAAAAACGGACGCTGATTCCTATTACAGAATCGCGTCCGCTAAAACGCCGATCCGTACGAAATTTCAAGTACGAATCGGCTTTCTTTATTTGAAAGTGAGAACCTTCCCACCGTCCTGTTAATTTAATTGAAGCTCCTCTACACGCGCTGCTTGAATATGTTTCCCAATAATGCCATACACAATTGTCATCAACACGACACTTGCAACCATCACTGAAATACTTGGCACAATAAACGCTTTACTCATCGAGAAAATGACTTCTGTACGGAACCAGTTTTGGAACGGTATACCTAGACCTAAAAGTACAGCGAAGAATCCGATTTTCACAACAATAGGTTTCCCTTTCATTTTACCGATCATCGAGTTAATAAATAAACGTAACAGCGCCAATCCTGCTCCGACAAAAAAGAACGTTATTAAATACCCTTTCACCGCTTCATCCAGAATAAACGCTTTCCCCACAAATCCGATTAATATAATACTAGCAATTGCCATTAATAGTTTAGATACTTTACTCATTGTTTGCTTCCTCCTCAAAATTGAACAACTTGTTCATTTCATACTCTTATTTTAAAATGGACGAGTAATGGAAGCAATGCACAATATTCAACATATTGTTGATTTTTATTAAACTTCTCTCCCCAATTCTATTTGAATTGAAATTATAACCGAAAAGTGATAGATTCCAAGTAATAAATATCCATATCCCTTTACTTATAACCCAATATCATACAGAATGATTGTTAAATAGAAGATAAACTTTTATGTTTTAAACATATATAAATCTAAAATGTTATAGGTTACCATTTGAAGGGAGTGCTATTTCATGATTCAAAATACGGTTAAACGTAATAACGTACATATTCGAGGTAAAGGTAAAAAACCTCTAATATTCGCTGCGGGATTTGGTTGCGACCAAACGGTATGGAATGACATTTTCCCTGCTTTTGAAGAGGATTATCAAGTGGTTTTATTTGATTATGTCGGGTTTGGAAATTCAGATATTACAGCTTTTGACCTTGTAAAGTATGGAGAACTGTCCGGTTACGTACAGGATCTATTGGATGTTTGTGAAGCGCTCTATTTAAAGGATGCTGTTTTTGTCGGTCACTCGGTAAGTAGTATGATCGGTTTATTGGCTTCGTTAGAGAAACCGGAATATTTTTCACAAATAATCATGATTGCTCCGTCGCCAAGCTATATAAATGATCCGCCTGTATACTACGGTGGTTTTGAAAAGAAGGACTTACTCAATTTAATGGACATGATGGAAAAAAATTATATCGGCTGGGCCAATGCTTTCTCGATTACATTATTAAACAATACGGCAAAAGCAGGTGTGGCAAAAGATTTGGAAGATCGTTTCTGTTCTACCGATCCTTTATTCGCCAATACTTTTGCAAAGGCTTGCTTCTTTACTGATAGTCGTAAAGATGTTCCGAAAGCTACGGTACCTTCCCTTATTTTACAATGCTCGGAAGATGTCATTGCACCAAAGGTAGTTGGCGAGTACTTACATGAGAATATGCCAAACAGCACGATTGTCTATATGAATGCAATCGGTCACTGTCCACATATGAGCGACCCAGAGGAAACCATTCAATTGATTAAAGATTATTTATTGGAGCAATCTGTGCCCCTTATCGGTGAGGGTGTGGGATTTATAAATGGATGAACTCATAGAAAACGCTCCATGCGGGCTTCTCACTCTATCTGCACAAGGTGAAATACTTACTATAAATAAGACAATGCTAAATTTGCTGCACTATCCATCATCTGAGCATCTTATAGGAAAGCATTTTAATGTGCTATTATCTCCTTCCTCTCAGATTTTCTGTCAGCTCTATTTAGTACCAATGATGAAAGTGAAGCAGGCGGTAGAGGAAATGTTCCTGACATTACTATCCGTAATGAAAGAAGAAATTCCTATATTATTAAATGCATCTGTCCATGATAATCATCCGTTTACCTGTGTCATCTTTCCGATCCGTAATCGCAGTGCATTGGAAGACGCGCTCATTAACGCCAGAAAAATGACGGAAGATGCTTATTTAGAAAAAGAGCAGGCCCTTTTGGAATTGGAAAGAAAGCAACAGGATCTCTTGCAGGCCAATCAAATCAACACGAAAATCATGCGCGAAACCGAGCGTGATTTACAGATTGCCAAAAAAGTTCAGGAAACCGCATTAACGAATGACATCACCAATGACAATATTGAGATTCTCTCTTATTACCATGCTTCCAAATCATTATCCGGGGATATTTTTGGATTTTATCAAGTAACGCCCCAAAAATATGCAATTATTTTATTGGATGTGATGGGGCATGGGGTTTCATCGGCCTTAATTACGATGTCCCTTCAATCGATGTTCCAAAAGTTAATATCACGGGAAGCTGCGCCTGAAAAGGTATTGCAGGAGCTGGACCAATACTTGCACGATTTATTTCAAAATAACCAGGATGCATGGCATTACTGTACAGCAATCTATTTAAATATTGATATTCGTACACAGACGATTGAATATATAAATGCTGGTCATCCCCCTGCCATCCTGCAGGTAGACAACAATGGTGTACAGCAAGAGCTAGGTGCAACCAATCCGCCATTAGGAACATTCGAAAACATACTTTTTAAATCGAGAACTTTGCACTATGAACGCGGGACAAAAATTCTTTTGTACACAGATGGCGTTTCGGAAGCATTTGAATGTAACACTTTAAATGATTTATTGAACGAATCCATCTCCTGTCCATTGGCACAGACAAAAGAGACCATACAGAGTGCCCTCGAAAACAAGGAAACGATTTATAGTAAATACAATAACGATGACCAGTGTTTTATTTTGGTTGGGTTGTGATAAAAAACAGTGGGAGAAGCTTCCCGCTGTTTTTCTATTTTCCTACTAAGACTGTGACTCTTGCCCGTGGAGGTGTTTATATGAAGAAATTAATTTTAATATTTAGTTTCATTTTTTTTACTGCTTGTTCAAATGAAACATATTCTATTTACGGAGAAATCTCTTCAATTGAAGAAGATAGCATCAATGTTGGGTGTTCAGATCTAGTTAGAAAATCGAATAACAGTAATGATGACATAGGCTATTCTTGTACTATAAAAATAACCGACGAAACGATTATTAAGACTCAAGCTGGTGATGCATTAACATTTGATGAATTATATAAAAATAATGCGGTTTCAGTATATTTTGAAGAGCCAATAACAAGTGTCGATTCCGAAAGACTAACATTTGAAGCTAAAGAGATAACAGTATTTGAAAGTAAGGAATAGAAGGGTTTTGAACAACGAGGAACAATTCTGAATCCCTTTCTACAATATACTGTTTCATATTTTTTGACCTTCGATAATTCCGATTATTTTTCTTTCGTAATCAAACTCTATTCTATAAGTGATTTCGTAATTCATTATATCAAACTAAATTAAAGAGCAACAAACGTTGATTTAATAACACTTGTTGCTTTTCCAGGGATTCCCAGGTTACATATAAATGCTGCTAGATTAACTAATAAGTAGTTAATTTAACTGCTTTTTGAGCCGAGTAAATCCAGCGTTGCCACCAGGACAGGTTATCCTGATATTCTTCCACATTTAGAGTGTAGAGGGCATCTTCGTTTTTCCAAATCCGTTCAAAATATCGTTCCATATCCAAGACAAGCGCGCTATCATTTGGAGCAAGGATTCGTACATTATTTTCTAAATTGTAATTATCTAATGTACGTTCCGTATAATTGGAAGAACCGCTTGAAATGATTGTTTGTTCCGCTGTTTGAATCCAGATGGCTTTTGTATGGTATTGGCCGACTACGGTATTGTACCAGCGAATGTTGATTTGTTCATTTGTATCTTCAAGCAGCTCGTTCACAACCGGCCGATTCGGCAGACCGGACTTTTCCTGGCCAAATGAGTTTTCGTTTGGATCTAGTATCATATTCACTTCCACGCCACGGTTTACTGCATCTGTTAAAGCGTTCACAATGCCGCGCTGTGCAATAAAGAACATGCCAACCCAAATTTTATCTCCCTCTTTTGTCGCCTCCAGATCTTCAAGTAAGGCATCCAAAACTTTTTTCTCGGTCAAATACTGTACCGCATACTGGCCGTCATCTTGCTGAGGAATCTCCGCCCTCGGCAATTTTGGACCATCCGACATGAGCGACACCGCTTCTTCTGCCTCCAGAATATCGTTTATGACGGGCCCCGTTACTTTCAAAGCAAGATTTCCGTGGAAGCCACTTGCATCATGCGGGTTTGATGAAGTAATAATCGCTTCCTTTTCCGAAACTGCTGCTTTGCGGTGGTTGGCTTTCACGTTGAGCAGTTCCAAATAGGAGGATGCGGTCATTTTTGGTGCTTTGCTCGACATGGCGTTGGCAATCCATCCTTCGCCATCACGGTCGAACCATTGAAAAAATAATCGGTATAAGCCTGAATAAATCGGCGTGGAATCCCTCAGTGGTTCCAAATCGGTATAAACAATTTCTACTCCGGCTTCACGCATCTTCTTGAACCATGGCGTTTCATAGGAACCATAGCCCTTATTTAGCGGATCGGTGATAAAAATAACCGGCATATCCGGATTGTTTTTCTTTTTCTCGGCAAGCTTGTCAGAGAGACTATCTGCGATTTGCGGGAAATCTTCTTTTTCATCGAAATACCCATCCATCAAGAAGAAATCCATCACGACAAACTGTTCGGCTTCATCAATCAATGTATAAACTTCATCAAATATATGATTCTCATGTTTTCGATCCGTTCCATCTTGGTCTTGCGCATAAGTTAAATCCGTGATCATTTCAATATTGTCTGTTCTATGTAAGTCCCCTTCATAGGAAATATCTTTCGGCAACGGTTTATATGTATGCCATAACATTACCCCTATATATAGTAAAATCAAAAGAAGTATAAGAACCCTTATAACCTTTTTTCTGCGACTCAAGCTGTTCCATTTCTTCTGAACTTTTTCCATTGAAATTCCCCCAGTACTGTTGTACTTTAAGTTCCCGCGCACAAGCAAAGTTAAACAGCGCTTGCTTGTGTGGGGGCTGGGATTTTCAGAGGAGTTTTAAGTTTAGTGCCACGGAAAAAGTCTGTTTTTAATTACTATCAAGTCCGATGCTGAAATTCATTCAAGAGTAGGATCAGGTAACATTAAATCATCCTCTGCTAGTTGAAGAAATGTCTGATAGTCGCTGTATTCACTCTTTAGCTCTCTATATGCCTGTTCCCTTTGTTCACGTGTTGTTGCTTCCATATATTTATCAAAACTAAGAGCAAAGTCTATTCTTGCTTCATTGTATTTATAGAAATACCTATCATGGATCTTTTGTTCAGTTGAAAGCCCTACACCTGTTTTATTAAAAATTGTTGAAAACATAACATTTATGTTCCCAAGCATTTCTTTTCGTTCGTCCTCTTCATAATTATCAGCATTCTCATGAAATTCGATTATTTCTGCAATTGGAGAAGCCAATAGTTTTAATGAATAGTATGGAATTTGTCGGTATTCAAGAATCGTTCGATGCTGCTGATACATAAACGTAATAATGTAAATTCCAATAATTCCTGCAATCACAAGTTTCAATTTTTTCATTCTAGTCACCTCACTATTAAAAGTATAACATTGGCTGAAGAGAAACTAGTTGAGCCTTTTGATTGAACAATTTTAAAGGAAGCATAATGTTCGAATAAAAAAACGGTTAATGCTGCTACAACAACGTGTAAAGATATCCTTCCCCCTCTCCATTGAACCATAGCCCACCATCACATTAGTTGAAGTGCATATTTGGGAACATTATTTCTCTTATCGTATTAAATGTCTAATTTTTGAAAAACAAAATTCCGAAAATAAGAGATTCCACACAGAAACCCAATTAAAACAATCGCTGATGCTTTTCTCCAAAAACCGCTTTCGCTATACCAAGAAGCTAGTGCTGAAGCTAAATATTTAATATAAATTCAATTATCTTAAACTTGACAGAGAATAATCTAAGTATTAATATTTTATATATTATAAATAGAGTTTTCTCCTTAGTTTGGTAGTCAATATTTTGGATATTGATTATCCATTCAAAAAGGAATTAGAATAATAATTTTAAATAATAGGTAGACATTTTAAAAAACCTAGATTAGGTTAGTTAAAAGTAAACCGACAATTTTAAAAGTAAATGGTTTGATATTTGAAACCATTATTTTTTGATTGTCGGTTTTTTTATTTTTTAGAAATGAAAGCTATGGACTTGTTAGAAATGGTGCAGAGAAATAATATTTATATATGCTATATGGGAGAAACTAGAGGTAACACAGACTATAAAATAAATATATAAAGATTAATTGTGGAATGGAAGGGATGGAAGTCACGATGAATAAAACAAAGGGTGCTCTTGAAGCCGAAATCAGTAAAGTGTTAACTAATTGGGAGAAAAGTTATCTAGGGCGCGGTTCCGTATCGGTTAAATCAGATATCTTGCGAGATATGGTGGTTGTTGTGTTAGGGGGGGTCTTAACACCTGCTGAATATGCAGTATGCCAAAATAAAGAGGGCCTATTATCAGTTAAAAAAATGCGAAATAGCTTGGTGGAATCGGGTGTAGAAGAAATAAAAGAAGCAATACTAACCATAACAGGTATGGAAGTGGTGAGTTTTTATAGTGATTTGAGCACAATAACTGGGGAACGCATTATGGTCTTTAAGCTTTCAGAGGATTTGCAAAGTAAATTATGATGTAACAATTGAATGTAGTCATTTCTCTAGAATCGTTTCAAGAAGTTAATGTAATAATGAATTAATAGTCTTCTGGGGAAAGAAAAGTTTTATATCCCTCATTATAATAGCGAATAAAGGAGGATTAAATTGTTATGGATAATAGTAAAACATCAGTACCTCAATTAGATACAAAACTTAAAAACCATCTTGAAATTTTCGATAATGAAATCCATCTAAATATAAAGGAAACGATAGCTAAAAATAAGGAAATAATAGAGAAAAATCGCGAAATTCTATCCTTTAAAATTGCTGACGATTCAAAGAAAATAATAGAATGAGTTTTCTTTCTTCCTAAATAATTGCATAAAACACCGCATAATATTCCACACAAAAATCCACAAACACTGATTTAAAAGCGTTTGTGGATTTTTTTGGATTCTCAAACTTTCATTTAGGAACGTTATTTTGTAAAGAACTGTATAATTTTATCTAAGTGCAATATTATTTTTTGCAATGAGCTTAATTGAACCGATTGTTAATACATTGATTTAATTATAGTTATCGAAGTATTTCCCCTTTTCAATAATTTTTTCTGTACTTAATCCTGTCCATTCTTCTGGAGTTAGATTTGGGTGTAAGTCGAGGTAGGATTTAATCATTTTATAGCCTTCACTATACCCATAAAATAAAGGCAGCCCTTTACCACCATATAAGATTTCTAAAGAACGATTTATATCTTTACTGTTTAAATCAGGTTCAATTTTAGACCAAAATTCATTATTATAAGTGAAATCCATTTGTGTAATTTCAATATCAGGATATACAGTTTTTTCAAACATAACAGCTTTTCCTTCAAATATAAGATTATCTAAGACTGAACCTGAATGAGTACTTAAATAACTTTCTGCCCAAGTACTATGATGATATTCATGTGCTAAAGCAACCTTTATAAAATCATCTTCAAAGTATTCATTATAAGGAATCAGAATTTTACCAGCACCTACCGTATACATAACAACATTGGAATTACTAGATGGAAAGACACATACTGCTACGTCACTTTCAGATTGTAGTAGCTTAGCGGATTGAAGTAGTGCATCTTGAATAAGTGCATTTATGTCATCTTTTTTACTTTCAATTAATTCACTTACAATTTTTAATTCGGTTAAACTAGTTGGAGCCTTATTAAGAACGGAATCTACTATATGTATGAACTCTCCATTTTCAAAACAGTCGCTGTAAACAGGTTGGATAACCTCCTCCTTGTATAATTCCAAGTTTGATTGGCTTGTATAATTTTTTACTTTTTCAAGGTAGCTATCAAATAAAGTATTAACATGGACTATTTTAAACTTTTGATTGGTATCAGAGTTCTCAAATAAATATAATAATTCTTTCTCATCAAAAATTTCTTCCTTCTCACTTCTATCCGTTTGTGTGCAAGCTGATAGAGTAAATAAAAGTACAATAAATTTCAAGATATTTTTCAAATTGTTCTCACCTCACCCATTATGGATAATTATACCAAATATTAGTAATACATATTAGAATGTAATAAATAGTATAAAAGTTGCTTTAGTAACGTTTCTGCGACTTTCATAAAATTCGGTACAAACAATATTTCAATAAAAAAACGGTAAACGTTGTTGTAGTAACGTTTACCGTTTTTTCTTATGCCCATAATCTTTTGTGAACTTTTATTAGATTTATTTTGTAGATTTTGTGCTACTTTTAACTGTAATAAATCTAATAAACAAAGGTAATAGGAAAGTAAGTGTAACAATAAAAAATAACTCATCAGACATTATAAATGAACAATACTTTCTATGGGCAAATTGAAATGCCGCATCCGGAAGCTAATATATCAAAAGCAACGGCTATATCGTAACGTTTCAACTCCTGAAAGAAAATCTTTGTTGTTAATTGTCATTTATTCAAATTTATATAAATGATGCTAGCAAAAAAATAAGACTAATCCATACACAAAGAGGTGAATAGAAGGCGGTATCTTGTTTTGCGAATCTAGTATGTTTTATTTTCTTGAAAAAACCTACATATTTTCCTTCACCAATAGCACGTAATAAGAAAACAATTCCTCCAGTTATACAAAGCCACTTTGAAAGGGGGGAGGGTTGGATGACTGTAAATAAATCTATTTGAACTAATAGTAGAACAGATGCAAAAAAGCAAAATAAACCGATCAAAAGTGTACCTAACATTCTTGGTTGTAAAACTGGCAATTTACTGTCATCTTTAGTCGGAAGAACCGCTTTTACTCCCCAACCTCCACCAAATGCCCAAAAAACGTGTAACATGCCAATAATTATAAATATTAGAGAAGTTACTCCTATTAATATCTTAAACAATTTACCACCTCTTCTTATGTTATCGTCCTCAGTATCTAAATTGGTGATATCATTAGTGCATTCATTTTATTACACTTTATTCCATTTCATTCCATAACGCTAGATGATCGTTGAGTTTATTTAACTAACGGATCAGTTAGTTGAAGAATCGTCTTTAGATGTTATTCAACAATCGGGCCATATTGTTGAATAACACTTTTAAAGATAAAAAATGTTACTCAAGTTTTTATGCAAATTTATGAACAAGCTTCTGCGAGTATAAACGTTGCAACTTCAACAATTTATACCAAATGTATAGTAAACTGTATAATCGTTCAAGCGCAACGGTACAAATGTTGATTTAACAACATTCGTGCCTTTGTGGTGTATGCCCAAACTTTCATTTGGGAACCTTTTTTGAATCTGTTATACATATAAATTTTCTACTTAATCATAAAGATGAGGCGTCCCAAAATGACTTCTCGGACGCCTCTTTAAATTTGTATGGATGCCTGGAACTGATAAATCAAAAATTAATTTAAAATCTTTACTTTTCCACTGATTGCATCATCTTCTGTGGAAGTAGAGAAAACTTGGATGAAAAGCTCACTCTCTAAAAAAGATGCACCTGTATAATTAATTTCTCCCGTACCATCATCATTTCCATATGCAGAATTCCAGTGATAACGGTTCCCCTCCGCATCAAAAAGATTAATATTCGGTGATTGATCAGATGAAAAACCACTATAATAAATGGTTGTAGAAATCGGAGTTGTTACGATTCGATCAATTACAAATTGCTCGTCATTTTGTAATTGTATTGTTTGGTGTAAATCATGCACCGCTGTTTCATTTTGTACAGTAAGCTGAGAAGCCTTTATGTCAAATACCCACGGCTGTTCAAGTGTTTCACCTTCTAGCGTTTTTGTCTGTGGGGTATGCATTTCGTCATACATAATTTGTATATCAAAATTGGCAGCAGCTACTGGCTCAGCTAATGTAATCTCATTATAAATTGTATACATTGAACTGTTTTGTGCAATCGATTGTGCTGATATACCTTTCGCTTCAACTTTTTCACCATTAATAATGACAGTAGGCTTTAATTGATGTCGATAAGAAAAAACGGTCTCTTCATTTTTATCAAACGTTGCACTAATCATTATTTTATCGTAATTAACAAGCACTTCATTTAATGTTAAATCGCCCATTTCTGTCGTACGCGTTTCACCAATCACTGTTTTGTAAGGTGACCAATCCACTTGCTCAGTTACTTGCCAATCTTCTAACAATGCTGCTATGAACGGCATATTGGCAATCGTTTGATGATTCATAGCTAATAAGCCGATTGCCAGAGTAGCTGCTGCAACGCCCATCCCTTTATGGGACTTCACTAATTTCAACTTCTTTTTCACGAGTTTTTGTACACGCTTTTTCTCATAATTGGTGAGCGGTGACACGTCAAATTCACTTAAATCAATAGTTACTTCATTTAACTCTTTATAAATGCTCATCTTTACACCCCCCCCTTTTAAAAATTGATCTTTTAGTTTTTTTCTAGTTCGTGATAATTTATTGTGGACCCAGGATGGTTTCATTTGAAATTGATCTGCTATTTCTGTCGTTGATTTCCCTTTAAAATAGTAGCTATCAAAAATTTGGCGTTCTTCAATAGGTAAACTATTCAGTACTATTTGCCAGTCGATTTGTTTAGATTCTAGCAAAGGTAAATTATCTTGTAGCTCTGCTGTGGGAACTTGTCGCTCTAATTTTCGTAAAACATCGATTGCTTTAAATTTCGCAATGGCTGCTACCCAATTTTTGAACGTGTTTTTCCCCGAATCAAAGTCGTAGATATGATACCAAATAGCAATTGTTATATCTGCCATTGTTTCCTCTAATTCTTGAGGTCTACTAGCCAGATATTTGAGCGCAATAGCTTTCATGAGTCCCCCGTATTGTTCAAGTAACAATTTAATGCCTTTTTCTTGTTTGGATTTAATTAATGAAATTATTTTCTCGTCCATATGACACCTCATTTCAAAACGTTTTTCGCGAAAGATCCGTTCACTCTATCATTCGTTTTGAATTTCAAAACCTATCATAACCTTTTTAAATATTAGATTTATTGCTTATTCCACTTTGAATGTAACAGCTTAATTCTAAATGGAAAAGCACAGTCTTTTCTAATAACGAATCTGGATTTGACCAAAAACATTCATGTAAGAAGTATTTCGATTATTCCGAAGAATACGCTGATGAAGAAGCAGTAAAAGAAATCGGCACTGTAAACGATGCAATCACTGTATCTTCGGATAGACAGAACCAATATTCAAATGAAGATATAGTTGTATTGCCAGTAGATGTCGATGAAAGTAAAACAGATTAAGTAAAAAACGAAAAAGACATTTGAAGTCAAAAGTCTAGAGGAATCTTAGAACTAAATTATATTTAAAAACACAACCATGTTTTACCATAGCTGTGTTTGAAACATTCCCAAAGCGAAGTTTGGGAGTATTGCTGTTCATAACCTTATAATGGCATTCGTTATTCAACAATCGGGCGCGATTCTTCAATAAGAAGATTGCGTTTTTCCGTTATAGGGCCATATTATTTACTTTGGTGTTTATGGAGAATTAAACTTTAACTAAAGGGAAAGATTAGGGCAAGAAGAAGAACCCTCAAGTATGGTATTATATTCCAATAAAAACGGTAATAAGTTTTAAGGAGGATTAAGATGTTAGGTTTGCCCAAAGGAGATGTATTTTTAGTACATTGGACAGAAGAATGGAATAAGGAATTTTTATCAGAGAAAGAAAAAATACAAGATAAAATAGGTGAATATATTATAAATATTCATCACATAGGAAGCACATCAGTAAAATATTTAAGTGCAAAACCAATTATTGATATTGCTGTAGAAATCAAAGATTTTGATATGGGTGGTAATACTGCCGCACTTTTAGAGGATTTGGGATATTCGTATAAAGGAATAAACATTTTACCTGAAAGACATTATTTTAGTAAGGGTGAACTAAGAACCCACCAAATCCATATGTATCAAAGTGGAAATAAATATTTACTTGAACAATTGAAGTTTAGAGATTATTTGCGGGTGAATGATGGAGCAAGAATTGAATATGAACAATTGAAACTTAACTTGGCAAATGAAATCAAAGATAATAAACATAAATATGCTGAAGAGAAAACTGAATTCGTTAAATCAATTTTAGAAAAGATTTAAAGAGATCTTTATTAAGTATAGGGGCAACAAGTAAAAGGCTGAAATCAATATATTAATATTCAACAATCGGGCGCGATTCTTCAATAATAAGATCGCATTTTTCCGCTAAAGGGTGCGTTCCTTGAATAAAGGAAATGCTCTTTTTCGTTAAAGGACCAATAGAATGTAACAAACAGTGCTTTTAAAAATTATCGAAATATGAAAGCGGCATCCAATGGTGAATACAATGGATGCCTTTTTTTATGAAATGTTACCAAGCAAGGGTTTAGTCCTCTACGAAGACTGACTTCTTTATTTTTTATTTTTAAACCCATATTTATTTACATAAAAAAATAATATCAAATTTGAAATAGAGAAAAGAGAAGCTATAAAGATAGAAAGACCACCTAAACCCCTAACATAAAGCGCTATTGCTACTATAGCTAATAATGTTCCTAGTATAAGAAACATATACTTACTTTCTAAAAAGTTGTTTATAGATTTTAATAAACGCATACTCACAACCACCATTTTTTTAATAAATTTCAAAAAAATATAATACTTCTAAAAGATTGTAAAATTATATATATTTTTGTTATATAACTATGATACACAATTTTTATCACTTTTAGGAGGTTTTTATTATGAAGAAACTAATTATAGGCTCATCTGCTATTTTATTAAGTAGCCTTTTTAGTCCATTAGCACAAGCGAATGAATTAGAAGTTGATGCCAAGCAACAGGTTTTGGAGAGTAAAAGTAATTATTCCGAAAAAATAAAGTCACTAGAGTTACTAGAGCCACTAGAGTCAGGATATGAGCTTATGCCTGATACAGAAATTACTCCATTTGCCTATGATATTGGTGGGGGTACTAATCATTACTTGTATGAAACTATAAACAAAACAATTTCAATAAAGCAAAAAAATAAAACTGCGGCTGCAGACGCTCTATTAGTTACTGCATCTGGTATGGCATTAGGATTTCTAGGGTATGTTAAACTTGCAACCCTTACAACTATTGTTGGAGCAAAATCGTCAGTCGAGACTTTATTTTCGGGCGATTCGGGTGCGCAATTTGCTATTAATGTAAAAACATATGTCTATAAATCTGGTTCTCCTACTTCTACATATTGGGGTTATGGTTTAATCGTATTTTCTAATGCAAAAACTGGTAAGTCTTTAACAACTAAAAAAATAATTATTGGTAAAACAGGCTGATACATAGTTTGTAAAAATAGCATCTTAATTTTCTAGCTAAAATAAAGAGCCCTCCACAATTTAAAGTGGAGGGCTCTTTATTTATTTTGTTTTAACATATTCTGCAATTTCCCTTCTAATTAAGTACATACGTTTTAATTTATTTAATCTAGGTTTAAGACGCTAACCTTTTTGTTTAGTAAAACGTCATGCTTCTGAATCTTTTTTGCGCCCAAACGTGACATTTCTATATTTCGGTTATTCATAAAAACGCTGTTTTCGTAGAGGTGTTTGACTTGTGTTCAACTATCGGACCAATTTATGAACAAAGCTTTGCGAGTATAAACGCTGCCACTTCAACTGTTTAATTTATTTTAATATTGGTTTTTGAGTATCTGACTTCCAATCTAAAATAAATGGTGCTTGTGTGGGAGTTAAGTTAGAAGGTAAGTGCTCTTTTGCTATGAAATATAATTCTTTACTTTCATTGTTCATATTTAGATCGCCCTCATAATTTTTGGTAAATAGTATTATTTGTACACTGTACACATGGTCTCCATTAGGATAAGAGGCGAATCCTTTTTTGCCAGAGTATAAGCCAAATAAAGATAAATCTTTTAACACTAAATTTGTTTCTTCTAAAACTTCTCGCATTACTGTTTCCTTAAAAGTTTCCCCGATTTCCATAATGCCGCCTGGGATTCCCCAAGTATTGTTATCCGTTCTTCTTTGTAACAAAATACGTCCTAATTCATCTTCAATAATAGCGCCACAGCCTATTGTTAATAAGGTTTCATGGCCAATTAAATTTCTCATTGTTTGTATGTAATCATTCACAAATAATCCTCCAATAAAACAGTTTTATAAGTATACGTTTATAATAATGAGAAGTTCCCAAAGCGTAAATTATTAACATCTCTTTTTTTAGTATTCTAAATATAGAACTGATGCCATCCTTATGCAACAATCTGGGCGCGATTCTTCAATAAGAAGATCGCGTTTTTCCGTTATAGGGCCATTTAATGGTATAAGAATACCTAATAAAAAAGGATTCTTATGTTAATATTAGTGTGAGATTGAGAAGAAATGTACTTAAACTAAAGTTGCAGATTAGTTGAAGAAGACAATAATGAATTTGGCGAAAGACAGGAGGAATTCAACTGAAAAAATGTATTTTGCTAATGCTATTTAATTTCACCTTAATCTTATCTGCCTGTTCCCAAACTGAGGAGGACACAGAGGAATATTCAGGGATTATTGGTGATGAACAATCTTTGGGTTATGAGTACACTGTATTAAAAGAACAAAATAAATTTTCTTGGAAGGTCGGCTACAAAGGAGATATATCTATTATCCAAGAGAGTGATTCAAATCGGGAAGATTTAGAAAATTACATGAATGCTGTAAATGAGAGTAAATTGGTATTGGCAAAACTAATTTTATCGGTATTATACTTACTAATAATTATTATAACAACGCTTATCCTTTATAAGAAAAATAGAAAAATGCTTAAAGATAGCGGTGTACTTACAACTATGTTATCAGGTATTGCAATATATATTGCCTTCAAATCATCCTTTGAATTAATTAGATTATTACAAGATACAAAACACTATTACTTGATACTAACTAATTAAACTAACGGAGTGCTTTAGTTTAACAAGCAAAAAGCGGTAATATTCCACAAAAGGGCGCGATTCTTCAATAAGAAGATCGCATTTTTCCGTGTATAGGGCCATATTGTTGAATAACGTGTTTTTGGGCAGTGCATAAAAGATGACCCAATGTTCAAAAGAAAAAGACACAAAATGTTGTATAACAACATTCCTGCCTTTCTGCTGTATTCACAAACTTTTATTTGGGAACGTTATTGAATCTTGTCTTGTATAATTTTTTTAACTATTCGCTACTGAAAGTCTAATTAACTTATCCAAGTCATTTTTACTTCTTTAGCTTTCCATTCATTATCTTTATAATGTACTCTACATTCAAACCCGACGGCGCCTAAATTAGAATGATACTTGGAAACTTCAAAAACAGTGTCGTTTTTAAACTTAAAATCAACCTTATCTATTGTAAGGAGTACACCATCTAGAGACATTGTATCGGCATTATATAATCCTTTTTCTTCGAGTTGTTCAAAAGTAGCATCCATTACATGAACTTTATATTTTTCCTTCAAGTAGCTTAAAATTTTTTCTTTATCACTTTCCTCTACATTCTTGAAATTACTCATATCAATAGCTATAAATTCCATACCACGATTTAATTCTTTATTCTGTTGCATTATAGCGTCCAATGCAACACTATATATTTCCCCTAAATGTTCCTTTGGTTCTATGTTGGCATTGCAAGCACAAAGTAATCCTACGAGTATAAATAGAATAATAAAATATTTTAACTGCAAATTTATCCATCCCCATTTAATATTAAACTTATAAATAATAAAATTAATCATTCATATACTCTATTTCGATAACAGAATAGGATTTCCTTTAAATAACGTCCCCAAAGCGACGTGCTATTTAATTGAGGACACTTCTTAAGTAAAATAAAATAGACTATTTATGAAGGGGATTGGGCTATGGAAAAATCAATAAAAAGTGAATTAATTGGGGTATTTGCATATGATGAGGATTGTAAAACATTTAAGGCAAGTAATGGGGAAATACTTTGGACATTAAACATAAGAAATGAATTGGTTGATAAAAATGAGATGATTAAAAGAGCAGAAAAACTTTTCACATTCTTAGAGAACTTCGAGCAAAAGGCTAAAATAGCCATAACAGAGAAATTAATTAATTACAAAAATGATTTTTGGCCCGAGTATGATGAGGATGATGAAAATCTAAATTGGGATGCTGTAGATGCAGGGGAATATGATATAACCAAAGAAGAATTTGCCGAAGCAATTACCCTCTATGCAATTGAAATTAGAGCAGATGATATATACTGTGAATATTATGATGGAGATTTATTTGGTGGACACAGAATACATGCCTATTTTGATAATGATTACAAGTTATTAAATGCAGATGTGTAGTTTTAAATAGCTAAATAGTTTATTTGATATTCAATTATAGGGCGCTTTTCTTGAATATTCGCATCCGCAATCATCAAAATTTTTATAAGAACCAAACTAGATAAATAAAGAACCAACTATTTTGATCAAACTTTGTTTCAAAACAGTTGGTTTCTTTCTGTAAAAAATCAGCGTTCCAACTTACTATTAATCGAACTTTGTTAAAATGCTACACCTTTACCGATTTTTCTGTTGACCACAAACTTTCATTTGGGAACTTTATTTCTTATGTATTTGTATTACTCGAATTATTCAACAAATAAAAAGTTATTTTGATGGGGGTGTTTCTTTAAACCGTTTAAGCAAAAATAAAATTAAGTTGTAGAAAACTAATGTGAAAAGGAAGAGAAAAAGATTATCCCCCCACTGAATCCCGTTATCTTGATAAATATTTAAAATAGTCATACTTATAAACAAAAGACTTGGAAATACAAGAGGACGTATATATTTATTTGTAAGAATGTCCTTAACCTCCTTTTGAATGGATTATTTATTATTCAATTTAAAAATGTTATAGCAATACTCTAGTCTAGACAATTAAAACAAAAGATGTTGTTAATTACAGTCTATTCCCGTACTCAAAATCGTATTTGGTATTTCTTTTTTATGTAAGGTATTATACCACCTGAATAAGACGACCTCTTATTCAACAATTTGGCGCGAATCTTCAATAAGAAAATCGCGTTTTTCCGTTATAGGGCGATATTGTGGAATAACCATCTTATATACAATTGTAAAATTTACTAAGAATTAAAGGATTATCTCGACTCCCCATAACCTCTTGGTACAGAATATGTTGCGTTTGTTCAATACCAAACATTGCTTTTTCTGATTTTTTGAGTAAAATATTACCAGTTCTAACTATTTAATGATAAGGGGGGAATTGGAGGTTGCTTATGAATTCTAAAGTTAAGAGTAAAAAAATGATAGTAAGTATATTCATTTTTTTATAGTTGCCCTATTCGTGGCTTTCTTTGTTTTTAACAGCAATACATTAGCCAGCGATGAAGTTTTTAATGATATAGACTTTAAATCAGAACACGTTAATGTTGACGGTTATAAATTGGATCATGAGACAGAAGAGCTTTTTGTAAAACTTAAGCTGTCTGAGGAGGATAAAACAGCAATTCTAGAAGCTTTTAAGAATTCAAAATTTGAAATATCATCTAGTTCAGATTCATATGCGGATGGAAATTATTTTATCAATATTTCATTGAATAAGCTTTATGAGTTAGAACTTAATCCAACTCAAAAAAAATTAATATTTGTCTATGAAGATGACAATGATAGCGATCATATATATTATAAATTTTCGAATGATAGTGGCTTATTTGAGCTTTTAGAAACAATAACAAAAGAATCTCTTAATCAATAATCATTAAATTTCAGGCAGCTAGGACCCAAGACCATTGTTGAGGCAACGGTCTTCTTTTTTTGCATCAATTGGGACAGATTGTGGAATAAAAAATATGCTATACAAGTTCGTGAAGTGGTGCCCTTATGATAACGCCGTGGCATTAAGTTTATTTATGTATACCTTATAAATCCTTGTTGCACTAAACCCTAGTTACTTTAATTAAGAGAATAAATTCAATTCTGTTTCTTACTTTCAGCAATAACTTTTTATTCCTAAGCCATAAGCCAATAGCTGTACCAACTAAACCACCTATACTCAAAGTAACAAAATGTCCCCAGTCTACTTCTCTGTTTCTCCATATACCTATAATATATACACTTATAAGTACACCAAAAACCCAGCCTATCCAAGATTTCCATGAACTTTTAATAAAGTGCTTGATTCAATTATAGAACCCGATTCCCAAATAATAAAGTCAGAAAATTGAAACTTTATCTTTCCTTATCCGTATAAGTTAGTAACATAAAAATTATAATTGGAGGAATTAAAATGCGAACTCATTACTCGCCTCGTCTAATCTTTTTAGTGCTCGCCATATTATCCCTTATCAGCATACCTGTTTTAGGTGCAATATTTCCTGTGTTCTATGTTCAAACATTTTTATTTGATAGATTGGCAATCATACTCTATCCGGATGGAATAAATTTCAGACTAGTAATGGCTGCATGTTTTGTTTTATTTATCGGATTAATGATTCCGGTAATTAAACAGAACAAACTCACTTTTAGCCTATCAAGTGTTATTATTGCAGGTGGACTCTTTGTTTTCTATTTATCGATTTTAAGTTATACATATATAGGAAAAGAAGAAGTGGTCTCCAATAAATTATTCGACGAAAAAACGTTTCAATGGTCTGAAATCCAAGAAGTAGTTCTCGAATATTATTTCGATGATATAGGTAAGCATGAAGAATATATTTTTACTTCAATGGTAGGAGATTCTATTCGAATTCCTTTAAACGATCAGTTCCTACAAGAAGATAAAAGTGAAATTTATAAGGTAGCTAAACTAAATAATGTTGAATTTATTGAACAGGAGAAAAAGTAAAGTCCTTATAGTAGAAGATTTTCGCTTTTAGCGGCAGTCAGTGTACTGCCACTCATACGAGACATAGAGAAGACCCTTGTTGTGGCAATGGTCTTCTTTTTTGTATTCACTTGTTCCCAGATACATTAACTACTCTATATTCAGCTTGAAATCGAGTATCTGACTTCCAACTAAATTACTCGTGTTTCCTTGATATGTAGGGTCAACGAAAATACGGTCGATCCTTCCGAAATATTGTCCAGATACAGTTCAATTTTTTACGTCTTTTTTAGACTTTAAATTTAGTACTAACTCGTATCCAAAGGCTATTAAAATTCCCGTCCAAAAAATTATTCCTGAAGTAAGGGGCTCAGTTTCAAATATTAAATCGTAAATATAATTGATAAATAACAATAACATATATGTATAAAAACCAAGGATTGCTCCATTTTTCCAATTACTTTGCTCAAATTCAGACATCTTTTTGAAGAATTTCATTGTTCTCCTCCACTCATGTAATCAGCCAGCTCTCTTAATGACTTTAGCCATCCCACCGTACTTAAATATTTTATCGCAATAAACTATGATATCTAATCTTATATAACAGTAATGGAAAAATTGCCTCAAAAGCTGGGTTTCGGAAGCTATTTAATTGTTACTTAAGATGGAACTCTCTCTTTAAGGAGATCTTCAGAAAGATTTACCACATTAAGGTTATGTACGATTTTATGCTTTCACACTGTTGAAGCAACAATCAGATTATCCACAAAATCAAGGATGCTGGAGGCCGGTAAGATTCTGTTCCCATTAGGTCTTAGCATTCATTTCTGAAATCCGGCCACCCCGCGCCAAACGCGGCTAAATAATACCTTGATATGGAGCTGGGTGAAATGATATTACTTTTCGTACAGCCCCTTCACTTGAGTTAAGTATTATCATCCACACTTATATTCATATCCGTAGCTACGTTGAGTCCTTCTCCAACCATAAAACTGCATACCGTCTCTTACTCATAAAAATCATTTCAATTCCCACCTTTCATTGTTTTAAATTACCAAAATTAATAATGACGTTGACGCGTGTAATCCTCTACTTTTCTTTTGTTCTCTTCAAAGATTTTTTTTACTTTTTCTTCATGAATTGCTTTCTCACGAGAGATTTCACGCTCCCGTTTTGTAATAGCGATCGAAAGGGTAAAAAAGTTTACTATCATGGATTATCACCTCCTTAAAGTGCCCTAAAAATGAAAAATGCCGCAGGGAGACTCCCCCTGCGGTAAAAAAAGACACAAAAATACCGCAGGGACACACTTCTCCCTGCGGTATGGGCATACTTAATTAATCAAGAGTTTAAGCAATCCATTCCAGTCTGGTCGAATGTGTGATTTTTGTTTTCATTGAAGTTGTAACTACTAGTGACATTAATTTATTGATAATGATCATTTTCTTCGACCTCCTTAGAATTTTTTTGATTATTGTGTAAGTATACTCATCCTCACATTATCTGTAAACATTTTTTTGTATTTTTTCAAAAAAAAGTAATATCTTATTCAAAAGTAATGTGTAGAAAAGTTGATATAGCAACATTATTTACATTTATGGCGATTTTCAGATTGATGTGCCCCTCATCCAACTACGAACACAATTGTGTAAAAATCATCCGCGCTTTTTCATTATATAAAGACGCTTCGTTTTTGTTACCACCTATCCAAACTCTCCTGAAAATTATTGGGATTTAGATGAATGCAAAATATAAATTGCATTTATGTAATATATATATTGCGCGGACGCAATTTATATGTTACATTTAAAACAGTTGTAATACCGAATATGAAATAGGAGAGAAGCTAAATGAATAAAGTGAAGTCAATACGTACGGGATTACATATGACACAAGATGAGCTTGCTGCACGGACAGGCGTTACACGTCAAACTATTGGATTAATTGAAAACAATAAGTTTAATCCTTCGTTAACACTATGTATTGCCATTGCAAAAGCGCTCAATTTAACATTAAATGATTTATTTTGGGAGGAATAATTATGAAAAATTCATTACTTTTCTTTTTACCGTCAGATGAGTATAAGAGAAATAAAATTAAAGGTTTTTTCAGTGAAGCTTTGTTATTAGTAATTATAGTTAATTTCTTTTTATTAATTTCCATTCAATTCTATAATAAAGATTTTATTAATAATGAATTCTTTGCCTTTATAAACATAGTAATTCCTGCAGGTTATATTTTAATTCGATACATTTTATCCGGTATTGAATATACCGCAATCTTTACAAGTACGGACTATTCTAAAGAAAATAAACGCTTAGTAAAAAACTCATTTAAGTTTTTTGTGATGTTCGCATTGCTGACATTAATTTTCAAGGGCATCCCAACCGATCTTAAAGAAACTACTGAAATATTGGGTGTCGCGCTTATTGCTGCAATTATTCTTATGATCATCAATTGGTTATCACTTAAGTTATCTTATAAAAAGAATAGAAATCTTGGTTAAACAATAAAAATTGATTTAAACAATATCTTGTTATCCCTCTTTTCCCCTATAAAACCCTATAAGATATTCCATCTTATAGGGTTGTTGTTTATATTATTAGGTTAGTACACAAAAAAATTAGTATTTCATTTTTATAAGCATGCAACTGAGAACCAAGCTAAACTAGCAGCTAGCCCCACTGCGCCACCTTTAATTGCATTTTTACCTGCAACCTTAACTAGTTCCTTAGCAAGTAAGTTCCAGTTTTTCTTTTCAATTAGTTCCCACATTCCACCACTCAAGAATCCAATTCCTGTAAACTCTAAAATTCTGTCTCCAACACAACTTGCCCATGAATTTGCACTAATCATACCTGTCCCATTGGATCCAGCCATAAATGCAGGAGCTGGAATCCCAATTAAATCTTCTTCAGTAAGCTGTTCGCCATTTACTAATTTAATGAAAGCTGATAAAGCAGCAATATTTTCTTGTCCAAAGTATGCTGCGGCTAATTCAGTGTCAAGGACATAGCGATCCCCGTCAAGATATGCATATTCTGTAAATAAAACTTCTAAATCTCCTGCTAGTTGATCAACTTCACTTTGTTGATGTTGAATAATAGTTGGAGATTTATATGTAGCGGCAGATACAGCTCCTCCATAAGTAGAGAAAAGAATACTTGTAGCAATACCACAAGCTAATAGTTTTTTAAATTTCATTTTAAATATCCTCCCCATCATTTAAATGTAAAATTTTTATTGTCCTACTCCAATTAACCATATATCTAATAAAACGCTCATCACTTCGTACATAATTTAACTTCACCTCCTTTATCAGTATGATAATATAAGGGAGATTTTAGTTGTAAAAATAGTCAAAAATGACTTATTTAGGGAGGTTAATATATGTTAGGTGAATTAGTAAAAGAAATCCGTGGAAATAAAGGCTTATCTCAAAATTACGTATTAGATTCATTGATGACCCAAAGTGCTTATTCAAAGTTTGAACTAGGTAGAACAGAAATTCGTGCATCTGTGTTCCTGAATATTTTAAATAAACTTGATATGAGTTTAGAAGAATTTAAATTTCTCCAAAATGACTATCAATTTACAATACGAGACGAAATTATTCATCGCTTTTTTTACATGTCCTATAATGATGAGACAGTATTACTAGAAGTTAATGAGTTAGCCAAAGAGTATTTAGAAAAACACCAAACACAAGATTATTTAATTAAAGAAATTTATTATTTATGCCAAGCATTCCTTACTTTGTTGGAAAAGAAGGATTTTACTGAAGCAAGTATATCTGCCAATAAAGTGTGGGAAAGAGTTTCTAAGCGGAATATGCTGTATGTGATGGATCTTTATCTACTGAATTCAATTCTTTTCATTTTCCCATTAGAAACCATATTTGAAATAAGAAAATTAGTGGAGTTATCGATTGAAAAGTATGGAAATCTATTTAGACTTCAGCGTATTAGAATTAATATGTTTATTAATATTGCGTATTTGTTAATGAAAGAGGAACAATTTGAAAAGGCAATAGATGAATTAGAGGAGGCAATAACTATTTGTAGAACTGAAAAGACCTATATTCAATTAGCGATTTGTTATATTCGTAAAGGGGTCTGTTTAAACCGTCTAAAACAGCAAGGGAATGTGTGGATAGATAAAGGGAATCAATTGTTACTAGCAATAGAAGAAGATGATTTAGTACAGAAACTGTCTAATGAAATAAGACAATTTATTAGTTGATACTATGAAATGTCTCTCTCCCTATTTATTTTACCGCCAATTGTACATAAGAAAAGGACATAACACAAAACTATGTTATGTCCCTTAACTGCTCAATGTTTATATAACACGACTCACAGCATGCTTCTTTAAATACTCTAATGTCGCCTTTGCAAGTGTGTTTGCTGCAACGAGAAGTGCACGCTCATCGATATCGAACTTTGGATGGTGGTGCGGGTACGCTTCTTCTTTCTCAGGGTCACGGGCACCTGTGAAGTAAAATGTTCCCGGTACTTTTTCTAAGTAGTAGGCAAAGTCCTCTCCGCCCATTTCCGGTTCGCAAATAACCACTTCCTCAACACCCGGCGTTTGTCTTGCCTGTTCGATAAAGAATCTTGTTGTTTCCCGGTCATTAATAACAGCCGAATATCCGCGCACATAATTGTATTCGTAATCGGCCTTCATCACCAAGCAAGCCGCCTTCAGAACATCTTCCAGCTCACGTTCAATCAGGTCACGCGTTTCTTCATCAAATACACGTGCCGTTCCTTTGATTTTTACCGAATCGGCAATGACGTTAAATGGGTTTAACGCTTCAAAATGACATACCGAAATAACTGCCGGTTTCACAGGACTAATACGTCTGCCTAAAAGCTGTTGGGCATTCACAACAAATTGTGACCCGATGTAAATCGAATCTTTCGTTTCCTGTGGTTTCGCCCCGTGTCCGCCTTTTCCTTTAATCGTAATGTAGAAGCCATCTGCTGCAGCCATTAACGGACCTTCGCATACAGCAATTTTCCCATACTCTACCGGTGCCCATAAATGCTGTCCGAAAATGACATCTACTCCGTCCAGGCAGCCGTCTTCAATCATCGCAATCGCTCCACCCGGCGCAATTTCTTCACCGAATTGGTGGATGAACACAACATTCCCCTGAATTTCGTCCTGGATTTTGTTCAGTGCCTTTGCCAATACAAGGAGTGACGCTGTATGCCCATCATGACCGCATGCATGCATTCGGCCATCCACCTTCGATTTGTAAGGGACATCATTTTGCTCCTGAATTGCCAGTGCATCGAAATCAGCACGTAATGCCACCGTTTTACCAGGTTGACCACCGCGTAATGTAGCCACTACGCCACGTCCCCCTACCCCTTCACGCACTTCATGTCCAAGCGCACGATGGTATTCCGCAATATATTTTGGCGTCTCCACCTCTTCATGTGAAAGCTCCGGGTTTTCATGCAAGTAACGACGGATCGCTACCATTTCATCATAATGCTGTTCCAGTATGTCAAAAATATTCGTCATGTTTTCCATCCCCATTTTCTAAGTTGTCTGTTTTTCAAATGATATTCGTGTATCCTGACTATTATTTCAAGTAAATGCCGTCGCCAGGTCCTAATGGCAGGCCAAGTAAGAACCAGATTGCGAATAAAATAATCCACATAATTGCGAAGAATACTGAGTAAGGCAGTAACGCTGAGATTAACGTACCGATTCCGATATTTTTGTCATAGCGTCGAGCAAATGCCAGTAAAATCGCAAAGTATGCAAGCATCGGTGTAATCGGGTTCGTAATCGAATCCCCTACACGGTACGCCATTTGTGTAACAGCCGGTGAGTAGTTTAAGTACATGAACATCGGTACGAAAATCGGAGCAAGTAATGCCCATTTAGCCGATGCACTTGCGATCAGTAAGTTGATGAATGCACAAATAATAATGAACCCGATAAACATCGGTGCGCCGGTAAAGTTCATATTTTGTAAAAACTCTGCGCCTTTAATTGCTAAGATCGGTCCAATGTTACTCCATCCGAAATAGGCAATCATTTGTGCTGCTACGAATGCCAATACGATGAATGAAGAAAGGTCACCGATTGATTTAAACATTTGTTCCGCTACATCACGGTCCGATTTCACTTTTTTCGTAACGATACCGTATGTTAAGCCCGGTAGTAAGAAGAAGAACAGCATAATTGGTACAATACCCGTCATAAACGGTGAATTTAAAAAGCCGTTATCTTCCGGATTACGCAGTAGCCCTGATTCCGGTACTACCAAAATCGCCATTAAAATGATGTATGCTAATGTAACAACCCCTGCCCAGCGAAGCCCTTTGTTTTCTAAAGCTGTCAGTGGTTCAGCCACTTCTATTTTCCCGCCGTACTTACCAAAGCGAGGTTCTACGAATTTACCTGTTACCCAAGTTGCGACAACAACTAATACAAATGTCGAAACGATCAGGAAGTAGTAGTTCATTGTTGCAAGTCCGGTATATGTAGGATCAACCAATTGGGCTGAAGTTTGTGTAATGCCCAGTAATAATACGTCTAAAGACGAAATAATAATATTTGCACTGAATCCTCCGGCAATGGCTGCATAGGTAGCAATTAACCCAACTAGCGGATTTCGTCCAACACTCATGAAAATCATGGCGGCAATTGGAGGTAAAATAATGAAGGCTGCGTCAGCGGCAACATTCCCGACAAGACCTGTAAATAAAATAACAGGCAGGATGATTTTTTTAGGAGCACTTAAAACGGTCTTTTTCATTAATGCTGATATTAAGCCACTGTTTTCAGCTACCCCAATACCGATCATTGTTACAACCACGATGCCAAGTGGCGCGAATCCAGTAAAGTTACTGACCATGTTTGTAACAATTTGAATGAGTCCTTCACGATTCAATAGATTGATCACTTCGATTGTTTCGTCAGTTCCTGGCTTAACGGCAGAAACCCCAAGTTTTGATAGAATCAGTGATAGCGCAAGAACAAAAAATGCTAAAATAACGAATAACGTAACTGGGTCCGGAAGTTTATTTCCCGCTCGTTCAATTCCGTCAAGAAACCTATCAACCAATTTTTTCTTACCAGCTTTACTTTCCATATGCGTCCCCCTAGAAGTTTAATGTTTAAAAGAATAGCAAAATATAAAGGAGATAGCAATGAGTTATGCAAATTTTTAGATTTTTCTTTATATTTATATAGTAATTTTGTATATTTAAGGGGTATTTTGGGTGATAAGCTTTTTCCTAGGGGATTGTATTTCCCCTAAAACAAATTTGCACACAAAAAAAGCCTGGCGATAGCATGGCACGTCAGTTGTGCCATGTTTCCCATGCTTTCCATTTCGTATTTTATGGTGATGCTCATATGTAGAAACGAATTTTCATTTAACAAGCTCACATCTTCATGTTAATTATTAGTGAGAGCACGTTTTTTCTGAACGTACATATTTTTTAATTTAGCATAATAGGCCGCTGCATGTACTGCCCCTGTATCCTTTTTACGTAAAGCAAATTCGAAAGCCTCTACTAAATGTTCTGTAGTAACCAATTCACTTCTGATTTTAATTAAATCGTAATGCTTATAATTGTCAGGTACTTTCGATAAAATATCCTGATCCCCCGTAATTGAAATTAAATGATCGTCGTTAAAAAATAGTTGTAGCATAGTCCATATCCCCTTTTCTGTTTAGTATCGTGATGCCACCCTTTGATAAGCTTTTTAATTAATCGGCTTCTTACCATTACCCTTTTTTTCACAAAATGAATCGCCAATTTTTATCTGAATTATAAAAAATATAAGTTTTAAGCCTCTTTCGACTGAATGTCAATCGGTCATAAAGGTATTATAAAGATACACAGCCAGCAGTACTTTTAGATGATCTTCGTAATGGTTGAAGTCAATTTTTAATAAGTCTTCAACTTTTTTTATACGATGATAGAGCGTATTTGTATGAATATGGAGTTCCTTTGCCGTCGTTGCCATGGAACGGTTGTTTTGTATATACGTGAAAAGCGTATGGAGAAGTTCATCGTTTGTTTCATTGTTATTCCACAATACAGAAAACGTTTCACTTAGAAATGAGTTAATTTCTTCAGCAGGATGATGTAAAAAAAGCGTACTAATGCCAATATCCCGGTAATGCAGAAGGCCTTTTTCCTTTTGTTTTTTCAAATGAAGAAGAGCCTTTTCCGCTTTCATATGATAATCTTTAGCTTGGCCGGGAGAGTATTGTCCTGTGCTTAATCCTCCCCGGGCTACTACTGTAAACCGCTCATTCCACCAATTCATACCGTTTTTTAATATGTTCGTAATCATGCCTTCTCCAGCTGAATCTCGGGTAAAGGATAGAACGGTAATTTTATTATTGTAGCTAAACAAAAGACTGTTCTCTAAACGTAACTTCTCTTTTAGATGTGCTAGAAGAAGCAGTGCATCATTTTCAAGTGAAAGCAAATCCGCATTTCCATCTAGCTCAATTAAAGCAATTTGGAGAAAATGATCATGATGAATTCCTAACTCCTGCGCAACAAGCTCAGCCTGCTGGAGATTTCTAATTTCCAAAAAACGATGGTAGGTTTCATAGGTTTTCTTGTACATAATTTCAGTCTGGGATCTAAGCTTCATAATTTCAAGCGAGAGAGTCAGAGCTCCTTGCTCAATAATCAACTGATCGGGTTGTGATAGAGGGGTGTTCCCTTCTACAATCAGACACCCTAAAAAAACAGAGCCTGACCGAATCGGATAAATATAGCAATCAATTTGAACTGAATCGTACGTTGATACATAACTAGCCTCAGTTTTATTCGCAAAGAGCAAGAATATATCGTCCAGAATGGTAGCGATATGTTGAATATGCTGGGGGACGTAATTTCCTTCAAGGTAATCCGCATAGACAAGCTTTCTCTCCATTAACTTATTCATTTCCAGGATAATTGCTTCCAGTCCTTTATTCTGAACAGATAACTTCGTGAGGTGCGTATGAATTTCTGTACGTTTCTCTAACATCGCATTCGTTTCTTTCAGCTTTTTTGATAAATGGGTAACTTCATCCAGGCTATTTTGAACTTTCGTGTGAAGCTGTGCATTATATAGCGCAGTTGCTGCTTGGGAAGCGAAACTTTGCAGAAGTAGCAAATCCGTTTCACTTAGGCCATCTTCTACATCAAAACAGTGAAATGTCATAACCCCCATCGTTTTTGTTCCAAGTGCTACAGGAACAGACAAAATGGATTTAATAGTAGGGCTATTTTGGTGAGCCTTCGTAATGAATTCAAGATTCTCCTCACTTAAATTTGCCATGCTATTATAAATTTCTTCCGTTGAGATAATTAACCTTATATCGCCATCCCTGAACACCTTTCCTGTAATGGACTCACCTATGTTAACTTTAAAAAATTTAATGTTTTCATTAAAACCTACATATGTCTTTACGATCAGCTTATCCGAGATCGCATCATACATTTGTATATAACCAGCCTCTGCTGTTTCGACAATCTTCAATGCAGATTGCATAATTTTTTTAAGTACTTCATCCAATTCAAGTGTCGAATTAATTGCGCGAAAGCTTTCCATTAGATTCACCACATGGTTTTGGGCTTTTTGATTTTCCCTACTTAATTGTTTGAGCAACGCCTCATTTTGTTCCATTCATTCTCCCCCTTGTTGAATTCAACAACTTTCTCTCCATAACTTTGTTTGTCTGCACATGTGCACGACATTTCTGAAATTATATAATATTCAATAAATATTGAATATAGAAAACGCTTACTTTTTCTTGATTAAACAATTATCATACTCGAAAAATTGTTTATTCCAATCGTTTTCTTATATTCATATAGCTACATTCACATTGGATGAGTAAATTTCAGGGGGAGGTTATTTATAAAAAATGAACAAGTTCCTAATAAAAAGAGGCACATAATACTTTCACTGCTATTTTTAGGATGGTGTTTATCCTATCTTGACAGAATGGCAATGAATGTCGGAATTGTGGAAATTGCAAAAGACTTTAATCTTAGTCCGTCTGTAATGGGTGTTGTACTGAGTAGTTTTTTTGCCGGTTATGCATTAATGCAATTACCTGGGGGGTGGCTTGCCGATAAATTCGGTTCCAGAAAGGTCATTGTGATCTCCATTGTTTTATGGTCTTTATTTACCGTTTTTACCGGCATGGCCTGGTCTTTAATGTCGATGATTATTATTCGTTTCATGTTCGGTCTTGGTGAAGGCGGATATCCTGCTGCAAGTTCAAAAGCAATAGCAGATGTCTTTCCAAAGAAAGAACGGACAAGTGCCCAAACGATCATGATGTCATCGAATTCACTTGGAGGTGTGATTGCTCCTTTAATCGCCACCCCGTTACTTGTATGGATCGGCTGGCAAAACCTCTTTTTCGCGATTGGAATTTTAGGTCTCTTTGTTGCAGCCCTACTCTGGTATTATTTAAGTCCGCAAAATATGCAGGTAGAACTAGTTGAGGAAGAAACAGTCCAAAAAGCATCCTTTAAAGATGTGTTAAAAATTCCTACAAGCTGGCAGTTGGCCATTATGTGGTTTGGCGTAAGTACGGTCATTTGGGGGCTTATCTCATGGATGCCGCCATATCTTGTAGATGTGAGAGGCCTTGATTTGATGTCGATGGGGATGCTGACATCCATCCCGGCTCTGGCTGGTGCTATAGGAGTTATCGTCGGCGGGCAGCTGATTAAATCTTTATTAATGGGAAAAGAGAAATACCTTGCGATTATAAGCTTCATCATCATGATCGGATCTCTTTATTTATTATTCAATGCGCCGTCAGTCACTCTCGTTATTATTTACCAATCCATCTGTATGCTTTTCCACGGACCAATTGTAGCGATCATCTTCAGCCTTCCGCATAAATTATTCTCGAAAAATGTGATTGGGTCAACTTTTGGAATGATTAATCTTGGCGGAATGATTGGAGCATTCCTCGCACCAATGGTTATGGGCTATTTAATTGAAGTATTTGATGGAATTTATGCCTCTGCATTTCTGTACATCATTGCCTGTGCCGTTTTAGGAATCATCGCTGCAGCCGGTCTAAAACCGAATCGACCTACTTCGGGCGGAAGAAAGCAGGAAGCTCAAAACTTAGAAACGATTTAAATACCGAATGGACATGCATTGATCAGCCATGTCCATTTTATAAATAGGGAGATTATCAAATGTTATTAGACAATTTAATGAAAAGATTAGATGAAAAAAAGGATCGCATTATTGAAATCCGCCGCTATCTCCATGAACATCCGGAGCTTTCCTTTCAAGAAGAGCAGACAGCCAAGTATATTCAGGAGTTTTATGTTGATGTTCCGGTCGATTCGGTTGAAACAAACTTTGGGGGAGAACGTGGTGTCGTTGTAACGATTCAAGGGGCAAAACCAGGAAAAACAATTGCCATTCGTGCTGATTTCGATGCGTTGCCAATCCAGGAAGAAACCGGTCTGCCTTTCGCTTCAAAAAATGAAGGGGTCATGCATGCATGTGGGCATGACGGTCATACAGCCTATATGCTCGTTTTGGCGCAAACGTTGGCGGAGTTTAAAAATGAATTAAAAGGTACGATTAAAGTAATTCATCAACCCGCTGAAGAAGCGCCTCCAGGTGGTGCGATCGGAATGATCAATGCAGGTGTACTGGATGGCGTTGATGCTATCATCGGAATCCATGTCATGAGCAACATGAAGACAGGTCATATTTATTACAGAAGCGGCAACACGCAAACAGGCAGATCCTATTTTAAACTTGTCGTTCAAGGTAAAGGCGGACATGGATCATCCCCGCATCTTGCAAATGATGCAATTATTGCCGCAAGTTCATTTGTCATGAATCTGCAAACAATCGTCAGCCGCCGCATTAACCCATTTGATACAGCGTCCGTTACGATTGGAAATCTGGACGGGAAAGGTACTTTTAACGTGATAAAGGATTCCGTGACAATCGAAGGTGATGTTCGTACAATGACCCCTGAAACCCGGGAAATAGTAGAAGCTGAAGTTCGTGCTTTTACAGAAGGGTTGGAAAAATCATTTGGCGTCACATGTCATCTAGACTACCTCAACGACTACCCTGTTCTGAATAATCATCCTGTAGTAACGGAACATGTACGTCAGGCTTTGGAGCTGGCACACATTCCTAAAGTGGAGGCCGTTTTAGAAACACCGCCACTGCCGCCTTCAGAGGATTTTGCCTATTATCTTGAAAAAGTACCGGGCTGTTTCTTCTATGTCGGTGCGATGCCAGCGTCAGGTGAAGCATATCCGCATCATCATCCTAAATTTGATATTAATGAAGAAAGCCTCGTTATAAGCGCCAAAGCAATGGCTGCTGTTATCGCTTCTTACTGTGACGGAAACGAAAATTAGAAAAAAGCATAGATCCAGTACACTACCCGCTTATGCCTCTATGCAACTGTTTTATTAAATGTTAGCCAAAAGTGCCCTCCTGATTTTTCAGGGGGCACTTTTGCTTGTAATGTTCGACTTAGACAGATATTGTATAATTTACAATCTACTCCTCATAAAACATTTTATTCCTTTAATACAATAGCATAAGAATTTTCTTACGTTCGGTATATTCTGTCTATAGGAGACACCTCGGTATTGATTGTTACATTTGCGACGAAGTACTTGGAGAGGATAGACATCTATGAAAATAACACGCGTCATTAAATATAATTTACTCCGGCTTTTTCGGCTTAAGTCGGGGCCCCATCAAGTCGCATCAGGGGTAACGATTGGTTTTATCCCTAGCTGGCTTCCTACATTCGGACTCGGCCCCGTTCTTTCTGTCGGTATGGCAAGACTCATGAAGGCGAATACCGTTTCCGCACTTGTCGGCGGTGTTCTAGGCACATTTATTTGGCCTCTGCTTTTCTTTTTAAATTATAAAGTCGGGAGCTTACTACTCGACCGAACTATTAAAGTCGAAGAAGTCGATGAAGTAGAATACATAGATGCGATTGAACATACGTATACTGGATTTGTGAATTCCCATTCGAGCGGATTCACCTTTTTAACAGGGGCCATGTGTAATATAGTGATTTCCTCGATTCTTATATACATCATCGTATATATTATGTTCAAGGCGTACCGGGTGAGGATTTTAAATAAAATTCGATGAGTTTGAAATCCTCAACACTCACTTGGCAGAATTTCGAGAATATTATAAAATTACTTTTTAAAATATAGAAGTAAGCAAGGTGATAACATGCCCTACAGAGGAAGAATATTGGCAACAGGAATCGTTCTCTTATTTAATATAATCCGTTATTTCTACTATCATCAGTATTTAGCTTTGCCCTTTTATTGGACATTTTTTGTTTTAACAGCCATTTTCCTCAGTATCGCATGGTGGGCCGGCAAGCAATTTGATAAGGTCAAATACCTGTCAGAAAGAGATCCGTTAACCGGTGCCTATAACCGCCGTACAGTAGAAGAACACTTTCACAAGGCTGCTAAAATAAGCGATATAAAAAAACAATCATTAGGGGTCATCATGCTCGATTTAAATAAATTTAAAGAAGTAAACGACGTATTCGGTCATCAAAAAGGCGATGAACTGCTCATGCAAGTTACCACAGCATTGGATACATTTGTCGGGAAACATGATTTAGTTGCAAGATGGGGCGGCGATGAATTCGTCGTTGTCGTAGACAATCTGAATGAAGATACAGCTGACAACTATGTCAAAGAACTCCAGCAAGCAATCACACTGAAAAATGCCGGAAACTTCCCAAATGTCGAGGCTTCTGTCGGATATGCGATTTACCCTCAGCATGGAAAGAGTTTTCAGAAGCTTGTCCAAGAGGCGGATGCTTATATGTATAGGGATAAGAAGGAACATTGATGTTGCTGTGATTGTTCCGTAATAATAACTTATATGGAGAAACAATCTACGCTTCTTATCCTAATTTTTATATCACTAAATTTATACTTCAAAAGGCATGTTTTGAATCGAACTTTCAAAACATGCCTTTTTATAATTTAACGTGAATTTTATTTTTAGAACTTTAATCTATCTTCATCCTTCTTTTAAAATCTTCAATTTCGAACGTTTCATTATTTTCTTTAATCCTACTGACTTCACTAAGTAATTCATCCTGTTTAGCATGAATTTTCCTTAACTCTGCCATTTGTTCTTCTTGCTCACATTCTCTCGCATATTCTATCGCACAATCCTTTAATGTATCTGCAAGGTTGTTTATTAGATAATTTTCAAATTTGCCCAGTATGTTCAAATCTAAATATTTCGGACCTATATTGAGTGTTTTTAAAGTATTGTTTAGTTCCGTTTCCTTCTGATTCAATTCATTTATTTGGTGTTGATTATTTTCCAACTTCTGATTTGTTAACTTTTCACTTTTACGAAATAAATAAACAAAAGTCGATATAATGACCACTGTACTTATATAAAATATAATGCCATCGTCAAGATCAACTAATACTAATAAAATTATCGATAAGGTACTTACTAATAATAATTTCATGAAGGAAATCGGAACTGGCTTTTTAAGTTCTATTAAGTTATTTTCAATACATGCTTTATCTGACAGTAGTTGTTGCGCTTGCTTAATTTCACTTAAAACCGACTGCTTATTACTCATTAATTTAACCTCCCAAAATTCCAAGTCATTTACTTAGTTTGGTCGGAACAATAAATTCTAAACATGATATTAAATTAACTAATTGTTACTTCTTTTTTACTTTAATTACCTTCACAACTCCGAAGGTAATTAACAGTATGAAAGAAATGATTAGATCATTATTTTAATATCAAAATAGGTGAATTATCTATCCATAGTCTGTAAAAAAGAAATGTGCCAAAATCCATGATCATAAAGGATTTTGGCACTCATTGAATTCCTGGAGATCGTTAGCTTTCTCTAGTTAAACTTACATCAGCCAAAGTATTTCCCAGTTCTCCATTAATAACTGATAAGCTGCCATCGTTTTCAAGAACGATGGCTTTCACTTCCTTTAAGTCTCCAATTCCATCGTTTCGTACAGACTGGAGTATATCGCCCTCGCTAATTCTTTCCTTTTTCATCGTTTCTCTAAGAAAGGAACCGTTCAAATAGAGCAAGCTCGGCTCTGACTTAATGAGTTTATTGAATTTTTTCCAACGTACAGATGTGAAGGTCAATAAGAATTGCAATAAAATCAACAGGACAAATGCTAACAGCCCCTCTAACAAGCTCACATCTTTATTCAATAAAATTGTAGAGAGTACAGAACCAATGGCTACTGTTACCACTAAATCGAAAGCATTTAATTGGGTTAATGACCGTTTCCCGGAAATCAGCAGAAAGAAGACTAGACCAACATAAGCAAGAATGCCAACCGTGATAATTCGAATAAAACTTTCCAATGTTATCGAGAACATGCTTCTAGCTCCTCTCTGTAATAATTAGCAACTTAAGTAGGCATTCATAAAAAGTAGGTTATAGATTCTTATTAAACATTCTCCTAACTACTTAAGTTGCTGAATCTACTTTTTATATACCCCACTCACCATACTTTTTAGCTAAAAATGCAAATTTGCCATTCCCTAAAAAAATTCGGTTAGCTGGAGTTAAAAGGAAATCGTCATCTGATTATAAAAAAATACGATTCATTTTCATTGGAATGCAGTATTGGATAATAAATTTATCTACAACCATGCATACTACAGATGAGGTGGATTAATGACGATTGTACGATTAGGATATGTTGCGATGAGTATGGAGCTGAAAAATGCTTCTCCCTCTCAAACGATGACGTTTACACAGTTTCAAAAAATTAAGGATCGGGAAGCGGCCATACGAAAATTAGAGCGGATTGCACTGAAAAATTTAGAAAATACATTTAGGTTATTAAAACATAATGTCTTTAATGAAATTCATTTCTATCGGTTAACCTCTCGATTGATTCCTCTAGCTAACCATGAAGAACTGCCTGATTGGAATTATATAAAACCCTTATTAGAGAAGTTAACTGAAATTGGTGAGTACGCAACAAAACATAATATACGAATTGACTTTCATCCAGACCATTTTGTCGTTGTGAATTCACCTAAAACAGAAGTAGTCAAAAACTCTATAAAAACGTTAAAGATGCATTATTTATTGTTAAGGGGAATGAAAACAGATCCGACACACCGATGTGTTCTTCATGTTGGTGGGAACTATAAAGAAACCGAGAATTCCCTGGAGCAATTCGTTGACAATTGGATGGATGTTCCAAGAGCCATTCAAAAGATGATTATCCTTGAAAATGATGATACTTCTTTTACAGTTGATGATACGCTCTATTTGTGTGAAAAATTAGACATACCTCTTGTATTTGATTATCATCACCATCTCGCTCATCATTACAATGAAAAATGGAATGATAAGTGGGACCGAATTGTCGCTACTTGGAAGGATTCCCCGTTGCCAATAAAAATGCATATTTCAAGTCCTAAAAGCGAGAAAGAATTCCGCCATCATTCCGATTATGTGGACGTAGAAATGTTTTTCAGATTTTTAAATGAAATCAAAGGAACAGTACCGGAAATACATTGTATGATTGAGGCAAAAAAGAAAGATGAAGCGTTATTTCATTTGATGGAGGAAATAAAACTTCGTGAAGATGTAGAAATCATTGATGGTTCATCTTTTTATTTAAAGTGATTAGAACTGGCACTAAATATACAATAAGCCCCCACCTCCGCTAGTGTTGGGGCTATTTGACGATTACCATCCTTTTCGCCGGACACCTGAGATTATGAATGAAAAGGGATCAAACATTCAAAATTACTTTGCTAAACAAATATGAGAAATATAAACACATTTAAGTTAGGATAGCCCTCTCTAAAAGGGGAATCAATATAAAAAAGAAAGGAGATGAATGGATGAAAGAACGAATAATCAAGTGGTTGTTGGTTACGGGGTTTGTATTTTGTTTTTCTATAACAGCTATCTTGAGCGTTTATGCAGCAGATGGCGCAAGGCAATTGTTGAAAGCTGACTTACAGGAAAATGCGGAACGAGACTTATCTGACCTTAAAGCAGAAACGGAAAATTCCGAGCAGGATCCTGAGCAGCCTGTTGACCTAAGAATTTTACAACAACGGTATCCAGAAATATTTTTCATAAAAGGTCCTACAGATCAAAAACGAATTGCTCTGACTTTTGATGATGGTCCTGATTCTCGATTTTCAAATGATGTATTAGATGTATTAAAACGGTACAATGTCCCAGCAACATTCTTCGTATTAGGTTCAAAAGCCGTCGCTAACCCTGAGATTGTGAAGCGAATGCAAAACGAGGGTCATGTAATCGGAAATCATACCTACGCCCACCCTAACCTTGTCGAGGAAGCTGACCTCGGAACGCTTGAGAGGGAAGTAACGAAAACGGAAGATGCTCTTAACGAGATTCTTGGCTATCGGACAAAATTATTTAGACCACCTTATGGCTTCCTATACAATGAATTAGTCGAAAAGCTTGGGAACATGAACGATTACGTAATTGCCTGGGATGTTGATTCATTGGATTGGCAGGAAGATCCGCCTGAAGTTATTGCATCGCGAGTAGTAGACAGCATTCATCCAGGCGCGATTATTCTCATGCACGATGGTGCAGAATCGTCTGGGGATCGAACGAATACAATCTTATCACTCCAACAAATTATTCCACAACTGCAAGAACAAGGCTATGAATTTGTCACAGTTCCAGATTTGTTGAGTATTCCTTTTGAGAAATAAAACTGAATTTACCTGTATTACTATATGGGGTACTACTATCAAGAATATTAAAAAAATGATAGCACCTTTCAAACAACAATTGCTTGAAAGGTGCATTTTCTTACTTCATTTTTAAAACAGGCTTAATAACTGAACCATTTTCTGATTCTTCAAATGCCTGATTAATTTGTTCAAAATCATAAAATTTTACCATTCGATCAAATGGAAATTGTCCTTTTTTATAGTAAGAAATCATTTCCGGGATAAATTTTTTTGGAATGGCATCGCCTTGACTTGTTCCTACAATGCTGCCGCCTTTTAGTGCCAAGATTTCCAAAGGTATATTAAGGCTAAAATCAGTAACAACAGTAGCTATTTTTCCAAAAGCATCTAATGATAGGATTGCTTGTTCAACTACCATATCTACTCCAGTCGTATCAAGTACATGCTGCACTCCTGTCCCACCAGTAATTTCTTTGATCATTTCCGCAACCTTTACATCCTTGCCACTTTTTATAGTAGCTGTCGCACCCAACTCTTTCGCAAGTTCTAAGCGATTTTCATGGAGATCAATGGCAATAATATTTTCGCAACCTGCAATTTTAGCAGCCATAATTCCACTTAATCCAACAGCCCCAACTCCAAATACCGCAACAGAACTACCTTTTTCAGGTTTTAGTACATTTAAAACAGTGCTTGCTCCAGTTTGTAACCCACAGCCTAAAGGAGCAGCCAATGCCAAGTCCATATCCTTGTCAATTTTCACGACATTTCTTTCATGGACAAGTGAGTATGTCGCAAATGAAGATTGTCCGAAGAATCTGGACACCAATGTATTCGTATCTTGATCAATATGACTATTTAAATTCAGTTCGGCATAATTTCTGCAATGTGCAGGGTGATTCGCTTTACAATTATCGCATTCTCCGCAACTTGCAAATGAGACAACCACATGGTCTCCTTTTTGCAGTTCCGTTACTTCAGACCCCACCTCTTCAATAATTCCAGCGCCTTCATGACCAAGAACGGAGGGTGGATTGACCATACCCGTGTCTCTCCCGGAAACATCAGTATGGCAAATCCCAGATGCTACTACTTTTATGATTACTTCTTTTGTACCTATTTCAGGCAATTCAACATCACTGATTTCAAAAGGTTGTCCCGTTTTAGGAGTTACTGCAGCTTTTATTTTCATAATGATATTCTCTCCTTGTATTAAGTTCTTTTAATAGCAGTTCTCTTTTTACTATCTTAAAAGATACTTAAATATTTTGTTTCACAATGCCAAGTTTATGGGGGCATGTAGAAGGTTTTCAATCTCGGTTCATGTTTCTTCAAAAACGCGATTTAACCTTCTCTCTAACTCCGTTTCCCCACCGATATAAAAGTAAACTGTCATTAATTAGGGAGAAATCAATAAAAGAAACCTTTACCATATAATATTCTCGAGCAAAAAAAGACGCTTTCTTAAAAGAAAGCGCCTTCGCATGTTCTATAGAGGTATCAGGGAGTTATCCCTTTATCCGTTTGTTTTATTTAGTTAATGTACGATGTTAATGAAGCATAATCGAGCCGCCATCAACCATCAATGTTTGACCTGTTATATATTTAGAGTCTTCCGAAGCTAAAAAGACAGCAGCGCGTCCGATATCTTGTTCCGGATCACCGAATTTACCCATCGGAATACCTGCAAGTACACCTTCATAATATTCCGGCTGTGCTTTCGCCCATGCTTGTACACCCTCTGAATTAGCGATTGGTGAAATCAGGTTCGCTGTAACACCATCCGCACCAAATTCATTTGCTACAACACGCGTAATCCCGCGAATCGCTTCTTTCGCTGCGGCATAGGCAGCTTGTGTTTTATGCCCTTTTAACCCGGCACCTGAAGCAAAGTTAATAATATTGCCGCGTGTTTTCTTTAAATGTGGAATAGCCGCCTGCATTAAATACCATGTAGGATAGAAGCCTGTATCCATTGACAATGCCAAATGTTCTGGTGTTGTTTCAAGGAATGGTACCTGTTTAGAAGCATGTGCATTATTTACCAACACATCTAAACGGCCATATTTCTCGACAACCTGTTCCACGACATTTTTTAGTTGATCATGCTTAGTTAAATCAAATTCAATAAAGCTAGATTGTGGTGAGTGTTGCTGTAAATCCGCTAATACGTTTGCGCCTGCTTCCGGATTAAGATCAACTGCCACAACAATGGCGCCCTCTTTTACCATTGCACGCCCCATACCAGCGCCAATACCGCCAGCACCACCTGTAATGATCACTACCTTGTCTTTTAATTTCAATACAATTTCTCCTTCTCAGAAAAATCACAAACCTAACGTGATTGTTCCCAGTATCGTTAATAAATTTTTGTTACTAACAAATTAAATATACAACTGCATCATTTTAGAGGCAAATTATCAATCTAAGTTATTATGCCCTATCTGGACCAATGCTATTACAGAAATTCGCTTTAATCTAAATCATTCAATGTCAATTCCTGATCTGGAGTAAAGCTGGCATATTCATAAATTTCTTCTCCGTTTTCCACACTGCGATACCCTACCTCAGTCAGATAATAATTAATGGATTCATTATTCAGTAACTCCTGTATGGTCTTGCATTGTTGCAGCATTTGTTCTTTTGTCAAATCGCCTTTTTCAATCTCAAGCATTATGTGCATCGGCTTGGGTGTTTTTAGCTTCGGTGTCCATGCCTCGGCAACATTGTCGTATACACCCACATCAGTAGACACTGAATTAACTTGCGGTACTTCTCCTTGAAGAAGTGTTAAAATATACTGCTCTGCTTCTGCGCTCAGCTTGTTGGATACCTCTTTGTCTATGTTCGTTTCATGAATAGTATCACTAAAAACTTCATAAGGCTCCATACCAGAGACATAAAACGTATACGTCGTTTCAACTGCCAGCGAATCCTTTTTCACTACTTCAAACTCATACGTGACATCCGTCCAACCGTACCCTACCTGTTTTATCTCAAAGGCCATGTCTGGATAAGTTTGTTGTAAAAATGTTTCCAGGCTCTCCTTTGCTCTTTGTTTATGCACTGTATTTCCGCTCATTTGCATGTAAGCGAATACTAGGACACCAATTAATAAAACAGCAATCACGCTATATAGTATTTTCTTTTTCATATTAATTTTCCTCTCTTATTTTAAGAATGCAAAAGCCGATCGCAATGCCGATAAAAGTAAATATTAAATGGACAATCACGGCTGTGAGTGCGATGAAAAAAGCTTCCGAAGAACTGTTTGCATAAAATAATCCGAACCAGTCCGTCATATACAACAGACAGTTCCAAATGAAATTCGGTACCCCTGCAAGCAGAACGGCAATAAGAATTGAACGGTAAAACATATACGTAACTGCGCCCAATAAGGCATAGGTCAGGATAAATCCACTATTGTTATTCATCACGGTCGTCCCCATCGCCAATATAAAGGCAATCGCAACAAAGAAAATCTGTATCGTTGTCAGCTTCAGCGTGATTTTCCGAATCATTTTTTTAGAGCCACCACCCTGTTCTACTTCCACAGGTAGCGGAATTTGAGATTGTTCTGCAATCTGGCGGCATTCTTGGCAACTTTTCAAGTGTTCTTCGACAAATTGTTTTGTCCCTAGCTGAAGCAAATCTTCCTCATATAAAGGTAAAAGGTCTTGTATAATCGGACATTCCTTATTCATAAAGTCACCTCCATTAATTTTTGAATCTTTAATTTCAGCCGGTGAAATGTCACCCGCGCATAGTTCTCCGATTTACCAATTAAGACACCAATTTCTGCAAAGCTCAGTTCTCCGTATATACGCAGCAATACAATTTCCCTTGAGGCATCATCTAATTTTGAAATATGATGTAAAAGTGTTCTCGTGTCTTCATTGAGTTCTGCCAACTCTTCTATTGATTGCATTTCAGTTTCCGGAATCGCTGCGAGTTTTTGCATTAAGCTTTGCTGATACTTGTTTTTCCGGTAATATTTTTTTAACAAATTCCCCGCAATTGCGAATATCCATGTCGACAAGGTGGAATGTCCATTAAAGGAGCCAATGCTTTTACAGGCCTCATAAAAGGTATCGTGGCAAAGATCTTGAGCAGTCATCCGATTTCCTGTCTTGGATAAAAAAAACGCATAGAGTTTTGGATGAATTTGTTCATATTGTTCCTCTAGCTTGTTCATAACTGCCCTCACCTTCTTGTTGTTCGTAGTATTAATACCATGACCTTCTATTTCGTTACAGATTATTTTAAAAAATTTTTTTATTAGTGTTTCCGTAGATTTCTTAAGCCAGGCGCAGATATATTATGACTCCTGATTAGTATCGGAGTAAAAGCTCCCATGAACAGCAAAAAAAAGAGAACTTCGGTTCATTACCGAAATCCTCTATTCCAATTACTCTAAAAAAGGTACATGCTTTCAGGTTACGGAACCTCTAATACTAGCACTAGGTGAAGCTCTTCCTTGTGCTTTTAGCCAACTCCTCTTATGATAATCGATCTGAAATCGTCTTCACGGCATCCATGTAAACTTGTGACTCTTTCTCGTTGTTCATAACAACACCTCTTATAGCCCCTACTGTCTGAGATCTAAAATGATTCATAAAACATAGCTCAACATCATTAAGATCAATTTCATTCGCCCCCTATGAAAAGAGCGTAATCCTTACAACAGATAGCGCTCGCTCCTTGAAATACTAGAGTTCACCCGAGTGTAGTAGGTAAAATATAGCAGTAGAGAATACAATTCCATTACTATTCTATTACTAGTTTTGTAAATAATCGTAAGGAAAAAGAGCGAATTTCGTTAACATAATCTTTATTAAGCTATACATATATCTATATATTCTATTAACATCCCTTTTCTAAAATAAATATGAATCATATTTTAGATAGGAGATGGAGAAATGAGCAAAAAATTATTAGTGGGAACAGGTATGGCCTTATCGTTATTATTAAGCCCATTCAGTCAATCATTTGCAGAAGAACCAACAGTAGGTGAAAGAAAACAAGTGAGTAATGTAGCACACCGTGGTGCAACAGCTTATGCACCTGAAAATACGATTGCCGCTTTTGATCTAGCAGTTGATATGAAAGCCGATTATATTGAAATCGATGTTCAACGAAGTAAAGATGGTGAATTAGTATTGATTCATGATACAACGGTAGATCGTACAACAGATGGAACGGGAAAAGTTGGAGATTTAACATTTAAACAGCTTAGAAGTCTTGATGCAGGTAGTTGGAAAGGGGAACAATTTACAGGAGAACCAATCCCAACATTTGAAGAAGTTCTAGATCTTTACCGTGGAAAAGTTGGAATTTTAATAGAATTAAAGGCCCCAGAGCTTTACCCTGGTATTGAAGAACAAGTAGCAGCAGCATTAATAGAACGAAATCTCGATAAACCACAAAATGAAAAAATCATTATTCAATCTTTTAACTTTGAATCAATAAAAAAAATGGATCAGCTTCTTCCTCAAGTTCCAATCGGTGTATTAACTTCTAACCGAGCAGATACAACATTAGAAGCTTTACAGGAATTTTCAACTTATTCGGATTGGTTTAACCCAAGTTATGGAATTGTGACGGAAGAATTAGTGAATCAAGTTCACTCTCTTGGAATGCAAATTGGTTCATGGACGGTTCGTAGTCAAGAAGCAGCAGACTTCCTATTTGAAATGGGCGTTGACGCAATCATTTCTGATTATCCGGATTATGTAGATCCTAGAAACTAATATTCCTGTAAAATAGTTCAAGAAAAGGAGTAGTTGCTACTCCTTTTTTATTTGGATTTTTTAGAATAAGAAGTCGAGCTTTCCAACGCAATTGAGCGACTCTTTAAAGAAAGTCGCAGTCACATTCGAATTCACGGAACACTAGGCTATTCAGGGCCTTCTCATATTGCAATTTTTGATGACCGCTTCCCACTCATATACGATATGAATTTCCTGCTTATTTAGGAATTGATCCATTACCAGGTAAACAGAAGTGTACAATGAAGCGAGGCCGAATTAAACGCGCATTTGTTGAAATACAAAGGATATTGAGCGCTTTTGTTTATATTTTGGCATAAAAAAATCACCCCTAAAGTTAGTTTTAACTTTGGGGGTGCAGCACCAAGGGTTGGTTTTTTGCATAACTAAAAAAATGCCAGGCACAGTTCCATTAGGAGCATATATTTTAATTTTACTTAGGAGGTTATTAGCCAGCTCCTCTTAAGATAATCGATCTGAAATCGTCTGCACGGCATCCATAAATACTTTAACAAATGCTTCGCGGTCCACATCATGCAATACATGCACGTTTGGTTGATTGCCTGTTGAATTGTGTAAATCTACGACTGTTGCACCTGTTGTAATACCTTCCGTCGACATTTCTACATAGTAGTCTGTTCCTTTGAAAAACTCAGGATGCAGTAAATACATGATAGCAGAAACGTCATGGAAACGGAGCACATCGGCGTAATGCGGCTCACTAAAAGGTGTTGGTTTCGCTACGTCCAAGTAGTATGTCACAAGATCATAAGCCTTTTGGGCAAACTCTGTACCAATGTCTAGAATTTTTTCCGCCTCTGTTTGTGTGACGAATGCTTTGTGCGTCACATCCAAACCGCACATGCTCATCGGTACGCCTGATTGCATCACAATTTGAGCAGCATGTGGATCTACAAAGGCGTTAAATTCGGCAACGGCTGTTTTATTGCCACCTTGAGCTGCGCCACCCATCCATGAAATCGTTTCAATGTTATCCTTTACTTCTGGGTGAGCGAGTAATAATGCCCCGACATTTGTTAAGGGACCTGTCGCAACAATCGTTACCTTCTCCTCACTCGCTAAAATCGTTTCACGCATAGCTGCAACTGCTGGACGGACATTTGCCGGTATGTCCACCTTCGGAAACTCTACTTTTCCAAAACCAAATGCACCATGAATCTCCTCTGCTACTTCAAGCTTGCGGAACATCGGCTGTTCAAGCCCTCGTGCAATCGTCACGTCTTCTCCAATATAATGTAAAAATGCATGGGCATTGTAATTCGCCTTACTTTGCGAAATATTTCCAGATGCAGTCGTTACTAAACGAATATCAAAAATCTCTTTATTGGCAAATGCTACAGTTAGCATCATTGCATCATCAATACCTGGATCTGTGTCAATAATTAACGGTCGTCTTATCATGCTGTATTCACCTAATTCTTTCATTTATAGTCTCAGTATTATTATAGACAAAAATAAAATGAAAAGCTTCCCGATAGATGTTTGCTCAGAAACCGATAATGGCTGGAATTCTTCTAATATCGCTTTGGCCATAAATACCTGGGACAGACTAGATTTGATTTTGAAAAATTATTAAAGAAGGTGTTATTCAAAGGTAATAAACCATCAGATAACACCTTATCATAAATAAACGTTGATATAATGCCATTTCTGATTACTATAAAAATATGGAGACGGCGGTGGCTCATCAAAACTTATTTGATACTTCTCTGCTACTAAACTCCAATCTATTTCAACTCATGGATTTAGACATATGCTTGTTCATTACTATTTGAGGCTGGAGCGGAGATTAAAAAGGTACAGGATCGTTTAGGACATTCGGATATGAAAACTACGATGGATATTTATGCTCATGTTTCTTTGAGTGCAAAAGAAGATACTATTCTAAAGTTTGAAGCTTATCTTCAATAAGTTCTTGTTAAATAAAAATAAAATGCCAAAACATGATAAATGTACTTGGCATTTTAGACATTTTGTTTTAAAACACAATTAAGAACTATACTACAAGAGAAAATTGAATTTCTTTCTTACTAGCTTTTTAGTGAATCTTAGTCACGTAATTCTAATTCATTTTCACTAATTTTACTCATATCTCAAAAGTCAGGCCTTGTTAACTCTATATAGTTGGTTTCAATTTTTATCTTAGAAAACTTCTCTTTTAAAGTTTTATACATTTGCTCACTAGACGTTGTAAAAAAGATTTGTTCTCCTTTAGAAGCAAATTCCCCAAGTAAATCTAAAAAACATGCTACCTGTCCTTCATCCATATTCGCTACTGGCTCATCAAACATTAATACCTTTGGAACATTTGTTGCAGAAAAATGAAGGGCTAACAATATAGATAACGCAATTGCTGTTCTTTGTCCTGTACTAAGCTCATGGGGTTTTGATAGTTGATCATAGTGTTTCCTCTTTAGCAAAATACCCTCTGGTACAACAACAATTTCTTCAAATTCGTTTGAAGCATGCAATAACTTGAAATATTTATTTATTTTTTCAATATTTTGATTTACAATTTCCTCTGCATAAGAAGATAATGCTCTTAGACCATTAATTCCGTCTACAGCTTCTTTTACATGGTTCAAAGAGACTTTTAATTTCTCAATTTCTTTTTCTGTTTCCTTCATTCTTCTTTGATAATATTCAGGGGAATCAAATTCATTAACTAAGTTCTTAAATTTGATATGTGCCTCTTTGAACAAATTTAGCCAGGTTACTATTTTCATATCTTCAGGTATTGTAAAATAAGCTGAACCTGCTTTTATCAATTGTACAACATTGTTTATTTCTTTTAAGATTTTACTCTTCTCTTCAAATATTTCCTGATTTTCAATTTTCTTCCCAAAAATTCTTTTTTTGTCAAGTAAATATTTATGAGTTGTATCCTCTAACTCTTTCAACTTAGCTTCAAGATTCGCTTTCTGTCGTAATTTTTCATCTCTTGACTCTTTCAAATAACTAATAAATTGTTTTAAATCTAAATATGCATTTAAAAATAATGTATTTGTATTCAAAATATGTTCTGCTTCATTAATTTTTTCTAATGTAAACCCTTCATTTGCTAATATGGAGAGCTGTTCTTCCGTTTTTTGAAGTTCGCTTTCAGTCTCGTCGTAGTTACCAATTACTGCTTTCATTTGCTGTAAATCTATGGTGAAATCTTTTCTCGTCAATCCTTTTATCTTGCAAGCTTCTTCATATAATGCCAAAAAATTCTGACTGTCCTCATGTCTAGATAGCTTCAACCTAATAGTTAATATATCATGTTCAAGCTCTCTCTTTTCTTTTAATATAGAAGCAATCCCTTTTTCTTTTTTTGTACTTACAGTCATTTGTATTTGCTCAATTAATTTACTCTTAGATATTGAGCTTGTTCCACATAATGGGCAATTTTGACTAGAGGAATCAGCATATTCTAAATATTCAATACCCAAATCTACAAGTTTTAATTGGATTGATTCCATCTTATTAAATAAATTTTTCATTTCTGATTCATTTTGCGCTAAAGTCTGGTACTGATTTTCGTAATCTTTAAGCGCTTCTTTAAGATGCTTGATTTCCTCAGTTTCCAATAAAAAAATTATATCCAGTTCATGCACCTTTTGATAAGACTTTTTATTAACTTGGATAAAGTAAAGATATTGTCTTATTTGTTGTTCATAGGCACTTAATTCTTTTACCCTTGATGCAATCCTTTCATTTAAAAGTATAGGGGATAGCAGTTTGCAACTTTCCAATGTCTCTTCAATATATTTAATCTCTTTGTTTTTTTCTTTTATTTCCCTTTCAGTTTGAATAGTTTTCTCTTTTATTTCTAAGTTAGAATCGTTTAACTTTAGAAAAGCTTGCCTGTCTTCTTCTATTTCATCCGAAATACTACTTATACTGCTTAATAGAGACTGCCTTTTCTGCATAATTTCTAAGTATGTTTTATTATTCTCAACATAAATATTTTGATCTACAGTTTCAATGTGCTGTAATAAAAGTTCGAAAAATTCTAAAATCTCTTCTTTATTTGTTTTCAATCTCTCTAAATATCGAACATTTATGTTCATCTTTTGTAAAAGTGATAAAGTGTTAGACAACTTAACATTATACTGAGATGAGTTTTCTTCAGATGCCCATTGTTTGTACATACTATAGCTCGAAAGCCTATCTTCATACTTTTTAGTTAATTCATTCAATTGATTTTCAAAAGCATCTTTATATCGTAGCCAGTTTTTCTCCATGACAATAACTTGGTCACTAAATAGAAGTCTAGAAAACTTATCTATGTAGTTGGAATCTTTTCTCTTCGCAGGGTCGACTGATTCCTCAAGAGCAAATTTGTAAGCAGAATAAGTATCAAAGAAATTGAACCGAAAAAATTGGTCATTTAACATTACCTTCCCAGTTCCAGAAGAAGTTCCGTACCAAAAAGCTTCTAATTTCTTAAGCATGTCCGTTTTTTTACTTGATGAAAGTACCGTTTGTCCATTCTGAGTAGTACAAATTACTTCAGTACTCATATTTTTATATGTTTTATCTTTATAATCCGTAACACTTCTAATTTCATTTGTTATAGCAAATTCAATTGCTTCTAATAAGGATGATTTACCAGTTCCATTCTTACCATAAATAATATTTACTTGTTTAAATTCCACAGAGTTATAGTTTATCGACGAACGAGGCCTAAATTCATGTAAATAAACCCCATCTATTTTATGAATAATCGGTAGATCCTCACCACCATTAGCAACCTTCAGACCTTTTTTTATTGCTAATGAATTAATACTACTAGATAAAAATGATTCACCTTCTATATAATTATTAACTTTTGTATTAGAAAATTTCTCAGTTAGGATACCCGTAAGCTTAACATTTTCTAGTTGTAATAACCAATCATGTATAGGATTTAATAACATTATGATAGCTCCTCTTTGTTGTATGTTTCATTCATTGTATTTAAATTTTATCTGAACTGTCCTGTAAATGTTAGACACCAAACTATTATTTAGAGGGCAATTCATACATAAATGAACAATTTGTATATTTAAAAGACTTGTCCTGAATCCTTATAATAATATATCGGCTGGCTTTATTTATTAAAAATTATATTGGTATTTAACAATTATTAAATTTAGTTAATTCTCTATTAGGTTACAGTTGCTGTATTTAAAACTTAAATACTCAAAATGTCAACAGATCCATACTTGGACCTCAATATGCCCAGAATTCACCTGGTTTATATTCACTTATAAGTTTATTAACATCACAAATTTTCAGCCCATGTGCGTGAGTTAATAAGTGACGAATGGTTACCCCTTCATTCATGAACAGATGTGAATCCTCTATACTTTTTTGGGATTTCTATGATTTCTATAAACAGAATGAGGAAGAATATATTATTAAGGAACAATGATTACTGAATGGTTTATTGAATGCTGGAATAAGGCAGGTGGAAAAGAATTTAATTTACCAGTTTATTTTGGTTTCCATGATGAAACCATTACATTACACTAAGTAATGCAAAAATTGGAAAATATGAATCCCTTTAAGTTTGAACTTGAATTGTATATTACAATCATATTAAGGGAAATAAAAGGATTGTGTCCGGTACAATACCGAATTCAATCCTCCGAACCTGCTTAAATTAACAATGTCTAACTTTTTGGAATTACTTCAATTTAAGGAAAGCACCCGATTGCTGAATTCCCTCTATTCCCCTTCTATTAACACCTAATACAATCTAACTATATAATTTTAATTATATACCTTTCTAATAACCAAGATGTATTATTTTCAGTTTTTTGATAAGATGAAATATAAGAATAATTATTAACATAATTTTATTGCATATTGCTGTCAATAATCTTTATGTTACAGAAAGGATATTTTATATGAATAAGTTTCAAGAACAATTAATAGCTTCTATCGCTGAAGATCATAATCTCTCGACTAAAACATTATCTGATATCTTAAAAACAGCTAATGCTTTTGCATATAAAAAAACTACATCGGGTCAAAGAATTAACGAATACTACGGTTTAATAAAATTTGCAGTAAATAACGAAACAAAATAGGAGACCTAAAATGCAATTCAAAAAATTAACATTCAAAAATTATAAAACTTATTATGGAACTCAAGAAGTAGATTTAAGCATTCCTAAGAATAGTAATGATGAAATTGATAAAAATATCATTTTATTTGGTGGATTGAATGGAGCAGGTAAAACTACTTTTCTAAAAGCAATCCTTTATATTTTGTTTGGGAAGCGTGGCATCACAAATAGTACAGATCCGAAAGAAATTGAAAAAGAATATGTAAAAGTCTTCTCAAATGTAATCAACAATACTTTTTTTGATGAAGGTGGTAATGAATGTTCTGTATCATTAGTCCTTGAAACGGATGCAGGTGCTGAATGGAAAATTTCAGTGAAATGGTATATTGATGCATACAAAAAATCAGGGCATGAAGTACGTGAAATTACAATAAAAGAAACAAGTAAATCTTTACCTAAAAAAGTTAGGATTGATAACCTTGATAGTTACTATCAATTTATTGATCGTTTAATTCCATTTTATGCAGCACCTTTCTTTATTTTTGATGGCGAAGAAATTCGTACATTAATTGAAAAACAGAATACGGAAGAAATGAAAAATGCGATTCAAAAAATTTCCGGTATGAAATCAAATACTCAATTAATTAATGATTTATCGACTTTAAAAAACAATCTTACCAAAGAGATAACAAAAGCAAGTGGATCTAAGGATATCCAAAGTATTCAAGATAAGTTTGATGAAATTTCAGGTAAGTTAGAAGAAATGAAAAAACGTGCTGATGTAGGGTCATCAAAACTTCAAGAACTAAAAGCCGAACAAAAACAACTTCAATCTACTAGACATGAAAAATTATTAATTAATTCCAAGTCCCGGGAATCTATTTCTAAAAAAATCGGACAAATTGAACAGCACATTTCTTTAAAACAACAAGAAATCATTAGTTTTTTCAAGGACAATATGATTCAAATTTTAATTTCAAGTAAAATACCAGCACTAAAAAAACGTATTTTAAATGAGAAGAAACACCGTGAACAACAATCGATGAATAATATGATCTTACAACCATATGAAAATTTTATAAAGAAATTATTAACTGTGACTACTACCCCTTCGTTAACTGAAGAACAAATTAAACAGTTAAAAGTAGCAGGTGAAAGTATTTGGTTTGAAAATAGTAATCGAAAGGTTGAAGAACTTCCAGACTTAGAAGAATTACATGATTTAAATAATAGCGACTTGAATTTCCTATTAAATCTTTCTACAAATACAATAAAACCATTAGTATCTCTAATTAATGATATTGACCGCCTCAACACTGAACATGAAGAAATTATATTACAATTAAAAAATGCACCTGAAGCAACGGACACATCTAAAGAAGAAAAACAAATTGAAAAATTGACTGAAGCAATTGGAAAAGAACAATTGCGTCAAACGGCTCGAATTAATAATATGAGTAAACTTGCTGAAGAAAAGCGCGCTTTAGAGACAAAATTAACTAAAAATAAAGTTGTTGGTGGTAACGTTGATGCGCTCTATGCAGAATTACAGTATTTAGAACGTGTTATTGCTGCTATTGTTAAATACGAAGATGAATACACATATAAGAAAGCGATGATTATCAAAAATGAATTCGAATTAATGCTTAAGAAACTTTTCCGAAAGCAAGATGAATTCGGGAAAATTGAATTCGATATTGATACATTTACTATTCGTCTTTATAACGATAAAATGCAAGAAATTAGTATCCAAGAGCGTTCTGCTGGTGAAATGCAAATGATTTCTTCATCACTTATTTGGGCATTAACTCGTGCCTCAAATTTAAATCTGCCAGTTGTTATAGATACTCCACTTGGCCGATTAGATAGTCACCACCGTACTCACTTAATAGAACATTATTATCGTCATTTAAGTGAACAAGTTATTATTTTATCTACTGACACAGAAGTTACTTCTGAATATATTAATATTATGAAAGAATGTTCTGCTAAACAATATTTATTACATTACGATGAACAGAAAAAATATACTGTTATCCGGGATGGGTATTTTAACTTTATTAAGGACGTGAAAGAAATTGGGTAATACAAAATTTAATATTTCCAAAGAAGCTAAGGACATTGTCGACTCATTAAAAATATCTTTAGATATTAATGATACTCCTATTATTATTAAATTAGGTTTAGCTAAAGGAATTTCACTCTTGAATCCTTCTGAAGAAATTCAAAAGTTTGAAGGCTCAGGCAATTGGTTAGTCCCTGAAAATATTATTAAAGATCGTGACTACTTACTTTTCAAGCATTTAATTATCAATGAGTTGAACCAAGTGATTTCAGATATTGACATCAATAAATATTTTGCATTCTATATTGAAAAAGGTCTTCGCGAGATTCAAAATCAAATTGAGAACAAAACTTCAATTGAGGATATTCGAGTATTAATACTAAGTTAAAAAAGACAGTATATGTAGCTTATTTAGCTACGTATACTGTCTCTCACATTATAATCGATCATTTAAAGATGTAATATTAACAATTTCGGTTTGAGGCTTTGTTAAATTACCATTTCGGTCTAATTGTGGGCCTTGTACAATACACTGACCTTTTTTTAAATTCAATAACTTCGTTTCCCAATACTTTCGATCCCCTTGCTCATTATTTGCTAAAGTTTGGGCGATATAACTTACATCTTCATCTGACTGTGCAAAGTATACTTTTTGAGTTGCATTTTGTAGTCTAGCTAACTCGTCAGAATCCATTTGAGATTTTAAAAATTGGGTTGCAAACCATGCTGACCAACCAAACTTACGACCTTCCGTTAAAACGCGCGCAGATGGTGCTTCATCATTGTGGTCTAAATTTTGGGCCTCATCAAGGATAACTGGCATAGGTGTATTTTTATTTCCATTACGAATTGAGAAGTTCCATAAATCCCATAGTAAAAACTCTGTAATAATTAATTGAACATCTCGATTAAAGCCAGTTAGCTGGATAATAAATACGTCTCCCTGTGAATCCAGGTGTTCTTTCCAATTCATTGTTTGTTCATTAGTAAATGGATTACGATCAATTAAAGGTCGAATTTGAGACAGTGTTTTTGTAGCTGTATTTGAACCCTCTTCTTCCAATAACTGTTTAAGATGCAATAATGACATCTGTTTATCATATCGGTCTAATCCAATAATTACTTGCTCATAAATAAGATTTAATTGCTGAATCCCTAAAGTACTATAAACCGCTGAAAACACACTCTTTATTCTTTCTGCAATATCTATATTAGATTCTTGCATCGTCATATTTGCAATTTGTCTAACAGTTCTAGAAAACGGATTGATTGGAAGCTGCTCTGTATAAACAAATCTTTGTTTAAACTTATCACCTAAAGCCATTACAAATTCATCTTCTAACTGATCTGGTAAGAAACCGTCTGTATAGTCAACAATAATACTTGGTACTCCTTGTCGTGATTTCTCCAATAATAAACATTGCATGAAATACGTTTTCCCTTGTCCCGATTTCCCGGAAATCAACAAGTGCCTGTTAGCTAATTCTTTATGTCCGTATTCCCAATAAACGTCTTTGGTGGTATTTTCAACTTTCCCTAATAAAACTCGAACTTCTTCAAGTGGTTTTTTGGACGGAACAAGCTCTTTCTCTTCAATCGGTATATCGGGAGTAACGGGTACCTGAGTATCAATATCTTCTGACCCATCTTTTAAATCTTCTTCAAAATTAGAATTAAAATCTGTATCTGTATTTATATTTATATTTGTATCCTCGATTAAATCCCCTATTACATCTTGGTAAGATGGCTTAAACTCCTTAGAAGTTTCTTTACTTTTAAAAACAGGTTCTACCACTTTGTCCTTTTCTGCATTTAACTCAGGATTCTCATTAGTTGCAACAGAATCTCCAGAAACTTCTTTACTTGCAATACGCTCTTTTATTTGTTCTTTCACTTGAATGGTATATAAATTTTTTAAAAATCTCGCTTTAATTAAGTCATTGTCTCCTTCATGGATCCAGTCAATTGTAGATTCCATATTCTTAACAATGCCGTTAAAACCATCTTCTTGTGAAAAATCAATCATTTGAATCTGTTCATCTAAATAAACTGCTCTTGTAGATCTACCTTCTTTAAAAGATACAACTGCGCCTTTACCAATATAATCTGTAAGATGATCTGTAATCGTAAATTCAAGTTTTAATAATTTTTCAACCACTTGTTGCGATAGTTTATACTCTTTTTCTGGCCAAATATCGCCTTGGACTAATTTATTGATATTAGATAAGAATAACTGAACAAAAAAGTTCTTATAGAATTGCTCTTTAAACGTATTTGGATAGTCATTGATTAATGCATCCAAAATAATTTTTTTCGTTTGAAGTACTTGTTCTTTTGCTTTTGAAATCACATCCGGACCATTTAGTCCAAATTTAACTTCAATTGGGTAAAAGTGCAGTACAATTTCACCGTCTAATTCTTCTAAGCCAATTAACAGCAAATCATCACTAGTTGGTCCCTTCACTCCTAAGTTTTTTGCAGAGAAAATTCCACCGACTTTTGATAAATTAAATACACCTGCTACTCGTAAGATTTCCTCTAATGATATGGGTACCCATTTAATTGTTGAATGATCTAACAGGGCTATAGTATATTTGATTGCCGAGATAATGCTTAATTTTTCACGATCTGAATAGCCTTTTGTACCAATTATACGTAGTAACCATTCACCATTGAATGTATTAAAAGCTTGAATTGTATTTATAATATTAGCTTTTGTACCTTCAATCTCTCGCTTCGATAGAAACTCTTCAATTACTTTGTAATATTGTCCTGATTTATTGGTAACTGTAATTGCATCAAATTTACTTGAAGACGTATATTGATCACTATAGTGAATAATTACTAGATCATTACTAAATGTGTTAAAAAATCCTAAATCTACTGTAGGGTCAATAAAAGTCACCCAATGTGAGTGTTCGAAAATTTCCAATAAAGTCGACTCATCTTCAGTATTTACACGAGACAATACTGTATTACCTTTAATATACGAATCATTGCCTTCATTACGAGAGTTACCAACTAATTCATTTGTATAATAAGCTGTCTTTACTAAATAATCATTTTCGTCTATGCTATAACCCTTAATTCCAAAACCAGATTTATAAGTTTCTGCATCTCGCATTGCTGGCACACTAGAATATAAACCTTGTAAAGCTAAATCTGATTTCATTTCATGCATAGATTGGATAGCTGAGCTTTCTTGAGCATGCATTTTATAGAATGTAATATGAGCATAACGTAGTCCACCGTCTTCATTTATAGGCTTACTACGATAGAAATAAAGGTTTTCACGAATTACTCGTAAAATAGATTCTCCATCAAGATCTTTTGTGCCTTTAATTTTTATACCTGTATACGTTTCAACTTGTTCTAAAGTTTTTAACTGAGCAAACCTTTCAAAAGCACTCTTTACTAAGGTATTCGTATAAAGGGTTACTTCCATTGGCTTAACATAACTTAAACCTTTACTATTTAGCTCTTTTATCATAAAGCTTAAAATACCTTTTAAAACTTCTTGATCGTCAGGTAAATTCATCACATTAATTAATATTGGCGCCTTCGAATTCTCAGTAAATAAATAACCAAAATGTTCTTTAAATTGTTTTAACTTATCAGCAATGACATTTGATAAATACTGCACTGAATCTGCTGCTGTTACTTGATTAACAGATTTTAATACTAACCACTCTGGTACATCATCTTGATGTTGAGGTCTATATAAACTACGGCGATCTACAAATGGTAATAACGCTTCAGGAGATAATCGATTTAAAATCACATTATCGATCTCTTCGTTTCCTAAAAGCTCATAAATCTTTAACTTATAGGCAACCATCAATGGATGGAAAGGTGTAACATAAAGTGTATTTTCTGCCTCAATCATACCTAGTCGATATAAACTTACACCCTTTTTACCAGCTGGTTTTCCTTCTGGGAAACTGGAAATCTCATTAATATAAGTTTTTATATATTCTTTTCCGCGCTCTTCATACTCTTTTGAAACATGAGAAATACTCGGAATTTTTGTAGCTGTTTTAAAAACAGATATTAAACGGCTATATGCTTCACGCATATTTTCACTTAAATCAATATCTATTGGTTCTAAAATACCTGATTTAATTACTCCTGAACGGAAACCTTGATCAATCCATTTAGACTCCCACTCGAAATACTCTAAATAACTCGACTGTAAATAATATTCTCGATGATTATGCATTAGTCGATTTAACTCTTTAACCCAAATCATGTCGCTCATTGACTCACGCACTAATTTCCAAATACGAGAACCTAAAATAGGTGTTGAATCCGTTAACTCACTATTAATTAAAAAGGGAATTGTTGAATTTTCTACATTTAAGTTAAAAAGAATATCCTCATCATCATTAAATAAGTTACCATCAACAGAAATTTCATATGATGTTAATTCATCTACCTCAAATGATTCGTTATTTTGTTTTAAAATGATCTGGTGAGGGAAGCGATTACCAAAGTTAATTTTATTTCCGGTAAGTGATAAAGAAATCCGTTGCTTTTTCGCTTCTATTAAATATTGAGAACTAATTCCTTCGATTAACTCCTTTTGTATCGGTAACACACAAATAATTAATTCCGCCCCTAAAGCAGCACGTTTTTCATGTTTATACATTACATGTGCAAATACTGGGTCATTACTATCGGTAGGAATTGTAATATGAATATTTGATTTTTTTACATCTATCTCTACTTCCTTAACACCTTTAGCCTGTGAAACATATTCTTTACTTAAAGATTTAATTGGTCCACCTATATTAAATTTAGCAACCAATGTAATCTGTTTTGCTTGATCTGGATTGAAAACAATAATGTGTCGTTTACGTTTCTTTGATGAATTATCACCGCTTGCACGATCCCATACATGTTCTCCGTCTTCTGCTTTAATTTCTATATAGCTAACGATTGCTGATTTATTTTCATTCATATATTTTTGATGGTCTTTATTAACTTCAGTGAATGGTACCTCTTCCCAATCATCCTTTTTCATCATCGATGCACCTTCAACAGTAAAGTGCTTTTGTAATTGTTCTTCCGTATTGCTATATTCATTGGCTTCACGAACAATCTCGTAAAGTTCACGGTTTTCAGCAATACGGTTTTTTAGACCCTTACCTGTAAATGTTTCAAGATCCGGGTCATTAAACATACCTAGTTTTTTATAATCTTCAGATTCAATACTTCCTTTATAAACAGTTGCTAAAATCTCTTCAAATTCAAAAATTGATAATTTTATTAACTTATGATCACTTACGATTCTATCTAAATTATCACTTAAAATTAATTTTTCTGCTTTTGTTAAAGTACTGTTTAAAATTCTATCGTGTAAATTTTGAGATAATGATATTACGTGTAAAGGCATCCCTTCGCTTTGTACATCTAAACTTCCGCCTGGAATTGTATCTAATTGCTCAGACACAATACTGATTAAAGCCGTATTTTCCCAATCAGGATGTTGGTCACTTACTAAATTTCGAATTAAGGCTAAATAATCCGTTAATACATCTTCTTTTGTATAAGCTACAACAAGCTTAATATCAACAAATTTCAAGGCAAATGTGGCATATGGATCTCCAAATTCATGTACGAATTTGAATGGTTCGACTAAATCAGGTTCAACTGTTTTTAATGCGTTTGCCATGGATAAAACTTCATCAGCTTCATCGAGTCGTAAAAAATATCGATTACCTTTTGTTAATTTATTCTCTTCGTCCTTCCAATAACGAATTAACTCTTCTGCCAAATAGTTATAAAATTGGTTTGACATATTGAACATCACCACTATCACTTTTTTTGTCTAAAATATTATGGCTATTAAATAAGTCCACTATTTCTTCAATTGAATACCGGTCAAATATAATGCCTCGTTTCTCGAATTCAGCTAATAAAGTTTTGAATGGCATACGTTGATCTTTAACAATTACACTAGTCATTAAAATTAAAAAGTCATGGGAAATATTCAGCAAATTCCCTAGATTACCACGTGATTTTAAAAAGGCACCTTGCCCTAAGTAATCAATACATTTACCATAGTGTATTCTTATTTCTTTATTCATTTTATTTTTTACTAACTGAAATAATTGATTTAATAAACCATCTATTGTATCTTCAAATTCACTTACTGCTATATTCGCCCAATTTGAATAAGTCTGAATTAGCACTATTAAATCAGCTTGAAATTGCTTAACGTACCAATCTCCATGAGACTCGATTTGTTTATAAAGGGTTGCATAATCTACTACTTCTTTTCCATCATCCATTTGATTAAACATGTTGTAGCTTAATAATCGCAACGTATATTCATGAGGGAATAAGTCAGCAGCCTGATCTTTTACTAACTTATAACCGTATAAGCTACTAGCAACCGGCCTTTTCTTAGTTACCGCTTCCCACTCTAAAGCAAAATAAAACGGCTCTATTTCTTTAAAGTTACCATTCGAAAACTTACCAAGCTTTCTTAAACACTGGATCGCATACATAAATGTATAATAATTTAAAATCAATTCAAAATTAGCGATAAAATAATCTTTATGTTGTATTAAGTATTTCAAATCTTCTCTGAATGTTTGAGTAAATAAGGGCAACAAGTCAGAATATTCTTCGTTTTGCTTTATATATTTTGTAGAGATTAAATGATCTACTTCTCCAAGAATCAATTTTGTTAAAATATCATCAGTTTCTTTGTCTTTAAAAATACTTTCAATAACTGAATCATTATTTATTAAAACATCTTTAATAAACTCTGCTATATTACGTAGAATACTTTGATTAGTAGTACTTTCTCCTATAAAATTATAGAGATACGTATGAACAATGTTCATACTGTCATTATTGTATAAATAATTATCAATAAATCGTATGAAATCCACTTTAGCTTCATCCGAACTAAAGTGAATTTGACTACTATTTGCAATAAATTCACTTAGCTTATTTGAATTATCAAAATGGTGAAAAGATAATTCATCTAACTTTTTGGTGTTTAACCTATACTCTGTTATTAACCTTGCTAAATCACTAATTACAATTTTAAAATTCCCTTTAATTTGACTGTTATTATTCTTTTGAAAAGGAAATAACTTTTTTGATTTTCTTAATGTATGGGATTGTGTAGGAAAATCAATTTGATTTGGATACAAAATTTGTCGTTCCAACTATTTTCCCATCCTTTCAAATTTAAATGCTTGATCTTCAAATTCATCATTTACAAGTCTATATTTTTTATTTTCTGCAATAAAATCTATAATTACTTCTTCTTTTTTATTTCCATATTCCATTAGTTTATCTAAGAATTCAATAAATGTTGTCGCATCTTCTTCATCTTTTTTATTTGGTCGGTAACCTTGTTCGACCTTTACTAAGAGTTGAAAGAGTGCATAATCAATATCTAAAGATAAGCTATTTTTTTTGTCTGGATCTGCGAAGACAACTGAAATACTTTGCTTAAATGTTTGTAATTTACTTTCATGTCGCTCGTCAACTTTTTCTAGACCAGGATTTAACTTTAGTTTTTGAGCTACCGCAAAATCATTTTCTAAAATATCCAAATATATATATTCACTCATTGGTGACCCTTTCCAATTGAAAATAGCCGTCTTTAAATTCTTATAGAAATCTCTTATCCTTGGTTTTACATTTTTATTAAAGTTATATAGATAGTCTAAATATTGTTGATAGATTAAATCTGAACATTGTTTAACAAACCCTTCATTAGTTAAATACAACGTATTCACTACCTGGGTAATTAAAGGTTCAAGTATTTCTTCACCATCAGTATTGTTAGTAAATGGTTGCAACCATCCTTTACCAATCTCATCGCCAATTCGATCTTCAATTAATGTTTCCCAATCTGTTAATGTATTCAAAGTCACAAGAAGCTCATCAATTACCTGTACACGAGAATGTAATGGATTTACGAATCTTACATAATCCAATAATTGTGATCGGTCAATCGAATTAAATAATAAATGAGGCAATGTTTGAGCTAATCGATCTGATTTCATTAATACAATGGAATCTTTAAAGTTATGTGGAATTAGGATATCTGCCACAAAATTTAAAAAGTGACGTGATGATACTGAATGTTTAAATTGAATCATTACTTTAATAACAATCTGAACTACTTGTGTTTGTACGAATTCATTTGATAAAAACTGATAATTCTCATGGATAATCGTTCTTTTACCATTTTCTATATCTTTCTTATAAGCTAAATAAAATGGGTTATCTTCAGTTTTCGCACAAATTTTTTGTAATAATGTTTCAAAGTAATTTGATTCTGCTCCATTGGGTATTAACTCAAACATTTGGAAATCCGCGAAAGACACTAAATCAAAAGGACCTTCTTCAGCATGCGTTAAAATTTCCGACGTTAATAAACCACTGCTCTCAATGAATTCTTTTAATTGATTGTAAGTATATTCACTGTGTTCACGATTAACAAAGTTATTTAAAACACCTAAATTGATTGCAATAATTACTTTTTCCTTACTTTCTTCAATGTGTTGATCTGAAAAACCTTTTAATATTCCCTCTAATGTTTCTAAAGCGGTTTTGGATGGCGAGAAACTTTCAGTAGCATCATTAAATACATTATATTGATTCATCACATCACTATGATGTTGATTTAAATAAGCTAATAGATGCGATTTCCCATCCCCTACACTGCCGCAAAGTAAGATCAGGTTGCTGCTGTTTTGTTTAAAACGTTTAAATAAAATCTCTTCTACTTTTTCTTGAATAGGGCGATTGACGTGTAAGTAATTCTTAAATTCACTAAATGAGTTAGCATTTTCAACTGCCTCTGCAGCGGAAATTCTAAGTTTTCCAATTTCCCGTGCTAAATAATTGTCAGAGTGTTCATCAAATGTATGCTGAAGTTCGTTTTTAGCTTGTTCTCGAGCCTCTTCTTTAAGTTCATCCGTTGCAGTAGTAGCAGCTGTTTCTTTTCCAATCATCGTTTTAAGTAGTTCTTCCATCTTTTCTTTAATTAGTTCTTCTGGAATTTCTTGAACTTTCGGTAATTGAGGTTGTTCGTAAGGAGGAATTATAATCTCGTCTGTCGTGTAAAACTCCATATACCATTTTGCGATATTGTACATTTCCTTATGAACTGCATATGCTTGTTGCATATTACCGTTTGCGTCTGAATCATGAACGGCATCATTCCCTACTTTCCTAATAAAGTGGAAGCCATTATTAATAATCGATTCGAAGCATTCCTGTCTATATAAATAATTAATTCGATCAGATAAATTTCTATAATCATGACTTTCTAAGTCTAATTTTTCTAAAACCCAGATAGATTTAATAATCTCTTCAATATATAATCGAGCTTTTGCCAATGCGCTACTAGAATCTGTAAAAAATAGATTTTCCATTTGTTTCGCATTTATTGCTGCTTTTGGCGCTGAATTATGAAGAAAGTTTAGAAAATATCTCTCCATTTAAAATCACTCCTAAAGATATGTGAATATATATATACTATTCTCCCATATTTTCTGTTATTTATCATCAAATTTAGTAAATTGGATATATTTACTCCCATAAACATCAAATCAATGATATACTCATTACATATTACGTACGTAAAAAGGGGTTTATCAAATGGATTTATCTTTTACATATAATTTTCCAGCATTAAGAGGCTATCAAGCTAGCAAAGAATATTATGTGGTAATGTGTCCTTTACGGCTAATACCTAAAATTTTCCTATTTGATGAGGAAGAAATTCCTGTCGAATATCGAGCACAACGGATTTTAAATAAATCTCGCATACCTGATTTGACAAATTATATTCTAGAAAATACTACAAACTATGTTTTCTCATCAATTACAGCATCAGTCGACGGTGAATTAATTTTTGAACCATTGAATAAAAATATGCCCACTCAAGATTTAGGCTTACTTCGGGTCTCAATGGATGCACGTTTCTTGATTAATGATGGTCAGCATAGAAGGGCTGCAATCGAAGAAGCTTTGAAGATTGTCCCAGAGCTTGGCAATGAGACAATTTCAGTTGTCTTTTTCCACGATACTGGATTAAATCGATCACAACAAATTTTCTCTGATTTAAACCTTCATGCAATTAATACTACTTCTTCAATAGGGATCTTATATGATCACCGTGATCCTTTATCAAATATTACTAAAGAGCTCGTCACTGAAAATCATTTTCTATCAAGGTATACTGATAAAGAAAGAGTATCTCTTTCTAAAAATTCGCCAAAAGTTCTTGCTTTAAATTTCATTCATAATACAAATAAACGATTACTTTGCAAATCAAAGGGCTCCGAAATTTCTAATGAAGAAACAAAGTTCTTAATTCAGTTTTGGGATATTGTTTGTGAATCAATACTTGAGTGGCAAGCTGTATTAAATAAAGAACTCTCACCAAGAGATTTGCGAATAAATTACATTGTAGGTCATAGCGTTCTAGTTGAATCCCTTGGAGAAGTCGGCAAGCAGTTGAAGGAAGAGTATCCAGATAGTTGGGAAGAAAAGTTAAAATTATTACGTCATATGGATTGGAGCCGCTCTAACACAAATGATTGGCAAGGGCGTTGTTTCAACGATAATGGAAGGATTCAAAAAACAAATCATAACATTACAGCAACAGCAAATAGAATAAGAGAATTGATTGAACAGTTATAACTATTCAATTCAATTAATAGGAGTTGAACATTATGAACGAAAATATCATTTCTAATTTATTTTCAAATGAAAAATCAATAGTTGATTTAGCGAAAGAACAAATTAAACAAGCTTATAAAGAAGACGATCGACCTTGGGTTGTAGGCTATAGTGGAGGTAAAGATTCCACAGTAGTAGTTCAACTTGTTTTTGAAGCAATGTCTGAAATGAACCCTGTTGATCTAAAAAAGAAAGTTTACATCATTTCTTCAGATACACTAATTGAAACACCATTAATTATAAATTCAATTAATAAAACGTTATCGAATATTCAAGATGCTGCATTTAAAAAAGGTTTACCAATTGAAACTCATAAAGTTAAGCCAGAACCTACCAATTCTTTCTGGGTTAACCTAATTGGTCGTGGTTATCCCTCACCTAACCAGACATTTCGTTGGTGTACAGATCGTTTAAAAATCGATCCTGCTAACTCTTTTGTCAAGAATAAGGTTTCTTCTTTTGGAGAAGTAATTATGGTGCTTGGTGTACGTGAAGATGAAAGTGTGTCTCGTGGTAATAGCATTCGTGAACATACAATTGATGGTCAATTATTTATGCGCCATTCAACATTATCCAATGCATTTGTTTACGCCCCGATCAGAAGCTTTAACTTAGACGATGTGTGGAATTATTTATTAAATACCCCTTCTCCATGGGGGGATGATAATTATGAACTACATCGACTATATCAAGATTCGAGTAGTGGAGAATGTCCGCTTGTAATCGATAAAAATATTAAAGAAAGTGCTGGTTCATGCGGAAATAGTAGATTTGGGTGTTGGGTATGTACAGTTGTTACAGAAGATAAAGCCCTAACTGGTTTTATTCAGAGTGGCCATGATTGGATGAAGCCATTACTAGACTTCCGTAACTGGTTAACATCCATTCGTGATGACCGCACAAAACGAATGAAATACCGCATGAATGGTCAAATCTATTTCCGAGATGTGAAAGTTGCTGAAGTAGATGGTATTCAAAAAGTTATAATTCCCAAAAAATCAGGTAGGAATGCTGATACGGTTCCTTTGGAAGATTATACAGTCGTCGAAAAACATGAAATCCAACAATACATTGATCAAAACAATATCGATTTAGGTGCAGCAGAAGATCAAATGTTATTGATACGTTATGAAGAAGAAACATTAGATGGAGAAATAGTTGAGAAGTATACTCAACTCGGCCTAGGACCATACACAATGGAAACTCGTCGTGAAATTTTAACAAGACTTTTAGCGCTTCAAGTTACTGTTAAACATCCTGAAGATCCTCATTACGAATTAATTTCTGAAGAAGAACTTAAAGAAATTCGTCGCACTTGGCTAAAACAAGGTGATTGGGAAGACTGGGTACCGATGCTGTATGCTAAAGTTTACGGTAAAGACACACAAATTACTTGGGAAAAAGATGACCGCCCCTTATTGGATAGCGAACAAATTTCTCAGCTTGAAATACTATGTAAAGAATTCAATGTAGATATGAAAGTAATGCGTAAATTAATTAACCTAGAAAAAGACTTTGCTGGTTATAAAATTCGCCGTGGTATTGGTGATGAAATTGGAAAGATTTTAAAACAAGATTATCTACATCTATAGAAGAGGAATCATTATGTATATAAAAAAAATTACCCTAGTTAATATAGGCGCATACAAAGGTTATAATAATTTTAATTTTGAAACTGAAAAAGGTCGCAACGTTCTCCTCATTGGTGGGGAGAATGGTGCCGGTAAAACGACTCTCTTAAATGCAATCAAATTAGGTTTATTTGGCTCATACGGTTTTGGATATAAAACCGAAAACAATGAGTATTTTAAACATGTAGATAGTATCTTAAATAATAACGCAAAACGTGATCCAATTAGCGATTACAGTATTACTATAAAGTTTTCTATAGTTGATAATTATAAAAACTTTGATTATGAATTAAAGCGTGAGTGGAAAACAACAGCAAACTCTCTTAAAGAACATGTTTATTTAACTCAAAATAAATCCTTTTTAAATGAGCAAGAAATTGAAGTATTTAATTCTAAATTAAGAGAAATCATGCCTCCTCAGTTATTAGAGTTTTGTTTATTTGACGGTGAAGAAATTGCTCGTATAGTAACTCAAAATAAACTATCACAATATATAAAGAAACTATCAAAAGTAGTTTTTAATTTGGATTTGTTTGAAACTTTAGAGTTAGATTTAGATGGGTATTCAAAGCAACATATGCTTCAAAATAAAATCGACTCCATAGAAAAAGACCTATTTGACGCCAATAACCTTGAAAAAGAATTACGATCACAAATTGCCACTACACTTCGCTCAATTGAATATAAAGCAACTGAATTAAAAAGTGTTAATGACACTTATTTAGAAATTAAAAATACTTTTGAAAAATACGGTGGACTTGTAAAACAAGAACGTGAAGAAATTTTAAAAAAAATAGCCAATATTGAATCCGATCGAAAACATCGTTCTGAGCAAATCAAGCAATTTGTATCAACATTTTTACCATTCTTTTTAATGCCTAAATTAGTTGAAAGTACTCGTCAACAAATCAAAAAAGAAGAATCGATGCAATTATCTCAGCAATTAGATGAAAAGCTCTCAAAGGAAGTACTTTTTGACCTTTTAGCTAAAATGGAAATCGAAGGTTCTGAAGAAAAAGCTGAGACCATTAAATCAAGTTTAATTGCATTAATTAGACCCCATGATAACAATGAAATGATTCATGGTTCATCATTTGCAGAGTCAGTAAAAGTTGAACAAATGTATAACATTATTAAAAAAGATATGCCTCTAGAATATCTAACTTTGTTAAAACAAAATCAAGACGATTTAAAGGTTTTAAAAGAATTACGTGACAAGGTAAATGTTCATGATAGCACTGATGAATTTAGCATAATCATTCAACAAATGGATGAACATAATGTTCAAATAATAAAACTTGAACAAGAGTTAGAAGCAGAAGAAAAAGTATTAAATACGTTAAAAGATGAACTTTCTATACTTCTTGAAAAAATTGATAAAATCAAATCTCAATTGCATGGTTTTAATAAAGCTTCTGGCTCTTTACTTGAAGCTCAAAAGATTATTACTTTAAGTAGACGTTATAGAAAAATTCAAATACAACATAAATTAAGAGACGTTCAGATTCAAGCTACGAAAAATTTGAAAATAATGTTACGTAAACATGACTATATTTCTCTAATACAGATTGACCCTGAATCATATGATGTTATTTTATTGGATGCACATCAAAATCCATTAGAAAAACGTACGCTTTCTGCAGGAGAAAAACAAATTTTATTACTTTCAATTATATGGGCTATATTTAAATGTTCCGGTCGACAAGTGCCCTTTATTTTTGATACTCTTCTTGGCCGCTTAGATAAAACACACAAAGCTGCTGTTTTAAAAACATTTATACCGAACTTTGGTAGACAAGCTATTATCCTAGCAACTGATAGTGAAATTGATGAAGAGCACTATAATATCCTATCTCCTGCTATTGTTCGAGAATACACATTGAACTTTGATCCTATTAGACAACAAACAAATATAAAAAAGGATTATTTTACTTTTACAAAATAAATGGAGATTAAAATATGAACTTTAGATTAAAAACTTCAAAAGGAACTGAAGAAATTTTAAAATCACTTCAAAATTCTACTGGTCTTACATGGAACATTCTTTCCCGAATTGCAGTTGCTATGTCGTTAAATAATCCAACCAAACCAGCTGAAGTTCCAGATACTTCTGGTGTAGAAATTCACCGTAACACGATGACAGGGGAACATGATTATGTTTATAAAGCGCTCATAAGACAACATGCAGGATACCATGTACCAGAAGAAGAATACTTTCCAGATTTATTCAACCGGCATATCGAAAGAGGTATTCGAATGTTGGAAGGTGAATATAAATTATTTGGTAACTACGAAAAATTACTTACAAACCTATTAAAAACCGGAAACTAGGTGATCTCTTTGTTATATTTAGATAACTCTGCTACTACGCCAATCCATCCAGAAGTAAAAGAAGCAATGCTACCTTTCTTATTAGAAGAGTTCGGCAATCCTTCTAGTAAATATTATGATCTAGCAGCTAACGCAAAAGATGCTGTTAAAACGGCACGACAAAATGTAGCAAAACTTATTGATTGTCGACCTGATGAAATTATTTTTACAAGTGGATCAACTGAAAGTAATAACTTTATTATTAAGGGCATTACAGATCAGCGTAAAAATAAAGGTAAGCATATTATAACTACGAATATTGAACACCCCTCAGTTCTTGAGGTATGTAAATACTTAGAAACCATAGGATTCAATTTGACTGTTTTAGAAGCTAATCAAAACGGAGTAATTACAATTGAACAATTTATGAATGCTGTATCTCCCGAAACAATTTTTGCATCCATTCAATGGGGTAATAATGAAATTGGTTCATTAAATCCAATTGAGGAAATCGCGGAAACTTGCATAGGACATGATATTTTCCTACATTCAGATGCAACACAGGTTATAGGAAAACGAATAATTTCTTTAGATAATTTTCCTGGGTTAAGTGCTATTTCAATTTCAGCGCATAAGTTTTTTGGACCAAAAGGTGTTGGTGCAACATTCTTACGTAAAGATCAATATAATCTCTTTCCCCCCATTACACCTCTATTTCATGGTGGAGGTCAGGAAGAAGGTTTACGAAGCGGTACTTTAGCAGTTCATAATATTGTAGGTTTAGGTAAAGCAAGTGAATTAATTTCTCAGGGACTAAATAAAAATATAAAAAAATTAAATGAACTTGAGAAGCGTTTAATTGAGATTTTAGATTATAAGTTTGGAAGTAATATTAAATATAATCATCCAAGCGAGAATAAAATTCCGGGAATCATTAATGTTCAATTCATCGGGATAAATAATGAAATTTTAGTAAAAAAGTTAGCACCAGTAATCGCTGTATCGACAGGATCGGCATGTAGTTCTACTAAACCATCACATGTATTAGCAGCGATTGGTTTATCACTTAATGATATCAGACAAACAATTCGAATTTCTTTATCACCTTATATAGAAAAAGAAGATTTAAATGTATTTAATAGTTTATAATATTCACTTGAAAATTCTTTAAAAAAATGAAACACTATTTGAAATAGAAAAAGTACCAAAATCCTTAATATTTAAGGATTTTGGTACTTTTTGTATTTCTGTAGTATTCTATGAAGACGGCAGGAGTCGAACCCTTTACTCACTGAACACTCCACATGTGTTAATTACTTTTCACAGATACAATACTATAATCTACTATAACTACTTAAATAATCATGTTACGAATTGTAGTATTTCATCAATTTTTATTCTCTTTAATAATTCCTCTTTTGATCTGAAAAGGAAAGCTCCCATACCATTTCGTTCCAAAGGAAGTTAGCCAAAAGGAGAGTCGGCTTCCCTTATCAATAATTCATTTTTTATTCAATCACATACCTTAGTTATACAGTTTTTCCAAGGCATCTTTTAGTATAATACAATGTATTTCGGTATTATTTTCAGGTCCAATTATACCAAGTCTATGAGTAGTTCCATGATACTTTCTTTGACTGTCATGGACTTCACCTAAAGTATATGAAGAAGTAGGGATACTGGCTGGTATTTGTTTATCCCAACAAATTAAGATATCAATGCACGCAGGGTCTTTTTCGGTTTTACCTTGAATCTCTTGTAAAAATCCCCCTAAACTCTGTTTAAATTCAACGCACAATTCCGAAGATTTATCTCTTCTAAAATTTGCAAGATCATAATATTCCCTTCCCTTAGATAACTCACTTTCAATGATCGCTGGCGATATTCCTAAAGAATCATGTACTGAATCATTACTTTCATCTAGTTTAAGCTTATAGGATAGAGCTGCATCATAGGTTGCGACCCCAGATACATACTCAGTTCTATATCCTTTGATAATGTCTTTTTCAAGTAGATGATAAAAAAGTACAATTACCTCTTGCTCAGTCTTCGGAATTCTCATTAGCGATGAAAAGTCCTTAATTCTACCAAGAACTTCAAGGTCTTCAGTAGTATAGCTTTGTATATCAGTATCTATTTTTCCAAGCATTGTCTGGAAATCATCATTTGCTGTATCACCACCAGTAACCCGACCAGAGTCTAGCTGTGATAAAGCAAAATGACCAAATGAGGAACTAAATTTATCCTCATTAATTTGAACTTTTGTGGAACCTAAAAGCTTTATTACCTCCTTAGAAATAAGATTAGCAAAATGTTTTGAAATCCCTTTTCGTCCTGAATCAAGCTGCTCACTAATGGATATATCAGTATCAACTAGGACATAATATCGCTTTAGATAACCCCCACCAGTTTCCCAATTATCTATTCTAATACCAGTAGGCATACCATTAATCGCTAAATGAATTCCATATGTTAGTTCAAAATCACTGTTATTTGGAATACTTAAATCACTTTCGATGTTGTTTAATCTTGTTTGACTAATTGCACAAAGAGCAACATCAAATTTAACTTTCTTAATAATTCCAACTTCTTGACCTAATATAGGATGATATAAAGCTCTAAAATCACGCTGAAATGCAACATTAGTTAAATTTTGTATATATTCCTCAAAGTCATAAGAAAGTACGCTAACCTCACGATGCTCTTTTGGATGTTGAAAGTTGTATTTTATTGGTTTTCGATGTTCTTCTCCGTCTACAACTATACTCAACTCGACATCTACTGGAACAGAAGGTTCCTGTCCAAAGAGGTATCTTGTATTCCCAATTGCAGTACGTGTTCTTAATATATATTCTAACTTTTTAACATCTTCTTTCTTATTAATAATGTTAATTGCGTGATCCAGTGAAGCAACTGCTGGGAAAAATTCTGCATAGTTTTGACTCAGTTGAATACTTATCATTGTCCCACTATCATCTTCGATTGACGTTGTAGAAGAAATAGGCTCAGGTATTGGGCCAATTGGAAAGTCTTCTCCTTTAGCTAACCAACTAAAACAACCTTCATAAGAAATTTCATTTGTCACATTACTGGCCAAAAATTTACTTATTACTGTCACTTTTTCTGAAACAAATGAGGCAAATGTAAAGCCATAACCCTTGAAGCCATAATCCTTTCCCATTTTCTTACCAGACCCTTTAGGTAATAAGTACGTCTCCATCTTTTCTTCTTCCATACCAATACCATTATCTGTAATAGTTAAGATATTGTTGTCCTTGTCCCATTTAACCAATATCTTACCACGAAAATCTGGATTAGGTTCAATTGGTCCATATTTATTTCTAAATTCGTCATATAAATAATAATCGGGATCGTTTAGTACTTTAAACCTTCTATTTATAGCATCAATGGAGTTTTGTAATAACTCGCTATAAATGTCCCAAGAATTTCGATAAGATCTCACAATCTCCTGAACCTCAGCTCTTAAGTCACCTTCATTAATTTGATTTTGATATTTTTCTAATAATGCCATAAATTAATTCCCCTCTCATAAATAAGTTTTGATGCGCTAATACCATATTAATTAACTGGATTAGGAAGCAATAACGTTTCGTTATCTTTTGCCACTCTATAATCATTTAATAACGTAGCTTTTTCATCATCAGAAAATTCAGCTGAAACCATATAAGCAATGAGCCTAGCAGCTAATTTCCTTGCGGTTCTATTTGCCTTAATTCGACCACTACGTTCATACATTACATCTTGCCAGATAGAAGCTTGAGAACTCCAATCTATTTTATTAAGTTTAGATATCAAAATATCCATATCTTCCAGTCCATGTTCTCGACTTATTTGAACAGCTTCAATTAATGCCATTTGGCCAACTGGTTTGCCTATTAAAAGAGTGTCACGAAGCTTATTTATTTCAGTAGAATTTATTAATTCCACAAAAGGTTCAAAATTCGAAAGGAATTTTCCCCAAACTAAGCTCACCTTATCGAAATAAATCTTAATATCTTCTGGTACGTTATTTTTAGACAGCAACGTCTTTCTAAGTAAAATTTCAGAGCATTCATACAAGGTCCCTATAGTCGTAAAATGCTTGTTCGTTTTTGAAAGCGTATTTGATCTCCAGTTAACTTGGTTCTCTTTAAAAACAGAGTCTGGCCCAATCAATGTCCGTGCAATAATTGCAAATGGATCATCATCTGATGTAATAATATTATCTCCTTTAGAAGTTGGTTTAGCATACTTGTTTATTTTGTTAAATATTTTTCTGATTTTTTGAGTACTTTCATGCTTAATAAAGATAACTGCTACATCCTCTTTTGCAATTTCAGGATCAAAATCTTCCTCCACTAAAGTATCAGTGTTATCCCTACCAGTAATAGCAACTTGTAATGCCTTTAATCTGTGTTGTCCATCTAATGCAAACATTCGCTCCCCTCCGTGTAATATCAAAAAACCAAAAGGAGAAGCTGCACTTTCATACAATTTGTTATTTGTTTTAAAATTACTTGATAAAGGTTCAAACTCTACACCTGTGTCATTATAAATATCAACAATTAATGAATTAAAAAACCTATCTTCATCATTAATTAAGTAGGGAGCTATCTCCGACTTAATCCTGTCCCACCTCAATTCTCGTTGCAGTTGTTCCTCTATAGTTAAATCTTTCGTTTCTGGGATCTGATCTGCTGATTTTACATCTTTAATCAAATCCCCTGCTTTCATTGTGGTAATGAAGAATTCTGTGGTACCAAACTTACCTCTCATACTTGGATATAACGTTGCCATTACATTTCCTCCTTTAAAATTATTAATTAATATAATTAAATAATAGATTAAGCTAATATAGTCTATTACAAAAACATTAATTCATTATTAGAATTAATTATTACCCTTTTAAAATTTCCGTTTTGACTTTTCTGCAGATGTTCCCTGAACCTTTTCCACTTTACCCATAAGACTAATAGCTTGCTTACAAGTTAAACCTAAAAAATAATGCTGCTACAGTGATTGCTAGTAAAAAAGAAGGTTTGAAACCAATTACATTTAAGAACAGAAGATACTCCGTATATTTAATTCAGTTTCAACTATATAAGTTGATTTCCTTTCAACTTTTACACTTCCACTTCTACATACAATTTATACAATAAATTGCTTAATCAATAAATATAATTGTACAATTTTGAAATAATTCTACTCTAAATTTAACAGTCCTTTCCAAATAAGTCAATAGGATTGTACAATCTAAAAAAAATTATACAAAAAATATATAATGCGCACTCGTCTAATAGATTCTTAGCAAAGGCACTGCGTAATTTATGCGCGTTAATAATTTTAAGCCAAACGTCCTCGTGTACCTCGTTAACTGCTTAGAGATTGCGTTAGAAGGCGAATTGTTATTGTAAATAACACGCCCAATATGAGAAATGAAAACGTAGTTTTTCCGTATACAGCGCGGAATGCCCTATTACAATAAGTGTCTGGAGAATTTCCGTTAGCTGTTCGTCGATAGGAGCTTCAAACTGTCGCTCCCTTTCAATATATCCCTGTCCATGTCGATTAACAACGGGCGAAGTCTATATGATTTTTCTCGTAGTTAGCCTAACATGTTAATCCGTATGCCTGTCTTATATAACTGCAAAATAGCTACAGTATCGCGGAACCCCTATGTGCGTCGTACGGTACGATCAATTAACTACACTAAAATTTCGATATCATTTTTGCGTACTAGTTTCGTAGCCTTCGCCACCTCAATCTAATTTTAATATTCTTAAATCATTTCTGCGTCTATATCCTCGACCTAGCTAACGCTTGTAATGCCCAGGAACTCCTAAAACGCGAAAGAATACGTTTCGATTGTCCGCGGACGGTTATCGCTTAATTCCATTTGCCTAAATACAATTTTATGCGCCTGTTCTAAGGTCATTGCGTCGCGTCTATCGGCTTCCTGGTCGTGCTATAGACTAATATTAAACGATTTTTCTATAGCGAATACACCATACTTCCGGCTGTTTTTAACCACAACAAAAAACCTCCCAATCCGTTAAGATTAGAAGGTCGATTGTAGCGCCATTCCCCATTGGATCACAACAGGTACAACGACGCGAATGTTCAATTATCGTTGGTATATCGCGGTTTAGGCGATTACCAAAATATGGAGACGGTGGGAGTCGAACCCACGTCCAGAAGCTCCAATACGCCGGCTTCTACGCGTGTAGTTTGTCTACTTGCAATTCGCGAGTTCTTATGCCGACAAACAGGCGTCCGAATCGCTAACCTGGGAATCTCTTACCGTTGACTCAGGTGGTGCCAACGATCGTATCCCACTTAAGTTGAACCCAGCGTAGTCTACATGGGCGATAGACAGGCTGAGTGCTACGAGCTAATTAAGCTGCGTAAGCGAAGTTTTGTTGTTTGCCAGTTATTATATAACTTCCGTTGTTGACGAAGACGAGACCTCCGACGCGCGACCAGAGCTTGAACCACCCCTGTCGAATCCGTAACGTCCCCGAGTAGTAGTAAACCCGAGTTAAGTTTCGGTATGAGCGAGATGCTCATTAAAACGTGTACCGTATGAGTAGATACACACTGGCTAGTACAGTCAATTATATGACAAACCGGGTAAGCTTGCAAGTAATTCTGCTTCTCTCGTACATTGCCAATATATTCTTAGCCTTGTTTATACAATTGATTGCGGTAGTCTACCGGTGTGACACCGTGGAATCGCTTGAACAGCTGTGTAAATTCAAAATATCCGTTCAATCCGATCATTTTTGAAATTTCCTTGAAGTCCATTTGTGTATCTTCCAGTAATCCTTCTGCTTTGTGTAATCGAACTTTTGTAATATATTCTTTTACTGGCATCCCGACTTGCTGCTCAAAAATACCATTATAGTCCGGATACTCATCGACAATTATCTCTTCAACCAATGCCAAACAATGGGCATGTACACTATACTTTTCAACTAAAATAACAACTTTATCGACCAATTCTGCGTTGCGTAATCCGTTCACTTGTGGAAGTCCTCCTACGTATGCTAATGCCATTGACTAAAACACCTCAAATTCTGTTATTTCAACCTTGCTTTTACTCCACTTTACATGTGTACCCCCATCTTCTCGATTAAAAACCACCTTTTTTGCCCGAAAAAAAGAGATGTGTTAAAAATAAACAAATTCGTTTAACACATCTCTTTTGAACAATCTATAAATGCCATTTAGAATAACGGAATTCCGCTTACTGCTGGCGGTCCTTGAAAGCACGTTCCATATCACGCTTCGCTTCTTTTTTCTTCATATCATGACGTTTATCGTAATCTTTCTTACCTTTTGCAAGACCGATTAGTAACTTCGCATAGCCGTCTTTAATGTACATTTTCAGCGGAACAATCGTATAGCCATCACGCTTTACGGCACCGATTAATTCACTGATTTGCTTTTTATGTAAGAGCAGCTTGCGTTCACGTAACGGGTCATGGTTGTAGCGGTTCCCTTGGTCGAATGGCGAAATATGCATATTTTTTACCCATGCTTCCCCACCCGTAACACTAATATACGCTTCCTTCAGCTGGACACGGGCACCACGTACGGATTTAATCTCCGTTCCTGTCAGTACCATTCCTGCTTCAATTGTTTCTTCTATGAAGTAATCATGGCTCGCTTTTTTGTTTTGAGCTAAAACTTTCCCTGCGCCTTTTGCCATTCGTTTTACACCTCTATTTTAAAGGTAGAGAGCTATGATGCCGAAAATGCATCATAGCTTCACACCTTACTATTTCTTTTTACTTTTTTTCTTTTTTCCTTTTGCGATGCCTTCGTAAAACTTCGGCTTATCGCCTGATTTACCTTCTTTGCGGCGACCGCGTGGATCACGGTCAGATGAGCCTGAACGTTTTGCTTTTTCAGGGCGTGCCTTGCTTCCGCCACGTGATTTACGGTCACGTTTTTCGCCTGTACGCTCATCATCTTTTTTGCGACCGTCTCGGCGACCTGCATGGATCACTTTCGATGTTTGGCGACGAGACGGACGTGGGCTGCTCACCATATCGACGAATTCAAAGTCGACCGAAGATTCCTCAATCACAACATTCGCCACACGGATTTTCACTTCATCCCCGATGCGGAACTGACGGCCGGTACGCTCACCGATCATCATCATCTGACGGTCTTCAAAGCGGTAGTAATCGTCCGTCATATTCGAAATGTGAATAAGACCTTCCACCGTATTTTCAAGCTCTACGAAAATACCGAAGTTCGTGATCGATGATACAATCCCTTCGAACTCTTCACCGATTTTATCGGACATGAACTGTGCTTTTTTCAGTGCATCTGTATCACGCTCTGCTTCAACGGCACGACGTTCACGACCAGATGTATGGTCCGCAATTTCATCCATTACCGCGCTCCATTGCACAACCGTTTCCTTCGATGTATCACCATTAATAAGATACGTACGAATTAAACGATGGACGATTAAATCCGGATAACGACGGATTGGTGATGTGAAGTGCGTATAAAACTCTGTCGATAAACCGAAATGGCCTAATGACTCGGCATAATATTTCGCCTGCTGCATCGAACGCAGCAGCATTGTTGAAATAACCGGCTCTTCCGGCAAGCCTTCAATCGAACGAATAACTTCCTGTAATGCTTTCGGATGTACCGAGTTTCCAGTACCTTTTATCATAATACCAAAATTTGTAACAAACTCAAAGAAACGTTGCAGTTTTTCCGGCTTCGGATCTTCGTGAATACGGTATAAGAACGGCAGCTCCATCCAGTGGAAATGCTCAGCAATCGTTTCGTTCGCTGCAAGCATGAACTCCTCGATCAGACGCTCTGCAACAGTACGTTCGCGTAACACGATGTCAGTCGGCCAGCCGTCTTCATTTACAAGCACTTTCGATTCCTTGAAATCAAAGTCGATTGCACCGCGCGACATACGTTTGTTGCGTAAAATTTGCGCTAAATCTGCCATATCTCTGAACATCGGCACTAAACTTTCATAGCGCTCCATTAATTCCGGGTTTTCATCCGGATTCTCTAAAATGTTATAAACGTCCGAATACGTCATACGCTCCGTCGTTTTAATGACACTTTGGAAAATTTCATGCTTCACGACTTGCCCGGCCTGGTCGATCGTCATTTCGCATGACAATGTTAAACGGTCCACTTGTGGATTTAATGAACAGATGCCATTTGATAAACGGTGCGGAATCATCGGAATTACGCGGTCCGTTAAGTAAACCGATGTCGCGCGTTCATACGCTTCCTGATCGAGTACAGAGCCTTGTGTCACATAATAACTAACATCGGCAATGTGTACACCAAGCTTGTATGTGCCATTGTCATTTTTCACGACAGTTACGGCATCGTCCAAGTCTTTCGCATCGGCACCATCGATTGTCACGATCACTTCATTGCGAAGGTCACGGCGTCCGACTAAGTCTTGTTCTCTAATCTCATCCGGTACATCGACAGCCGCCTGCACAACCTCCTGCGGGAATTCTGGCGGAATATCATATTTATAAAGAATCGATAAAATATCCACACCCGGATCATTTTTATGACCTAAAATTTTCGTGATCATCCCTGTCGCAGATTTCGTCGCATCCGGCCAGTGCGTTACTTCTACAACGACTTTATGTCCGTCGACCGCACCCATTGCGTCCTCTTTTGCGATAAAGATATCCATATTTAATTTTTTATCATCTGTAACAACAAAACCAAAACCGCGATTTGCCTGGTATGTACCTACAAATGATGTTTTGCTGCGTTCGACGATTTTCACGATCGTTCCTTCACGGCGGTCACCTGATTGTTCCTTTAATACACGTACGAGCACGGTATCTTCATTCAATGCACCATTCACTTCATGTGCCGGGATGAAAATATCGTCCATGCCTTGTTCTTCCGGTGCGACGAAACCAAATCCTTTCGCGTTACCGATAAAGCGGCCGCGCAGTAAGTTCATACGTTCCGGTAAACCGTAGCGATTTGAACGGGAGCGCACAATTTGTCCCTGTGCTTCCATTTTTACGAGTGTTTTCACTAACTCACGGAAATCATCCGCTTCTTCTAATTCTAGTGCATCTTCAATTTCCGATACGGTCATCGGTTTATAGCCATCGTCCTTCATCATATCGAGGACGCGCTGTTGTAATTCATTTTGTTGTGTCATGTATTATTTCCCTCCTTTGAACAGAAAATAAAGTTTCTTACGATTTTGTGGTTTTGGAATTTACTTTACGTTATGGTAACCGTGGATTTCCAATTCACAAAGCTTCGTAAAAAACAAAAATTTATTCACACCATTAGACTATCCAATCTAACGAATTTAAAAACGTGAGAACTTCTTCATGAAGCTGGTCTTTTTCTTTGTCGAGTGTGATGACATGGCCCGAATGCTCATACCAGCTGATTTTTTTGTCGATCGATTCAACGGTGTCATAAATAATATTGGCTGAATCGGGGTTAATGACTTTGTCGTTGCGCGCTTGGATCACTAAAATCGGCGCATACAGTAAGTCGATTGTCTCTCGTACATCGTAAATCAATTGCTGCAGTTCAGGCAGTGATGCCATTCCTTGCTGCTTGATCGCTTCAATCTCTAATTCAATTTCCTGTTCACTTTTACCTTGTTGTTTTTTATATTGTTTTGCATAATCAAGTACGCCTTCAAACATAATGTCTGTCGTGCGCATCGTCATCGGCGAGCACATTGTGACAACGCCTTTCACCGGATGACTTGTCGCAAGCTTGAGTGAAAATACGCCACCGAGCGATAGTCCCGCAACGGCGATTTCTTCATAGCCTGCCTCTTTTAATTGAGTATACCCGTTTTTTACATCTTGCCACCATTCTTCGGGATTTGAGACAATCAGTTCTTCTGGCGGAACACCATGTCCTTTATAATGTGGGGCAAGCGATGTGTAGCCGTGCTTTTCCAAAAAGCGTCCAAGTATCCGCACATCTGCCGAACTTCCTGTAAATCCATGTAATAATAAAACCGCTCTCGGTCCTGCCTGAAAGAAGAACGGTGAAGACAAAGCTGTTTGCATACACGTGGCTCCCGTCTTGTTCCATAATATGAAGAATACGATTCAATCACACCATTGAATCTTCAATCAATTACGCCTCGGCGTAATTGCGTCTAGATTCGTCTTTGTGCTTGCACAAAGAACTCCTTATCGAATCTATGACATCCGCCAGAGGCCTTCACATCTTTCAGCGAGTGATGTACACTCGCTGAAAGATGTGAAGAACTTTCCATTTCTTCTATTATACTGCGTTTAAGCCCACACTAAAAGAAAAAGCCCAACCTAGCATTAAATGCTTGGTTAGGCGTTTAATTTCAATCTAATTTTCAATCGATTAGAATTTCGTAATTGCTAAAGCTAATACGAAGAATGCAACAGAAAGAACGATTGTTGTGCGGTGTAGGACTAGATCCATTCCGCGAGCTTTCTGTTTACCAAATAGTTGCTCAGCTCCACCAGAGATGGCACCTGATAAACCAGCGCTTTTACCTGATTGTAATAATACAACAACGATTAAGGCTATAGCTACGATAATAAGTAATACTGAAAATAACGTATGCATTTGCTCCACCTCCTAAGTATGGACGTCACAATACAAAATAGTATATCAAAATGAGGGGGCCATTACAATATTTCTTGGAAATGAACATCATATTTTATCCAACAATATCCACTCTTATTCAAAATTGTTGAAACGGCATTCGCTTATATTACGCTTCGCCGCCAATGCAAGCGGCACCATCGTTTCAAATAGCAGATCTTCTTCTTCAAAAATCAGTTTGCGCAGGTCAATATTGAAGTACTCCTTCATCCGCGATTCGGTCATTACTTCTTGAACCGCACCGATTACCGCTTTTTTCTCTTTTGCAATCATCAATACTTGATCCGCCAGGTAAAACGCGTGATTCGGATAATGCGTGTTAATAATGCATGAAATATTATGCTCTTTTGATAAACGTTTTAATGTTTCCAAAATCACAACCTGCTTTTGCACATCCAAATGCGATTCCGGTTCATCCAAAATTAAAATTTCCGGATTCGATACGAGCGTTCGTGCAATTAACGCCAGCTGTAGTTCCCCGCCGCTCACTTCATTGCATGACTTTTTCGCCAAATGCACAATGCCTACTTCATTTAACGCTTCGTGCGCTTTTTCGTAATCTTCCTTGCGTGGCTTTGACAACGAACCGATATACGGAGCACGTCCCATTACTACTAAGTCCTCAATTGAAAAGCCGAACACCATTTTATGCGCCTGCGGAACGTAGCCGATTTTCTTCCATAACTCCTTTTGCGAAACTTTTGGAAGCGGTACATCATCGATCAATGTTTCACCAACCCGCCAGTCGTGCAAGCCGGTAATGCATTTTAACAGCGTTGTTTTCCCTGCACCGTTCGGACCGAGTATTGCCATAATCTTGCCCGGCTCCAGCGTAAAGCTAATATTCGATTCATAAATGAACGGCTTCACTTCCTTCTTTTTCGCATAGCAGAAGTTGCCTTCACGTACTTCTATTTTCATGACCAGCTACCTCCTGTACGACGTAAAAGATAAGCGAAGAACGGTGCCCCGACAATCGCCGTTAAGATCGACAACGGAATTTCCGCCGCTGTTACCGAACGGGCCAAAGTATCGATAATGAGCAAATATGCCCCGCCCAATGCAATCGACATCGGCAGTACACGTTCATTATTACTGCCGACAAACATCCTTGCGATATGCGGGATAATTAAACCGACCCAGCCGACAATCCCCGCAACTGCAACGGCTGCTGCTGTACAAAGTGTCGCCCCAGCAATAACAAGCCACTTCATGCGCACCACATTGATTCCTAACGACTTCGCTTCATCATCCGGCAATGTCAGTAAGTTAATGCGCCAGCGCAGTGCAAGTAAAATGAACATCCCGACTAAAATAATCGGTCCTGCTGTCCATAGATCGCGGTAAGATGCTGTTCCTAAACTTCCCATCAGCCAATACGTAATCGCAGGCAGCTTTTCTTCCGGGTCTGCCACAAATTTCGTTAACGAAATCAATGCATTAAACAACGCACTTGTCACAACCCCTGCCAGTACGAGCATAAAGATCGGCATATTGCGTCCGGACCCGCCGATCATATACGTAAATACGATGGCCGCTAAACCAAAGACGAGCGCAAAACCTTGTGTTACATAACCATTGCCAAACAGTAAAATCCCGATAGAAGCACCAAAACCTGCACCGGCTGCGACCCCTAAAATATCCGCGCTCACTAAAGGATTGGCGAACATCCCCTGGAATGCGGCACCTGAAATGGAAAGTCCCGCACCGATTAATAGTGCGAGGATAATACGCGGCAGCCGAACAGTCATGACTACGTTATATTCCATTTGTGTCCACGTTTCTTCTATCGGAAAAATATGCGAACCGAGGATTTTCACCACCGTTACAAAATCGACTTCAAACCGGCCGATGCCAAGTGATGCAACCGCAAGAACAAGCGGTAAAACCCACAGTAAAATACTTTTCCACTTTTTCATGACAGTCCCTCGTTCTAATACTTCGCAGCGTCAGAAGATGGGTGTAGAATTTGCTCTACTTCTTCGTCCGTTACGTCATATCCGTAAAAGTCTTTATAGTAACTCTTAATTTCAGCGTTCATATCATAGTCGAATAGTTCAGGCTGGTTGTTGTTTGCCAACCATTTCAGCATTAATGGTGCATCGCCACTTGGCGGGAACCAGCGATAAATCCCCAGCGGAATTTTATACACCTGCTTGTTTTTCACCGCTTCCACTTCACTCCAGTCCTGACCTGGAATTGTGTTGTTATATAAATCTTCCGGCTGGATTTCTGTGAAGTTTGTTATGTAGATAATTTCCGGATTCCAATTGTAGATTTGCTCCATGTTCACATCTTTACGTCCTGTTACATCATTTTCCGCAACGTCATTCGCACCTGTTGCATTCAGCCATTGATTCCCGAAGAAGTTTTTACCGCCAACTGTGATTGCCTGTTCGGATAATTGATAAAGCATAAGCGCATTCGGTTTCTCTTCTGCTTTTAAGCTATCGATCTTTTCATAAATCTCGTTTTGTACTTCTGTACCGATTTCGATAAAATTGTCCGCGCGTTCTGTTGTGCTCGCAATTTCACCCGTCAGTTTTAACCAGCTGTTGAATGTTGCAAGTGGCTCTGCTGCCGCTGCATCGATCGCTTTAATCGCTACTGTGTTGATGCCCGCAGCACGGGCCTGCTCAATTGATTTCTCATCTGTTGCAATTTCAAAGAACACATCCGGGTTAATTTTCATTAATTCCTCGACGTTCATTTCTCCATTTTGTACGAATGATGTATCCGCATTCAAAATTTCCGGAGCCATTTTCGATAAAATCGAGTTTTCAGCAGCATTGTAAGAGTTCGGGTGCATTCCGACAATTTCTTTTGCCGAGTTTGTTGCGACATACCATGTATGGAAATACGGTAAAATCCCGCCAGATACGATTGAGTTCACTTCAGCAGGAATCGTTACTTCTGTCCCTGCCTGATCGATAACGATTTTCTCTTCTGCTGTCGTTTCAACCTCTCCACCCGTAGCTGATGTTGTTGCCTCATTATCTGAACATGCTGCAATCGCCATTGAAGCAAGTGCAAGCGTTGTTAAAATTGCCTTACGTCCTACCATTGTTTTCTCTCCTTCAAAATCTTTCGTTTTTCACGAAATTTATTATTTCAATAAAATATTGTTTGATTTCCATTCGAGATTGAGTATAATTGATAATGATTTTCATTGTCAATGATAATTCGGTTTGCAAATGAGAATTTGTATCAATTAATTAAATTTAAAGGATTAAAGGAGATTTTTATGTCTGAATATAAAATTGTAAAATTGGATGGTGGACACGCATTCAGCTTAGAGGGACGTGCTATGAACGTTTCTAATGAACCAATGGACCATGTAACATTCATCGACCAGTATGAAATTTCAACTGCTGACCTTTCGGGGTTCAATGTGATGGTCGTAACGGACTTTATCGATCAGGAACATCTTTATGAGCACAAACAAGTGATTGAAAACTTCTTAAATGAAGGGAAAATTATTATTGCCAACACACATATTTTCCGTCCTTGGCTGCCAGGTGCCGGGCTGTTCATGCCAAAAGAAATTAAGTCACACGCGGATTATGTAATGGAGCCTGCAGCTGAAGGTACATTTTATGAAGGTGTTGACATGATGGAGCTTACATACCGTAAAGGCGTATCCGGGTTCTATGCGCGCGGCTCACATCTGGTAGTCAACAAGGAATCGGAAATCGTGCTGCAGTTTACGGACGGCACACCGATCGTTTTCATCGACCGCACTGCTACTAAAGGAACGGTTGTCGCAGCATCTTGCCGTGATTTCCTGACTTACGCAACGGGTGAAAACTCGACTCAGCTGATCGCACCACAATTTTTAGGTTGGCTCGATCAGGAATTACTACGTTTGAAAGAAGGATCTGAAGCATGAGAAAAATAGCCGTATTATATAGTGGTCACGCGCCACATTACGTGACATTCAATACACCGAAATTCAAGCAGTACTTGGAGAAAATCATCTATTTACCGCGCTTTGTCGAGGAAGATTTGGAAGGGATGGACGTACTGATCGTCCCTTCTCAATTGCACAACAAATTATTGTTGGAAGCAGCACCGGCAATCCGACGTTTTGCGGATAACGGCGGCGTTGTCGTAGCATTCGGACCTCAGCCGTGGCAATGGATTCCGGGCCAAAACTGGGAAACACGCCCGACGAACTTCTGGTGGTGGCTTGAAAAAGATGCCGACAGCGGATTACGTATAGTCGCACCGGATTACCCGTTATTCCGTGACGGGTTCCTGGATGAAGCTGGTTGCACATGGCATCAGCACGGCGTATTCCACTTACAGGAAGGGGTGCAGTCACTGATTGATATGAAGGACGGCGGTTCATTGCTGTATGTCGACAAAGTCAGTTCAAAAGGCACTTGGATCGTAACGACACTTGATCCGGACTTCCATTTCGGTTCGTACTTCATGCCGGCAACGGAGAAATTTATGGACGGCTTCTTCCCGTGGTTAGCTTTCGGAGAAATTTAATTAAAAAAAGCATGGTACCCGCAATTTGAATGCGAGCAACATGCTTTTTATTTATTAATCGTTGCTGTTGTCATCTTTGTTGTCGTCAGTATTGTCGTCAACAGTGCCATCAGTGTTGTCGTCTGTATTGTCATCTAAGTTGTCATCAGTGTTGTCGTTGTCGTCGCCATCAACATCTAATTCAACATTCGTATCGTCAGTGTTGTCCTCCATTAGACCATCATCTGTACCGTCATCGATGTTGTTGTCGATGTTCGTATCGTCCTCATCGTTACATGCTGCAAGCGATAATGATAGTAACAACGTCATCATCAGAGTAGGTGTCTTTTTAAGTTTCATAAAGTAATAGCCTCCTTTGGTGTATGCTTTATGTTTCCCCCCATATATAAAAGGAAAACATCTTTTTTCATGTTTCCATAGAAAAAGATGTTTTAAATTGAAAAAACTGCATGATGATTGACCCTCTAGTACCTTTTTTCTCATTTATTGGTGCATTTTAGCCATACCTTCTTTCCAACTCCTTATAGAAGCGTGTTTTATTAGTAAATTACATTTACGCTCTGCATATTATGTAATTAACGCAGCAATTTTCTAGCCGTTAGTACAAGGAGGTTATGCCGATTAATAATTATAAAAACAAATCCAATCAACCCTCTGAATCAGCAGATATTCAAATTGCCAGACTTACTTTTATTGCAGCAACCATTGTGACGCTCGGGGATGGGTTAGCAGCATTGGCTGCAGGTCTTGCTCTACAGGAATTAGAAAAAGCCAACAATCAAAATTCACAGCCCCAATATGATCAATCGAAACAGATTGATTCCACACAAAAGCAAATTGATTATTTAATAAAGGAATTAAAACAAATCAAAAAGATTTTGAGTTAAAGAAAGGCGTGATTATTTGCAATATGTTATACAACCATCGTTGAACAGCATTGTGATGGATCTCTCGAAAGCGCTTGAAGGTGAATATAATGCCATCCGTTTTTACGAACATTTAGCTCAACTTGCCCCGAATGAAGAAATTAAAAATCGTATTCTGGAGATAAGAAAAGATGAAATGCGTCACTATCATGGGTTTTCTTACATTTTTACATGTCTTACTGGACAACAACCTTCTCCACGAATAACTGAACCATTACCGACTAATTTTAAGCAGGGCGTTATCACTGCATTTCATGATGAACAAGAAGCAGTGGAGTTTTATCATCGAGTAGCTAGAGAATCTACTATTCCGTATATCAGTCACCAGTTTTCTTCAAATGCTGCAGATGAACAAAATCATGCTGTTTGGTTTTTATATTTTATGAATCATTACTAGTATTTTTTTAGGGGGCATCAATACCCTCCTTTTGCAAATTATTACTGCCTGGAATGGACCACAAGTTTATCCTGTTTAACGCGATATATTATATGCAGTCTTGTCCGGAAATGGACATATGTATGTTATTACTTACGAAATCATATTCATTCACCGATTGATAAAGAAAAAATTATAGAAAGGGTTTCCCCCCTCTATATTCAATTATTTAGTATGGTGATAATGTTTCACTTCACCGTTTTTGAATTTCACTTCAAGCTCAAAGGTCTTATAGTTCTCATCTAGGACAAATGCTTTCATAACTTCATTACGGACATCGTCATCACTCGTAGTTTCATCAAATGTAAGTTGTTCTAATGCTTTGACAAAATTGTCGTAGGCTTGATCCCCTTTATACTCAACACCTTTAACTTCATCTTCATGTTCAGCATAAATGTAGTTTCCATCGTTCTCATATTCAATATTGTACGATTTGTCATTTGCGTATTCTACGTCTAAATCGAACTCAGTAAATGTATAATTTACATCGTCCACTTTAATTTTAGTTCGTTCATCTTCATTATCATTTACCGTGTTATTAGCGGTATTATTGTTTTTAGTTGTTTCATCCACCGTACTGTTATTTCCTGTAACATCGTTCTCTGTCTTTGTATCGTTATTATTACAGCCGTACAATGCTCCTAATAATAATGGCATTACAAGAATTCCTTTAAATAGTTTCATTAAACATTCTCCTTTACAAATAGTTTTGACAATAAAAAGTATCTCCATATTTAAATAATCTATCCATTTCTACAATCAATTAATAATTTTTCCCCTATATAAATGCGAGGATATGATCCGAATCGCTGCTCGTTGGAAAAACAATACCCAACAAAAAAACAGCATCGGCAAAATCCCCGATGCTGTTCTATAAACGATTCACTACAAATTTGAGCAGTTAATTCATAGCTATTAAATTAATTTCCGACCGGCTTGCTGTTCTTAATGAAGAACGATCCAACCAATCCTAATACCGACACGACTGTCACAACGATGAACGCTGAATGGACACCGTGTGCTAAAAATTCTGCCGGCAAGGCGTTGCTGAATTTTTCGATATAGTTTTGCTGACCGATTGTGTACATTGTGATCGCAATTGCTGTTCCTGAAGCACCGGCGATTTGCGTTAATGTGTTTAATGCTGCTGAACCGTCAGCGAATTTCTGCGGTGCTAATGAGTTCATCGCATTTGTCTGTGCTGGCATGATTGTCATCGATACCCCGACAAAGAATACACATAAGTTAACAATGATGATCCATGTTGCTGTTGTTGCTGAAATTGTTGTCAAGAATACGATCATTGACACTAAAATCATCGTAAACCCGATACGTGTGAAGATTTTCGCTCCGACTTTATCAAAGTTCGTACCAACGATTGGGGACATGATGATATTTAAAATGTTACCTGGCAACATACATAAGCCTGCCGTCAATGCGGCGAAACCTAATACTGTTTTCAGGAACATCGGCACTAGGATCGCCACTGATAGAATCATGAACATGGTTGCGACCATCAATGCGACACCTAAAGAGAACATTGGTGACTTGAATACCGATAAGTCGATCATCGGCTCTTCCATTTTCGTTTGGCGAATGCCGAAAACTACTAATAAAACGAAACCAACGACAAGTGGTACCCAAACGATTGGTTTTGTAATCGATTGCTCGGCTAATGTTGCCAACGCGAATACAACACCACCGAAACCGAACGTAGAAGCGATTAATGATAATAAATCAATTTTTGGACGTGTTACGTTGGATACATTGTCCACTTTAGATAGTGCTAAAACGATTACAACGGCATACACAACGACCATGATCCAGAAAATATATCTCCAGCTTAATGAAGATACAATCAAACCTGCGATTGATGGACCTAATGCCGGACCTGCTGTTAAAATAATCCCGACGATCCCCATGACGGCACCGCGCTTTTGCACCGGGAAAATTAGCATTACGACACTGAACATTAACGGTAGAATAATCCCTGTTGCAAGTGCTTGTACGAAACGACCTGCTAGTAATACTTCAAAGTTCGGTGCTAATGCGCCTAATAACGAACCGATCACCGCGAACAAAACTGCCGCCACTACTAATTGACGTGTTGTAAACCAGCGTACTAAATAAGATGATAATGGAACTAATACAGCTAATACTAATAAATAGCCTGTTGTTAACCATGCGGCTGATGCGGCCGATACACCGAAGTCATCCATAATATTTGTTAACGCCATGTTTAATGCCGTTTCACCAAATAAACCAACGAATGTACTGATCATCAGAACAGCTGCCATACCTTTTGGGCTTTTCACATTAAAAATTGGTGCTGCCATTTTTTGTTTCCTCCTATTGTATAAGACTCTTTTATGAAAGATGATAATTGCTTTGTATCATGCTTTTTGCTGTTATATAACGAAAGCTTCAAACAGCACGCTTTAAAATATATCAAATTTTTTCATGAAAATTCAATGACTCAGGAGAAAAATATTAGACCGGTCGTTATAATTGTGAACATCCATTATCCATTTTTAACCTTAAATGGGCCTATCTTTCGTAGACATTTTTTAACATATTTTTATGAAAACGATTGCACTTTTTTCAATAAATTATAGAGAGAAACAACAAGAACGTTGCTACATCAACATTTGCAAACATTTCAACTCCATTGCTATGAAAAACAATAATTTTGCAATAGTTTTCCACATACTTATTACAAAACTTCGGCTAATTGTGAACAACAAAAAAGCCTGTCCAGAAATCACATTCCGGACAAGCCTTTACTTATACTGCGCAAGCAACGCAGGGATGACTTTGCTTATATTTAATAACGGCTCATTCGAACGCTGGGACAATGACAATGTAACCGCCCCTTCAATCATTGCGCTTACCGCTTTACTCAGTGTGACAGCCGCTTCATCACTAAACCCGTTGGCAATCAATTTTGTGTAATAGATCGATTCCCAGTACTTATACGTGTCGCCGCATACTTTCCGCAAACGCTCATTCATAAATGCTGATTCCGCCGCAAGCAGTCCGAATGGCATCATCGTATAGGAACGCTCCTCAAGTCCATTGTCCAAATCAAATAAATCAGCCATCGCTAAAATATGGGCATTCAGTGCTGCCTCCACATCCTCAAACTCATTCATATAATGCTGAATAACTGCTCCAATCCGCCGTTTTGACAATACAATCGCTTCTTCGGCAAGCTGCTCTTTACCTTCAGGAAAATAGTGATACAGCGACCCTTTTGGTGATCCGGATTCTTTTATAATCTGATTTAAACCGGTCCCGTGAAAACCTTGAAAGTAAAACAACCGTGTCGCTGTTTCTAAAATTTTATCTTTCGTTTGATTAGACATACCGTTCCCTCACCATCTATAACAACTGGTCTAATTTTAACCAAGTATGTGCAGTTAAATTTGAATAGATTAAACATATCACATATTCTGTCGCTTATATAATAACGAGATGCCAACGTTCACAAACTTTCAACAAATTATCCCCCAGATTTCCTAATAAAATCCTAAATGTTCTAATATAAATGCCCGAAGTGCTAATAAGTGTTTCGGATATGTTCTAATAAAGCTCAGGCCCACACAAAAAAAGACACCCGCCCAAAAGCGAGTGCCCTACCTAATCCTAAAACAATTATTTAATATTGTAGAAAGATTTTAACCCTTCAAAACGGCTAGTTGCGCCTAATTGGTCTTCGATGCGTAGTAATTGGTTGTACTTCGCAACGCGGTCCGTACGAGATGGTGCACCTGTTTTGATTTGACCTGCGTTTGTAGCAACAGCGATGTCAGCGATTGTGTTATCTTCTGATTCGCCTGAACGGTGAGAAATTACTGCTGTGTAGCCAGCGCGTTTCGCCATTTCGATTGCTTCAAAAGTTTCTGTTAAAGTACCGATTTGGTTTACTTTGATTAAGATTGAGTTGCCAACGCCTTCTTCGATACCGCGAGATAATTTCGTTGTGTTTGTAACGAATAGATCGTCACCTACTAATTGTACACGGTCACCGATACGCTCTGTTAATAGCTTGTGGCCAGCCCAGTCGTTTTCGTCTAAACCGTCTTCGATTGAGATGATTGGGTATTTAGAAGTCAGCTCTTCGTACCAAGCAACCATTTCTTCAGAAGTTTTTTCTACGCCTTCACCAGCTAAAACGTATTTGCCTGTTTCTTTGTTGTAAAGCTCAGAAGAAGCAACGTCCATTGCTAAACGGATTTCTTCGCCCATTTTGTAGCCGGCTTTTTCAACTGCTTCGATGATCACCGTAATTGCTTCTTCGTTTGAACCTAAGTTTGGAGCGAATCCGCCTTCGTCACCTACAGCTGTGTTGTGGCCTTTTTCTTTTAATACTGTTTTTAAGTTATGGAAGATTTCTGTACCCATACGTAACGCTTCTTTGAATGATTTAGCACCTACTGGCATTACCATGAATTCTTGGATGTCCACGTTGTTGTCCGCGTGTGCACCACCGTTTAAGATGTTCATCATTGGTACTGGTAATTGCTTCGAGTTGAAGCCACCTAAGTATTGGTATAAAGGAATGTCTAAGTAGTCAGCTGCTGCGTGCGCTACTGCCATTGACACACCTAAAATTGCGTTTGCACCTAATTTACCTTTGTTTTCTGTTCCATCAAGTTCGATTAACGCTTGGTCGATAACAACTTGGTCCAATACAGAATATTGACCTTCAAGTTCTTCCGCGATAATTGTGTTGACGTTTTCTACCGCTTTTTCAACACCTTTACCTAAGTAACGGCCTTTGTCTCCATCACGTAATTCCACTGCTTCATATTCACCAGTTGAAGCACCAGATGGCACGATTGCACGGCCGAATGCGCCTGATTCTGTGAATACTTCTACTTCTACTGTTGGGTTACCGCGAGAATCTAATACTTCACGAGCATATACTTGAGTAATGAATGGCATAATAAAAAACTCCTCTATTGATAAATTTAGTAGGTGCTTGCACAAGGACAAGCTATATAATTAACCGCGCGATCAATTACTGTTCGCTTGGCATAACTAACGATTTTCCTGTCATCTCTGCAGGCTGGGCAATATTAAGTAATTCAAGCATTGTCGGTGCCAGATCGGCTAGAATGCCGTCTTCATAAAGCATGACACCAGGCTTTGTGACAATCACCGGTACCGGGTTTGTCGTATGTGCTGTCATCGGCTTGTCATCTAGTGTCACCACTTCATCGGAGTTACCATGGTCAGCTGTAATGATTGCATAACCGCCTTTAGCTGTGATCGCATCAACGACTTTCCCTAAGCACTCATCCACCGTTTCGATTGCTTTAATTGTCGGTTCAAGCATCCCTGAGTGTCCGACCATATCCGGGTTCGCAAAGTTTAAAATAATCGCATCGAACTTCTCTCCTGCAATAGCTTCCAGTAATGAATCCGTCACTTCATACGCACTCATCTCAGGCTTCAAGTCGTAAGTCGCCACTTTTGGAGATGCGATTAAAATACGCTCTTCTCCTGCAAATGTATCTTCACGACCACCACTCATAAAGAATGTGACATGCGGATATTTTTCCGTTTCCGCAATACGCAGCTGAGTTTTGCCTGCTTTTGAAATCACTTCACCGACCGTATTAACTAAGTTGTCATTTTCATATGCCACATCCGCTATGACATCATCACTGTAATGTGTAAACGTAACGAATTTCAGATTCGTCGGATGGTTTTCAGAGCGTGGCATTGCGTCAAATTTTTCATTCGTCATTAAAGACGACAATTGAATCGCACGGTCCGGACGGAAGTTGAAGAAAATGACTGCATCGTTCGTGCTGATCGTTGCGGCAGGTCGTCCTTCTTCTGTCACGACAAACGGTACAACGAATTCATCATGCAGTTCACGTTCATACGAAGACTCAACACCTGCTGTTGCGGAAGAGGCAGTTTGTCCAATTCCATCAACTAATGCATTGTACGTTAAGCCGACACGTTCCCAGCGGCGGTCACGGTCCATTGCATAATAGCGACCATGAATCGATGCGAACTTACCGATCCCGATTTCTTTCATCTGTTTCTCTGTTTCAAGAATATATCCAAGTGCTGTCGTTGGACCGACATCGCGTCCATCCAGGAAGCCGTGAACATATACTTGCTCAAGACCATTTGCTTTTGCCAATTTCAATAAGGCAAACAAATGCTCATAGTGACTATGGACACCGCCATCTGAAAGCAGTCCCATTAAATGGAGCTTTGAACCATGTGCTTTTGCATGTTCTACTGCTGCCAAAAATGATTCGTTACGGAAGAAATCTCCATCACGAATTGATTTGTGGATACGTGTCAGGGACTGGTACACAATGCGTCCAGCCCCGATATTTAAGTGTCCAACTTCAGAGTTCCCCATTTGACCTTCCGGTAGACCTACTGCTTCACCACTTGCTATTAAAGTCGAATGTGGATATGCATGCCAGTAACGGTCAAAATTTGGTTTATTTGCTTGTGCTACGGCATTACCTTTCACTTCATCGCGAAAGGCAAAGCCGTCTAGAATAATTAATGCAACGGGTTGTTTAGGCATTTGCTGCCGCCTCCAATAATTTCATGAATGATGCTGGTTGTAGGCTTGCTCCTCCTACTAAAGCGCCATCGATATGCTCTTGTGATAAAAGCTCTTCAATGTTTTCAGGCTTTACACTGCCGCCGTATTGAATGCGCACTTTTTCAGCTGTATCTTTTCCGTATAATGTTTCAATCGCCAGACGGATTGCACAGCATACTGTATTTGCGTCTTCCGCAGTAGCTGTTTTCCCTGTTCCGATTGCCCAGATTGGCTCATATGCAATGACCATATGCTCTACTTCAATTGGAGCAAAGTCTTTCAACGCCATTGTAATTTGGCGTGCTACTTTTGCTTCGGTTTGATCCGCTTCACGCTCTTCCAATGTTTCCCCGCAGCAAATAATCGGTACAATACCATAATTAAGAGCAGCTCGGACTTTTTTGTTGATCGCTTCGTCAGTTTCATTAAATAGCTCACGGCGCTCCGAATGCCCTAAAATAACATAATCAACGTTGACATTCGAAAGCATTTTCGGGCTGATTTCCCCTGTGTATGCGCCTTCGTCTTCAAAGTGCATGTTCTGCGCACCAATTGCCAGGCTTGAATCTTCTGCCCCTACGACAAGTGTCGGTAAATATAATGCAGGTGCACAGATGACCGCATCAACTTTATCCGGAGAAGGGACTTCTTGTTGGATTTCTTCGATAAAATCAACTGCCTCATCAAAGGACTTATACATTTTCCAGTTTCCTGCTATGATCGGTTTTCTCATTCAAAACCCTCCGTTTTTAAAAGATTCTGTTCCCGTTGATTTCTGCTAAGGAGGACGCATTTCTCGTCCATTCCGCCTTCGCTACCATCAACTGTTTCAACAGATATTTTAGCCTATAAACGATCTATTTATTGTTTAACGCAACAATTCCCGGTAATTCTTTACCCTCCATTAACTCTAATGAAGCACCGCCGCCTGTTGAAATGTGGTCCATTTTCGAAGCGACTTCGAATTTTTCTACCGCTGCAGCTGAGTCACCGCCGCCGATAATTGTGTAGCCGTCTGTTGTTGCCATTGCATCCGCAACTGTTTTCGTACCGTTTGCGAATTTTTCCATTTCGAATACACCCATTGGTCCGTTCCAAATGATTAATTTTGATTGTTTAATGACTTCTGCATAGTTTTCAGCAGTTTTCGGCCCGATATCCAGTCCCATCCAGTCAGATGGAATTGCATCGATTGCCACAACTTTTGTTTCCGCATCTTTCGAAAACTCGTTTGCTACGACAGCATCAACCGGCATATGCAGTTGTACACCTTTTGCTTTTGCTTGTTCGATAAAGCCTTTTGCCAGCTCGATTTTATCTTCCTCCAGCAATGACTTCCCAATATCGTGGCCCATCGCTTTGACGAATGTAAATACTAAACCGCCGCCGATAATCAGGTGATCCACTTTATCCAATAAGTTTTCAATAACACCGATTTTATCTTTAACTTTCGCTCCACCAATAATTGCTGTGAACGGACGCTCTGGATTGGATAAAGCTTTACCTAGTACGTCCAGCTCTTTCTCCATTAACAAGCCTGATACAGCCGGTACATGTTTTGCAATACCTTCTGTTGAAGCGTGTGCACGGTGAGCTGCGCCGAACGCATCATTTACATAAAGGTCCGCTAATTTTGCAAACTCTTTTGCCAATGCTTCGTCGTTTTTCTCTTCGCCTTTATGGAAACGAACATTTTCAAGCAGGATTATTTCGCCGTCTTGCATATTGTTAACCGCTGCTTCCACATCTGAACCAATTGATTCATCCAATTTTTTAACTGGCTTGTCCATTAATTCCGAAAGACGCTCGCCGACTGCTGTTAAGCGCATGTCCTCATTTACTTCGCCTTTTGGACGGCCAAGATGTGAAGCTAAAATTACTTTTGCTCCAGCGTTTACTAGTTGTTCAATTGTTGGAATAGCTGCACGAATACGCGTTTCGTCGGTAATGCGGCCCTCATCCATCGGCACATTAAAATCGACACGCACAAATACGCGTTTTCCTTTTACATCTACATCGTTCATTGATTTCTTTAAAAACATACTGAAAATCCTCCTTCATAGTCGTTCGTCAATTAGTGTGAATCGTATACTCGCTAGTTAAAATAGTAACAAAATTCGATCAGGCTGTCTTGATATCGCCTCTGTTTTGTATATTTTCCTTATATCCGAAAAAAGAGCGGTCCGGGTAAGTCCCTGCCGCTCTTTTACCCTTATTAATTATAAGGTTTACGTGTATTAAAGGCTATACTTTTTATGCCCGTTTCCTTTTAATATGTCACACTTTTTCTTCAATTTTTAAAAAGTATGTCACATTTCATCGGTTTATTACGCTTTTTCGATACCTTGTTCTGCGATATATAAAGCTAAATCCATTAAACGAGTAGAGTAGCCGATTTCGTTGTCATACCAAGAAACAACTTTCGCCATACGACCTTCCATTACCATTGTTGATAAACCGTCAATTGTAGATGAAGCCGGGTTACCATTGTAGTCGATTGATACTAATGGTAATTCGTTGTAAGCAAGAACACCTTTTAAGTCGCCTTCAGATGCTTCTTTTAATGCTGCGTTAATTGAATCTGTTGTTACGTCTTTTTCCAATTCAACAACTAAGTCAACACATGAAACGTTAGGTGTTGGAACACGCATTGAGAAACCGTCCAATTTGCCTTTTAATTGTGGCAATACTTTTGATACTGCGATTGCTGCACCAGTAGTTGTCGGAATCATTGATACCGCGCCTGCACGTGCACGACGTGGGTCAGAGTGCGGGAAGTCAAGGATACGTTGGTCATTTGTATATGAGTGAATTGTTGTCATCATACCGCGTTTGATGCCGAACTTTTCATCCAACACTTTTGCAAGTGGTGCTAGACAGTTTGTTGTACAAGAAGCGTTTGAAATAACATTTTGCGCTGGGTCATATTCCGTATGGTTAACACCCATTACATATGTTGGCATATCGCCTTGTGCTGGTGCAGAAAGGATTGCTTTTTTCGCGCCGGCTTCGATATGTTTTGATACTTCTTCCATTGAACGCCATCTACCTGTACATTCTAAAACAACATCTACACCAAGTTCACCCCATGGTAAATTTGCAGGATCTTTTTCAGAAAGCACTTGAATGCGTTTGCCGTTTACGATAAATGCATCATCTTCTGCTTGAACGTCTGCATCATACACTCCATGTACTGAGTCATATTTTAATAAATGTGCAAGCTGTTTCGCATCAGTTAAATCATTTACTGCAACTACTTCAAATTCCTCGTGCTTCATTGCTTCACGGAATACTAAACGTCCGATTCGTCCAAATCCATTGATTGCTAATTGTAATGCCATGTGTAATTCCTCCAATAACTTTATTATTAAAATAGTATGTGTAAAATCATACTTTTAAAAACATGTTTAATTTTCAAGAATTGTACTTGCGGTTTGCTCATCTGTAATCAAAATCGTTTGCGATGCGGCATTTTTAAAATACGCCTGAATCGCAGCTGCCTTATTTCTGCCTGCCGCAATGGCAAGAACATGCTTCGCTTTGTTTACCTGATCACGCTGAATACCAATTGTCCTCAGATGATGAACCGTGTCGCCATTTGCATTGAAATAATAGCCAAATGCTTCGGCAACCGCGCCTTTTTCTTCAAGTAATTGCTGCTCATGCTGTGAACTTTTACGTCGAAGCGCCATTTCCTGTGCTGCACCGATTCCGTGAATAACGATGTCCACCTGTTCATAAAGTGTAATCATCTCCCGAATAATCGGTTCATCCTTCATCGCTTCATACGCCTGCTCACTTAAATGCTCCGGCAAAAACAATGTGCGGTATGTTGCCCCGCATCTTTTTGAAAACTTCGAAACAATTGTATTCGCCTGGAATGTCATCTCATCACCCATACCACCGCGTGCCGCAATAAATTTCGCGTCGCTCAGCACCGGGCAGTCCGATAAATATTCCTTCATCGATGCAACACTGCTGCCGCCTGTAACCGCAATATTGGCTTTTGCAGGTGCGATTTGCTGTAATACTTGTGCCGCAACTTTTCCGAGCTGCTGCTTTACCGTTTCATCCTGTTCGGCATCACCTGGCACAATGATGACATTTGCGATGCCAAAGATGTTTGTAAGCTGCTGTTCCATCGCTACAATACCGGAAAGCTCACGATACAGTTCGTAAAGCTGTTCTATTACTTCATACCCTTTTGGCGTGCAAATCATGCCTTTTTTTTGAATCAAGATCAATTGCTGCTCGCTCAGGACCGTTGTTTCATTCCGGATATCACGCTCTGTCATCTGTAGCTGTTCTCCTAAAGCACGTCTGCCAATCGGGCTAAATGTCGCAATTGCTTGTAAAACTCGAAATCTCTTTTGAAAAAGAGCATCAATTTCAGGCATTAGTTTACGCTCAGCTGCAAAAAATGAAATATCCGTCAAAAAACCACCTACCCGATTTATCCTGTTGGACAATATATGTCCCACATGAATATTTTATGTCCCACATGGGGTAAAAAAAAGAATTTCTGTCTTCATTATAGATCGACTCGGAGTGATTTGCAACTTTTATGACGGAATTATTCGCAAAAAATAGCGAACCGGCACCGATGTCTAGTCCACCAGCGCCTCGTACAATGTCGCATAATCCAGCTGCCCGTATTGCACAACGTCGCCGTTATACTCAACAACCGGGATCATCAGCATATATTTTTCATGCGCTTCATCGTCTTCTTCTATATTATAATGCTCAATCGTAAAATCGATGTCTTCCTGCACAATTTTTAACGTATGGAGCCCTTCAACGCAAAGTCCGCAGTCCGGTTTTGAATAAAATTTGATAATCATTGGCAGTTCCTCCCTTTTTAATTATTATAAGCGAAGTTCGGGCGAGGGTGGGCGGTGATTTTATTAGAAGATTCATTCCACTTATTCGAACTTCAGCAACTTATATTAGAAGCTCCGCGTTTTATTAGATCTTTTCCGGGTTATGCCTCTCTCCCGTACTACCACGAAAAAAAGCACCCCACCCGCAAAAAGTGAGATGCCTTCCCCTCGACCTAGAACTTCCTGCCCGCGCCTCCGCCGAATGAGCCGCCGCCACCGAAACCGCCAAAGCCGCCCGATGAACCGCCACCACCTCCGAAGCCACCGCCTCCGAAGCCACCGCCTCCGAAGCCACCGAAACCGCCACTGCGATATACTCGGCGTGCTGTGCGTCGGCGTCCGCCTGGGCCACCGCCACCGCCGAACTTTGTAATGATAAAGTAAATAATAATGATCAATATGATGAAGCCGATTGAAATCCCATCATCATCATTTGACGCAACAGGCTGTACTAAATCCGCACCGCCTGCTTCACCACCCATTTCTTCATAAAAAACGGAGAAGATACTGGCGAACGCATTCGTATAATCACCATCAGCTAGATATGGCAGCATATACGTATCGATCATGCCGCCGAGCTTTCCGTCCGGATATTCTCCTTCCAGACCACCACCGACCGTAATCCACACATCATTTTGCCCCGGTCCTTGCTCAGTTGTTGCAAAAATAAGCATGCCGTTATCAAGCGCTTCATCACCGATTCCCCAACTGCGCATCGTCTCCGTACCAAACTCAAACGCATCCATTCCATCGATTGTATCAACAGTCATCATGACAATGACATTTCCCGTTGAACCTTCGAGCGCTTTTGCCGACTGAATCAGGTTCTGTTCTACGTCATCGGATAGAACATTCGCATAATCGTACACGTAAGAATTGTAGGCCGGTTTTTCCGGTATGGCTGCCATCGCTTGGAGTGGTATGAGCATTAACCATAAAAGAAGCGATACCATTAATCTCACATACAGTCCCCCCTTTCAGAAGCTTCGGTCATTGCCGACAGCTTCATTACTCCCATTATTAATCGCCAAAATCGACAGCCGGTGCTTCTTCAACACCTTCTTTAATTTCGAAGTAGTCTTTTTGATCAAAACTGAACATGCCCGCGATTAAGTTTCCTGGGAAGCGGCGAACGTCATTATTAAACTGCTGAACCGTGTCATTGTAATCTTTACGCGCTACCGTTAAGCGATTTTCCGTCCCTGCCAGTTCATCCATTAATCGTGTAAATTGTACATCCGCTTTTAAATTCGGATAGTTTTCAACTACAACAAGTAAACGGGCTAATGCAGAAGACAGCTCATTATTTGCGTCCGCCGTTTCTTCTACTGTATTGGCATTCCCGTATTGTGTTCGGGCATCTGCAATCTGAGTGAAAATTTCTTCCTCATGTTCGGCATAGCCTTTAACCGTATTTACTAAGTTCGGCACTAAATCAAATCGACGTTGCAGCTGGTTTTCGACTTGCGCCCATGCTGCGTCCACCGTTTCTTCACCTGTTACCAGTTTGTTGTATTTTGGCACGACAAGCATTGCCGCAATGACGATCAACGCAACAATTGCAATAAGGGCGACCAATACGGCACTGCCTCGTTCATTTTTTTTTAACATTTGCCCCATCCTCTCTTTTTTAAAATTAGCGTATAAAATTACGGTTCGTTTCCACAATAAGAGCGTACGAAATTTCTTACTATGGAGGTTTTTATTAATGTATACCCAATCATCTCAATCTCAAGACAATCAAATGCCCCTTTCAACAAATCATGGTGCCCATGAACTTCTGGATGTTCATGAAGTACTAAGCGCTATGATCGGCGGATTAAACCAATATGTTTTACTTCGCGACCAAGTTCAAGATAGCGAGCTTCTTTCTATTATGGATCGCCAGTATGCGTTTATGCTTGATGAGTATAATATTACTGTGGAGGCCTTTAAAACAGGTCATGATCCAAAACATCCTACACGCACCTACAATATGAATATGGGCAACGATACTATTTACGGCTTAAAACCAGGTGAGCCGAAAAAGCCAATCACTTCGGCAAGTGAAATTAATGATGGCATTATTTCAGGTTTCTTGCTCAGCTGCCATAAAGCTGGGGCTACAGGAAAAACAGGTGCTGCTTTAGAAAGCACAAACCCGGTAGTACGTCGCGTGCTACAAGATTCAGTACCAAACTGCATTGAAATGGCCTATGAAATTTCATTGTACCAAAACAAAAAAGGCTATTATCAAGTGCCACAACTTTCTCCACAGGACATGAGCGCAATGCTCAATATGTATGGCAAAGCAGATCAAGCGAAAAATATGCCTAACTAGTATGCCCAATAAACTATATGAACGAATCATCGTATAGTTTCAATTTTCAAATAATTTATCCAATATTTACAATAAATATTTCACGCAGAAATACAAACAATAAGAACGGTGCTCGTTTCACCTACTACGATGAAGGAGGGGCTTTTATGAAAAATATTCGTGAAGGTTTAATTCCGACTGTACTTGGATCAGCTGTCACTGCAACAGGGTATGCAATGAAACAAAAAATCGGTACGAACAAAATGCTTGCCAATACCATTTTCGGTTTCGGTCTTGCCCATATTGTATTAGGAGCAATTGACCTTGTAGAACATCGTAAGTAATGGCAGAATATCCTGCTTAGAAAAAGCTGGCTTAAAGAATCTTTACGGTTCTTTATGGCCGGCTTTTTTATCGCACTAATTAATTAAATAACAGTAAAACAATACCCACAAAAATTATCATATTTGCTGGAATCACATAAAAATACATTTTCCTGCCTTTATCTTGCCTTTCATTTCCGGCTTTGTTGAATAAGTATTCGAAGAAAAAGCTCGACCCACTTAATACAGTTGCTGCAAAAGCATATGGAATAACATTACTAGAAAAAAAGCCAGTAAATACTGGAGAAAGGACTAATAACAATACGAATAGACTTACCGAAATTGCGTAACGATCCAAGTATTTTATAATCATTTAGATCAACCTCCCATTCTTTCTAATAGCTACTATAAAGGATATACTGGACTATACGACATATTATTCCATATGGAATATTTCGTTGGAGGGATAGGTATGAATTTAGGTAATGATTTAAAAAGCATAAGAAAGAATAAAACATATAGCCAAGTGGAAGTGGCAAGCAATATAATTTCTCAAAGTACCTATTCTAAGTTTGAGGCTGGAATAAGGGATGTAGACGCGAGTATCTACCTTCAATTACTTCACCGCTTGAATATTTCAGCGGAAGAGTTTGATTATATTCGGAATGACTATAATTACGGACGGAAGCAAAAACTGATTCACAAGCTATTTTCTTTAGATTACAATCACATCGCGAGTTTACATAAATTAAAACAACAAACCGTCAACTTTTTACAAGAGCAGCGTGACGAGGATATAGAGGAAATCTACCTGATATGTGAGGCATTTATACAACTTCATGATACAAAAAGTATAGATGTAGCCCGAAATATAGTGAAGCCTATTTGGAAAGAGATGTCAAAATACGAACAGTGGTATTTAAATGATATCCGCATAATCAATACCATTTTATTTTTATTTCCTGCAGATATCGCGATTGAATTTACACAAACAGTATTAACTAGACTGAATATGTATAAAGATTTTCAGGATGCTGAAAGACTAAAGATCGCATTTAAAATTAACCTCTCCCTGATACTTATAAAAAATAAAGATTATGCAAAGGCACTTGCAATAATCGAAGAATCACTTCGAACTGATAAAAAGAACATGAGTTATACGATTTTGTCTCTTCATTATTCAAGAGAAGCCATTTGTAGAGTGAATTTACAGGAAAAAGCAGGCGCAAACCCCTTAGAAAAGGCTAATCAATTATTGATGCTTTATGACGCCCAATACTATTGGGAACTGATTCAGCAAGAGTTTAACCATTATACCCTTTCAAGGTCTAATGCGGATTAATGAACAATCAAAAAAAGCACAAACGCTATTAAATCAGTGTTTGTGCTAAATGTTATGGAATTTTATTAAAACATCTTTTTTTACAAGCTGTGCATTCCTCATAAGATGGTAATTTCACCGAAAGATCTAGTGGAACTCTTCATGTAAAACCCTGTATATTTTCTTATGATCGCTCCTTTAAGGTGACTTATAGTATCGCTTCTTGTTAGCCAGCTCACCCCCTGCACCTTGAGCTAAAGGCCAAATTCCTTCAGCCCACTTTAATCCATGCTGTAACCACACTCCTCGCAAAACTTTTTTGGTTCATCGTAGACTTCATTACAGTTGGCGCAATTATATATATAGGACGCTGTAATATCGTCAATCGTTTGCTTTGCTTTCAGATCGGGCAATATTTCCTCCTCTTCGACACCCGCTAATTTACTCAGTTCATTTAATTCTTCAATATCTCTTTCCAGCTGCGCAATCGTATTTTCTTTCGCCTCAATTTGCGCGAGCTGATAATTCACCATGCTGACTGAAAACAGGCTGTTGCGGTTCAAGTTGACGATTTCCCCGATTTGCTGTTTCAGCACTCTGATTTCTTCTTCAATTCCATTGATTTGTTTTCGCAGTTTGGACCGGTCGACCGCAAAAGACGTTTTACTGCTAAGCGTTGTCACCTTCTTGTTGACTTTCTTCCTCCATTTCTGAAATGTGCCTTTCCCATCACCCATAAAAACCCTCCACTTCGATCAGAAATTTTTCTGGATTCAACTGGTGCATCCACTTGTTCTTCTTCACAATATGTATTTCCATGTCGAAATATGCCTTTGTTATTAATTCTCCGGTTTAATTTTATGAAATAAAAAAAGCGCATCCCATAAGGAAATGCGCCTGCCGCTTTAAATTTTCAACTGCTTAATTGTTCCAATAATTTACTGGAGAAATATTTTCTTGTGTCTGCCATTTTAATATGCAGTAAACGCTCCTCATGAGTTGCTGGATTGATAAACGTAACGAAAGCTCCTTCCAGATTCTCATCGATCGTTTTAATAATATAGTCTTCAGCGAGCAGTTCATTAATTTGCTGAATTTCTTTTTCTACAAACTGAAATTCTGACATGATCGCACCTCATTTACATTTAATCTGTGGAAGCTGTTTGCTCTACACCAATCGGTTCTGGAACAGCGTCAATTTCCCAGCTGCGTCCTGCTGTAATACCTAAATATTCATCATCGCTCGGGTTTACGATTTCAGCTTGCGGATACTTCTTGAACCACCAATATTTCGCCAGCACATAATAGATTGCTGCCCCTACAAAGAAGCCGATAAGTGAAGAGAACGATGGCCAAATATTCGCGATCAGACCGCCAAGCACCCAAGCAATAATTCCCGCTACATTGACACCTTTTAAATAACGATATTGCCCTTCCGCCTCATAAAGGTCCTTTACATTTACTCGGCGCTTACGGAGCAAGTAATAGTCGGCGAATAAAATACCAACAATCGAAGAAAGGATACCGCCGACAACGAGCAGAACGCTATTTAAAATATCGAACAAACTCCAAGGCTGAACAAGTGTTCCGACAATACCGGCAATGACTACACCAACCCAGAACGGTACTTTCGGTCCGCCGATATTCGAGAAAATCGTCGCAGCCGGAATAACGTTCGCAGAAGTATTTGTCGACCATTGAGCCAATACGATCATCGATAACAGCATCACTAGGACAATACCGCCCGCCGCTTGCTGAAGTGCGTTGATCGGGTCACCAGAACCAGTCGACATATAACAAACCGCACCAATGACGATCATCAGTGTATTGAAAATCGGCTGAACTATTAGTGAACCTAGTAATTGTGTTTTATTTCGTTTGAACCAGTTACGCTCATTTTTAGGCGCTTTGAAGTGACGAGAAAGTGTCGGCATATCTGCAGCCAATGTAGCCCAGAAGCCCATGATTGCAGTAGCGACTACCATGAATGCCGTAAACTGTTCAAAACCTGTTTGCGGCGCTTCCACCCATGACCATACCGCTTTGCCTTGCTCTTTCGCTTCAGCAGATAATTGCAAATACATCCAAATTGAAATAAAGATAATGACAGGTGCAGCGAAATCCGCGAAACGTTCAATTGATTTAATCCCCAGTGATACGTTGAACAACTGCAACGTCGCAAATACTAGGAAGCAGATAAACCAGTTGTCAAAGCCGACCAGAATGTTCAGAATACCGTTGATCGCCAATGCCCCGAAATACGTGTTGATCCCGAACCAGCACGATGCTGTAAACGCACGGGCAAATGACGGGAAGTGCGTGCCGATTGTTCCGAATGGAGCACGCATATAAACAGGAAACGATAATCCGTGTTCAACACCGATATCCCCGATGACGACCATGAAAATCCCGATTAGAATCGAGCCGACCAATGTCGCCATGATGAGCATCGGCATACTTAGATTAACAATTCCTCCTGCACCGATCGCAAATGCCGCAAGTACGATGGCCATCCCAACCCAGATGACGCCAAAGCCCATCATACTAATACTGCGGTTTTCGTGTGTGACAGGAAGTAAATCTGGTGATTTTAAATAGTTACTATTTGTGTCTTTTCTGTCTGACATCGCTACACCTCTCTTTATTCAGTTTTTTGGTTTTACAGAGGAGTTGGGTCAGTCACCCGTTGTCATACAATGCGACGCTGTTAGACTGATATCCATTGCTTTAAAAGAATTTTGCCAACTACCTCGCAATACTTGAACTGCTTGGAGCAAATCCTGCAATTAGTTTCTGTCTTTCATTCCACGTCATCGGCGGTTGTGTCGGAACAAGTTCCTTCATCTTAATTGCACCTTCTGCCGGACAGACAATCGAACATAAATTACAGCCTACGCAGTCTTCCTCGCGCACTTTCAGCATTGGACGGCCATCTTCTGTATACAGATCGATACATTGGTGGGACGTATCTTCACAGGCAATATGGCATTTATTACAGTTAATGCAAACATCATTATTGATCTCTGCAACAACTTTATAATTTAAGTCTAAATCTCCCCAATCCGAATATTTCGGTACTGTTTTGCCGACTAAATCCATAACCGATGTTAAGCCTTTATCGTCTAAATAGTTGCTTAAACCATCGATCATATCTTCAACAATGCTGAAGCCATGGTGCATTGCCGCCGTACAAACTTGCACACTAGTAGAACCCATTAAGATGAACTCAGCAGCGTCCTGCCAGTTTGAAATACCGCCAATTCCGGAAATCGGTAAATTGATATACGGACTTCTTGCACACTCGCCCACCATGTTCAGTGCAATTGGTTTCACGGCCGGTCCGCAATAACCTCCGTGTGCCCCTTTATTGCCAACATGCGGAATTGTGTTCCAAGAGTTCAGATCAACGCCCGCCAGACTATTGATTGTGTTGATCATACTAATCGCATCAGCACCGCCGCGCACCGCTGCTTCCGCCGTTACAGTAATGTCCGTAATATTCGGTGTCAGTTTGACGATGACCGGTACTTCAGCATATTCTTTCGCCCAATATGTCTGCTTTTCCACCAGGTCAGGCACTTGACCCGAAGCGGCTCCCATGCCACGTTCCGCCATACCATGTGGGCAGCCGAAGTTTAATTCGAAGCCATCTACCCCAACATCCTGGACTCTTTTCACGATTTCATGCCATTTTTCAGCTTTTGGCTCCACCATTAACGAAGCGATAATCGTATGGTTTGGGAATCGCTTTTTCGTTTCATAAATTTCCTTTAAGTTCACTTCCAGCGGTCGGTCTGTGATGAGCTCAATATTATTGAAACCCGCTACTTTTTGACCGTTAAAACTAACAGCAGCAAAACGTGAGGAAACGTTTAAAATAGGGTCCCCCAACGTTTTCCATACAGCGCCGCCCCACCCCGCTTCAAATGCACGCTGCACTTGATAGCCGGAGTTTGTAGGTGGTGCCGATGCCAGCCAAAAAGGATTAGGTGACTTAATACCAGCAAAATCTATTCGTAAATCTGCCATTTCAATTCCCCCTATGCAATTTCTGAATTTGCGTTTAGTTCATAATGAATCGCGTAAGCCGAATCTTTGCCCTGCTGCGCCGCCGATACAACTGTCGCCTCACCGTACCCGTTACCGTAAATCACATCACCGCAAGCGTAAATTTTCGGATTTGATGTTTTCAGGCTGTTGTGATCCACATCAATCACACCGCGTGTATTAGCTAATCCTAAATGCTCAATCAGCTCATACTGCTTCGTTTGGCCGATCGCCCGAATCACCGCATCCGCCTCAATCACAAATTCAGAACCAGGAATCTCCATTAATGTCCCTTTTCCATTTTCGATATCCGTCAGTTTCATTTTGATGCATTCCATCCCGATTACTTTACCGTTATCATCGCCAATAATGCGTTTCGGTAATGTCAGCCATCTGAATTCAACACCATCCTGCTTCGCAAAATCAAATTCAAAATCATATGCCGTCATTTCGTTTGATGTACGACGGTAAACGATTTGCACCTGCTCAGCACCCAATCTTACAGAACATGTCGCTGCATCAATCGCTGTATTACCGGCACCGATAACTAGCACTTTTTTGCCCAGCACGCGATCAGTGAACGAAGATTTTGATTCCTTTACAAAATCAATCGCATCATACACACCGTCCAAATTTTCGCCCTCAACGCCAAGCATCGGTACTTTGCCCATACCAACCGCTACAATGATGCGGTCATAGTTTTCAAGCAGTTCATCAACTAATACATCTTCGCCGATCTTCGTGCTCGTTTTAATTTCAACACCAAGGTTTTGTACTTGCTGCACTTCCCACTCCACAACATCTTGCGGCAGACGGAATGAAACGATGCCGTAGTAATTCAGGCCACCCGCTTTTTCATCTGCTTCGAAAATCGTCACTCCGTACCCTAGCAATGCCAGTTCACGTGCAGCAGATAATCCCGCCGGCCCGCTTCCGATAATCGCGACTTTCTTTCCGTTAGCAGGTTGTGGCGTAAACAGATTGACATTCGACTCACGCAGCCAGTCCGTTGCATAGCGTTGAAGATGACCAATTTGAATCGGTTTTTCTTCACTGTTCAACACACAAGCCCCCTCACAAAGCTCGATCGTTGGACAAACACGCGCACAGCTTGCGCCAACCGGATTTGATTCCATAATGACACGAGCAGAACCTTTCATATTATTCGAAGCAATTTTCTTGATAAAGCTCGGAATATTAATGCTCGTTGGACATGCCTTTACACAAGGTGGATCATAGCAATACAAACAACGATTCGCTTCAACAGTTGCCGCGTATGTTGTTAAACCATCAAATATCTCTTCAAAGTTCTTCGCTAAACTATTGCTCATTTCATAACAACCCTCTCCAGTTTGATTTGTTATTACTTTTAGCTATTGATATCTTCATCCAGCCGATTTCCCAACCACCCACTGAATGAAGATAAGCCCCGGTGGATGTCACAGATTTTTTAATGGAATTGACGTCAGCCTAAATCGACGCGTCGTGCGACAAAGGCTGACTGACCCACGAATCCGGACGCAATTACGGAAAATCGTAATTGACCTTGTTATGAAGTTACTTTAGTGGAACCCTTTACTTCACGACGGATATACTTGCCACTTCCAAGCTGTCCGACGAATTTTTTATCTTGAATGACATATTCACCACGCACGAGCACACTTGTCGGCTCGCCCGTCACTTCCAGCCCTTCAAATGCGTTATAGTCCACATTCATATGATGTGTTTCCGCAGAGATTGTACGTTTTACTGTCGGATCGAATAATACGATATCCGCATCCGAACCAACCGCGATTGTTCCTTTTTGAGGGAATAGCCCAAAAATCTTCGCAGACTGCGTTGAAATCATATCAACAAACTCGTTTTCCGTAATGCGCCCTTTTGCAACACCTTCTGAATAAAGTACAGAGAAACGGTCTTCAATAAACGGCCCGCCATTCGGAATTTTCGAGAAGTCGTTCTTCCCTAATGTTTTCTTGCCGTTGAAGCTGAATGAACATTGGTCTGAACCAATCGTTTGCAGCTGCTTCGCCTTCAATGCATTCCACAATACTTCCTGATGCTCCACAGGACGTAACGGCGGAGACCATACATATTTCGCACCTTCAAAGTTCGGCTTTTCCAATGCTGTCTGGTCAAGCACTAAATACGGCGGACAAGTTTCACCTAACACGTTGTAGCCTTTATTACGTGCAGAAATGATTTCATCGACCGCTTCTTTACACGTAACATGCACGACATATAATTGCGCTCCAGCCAAGTTTGCCAGCTCAATCGCACGTTTCGTCGCTTCCCCTTCTACTTCAGGCGGACGAGTAAGCGCATGATAAATCGGCTCCGTCTGACCATTCGCTTTCGCTTCTTCTACTAATTCATCGATAACCGATCCGTTTTCGCAATGGACCATAACTGTTGCGCCAAGCTTCTTCCCGACTTTAAACGCCTGGAATAATGTTCGATCCGTCGCCTGGAATTCCTTCGCATAAGCAAGGAATACTTTAATCGAGCTGATCCCGCCTCGTTCCAATGCTTCCGGTAATTCCTGCAGGCGCTGTTCATTTAAATCACCGATCATTAAGTGGAAACCATAGTCGATTACGGCTTTATCTTTTGCTTTGCCGTGCCACGTATCGATCGCATCCATTAATGTCGGTGAGCCCGCACTAATACAGAAATCGATAATTGTCGTTGTTCCTCCGTATGCTGCAGCAATTGTTCCTGATTGCCAGTCATCATCTGTTACCGTGTTGTTGAAAGGCATATCGAGATGGGTATGAGGGTCAATACCACCCGGGAATAAAAGCTTTCCTGTTGCATCAATAATTTCCGCTTCCGCATCATCTATTTTTACTGCAATTTGAGTGATGATCCCATCCTCAATCAGCACATCCCCTTTAAACGTATCCGCAGCAGTAACAATTGTTCCCCCAGTAATAATCTTTTTCATATAAACCCTCCTAGTTTTCTAGTAATTTCTATTGAAAAAATGAAAAACCAAAGTGCGTCCTAGTACTACTAACTTTTGAGAATATTTACTAGTTTTTAAGCATATAATTTAATATATAGTATTATATGTAACAATTAGTAACATAATATCTAAATAACGGAAAAAAATTAAATAAATATTTTCCGTTGCTAAAATCCTTGCGATTGCTTCATATACATAACTTTACTGAATATTTCGACTAAATTTAATATACAAAAGGTAATTTTTTCCGTAAATATTTTAGACAAAAGGTTAAAAGTTGTAAGGAAATATACTATTTTTATGTAAGTTTTCCTAACATAATGTATTGTTTTTGTCGGGTATCTAATAAGCGTGAGGTTCTTTCATAAGTTTTCTAATATATTGTGAGCATGTTCTAATATATTTTTATTTATTCTAATAAGAGTTGGATTTTCTAATATATCGTTCTATTGTTTTACTATGTATATGCAATGTTCTAATATCCCCTTCCGATCTTCAAATATCCATCGCGTTTCTTCTAATATCCGTCGTCAATGTTCTAATAAAACTATAAATCTGCTTACTCACCGGTCTAAATCAGCATCCACCAACCCCCTTACCACCTTATCTTCTAATAAACACGCGAACTGTTCTAATAAGCGGATCACTTCTTCTGATATTCATAACAAATGTTCTAATAAAATATAGCCCTGCCTCTACCCGAGCATAAACCCGCTTCCGCGAACCGCCTTACCGACGAACTTCTTCTAATATCCGCCATCACTATTCCAATAAAAAAACAGCCTTACCCCATATCTGGAATCAGGCTGTTTCTGCATAGATTTTAGTTGTTGCTAGGGAAAGCGAATGTCGATGCTGTCGTTTCTGTTGTATCTGGCCAGCGTTCCGATACTGTTTTCGTTTTCGTAAAGAATCGGGCCTGATCCGGACCAAACATATGCCCTTCACCAAAGCGCGAACCTTTAAAGCCGGCAAAGTTATGATAGCCGACAGGGATTGGAATCGGCACATTGACGCCGACCATACCTACATCAATCTCCGTTGTAAACTTGCGCGCTGCCGCACCGTCGTTCGTGAAGATCGTGACCCCATTTGCCAGATCCTGACCGTTAATGAAATCAATCGCTTCCGCAAGCGAGTTTACACGCACAACATTACGAGCCGGACCGAAAACTTCCTCATCGAAAATTTCCATCTCCTTCGTAATATTGTCCAGTAACGTCGGACCGACGAAGAAGCCTTCCGAGTTTTTCACAATATCCAGTTCGCGGCCGTCCACTACAACTGTCGCACCTTGACGTTCAGCTAAATCAATTGCTTTCAAAATATTCTCTTTCGACTCTTTTGAAATGACAGGACCAAAATCCGTCCCCTCTTCTTTATAGCTGCCCACTTTTAAGTTGCTGATCTTCTCTTTCAAAATCGCCACTAGTCGGTCAGCCGTCTCTTCACCAACCGGCATAATTGTAGAAATCGCCATACAACGTTGGGAAGCCGCACCATATGCTGCACCGATAAACGCGTTCGCCACTTGCTCTAAATCAGCGTCCGGCATAACAACCATATTATTTTTCCCGCCGCCTAAAGCCGTAACGCGCTTACCGTATTTCGAACCCGTTTCGTAAATATATTTCGCAACAGGTGTCGAACCGACAAATGAAATCGCTTGAACAGTCGGATTTTCCAGCAGCTCATTTACTGCATCTTTACTGCCGTTTACTACTGTCCAGATCCCGTCCGGCAATCCTGCTTTTTTCCATAATTCACTGACAAACAGCGAAGTCATCGGCACCTTTTCTGATGCTTTTAAAATAACAGCATTCCCAACAGCGACTGCCATCGACGTTTGCGCTAACGGCACCATGATCGGGAAGTTAAATGGCGAAATTGCTGCAACAACACCTAAAGGGTACTTCGCAGAATAGGCATTAATTTGACCACCTACATTTACCGAATATTCCCCTTTCACTAAATGAGGTGCACCGATTGCCAAGTCAACCGATTCCAAGGCACGTGTCACTTCACCGCGCGCATCCTCCAACGTTTTCCCGCTCTCCGTACAAATAATATCCAATAGCTGATCCATATTTTCTGTCAGTAAAAATCGGAAACGCATCAATACTTCCGCACGCTTCGCAACAGACAGATCGCGCCATGCCGGGAAAGCCGCTTTTGCTGCTGCAATGGCTTCACGTGTTTCTTCAGCTGTCGCAATCGGAACTTCGGCAATTACTTCGCCTGTCGTCGGGTTATAAACTTTCGAATAGTTGTTGCTCTTCCCTTCGACCAATTCACCATTGATAAAATGTGTTAATTTTTTTACCGAAACTGCTTCTGTCATTATGAAGATCCCCCTTTATTTAATACTGTTTACTGCTTCAATCACTGTATTGGCAATCAGGTCCTTTTCCTCCAATGAAATTGAAAGCGGTGGTGACAGCGTTAATATATTGTTGAAGTTCGCTACCGTTACACCATTTTTGCCGATAATGACGCCCTTCTTTTTACAGTAGGCAATCACTGCATTTACGCGCTCAACATCAAGCGGTGTTTTCGTTTCCTTATTTTCAACAAGCTCAATACCGATTAATAATCCTTTGCCGCGAATATCGCCCACGAAAGGATGATCCTCTAAATTTTCTTTTAATGTGCGCTTAAGCGATTCTCCGAGTACAACGGATTGCTCGAATAAATTTTCGCGCTCCATAATTTCAATGTTTTTCAATGCAACTGCACATGCGACCGGTGACCCGCCAAATGTATTAATATGACGGAAAAATTCATAGTCCCCATTCGCGACAAACTGCTCGTAAATTTCGCGGCGTATTGCAGTTGCTGATAATGGCATGTAAGCACTTGTTAAACCTTTAGCCATCGTCACAATATCCGGCTTAATGCCATAGTTTTGGAAACCGAACGCTGTACCTGTACGTCCGAAACCACAGATTACCTCGTCAACGATTAAGAGCGCACCGTGTTTCTCGCACACTTCCTTTACGCCTTTCAAGTAATCTTCATTCGGTACAATGACACCGCCACCTGTAATAATCGGCTCCATAATAACCGCGGCGATCGTTTCTGACATTTCCCAAGTCATCACCTGGTCGATGTTTTTCACACTAGGCAATGTTTTAGCATCGCCGTTTACCGCCTCTTCCGGATTCCGGTACTGATCAGGTGGTGCCACATGTAAAAAGCCCGGTGCAAGCGGCTCGTATTTATATTTGCGCTGCGCTTGGCCTGTTGCTGCCAACGCGCCCATTGAACTTCCATGATAAGCACGGTAGCGGGAAATGATTTTATAGCGGTTCGTATCACCTTTTTGCTGATGATATTGTCTTGCCACTTTAAACGCCACTTCATTTGCTTCCGATCCGCTGTTCGAATAGAAGACGACATATTCGTCACCAAGCAGCTCACTGATTTTCTGGCTCAGTAAAATTGCTGGTGTGTGCCCATTCGTCAGCGGTGTATATGAATTCTTAAGCATTTGCTCGTAAGCTGTGTCAGCAATTTCCTTACGACCATAACCAATATTCGTACACCAAAGCCCTGCCATTGCATCCAAATATTTATTGCCATCGATGTCTGTCAGCCAAGCACCTTCCGCTCGTTCAACGATAAATGTTGCTTCCGGGTTATAAGGCTTCATCGAGTGCCATACATGTTTTTCGTCATTTGCTTTCCAGTTATACTCTACATATTGGCTCATGCATTTCCCTCCTACATTCCTAAACTCTATTTCTATTTTCGCTTATTGGAAGATTAAGGGCATTATACATAGTGTAAAATGGATGTTCGCCTCAATTTCACATTTAGGTCAAAGAGCTTTCTAAATCATGGCACCTAAACCTTCACACCTTCATAATAATTATGCTTCGTCATGAGTAGCATGATTTCCAGGCAGAGACGGTTTTCGTATTTCATAAAATCATTGCCGATGATCTGCTCCACCTTTTCCAGGCGGTGATAAAGGGTTTGGCGGACGATGAACAGTTTTTCGGCTGTTTCCTTTTTTAGTCCGTTACACTGAAAATACACATCAAGCGTTTGGATCAGATTCGCATTGTGCTTGCTGTCATACTGGCTAAGCTTTTCGATTTTTTCCTTCGCCGCCTGCATAAGACTGCTGTTGTTTTGCAGAACTTTCACCATATGGTACAGCACCAGTTCATCGTAGAAATATGAATGCTCCATATGTTTCATCCTGATCTGAAGGGTTTCCTGCGCTGTTTGATAGCTTTCTTTCAATTCATTGTAATGCGAAACATATTTTCCAACAGCAATAAGCATGTCCTGTTTATTTTGCTGGATCATCTCATTCATCACGCGGTTCATCCGTTCTTTATACGTAGCCCCCTGCGCCAGATCGTTTACAATGAAAATCAAATATTGGGACTGCTCGACAATAAATGTGTAAAACCCTTCCTTCTGCAATGCCTGACGAAGATTGATTTTGTAATTCGTTAAATCTTTTTTCGCATTTTTCCTTCTGAGCTGATGAATCATAACCATCCAGCCGTTATGCTTCAACTTCTGATCAATCTCCTCGATAAAATAAAGCAGCTCATCATCGCTGTTTTCACCTTCAAGCCACTTTTCAAAGAACTTTCGGTTTTCGCTTTCGAGTTTTTCTTCAATATATAAATCTCTTAAAATAAACTGTGACAGCGTGACAACAGTGCGGTCCAAAATAAGCAAATCCAACTCCGTCATTTCTCTTTTTTCGGAGTATATATAGACAGTACCGTACAACTGGTCAAATAAATTCACTTCAATCTTCGCTTTATGTTTACTACCTAAACGGTCAATATACTTTTTGCAATTTTCAATCTTTTTATCCGGGATTGCGAGACTTGTTCCTTTTTTCACATCAAAATAAATATCCACATTCAAATACTTTTGCATATACTGCAAAATCTTTACTTTGTCATTCACCTTCAGAACATAGTTGTTAATCTTCTGGGAGTAATCTTCGAGCTGCCTTAAAATATCGTATTGCTGATGAATGATTGCTGTATGCAAATCTTGCGTAATGCCCACAAACGGGACAATTTCCTGAAAAACGATGAGCGGAAAATCCAATTGATCCGCCAGTTTAATGACACTTTCCGGAATCGTTTGAATGTACATACCTAACTCAATACACAGCCCGGCTACATTTAATTCATTAAGCTGCCTTACAAAATTCAGAAAGCCTTGTTCATTATCTTTTAAAATGACTCCCGTTGTCAGAATGAGCTCATTTCCTTTTATCAGCTGCTTCACATCGGTAACTTCCAATATATGAATCCATTTGATCGCATGGCTTAAGCCAGTTTGACCTGCGACGACCTTCGCTGATTCAAAGTATTTTCGATTTAGAACTTCTTTTACGGTTAACATAAGCAGCCCCCTATCATTAACAATTCGTCCATACAATTATTGTATCATTTTACATTAAGTATATATTAATTTGTTATATGCTAGTGCTAATGTTTATATATTATTGAATTTAAGGGGGAATTTTATGTTAAAAACAAACCGCGAACGACTTCAAAATACTATTGATTTATTTAGCCAATTTGGGGCAACAGAAAATAATGGTGTCACACGTTTAAGCCTATCTCCCGAAGATATTCTCGCCCGCAACAAGTTTAAGGAAATTTGCGAACAGCTAGGTATGATCGTAACGGTTGATGATATGGGCACAATGTATGCAACACTTCCTTCCAACTCCGATAATTTACCGATTGTCATCGGCTCACACTTGGATTCAGTCATTAAAGGCGGACGCTTCGATGGAGTGCTAGGTGTTTTAACTGCACTGGAAGCTGTCCAAACGATTATTGATGAAAAACTCGAACTGAATCACCCTATCACGATCGTAAACTTCACAAATGAAGAAGGTGCACGTTTTGAACCGTCATTAATGGCTTCAGGTGTACTTTCAGGAAAATTCGAAAAGGAAAAGATGCTCGCTTCGACGGATCGTAAAGGGGTAACATTTGAACAAGCCTTGAAAGAAAGTGGCTATGAAGGCGATGTCGCAAACCGTCTGACAGAGGCTCATGCCTATTTGGAGCTTCATATTGAACAAGGTCCCGTGCTGGAACATTATAAAAAAGAGATCGGTGTCGTGGAAGGCGTTCTTGGCATGGTATGCTATGACATTACATTAACCGGCGAATCGAACCATGCGGGCACTACCCCTATTTCCATGCGTAAAGACAGTATGTTTGCCGCAATGCAAATCATTTCCATCCTACAAAATAAATTAAAACAGCTTCCTGAAGATCTTGTTTATACAATCGGACGCATCAATGCCTACCCGAATATTCATACGGTCATCCCGAGCAGCGTAACTTTCTCGTTGGAATCCCGACACCAAGACCCGGCAGTCATTCAGCAAGTGGAGCAAATTATTTTTGACCTTCCGAAAGAAATCGAAAATTGCGAGCTGAGCTACAAAAAGCTATGGAGCCGGGATACGGTGTATTTCGCACCGGAAGTTGTTCATGCTGTAGCAGCAAGTACAGATGAACTCGGGCTTTCACGCCATCATATGTTCAGCGGTGCCGGCCACGATGCTCAATTTATCGCCGGTTACATTCCTTCTACGATGATTTTCGTCTCAAGTGCAAAAGGCTACAGTCACCGTGAAGATGAATATACTTCCTACGAGGAATGTTCAAAAGGTGCGGATGTCCTTGTTAATGCAGTATTGAAAGTAGCCGAATCTTCGGTTTCACCCGTAAAGTCTGCTAGTGTAAAGTAAAGGTTTTTATGATGAAATCAATAGAATTGCCCTCCTCTTCTTATTAGGTGAACATACTATATGGTACCCCTACTAAAAGGAGGTGGGATGATGAGACGTCCTGCAACGGGGTTCTGCTTCCCTGGTTATCGTTACTGTGGACCGGGATGTACTGGACCTGGTGCACCAACGAATGCAGTAGATAATTGCTGTCTGAACCATGATGCTTGTTATGCATACGGATACGATAAAAGATATTGTGACGCAATTTTCCAGCAATGTTTAAATCAATACAAAAACCCCTCTACAAAAATGGGGAGGGACGCAAATTTATTTTCCCGAGCGATTCGGTTAAAGAACTTTCTAATATAAACCTAAAAACACAGGCATGAATTCCTTTTCAAAAGGGTTCATGCCTGTGTTTTCTATTAATCGATTTTCTGACCAGTAATTTCTTCTAATTTACCGTTTTCTTTAATTTTTGCTAACCCTTCATTTAAACGGTTTAGTAACTCCGTGTTACCCTTTTTCACCATAAAACCGTAATACTCTTTTTCGAACTGATCTGATTCAATTGCTTTTAATCCTGAATCCGGATTGTTCTTTAAGTATTCGATTACAACGGCATTATCGCCAAACGCTGCTGCTGTTGCACCATTGATTACTTCCTGGAATGCCACTGGCTGGTTTTCATACGCTAAAATTTTTGAACTTGATTTTCCTTGCAGGTTTTGTGCTGCAATATGACCTGTCGTATTAATTTGAACAGAGATTTTTTGATCTTTTAACTCATCCAATGTTTCAATTGTAGAATCCTCTTTCACAACAATCATTAATGACGCTTCATAATATGGATCTGTGAAGTCATACGTTTCTTTACGCTCATCTGTAATGGTAATGCCTGATGCACCTAAATCCAGTTCTCCATTCGTAATTTGCTGGAATACCGGCTCCCAACCTACATTTCGGAATTCGATTTCAGAACCGATTTCTTCACCGATTGCTTTCATAATATCAACATCGATTCCGACAATTTCACCTTTATCGTTCATCGATTCAAATGGGGCAAATGTTGCTTCTGTTCCGACTAACAGCTTTTTCCCGCCACCTTCTCCGGATGTTGCGCTTCCTGATGTTTCATCGTCTGATGTACCGCATGCTGCTAAAATGATTGTTAATGCCATTAACAGCATCGTTATTAAAAACTTCTTCGTTTTGAACATTATAAAACCCCCTCTATTTTGGTTAAGATTATACATTTTTTAGTAGACCCACACAATATGTAATTCTGAATCTTCTAATAGTTTAGGTTATAAAGATACCTCCAAGGAGCCTCATCGCCTATACTCCAACCAACAGTGCCTTCTATTAAATATAAAAAACTACCTTCTACTACTCATCATAATAGAAGATAGTTTCTCCGCTCTTATAGTACTTTTCCTAAAAAGGCTTTTGTACGTTCGTTTTGCGGGTTGCCGAATACTTCATCCGGGTGGCCTTGTTCTACGATGTAGCCGCCATCCATAAACAGTACACGGTCGCCTACTTCACGTGCGAAGCCCATTTCATGTGTTACGACAACCATTGTCATCCCTTCTTTTGCAAGGTTTTTCATTACTTCCAAAACCTCTTTTACCATTTCCGGGTCAAGGGCTGACGTTGGTTCATCAAACAGCATCACTTTCGGCTTCATTGCCAATGCGCGGGCAATCGCTACACGCTGCTGCTGACCGCCTGATAACTGCTGCGGGTAGTTATAGGCCTTTTCACGCAAACCGACCTTATCCAATAGCTCCAGTGCCAGTGTTTCGGCATCGGCTTTGTTCAGTTGGCGAATTTGCATTGGAGCCATCGTAATATTATCGATGACCGACATATGCGGGAATAAGTTGAACTGCTGGAACACCATTCCTACTTCTGTACGGATTTCGTTAATATTTGTTTTCGGATCATTAATTTTAGTACCTTCAATATAGATTGCACCGTCCGTTACTTCCTCCAGCAAATTCATGCAGCGAAGAAACGTTGATTTCCCAGAACCAGATGGCCCGATGACACAAACTACCTCTTTTTCATGTACTTCATAATCAATCCCCTTTAACACTTCGAGCTTGCCAAAATGCTTGTGTAAGTTTTCTACTTTAATCATTTACGCGCGCTCCTTTTTCTTACGTGGGTTGTAATTAATATCAACTCGTTTTTCGATAAATGCAATGAGCTTCGTTACAGCATACGTTAATACAAGGTATAGGAACGCTGCGAATAAGTACGGCTCCCAGAAACGCTGATACGTTCCGGCTACAACTTTACTTACATATAAAATTTCGGCTCCGGCAATTACCGTTACAAGTGAAGAGTCTTTTAATAATGCAATAAATTCATTCCCTAAAGGCGGGATCATACGACGAAACGCCTGCGGTAAAATAACTTTGCGCATCGCCTGGCCCTGTGTTAACCCTAAAGATCTGGCAGCTTCCATTTGACCTTTGTCGATCGACTGGATACCTGCACGGAAAATTTCTGCATTGTATGCGGCACTGTTTAAAATCAGTCCGACAATACCCGATACCCACCAACCTTGTGAAGTTCCAAAAATCGTTGGAATAACAGCTAAGTGAATTAATAATAATTGTACGAGCATTGGCGTACCACGGAATACGTCGACATATATTTTAGCCGGCCAGTAAATCCACTTTTTTGTTGAAACTTGGCCTAATCCTAAAACTAGACCGAATATGATACCACCAATATAACCACATGCTGTTAAAACAATAGTCGCCCAAAGTCCTTTTGCATATAGTTCACGGTAGTTCCAGATTATATCCCAACGGAAAAAATCAAAAAAATCCATCTGAAACCCTCCAATAAATTAAATGTAGCTTATTCGATTTCCGTACCTGTAATTTCAGCTAACTTGCCATTGTCTTTAATTTTTTGAAGACCTTCATTTAAAATGTCCAATAGCTCTTTATTGCCCTTTTTCACCATAAAGCCGAAGTAGTCTTTCTCAAATGAAGTATCCTCTACCGCTCTTAAGCCTGAATCAGGATTGTTTTCAAGGTAATCTAAAATTACTGCATTATCACCGATTGCGGCATCAGCTGCACCTGTCAGCACTTCTGTTAAAGCAACAGAGAAGTTTTCATAAGCTAAAATCTTCGAGCTGGCAACACCTTGCAGTTCCTGTGCTGCGATATGACCTGTCGTATTAATTTGCACCGCGATTTTTTTGTCTTTAATATCTTCCAACGATGCCACTGTCGAACCTTCTTTTGTCACGATCAGTAAAGTCGCTTCATAGTAAGGATCTGTAAAGTCATATGATTCTTTACGCTCATCTGTAATTGTAATAGCCGCTGCGCCCATATCCACTTCACCAGTTGTTACTTGGCTCATCATTGAGTCCCAGCCTACATTTTTCACTTCTGTTTCAATGCCCATCTCTTCGCCAATCGCTGCTAAAATCTCTGAATCTAAGCCGACAACATTTCCTTTATCATCTAAGTATTCAAATGGTGCATATGTAGCTTCCGTACCTGCAACGATTTTCTTATATTCTTTATCTCCTGTAGATGTAGATTCGTCCGCTCCACACGCTGTTAAAATCATTGAAGCTGCCGCTAAAGGTGCTGCCCATTTAAATAGTTTTCTAGTACTCATTATGAATATCCTCCTGGATGTAGTAGTTTTTTTGTTAATAACATGTTCAATTATATTAATTCCGCAATTAATATACAACATTTAATTTTTAAAAAAATGATTATTATTGCAGTATAATGAATTATTATAACAAAATTAACGGTATATTTGCATATAATTTAATATTTATTCACTCTATTACTATTTCATTATTGTATTCCCCTCTTCAAAAGGACTCTCATACCATTACATATATTCCCTGTTATCTATAATATATGTTAATTGGATAGGTAATTTTTAACTAAAATAAAAAAGACTGCACAAGAGGAACTCCCTCTTATGCAGTCTTGAATTATTATTTTTAGGTAGAGAACGAATGAAGGATAAAAAGAACCGGTACAGTGATTCTTTTTATCCTAATAAAACTTCATTCTCTATTGCAAAAAAACCTCAGATGATTTTTTGCAATTGATATTGAAACGTATATTAAAACAGTAAAATGGTGCCCCCTAAAGGACATGATGGTATGGTCTATCTAACTAGTTTTGTAAAAACACAACATTTACTAATGTACTAATTTTCTACCTATATTTCAAGTAGGAAATGTGCTTTTTTAAAAAGAAATTTTATTTTTTAGGTGAAGAGCGTTTAAATTAGATGCGTTTCGGAAACTTATAGTGTAGCGTCAAAATTAAACTGTAGAAAAATGGAAGAGAAAGATTATTTTTACTTCATGCTGATCAGTAATAATCTTTATAAAAGAAAGCGCCCTCGGAGGGAATCGAACCCCCAGCCTCAGAACCGGAATCTGAAGTGTTATCCATTACACCACGAGGACATATAAATAAGTATATAAGCAACTTTTTTCATTATACAGATGGAACCCCTAATTTTCAACTGTAAAAATCAGAGTTTATATTTGACCATAACTGACTAATACGTGTATGATAGGTTTACAGCTGAAATATTTGTCATTTTCAGCAAAAGTTATCGAATATAAGCTTTAACAAAGGGAGGATTTTTCAATGAACTTAATTCCTACAGTTATTGAACAAACAAACCGCGGCGAACGTGCATATGACATTTATTCACGTTTACTTAAAGACCGCATCATTTTATTAGGTAGTGGGATTGACGATAATGTTGCGAACTCAATCGTAGCACAGCTATTATTTTTAGAAGCTGAAGATCCAGATAAAGATATCTACCTATACATTAACTCACCAGGCGGCTCTATCACTTCAGGTATGGCAATCTACGATACGATGAACTTCATCAAACCTGATGTATCAACTATCTGTATCGGTATGGCTGCTTCAATGGGTGCATTCCTGCTTTCTGCTGGTGCAAAAGGCAAACGTGTTGCATTACCAAACGCAGAAGTAATGATTCACCAACCACTTGGTGGAGCACAAGGTCAAGCAACTGAAATCGAAATCGCTGCAAAACGTATTTTACACTTACGTGAAAAATTAAACCGTATCATGGCTGAAAACAGTGGCCAAGATTATGAAACGTTAGCGCGCGACACAGATCGTGATAACTTCATGTCTGCACAGCAAGCATTAGAGTACGGTCTTATCGATAAAATTTACGAGCGTAACCAATTAAAATAATCGATTCATTCAAGCATACAAGATTCGTCTTGTATGCTTTTTTGTATTCCAAAAAAATAAGCACAGCCCCATTCATGTATACTGAACAGCTGTGCTTTTGTCTTGTAAATAAAATTCGTTATCGCATTTTGTTTAACGCTTAAATAATATGATTGTCCACGTCCAGGATAAAGCACCAACTCCTTGCACCATTAGGTCCCTCATGCAAAAGTGGTGGATCGTTTACTTTTGCGTCGGGCCCTCCTAGGCTTGGACTCATACGATGTGAGTCATCGGGGGCATGCCACAAGGATGTGGCGCTTTGCCCACGTGGAGTTGAACGGGCGCTTTAACCTTTTGTCTTAATCCGCTTTTTCAATTAGAAGTTGTAGTGCGTCGATTGCTTTTTCTTCGTCATGGCCGTCTGCCCATAATGTGACAACTGTGCCTTTTGCAACAGCTAGGCTCATAATGCCCATGATCGACTTTGCATTCACTTTTTTCGTACCTTTTTCTAAATAGACATCTGCTTTATAACGATTCGCCTCTTGGACGAACAAAGCGGCCTGTCTTGCTTGTAAGCCCGATTTTAACTTTACTTCTACTTGTTTTTCAATCATGTTGAAATACTCCCTTTCACAACCGTTCATCGCTTCTAAGTTTATCTTAACGAAATTGTCCGAAAAGAACAACAATTGGAAACATCTTTTATGAAATCGTTACCAATTTTTTCTTTTAACGCCTCGACGACTTGCTCCGTACCTTTATGTGAATTTAAATACTCTCTCCACGACGGAGCGCATCCGCGATTTCATCGATTTTGCGCAGACGATGATTGACGCCTGATTTACTGACAACGCCAGTTGAAACCATTTCACCGAGCTCTTTTAACGTCACGTCCTGATATTCCACACGAAGACGTGCTATTTCACGCAACTTTTCCGGCAGCTGATCAAGGCCTACCGCATTATCAATATAGCGGATATTTTCCACTTGCCGCAACGCCGCGCCTATTGTTTTGTTTAAGTTGGCTGTTTCACAGTTTACGATACGATTCACACTGTTACGCATATCTCTAATTATCCGTACATCCTCAAACTTTAGCATTGCCTGTACAGCACCGACTAAATTCATAAAATCCGAAATCTTTTCGGCTTCTTTCAAGTACGTCACAAAGCCTTTTTTACGTTCGATCGTTTTCGCATTTAAATCGTATCGGTTCATGAGCTCTGCCAACGCTTCCCCGTGCTCCTTATATAAAGAATAAATCTCCAAATGGTAGGAAGAGGTTTCCGGATTGTTCACCGAGCCTCCCGCCAAAAAGGCACCACGTAAATAAGCACGGCGTTCACTTTCTTTCGGTATGATTGATTTGGCGATTGTATGATTAAACTCAAATGAATTTGAGACAATTTCTAAATCCGCAAGAATTTCCCGTGCGCCTTCCCGAACACGGCATATATACACATTGTTCTTCTTAAGACGCATCTTTTTTCGAACAAGCAACTCAACATTATATGGATAAAGCTTCTTTACAATTGTATAAAGCCGACGTGCGATAGCCGCATTTTCTGTTTGTACGTCCAAGCTTATTTGACGATTCGCAAAGCTCAACGAACCGTTCATCCGTATAAGGGCAGAGACTTCAGCCTTTAAACTACTATCCCCAGCTTCTACTTGCGTCAGTTCTTTCTTTGTTTCAGATGCAAATGACATGGATTCGCTCCCCCTTTCCTAGCAACCTATGTAGTGTTTCTTCAATACTACTATTCTTGCATCGTTTGTTTTTTCTGTAATGTATATTCACAAAGCCATTCAGCGAGATTAACCGCATCATGACGTACTGTTCCATTTTCAATAAGCGCAATCTCTTTAGGAATAATATTGATGCCCATTTCTTGCAGTCTTTCAATATCAAACTTTACAGGTTCGGCATTTTCTTCAAGATAGTTTTCATAAATCGAAGGAGGCAGCTCCTTTTCATTGATCAGTACCGATTGAATAAATGCTTCTCCGACATGCTCATGGATTGCTTCAATATGTTTTGAAGCAGTAAAGTTTCTCGTTTCACCTTGCTGTGTCATTAAATTCGCAATGTAAATTTTTTCACATTTCGCACGAATAACTGCCTGCCCGATTCCTTTAACTAATAAATTCGGAATGATGCTCGTATAAAGGCTACCAGGTCCAATCAAAATAAAATCTGCCCGTTCAATCGCATGAACTGCAGCAGGTAAAGGTTTGAGATTACTAGGCTCCAAGTATACCCGTTTAATCGGTGCATGGCCTGATGGAATTTTCGACTCGCCTATAATGTCTGACCCATCCGCTAATTCGGCATGTAATGTAACCTTTTTATTCGCTGCTGGAATGACCTTTCCGTGCACATTCAGTACTTTGCTCATTTCAGCAATCGCATGGTTAAAATCACCTGTAATTTCCGTTAAAGCCGTCAACATTAAATTTCCGAGCGAATGACCGTCTAAATCGTTTGATTGGGAAAAGCGATATTGAAACATTTGCTCCACTAACGGCTCTACGTCTGAAAGTGCGGCAATTACATTTCGCACATCTCCTGGCGGCGGGATATCATAGTCATCCCGCAAACGCCCAGAAGAGCCACCGTCATCTGCAACCGTAACGATGGCCGTTATATCAAAAGGATGTTGCTTTAAACCGCGCAAAATTGTAGAAAGGCCTGTCCCTCCGCCAATTACGACGATTCTTGTTCTCTTTTTTTTCATTTCATCAATCCTTCCTATGATTGATATCTCTATGTGTAACGATGACTTGATCATTTTTTGCCAATAGCTTCCCGAAGTATTCAGCAAGTGTAACGGAGCGATGTTGCCCGCCCGTACAGCCGAAAGCGATGACAAGCTGTGATTTGCCTTCATTACGGTAATGGGGAATCATGAAAGTGAACAAGTCAGTCAGTTTGGCAATTAACTGTTGTGTTTCTTCCGTTGCCAGTACGTAAGAGGATACTTCTGTTTGCAGCCCTGTTTTATGCCGCAATTCTTCCACATAGTAAGGATTTTTTAAAAAGCGGACATCGAATACTAAATCGGCATCAATCGGCAGCCCATGCTTAAATCCAAATGACATAATGTTTAGTGAAAACGTAGGACTGCTCATATTGCTGAATTCCTGGGCGATACGTTCACGTAATTCGCGTGGCTTTAACTTGGAAGTATTGACGATTGATTTGGCGCGCCCTTTTACTTCAGAGAGCAATTCGCGCTCCAATTGAATCCCTTCCAGCGGTAATCCCTGAGGTGCAAGCGGATGTGATCGGCGTGACTCTTTATAGCGGCGAACTAATGTGGCATCATCGGATTCTAAAAATAAAATACGGAGTAAAATATCTTCTTCGTCCAGTAGTGCGTCGAGCGATTCGATCAATGAGCCAAAAAATTCTCTCCCACGTAAATCCATGACAACAGCCATACGTGAAATCTTTTTTTCGGAACCCTTCATTAGCGCTAAAAAAGTAGTTAAAAGCTCCGGAGGTAAATTATCTACACAGTAATAACCTAAATCCTCAAAACTTTGAACGGCTACCGTTTTGCCCGCCCCTGACATTCCTGTAATAATAACTAACTCATGTGTATAGCTCGAACTAGCCACTTATTTCATCTCCTCTAGTTTTGTTCCGTCGAGTTTTGAATTTTTTCGCTAATCAGCTCAAAATCCTCTGTATATTCAAATGTACCATATTGAGTACCTTGATTTAATGCTGCAAATAATAAATTCGTACGGTCACCTGCTGCCATCGGAAGATCCTTTAAACGATCAATTTCATACCAGCTCAAAATGCCTTCCCGTGTTTCGACAAATGGTGTACCTTCAACATCTTTTGCAATAAATGTGTACAGCATCCACTCATCGACGACTGTATCTCCATTTTTTATAACCATTGTATATACGCCTTTTAAATGAACGTCTTTTGGTGTTAGATTTGTCTCTTCCTGGAATTCGCGTATAGCGGAGTCATAGATGGACTCTCCTGGCTCCATCTTCCCACCTGGTGCCACAAACCAGCCTCTTCTCGGCTTTTGTAACAATAATACTTGACCATCTTTAATAGCGAGTAAATTTGTAATACGTTGCATACACAACACCTCAACTTTTTCATTTAATGGATAAGTGAAAAAAATATTTCACGGATTCCACATAAGTAAAGACACAATTTCGCTATGTGAAGCCAATTGTGTTTTTCTAAAGCTTATTTCTATTATACCTTGTCCTATGCATTCAGTAAAAGCAAGCGTTTCATTTATAATGTCAACACCTATGCCGGAAAGTCACAAAAAAGAGGTTGCTTCAGCGTAAACCGCTTGAAACAACCTTAGGATAAAAATATAAGGGGGTTAAAACAAATTCCACTTTTAGTATACCCTTATTTTGTAACGATATGATTACATTTATGTTAAAGAATTATTGATTTATTTTTTCTTTTATTTCTTCCACGTAATGTTGAGCTGATTGAGCTGCAATACTGCCGTCGCCTGTAGCTGTTACAATTTGACGCAGCATTTTTTCACGAACATCGCCCGCTGCATAAATACCTGGAATTGCCGTTTCCATATTTTCGTTTGTTACGATATAGCCTGCGTCATTTAAAATATTCAGTGAAGCAAATGGCGCTGTTAATGGAAGCATGCCGACATATACGAATACACCATCCGCATCCTCTTCCGTTTCTGTGCCGTCAACTGTTGAAACTAACGTCACTTTCCCTACTTTACCGTCAACATCATGAATTTCTTTTACTGTTGTATTCCAGATGAAGTCGATTTTTTCATTGGCAAATGCACGGTCTTGTATAATCTTTTGTGCGCGAAGTTTATCGCGACGGTGTACAATTGTTACTTTATCCGCAAAGCGTGTTAAGTAAATGCCTTCTTCAACTGCAGAGTCTCCCCCGCCGATTACGATCAGTTTCTTTTGTTTGAAGAAAGCGCCATCACATACAGCACAGTAACTTACACCGCGACCGCCAAGCTCTGTTTCGCCAGGAATGCCTAGTTTTTTATACTCTGCACCTGTTGTAATAATAATCGTGCGTGTTTTATATTGTTTTTTACCTGAAACGATAATTTTATATTCTTCACCATCGATGATTTCATTTACATCACCGTAAGCATATTCAGCACCGAATTTTTTCGCATGCTCAAACATTTTTGTCGATAGCTCAGGCCCTAAGATTGTATCGAAACCAGGGTAGTTTTCCACTGCTTCCGTATTAGCCATTTGTCCGCCGGGAATCCCACGTTCAATCATTAATGTTGATAAGTTAGCGCGTGATGCATATACCGCAGCAGTCATACCTGCTGGACCTGCTCCGATAATGACTACATCATAAATTTTTTCTTCAGACATGTTGATCCTCCTCTTGCGTATACCTTTTATATATTTTTATCGTATAAGATTGCTTGGGTAAATACAAATATACTGCCTATTCAAAGTCCGATGGTACAAATTCATATAATTCATCATTGTATTTCGATAATGTTGCAGTCGAAATATTATATTTACCCGCAACTGCTTTTTTCGTCACTTTGTTTTCCAGTGCCGTATGGAACGAATATTCAACAGCAGCAGCAAGCGCCGCGCGATTTTTAAACGAATAGCCTTGTTGGAATGCAATTTCCCCAAGTGCAAACCATGTACTTAACACTTGCGCCACTTCCAATGAAATCGAATCATTCGTTTCTGTAATCAGTTCAGCAACTTCCATAAAACGCAGGAATTGCTGCTCTTCCTTGCTGCCGTTACTGAAATCATAGTCCAGTGCGTACGCCATGCAAAGCTTTTCAATAGCCGTAAAATCCGAGACATTTATAAGAGAAGGGTGTGCAACAATCTCTTGTTTATGTGCAGACCGCTTCAATAAAAACATGCCAAATAATCGGCTTGACAGATGCTCATCTGTTAGTTGACGAATGATGAAATCACGATGGTTCTCCGCGGAATTCCGTAAAATAGAGCCTTCACCCTTTGCCCACGGTTCCATTCCTTCTTTTGATGGATCCAACTGAATGAGCATTTTCCATGATTCTTTTGCAATTGATTCATGTCCTGAGAAGTAGGCTGACTGGGCAAGCCAGAAATAAAAGCCAGGCTCTCCGTCATAGCCTTTTTTACTCATAGAACGCAGCCATTTATAGGCCTCTTCATATTGCCCGATTAACGCAAATGTTGCACCGAGCTTATAACGGTTTTCCCAATCGAACGGTTGGATTTTCTTCAATAAACCGACCAGTTCGTTCAGCTCTTCACTGCTCTTTTCGTAATACGCAAATACGGCCAAGTTGCAAAGTGCATGAAGATTGCCTTTGTTTTCACGCAGCACTCGATATAAAAGTGCGCGTGCCTGTTCCGCATCTCCGACATAAAAATAAGCCAACGCCAGATTATTATAGGCATTCCATAGGTCTGGATACTCTTCAATGAGCTGCTCCAGCATTTCGATTGCCGTCTTAAAATCTCCCTGCTCCATATGGCGGCGGGCCTTTTCTTGTGCCACATGCTTCGCTCCATCAAATTCGTCCATGTCATCCATTTCTTCGCCAACATAGTCGACAAACTCCAATATTTCAGAGGCGTCTTCCGTATATGCGCCATTAGGTTCCATTTCTAAATATTGTGCTGCGTATTTTTGGGCATCAGCAATGTGACCGATACAGCCCGACACTTCTGCCAGCATGAAAATGATTTCAGATTCATTCGGCTCTAAACTATAGGCTGTGTGAATTAACTCATATGCATGCTCAAAATTTTGCAGTTCCATTTCAAGTATCCCGTACTGTAGTAACACATGCGCATCATCCGGACTTAAATCCGCCGCGCGCTTAATAAATTTATATGCTTTATCCATTTCGTCTCGTTCTATTGCCTTTAAAGCTTTCTTGTAATAATAATCACCATTCGGAACAAACGACACGACATTAGTAGCTTTTGGTTTTAAACGTTTATTTTCCAATAATATTCCTCCGAGTCATTCCGTTCAATACATTCTATATCATCAAATACGCAGGTCATTTGTTTGTAAACAAAGAAATAAGGAACGCACAGGTGTGGTCCCTTAATCAATTCTTACTATTATAGCATATTCGGCACATATGTACTAAAAACACGTCTGACAAAGCGGTGTTAATTTTCAGGTTGTTACTGCTTCTTTCCTTCATGACGTTTTTGCAATACATCCAGTACTTCATAAACATCGACTTTTTGCTCTTGAAGCAATACTAATAAGTGATAAAGAAGATCTGCCGATTCCCATTTCACTTCTTCTGCATCGCGGTTTTTTGCACCGATAACAACTTCTGTAGCCTCTTCGCCGACTTTTTTACAGATCTTATCGATTCCTTTATCGAATAAATACGTTGTGTACGCCCCTTCAGGCATATCGATTTCACGTTGTTTAATCACTTCTACAAGCTGCGGAAGAATTGCGACAGAGCCTGGACGTTCATTTTCTAACAAGCTTTCAGTAAAGCATGAAGTCGTTCCGTTATGACAAGCCGGACCAGCTGGAATGACTTCAATCACAAGTGCATCCTTGTCACAGTCTGTTTTGATCGAAACTACTTTTTGCGTGTTGCCGCTCGTTGCGCCTTTATGCCAAAGCTCCTGACGAGAACGTGAATAAAACCAAGTTTCATTCGTTTCAATCGTTTTTTGGAGTGATACTTCGTTCATATAAGCTACTGTTAATACTTCTTTTGACTGTGCATCTTGTACTACGGCTGTAATTAAGCCTTGTTCATTAAATTTTACGTTCATCGTACACGAACCCCTTTTTCTTTTAAGTAGCTTTTCACTTCTGCTACGCTCGTTTCTTTATAGTGGAAAATACTCGCTGCGAGTGCCGCATCTGTATCAACATCCTGCAATATTTCACGGAAGTGTTCGGCATTTCCTGCCCCGCCGCTTGCGATGACAGGGACTGTTACCGCGTCACGTACCGCTTTCGTTAATGCCAGGTCAAAGCCTGATTTTTCGCCGTCCTGATTCATCGATGTAAGAAGAATTTCTCCGGCACCTAATCGTACCGCTTCTTTCGCCCAATCGACTGCTGTCCACGCTGTTTTATTGCGGCCGCCATGAGTATATACCATCCATGTTCCGTCTTCTTCACTGTATCTCGCATCGATTGCACAAACGATACATTGAGCCCCGAAGTAATCCGCACCTTCTTTAATAAGCTGCGGGCGTTCCAGTGCAGATGTGTTGACCGATACTTTATCGGCACCCGCACGTAAAATACGCTTCATATCATCAATCGTTCGGATTCCGCCGCCTACTGTAAACGGAATCGCCAATGTTGCTGCCGTTTGACGGACAACATCGACCATCGTTTCCCGACCTTCATGCGAAGCGGAAATATCAAGAAATACAAGCTCATCAGCGCCTTGCTCATCATAAAATTTAGCTAACTCTACAGGATCGCCTGCATCACGCAATTCTACAAACTGTACCCCTTTTACAACACGTCCTTCTTTCACATCAAGACATGGAATAATTCGTTTTGTTAACATACGCCCTCTTTCACTCCCTGTGTCCAAGCCGTCAATAAATACACGCCAAACGGCCCTGACTTTTCTGGATGGAACTGCATACCTGTAAAATTATCTTTTGCCACAATGCCCGGTACTTGAACGTGTTCATAATCAGCTGAGGCGATCAGCTCCATCTCATCGATGCCGCTCGCATAGTATGAGTGAACAAAGTAGACATGACGTTCTTGCGGCAAGTCTTCATTATTTAACCATGCTGGTGTTTGGTTTAATTTCAGCTCATTCCAGCCCATATGTGGAATACGTGTAACATCAGTAAAGCGCTGAATACGGCCTTTGAAGATGCCAAGACCTTTCGTTTGGGCCACTTCATCGCTTTCCTCAAACATCAGCTGCATCCCAAGGCAAATGCCAAGCAACGGCTTTTTCGTCGTTTTAATGAAGTCGATGAGCCCCGTTTCTTCCAGACGTTTCATCGCATCTGGAAAAGCGCCTACACCCGGCAGCACATAAGCATCTGCCGCTTCCAACTGTTCCATATCACTTGAAACAATTACTTGTACATCCAATCGCTTCAGTGCCTGTTCGACACTAAACAGATTGCCCATTCCATAATCAATTACACCTATCTTCACGTTAACAGCCCCTTTGTTGATGGCACACCTTTTACACGTGGATCGATTTCAACCGCTGCATCCAATGCACGTGCCGTAGCTTTAAAAATCGCTTCAATAATATGGTGTGTATTATGGCCGTAAGGAACGATGACATGCAGGTTAATGCGCGCTTCCAGTGCAAACTTCCATAAAAACTCATGGACAAGCTCTGTATCAAAGTTCCCTACTTTCGCATTGAGTTCCGGTGTAACGCGGTATTCCAAATGCGGACGGTTTGAGCAGTCAACGACAACTTGCGCTAATGCGTCATCCATCGGTACAAATGCAGTACCGTAGCGTTTGATTCCTTTTTTATCGCCTAAGGCTTCTCGGAATGCTTGTCCTAACACAATTCCGATATCTTCTGTCGTATGGTGATCATCAATCCATGTATCCCCGTCCGCCAATATTTTGCCGTCAAATAATCCATGCTTGATAAATAGATCGAGCATATGGTCCATAAAGCCAACACCTGTTTTAATGTCGGCTTGACCTGTACCGTCCAAGTTGAGCTCTATTTTAATTTTTGTTTCATTTGTATCGCGATCGATTTTTGCAAAACGTGTCATTTATTCTTCTCCTTTATCCCAACCGCGCGATTCTACCGCTCTTGCATGTCCTTCCAACCCTTCAAGTCGTGCAAGACGCGCAATCTTCGGCGCATTTTGTTGCCAAGTTTTTTCGCTATAATAAACAACGCTCGTGCGCTTAATAAAATCATCGACATTCAAGCCACTTGCAAAGCGCGCTGTTGAGTTCGTCGGTAATACGTGATTCGTGCCTGCAAAGTAATCCCCTACCGGCTCCGAGCTATAGCGGCCGATAAAAATTGCACCAGCATGTGTAATCATTTCCGAAACCTTTTCAGCATTATCCGTAATGACTTCCAAATGTTCAGGCGCCAATGAATTGACAGCACGTACCGCATCTTTAATGGATTCTGCTACGTAAATGTGACCGAAGTTTTCAATCGATTTTCGTGCAATCGATTGTCGCGGCAGTTTTGATAATTGAATCTCGACTTGATCTGCCACTGCATCCGCCAAGTCATCGCTTGTTGTAATCAGGACAGCACATGCTAATGTATCATGCTCTGCCTGTGATAGCAGGTCAGCAGCAATTTCATCGGCATACGCACTTTCATCCGCTAAAATACAAATTTCAGACGGGCCTGCAATCATATCAATCGCCACTTCACCGAATACTTCACGCTTCGCCAATGCAACGAATATATTGCCCGGACCTGTAATTTTATCTACCGGAGCAATCGTTTCCGTACCGTATGCTAATGCAGCAATCGCTTGTGCGCCGCCTACTTTATAAATTTCCGTCACACCTAAAATATGTGCTGCAACGAGTACAGCTTCCGGCAATTTCCCGTCATTTCCTGCAGGTGATGTAATGACAATGCGTTTTACTCCCGCCACTTGCGCCGGAATAACATTCATTAACACAGAAGAAGGATAGGCTGCAGATCCGCCTGGCACATACAATCCAACTGCATCAAGCGGTGTAATTCGTTGCCCTAAATACGATCCGTCTTCTAACGGCAACTGGAATCCCGTACGTTTTTGTTCTTTATGATAGCGATAAATATTATCTGCTGCTTCCTGTAAATCGCCGTATAATTGCGGATCAAAATTTTTAACCGCTTCAACGATTTCACTTTCGGCTACGCGTAAGTTTTCCGGTGCAAAGCCATCCCACTTTTCACTGTAATATTTAATCGCCGCATCACCTTTTGTACGCACATCCTGAATGACTTCACGTACCGTTAGCAGCTGCTGTTCATTGCCTTGCTCGAGTTGGCGTTTTAAAGAAATATCGTTATCCAAAATTGTTATTTTCATCTCGTTGGCCCCTCTTATTTCACACATTTTTTCAAGCGTGTAACTAAATCTTGAATGCGGTCACTCTTCATGCGATAGCTTACAGGATTCGCGATTAAACGGGATGAAACTTCGGCAATATGTTCATATTCCACTAAGCCGTTTTCCTTCAGTGTACGACCCGTTGAAACGATATCGACAATGCGATCGGCCAAACCAATCATCGGTGCCAGTTCAATCGATCCGTTCAGCTCAATAATCTCAACCTGTTCGCCGATTCCTTTATAATACTTCATCGCGATATTCGGATACTTCGTCGCAATACGCGGCGCAATTTCGTTAATTGTTGTATTTGGTAAACCTGCTGAAGCGATATAGCATTCGCTGATTTTCAAATCAAGCAGCTCATGGACAGTTCGGCGCTGCTCAAGTAAAACATCTTTACCCGCAATTCCGATATCCGCAACCCCATGCTCGACATAAACCGGTACGTCCATAGGTTTCGCTAAAATAAAGCGAATGTTTTCCTCAGGTATTTCAATCATAAGTTTACGCGACATTTCCACTTCTTCAGGAAGGTTAAAGCCAGCCTCCAGCAGCATTTCATAAGCTTCTTCAAAAATACGGCCTTTTGGCATCGCAATTGTTAGCTGTGTCATTTGTTTACGCCTCCCTGCTATTGTATTCATTAACGATTTTAAAGTGAGCTTTTAATGCCTCGATATTTTCGATGCCTTCGTATGATTGGAAAGTTACTTGCTTTCCTTGTTCACGTAGCAGTTGTACTGCCTCCAGTGCTTCTGCAAAACGCTCAGCTGCGAACAATACAAGCACTTCCTCTTTGTCGACGTTGATTTTCGGCATTGCTTCAAATACACGGTCAACACGTAAACCAAAACCGGTTGCACCGACTTGCGAACCAAAATGCTGCATTAAGCCGTCATAACGTCCGCCATTTCCTAACGGGAATCCGCTGCCTGAAGCAAACACTTCAAATAACATCCCTGTGTAATAACTCATATGACTTGATAATGTGAAATCGAATGCGATGTACTTTTCATAACCTGCAGCATCCAAAATTCTCCCCAAGTTTCGCATATATTCCAGCGCATCATTTTTGCGCACATATTTTTCGATTGCTTCAATTGAAGGAAGGCTGATTGCATCTTCAATATAGGCTAACAGGGCATCGGATTTTGTTTTCGGCAGATCAAATGCCAGTACCGCTTCTTCAAACCCGACAAAATTTCGTTGTACAAGTAGCTCATTTAAATCATCTGCCTGTGCATCACTTTCTGTATAATCCTTTAAAATGCAGCTTAAAACCCCTGCATGTCCGATTGTTACTTTGAAATCTGTAATTTGATAGGACTTTACTAAATCGATGGCCGTCATGATCACTTCTGCATCGGCATATACGGAATTGTCACCAATCAGTTCAATTCCCATTTGATCAAATTCAGCTGGGCGCCCTCCTTCACGCTGTTGCGCACGGAACACATTTGCAAAATAGGCAAGGCGTTGTGGAATTTTCTCTTTCAGTAATTTCGATGTCGCAACACGGGCAATCGGTGTTGTCATATCAGGTCGTAGTACAAGGGTATTTCCTTGGCTATCAACCAATTTAAAAAGTCGTGCGTCGGAAATTGCAGATGCTTTCCCGATCGTATCGTAATATTCAACAGATGGTGTTTTTATAAATTCATAACCGCGCTCACGTAGCAATGTTCGTCCAGTTGAGCGGATTAATTCAAGTTTTTCATAAATTTCCGGTAATGTGTCACGCATTCCAAGTGGCTTTTCAAACATTTTAATCGATGACATTTTCACACATCCTAATTTTTATACTTGGTTAAATTCTGCATACTGCACTTTAGTATACTAGAGTGTTAAATCACTAGTGTATGAAAGTATTTTACTGCTACTTATGGTCGTAGTCAATGGATTCATACAAATATTTAGTTAATTTAATTTTCTGATATATTTTTATATTATACATCATCTTTTACCAAATTCAGTTATGTGGAGGAAAAGACATGAAAAAATACCCATCTCCGCGTTAGTTGGAAATGGATATTCTACATTTAATTTTGCCAAACCGGCTTGTCATTCTTTTTCCGTTCTGCCATTTGTTCTGCAGTGAAAATAATGCGCATCGGGTTGCCGCCTGCCATTGCGCCTGCCGGTACGTCCTTATGCACCAATGTCGCCGCAGAAACGATTGCCCCATCTCCAATTTTCACACCCGGTAAAATCGTCGAGTTTGCGCCAACCATAACATTGCTGCCAATTTCGACATCACCGAGACGATATTCTTCGATTAAATATTCATGCGCTAAAATTGTCGTATTAAAGCCGATGATCGAATTATCGCCGACTGTAATACGCTCCGGAAACATGGAATCAGGCATGACCATCAATGCCAATGATGCCTCTTTGCCGATTTTCATTTTTAAAAACGAGCGGTACAGCCAGTTTTTCCATGCCATAACCGGGGTAACCCGTCCAATTTGGATGACAATAAAGCATTTCATCACTTTCCAAAAGGAAACGGTATTATAAACTTTCCATAATGAATTCGCACCCTGAACTTTGTAGCGTTCTGTTCTGCGCATGCCTACTCCCCTTTCACAATATCCAATAAATCATGCATATGATGAAGCATATAAGTCGGCTCATAGGACATTAAATAGTCGACTCCTTTAGCAGACCAAGCAACACCCGCTGTTCGGACACCTGCATTTTTCCCGCCTTCAATATCATGCGAGTTGTCGCCAATCATGATCGCTTCCTCTTTCCCGACACCTAGCTTTTCAAGTGCTAATAGAACTGGTTCTGGATGTGGCTTCACATGCTCCACATCATCAAAACCGACAATGACATCGAAAAACTGTTCCGCACAAAGTACTTTTAAACCGCGGGCAAGACTTTCTCTTGCTTTCGTTGAAACAATCGCCATTTTGATGCCTAAATTGTGGAGCTCTTCCAACGTTTCGACTACTGCATCATAGCTTGTTACTAAACGGTCATGGTTGATTGCGTTCCACTCTTTATATTTCCCGATCATTACATCGGTTTCGCCAGGTGTTAATTCGTCAAACGTCTGTTTTAATGACGGACCGATGAATCTCAGGCAGTCTTCTGTCGAATATTGCCCGGGAAATTTTTCGTCAAAAATATACATGAATGTCTGGATGATTAAATCATTTGTATTTAATAATGTGCCATCAAAATCAAACAGCAATGCTTTTGTTTTCATACTGAAGAATGCTCCCTTTTAAAAAACCGTTCGCACTAATGCAAACGGTGTTAACTATTATTTCCCCAAATGGGGGTAATTTTTATATCAAAGCTTATTTCTTCTTGCTCTTCTTATTTTTATTATTATTTTTCGTCGCAGCAGGTTTTTCCTCATCTAAATAGTGGATAACCGGTTTTACTTTCATGCGGCGATAAACAATGGCAATAATGCCGACTGTGATACCGATGATTGAAACGACTTGAGCTGAGCGCAAATCTCCTACTAAGTATAAGCTATCTGTACGTAAGCCCTCGATGTAGAAACGTCCGATTGAATACCAGATTAAATAGAAGAAAAACATTTCGCCGCGTCGCCAGTTTAACTTGCGGGCAAACAGCAAAATGACTAAACCGACTACATTCCATAATGACTCATATAAGAAAGTCGGGTGTACATAGTTTCCGTCTTCACGTATATACATTTGTTCGATCAGCCAGTTCGGTAAGAACAGACCTTCCAAAAATTCTCGTGTTACAGGGCCGCCATAAGCTTCCTGGTTCATGAAGTTGCCCCATCGTCCAATAATTTGACCAACGAGAATACTCGGTGCTGCAATATCGGCCAGTTTTAAGAAGCTCACTTTGCGTTTTTTCGTAAATATGTATGCTGTAATAAACGCACCGATTAATGCACCATGAATCGCAATACCGCCATTCCAAATTTGAATGATACTGCCCGGATGCTGACTATAGTAGTCCCACTTCATCACAACGTAATACACGCGGGCTGACAAGATTGAAATCGGAATTGCCCAAATGAGCAGGTCGGCAAAAAATTCAGGATCTAATCCACGGCGGACCGATTCTTTTTGTGCCAGGAAGTAGGCAACGAGAATCCCGACCCCGATAATGATTCCGTACCAGTTCACCGGTATTGGTCCTAAGTGGAATGCTACCGGATTTATTGCTAATAAATTTGTAACCATAAACTTCTCCCTTCAACTACCTATTAATAATCGTCTATTTCATCATTCGAAACAAGCATATCGTCCAGACGACGTGAAAATTCTTCCGCTGCATTGACGCCCATTTTCTTCAGACGGTAGTTCATCGCAGCTACTTCAATAATTACGGATACATTTCGTCCTGGCTGTACTGGAATTGTCAGCTTCGTTACCTCTGAATCAATAATTTTCATCTTCTCCTCATCCAGCCCTAGACGATCATAAAACTTATCCGGATCCCATGTTTCAAGCTCTATTATTAATGTAATACGCTTGTAGGGACGCACTGCACTTGCACCGAACAGTGTCATAATATCGATGATTCCAATACCGCGAATCTCCAGCAGATGTTCCAATAATGGTGGCGGGAATCCAACTAGCATGTTTTCGCCTTCCTGACGAATTTCCACACTGTCATCTGCAACCAACCGATGCCCTTTTTTTACAAGCTCAAGTGCCGTCTCACTTTTACCGACACCACTTTTCCCAACAATAAGAACCCCAATGCCATATACATCAACGAGCACCCCATGAATGGCCGTTGTCGGAGCAAGCTTACTCTCCAAAAAGTTCGTCAGTCGGCTCGAAAATCTAGTAGTCGTCAGCTTCGTAACGAGCACCGGGACATGATTTTCATTCGATGCATCGATCAGTTCCTGAGGCACGTCCAAACCGCGCGAAATAATAATCGCCGGTGTTTCATCCGAACAAAGCTGCTTCATCCGGCTTCTTTTTTCCTTTTCAGGCAACATTTCAAAAAATGAGAGCTCTGTTTTACCTAACAGCTGAACACGGTCAGCTGGATAATGTGTAAAATAGCCGGCCATTTCCAAACCTGGGCGGGATATATCACTCGTCGTTATGTATCGTCCAACTCCGGCTTCCCCACTGACTAGCTCCAAATTAAACTTTTCCATAACATCTTTCGCAATTACTTGAATCATAAATTTGGTACGCTCCTATCTTCTAGCATCTCCACTGTATTTTATCATGTCTATAACATTTCCAATATATAACGCGCTTAGTTTTTTAAATTATCAATCACATTAACTGGTCATTCGCTGAAAAGGTAAAAAAAGATGAAGCAAATAAAGCTCCATCTTTTTTATGTATAAATTACTTTAATGTGGATAAATATTCTGCAGCTGCTTCCGCCTTTTCGCCTTTAACAATTCCACCAGGCATACGGTCTTTACCATTTAAAATAATATCCAAAATCTCTTCTTCCGAATATTTAGCCCCTAATTGATTCAACGCTGGCGCATTGCCGCCTTGTAATTGACCGCCATGGCATGTTGCGCATGATTGCTGAACAACACTTTTCCCGTCGATTTCAGCTGTTTCGCCGTTTGAAGCCGAATCATCTCCACCGCATGCAGCAAGGAAAATTGCTGAACCGAAAACTAATGTAAGTAAACTCTTTTTCATTCTGAACCCCTCCAAAAATGAACTTTTATTCCACTACTGATTATAACAAACTTATACTTTTTTGAAACCTTCGCCTAGCACTTCATAGGCGTCCGAAACGATGACAAATGCTTGAGGATCAACGGTTTTCAATACTTGTTTCAACCTTGTGAACTCTGTTTGATAAACAACGACCATTAATACCGGGCGCTCCTCACCTGTATACCCGCCAAATGCCGGAAGCCTAGTAATCCCGCGATTAATCTCTTTATAAATCGCATCGCGCACATCCGTTTCTTTTTGTGTAATAATGTAAACCATTTTTGATTGGCTAAAACCAAGCTGTACAATATCAATCGTTTTTGTCGTGACATATAGACCAATTAACGCATACAGTCCTTTTTCCAGGTCAAATACAATTGCCGCACTAACCGCGATCAGGCCATCGATGAACAGTACACTTGTCCCTAATGTTAAGCCTGTATATTTCGTAATAATTTGAGCAAGTAAATCCGTACCGCCAGTTGAAGCATTCCCTTTAAAAACAAGTCCTATCCCTAAACCGACTACAATCCCGCCAAAGATAGCCCCTAATAACGGGTTCAGTGTCCAAGGATCCCAGCTCTCAGTTAATATAACGAAGAAAGGAAGAGCAATCGTACCAATAAAGGATTTAATCCCGAATTTTTTCCCTAGTACAAGCACGCCTGCTATAAACAAAGGAATATTAAACGCATACTGAACAATCCCGGCATTCCACCCGAACATACCATGCAAAATTGTACTGATCCCGCTTACTCCGCCGGATGCGACCTGGTTTGGAAATAAAAACACATTAAAGCCGAACGCAATGACTGCTGCGCCGACAATGACAAATACATATTCCATTACACTGCTTTTCACTGAACTCTGTGAGCTATATGTCATACAAATCCTCGCTTCTTTTGTAAATTCCATTGAATTATAACAAATCCTACATTAAATGAGAACTTCATCTAACTAAAGGAAAAGCGCCCCATAAAAGGACGCATTCTCTTCTGCTTTTTATTGGATTATTAATGCCTCGTCAACCCATACTGTCACTTCTTCATACATCGGCAAAAGCCCGTCGACAGGTATGTTTAATTGCCGGGATAATGGAATAATGCCTTCCCAGTCCAACTTACTTAAAGCGGTAGCAAACTGTAAATACGGCGTCATCTCCGTATGTTCACCTGAGATTGTTTCCAAAATCGTTTCCGATAGCGGCAACTGCGTAACGATTGCACTCATCGGCCGTTTCAGTAAAGAATCAATCAATGAAAACAGACCGACTAAAAAATACTCCGAGAAATTCTTTTTGTAATTCAGGCGGGCAATTTTTTCACACACTTTCGCTCTGAACAAGGATGCATACATTAACTCCTGAAATACGTCTTTATTTCGATTCACGTCGGATTCACGCATCGCCAGTAAATATATCCATCTTCGCAACTCCGTTAACCCTAGTAATAAAATGGCCTGCTTAATCGAGCGAACTTTCGTTTTCGAACGTCTTGACGAACCATTGATTAATTTGAGCAACCGGTAGGATAATGAAATTTCCCGTTCGATATTGTTCGCCAATACATCAATATTTGCTTCATCATCCCGCAACAACGAGATGATCTGGAAATACTGAAACAGGTTTGCCGGTATATCGGTAGCCGTCAGTATTTGCGGTTTTTCAAAGAAATAGCCCTGAAATAAAAAATAACCGGATTCTTTGGCCATTTCATACTGCTCACGCGTTTCAACTTTTTCTGCCAATAGTTTAATATGAGGAAATTTCGTTTTTATCGTATTTTCAATTGCCACTCTCTCATTTTCACCTGTATGTAAAAAATCGATTTTAATATAATCAATGTACCGAAAGAGCTCATCATAAATCAGCACTTCTTTATTCATAACAAAATCATCAAGTGCAATTTTATTTCCCGCGTTCTTTAATTGTTTGAGCCGTTCGATTAACGCGATTGTAATCGGAATATCTTCCAATATTTCAATGACAATTTGTTCCTCCTCAATAATATCCAAGGATTCCTGCATAATCAGGTTTTCCGTAAAATTAATGAATAACGGCTTTCCATTCGCTATTTCTTTAATGCCAATCGAAAGAAATGAATTGATGATCAGCTCAACGGTTGCTTTATCTGCATCAATATTCGGAAACTGGTTGGTGTAATTATTTCGATACAACAACTCATATGCTACGATTTTTTCATGTTTGTTAAATATAGGTTGTCGCCCAACAAATACTTCCATTTTGTAAATTCCCCAATACTCGTTTATTTTCTCTCTATTTATTATGGAAATAGCTGTTATTTTGCAATTTTCCAATGTACTATAAAACTAGATTAACAAAATTCAAGGAGGCAGTAAATGTGAACACTGTAAAATACGAGCAAAAAGACTTTATTGCATATGTAACACTTGATCGCCCCGATATGTTAAACGCTTTTAATTATGAAATGTTGGAACAATTACGCAATGTTATTGAATCCATTCAAATCCACCCAGATATTCGTCTTGTCATCATTACAGGATCTGGTGATAAAGCCTTTTCGGTTGGTGCGGACTTAAAAGAACGTAAAACGTTGCCGGATACACTTGTGAAACGCAACTTAAACCGGTTCGGGGAAGTATTTTCCCTCATTGAGCAATTACCGCAACCGACGATTTGTGTATTAAACGGATATGCCTTTGGTGGCGGACTTGAGCTTGCACTTGCTTGCGATTTCCGTATTGCTGCCGAAACCGTTTCACTAGGCTTAACGGAAACAGGCTTAGGCATTATTCCGGGAGCTGGCGGAACACAGCGATTGCCGCGCTTAATCGGTGAAGCGAAAGCATTGGAGCTCATTTTGACTGCAAAACGGATGACTGCACATGAAGCACTTGACTATGGTGTCGTTACGAAAGTGGCACCGGTCGAAAGTTTACATGAAGTGACAGCCGACTTTGCCGCACTTATTTTACGCAATGCGCCAATTGCGATACAGCAAGCTAAATTTGCTGTAAAACAAGGGATGAAAACAGATATTCAAACAGGTCTTCAAATCGAACGAAAAGCATACGAACTGACAATCCCTACTGAAGACCGCATTGAAGCACTGAATGCCTTTGCTGAAAAAAGGCCACCTCAGTTTAAAGGTAGATAAACCCACTCATATAAATAGGGTGCCCGCCAATGGGACACCCTGTTTGTATTTTATAAATACTTCTCAAACCATCCTGTAATTTGCTCAAGTCGCTCTAATCGCAAGTTCGGGATACCTGTACGTGATAAGTTATGGTCACATTCAGGGAAACGGACGAAACCGACCTCTTTGCCCATTTTCTTAAGCGTAATATAAAGTTGCTCTGCCTGCTCAATCGGGCAGCGGAAATCACGTTCACTGTGCAAAATAAGTAGTGGTGTTTCCACATTAGCCGCATATTTTAATGGTGAATGGTGCCACAGTTTTTCCACATCATTCATATCTGCGAGCATTTGCCACTCCGAGAAATAATAACCGATATCCGATACGCCGTAGAAGCTGATCCAGTTTGAGATCGAACGTTGGGTAACAGCTGCTTTAAAGCGATTCGTATGACCAACAACCCAGTTCGTCATAAAGCCGCCATAGCTTCCGCCAGTAATCCCTAAACGTGACTCATCGATCCATGCATAGTTTTCCAGTGCATAATCAACACCAGCCATAATATCTTCATAGTCCCCATCACCATAATTACCGCGTACACCATCAACAAATTCCTGGCTGTAGCCATGACTGCCTCGTGGGTTCACATAAAGCACACCATACCCTTTCGCCGCCAATAGCTGCATCTCATGGAAAAACGTATTCGCATATAAAGTATGCGGTCCGCCGTGTACTTCAACAATTAATGGATATTTTTCTCCTTCTGTATACTGTGCAGGCTTCATAATCCAGCCATGTACAGTCAAACCATCTTTTGATGTATACGAAATCGCTTCCGGTTCTGACAGCGTAGTCTCATTTAAAAACTTTTCGTTAAATGTTGTTAACTGCTTGCGCTCACCTGTTGTAATATCAAAGTCAAACAGCTCCCCAGGGAATGTCCCATTGGATACCGTCAATAATGCACGGTTGCCGTTTTTAAAGATTGCATAGCCGTATACATGCTCATTTTCCGGTGACGCAGGGTAAAGTGCGCCCTCCAATGTTGCATAATATAAGCGGATATCCCCTTCAGAAGATACTTGGAAATACAAATCATCGTTTTCCGTCCATACTACAGATGGAGCTGATACATCTTGCTGAATATCCGCAACCGCATAGTCGCCAACCGGCAAGTCCAGCATTTCCGTCAGCTTTTGTGTTGTTTTCGTTTCTGTATCATAAATATAAACATGGCCATGTGTAGCATTTCTGAATGAATGATCCGAACCGCCAAATGCAATGTAGCGGTCATCAAATGAAAACTCAGCACCGCCAAAGTAGCCATCTTCATCTATTAGAACTGTTTCTGCTTTCGTATCTACATCAACAAGGTATAGCGGTGTACGGAATACATTATCCGTATTTTCTTCACGGTTCACACCGATCACCAATGTTTTCCCGTCATGTGAAATGCCTTGTAAGCTATGTGAAAAATCGCCTTCTGTAAATGTACTTACTTCTTTCGTCGCTAAATCAACAGCAGCAATTTGTGTATAGCGGTTCTGTTTTAATAAACCTACACTGTCTGCTTTGTATTTCATTTTATCCACGACATAGGCTTTCGGGAATTTCGTGTCTTCCTTTTCTTCCTCTTTCGTAATATCCAGCCCTTTTTTAATAGTGCTCGTAATCCAAACCTTTTCACCACATGGACTCCATAAAAATGAATTGACGCCGTTTGGTAGTGTCGTCATTTCCTGTGCTTCCCCGCCACGGCGGTTTAATATGTATAGTTGCTGTTTTTCATTGCGTTTCGCTAAAAATGCGACTTGTTTGCCATCTGGTGACCACTCGGGACTCGTCACACGTTCATTGCCGTAAGTCCATTGCGTTGTTTCCTCAGATTCCAAGTCGATATGGAACAAATGGGCATTGTAATTATTTTCTTCTTTATTGATCTCTGTTCTGATAAATACCGCCTCTTGCTCATTTGGCGCAAGTACCGGATTTGTAATGGATTGAATTTCGAATAAGCTTTCTTTTGTAATATACTTCGTCATTAAAACACCTCTTCATTTATTTCGATTCCCGTAATAATAATGTACCATCTTTTATTTGAAATTTCAAAATATAAATATATAAGATATAAGTTTAAATCCTCTTCTCATAGAGCTTCTTATTTAGTTCCGGTTTTCTTTGGCGGGAGCCGCATAGCAGCAGTAAAGGCACGCCGTAAACGTCGAACCTTTACTGCTGCTATTATTGCGGCTTGGGACTCCCGCCAAATCAATAGTGTCCGGCTCTAAACCGTAACGCCCTTTAGTCGGCGCTTACAGTGGTAGGCGCCGGTTCTACGCACAAAGTTAATCTTTCTTTATAAAAAAATGATAGCCCTTGTTACAAAAAATATTTCTCCTTTCTAAAAAAGGAGATACTTTATGAGAAAGTAGGCGCCTTGCGAATGCACAGCGCCTCCCTATATAAGCAACGATTGAAACAACGGTACTTTATGATTGGCGGGCGTCTTAAAAAGCACGCAGAAAAGTCGCAAAGACATGTGCAACATGGCTTGGTGACTTTTGTGCTTAGCCCGCCAATAACCACCGGAACATTATAAGAAGCTTTATGAGGACAATCCCTCAACCGGCACCCTTTTATTTTCCAATTTTCAAAAAACACCCGCCACAAAGTATGGCAGGTGTTGGAATGTTATGTTCTTGCGATTTCTTTTAAAGAACGGCGCAGAATTTTGCCTGTTGTGTTTTTTGGCAGCTCGTCCAAAATTTCAATAACAGTCGGCACTTTGTATTTCACAATACGGTCTGCACAAAATTCGCGAATCGCTTCTATAGTTAAAGTCGGATCCTTTAACACAACGTAAGCATGTACCGCCTCACCAAAATCCGGATCCGGGAAGCCAACGACTGCCGCTTCGACAATGCCTTCATGTGAGAACAATACTTCTTCTACTTCACGAGGATAAACATTGTAACCGCCTACAATTATCATATCCTTTTTGCGGTCAACGATATAGAAGTAACCTTCCTCGTCTTTTCTTGCTAAGTCACCTGTATATAACCAGCCATCGCGAATCGTAACGGCTGTTTCTTCCGGCATGTTGTAATAGCCTTTCATGACATTCGGTCCGCGCACGATCAGCTCTCCTACTTCCCCAATGCCCACTTCATCACCATTTTCGTCGACCACTTTATTTTCCACATTGCTGATCGACTGTCCGATTGAGCCTGGTTTACGCTCACGGTCTGTTGGGTTGAAACAAGTAACAGGTGAAGCTTCAGATAAGCCATATCCTTCAGAAATTCGTACATTGAACTTTTGCTCAAAGTTATGCAGCAATGATACTGGTAATGAAGCACCACCTGAAATTGCTAAACGAATTGTCGAGAATGCGGCAACATCCGCTTTCTCATATTGATAAAGGAAATTGTACATCGTCGGAACGCCGGCAAATACTGTTGCTTTATAAGTTGAAATCATCTCGAAAATTTCTCCCGGACTAAAGCGTGGCGCTAATAAGATCGTTGCTCCGCGTGTTAACGGTGAATTGACAACTACCGTTAAAGCAAAGACGTGGAAAACCGGCAATGTCGCTACGATACGGTCTTCTGATGTCATTTTTAAGTAATCGCCAATATCTCTGGCATTTGAGAATAAATTGTTATGTGTCAGCATGGCACCTTTCGGATGACCTGTCGTACCGGAAGTATATAGAATAATGGCCGTATCATCCGGCGCTACTTCTACTGGATCCGTTGTACGTGCTGTTGTTGCTAATACTTGTGAAAACAGCTTCGTCTTTTCTTTTGCACCATCTGAAAGCGCGGCATATTTTTCGCCGATGTCTTCTGTTGTTTCGCAAATGATATATTGTTCTACTTGTGGGAATCTATGCACCCCTGCTTCCACAAGCGGTAATAATAAATCAAGTGCGATGACAACCTTTACATCACCATTTTGGATAATGTATGAAATTTCATCTGCTGTATAGATTGGATTAATCGGAATTGCCACAGCACCAATACGCATTGATGCGTATAAACTGATGATGAAATGCGGTGTATTGCCTAATAAAAACGCGATATGGTCGCCTTTTTTTACACCTAAATCTTCCAAAGCAGCTGCAAACCGTGCAACCGATTGCTCCAATTCACCGTAAGATGTGCCTTTACCTAAAAAGTAGTACGCTGTTTTTTCTGGTTGTTCGAAAGCTTGTTGTCTTACCTTTTCAACTAAATTCAATACACCCATCCCCCTATGCGTAAAATGAAAAAATATTCACTCTATTAGCATTATAGAATAAGTATATTAATAAAACAATATGAAAATCTCGTTTATTCACAAATATTGTACTAAAATCATTTTTTCTCTATTTCGAACTCACACGCGCACATGTGAAATATAACGCCAGCGGATTAGGAAAAAGTAGACAATTTGGATTAGGGCAAACATTGTAAACGAAAATACAACTTCTTTTACGATTGATAAATTCATGACATCGTTCAGTACAGCTTGCACAACGTAGAACGCAAATGCACTATGTACAAAGGCTAATCCCCATGGCAGGAAAAATTGAATCATTAAATTTCTCGTAATAAGGCGCTTCAGTTCTTTACCGCTTAACCCTACTTTAATGAGCATATCGAACTGCTTCTTCTCTCGGTCCAAGTTTGCATATATTTTAAAATAAACAAAACTTCCCGACGCAAGTAGAAACACAGCTACTACTAATATACCGATGAGTGTTAATAAAGAATACGTAGCTAATATATAAGAATAATTTAATCCTGCATTCTCAAAGTAAAACGGCAACGTATATTCACTGTTAATCAGATAATCGCGGGCGACCATCTGCTGAATATCAATTCCGACATTTTCCGTTTCGGTCCAGTTAGGAATATCAAACGTAAATAAGTGATAGCCAGGCTCGACATATGGTGCCATTTCAAACTCATTTGTCAGTTTTTCAAAGTCTTCATCACTAATAATGATGGAGTTACTGCTAATAATAGCTGTCGGGAAAAACATTTTCGGGTACACACTGTTAATCATCAGGTCCACATTATTTTCCTTCAGCACCGTCTTTACTTCCGTCTTCTCCAGCTTTTCAATCGAATCTTCCGAATATGGGATGAACATTGCTTCCCCGCTTTTTAAATCCACTAGAGGATATTTATATGAAAACAGCAGATGGTTAATATCCGTTTCCCGGAAAACTTCCACCGGATTCGATGTATACGATGATGTTTGACGCATAACAGTAAAGCGCGTCATATGATAACTGATGTCATTATACTCAAGCTCATCGATTATGGATAAAATATGTTCAATTTCATAAGGGTTATCCATTTCCCCTTTATACATAAGACCGATTGGGTTGATTTTGTCATACTGTGATGTATAGGAAGACATCGCCGATAAAACACCGACCGTTAAAAAGGCAAGTGTCGAGACGAGTGTCACAATGAAAAACATGCGTGAATTAAAACGTAAAATCTGCACCTGTTCAGCGATCGCCAGCATACGTGCCCGTTTCCAGTAAAACTGCTTATGCCCCTTCAACCGGTCAATAATATAAAGTGTCGTATCTGAAAAGAAATAGTACGTCCCCAATGTCACAAAAACAGGGATCAGTAACGTATACGAAAAAATAGATGACTTCGTTGTAATAAGTGCAAGACCGTATCCACATAAAATGAGGATGATTCCTAAAATGGCATTTCGCTTTGAATAGGTCGCTGCAGCATCCACAAACTTTGGTCCTCTTATGAAGTTCCGTATTTTAATGTCCGGCGTAAACAGAATGCTCAACGTCGAGATGACAACAAATGCGCTTAAATAAACGAATAAAGTCAGTACAAACGGCTCCCATGACAAATAGAGCGGCAACGCATTTAAATTTAAAATTTCACGGACAATCATAAAGAAAAACTTCGAAAACGCGAACCCGAAAACAATACCGGAAATACAGGAAAAAATCCCGATTGTCATTGTTTCGATGATCACCAGTTTTCCTAACTGATTCCGGTCCATGCCAAGATGAAGCAAAATCGCAAACTCTTTAGACCGCGCTTCCAAAAAGGCACGCATCGAGTAAAAAATAAAAAACCATGAAAACAGCACAAGAACGATTTCAGCAAAAACCATTCCGGCGATCGATACTTCTCCTAAAAAACCACGTTCGATTTCCGGATGAAACATGAGCATCGAATAAATAAAGAACACAAAAACACTGAAAAAGCTGGCCATAAAGAAGGCGGCATAGTTACGAAAATTCCGGAAAACGTTACGGTAAGCGAATTGAAGAAAAGTCACCTACATGTCCCCCTAATAAACTTAATACATTTAAAATACGCTGGAAAAATGTTTGGCGACGATCGTCTGTATATATTTCATTGAAAAACTCGCCGTCTTTAATAAAAATTACACGATCGCAATAACTCGCCGCAATCGGATCATGTGTCACCATTAAAATCGTCGTATCGTTTTCTTTATTCATTCTTGCTAAGAGCTCAAGCACTTCTCGCGATGCATTCGAATCCAGATTTCCTGTAGGCTCATCGGCTAAAACGAGCATCGGATGATGGATCAGTGCACGTGCGATTGCTGTTCTTTGGGCTTGTCCTCCTGATATTTCATTCGGACGCTTCATTAAAATTGACGTTAAATCAAGCAGCTCACTTAAATATTGCAGCCGTTCCTCCATGACAGATATCGGCTGTTCATCAATTGTCAGCGGTAAAATGATATTTTCCTCCACCGTCAATGTCGGCAGCAGATTAAAATCCTGAAAGACGAAACCTAGCTGGCGGCGTCTGAAATAGGCAAGTTCCTCACTATTAAGCTTTTGCGGTTTCATCCCATTAAAAACAATCTCGCCGGATGTCAGCGTATCGATCATGGATACCATATTTAACAACGTCGTTTTCCCGCTGCCGGATGGGCCCATAATTGCGACAAATTCACCCTTTTCCACTTCAAAACTAAGCTGGTTGAGTGCTCGCTTCGTCACTTTTCCTTCATATACTTTCGTAGCATCTTGTATTTGTAAAATAGACATAGTAACTCCTTTTAACCAAGTCTGTTTCTTTCAATCAATAATAATCCCTCATGACTGAAAAATCACTTCAATTTGTGTACCTTTACCAACTTCCGATGTAATCAAAAGCTGGTGTCCGAGCTTATCACAAATCTCCTTTGCGATATAGAGTCCCATGCCGGTAGATTCTCCAGTTTTCCGGCCGTTTTCACCGGTAAAGAATGCCTTCATTACACGGGGTAAATCAGATTTAGGAATGCCGACCCCTTCATCACGGATGAGCAAGTGGACATGCTGTTCTTTTTGCACTGCCGTAATATACAACTTTTTATTCGGCTCAAATGTATATTTCACCGCGTTTGTAATGAACTGTCCAATAAGGAAGTTCAGCCATTTTATATCGCTCATTACGATTAAATCTTCATCGATGTTCACTTCCGGAAATACTCGGTTGGCGATAAACAGACGTTTATTGTCATTAACATTTGCCATGATTGCCGATTTAAGCTGCACTTTTCCGATTTGCATATCATCCGAAAAGTTTTCCAGACGTGCATTCACTAAAACCATTTCAAGACCGCGCTTCAAACGTTCGACCTCTTCCTGCACACTTTTTTTATCCAGCTCTTCTTCCTGCTGCAGCAAAAGCTCCAAAACAGAGACAGGGGTTTTCATCTGGTGTACCCACTGGTTCATAAATTTATATTGTCTGGACTGTGTCGCATAAAGCGCCTGTACTTCATGCTGATACAATTTGTACAGCTCATGCAAATAACGCTCTGTCTCCATGTATTCCGTTGTTTTCGCATTCTTTTGAAGCGCGTCCTCCATCGTTTGCGGCAGCGTGGAAATCTTCGCCAAATAACGGCGCCTCAACATATAGCGCACGACTAAAAATGAGACGATTAAAAGAAGGCTGATTGCAATCGCATAAATGGCCGTAGTGACACTACGAAAGCCATCAAGCCAAAATAATGTAAGTAAAAATAATGTAAGGGCGATTTGAAAAATCAGGTAGGAAAGATGCTCCTTCACAAATAATTTAATCGTCATTACATTTCCTCCGAGCTTAATAAAAAGCGGTACCCTGCTCCGCGCACTGTTTCAATAACCGATGAAATGCCATAATCGGCCAGCTTCTTTCGAACACGCGTCATATTTACATTTAATGTGTTTTCATCAACAAATGCCTGATCATCCCACAATTCCTCCAGCAGCTGTTCGCGTGACACCACTTTTGGCGCCTGTCCCATTAATAATCCTAAAATTACACATTCCTTCTTTTGAAGCGGAACGACAAGATCCTTCAATTGAAGTTCCATCCGTTCCAAATACAATGTAAGCTGTCCTTGTACAATTTTCCGCTCTTCCTGTCTTGCAGAATATTCTCCATATGTACGACGTAAATGGCTGCGAATTTTAGCAAGTACGATTTCATAGTTAAACGGCTTCGTTATAAAATCATCTCCGCCGTTTTCCAATGCAAATATTTGGTCCATTTCCCCCGAGCGAGCAGAGATAAATAAAATCGGACATTTCGTAAATTGTCTCAGCTCCCGGCACCAATAGTATCCATCATAGGAAGGTAAATTAATATCGAGTAAAATTATATGAGGAGAAAATGCTAAGCATTGTTCCATTAATGAATCAAAGTCTTTAATTGTTTCGACTTCATACTGGTATTTTCTTAATGTGTCTGCGAGTAGTGCAGCTATTTTAGGATCATCCTCAACGATGAAAATTCGATGTTTTTCCATCTGAATGACCTCCTTTTCAATAGGTTTCCAACTAAAATATCCCTACATAAGTTAATTGTTCATATTGTTCCATTGTATCAAAAAAAGGGGGCTCCCGAAAACAGGAGCCTCCTTTTCTACACTCACTATTACGTTCATGATGACTGACAGAAGCTGCTAGTAAATTAAATGAAGGAAATCCTCTTCCGTAATCCCGCCAAAGTATACCGGGATTTCAATATCTTTCAGCTTTTCTGCAATTGCGGCACGGTCATATTTCGTCCCGACCAATAATTCAGCGACCTCATCTACATCACCGACACCAAAGAAATCTCCAAAAATTTTCGCCTCTTCAATAACACCTTTATTCACTTCTAAGCGAATATCCAAGCTTCCTGAAGGGTAACGCTTCGTTTTTTGAATGTTAAAGCGCGGTGATTTCCCGTAATTCCACTCCCATAACTGGTAACGGTTTTTTGAAATTTCATGGATCTTTTCCCAATCTTCTTCGGTAAGCTCGTAGTATTGAATATTTTCCTCGCCACCGAAAATCGATTTTAAAATCTCCATACGGAACTCTTCTACCGTAATTTTTTCAGGAAGGAAATCAATGATGTTCGCAACACGCGAGCGCACTGATTTGATTCCTTTTGATTCAATCTTGTCCTGTTTTACTTTAAGTGAGTTCACGACAGCGTCAATATCAAGATTGAACATAAGTGTCCCATGGCTGAACATGCGGCCACGTGTCGAATATTGGGCATTGCCGGAAACCTTTTTTCCTTCAGCCAAAATATCGTTACGGCCTGAAAGCTCAGAGTTAACCCCTAATTTTGCAAGTGCATCAACAACAGGCTGTGTGAATTTTTTATAGTTGCTGAAGCTGTTGCCGTCATCCTTTGTCAGGAAGCTGAAGTTCAGATTGTTTAAATCATGATAAACTGCCCCACCGCCGGAAAGACGACGTACTACAATGATTCCGTTTTCTTCAACGTAATCTGTGTTGATTTCTTCGATCGTGTTTTGATTTTTTCCGATGATAATCGAAGGCTGATTAATATAGAACAGTAAAAAATCATCCTTTTCGATATCCATGTTTTTCAGTATATACTCTTCTATTGCCAGGTTTATACGCGGATCTGTAATTCCTTTATTATCGATAAAATACAAGAGGCTCACTCCTTCAAAAATCGTCCATTTATATTTTAACTTAATTTAGGCATTTTGTGTTGACGAATTAAATCTGTTATAATACAATACATTATATAAACAGAAGTAATATAACAGAAACTTAAAGGAGGCATGCACAATGTTAGAAAACGTAGTGGAATTTTTCAAGAATTTACCTGATAAAATTTGCGTTCAATGCGGTGATAGAATCGAAGAACAAAGCGAATGCTACAGCAACAATTGTGATAAATGTAACTCTCTTTAATTCTTTACACACTGTTTAATTCGCATTACTGACAACCTTCATCTTAGAAATAGGATGAACCTATAATAGCTTACTTGAACCACGGGCTTGCTCAATGCTCGTGGTTTTTTCTGTATAAAAAAAGCATGGCCTCAACGGAAAACCCGAGTCCATGCTTTTTCTTTTTATAGTTCTGTTTGTTGATTTGAATAACGTTTTTTATAAAGCAATGCAAAATAACCGAACGTGATTGCTAAGCATGAAATCATAACTGCACCTAAAATTGACCAGTTGAACATTAGGAATGATGTATCACCAGTTGAAATGGCTGCTTTGAAGCCTTGTACAGAAAATGTCATCGGTAAAATTTTATTGAAGAAATGCAATTGCTCTGGTACTAGCTCAATCGGGAATGTCCCTGCACTTGCTGTTAATTGAAGAATCAACACGACGATGGCAATAAATCGTCCTGGATCACCAAACACAGATACAAGCAATTGAACCATAGCTAAAAATGTAAAGCTAGTTATAATTGTTGTCAGTATGAACTGCGGCATATTATTTACCTCAAGTCCAAGTCCCCAAACGACAATTGCAATCGTTATAAATGACTGCACCAATCCAACACCGATTAATACAGTTACTTTACTTACAAACCAGCTTGCACTGTTTTTCGGAATAATGGCTGGTTCAACTAATGGGAATACAATCGAAATTAATAATGCCCCAACGAATAATCCTAAAGAAATAAAGTATGGTGCAAAACCTGTACCATAATTCGGTACATGGTTTACGGAATCTTTTTCGACTTCTACTGGAGAACCGACCATATTATACGTATCTTCAGTCGGATTTACAGCGGCTTTTTCGCCTGCTTCCGCCAATTTTTCAGATAAAGTTGTCGTACCATCCTTCAATTCTTTCGTGCCATCCGCTAAAGTAGTAGAACCTTGTGCCAACTCACCTGACTTTTCTGCCAATAAGCTAGTACCGTCATATAATTTATTCGAACCATCAACTAATGTGTTCAAACCTTGCGCTAATGTGTTGGCACCTGTTGCAGCACTTGATGCGCCTGCTGTTAGTTCATTTAGTTTTCCGGCGATTGTTGTATTGCCTTGTGCTAATGAATTGGCACCCTCTATTAGCTGTGCTGAATTTTGCTGTAATTGTGCAACACCTGCTGTTACTTGTTGTTGCCCTGCATTTAATTTACTTGCACCATCACTGATTGCCGCAATTTTATCGTCCAATCCGTTTGTTCCTGCGTGCAGCTGGCTTAAACCGCCACTTACTTGTTTACTGCCTTCTTGCAGTTGCCCTAGTGCGGCTTTTAATGCTGCTTGATTTTCTTCAGGCAACATTGGTAATATCGCTTCAAGTTGACCCGCCAATTGATCCATACCGCCTGCTACATTAGCTGAACCATCTGCGAGCGCTTTTACTTTGTCATCGATATTCGCTGTACCTTGTGTTAATAATTTCAGATTTTCAGCTAAGCTTGCCTGACCGGATGTGATGTCCTTTTGTCCGTTTGCTACTTGTGCAACACCACCCGTATAGCTTTCAATACCTTGCTGCAATGTATTGGCGCCATCTGCTGCAGATTTTGCTCCTGTTTCAAGTTGGCTGCTGCCATCCGCAATTTTTGCTACACCTGCCGCCAGATCGGCAGCACCTTTCGCAGCATTTTTAGCACCGGCAACTAAAGCGTCCGTACCATCAGATAATTGAACAGAGCTTGATGCCAATTGTTCTAAATAGCCTTTCAGCTCATCAGCGCCATCCGCCAGCTTCGCGGCACCTTCATCCAGTTCCCCTGCTCCATCTGCTGCCTCGGTAAAACCGTCACCAAGCTGCGTAATGGAATCAAATAATTTTTCTGCATATGTTGCTGAAACTTGCGTATTTACTTCCGCTTTTATGCGATCCATTGCAGTTTCACCAATTTGTGCTCCTAAAAAGTTGAAGCCTTCATTTGGAATATAATCAATAACCAATTTTTGTGGTTCTTCATCTAATAATGTAGTTGCATGTTCAGAGAAGTTTTCCGGAATTTTAATTAAGATATAATATTTTTGATCCTTTAATTTTTGGTCCGCTTCCTTTGCATCAACTTCCTCAAATCGGAATTGCTCGCTACCTATCAGCTTATCGACCAATGTTTGACCGAGCTCCATTGTTTCCTCATCCATCACAGCACCTTTGTCTTCATTGACAACGGCAACCGGCAAGTCCTTTAAGTTGGCATATGGATCCCAAAATGCCCATAAGAACATCCCGCTGTACATAACAGGAACAAATAGAACGGCAATAACTGAAATAAGCATTTTCTTTGTTTTAAAAATCTTCAGCCATTCTGCTTTTATCACACTAATTTCCTCCTTCTAAAACTATATGACCAATATCGTTTTTCGGTCATTTCATGGTAAAAAGAAACCACTTCACCAGGAAGTGACTGCTACTTTTTCTTTGCCAAACCACGGAAAATGGTTTCGCTGAATAATGTCAGAATTTCTTGTTCGTTGAGTGGTTCTTTATGTGTCAACTGCCAGTCTACAATAAAAGCCAAATACGATTTAAATAATAAAAAAGCCACATGCTCAGGATTACAGTCAATAACCTCATCTTTTGCAATGCCATTACGAATACGCATCGAGACGTAAGAAATGATTTCCGACTCGATTTTCAACAGCATCTGCTGTACTTCAGGAGTTCCAAGTGCTGTTTCCTCTTCTATTAGTTTGGCAAACAGTAAATGACGCTCACGGAATTGCAGCATTTTCATCAATGCTGTATGGGCATTTTGCATAAAGCTCGCATTTGCATCGATTAGCTGATCTGTTTCACGCTTCATTTCACCGATTAAATGGAATACAACTTCCTGAAACAGCTCTTCTTTATTTTTAAAAAAAGTATAAATAGTCCCTTTTCCTACATTTGCAATTTTAGCAACTTGTTCAATCGTTGTCGCTTTATATCCAAATAATGTGAAAGATTTTGTAGCAGCTAATAAAATTTCATGTCGACGATCCATAAATCCACCTCCTCAAAAAAGTGACCAAATGAACACTTCGGTCATTCAGTCACTATTATACACCCATTTTCTTATATTGCAATATTTAATGGTTATGATCGTCTTCTTTTTCTTCTGTAATTTCTTCGTCATGTTCCATCGAATTAGAACTTGTATCTTCCAGCACTTTGCTCATATCTGGGTTGCCGACAATCAGCTCCTGCTTTGGCATCACGTGCATACCGCGCGCCGTCGTATGGGCAAACATATAGTATACGCCATCATGGTCAAACGTATAGTCAGCGACATAGATTCCGTCTTCTGTCAGTTCTCCGTCCAGCATCTCCCCTTCATCGCGAAGGCCAGATTCCCATACTTCAAACTTCACTTCTTTCGCATCATTTACCGCTTCATCATCTTGAGTCACACGTGCCGCAAGCTGAATCGTTTCCCCAGCATTCAATTGTTCAGCCGTTTGAATATGTACATCTACAATTGCCGGTACCTCGGCAGTATCAAGTGTCTCCACTTTTGGATCATCCCCACACCCAACTAACAAAAAAGGTACTGCAACTAAACTGTAAAACCATTTTTTCATCGTGAAATCTCCCATCCTTGCTATAATTATGTAATTTATTGCAATCTTTTCTCCATCCTTATTAGCGTACTAAAAAATCCGGACAGATGCATTACTATAATTAAGATAAATTTGTGAACCATTCGGAAACTCTTCAAACGAGAAATGCTGCATTAAAAGCGGTTCACTTTTAATACAGCATGTCGTTCAACTAGTCTATTGAATTGTTGTTACATTGCTAATTTTGATTCGGCCAACTGGTTGAGTAATTGCTCGGCTGTATTTCTTCCTTGTAAAACACAGTCCGGAATACTAATTCCCTCATAGGAGCTTCCTGTTAATAAGACATTCGGAAACTCTTGATAAAACTGTTTTTTCATAGTTGACATACGAGACTCATGACCAATTGTATATTGAGGCATTGCTTCCTTCCAGCGTGCAACTGTCGTCAACAATGGCTGGGCATCTAAACCTACCGCCCGTTCCAAATCCTGCAATACGATTTTTTCAATTTCACTGTCGGAGAGCTCTACAATCGATTCATCCCCTACACGGCCAATGTATACCCTAAGTAGTTCATGGCCATCCGGGGAAACATTATCCCATTTCCGGTGACTCCACGTACAGCTTGTAATGGCAAAATGACTATTGCGTGAAACGAAGAAGTTAAGTGCATCTTCATATTTTTGCATCGAACCTTTTTCAAATGCCATCGTAACCGTTGCGATTGTAGCATAATTCATATCCGGAACTTGCTGCATTGTTACAGAGTCCGGGAAAATTCTTTTCGTTACATTAAACGGTGTCGTTACAATGATATTATTTGATTGAATGGACGTCCCATCATTCAATTCAATAAGATGAGTATCATCATTATTTTTTTCAATGGAATTCACTTTCAAACCTTTTAAAATCGTTACATCGGTTAAAGCATTTTCCAAAGTTTCAATTAATGATTCCAGCCCGTTTTCAAATGATTCATAATGTAGTTCACCTGGAGTGTCAACGAGTGCGTAAATACCTTTACCGGTTTTTTTCATACCGAGCAGCAAACTGCGATAATCCTTTTCCAACTGATAAAACTGCGGGAACATCGATTGCATGCTAAGATGGTCGATATCACCTGCAAATGTACCTGCCAACACCGGCTCAACTAAATTTTCTACAACCTCTTTACCAAAGCGTCGATTGAAAAATTCACTAATCGGTTCGTCTGCCGCATGCGGTAATTTCGGTAATAACAAATCCCCTGCTGCGCGGAATTTCCCCATTAGAGATAGAACATTCGATTTCATGAACGGGAGGATTTTAGGTGACCCTCCGAGCAGGATATTACTCGGAATTTGGTGCAACTTGCTACCAACTGCGATGAATGTTCGACCATAATTATTTTGAATCATCTCATGTTCGATATTTAAATCACGTGCCAACTTTCGGACACTGCTACCTGTATCAAAAAACGATTCAGGCCCACGTTCGATAATATATCCATTTTGACGTACTGTATGGATTTTACCACCTAAACGTAGTGACGCTTCGATCAGCACGATGTCTATCGGTAAATTATGCGCCTTCGTTTTTTGCTGTAAATAGTATGCCGTCGTTAAACCAGTGATGCCACCGCCAACGATAACAACCTTGTTCCTTTTTAAAGTCACCCTCATCATCACTCTCTACTATTTCGCTAATTTTTTATTGATAGCATCTACCATTGCATCAATGAATAAAGGATGTGTATTTGGCATTGTCGGGCGATAGTAGCTTGCACCGATTTCGTCACAAACAACTTTACACTCAATATCATTATCATATAGCACTTCTAAATGCTCAGTAACAAATCCTACTGGTGTATAGATGAATGCTTTATAACCTTTTTGCTCAAATAATTCCTTCGTTAAGTCCTGTACATCCGGTCCTAGCCATGGCTCTGGTGTTTGTCCGGCTGACTGCCAGCCTACTTCAACATTCACAATATCAGAAGCCTCTTCAATTAAACGTGCTGTTTCGATTAACTGCTCTTCATACGGATCGCCCGCAAGCTTAATTTTTTCCGGCAATGAGTGGTTGGACACGATTAAGCAAGCATTTGCGCGCTCTTCTTCTGTCATTTTTGCCAACTCGCCATTCACGGCATTTTTCCAGAATTCAATGAATTTAGGCTCGTCATACCATGCTTCAACAGAAGTGATATTTAACGTACCGCCTAATTTTTCAGCAGCTTCCTTTGCTCGTCCATTGTACGATTTAATAGAGAAAGTTGAGAAGTGTGGTGCTAAAACGATTGATACCGCTTCAGTGATCCCTTCTTTCACCATTGCTTCTACTGCATCTTCTACAAATGGTTCAATATGCTTTAAGCCGATAAATACTTTATATTCCACTTCGTCCTGTACTTCGTTCAAACGTGCACATAATGCATGGGCTTGTGCTTCCGTCATTTTCGCAAGCGGAGAAATACCGCCGATTGCACGGTAACGTTCTGTTAAGTCGTCCAAATGTTCCTGGCTCGGTTTACGGCCATGACGAATATGTGTGTAATAACGTTCGATATCTTCTTCTTTATATGGCGTACCATAAGCCATTACTAATAACCCGCGTACTTCTTTCATGTAAGTTCACCTCTGCATGTTTTTTAACACGTTTCTTTTTTAGTAAGTTATTAAAGATTCTTCATCTTAATAAGGGGTTGATTTACATTCCGGGTCGGACGTTTTCCGCGGGCACGGCCAGAGCCTGTAGTCTCAGGCGTCGTACTGTTCCCGCTGGAGTCGCCTCCCCTCCATTCCAATCAACTTTTCATCTATATAGTTTTCTCACCTTCACCGGTGAATAATCAAATTAAATTTATTGTTGTATTGAACGTTTTGCAATTTGTTCGCGACTGTATTCGTGTACAAATGTTGTTAGTCGTTTTAATACAGCTGGATCTACTTCTGGGAAGACACCGTGGCCTAAGTTGAAAATATGTCCGCCTGTATGTGCTAATCCTTGATCCACAATATCTTTCGCTCGTGCTTCGATTACATTCCAGTCAGCAAGTAATAATGTAGGATCCAAGTTCCCTTGTACCGCTTTTGTTACGCCGCGAGATTCTGCTTCACGGATCGGTAAACGCCAGTCCAAACCTACTACATCAACTGGCAGGTCATGCCATTCTTTTACTAAATGTGATGCACCTACACCAAATTGGATTAACGGTACATTTAATGCGCGCAATTCAGCAAAAATGCGTGTCATCGTCGGCTTGATAAAAATTCGGTAATCTTCTACATTTAATGCACCAACCCAAGAATCGAAAATTTGGATTGCCTTTGCACCAGCTTCTACTTGCGCTGTAATATCCACAATAATCATATCAGCCAGTTTTTCCATTAAAGCAAACCATGCTTTTGGCTGTGAAACCATGAATGATTTTGTTTTAGCATAGTTTTTGCTTGGGCCGCCTTCGATCATATAGCTCGCAAGCGTAAACGGAGCACCGCCAAAACCGATTAACGGAACATTTAACTGTTCTGTCGTTAACATTTTAATTGTCTCTAGCACGTAAGGTGTATGCTCTTGTGCGTTGAAATCACGTAAGTTTTCTACATCAGCTGCTGAACGGATAGGATTTGAAATAACCGGACCGATTCCCGCTTTTATTTTTACATCAATTCCCATTCCTGGTAAAGGGGTAACAATATCTTTATAAAGAATCGCTGCATCTACATTGTATTGATCAACAGGTAAACGCGTCACATATGCACATAACTCCGGCTGCATTGTAATCTCTTCTAATGAATATTTTTCTTTTATTTCACGATATTCTGGCTGTGAACGGCCTGCCTGGCGCATAAACCAAACTGGTGTATGTTCAACTTGCTCACCGCGAGCAGCACGTAATAATGTGTCATTAAATTTCATCATTTTTGATTTCTACCCCTTAAAGTAAATTCTTTTTTATTTTATAACTCAAAAACGTCATTGATATCCATCATCGACTATAAACTTTTCATAAATAATTGTATAGATTTCTTCAATAAATGTCATGAATTTGTCTTTTCTGCTATAGAACTTTTTGACAAATGGCTTGAATATCTTTATAAATGGAAATAATAGTGTAAGGAGGTCGGTATATATGAATTTTTATGTAACTTCAGGAACACCTGACTATATGGAAAATTTAATCACAAAAAATCCACAGCACCCTTTAATTTTATTACACGGAAATGGTAATTCAGTGGTGTTGCATGAAACAGAGAACAAATCTATTTTCGCAGTACCCCGCAAGTTTGAAGTTATTGCTCAAGATGGACAGTTTACACAAAAGGGCTATTATACTTTTTTCAATATGCCCATTATGTCAGATGAGCGCCCGGTTTTCGAGAAAAAAGCTCTCGATGTCATCCCTGCTTTGAACTCCAATGACGCTGTAATTGCCTATCGTTTACTGCGTCCGATTAAAGCAGAAACCTATTTATTTATTATTCAATGGGGCGGGCCTGCTTCTTATGAAGTCTGGAAAGCCAGCAATGAGTATAAGACTTCATTTGCCCCTATCTTTGAAGGCACGACACAAGTGCTACAGTCGATGTTTAACTCATCATCCTATATTACGACATATAGTGCAGCTTCAAAAGAATAATGCTTTTATAAAAAATGCTACGATTGTGTTTCGTAGCATTTTTATATAAAATAATACATATTTAGAAAATATTTCGTTTTCCGAACTATTCTGCTTCTCACTAAACAAAAGGCGGTTATTATGTGAAAATACAAATTCAGTTGTTTAAAGCTTTCTTTGTTTCAGGAATTCTTGGATTCGGGGGAGGTCCGACAATCATTCCATTGCTTCATAAAGAAGTAGTTGAAAAATATAAACTTATGACAGATGATGACTTTTCAGATGTGTTATCGATTGGAAACACATTGCCTGGTCCAATTGCTACAAAGATGGCAGGCTACATTGGTTACCGTATAGGCGGTTTTCTCGGATTAATTAACGCTCTGTTTGCTTCGGTTATGCCTACTGTACTATTAATTATTTTATTATTAAATTCATTAAACCAATTCAGTAACTCTGACTTTATCAACAACATGTCTAATGGCGTCATCCCCATTGTGACAGTGATGATGGGGATTTATGCATTTGACTTTTTAAAGAAATCGCATAAAGCTTTAGGTCTAAAAATCAGCGCAATTATTTTCGTGTTCAGTTTTATAACGATTGTTGTATTCGATCTCCACCCTGGGATTATCATCGGTTCCCTCTTAATATTGGCGCTGGCATTGCCCAATAAAGGAGGAAAAGAACAATGATATTTTGGGAGCTTTTTATTGCATTTTTAATACCGAACCTTTTGGCATACGGAGGCGGGCCTGCTTCAATCCCGTTAATTGAACATGAAGTGGTAGACAGGTATGAATGGATGACCCAAAGTGAATTCAGTGAGTTTCTTGCTTTGGCAAATTCATTGCCCGGTCCTATCGCAACGAAGATGGCGGGTTATATCGGCTTTGAAGTTGGTGGTATTTTAGGGAGTATTATAGCGTTATTTGCGACAGTAGCCCCCACCCTGATTTTAATGATTACACTTTTGAATCTTCTACAAAAATATAGAGATTCGCCTAAAGTAATGCGGTTATCAAGCTTTGTATTACCTGCAATTGCCGTATTATTAATTACATTAACATTCGATTTCGCCAAGTCTTCCTATGAATCAAATAAACTGATTCCAACGATTTTAATGATTGTCGGCAGCTATATTGCTCTGGAAAAATTCAAAGTTCCTTCTATTATAGTAATCGCCGCCGGATTATTAATTGGCGGATTCTTGTTATAAACATAATAGGCACCCATTTTCGCTCTAGAAAATGGGTGCCTTATTTGTTTTACAATTCTATTTATTATTTTGACATTCTCATCGTCAGTTCACTGACTGCAATAATGACAATCGGAATGAAATAAAACTGTGGCTGCATTACTGCACACAGTGTCACAATAATAGCCTGTACAATGCTCAATTGACGAAGCAGTTTTGCGACAGCCTGCTTTCTCGTATCACGGGGAATCGGGTAAAGCATGTCCATTCGGAAATCCCCTGCTGACATAAGTGCATACTTAAGCTGAAGCGTTGTCGCAAATGCAAGTGCTCCTGCAACAATCCAAGTTACAAACGGAATTGTAATAAACATGGCTACAACAGCTGAAATTGCTGTTAACCGTACCCATAAATAAAAATGGTCATCTGTACGGATAAACGTGCGGTAAATTAAATATGCCTGTGTATTTTCCTTTTTATAGCTGATTGCTTTATACGCAATATCCAGCCATGCACGACGTTTTACAGAGCCCTTTAAATGCGGGACATCTGTGAAGTAGTTGGCAAAACGGTAAAAACGCATCATGCGGTTTTGCTCAAGCTTAATAAAATGTTCGTAAGGCACTGGATTGTCCTGCACTTTTTTCTTCAATGTAAATGTATAATAAGTCATCATAATAAGAAATACGATGCCCAGCAAACCGTCTGTCAATGTCATTTGAATCCCGATAATCGACACGATCGCCCGCACAAATCGGTCGAGTACAATGGCATTCCCACGATTTGCATAACGGTAATTGAATTCGGCGCGCACATTAATAAATTTCAGCACCGCGATAAATAGAGCTGTCAGCCAAATTTCAGCTACGCTAAGTGTCGTAACTTCTTTCAATAACGGAATCGTTATAATATACAGAACGACCGGCAACAATAGCTGTGACCAAAACGTCCAGTTCATCGCCTTTTTGAAATAGTTCGGCATTTGGCTTTCTAGCGGCAATAAGTATACTTGATCGGGTTCTTTCAGCAATGTGACAGGTCTACTTAATGCAACTAAGAACCCGATTACAAGGGCAATGAGCCACTCTGCCGGAAAATCAGGCTGCACGACCTTCAGCCATTCACTGTACTGATATCCCCCTGCCCCTGCGATAAAGACAAGGACAATCGCAATATGCCCTGTAAAGACGAAGCGCATATACTTCATCACTTCGCCGATGTAATGCTCGAAGCGCTTAGCCCATACACTATGCATGCTGTTCATTGTCCTGCTCCTTTGTCATTGCAATATACAAATCATCCAGTGTCGCAGTCGGCATATTGAACGCTTTGCGCAAATCATTCATTGTTCCTTGTGCACGAACACGTCCTTCATGAAGTAAGATGATGCGGTCACAATGTTTTTCTGCAGTCGATAAAATATGTGTCGACATTAAAATCGATGCCCCTGCACGTTTTTTATCATCCATTTGATCAAGCAATGACTGAATGCCGAGCGGGTCTAAACCGACAAACGGCTCATCGATAATATATAAACTTGGATCGACTAAAAATGCGCACATAATCATTACCTTCTGGCGCATCCCTTTAGAAAAGTGCGAAGGGAACCAATTTAATCGCTTTTCCATACGGAATTCCTTCAATAAAACTTCAGAGCGTTCTTCCAATGTTCTCTCATCTAAACCATAGGCCATTGCCGTTAATTGTAAATGTTCTTTTAATGTTAATTCTTCATATAGTACGGGTGTTTCCGGAATATAGGAGAAGCTTGATCGGTACTTGTCCAAATTTCCCTTTAACGTCACACCGTTTAAACGAATTTCTCCAGAGCGCGGTAAGAGCGTGCCAATAATATGCTTGATCGTCGTACTTTTCCCAGCACCGTTAAGGCCGATTAATCCAACGAGCTCTCCTTTGTTAATTTCAAATGATAAATCTTGAATCACAGGCTTTCTCGTATAACCACCTGTTACATTTTGCAGTTGTAAAATTGTCACAGTCGTCACTCCTCTTTTCTAAAATTTAGTTTATCAAAAGCGAATAAAATTGAACACTGAATGCAACACTCAATTCAAAGAACAAAAAGTAAATCCTTCATATAAGAAAGTAGTTTTCCGAATAATCTATGATAGAATAAAGAAAAATAATAGTATCTTCACCATAAATTGGGGTGGTACAGTTGATTTTTATTGTTGGCGGATGCTTTCCAACGGAATTGCCGCCCTGTACTCCACATAACTTACAATAACATTATTTTCTAACTTCTAATGGTGAAAATCAAAAATAAAAAAGGAGCGATAAATAAGATGAGTGATTGCTTATTTTGCAAAATCATTGCCGGTGAAATTCCAAGTATTAAAGTTTATGAGGACGAGCATACTTTTGCCTTCATGGACATTGCCCCATTAACAAAAGGCCATACACTGTTAATCCCGAAAACACATTGTAAAGATCTATTTGAAATGTCAGAAGATGTAGCACGTAATTTATATGCTGCTGCCCCGAAAGTGGCTAATGCCATTAAAGCTGCTTTTAACCCGGCTGGTATGAATACGATTAATAATAACGGTGCTGAAGCAGGCCAAACCGTTTTCCATTACCATCTGCATCTCGTTCCCCGCTATGACGAAAAAGATGGACTAGTTGTCAACTGGAATGGTCGTTCACAGGAATTCCCGCCAGATGTGCTGTCGACACTTTCTGAGGAAATTAAATCACACTTATAATTGCTCCTATCAGTTATATTTACACGACTGTATGAGGAGACTATGGCCAGCATCTTTTTCATCTATGAAAATGCTGGTTTTTCTTTTATTACTTCCCCGCCCAATCTTTCCAATGTTTATTGGAACATGGATTTGGAAAAAGATTTGGATAACAAATATAAATAAAGTGAGGTTATCAATATGAAAGCAAAATCATTTTTACTAGGTATTACAACTGGCATCGTTGGCGGTGCGGCTGTTATTTTATTTACAGCACCGCAATCAGGGACAGCTTTACGACAAAACTTATTGGAGAATACTAAAAAGGCCACATCAAAGCTCCAAGACGTACAACATGAACTAAATAACGTCAAGCAATCGATTACAACTTTAAAGGCAGAAGTACAAAATAGTATGCCTAGTATAGTAAATGAATTAAAGGATAATTTCGCAAATTTCAAAACCCAGATAGAACCGGAAGCAATAAATTTAAAACAAGAAATCGAGAAATTACAGAATTCTATAAGTGAAATCGAGAAAAATATACCTTCAAATAGAAATAACGAGTAATGAACAGCGATTCACCAATATAACTTTAGAACTACATTAAAGTTTGAAAACGGTCAATTTAATCCCAAAATTATCTTTTTATAGCATAAATCAACCAATGTTGAATTATTCCATTTTTCTAACTTTAAACTCTTTTCTTTTATTGCTATAATAATTTTAAAATGTAAATGAAAGAAGAAGGTGATTGCTTTGACAGAAGATTTATACTCACAACGAGAGGCTATGTTATTTAGCCAAAGAGTCGCACAACTTTCGAAAGCACTATGGAAAGCTATCGAAAAAGATTGGCAAACATGGATTAAACCTTTTGATTTAAATATTAATGAACACCATATTTTATGGATTTCATATCATTTGAAAGGTGCCTCCATTTCAGATGTAGCTAAATTTGGTGTCATGCATGTATCTACCGCTTTCAACTTTTCAAAAAAATTAGAAGAACGTGGATTACTAACTTTCTCAAAACGTGATGAAGACAAACGTAATACATATGTTGAGTTAACTGATAAAGGCGCAGAACTCATTCTACGTATGTACGATCATTATCACGATACAGAACATACGATTTTAACAGGCGCATTGCCATTAAAAGAACTATACGGACGTTTCCCTGAGTTTTTAGATGTAATGGCTGTTATTCGCAATATTTACGGGGATGACTTCATCGAAATATTTGAACGTTCTTTCTTTAACTTTAAAGAAACAATTGATGACAAAGGTAAGCCATCAATCACTACAACTTTATAAAACTCCCAGTAAGAAATGTCGCCAATTTAAATTGATGACATTTCTTTTTTTATTTATTATAGTTAGTTTTATGTTTAATAATGTTTCGTTAATGGAAAAGCATTATACGTCCTTTTCCATAATATTTTAGGGGGGCTCACATGCATTGTTGGAAAACGATCAACATTGAGCGAGAGTATGGTACGGGAAGACTTGTATTATTGGCAATCACTCTTTTCGTCCTTGTATTTTGCTTTTCATACATTGCATTTAGTTTTAATTTTAACGGTAAGCATATCGATCGACATTTATGGTTAGTTTTATTAGTAATACCTTTTATTTATCCTATGCATAAATTAATACATTATTTCGCTCTGTTTCAACATAGAAAATCACTCGTCATTCGCTTTAAAATTCAACATCTCATGCCGGTTGTCCGGATGCGCCTGCAAAACGGCATTCCAAAAAAGTCTTACCTTTTTGCACTCGTAACACCTTTTATCGTTATTAATGCTGCATTGATCGCTGGGGGCATTTACTATCCTGAATATGCGCATTATTTCAGTGGTTTGCTCGCATTTCACTGCTGTATATGTCTTATGGATTTTTTATATGTGAAAAATTTAATGTATGCACCAAACAATGCTATAATTGAAGAAACGCCAAGAGGTTATGAAATTTTAGTTCCGCTTGATATTTAGGTTTTTATTGATGCTTTAGAGGGGAGGAATAAATTTGTTACTACTTGTTGTGATCTTATTCTCAGTAATATACTTATTCCAAATAAATCGAATGACTGCGGCGCTATGCAGTCGACGTGAAATTCCAGAAGAAAAACAGCCAAAAATTTTCCGTACGATTAATGTACTGATTACAATTTTACTTGTAAGCATGTACGTTGAAGTACTGCTAGCCGTTTAAAAAAATTTTATTTATGTAATAATTTTTTTGTCCATACTTTAATAATTGGAAAAGGTGTGTTAAAAGCCGTAAAGACTTTTAACACACCTTTCTTTCTTAGTAGATGAAAGCTGCACCTACAATAATTAATAAGATAAACAACACAACTAATAAAGCAAAGCCAGAGCCGTAGCCTGAGCCGCCGCCATTGTAACCTCCGCCACCCATATTGCCACCTCCCTTCTCTCTTTCTCTCAATATCGTATGCACCTGTTGATACAAAACTTAGGCACTCTTCACATGCAACCATTTTGTTTTTAAATCGTTTATGTTATAGTTACAAGTGCATTAAAGTTAAGTTAGGAGCGTATTCAAATGAAAAAGACCATTTTTGCATTAACAGTTGCTGCTTCAATCGGTTTAGCTGCATGCAGTAATCCTGGAGATGAAGTTGTCGTATCAACAAGTGTAGGCGATATCACTCAAGAAGAATTTTATAATTCAATGAAGGACATCGCAGGTGACCAATTACTGCAACAAGTAGTAGTTGAACAGATTTTAAACGATAAATATAAAGTAACAGATGAAGAAATCGAAGAAGAATTGAAGGGTGTAAAAGAGCAGTATGGCGAGAGCTATGAGTCTGTTTTAGCACAAAGCAATTTAACGGAAGAAACGTTAAAAACAAATATTCGTTTCACATTGTTACAAGAGAAAGCTTTAAAAGATGTTGAAGTAACTGACGAGGAAATCGAAAAGTACTACAACCAAGCATCTCAAGAATTAAACGCTCGCCACATTTTAGTGGAAGATGAAGAGACTGCAAAAGAAATCAAAGCTAAATTAGATGCTGGAGAAGATTTTGCTAAACTAGCGAAAGAATTCTCAACTGATCCTGGTTCTGGAGCACAAGGCGGAGATTTAGGTTGGTTTACAGTAGGTACAATGGTGCCTGAATTCAACGATGCTGCATATGCATTGGAAATCGATGAAATCAGCGAGCCTGTACAATCTGAACATGGTTTCCACATTATTCAAGTGACTGAAAAACGTGATGTTAAAGATTACGGTAAACTTGAAGACAAAAAAGAAGAAATCCGTGAGTCAATTGCAGCTACAAAAGCTGATTGGAACACGAAAATGGCAGAGTTAATCAACGATGCTGATGTAAAAGTTAAAGACGAAGATTTAAAAGACGCATTTTCAGGCTTCAAAGCTGAATAATCGTTGACATATGAATGCGAGACCCACAAACGGGTCTCGCATTTTTTAGTTTTTCTTTACGAATTCCGATTTCAGCTTCATTGCACCAAACCCGTCGATTTTACAATCAATATTGTGGTCGCCTTCTACAAGTCGAATGTTTTTAACACGTGTACCGATTTTTAGCGTAGAGGAGCTTCCCTTTACTTTTAAATCCTTTACAACTGTTACGGTATCACCATCAGCCAACAGGTTACCGTTTACATCACGAACGACTAATCCTTCTTCTTGCACTGTTTCAACTGCTTGAGACCATTCATGCGCACATTCCGGGCACACATAATTTTGTCCATCTTCATACGTATACTCTGATCCGCATTCCGGGCATTTCGGTAATTGTTCCATTTTTATTTACCTCCTGTATTTCATCCCCTCTATACTCGCATAGTTCCTGTTTATAAACAAGGTTATAAAAGTAAATATGCTCAAAACACGAACATTCCCTTTTCCTTTGTGACAAAAATCTATAAATTTTCTATAAGTTCTTCTCTTTTATGACTATTAAAAAAATAATTTCAAGAATTTTCACATATTTGTTCGGAAAGAGTATATTATCAATTTATATTCTAATTCTAAAATTCAGGAGTGATTGCATTGACAGTAACAACTAAACGCGCATTTAACTTTAATGCTGGTCCATCGGCATTACCATTAGAAGTTTTACAAAAAGCACAGGCAGAGCTAGTAGATTTTAAAGGTACTGGTATGTCTGTAATGGAATTAAGCCACCGTAGCGCTGCATTTGAAGAAGTACATAATGAAGCGATTGCAAATTTACGCCAATTATATGAAATCCCTGAAAACTATGAAGTACTATTTTTACAAGGCGGAGCAAGCCTTCAATTTTCAATGATTCCAATGAACTTCTTAAGTGAAGGTCAAAAGGCGAGCTATATCCAAACAGGTGCATGGTCAGAAAAAGCCTTTGCAGAAGCGAAGCTATTCGGGACACCTGTAGAGGCAGCAAGCTCAAAAAGCAATAACTACAAAAATATCCCGGCACTTTCAGATATCCAAATCGATGAAGATACAGCATACCTTCACTTAACATCAAACAATACAATTTTCGGGACACAATGGAAAACATTCCCGACTACTGGTGACCTTCCACTAATTGCGGACATGTCTTCTGATATTTTATCGAAGAAAATTGATGTATCGAATTTTGCCATGATTTATGCAGGTGCACAGAAAAACTTAGGTCCTTCAGGTGTAACTGTTGTCATCATCCGTAAAGATTTTCTTGAAAAAGCAAATTCAAATATCCCGACAATGCTGAAATACGCAACACATTCTAAAAATAACTCGTTGTACAATACGCCTCCTACTTTCGGTATTTATATGTTAGGCGAAGTATTAAAATGGGTGAAAGCTGAAGGTGGCTTAGAAGCGATCGAGCAGCGTAATGAAGAAAAGGCGAAGTTTATTTATGATGTAATCGACAATTCGAACGGCTTCTACTACGGGCATGCAACTGAAGATTCACGTTCATTGATGAACATTACGTTCCGTGTAGCAGATGAAGAGCTGGAGAAAAAGTTCCTTGCTGAAGCAAAAACAGCCGGATTTGTCGGTTTAAACGGTCACCGTTCTGTAGGAGGCTGCCGCGCTTCTACTTACAACGCTGTCCCAGTCGAAACATGCAAAGCCCTTGCTGATTTCATGTTGAAATTCCAGCAGGATAATCAATAACAAGTACCATAACTCATAATTAAAGGCCGTTCAAATTTTTAGAATTTGAACGGCCTTATTTAGTTCCTGCTCTTTATACATTGTTCTCCGTTACGGCGGACGCTTTCCTGGGGGCACGAGGCCAAAACGATGTTGGTCACAAAAGCGTTGCCACAGGACGTGGCGCTCCTAGCTTTTGTTCCAAGTCTCTCCCACGTGCTTTTCCCCTGGGAGTCGCCGCCTTCACTCCGAACAACTAAATTTTCAGCTTAAATCATCGGTTTGTAGAATGAACGGTTATCTAATGGGAATAGACGCTCTGTAAATTCACCAGGCTTCGTTTTATCAAGGGCACGTGTCAGCATATTCATCTTCGCATCGATATTATCAATATAGTGCAGAATTTCCGCTTCCTGAATCATAGGCTTTTTCGGGCTGCCCCACTCTTCTTTTCCGTGATGTGACAACACTAAATGTTGAAGCAGCATCACTTCTTCTCCTTCGATTTTCAGCTCATTGGCAGCTTGACCAATTTCATTGACCATAATCGAAATATGACCAAGCAAGTTGCCTTCCACCGTATACATAGTACCTACCGGACCGCTCAGCTCAATGACCTTACCGATATCATGTAAAATAACCCCTGCATATAATAAATCACGGTTCAGCGTTGGATATAGATCACAAATCGCCTCACTTAATTTAAGCATCGATACAACATGATCAAGTAAGCCTGACGCATAGTCATGGTGATTTTTAGTTGCCGCAGGGTAAATCAGTATTTGATCTTGATATTTTTTTGTAAGATTGCGTGTAATACGCGAGATATTCGGATTTTGAATTTGAAAGAAGTACTGTGTCAGCTCTTCAAATAATTGTTCCTTTGGCACCGCAGACGTTGGCAAAAGATCGCTGATTTGAACGCCTTCCTCATCACGTGCAGGTCGGATTTGTTTCACACGCAGTTGGTTTTTTCCACGATAGTCGTGAATCTCTCCCCCAACTTTCACAATAACCTGCGCACGGTATAGATTTTCATGTTCCTCGTTTGTATCCCATAGCTTCGCTTCAATATCGCCGCTACGATCCTGTAAAATTAGTGACATAAAAGGCTTACCGACAGTCGTTACGCCTTTTTTTGCTTCTTTTATCAATAAATATTGGTCCACTTGTTCACCAGGTTGGAGTTTTGTAATTCCATTCACAAGCAATCGCCCCTTTATAACTCTATTACAATTTATTGTAACATGTATATGCGTTATTTATCGATTAAAAGACTATCAATTGCTCCTCCGTTACCGAAAGCTGAATTTTTTTCACAAAATAGCGTTTAGCAACCCAAAAATCCGGGTAAATTTCGATGAATTAAAATGTTCATGAACAGTTCATAAACTGCAAATATTTCTCGAATAATGATAGCTGCTTCGTGAATTTTCGGAAAATTTCTAGTATAATTATATTATCTTGCTTATAAAGGGTGGTTTAAATGGAGAATTATCGTTTTACTGCATTTGAAAAAACTGGGGAAACATTATTTGATGAAGTGTGGAATTTCGCAAACGATGATGCTGCAAAAATCGAAGGTCAAAAGCAAATCGAAGAAAAAGGTATTGCTGAGAAAACACACCGATTAGTAAACTCATCAGGTAAATTAATTTTATTCCACGTTTAAAATTAAACGTACATAATGAAACTATCAATCCGGCTTTTACCGGTAGTTGATCTTCCGCCTATGCGGGATAAATAAGAGGTGCCCTGAAATTCAGGGCACCTCTTTATTATACTAAACGTTTGATCGCCCCATAGAGCTCTTCATTTGTTGGTACTTGCAAATACATGCGCAGCCTTACAATACGATTCAATTCCTTTTCAATCATACATCGTGCATACATCACACGATCTTCAGTAGCATACATCTTCCGGAACTCTTCCTGCATATTATACATTTCATTAAAATCGCTTAACACTAGTTGAAGTTCTTTTTCATTTAATAAATATTGCTCTACTAAATTGACAAGCTCCTCATTAAAGATCTCCAGCATTTTAACGGCATCATCTTTTATAAATAGATCAAGCACTTTTTTGACAAGCGTCGTCGTCAATATACTCCCTATAATAAGACCGATGATCCCGCCGATTAAGCTAATGACAGTTGTACTAACATTCGGAATCGATAAGCCGACTCCTCCACCTACGATTAAACCAATAATACTCCCTGCAACACTTGCAGCCGTTTTGGAAATATTTTTAAATAGCTGTGCCGGAGACATCTGCTTTTTAATTGCGCGAATTATATCGACGCTCGACATGACACCTGTTACGATTGCTCCTGTTACAACATTTGCATTCAGTAATGTGATAGCTTTTTTAGCTATAACAGAGCTGTACATCGCCTTTTTCGTGGCCGTACTAGCCATCCTCTTCACTACTGCTTTTGCACCGTTTTTCTTTACGGCACTTGCAATACCTTCATCCAGCTCAATATGGTCAACAATATTCAGGTTGTCGATTTGCTTTTCAATAATTTCTTCAGCAAATGGCTCTCCTATAACTGTTAAACCTGTCAGTACAGCATTTTCAACTGCGGTACCTCGTTCTGCACCATTCCACTTACTTTGGGCGAAAGAAATTGCGGTACTCATTCCGATCGTTTCTTTCTTAAAATCGATGCAGCCTCTTTCATCAATGACTAGATTATGGATATTTCCAGCATCTAATATGTGACGAACTTGCTCATATGTGAATGCACCTTGTTTAATAATATCGCTATTATTAAAATGTGCATGTATTTCATTATATTGCTCAAAAGGAACTTCCAAGTAATTACTTTGTTCCTGATCTAGCTGTTTTAGTTCAATTTCGCAAATTGCAATCGCATCATTTACATTGGGACAATACACATTGTGTACGATTTGTCGCCGGTTGTTTGATAGCCAAATTTGGTCCATGAAGTTACCTCCATTTTTCGTCTTTCACTATCATATAAGCATTCGGTAATGTTGTACAGTAATATTTTATTTCCCAATAAAAAAGAAGGAGCCAGCGTTGTTTCACCAGCATCCTCCGATATTATTTACTTTCCTTCAAATTGCGGCATTCTCTTTCCAACGAAAGCCTGAATACCTTCTAAATGGTCTTGTGTTTGGCGCATTTTCACCTGTCCTGCCGATTCGCCTTCCAATATCTGCTCTAACACAGGCAAGTTCGCATTATGCAATATCAGCTTAGTTTCAATCTTCGCCAAAATTGGTGATGCTAACAGCTTGCCAACAAGTTGGTCAACTGTTACTAGTGCCTGACCATCTTCCACATTATAATCAATGAGTCCTAATGTTAACGCTTCATCGCCGCTTAACACTTTTCCTTCCCATATCATTTGCTTTGCTTTTGGTGTCCCGAGACGTTCCTTCATAAAGAAGTGTCCTGCACCGTCAGGAACTAAACCGATTCCGATAAAGTTCATCGCTAATTTACTAGATTGCTCCGCAACGATGATATCGCTTCCTAATGCCAGACTAAATCCTAAACCGGCTGCAGCTCCATGAATTTGTGCAATCGTAATCATCGGAAGTGTATAGTAAGCCTTCACTAAACGTGAAATGTCTTCCATAATTGTTCCAAAATCAGAAAAGTCGTCTGATGAAACCATCATTTTTACATCGCCACCAGCAGAGAAGACTCTCCCTTCCCCTCTAATGATAAGAATTTGAACATCCTTTTCATTATGTAGCGCTTCAAAGCAATCCGCCAACTCGCGCATCATCGTAAAATCCATTGCATTCATAGCATTTGGGCGATTTAATGTTAATGTTGCTTTTCGCTCCGCAATTTCCAAGTTAATTGTTTCAAAGTTCAATTGTATACACCCCTTATTTATGAATAATCATTCATTTCGACAAATGACTTCATATCTCCTTTATTTTCATACTTCTAACACTTTAGCTTTGTTCGGTACCGGCTTATAATTGGATAAATATTTACCGACCTGCAATCCAGTAAATAAGCATCCTCCTAAAAACGTCCCTTCTAATGAGCGGTAACCATGTACCCCACCGCCACCAAAGCCACTGACTTCTCCTGCCGCAAAGAGTCCTTGAACAGGGTTGCCCTCGTCATTTATTACTTGCCCGTTTAAATCGGTTTGTAATCCCCCTAATGTTTTTCTTGTGAGTATATTTAAGCGTACGGCAATTAACGGTCCAGCTTTTGGATCCAAAATTTTGTGGGGCTTGGCTGCACGGATCAATTTATCACCGATATAGTTTCTCGCTCCATGCATAGCATTAATTTGTGCATCTTTTGAGAAGAGATTTTCGATTTCACGGTCCCGCGCTAAAATCTGCTCTTTAATTTGCATAAAATCAAGCAAGTCATTACCTGCCAGTTTATTCATACCATCCACTAAATCTTTTAAACTATCCGCTATGACAAAGTCTTCCCCGTTTTCTTTGAATGCCTGAACGGCTTTAGGCGGCCCTGGTAAAACACGCTTCAGCACGTCCTTTATGCTTTTATTTGTCAGATCCATATTTTGCTCAGAACCGGATAATGCAAATTCCTTTTCAATTATTTTTTCCGTCAAAATAAACCAGGAATAGTCATACCCTGTTTTTTGAATTGCTTCTAGTGTGCTGAGGGTATCAAAACCGGGAAAGTTCGGTGCTTTAAATCGGTTTCCTGTTGCATCAAACCACATCGATGACGGTCCGGGTAATATACGAATCCCATGGTTTTTCCATATCGGATCCCAGTTTTTCAACCCTTCCGTATAATGCCACATCCGGTCTCGATTGACGATCCGTCCGCCTGCCCGCTCGGTAATTTCGAGCATTTTCCCATCAACAAATGCAGGTACGCCGGACACCATATTTTCCGGTGGAAGACCTAGTCGTGACGGCCAATTTTCTTTGATAAGTTCTAAATTTGCTCCGATGCCACCGCTAGCTACTACGACAGCATCTGCTGTATATTCAAATGTTCCGATGACTTCTCTTGAACTTTCTTCCCCGCGGCGAATGATACTATTTTCTAAAATATTGCCTTGAATGCCGGTAACTGCACCATCTTCAGTCATTAAATCCGTTACTTGGTGACGTGGCAAATAATCGATTAAACCACTTTCCGAAGCTTCCAATACTTTATTCGAAAATGCCTCTACAATCGCGGGTCCAGTTCCCCAAACGATATGAAAGCGGGGAACCGAATTCCCATGTCCGCCTGCTAAAGCACCCCCACGCTCTGCCCAGCCAACAACCGGGAAAAATTGAATGCCCTGTGATTTTAGCCAATCATATTTTTCTCCCGCTGCAAAATCTACATAGGCCTTTGCCCATTCATATGCCCAGTAATCTTCATCCTCTAACCGGTCGAATCCTGCAGAACCGCGCCAATCTTGCCATGCGAGCTCCTTACTGTCTTTTATACCCAACCTTCTTTGTTCAGGGGTATCTACTAAAAACAGTCCCCCAAATGACCAAAATGCCTGACCTCCGATTGAATTTTCGGGCTCTTGATCAACAAGCAATACCTTTTTTTGCGCATCTATGAGCTGACAAACCGCAGTTAATCCTGCTAACCCCGCTCCAATTACGATTGCATCATAATGCATTTTCTACTCCCCCTTTGTCAGTGCATATGTTATACAATTTCGTGGTATTTTTTATTTCACCTTCTTTATTATTTTTCTTTAAAGCATTGAAAATTTAAACAAGGGAAAATTTTAGTGAAATAGTAAAACCGTTATTTTTCCGATGAATTCTACAAATCATTATTTTTCTGTAAATTCAAACAAATCCCTTTAAATCAATATCGTTAGCGCTTTCATACTTTTCCTAAATTACGAACATTAAATTTAGAAACCCTAAATATAGTTCGTGAAACAACCATATATCCGCTAATTAATTCACTAATTATTTATTAATTTTGAAAATTCCGTTGACAAAGATGAACAATCAGGTTTATGATGTTATCAAATTTAAAAACGAAAAACTATTGTGATAGAGACATACTATTTAGTTTTGTATAGCAAAGAGAGCTGGTGGTCGGTGTAAACCAGTGTATACGCTAAATAAGTTCCACTCTTGAATAGAATAGCCGAAAATCCCAAGTAAGTTATTCCGTCCCATGCACGTTACGCATATTGATAAGGTTGTATGACTATTTTTTCAAATAGTCGGCAACGAATAAGGGTGGTACCGCGATTTGTTTATTGAATGCCTTTCGCCCCTTACGTTATTCGTAAGGGACGGAAGGCTTTTTTTGTATAGTAATTTAAAAATAATAGTGAAATTTAAGGAGAGATTATTATGACAGCAACACAATTAATCGAAAAGGCAACAAAAACAATCAACGTATTCATTGCAGATCCACTAAGTGATGACGGGATTTTCCCGCTTCGTCAAGAAACAGAATTAAATTTAAACATCATCGTCGATACAGGATTATCTCCAGAACAATTAATCGCTCGAATTGCAGATGTGGATGTATTACTTGTCCGCTCTCAAACAACTGTTACACGCGAAGTTATTGAAGCAGCGAAAAACTTGAAGTTAATCGGGCGTGCCGGTGTAGGTGTTGATAACATCGATTTAAATGCCGCGACAGAGTACGGAATTATTGTTGTAAACGCTCCAGACGGGAACACGAACTCTGCGGCTGAGCATACAATCGCAATGATGACATCACTTGCCCGCTTTATTCCACAAGCATTCAACACATTAAAGAATGGTAAATGGGATCGTAAATCTTATGTTGGGGTTGAACTTAAAAACAAAACATTAGGTGTAATTGGGATGGGCCGTATCGGTGCTGAAGTGGCTTACCGTGCAAAAGGTCAACGTATGGACGTGATCGCCTATGACCCATTTTTAACTGAAGAGCGTGCAAAAGAATTAGGTATTACAAAAGGTACTGTTGACGAAGTATGTGCTGCAGCCGACTTTGTAACAGTTCATACACCACTTTTACCTGAAACTCGTAACATCATTAACAAAGAACGCTTTGCCATTATGAAAGACGGTGTCCGTATTATCAACTGTGCTCGCGGCGGTATCATTAACGAAGATGATTTATACGATGCGATTGTTGAAGGTAAAGTAGCTGGTGCTGCACTAGATGTATTCGTACAAGAGCCCGCAACAGACCATAAACTGTTAACATTGCCGCAAGTGATTGCAACACCTCACTTAGGTGCATCTACAGTGGAAGCACAGGAATCAGTAGCAGTCGACGTATCAAACGATATTATTAAGTTCTTTAAAACAGGTACTGTAACAAATCCGGTAAACATGCCATCTATTCCGAAAGAAAAGCTTGCGGAAGTAGAGCCATTCTTCGCATTAGCTGAAAAGCTTGGTAAGTTTTTAATTCAGGTTACAGAAGAAAGCATCAAACAATTGAACATTTCTTACGCTGGTGAAGTCGCTAACTTTGATGTACGCCCATTAACAGCAAATGCTATTAAAGGTCTGCTTTCAACGAACCACGGCTCTCACGTAAATGATGTAAATGCACGTTACTTGGCTGAGCGTATCGGCATTCAAATTAATGAGCATAAAACAACAACTGCTAAAGGCTTCACAAATTTAATTACGGTCGAAATCGTGACAGAAACAGAAAAACATACTGTAGCTGGTACGTTATTAAATGGTCTTGGTGCCCGCATCGTTAAAGTGGAAGGTTTCGTAGTGGATGTTATTCCTAACGGCAACCTGCTTTACATTAAAAACCAAGATAAGCCAGGTTCAATCGGCCGTGTAGCTACTAAGCTGGCAGAAAAAGATATCAATATCGCAACAATGCAAGTAGGTCGCGATCAAATCGGCGGCTCTGCAGTCATGATGCTTGTCGTAGATAATGAAGTAACAACAGAAGATTTAATTTTTGTAGCACAACTTGAAAATATTGATGAAGTAAAAGCCATTTCACTTTAATCATTCCTACTACTGATGAACGAAAATTTCCTTCATCAGTAGTTTTTTGTTTTAACATATTCCCCATTCGCATACATAAGTTTAAAGGACGATTTTATCTTTTATTATTTGAAACTTCGATTGGATAAAATCTTACATAAAACTTGGCGAAAGTGAAGACCCCTACCCGATTCCCACCAACCGTTCACTCTATTCGCTCACTTTTTACTAAAAGGAGAGTTTAGTTGAGAAAAATACTTTATTTCTTATTAATTGTTTTCTGTATCGTTGGTGTTTCCCTAGTAAATAACGGGCGTGTCCATGCAGCAGCCCCTTCTGCCACAATTAAAATCACGGCAATAGAGACCGGAGTATTTGATGAAACTTTAAAGCAAAAAGTGATTACACTGTCTAAAGCAACACCCGTTATCGTACTTTCAGAAGCGGATGGATGGGCTGAAGTTCAATATAAAACGGTGATCGGCTATATTCCAAGCGAATATTTAATGTCTGCAACCCCTCAATATATGCTCGTACAAGCGAAAGAAGAGCCACTTGTGCGTGTGACGAATAAACAAGAGAGCGAGATTAAAGGAAAACTTCACTTAAATACAATTGTAGAGCTTTACGGATCTGCAACTGCCGACTTTGTTTTTGTAAAATACGGACGTCTTACCGGTTTTGTCAATCAGCAGGCACTTGTGAAACCTGCTTCAAAAGCGATGATCGTCAAAAGCTCAGCCGATTTAGTTGTAAGAGAGATTGCCAGTTCTTCGAGTACTGAAATTGGTGTATTACGTAAAAACAGCCCTGTTAAAATGCTTACTAATTTAAAAGGTTGGGCGTTTGTCACAACGGATAAGCTATCTGGCTATGTGCTGACGAACGGACTGGTTACACCACCAGTTGAAAAGGAGAAACCAGAGAAGCCAGAGAAACCAGTTAATCCTAAACCAGCAACGGATAAGAAGATCGCCTTAACATTCGATGATGGCCCCCACCCAAAGGTGACGAGACAAATTTTAAAAACATTGGAGAAGTATGAGGCAAAGGCGACGTTTTTTGTTGTAGGGCAAGAGGTGAAGGAACATCCAGAAATTTTAAAAGCCGTATATAACGCGGGCCATGAAATCGGCAACCACACATTTAATCATGAAAGACTGACAACATTAACACCTGAGGAAATAAAGAAGCAAATCCAGTCAACCGATGCAATTATTAAATCGACTATCGGTCAACGGGCAACCGTCTTCCGCCCGCCGTATGGGAGCTATGATGAAACCATTACTGATCAATTAAATGTTCCGAATGTGCTGTGGACAATTGATACACTTGACTGGAAGCATCGTGATCCAGAAAAAACGGTGCTGGCAGTAAAAGAACATGCAAAAAATGGGAGTATCATATTAATGCATGATATTCATCAGGCAACCGCCGATGCATTGGATGATGTGCTTGCAACACTACAAAAACAGGGCTTCGAATTTGTGACTGTCTCCGAACTGTTAGGAAAATAATAAAAGGACCTGGTGAATGGTTTCACCAGGTCTATAATTTACAATGATTTTAGCTGTAAAAAAGATAAATACTCATTTATTAAAATAGATTCCGTTTCAAATAGTGACAATGTCACAATGTCAGCACTTTGCGCTACTCCTAATGCTGCAATCGCAACGAAAAATAAGACACCAACTGCAATAAATGCAGACAATATACGGTGAACTCCTAGCATTTCCGGATTGGCCTGTTTTCTGTTTTTACTGCGTACAAGGCTGAAGAAGCGGTTTTTGTTTTCAGGTAAATGAAGCACATGTTCACATGCCAAACAAAGGTATGCTGTATGATGGTCAATCGTTATCGGATTGATCTGTACTGAATTGTTTGTGCGGCCGCAGTTTTCACAGCGACATATATTATTATTTACCATAGAAAAACCTCTTTCATCCCTTTCATTCACCCATTATAACATGAATTTTTAGAAAATTCATTCTTTTAATACAAAAACGCACTTACTTAAAGTAAAGTGCGTCTGCTAGTTTATAATGTTTTCACTAACTGTAAAAATTCTGTAAGAGATGTTACTTCATATGTCGGAACAATTTCCGGATTGCGCGGTTTACTTTCGCGGTTAATCCAAACGTTGCGCATACCGACACGAGAAGAACCTAAAATATCGGTCATTAAATTATCGCCGACCATAATGGCTTCATCTTTCGTAACCTGCGCTTTTTCCATTACAAACTCGAAAATGGAAGCATCCGGTTTCCCTTTACCAAAATCACCTGAAATAATAATATGGTCAAAATACGGTACAATCTCCGGAGTAATCTCCAACTTTAAATTTTGTAAACTTGGTGCACCGTTCGTTAATAACACAAGTTCGTATTTCCCTTTTAATTCATCCAATACGGCAAATGTATCCTCATAGAAAAATGGTGCTTTTTTACGTTCTTCTACGAAACGCTCCCCAAGTACTGTACCTAATGCTGCATCTTCAATTCCAACTGCCGCCAAACCTTTTGTCCAAGCTTCAGCTCGATACGCAGGTACAATTTCTTTCAGTTGCTGAAATTGCGGTGTCGGATCATCAAACGTACCCCAAAGACCTTCAAATGGATTAATACCGATTAAGACCGTGTAGTCATATGTAGGATAACTTTCATAAAGACTGCGCGCTGCCGATCTTACCGCTTCTTCCAATTCCTGTGCGTCGACGTTTTTTTTAGTCGCTGCATAGTCACATGTCTTTTCAAATGCCGTTTTTACTGAATGTTGATCGAATAATAAAGTATCATCTAAATCGAAAATTATTGTTTTAATAGCCATTGTTACGCTCCTAAAATTAATATATGTACCCATATATTTTACCATACTAAAGCGTCCAATTTCCGGTACTTTTTGATTTTTCTAATTTTTGAGGATAAATAGCATTAAGAAATAAAGACTGTTATTCCTTGTTTCTTAATTGCTGTAACAGATTATTGACCCGTGCTTTTTGATTTTCAGTTTCTTCTTTCAGTAACTCAAACTTATAATCAAAACCATCATCCATAATATTTACAATATCGCCTTCTTTAAGCTCTGATGGAATTTCAGCATGATGGATCAGAAGTTGTTCCGTTTCTTTCGGGTGTTTTAAAAAAATCGCATAATCTCCATCAAATCGGTCTAGCGTGTATTTATTGTAGTTCACTTACAACTTCCCCTTTCGTATTGACTAATTGGGCTGCATCACCACTGTTTAGCCATATTTGTCTTTTCGACCATTCCAGTGTGGCCTCACCTGTTTTTGCATTGGGACCACTTGTTATCGATAGCTTTTTCCCTGGTGCTAAATTAATATCCGGGAAATTAAATACTTGATTGCCTTCAACAGATACTATTTCCCAGCCTTCCAAATTAACAGTTTGATTACTATTATTCTGAATGACAACAATTTCTTCATGCACATCTTTGCTGACCAATTCGACTTTACCGCTCTTTGTTGAAGCTGGTAACGGTATCGAACTCGTTGCCCCGATACCTGTCCACTGCTGTGCATCTATGTCATATGTTACCCCATCTGTTGTAATCACAATCGTTCCAGCTTCTGCGGTACTATATATTTCACTGTTTACGTTTTGCAGTATATCGATTACTTCTGCATGCGGGTGACCGTATTTATTGTCCTGTCCATAGCTTAATATTGTTGCTAGTGGACTCACCGCTTCAACAAACCTTGGCGAACTGCTCGTATTCGATCCGTGATGACCGGCTTTTAAAATGGTTGCCTGTACATCGGTTCCCTTTTGTAGAAGCTCCTGCTCTACCCCGTGATCGGCATCCCCCATTAATAAGAACGAAATATTTTGGTATTCCGCGCGTAGAACGATTGAAGCGTCATTATTATCAGAAGCAGATTCATCTGCAGCAAGAACTTCTACAATAAGGTTGTCTTCAAGTTGAATTTCATCGCCTGCTTCAGGTATCGTGAACTTAATATTTTTAGCTTGAATGAGGTTTAACATTTCTTCATATGTTTGGGATGTATGTACTTTTCCCGAATCGATAAACTCCTTAATGGAGATGGAATTTAGCACTGAAATCAATCCACCGATATGATCGGCATCCGGGTGTGTAGCGACTACATAATCCAAACGATTGACTCCCTGTGCTTTTAAATAGGCGACAACTTCCTTACCGGCACCCTTTACGCCACCATCAATCAGCATCGTTTTCCCGTTCGGTGCTTCGATGAAAATGGAATCCCCCTGTCCTACATCAATAAAGTGGACGGCCATTTCTTTTAGTGGTTCTTCATATGTGTCTTCGGCTGTTTCTGTACATCCTGCTACGAATAGTAACGTGAACATTATCAGTCCCATTATTTTTTTCATTGCAACAAATCCTTTTCTTTTACTCTCTTACTAGTTTACACAAGTTGATCATATTATAAAAATCTCCCCTTCGCAGAAACACCAAATAGCACATGCCAATTGTTTGGCTGTGCTATTTGGCGATATTTAAAGTTCATCAAATTAAGAATAAAGCTCATCTAAAATAGCGATTTTCTTGGCGATTGATTCTTCAAATGTAAGGATATATGCTGCTGGATCTTTCGGGTTGTGGAACTGTGTAATTTTACCCGTCGTTGGATGCACGAACTTCGAGGAAGCTCCGCAGCCGATACCTAAAATTGTTTGCACTTCTTCCATAATGACAATATTGTAGATCGACTCTTCTTTCGGTTTACAATAGCCGACGTTTTCCAAGTTTCCTAAAATATTTTTCTGGCGGTATAAGTAATATGGAACATAGCCGTTTTCAGCTGTCCATTCTGTTGCCATTTGCATCATTTTCCCTACTGTATCACGGTCGGCTACTTTATACTTATCTTTGTTTCGCGTCATTTCCGATGCACGCTTAAAGCTGAGTGTATGAACCGTTAAACTTTCAGGCTGCATTTTAGCAGACTCTGCTAATGAATTCTCGAATTCTTCAATACCTTCATTCGGCAAACCGATGATCAAATCCATATTGATATTATTCATACCGGAATTGCGTGATAGCCAAAACTTCTCAACCGTTTCTTCAACAGTATGATGGCGGCCAATTGCTTTTAATGTTTCTTGCGTATAGCTTTGCGGGTTAACGGAAATACGGTCAATGCCCCATTTTTTCAACACTTCGATCTTCTCAGGTGTAATCGTATCCGGGCGCCCTGCTTCTACAGTAATTTCACGAATAGACTCTGGATTCGGGAAAGCATCGAACATTGTTTTATATAATGCATCCATTTCATGTGCTTCGATTGATGTCGGTGTGCCCCCGCCCCAGTAAATCGAAGTAATGCGCATATTTTTTTCTGTCAGCCATTTGCCCATTTCACGCAGCTCAATGTGAAGGCCATCGATAAATTTCTCTACGCGTCCTGCCTTACGATTTGACTGGATTGCATAGGCCGGGAATGTACAATATGCACACATTGTCGGACAGAATGGAACCCCAATATAAATTGAAATTTCCTTTCCAAGCTCGTCCAAATCCGGAATCACCGTAAGTTGTCGCTCAACAATCGCTTTCATCAAAGCGATTTTCTGATCCGAAATTCGGTAATCCTCTTTTAGTACCGCGGCAATTTGCTCATCATTCATACCGGCTTTCCGATATTTATGATAAAGCTTTGTCGGACGCACTCCTGTTAAAATACCCCACTGCTGAGTCATACCGGAATATTGTTCAAGTACATCAAGCATGACATGTGACAATGCACGCTTCATTCGGATGTTTTGTTCTTTTTCCGTTCCTTCTGTCTCATACTTAATCGAATAGTCGCTCGTATATTCCTGCCCATCCACTTTTAACTTGGCGAATGTGTAAATCGTAAAAGTTTCATCAATAGACTTGTTAAATTCAATCGACATATCCGAACCATCCTGATCGATTTGAATAACGGAATCCTCGTAAAATAAATTGGCTATATGATTAAGAACACGTGTCCAGTCTTCTTTGAATTGCTCATTAATATGAATCGTTTTCATGTTATTCTCTACCTTCTTATGATATTAAATAAAAAATCTATCTCATTGTAACAAATATTAAGGTAGAAGAAAAAAAACATGTTTATTGTTAGTAAATTTAATTGGGATATTGCCCTCATTATCCTCAAAATAAAAAGGAGCCACACAAAAGTGTGACCCCTTTGAATCTTATAGTCCGTCGTACATTGCTTGGATTGGCTGTGTGATAATACGGTTAATTTCCTGAATTACTGCACTTAAAGCCATCTCCGCTTCAAGCATTGCTATAATTTTAGCGTTTTGCTGAGCCAACTGTGCTGTTTTTTGTAAAAATACATACTCTTCTTCTGTAATTTCTTCACCAGCATTTTGTTTGTCCTGCATCTTTAATTGAACATCGCGGAAGTTTGTGAATAATACTTTAGCTTCCTCATCTGCACGTACAGTTTCCACTGCGTTCTTTAAATTTTGAAACTCATCAGTCTTGCGGAATGTTGCTTCAAGTTTATTAATATCTTCATAAATATTAATCATGTAATATTCCTACTTTCTCTTTTTAGTTCGTCAAAAAGACGATTAACGCTTGAATGATCCCGACAAGACCACCAATAATGCCGCCCAGCCATGTGATTAATTTCAGCTCTTTACTAATAATACCTAGTACAAGCTCTTCTAATTTGGCGATAGGGAAAGAATCTACCTGCTCTCGAACGACTTCCGCTAAATTCAATCGCTTCAGTACGTCTTCGATTTTTCCTTCTGCTGCAATAAATGTTTTATCCATCATTTTAGGGAGCAAATCATTTGTAGCCCAGTCTTTTCCTTGTGGCCAATAGTCATTAATCGTTTTATCCAGGCGTGCCTCCAATGCCAATGCATTTTTTGCATAGCTTTGGATACTCGTTTCAATCGTATCAAAGTTTACATCATTCATAAAGTCCATTGCCGGGCGATTTTTAATTTTTTCCCATTCTGTTGTGAAAATTCGATTTAAAAGTGCAGCTGTTCCTGGAGCTTTTAAAAACTTTATAAGTTCACGCTGTACTTTATCAACGAGTGATGTGGAGTCTCCTAAAAACATCTGGATCATTCCGCCAAATGAACCTTTTGTCGATAAGAAGTCATCCAGCATGTTTTTGATTGTCATCGTACCTTCTGGCGACATAAAATAATCTTCGCCCTTTTGCAATATCTGTACGACAGCCTCATCGATTTTCTGGTCCAGCATAGGCTCCAAATCATTCGGTAATAATTCACGGATCGATTTTGATGATAACGTATTTTTTACTTTATGGAATTGTAGGTGAATAAGTTCATCCACTTTCCCTTCCACTGTTTGCGGTAATTGTGTGAAACCCGCCAAACGAATCCAGTCATTAATCGTTTTTTCGTTAGTAAAAATTTCTTGCGACACTTTATTTTGCGCAAAAGTTAATACATTTTCGCGTATTTCTTTTGATAAAAACTTTTTCTTAATTGTTTCGGGTGTCAGTAAATATTCCGAAACGGTTTTTCCTAACTGAATCGCCAAATCCTCACGGCGTTTCGGAATAAGCCCCGGTGTTAACGGCAGCTTCCATTTTTTAAAATAGATTGGCTTATAAGGTCTAAACAGCATTTTGATTGCCATATAATTTGTCGCTGCACCAACGACAGCCCCTACAACACCAAGCAGGAATAATAGCGAAATAAATTCTCCCATTTTGCTCACTCTTTCTTCATCATGTGTATGTTCTATTATTAATTTCAAAAAAGAAAAATTGCAACAATGTACTACTTTCTTGTACGATAAAATAGGGAGGGAAGTTTCATGATTCAACATTTTAGCTATAAGCCATTATTTGAAAACAGTCAAATTCCGGGGTGGTCCATCCGCTTTTTCTATGAGCAAAAACGTTATGTAGCGGAATATTATAAAGATGGAAGCATCAAATTCTTTGGGGAAAGTCCTGCTGAAGAACAGAAAGAACAGCTTGAGAAAATGATTCACGAGTTAATGCTCTTTCATGTTTACGAATAAAAAAGAAATGGGAGCAGTCGAATTTTCGATGCTCCCATTTTTATGCGCGTTTCGAGTAATCATAATTTAATAGCTGGCTGCAGGTAATTATAGCTGCTGGCGTTTGCTAATTACTCTGCCTACTAAATTATCATTATCTACCATTTCACAGTAGCATAAATCTATTGAAATTTCAATTTTCTATCAATTTATCCACATCTGGTAAATCATTCATTTTTTTATTATAGACATCAATCCCACTTCAAATTATTTCCTCAATTTTCAAATTCATAAATTGTTTTTTTTACGTAAATATTTTATGATTGTAGTATTAAAATTTTTTTAGGAGGTGTACTCTTTATTTGCCACGCTCATTTGCGCCGCGAATAGGGAATATAGTTGGACGTAGACATAGGAATCGAACTAACCATTAGGTTGATAGCATTTGCTATCTTAATTGCCGCTACGGCATTTTTCGTTGCAACTGAGTTTGCAATAGTTAAAGTAAGAACGACAAAAATTGATCAGCTTGTAGCAGAAGGAAATAAATCTGCAATACGGGCAAAAAAGGTAATTTCAAACCTCGATGAGTATTTATCTGCTTGTCAGCTCGGAATTACGATTACGGCATTAGGACTCGGATGGCTCGGAGAACCGACTTTCGAAATAATTCTTCATCCAGTATTTGAGTTCTTTAACTTAAGCGGTAATGTCACAACTGTTCTTTCATTTATTGTTGCCTTCTCACTCGTAACGTTCATACACGTTGTCGTAGGGGAATTAGCACCAAAAACTCTCGCTATTCAAAAAGCAGAAGCCGTAACATTAAAGCTGTCAGGATTTTTAATTCTGTTCCACAATATCATGTATCCTTTCATCCGTGCTTTAAACGGATCGGCACGTGGATTAACTGGACTTTTCGGCTTAAAAATGATTTCTGAATCTGAAGAAGCGCACTCTGAAGAAGAGCTTCGCATGATTTTATCAGACAGCTTTAAAGGTGGGGAAATTAACCACTCGGAATACGAATATGTAAATAGTATTTTTGAGTTTTCTGATCGAATAGCGAAGGAGATAATGGTACCTCGTACTGAAATTATCAGTATTGAAAGAGGTCAAACGATTCGCGAAGTATTTGAAGTAATGGGCATTGAACAATATACACGTTACCCTGTTACAGATGGCGACAAAGACCATGTCATCGGCCTTGTTAATATGAAGCATTTATTAACAGCCTATATTAAAGATTCAGCAAATGGCGATAAGCTTGTTGATGACTATATGCAACCGGTGATTCGGGTAATCGAAACAATTCCTATTAGTGATTTATTATTAAAAATTCAAAGCGAACGTATTCACATGGCTATTTTAATGGATGAATACGGTGGTACTTCCGGTTTAGTAACAATTGAAGATATTATCGAGGAAATTATCGGTGATATTCAAGATGAGTTCGATGAAGATGAAATTCCGGAAATACAGGAAATCGCAGAGGATCACTACATCTTTGACTCTAAAATGTTGTTGCAGGAAATGAATGATATTTTAGGTACAACAATTGAAGATGAAGATATCGACACAATCGGCGGCTGGTTCATGACACAACGCTTCGATGTTCAAGAAGGCGATATCATTGAATCAGAGGGCTATAGGTTCAAAGTAACCGAACTCGATGGTCACCACATTTTGTATATTGAAGTAACAAAACTTCCGCCGTCTGAAACGACAGACGAGGAAATTCTATAATCAATACAAAAAACCTCACTCTTTTTCCTACCGGAGAAAAAGTGAGGTTTTTAATTTTATCTGATTGCTATTTAAATTAACTTCGTTTAGCTTTCATTCGTCTCAGTCAAATTATGTTTTACAGCATATAAAGCGGCCTGAGTACGGTCCTGTACATGGAGCTTCGCAAAAATATTCGATATATGGGTTTTAACCGTTTTTTCCGTCACATATAACGAAGAAGCGATTTCCCTATTGCTTTTACCCTTTGTCAGTTCCGCCAATACGTCCTGTTCCCGCGGTGTCAGCGGATTTAAAATATGGGGCTTGTTCTCATCTTCGCGCAGCCCTTCTTCTAATTGCGTAGTCGCTTCCGGATGGATCGTATTTTCTCCGCGCATAATCTGACGGATTGATTCCACCAAATCATCCGGTTCAATATCTTTTAGCTGGTAGCCTGATGCCCCTGCATCCATTGCCGGCAGCACATGGTCTTTATCTGAAAAGCTTGTCAGCATCAGTATTTTAATATGCGGCCAATTCTTTTTTATTTTTTTAGTTGCCTGGATGCCGTCCATCTCAGGCATGACAAGGTCCATTAAAACGATATCGGGAGAAAGTTGTTCAACAAGATCTACTGCTTCTAATCCGTTTTTCGCTTCGCCTACAACTTCGATGTCCTTTTGAGTTTTTAAAAAGAATAATAACCCCCGTCTTACTACATGATGGTCATCTGCTATTAGTACCCGTATCATCAAATCCCCCCTAGTATGGTAAACGAACAAGCAATTCTGTTCCTTTTCCAATTTCACTTACCCAATCTGCGGTGCCTCCAACTGCATGTGCCCGGTCAATAATTGATTGCATGCCGATTGATGGTATGCGGCGATGCGCCTCCACATTAAAGCCTTGGCCTGTATCGTTTATAACGAGTAATACATCGGTAGCGGTCACGTTGATATATATTTCCACAGTCTTTACACCTGAATGTTTACGTACATTATTCAATGCTTCCTGAGTAATTCGGAAAAGCGTTTCCTCTACTCTTGAGGGGAATTGAATGACCCCCGAAACATTAACCGTTAATTTCAGGCTCAGCATTTCTGCATACACTTTGATTGCTTCAATGAGCCCGCTTTCCAAACCTTTTGGACGGAGCTGCCAAATGAGTGCACGCATTTCCGTCAAAGCCTCCTGTGTAAGCTGCTGAATATCTTTAAATGTTTCTTTAATATCCTGCTCGTTGCTCATCTCTACTCCAGCACGGGCTGTAAGTGTTACTGAAAAAAGAAGCTGGTTGACAGAATCATGTAAATCGCGCGCTAAACGGTTGCGTTCCTGAACAAGCGCAATTTCCTGCTGTTCATTTGTTAAATAAATACGTTTAATCGCCGAACCCATCTGAAAGGCTACGGATTCAAGTAAATCCAGCTCTTCGTCGGAAAAGCGGACTGTATTTCTTGAAGCGACATTAAGCAACCCGAAGCGTTCCTGTCCTGACTGCAATGGTACAGTCGCATGATGGGTAATTTCGTTATGATCGCCTACATTTGCTGCGATGGCACTTTCAATGCGCTGGCATTCAATAATATTCGAAGCTTTTTTTAATTCTTCATTGCGGAAACGGGACACACACCAGCATCCGCCCTTCTTTAAATAATGGCAATCGTTATGGCTAAGCGCATCCGGTAAATCCTGCTTCACTACAAGCTCCGACTTTCCTTTTTCATCGATAAAGAAAATCCAGCCTGTCTCGAATTTCGTACCGCTTAAAAATTTCGACAGCGCACCATTCAGCATCGGAATCATCTCTGTTTCCTCGTTTAACAGCTCAGCAATTTCTTTTAATATGGCAATATTCGATTGGTCTTTTGTCATACTGGCTCTTCCTTTGCAACTTCACTTTTCTCTATCATACCATTTCAATTAAATAGAACGCACCGCTATCCCTCTCATACTTTTGAATGAAAAAAATCCTGCTATCTTTTACAATAGCAGAATTCCCCTGTAATTTATTTCAAATATTCCACGCGATATACGTCATGGCGTCTGTCTTTAAGGTGCTTTACGGTACCGTCTTGGCGTTGTCGGCGCAATATTTCCAGATCGACATCCCCGATCAATACCATTTCAAGGTTTGGACTCGTCTCTCCGACAATTCCATCTCGCGCAAATTCAAAATCGCTTGGTGCGAAAATGGCCGATTGCGCATATTGGATATCCATATTTTCCGTTTCAGGCAAGTTGCCGACCGTTCCGGAAATAACCGTGTAAATCTGGTTTTCAATTGCTCGTGACTGTGCACAATAGCGCACGCGTAAATAGCCTTGACGATCTTCTGTACAAAACGGCGTGAAAATAATATTCGCGCCCATATCTGTCGCAATGCGTGCAAGTTCCGGAAACTCGATATCATAGCAAATCTGAATGGCGATCTTGCCGCAGTCCGTATCAAATACGCGTACTTTATCACCGTTACTGATTCCCCACCATTTGCGTTCATTTGGTGTAATGTGAATTTTATACTGCTTTTCAATTGTCCCGTCACGTCTGAATAAGTAGGCGATATTGTAAATTTCCTCATCTTCTTCCTCAACGAAATGCGAACCGCCGATAATGTTGACATTGTAGCGGACCGCCAGACTTGTAAACAGTTCGATGTATTCAGGTGTATATTTCGTCAATTTACGGACAGCCTGTGATGGTGATTTCTCATTTAAGAAACTCATCAGCTGCGTCGTAAAAATCTCCGGAAAGACAACAAAATCCGAGCCTGCATCAGACCCGACATCCACAAAGTATTCGCACTGTTTCGCAAAGTCTTCGAAAGAATCGATCGCGCGCATCATATATTGCACAACACAAATACGCACTGGATAACTTGTCTTGAAATGACGTTTTGTCAGCGGACGATAATCCACGTTGTTCCATTCCATTAATGTCGCATACTTGCCCGAAGCTCTATCGTCCGGCAGATAGTTTGGATTGATACGCATTAAAATAAAGCCGTTCATCATCTGGAATGTCAGCACCGGGTCATATATTTTATGGCGGCTTACCGCATCCACATAATCACGCGGACTCATTTCATCCGAATGGACATGGTAGTTTGGAATACGGCCGCCAATAATGATGGATTTTAAATTAAGTGTTCGTGCCAGGTCTTTCCGCGCCTCATAAAGCCTTTGACCGACTTTCATACGTCGATATGCCGGGTGTACCATTACTTCAATTCCGTACAGATTATAGCCATCCGGATTGTGGTTTGTAATAAAGCCATTGTCGGTAATATCATTCCATGTATGGCGGTCATCGTATTCATCGAAATTAATGCGCAAACTTGAGCAGGAACCGATTACTTTCCCATCAAGCTCGGCCACCATTTGACCCTCAGGAAAAATCGTTAAATGGCTGTATAAATGCGCTCGTTCCCATGGCTCCATACCTGGAAAGCATATACGCTGAATTTCTAATATCGAGTCAATATCCTCTGTTGTCATATTTCGGATAATCATTGGTTTTTCAAATTGGGACATATCTAATGAATCTGTCATGCAAAACTCCCCCTCCATATTTAACTTTCCTTTTAATAGCCTTTGATAAACGTAGTAATTTACTTTTTCTCGAATTCAAACTATAATCAATGAGAATAAATATGAAAAACTTCTGCCGATAGAAGTTAAAATTTGAATATCGAGGTAGCACTATGTCCAAAAAACTTGAAAATGCCTTGCTTATTATTTGGGTTGTATCTTTGACAGCAATGCTCGGATCATTGTACTTTTCTGAAATACGAAGCTATGAACCATGTACATTATGCTGGTACCAGCGCATTATAATGTACCCTATTGTGCTGATTTCAACGATTGCCTACATCCAGAAAAATGCGAAAATTGCATTAACAACAGCCGTGTTCTCTACAATTGGAGCGGCAACATCTCTTTATCATTATAGCCTGCAAAAGTTAGTTTTTATGCAGGATGCAGCACCTGCTTGTGGTCGAGTAGCGTGTACCGGTCAGTATATTAACTGGCTAGGCTTCATTACGATCCCATTTTTGGCGCTTACTGCTTTTGTTATTATAGCAGCAGTTAGTTTTTATATGTTAAAGGTTTTAAAGGGGGAGAAATAATTTGAAAAAGTTAGCGATTGTCGGTGCGGTTATTGTGTTATTATTCGCAGCAATTATTGTACTGACAAACATGAAAAACAATGAAAAACTAGAAAACAATCCGTACGGTACAGACAACTTAAAACAATCAACAATCGACTTATTGGACGATGAAAACTATCAAAATATCATTTTACCGGATGCTTTAGCAGAAAAAATCGAGTCAGGTGACGGCGTTGTCGGCTATTTCTTCAGTCCCGAATGTTCACACTGCCAAAACTACACTCCAAAACTTATGCCAATTGCCGATGAACTAGATGTTCAAGTTGATCAATTAAACATTCTTGAGTATACGGATGAGTGGAATACTTATAATATTCAAGCAACACCAACACTTATCTATTTCGAAAACGGTGAAGAAGTTGCTCGTTTAGAAGGTGACGCTCCAGATGAAACAACGCGTCAATTCTTTAACGATGTTGTGTTAAAATAAGACTATATTCAAAATCGTGTTCTTTACGAGCACGATTTTTCATTTGGAGGAAAATTAATGTTCACATATATCATTCACGAAAACGGACAAACCGTTGAAGACCTGCTGCGCGAAAAGTGGCGCTTAGGCAAAAAGCTTGTTCATGAATTGCGTATGGCTAAGGCAGTTACAATCGATGGAGAGCCTGTTATTTGGAAGGAGCCATTCGAAAAAGGAACGAAAATCGAATTTGCTTTTGATATACCCGCTTCGAACTATATTCCAACGGACAGCTGTGATGTAAAGATCCGCTATGAAGATGAGCACTGCCTAATTGTTTCAAAGCCTAAAGGGATGGCAACACATCCAAACGAACCAACTGACAATGATACATGCATGAATCATGTAATGCGTCACATTCTGGACAACGGCGGACACTATGCAGAGCACGTACACCGTCTCGATCAAGGGACAAACGGTTTACTGCTTGTCGCAAAGCATCCGATTGCTAAGTCTATTTTTGACCGTATGATCGAGGAGAAAACAATCGTCCGTACGTATGCTGCAGAAGTTCAGGGCAATCTCCGTACTGACAGCGGTACGATTAACGCGGCCATCGGTAAAGACCGTCATCACAATACTCGCCGCGTCGTGTCACCTACTGGCCAGCATGCCGTGACACATTATGAAGTAATGAATCGCTATAAAGGCACATGTATTGTCCATGTTGTTCTTGAGACAGGTCGTACTCACCAAATCCGCGTGCATATGGCACATTTAGGTCACCCGATCGTAGGCGATGCAATGTACGGTGCACGTGAAACTGCATCAGGCGATTATGCACTGCATGCCATTCAACTAGCATTTATGCACCCGTTTTTAGACGAGCAAATCATCGTTAAAGATAACTAAAAAACAGGCGTCCGTAATTAAACTACGGACGCCTGTTTCTTATCTTTTTTCACGCTCAATATAGGTTACTTCATTCTCTCGCGAAAGTTGATAAATTAAGCTTCTACCAGTTGAGTGCAATTCTTTTTCTTTAATAACAAACTGATCCCCTGTTTTTGTTGTAAATGTGATATCTCCCTTGTTACTGCCTACCACATATTCATAAACAACTTCATCGAATTCTTCCCACCGATATTGTTGTTCCTCAAATAAATAGTGACGTTCCAATTGTTCCTGGCTAATCAACAAATAATTTTGAGTCGATAAATAACCAATGCCAATACTCAATATAAAGAGTAACAGACCGATCAAATAAACTTTCATATTACGCCTGTACGCTAAAAGCCAAAACATCACAATCAAAACCAAACCTGTTACAAGTACAAGTCTAAAATTAATAGGGTTTGGAATAAATGTAGCGGACGACTTATTAAACTGAAAAAACTCATTTTGAAAAATCGGATGGAATATCATAAAAAATGGTGCAACAACTATAACCGTTACTGCTGACATTGAGAAAAACAAACTCGGTGAAAATTTTTTAAACACAGTTTCACTCCCCCTAAGTAAAAACGATGTTAGAAATCAAAACTGAAATTATCCGGATCTTTCCCGAATCGTTCATTGCGATTCAATGCATTTAACTGCTGCATTGTTTCATTTGTTAATTCGAAATGATATAGTTCACTATTTTCTTTAATACGTGAAGCAGTAACAGATTTCGGAATGATGATGACATCATTTTGTAAATGCCAACGTAAAATGATTTGTGCCGGTGATACATTATATTCATTTGCAATACGAATAATCGTTTCATCGTTTAAAACATTTCCGCGGCCTAGCGGTGACCACGCTGTTACAGCAATCTGCTGCTGTTCACAAAATGTGCGCAGCGGTTCTTGGGACAAATACGGATGTGCTTCGATTTGGTTGACCATTGGCGCTTCATTGCAAGTTGCCATGATTTTTTTCAAATGATGTTCATGATGATTGGATACCCCAGGTACACGGATAAGCTTCTCATTATACAAGCGCTCAATTGCACGGTACGTATCTACATATTTATCCTCAACCGGCCAATGTGTTAAATAAAGGTCCACATAATCCATATCAAGCTTTTTCAATGATGTTTCAAATGCACGTAATGTATTGTCATACCCTTGGTCGCTATTCCAAACTTTTGTTGTAACAAAGATGTCCTCGCGCGGTACAGAAGAATGGCGAATTGCTTCCCCTACTTCTTCTTCATTGTAATAAAGCGCGGCTGTATCGATTGCACGGTAGCCTAAATCCAGCGCTGTTTCAATCGCTTGAAGTGTTTCATCACGATCTGTCATTTTATAAACCCCTAAACCTAAATAAGGCATTTCTGCGCCATTCATTAACTTTTTCGTTGATTGTAAGTTCATATTGTTCACCTCTTAAATTTGATTGTCTTTATTATAACATTCTAATTATTCATCGTTTATTAATTGCTAGTATTTGTTAATATATACAGTCTTGTGAACTTGTTATCTAGTATATTACTATTTACAGAATAATCCTCCAACTTCAGGAGTATATATAATAATATATTCTCATTGAGGAGCTGAAAAACTATGATGGATACACAACTAGTTTTGACTGGATTTTTAAAGCGTGCACAGCGGTACTTCCCGAACAAACAAATCATCTCTCGTACAAGCCCCACTAAAACACATCGCATTACATTCAATGACTATGTAAAAAGAACGCACCGATTAGCGGATGCCCTGACAAAGCTAGGGATGAAGCGTGGTACAAAAGTCGGCACATTTGCCTGGAATCATCATCGTCACCTAGAAGCGTATTTTGCGATTCCATGCGGCGGTGCAATTTTACACACGATTAATATCCGCCTTGCCCCTGAACATATTGTTTATATTATCAATCATGCCGAAGATGAAATTTTATTGATTGATAGCGACTTATTCCCGTTAGTCGAACCTGCTCTTGGCCACTTGAAAACGGTTAAACATATTATCGTCATGGGTGATGAATTAAGCGCTCCACAATCCAGTTTCCCGAATGTATACAGCTACGAACAGCTTCTACAGGAAGCGGATGAAAATTACGAGTTCCCGACTGATCTGGACGAAAATCTGCCAGCTGGGATGTGCTATACTTCTGCAACGACAGGTATGCCAAAAGGTGTCGTCTATACACATCGAAGCATCGTGCTTCACAGCCTGGCACTTGGTCTAGCTGAATCCTTTGCAGTAAAAGAAAGTGACACTGCCCTTCCTGTTGTGCCGATGTTCCATGCAAATGCATGGGGCTTCCCGTTTGCTGCATTGAATTTCGGCTCCAATATCGTTTTGCCAGGACCAATGATGACACCAAGTTTAATACTGGACTTGATTGAACAAGAAAAGGTCACAATTACAGCAGGTGTCCCTACAATTTGGCTAGGCGCACTGGTTGAACAGGAAAAAAATCCACGTGACCTTTCATCTGTCCGTTTAATTATTTCAGGTGGCTCCGCATCACCAAAAGGCTTAATTCAAGCTTACAATGAAAAACTTGATGTTCCGTATATCAACGCCTATGGTATGACGGAAACTTCACCACTTGTTAGTATGTCGCATCTAACAAGCGATATGAACGACTATACAGCAGATGAACAGTTAAATATCCGCGTTTCTCAAGGTTTGACAGTTTCGCTAATTGAAACAGAAGTTGTGAATGAAAATGGCCCGGTTCCATGGGATGGCAAAACAATGGGTGAACTGCGTGTCCGCGGTCCATGGATTGCCTCTGAATACTACAACGATGAACGGACGAATGAAGCATTCCGAGATGGCTGGCTTTATACAGGTGACATTGCGGTCTACACAAAAGAAGGCTATATCAAACTTACCGATCGTACAAAGGATCTTATCAAATCCGGCGGAGAATGGATTTCGTCCGTTGATCTGGAAAATGCCCTTATGTCACATCCTGCTGTTTTCGAGGCAGCCGTAATTGCAGTTCCCCATCCGAAGTGGCAAGAGCGTCCGCTGGCATGTGTCGTTTTAAAAGAAGGTGCAACGGCCTCTAAAGAAGAGCTTATCGAGTCAATCGAACTGGACTTTGCAAAATGGTGGCTTCCGGATGATGTCGTATTTTTAAATGAAATTCCAAAAACTTCTGTCGGCAAATTTTTAAAAGCAACATTACGAGAACAATTAAAAGACTATAAGGTTCAAATTTAACGAAAAAAAAATGTGCACTGAAACGTAAATTTCAGTGCACATTTATTTATTTCCCTTCATCCTCTTCATCATCATATTGCTGCGGATCTGAAATGCGTTCCGCTTCTTCCAGTTGTCCGCCATCTCTTAAATTCTCCATTTGCTTCCCGAGAATTTTCAGCTCATCCATCGTATTCGCCATATTTCCATTAACGATTTCTTCTCTTTTCATATAAATCCCTCCAAATTAATTTAGTATTATTTTTTTCCAATTTTGACTGATTTCTGTCATAAATAAAGTATTCCTTCAAATAATTTATGCTATACTGAAAAAAGAGATAATTAAAACATGAGGAGGATTCTTCCATGAAATTACTTTTAATTCTTGGTGTCAGCATATCATTTTTAATCGCTATTTTCACAGCTGGCTATGATAGCAAACCATTCCCAAAAGAAAGATAATTCCACTAGCTTTCCAGTAAAGGACAATCGTCGAGTAGCGATTGTCTTTTTCATTTGACTTTTATTGTCGCATATTTTATATTAGTTACATAAAGTAAGTTGATTATAAAAAATAACCATTAAGGGAGTTCATATATTATGGCTACACATTTTCATAAAAAACCTAATCTATACCCAGCTCATGTTCAATTAAAGGTTTCTAACTTAGTACGTTCGATCGAATACTACACAACGGTTATCGGCTTTAAAGTATTACAGCAAACAGAAACGGAAGCATACTTAACAGCAGACGGACAAACAAGCTTAGTATCACTAGTCGAAGTACAAAATGCGCAGCCACTTAAACAAGGCTTTGCAGGTTTATACCACTTAGCATTACTATTACCCTCTCGCAAGGACTTAGGAAACATCGTACAGCATTTTGTTAACATGAATATTCGTCTCGGTGCTGCAGACCATGATGTTTCAGAAGCGCTTTACTTGAACGATCCGGATGGAAACGGAATCGAAATTTATATCGATCGTCATGAATCGGAATGGACTTGGAATCAGGACGAACAAGTGCATATGGTGACAGAACAGCTGAATTTCCAGCCGATCTTAGCAGCTGCAGACGGCAACTGGAACGGTTTGCCTGCTGACACTGTTATGGGGCACGTACACTTATCCGTAGTAAATCTGGACAAATCGGAGCAGTTTTATACAAATGTATTAGATTATAATGTTGTGACTCGTTACGGTGCACAGGCATTGTTCGTATCAACAGGAAAATACCACCACCATTTCGGATTAAACACTTGGAACAGCAACAACGGCCATGCTCCAACGAACGATATGGTTGGCTTAAAATCCTTTACTGTCGTGTTAAAGGATGCGCAATATGCTGAAGAAGTAAAACAAAGCCTGACAAATAACGGATTCATCGTTGAAAACTTTGCAGAAGCACCATCACACGGTGGTACTCAGTTATTCTCAACAGTCGATCCAAACGGTTTACGCATCGTATTTACATTAGACGGTGAATAATTACCGGTAACCTAAAGCAAGAGCCCGAAAAATTTTTCGGGCTCTTTTTGAAACTTTCTTTTCTGTCCTACGTATACATAACTAATTACAATAAACGGAGGAATTCATTTGTCACTATTTAATAAAGTTTTAGCAAGTGTTGGTATAGGAGCAGCAAAAGTTGATACAAAATTGCACAAATCAACTTACACGTTAAATGAAAATATTTCAGGTGTTGTCGAAATCATCGGGGGTAGCACGGAACAGCAGGTTGATGCAATCTATCTAACACTTCATACAAACTTTATCCGCGAAATTGATGATAAAAAGATTAAAGATGTAGCGGTGCTGCACAAATACAAATTAAATGAGCCATTTACAATTCAGGCAGAAGAAAAACGCCAAATCCCATTTTCATTCGCCCTGCCCCCTGTTGTTCCGGTAACGACGGGCAACTCGCGTGTATGGATTCAAACCGGCTTAGATATTAAAAATGCGGTAGACCCTAAAGATAAAGACTTTATCGAGATTCAGCCGACCCGTCTTGCGAATGGTGTGTTAACAGCGATTCAAAACATGGGTTTCCGGTTGCGTAAAGTAGATAACGAACAAGCCCCTTCTTATTTACGCCGCCAAACACCGATTGTCCAGGAATTTGAGTTTACACCAACAAACAACACTTATCGCCGGTATCTAGACGAACTTGAAGTTGTCTTTTTACATCAATCACCAAACTCAGTCGAAATTTTATTGCAGGTAGATCGACGTGCACGCGGACTTGGAGGTTTTTTATCCGAAGCATTCGATATGGATGAAAGCTTCATCCGCCTCACATTATCCGAACACGACAATATCCAGGCAAAGCTTGAGCAAGTGATAAAAACGAAGATGAAATAATAACAAGGCAAGAAGCATCAGTCGCTTCTTGCCTTGTTTTATTTTAAACCTGGATAGTTTTGCTGTCTTAGTACTTCGTAAATCACAATTGCCGCTGTATTTGATAAATTCAGCGAGCGGATATGGTCGCTTTGCGGTATGCGCAGACACATATCGGCACGTTCTTTTGCAAATTCTTTCGGCAAGCCTGTCGTTTCTCTTCCGAACATAAAGTACAGGTCACGTTCTGAATTTCTGAAATCATGTGTCGTAAATGGCTCATCACTATATGTTTCAATTAAATAAACATCGCCATCTTTACTGTACTCGATAAAATCTTCTAAAGAATCATGGTATACGACATTCACATGTTCCCAATAATCCAATCCAGCACGCTTTAACATTTTGTCATCTGTTGAAAAACCTAATGGACGGATTAAATGTAATGATGTATTCGTTCCAGCACAAGTGCGGGCAATGTTGCCTGTATTTGCTGGGATTTCTGGTTGATATAATACAATATGGTTTGGCACTTCTGATCCTTCTCTCTTAATGATTTAACATTGCCAGCCCTTTTTCAATCTCGGCCAGCACTTCTTCATCCTGCTCTGTTTTTCTGGCAGCCAATAAAATGTCCTCTGCCCCATCTGTTCCAATTTTTCCGATTGCCCATGCAGCCGTCCCTCTTAATACAGGGCGTTCATCTTTTTGCAATACTTGAACTAAGTCAGGCATTGCCGCTTCTTCTTTAAAGTGGGCAAGCGCTAAAATGGCATTGCGCTGAATCGGCTTTTTGCCGCGCCATGAGCCGGATACATGTCCAAACTTTGCTTTAAATTCCTTATTGGAAATCGATAAAAGCGGCTGAAGTAACGGTTTTGCGATTTCAGGATCCGGCGTGAATTCATCATGAATCCAGTTTAGCTTTCCTTTATTTTTCGGACACACTGTCTGGCATGTATCACAGCCATACAAACGGTTTCCGATTTTGGCACGAAACTCATCGGGCAAAAATCCTTTCGTCTGAGTTAAAAAAGCTATGCAACGCTGTGAATTCAGCTGCCCTGGTGCAACGATTGCTCCAGTTGGACATACATCAATACATAATGTACAGTCCCCGCATTCATCTTCCATCGGTGTATCTGGAGCAAACGGGATATTCGTGATGATTTCGCCTAAATAGACGTACGAACCATATTCAGGTGTAATGATAGAGCAATTTTTGGCGCTCCAGCCGATTCCTGCTCGTTCTGCAACCGCACGATCTACCAGTTCCCCGGTATCTACCATCGATTTTACCTTTACATTCGGCACACGTTCCTGCAGCCAAGCTTCAATGAGCTGCAGACGTTCACGAACTGCTGTATGATAATCAATTCCCCATGAAGCACGGCAAAAAATGCCGCGACGCTCCCCTTTCTTTCCTTGCGGGGCATCTTGCATGCGTGAAGGATACGCAATCGCAATCGCAATAATACTTTCTGCTTCATCTAATAATTTTAAAGGCTCTGTACGCAGCTCTACATTTGCTTCTTCAAAGCCTGATTGGTATGCTAATTGTTGCTGACGACGTAGACGATTCTTTAATTCATGAAACGGAGCAGCGGTTGTAAATCCGATTTTATCAACACCAATGGATGCTGCATATTTCACTAAATCTTCTTGAAGTTGATGTACTTTCATTTCACATGCTCCTTTCAAATGGTACAATAAATATAAATTTATTTCTCATTACATATTTTAGTATTTATTCCATAAAAACAATGTAAGAAGGTGTTCTACATGACTATTTCAATAAATGAAGCTCTTTTTTCTGTAAATGAACAATTAAAAATTGGCCTTATCCATTATAGCAAAATTATCGTTGAAGAATCTCCTCAAATGATTAAAGGACGTACACAACTTTATCAGGAAAATCTATATTTGGAATTACAGGAAACACCTGTGACAGAACGACCTGGTATTAAAGAGTGGCGCCAGCTTTGGAAGGCTTTCGGCGGTGATCCGAACCGTTACCGTCACTCTGCCGAAAGTTTAATGCGACGTATCGCTAAACAGCAATATTTAGCACCGTTCCATTCGGCTGTTGATTTAAACAACTTCTTTTCACTGCAATACGAGATTCCTGTTGGCATATATGATTTAGATGTTATTAAAGGGGACGTGGAAATCGAAGTTGGTAATGCATCGACAGGCTACGAGGGGATCAATGGACGGTTTAATTCATTGGAAAATATCATCCATTCAAAAGATGCGCTCGGCCCATTCGGCAGTCCCTTTGTTGATTCAAAAAGGACGGCTGTAACAGAAGCTACGACAAATGCGCTGCAAATCTTTTATTTACGCCCTTCCTTAAGTGAAGAAGAAGCAACTAAACTATTGAGCAGTGCAGGAAACATGTTTACACAAATTAGCGGTGGCGAATATGAAGTACATATTCTATCAAAGGAAAATTCAAAAGTTCATTTTTAAGGAGTGGAATCATTTGAGTATTAACTTAGCTGAGGCAGTAAAACTGAAAAGTATCATTACGAAAAGAATACAGGAACGAACAATGCAAGTGCATTCATTAACACATGTTATTATCGAGAAAGGTGAACAGCCAAAAACACCTGACTATTCTCTTGAAATGCTTGAAGGAGAGCTAAAAGAGCTTCGTTATGATTCACGTAAGCTTGATGCCCTAATCTACCGAGCTAACATCGACAATACGGTTGTATTTAAAGATGAGGAAATGCCTATTGTCGAAGCGATTGAACTGGCGAGCCAATTACGCGCAGAAGCACAATTTTGTAAAAACCTTGGTTCAGAAGAAAAAGAAGCATTTTACCACAATTCCGGTGATGCTATGCTTTACCGCGTAGCATTGTATGATCCAATGACATATCGAAACCGTGCAAACGAGCTTGAAAAAGAGGCACATCGCCTTTCCAACTTAATTAATGCCAAAAACTATCAAGTTGAAATTGAATTTGATGACAGCAATTATTTCTAAACCTAGGGCGGTGAGACTCCAAACTAGGTAATAACGAGCGATTATGCTTCGGCATTCCCAACAACTGGTGAAACCAATAACTCTTTACCGTTTACAATGTTACCTTTAACTCATAACCAACCATAGTAAAGGCTAACACAAACTATAGAGTAATTTTGCTCGCTCGTTATTAAAAGACACCTGCTCACATTTGTGAAAAGGTGTCTTTGCTTTTAATTATATATAATTCTTACTCTACACCTGGTAAAATTCTTAATGCTTTTTCATCTGCATCCAAAATTACTTCCACACCTAATGGAATCGCAATATTAGGTTCGCAGTGGCCAATTTTGAAACCAGCTAATACTGGTTTGTTAAACGGCTTCAAATACCCTTCTATTACCTTCAATACATCTTCATAGCTATATGTATCATCCGGCATATTAAAATCTGCTATAGCAAAACCTGCTGCAAGCTCCAGCTTTCTTGAAAGACGCAACTGGTTCAGCATTAAATCAATTTGCTCAATTGTTTCCCCTATGTCTTCAAGAAGTAAAATTTTATTACGTACATCAATCTCAAATTTAGTTCCTAGCGTACTGACAATACGGTTTAAATTTCCGCCTATCAATTCTCCGCGTACAACTCCCGGTACAACTGTCGTAAGAGGAGAAATGCTTTCCGTATACTGAATTTCAATCGGTTGGAAAAGCTGTTGGAACATCTTTTTAGAAAGAGTATCCAGCTCCCCTTTTGGACTGGACATCATCGGGCCATGGAATGTCACTAAATTTGCAAACTCGTTTACTTGAGTATGTAAAGCCGTCACATCAGAAAAGCCCCAAATAATTTTTGGATTGTCCTCGATTAATGGGTAACTTATTTTATCGATAATTCTTGAGACCCCATAGCCGCCCGTCACTAAAAAGACTGCCTTCACTTCTGGATCGACAATCATCTGGTGGAAATCTTTAATTCGCTCCTCATCGGAACCTGCCAAATAGCCTTCATAATCCTGTACCGTATTACCAAGCTTATATTTTAAACCAAGCTCTTCTAAAAGCGCTAATTTATCACCTAATGATTCTGTCTTAAGCGGACTGCTTAAATTAACTAATCCTACAGTATCGCCATGCTGTAATCTTGCTGGTCGAATTTTCATGTTAATGACCTCCTTTTACTTCTGTCGCTATTGTATCATAGCGTTTTATGTAAAGCGCATTGCAAATTCCATGGGGTTGTCCCTATAATAGATAAAATCATTTTTCCAATATAAGGAGATGTACAATAATGAAATTTCCACCACCGCTACTGCTCATTTTAGCTACTTTATTATGGGGCGGTAACTTTGTAATTGGACGCGCTGTTTCTGGAGATATTCCTCCGATTACTCTTGCTTTTTTGCGATGGATAGTCGCCTTTCTCGTATTTTTCCCTATCGCTTACCAACGTACGAAAAAAGAATGGTCTGCACTGAGACAGCATTGGGGCGTCGTCATTGTTTTAGCACTTACAGGAGTTGCTGCATTCAATACGCTCGTTTATATCGGCTTGCATTATACGACATCCATTAATGCATCATTAATGAATTCATCAACACCAATTATTATATACATACTGAGCTTCATCTTTTTAAAAGAACGTTTAACAAAATTTCAACTGCTCGGCACGCTGCTGTCTTTAGCCGGAGTGCTCTTTATTATATCTGGGGGTTCAGTACAAAGCCTGTTTTCATTTTCATTTAACAAAGGAGACTTAATCGTATTAGTTGCGGTAGTGTGCTGGAGTGTCTACTCATTACTCATTAAAAAGTACTCTGGTAAACTGCCCGGATACTCTACATTTTTAGTGACGATCGTAATCGGTGCCATTATGTTACTCCCGTTTGCAGTATATGAACAACTTACAACGTCACAAGCAATCGTATGGAACGCTTCGACAATGGGGGCGATTATTTATGTAGGGATCATTGCTTCAATTGTTGCCTTTTTAAGCTGGAACACTGGAGTTGTCTCCTTAGGTGCAAACAAAGCAGGAATCTACCTTAACTTCATTCCACTATTCGCTACAATCTTTGCCGTGCTGTTTTTAAATGAGCAACTCCTGCTTGCACAAGTAATCGGTGGGATTGCTGTTATTGCTGGGGTATTTATTTCGACGATGAAATAATATAAAAAGGAGTGCATATTGTATGCACTCCTTTATTTTATTTTACATCTGTATAAATAACGGTCACATCCTGATGGTTGTGCAGAGCGCTTGCAGGGAAGTCTTCTGTTACTATCCCACTGCGCAAACAATCAAAGGCCTCTTGTTTTGATGCACCCGAAATTAATAATACAATCTTTTTAGAACTCAAAATTGTTTTGATACCCATTGTAATAGCATGTGTCGGCACATCATCAATTGAATCAAAATAAACTTGGTTCGCTTCACGTGTAGACTGTGCAAGCTCTACAATATTTGTACCTAAATCGAAGGGAGTTCCCGGCTCATTAAAACCAATATGTCCATTTACACCAATTCCCAAAAGCTGGATATCAATATTTCCTGCTTCCTTAATCATCGCATCATATTCAGCAGCGGCCTTTTCTAAATTTGATTTATTGCCTGCAGGTAAATTAATATTTACCTGTTTCATATCGATATGATTAAACAGATGATGATCCATATAATAATGGTAGCTCGATTCATTTGCCGGATTAATGCCGATATATTCATCCAAATTAAAGGACTTGGCCTGTGCAAAAGAGACCTCGCCTGCTTTGTATGCTGCTACCAGCTCTTTATAAAAACCTTCAGGAGTACCTCCAGTAGCCAATCCTAATACCGTTTCACTATTCTTTTTCAGTTGGTCTATAAAAATTGTTGCGGCAATTTTACTCATCTCATCATAGTTCGCCGCTTCAATCCATTTAAAGTTTGTTGCTACATTCATTTATTTAATTCCCTACTTCCTCGCTATATTCCATAATTTATAGATCACTTAAATAAAATACGTTTTTTTAAATTCATTCCTAACATCACTATGTTAATTTTATAGTAAATAATTTTAATACGCCAGAAAAAACGTGCAGGATTTTCTGAAAAAAATACTAATTTTCTTTGTATATAATATAATATTCTCCAATACTAATTTCCCAATATTCCGTACGCAGACTTCATTTTTCTCATTATCATATAAAAGAATTTATAAATATATTCTTTCCTAATTTCAATTATAAATAACACTGTTGAAGTCGGATTCTATAATCTATTCTATGCTCTTTAAAAAGATTATGGGACTTTATATATCGATTATAAAAATAAAAAAAGACCTCACAGTATGAACTGTGAAGTCTTTTTTTAGATACCGAGTGTGGGACTTGAACCCACACGCCTCGCGGCAACGGATTTTGAGTCCGTCGTGTCTGCCATTCCACCAACTCGGCAAAATAAGGTAAAAAAAAATCGGGTTTTCCGATTTAATAAAATATGGAGGCGGCAACCGGATTTGAACCGGTGATAAAGGTGTTGCAGACCTGTGCCTTACCACTTGGCTATGCCGCCATATTTGGAGCGGAAGACGAGGTTCGAACTCGCGACCCCCACCTTGGCAAGGTGGTGTTCTACCACTGAACTACTTCCGCAAATAAAAAAATGGCTGGGGTACCTGGATTCGAACCAGGGCATGACGGAATCAAAATCCGTTGCCTTACCGCTTGGCTATACCCCAAATATTTAAATTTTATATAGAATGGGGCGACTGATGGGAATCGAACCCACGAATGCCTGAACCACAATCAGGTGCGTTAACCACTTCGCCACAACCGCCACTATAATATAATTTTAATACTTAAACCTAAATAAAAATGGGGCGACTGATGGGAATCGAACCCACGAATGCCTGAACCACAATCAGGTGCGTTAACCACTTCGCCACAACCGCCACTATATTATTTTAAGTATTTATAAGTTATTTGGCAGGGGCAGTAGGAATCGAACCCACACTGACGGTTTTGGAGACCGTAGTTCTACCTTTAAACTATGCCCCTATCAAAAGGATGGTGGAGGGGGACGGATTCGAACCGCCGAACCCTAAGGAGCGGATTTACAGTCCGCCGCGTTTAGCCACTTCGCTACCCCTCCAGGTAATGGTGCCGGCGAAAGGAGTCGAACCCTCGACCTACTGATTACAAGTCAGTTGCTCTACCAACTGAGCTACACCGGCAAAAATATGGTGGGTTTGGACGGAATCGAACCGCCGACACTTAGAGCTTCAATCTAATGCTCTACCAACTGAGCTACAAACCCACAATTTAATTTTTAAA